>NZ_FOPH01000021.1 GCF_900113415.1 Oribacterium sp. WCC10 | reverse complement strand
CTCACCCGTCCGCCACTCGCTCGAGAATCACTAGGTTTCATCTCTCACTCGTTCGACTTGCATGTGTTAGGCACGCCGCCAGCGTTCATCCTGAGCCAGGATCGAACTCTCATCTTAAATGTTAAGAGATTTCTCTCTTTAAGTTCTTCCTTGTTCAGAACTAAAGCTTGGCTTTTCGTTCTGTCCGTTTCTTTACTGCGAATAAATTCGCTTGACCATATTTGGTCGTTTGCTTCCGAGTTCTTTCGAACTCTTCCGCTCTGAATTTTCTTTTTCAAAGAATCTTCAGGGTCTGTGTATTAATCGATCTTTGATTTTCAAGGTTCTTTTTGTTGTGTTTTTTGCAACTCGGTTATGTTATCAAATCCAAAACCAAATGTCAAACATTTTTTTAACTTTCTAAAGTTAAAACGGAGCAGGAGGGATTTGAACCCTCGCGCCGGTTTTATCCGACCTACACCCTTAGCAGGGGCGCCTCTTCGGCCTCTTGAGTACTACTCCATTGTTGTTTAAGTTGTGCCAATAAATGGCACAAAACGTTCCCTACCAAGGTAGTATAGGATTCGTTTTAATCTCTTAGAAGAGATGCCTATGTATATTAACAATTTTTCTTATTTATGTCAACTGTCTTTATATTTTTTTATTATTTTTAGTTTATTCGTGAAGTGCAAAGTTAAATTCCACAGCACTATACCATCAGTTTATTTTAGTCTTACACTTGATTCTATATAGAAATCAGTCTAACATTCTCGATTCTTGTTGTATACTGATGCAGTTGCAAAAAAAAAGGGAAAGGACTCATGCCGACCAAAGCCAGTCCCTTCTCTCTACCCAACGACATTTGAGGTTTTCCCCCATCTGTTGTCTTACATGATACCTATGCGCCGCTCTGATTACAAGTCCTTTTCTACAATTGACAGCTTTATTTCCAAAACACAAATGTGTTATCAAAATGAAGCTGATACATTTCAGCTTAAATATAACGAGAAACAAAAGACACCTATCTGGCGTCACATTCTTTATTCCTGCATTTTCCATTTTTATATAAATGGGGATCTTATTTCTGTGCCCGTAGAGATAATCCGATTTATCTTTGCCGGTTCAAACAGAACTTTCACCTTTTACGGTTCTCCTTTTTTACCCTACCAAAAAGAAATATAGTTTTTCCAGCAATGTACAGACTGATGTACTGTTGCGGCCTCCGCTGCAAAGAAGCGCGTACACTTAAGTGCGAAAATGTTGTGTTGAATTGTAACTATATCGACATTCTGCAGTCTAAAGGTCCTAAAAGCAGACGCATTTTTATTTCTGATGAATTATCTCATTATCTTGATTCTTATAACAAATCGGTTAATAGATTGCTCCCAAACCGAGTATACTTCTTTCCATAACGAGAACGTATCAACCATGAACATAGCTTTTTAAGCTTTGGCTCTGCTTCTTTACGTGATAAGCACTGCTCGTAAATATCCTGGAGTGTTACTCGCATGGAGTAAGCTCTTCCGGTTTTTAAGTGTTTGGACGCCTTCATAAGTTCGCATTTCCATGCAGCCTGTTCATCAGTAAGGTTGACATCATTTTTAAGCCAAAGGTACTTGTTTCCTTTCAGGAGTTCATTGGTCTTGCATTCCTGCTTGCGGAATGTATCTACAGCATCGTTGGCATGCTTTATGACATGGAACTTATCGATGATGGTATTGCTGTTAGGAAAGTTATCTCTGACGCCTTTCCGGAAGCCTAAAGACATATCACAGGTAACGAGCTTTACTTTAGCCGGATCACCATTATGTTGCTTGAAATCTTCGACAAACTTGTCGACCGTGGTATGGTCCTTACCTTCAGTCGTAAAGATTACTTTTCGACCTGCGAGATCAACCATTACCGTGACATAATTATTGCCTTTTTTGCTGGTTTCGTCCATGCCGATGCTATCGACCTCGGAATAATTTTCGAGTTCTCTGGCAGCATCAACGTAACGCTTTATAAAGCGCCACAAATGATTATCACGGACTCCGACAAGCTTGGCCACGACAGTTACCGGAAGATGTTTTGCAAGTTCCATTACCCATGATTCAAAGAGTAGTGTGAACTCGGAGTTCTTTCGAGCTCACGGAGCTCTAACTGTAGGGCATTGACCTTCACCATCGCTGACTTTAGGCATCTTCGCATGGATATACGTTTTATACTGGAAGAAGTTCAGGTGTCGCCATGTTCTGTCGGCAGTAGGAGCTTGGTATATGGCCTTCATATCTTTAACAAATGGCTTCAAATCCTTGTAGTTAACGAACTTAGTGGTATATCGGATCTGATGTACGATACAGCGCTGTATCTCGACCTTGGGAAATACTGCGCCTATTGCATCGACAAATCCAGTAAGGCCGTCTACAGATACAATCATGATATCTTCTACACCGAGATTCTTTATCTCATTCAGGACACCGAGCCAGTATTTTGCGCTTTCATTGCCACCAACCCACATACCAAGAACTTCCTTGTTACCGTTGAGTTTGACGCCTATAGCCACGTACACGGCTTTCTTTATGGTCTGGTTTTCCTCACAAACATGAAAATGTACCGCATCCATGAAAACGATGGCGTATTTGCGCTCTAAAGGCCGATTCTGCCATTCTTTAGCGATAGGCAATATCCTATCGGTCATGTGAGATATCATCTCAGCTGAGGCATCTACTCCGTATACATCACGAAGATGTGAGGAGATGTCGCGGGTAGTCATTGCCTTGACGTACATAGAGAGAACCTGATCTTCGATGTTGGAAATGTCGGTCTGATTCTTCTTAACAGCCTGGGGTTAAAACTCGCCTTTCCTATCCCTTGGGATGTCAAGATTGATCTCTCCGAGGGATGATACTACGGTTTTCTTGCTGTAACCGTTGCGGCTGTCGTCGGTTTCTTTGTTCTTGTAGTCATACTTGGAATAGCCAAGTTTCTCGTCCATTTCCGCCTCCAGCATACCTTGAAGCGTATCTCCGAGAAGGTCCTTGAGCATTTCCTGCACATCCTATGCATCTTCTGGACGATAATGCTCAATGAGACTGTTGATGATTGCTTTGCGCTCTGGTGAGAGCTTTCTGGTTCTTGCCATAAAAATATCCTCCTGGATTAATATTTATTCTAACATCAATCCAAGAGGATACTTATCCTAGATATCTAGTTTACACAAAATTATTTACATTCTCGTCTCGCTAATAAAGTCTAACTTTTCGGAGTCACCTCAAATTTCAGTTCTTTTTTTAATATTGCACTTTTCTTTAACTGATACTAATATTCATAAATTTATTTAATTTTTATCATCTATTTGATCAGTTTCTTCACTTTGTATATCAGATTCAGTTGTTGATTCTCTTACCTTAGCAATCGAAGCTATAACTATATTAGAATCTGCTTCTATATTCATAAATTTTACTCCTGAAGTATTTCTGCCAATATCTTTAGTATCCTTAAGAGACATTCTTATTATTACTCCCTCATTTGTAATAAGCATTATCTCTCTTGATTTATCTGTAAGCTTAAATCCAACAAGATTACCAGTTTTCTCTGTTATTTTATAACATATGAGTCCCTTTCCTCCTCTTTTTTGAGATTTAAACTCATTTACATTGGTAAGCTTACCCATACCTTTTTCAGATACAACAAGAACAAATTCGCCCTGACTAATTTTCTGCATACCGACAACAACATCGTCATCTGACAGAGTTATACCCTTTACACCATATGAACTTCTTCCTGTAATACGTACATCACTTTCATTAAAGCGAATAGCCATACCATTTCTCGTTCCAATCATGATGTCTTCATTTTTATCTATTAGCTTTGCTTCAATTAGCTGATCGTCATCTCTTAATGCAATCGCAATAAGTCCGGATTTTCTTATATTTGAATACTGTGATATAGGTGTCTTCTTAACAGTACCATTTTTTGTAGCCAATAATAAATACTGATCAGAATCTGCATAATCATCGCTTATAGCAAATGATGCTGTTACATATTCATCAGGAGCCAATTGCAGAAGATTAACCATTGCGGTTCCTCTTGATGTACGTGATGCTTCCGGAATCTTATATGCCTTTATCCTGAAACAGCGTCCTGTATTGGTAAAGAACATAATATAATGCTTATTCGTTGTCATAAACAAATCTTCTATTATGTCATCATTTATTGTCTGCATTCCCTTAATGCCCTTACCACCACGATTCTGCTGCTTGAAATTTTCTGGAGACATACGCTTTATATATCCAAGTCTTGTTGCAGCTATAACAGTATCGTCATCCGGAATGAGATCCTCATCATCTATAGAATCGTCATATCCAAACTTAGTAATCCTTTCATTGCCATATTTTTCGGAAATAATATTAATCTCATCTTTGATAACTCCAAGCATTTTCTTTGGTTCTTCAAGAAGTTCATTATAATATGCAATCTTTTTTTGAAGATCATCATATTCATCCTTTAATTTATTTCTTTCAAGTCCTGTTAATGCTCTAAGACGCATGTCAACAATTGCCTGAGCCTGAACATCATCCAGACCAAATCTTATAATAAGATTTGCCTTAGCATCTTCAGTATTTGCTGCCGCTCTGATTATATGAACTATTTCATCAATATGATCAACTGCTTTAAGAAGAGCTTGCAAAATATGAGCTCTTTCCTCTGCCTTATTAAGGTCATACCTGGTTCTTCGGTTGAAAACATTAACCTGATGTTTCAGATATTCCTCTAATAACTCCATCAAATTTAAAGTCTTAGGTTCACCATTAACAATGCACAGCATAATAACACCAAAAGTAGTCTGTAGCTGTGTATGTTTATAAAGCTGATTCAATACTACATTTGGATTAGCATCCTTACGAAGTTCTATATTGATTTTTGATGTAGATCCCTTACCAGATGCATCGTTTATATAAGTTATTCCATCAATTTTTTTATCTTTTACAAGTTCAGCAATATTTTCAATCACTCTTGAACGATATACAACATATGGAAGTTCCTTTACAACTATGCGATGCTTTCCATTAGGCATAGCTTCGATTTCGCACACTGCCCTGAGTTTGATCTTTCCTCTTCCAGTACGATATGCTTCTTCAATTCCCTTTCTTCCAAGTATTATTCCACCTGTAGGAAAATCAGGGCCTGGAATTACATGCATAATCTCATCTAATGTTGTGTCTTTATCATTAATTTTGTTATCAATGATCAGATTAACCGCATTAATTACTTCTCTAAGATTATGAGGAGGAATATTTGTTGCCATACCTACAGCTATACCGGTAGCACCGTTTACTATAAGGTTAGGAAACTTTGCAGGTAGTACTGTTGGCTCATCATACTCATTTGAAAAGTTTGGCATAAAATCAACAGTATCTTTGTTGATTCCTGATAACATTTCTCCGGCAAGCTTTGACATCTTTGCTTCAGTATATCTCATTGCCGCTGGTGAATCTCCATCATCAGAACCAAAGTTTCCTTGCTTATCTACCAATACATGACGCATAGACCAAGGTTGACCCATATATACGAGTGCACCATAAATTGATGAATCTCCATGAGGATGGTATTTTCCCATACATTCACCAACGATAGTTGCACACTTTTTAGTTTTCTTATCCGGTGTAACTCCCAAGGTTTGTAAAGAGTAAAGAACTCTTCTTTGTACCGGCTTAAGTCCATCCCTCACATCCGGAATAGCTCTTGATACGATTACACTCATGGCATAGTCTATATAAGAGTTTTCCATTGTTTTCTTGAGATCAACATCCTGAACCTTGTCAAAAACATTTGGTTCCAAATTTTTTTCCTCCAAAATACTTCTTTTTTATCAGTTATGTAATAGATAGCTGATATATACTCAAAAAAGAATGATTATTTAAAACAATATTCACAATGAATTATTATACATCGAGATTTGTTACATATTTAGCATTCTCTTCGATGAATTCACGTCTTGGCTCAACCTGATCTCCCATAAGAGTTGTAAAAGTCACATCCAGATCAGCTTTATCATCATCAATCATATTAACTCTTAATAATGTTCTTGTTTCAGGATCCATAGTAGTTTCTGCCAGTTCCTCCGTATCCATTTCACCAAGTCCCTTAAAACGTGAAACATCTGCACCCTCAGCGCCTATTTCTTTAAGGACATTCTGATACTCTTCATCCGAGTAACAATAATAATGTTTTTTATTCTTTGTTATATTAAATAGTGGCGGCTGTGCAAGATAAACATGTCCTTGTTTAATAAGCTCAGGCATAAAATTATAAATGAATGTTAGCATCAATGTTGCTATATGAGCACCATCTACATCTGCATCTGTCATGATTATAATCTTGTTATATCTTAACTTTGTTATATCAAAATCTTCTTTAATTCCAGTCCCAAATGCAGTTATCATACCTTTGATTTCTTCATTGGCATATATTCTGTCAAGTCTGGCTTTCTGAACATTTAATACCTTTCCTCTCAAAGGAAGTACTGCCTGCGTGTTAACATTTCTTCCATCCTTAGCCGGTCCAAGTGCAGAATCACCCTCAACTATAAATATTTCACATTCATTCGGATCTTTAGAATTACAATCTACAAGCTTTCCAGGAAGACCTACTCCATCCAGTGCTGACTTTCTTCTTGTAAGATCTCTTGCTCTTCTTGCCGCAGCTCTTGCACGTTGTGCCAAAACAGATTTTTCACATATAGCTTTTGCTACTCCTGGATTCTGCTCAAGGAAATAGGTTAACTGTTCACTTACTATACCTTGAACTGCTGTCTGAGCCTCTGAATTTCCCAATTTCTGCTTAGTCTGACCTTCAAACTGAGGATCTTCAATTTTAACAGATATTACAGTTGTAAGTCCTTCTCTAATATCATCACCGCTTAAATTCGGTTCAGAATCTTTTAAAAGCTTATTTTCACGTGCATAATCATTAAGAGTTTTTGTTAAAGCATTTTTAAATCCGGTTAAATGTGAACCACCTTCAGGAGTATTTATATTATTAACAAAAGTATAGGTATTTTCCGAATATGAGTCATTATGCTGCATTGCAACTTCAACAAAAACACCTTCCCTTTCTCCCTCACAATAAATGACGTCAGAATAAAGAGGTTCCTTGCCTTTATTCAGATAAGTTACAAATTCTTTTATTCCACCTTCATAGTGAAAAGTATTTTCATGTTTCTGTTCATCCCTTGTATCTCTTAAAGTAATTTTAAGTGCCTTTGTCAAAAAGGCAGTTTCTCGTAATCTTACTTTTAATGTCTCGTAATCATAAACAGTTTCTTCAAAAATTTCAGGATCCGGAAGGAAGTGCACCTCAGTTCCGTGCCTTTCAGGATCACAATCACCAATAACGGTCATGTCCTGAATAACCTTACCTCTTTCAAATTTCATGTTATAGATTTTGCCATTCTTATATACAGAAACTTCCAAATGTGATGAAAGAGCATTTACGACAGATGCACCTACACCATGAAGTCCACCAGAAACTTTATATCCTGATCCTCCGAATTTTCCACCGGCATGTAAAACTGTAAAGACTACTTCAAGAGCCGGTTTTCCTGCTTTTTTCTGTATGTCTACAGGTATTCCTCTACCATCATCTATAACTGTAATTGAATTATCCTGATTAATAGTCACAAGGATACTATTACAAAATCCTGCTAAAGCTTCATCAACTGAATTATCCACAATCTCATAAACCAGATGATGAAGTCCTCGTATAGAAGTTGAACCGATATACATACCGGGTCTTTTTCTTACTGCCTCTAACCCTTCCAGAATTTGAATTTGATCTGCATCATAATCGGAAGAACCTCTCATAAGCTCTTCTTCTCTTAACAAATCTTCATTTTCATTTTTTTCTATTGCCATTTTCTTTCCTCATAATACTTTATATGTATCAATATATTTATTCTTGTTAATACCGATACCTATAATAAAATTTTAGATCTATCATCTATCTTTGTAACTGTCCCATTTACAACATGAAACAGCTCATCTATATGAAAACGATTATTCACAAAATCATCAAGTCCTGTACAAGTTATAATATTTTGTGTATTACTTAATATATTCAAAAGATAATTTTGTCTCTTAGAGTCCAATTCAGAAAGAACATCATCAAGCAAAAGTATAGGATCATCATCGATTTTATTTCTTACAAGTTCAATCTCACTTAATTTTAAAGCAAGGGCTGCTGATCGTTGCTGACCCTGAGATCCAAACTTTCTAATATCTTTATCATTTATAAGAAACTGTATGTCATCTCTATGAGGTCCTGCCAAAGTAATCTGTTGCTTCAATTCAGAATCTCTGATACGTAACAAAGTATCATGAAAGTCTTCTTCAGAAACATTAGCATTATATTTAATTTTTAATTGTTCAACGCCTCCTGTCAGCTGATGATGTATGCCTATTATTATATCCTTCAGTTCATCAATAAACTTTTTACGGATTTCTATTATTTTTAGACCGTATTTAGTAAGTTCATCATCCCATACAGATAATGTATCCATAAGCGAAGGCTTATATTTTATATCTTTAAGAAGCTTATTTCTTTGATTAAGTGTTTTATTATATCTTGTAAGATTATATAAATAAACCTTATCCAGCTGACATAATTCCAAATCCATAAAACGTCTTCTAATAGCCGGACCATCTTTGATCAATCCTAAATCCTCAGGACTAAAGCTCACAATATTTGCAATACCAAAAAGTTCAGATGCTTTATGAATAGGAATTTCATCTATAGCTATACCCTTGGATTTATTTTTCTTTAAGTGCATATCAATTCGGTATGGAACTCCACGTTTTCTGACTTCCATCTTTATATGTGCTTCATCATTACCAAATTGTATAAGATCCTTATCTCTGGCTATACGATAAGATTTTGAAGTAGATGCCAAAAATATGGACTCAAGCACATTTGTTTTTCCCTGAGCATTGTCTCCAAAAAAAATATTAGTGCCTGAGCTCATATTAACTTTTAGTGATTGATAATTTCTAAAGTTCTTTAGTTCTAACGACTCTATTATCATTTAATAATTACACTGTATCTGAATTAAAATTTACCGGTAATATCATATAATTATATGTCTTGTCATCATCTCTTATGAAACATGGAGATCTTGGAATAGACATATAGATAGATATCTCCTCATCTTCAATGTTTCTGAGTGCATCAACAAGAAACTTTGGATTAAATCCAATCATAAGATCATTTCCAATCTTTTTAATGGCAACTTCTGCATCCATTGTTCCTAGATCTGTTGTTATCTTTAATCCCATTACATTTTCTTCTATCTTAAGAACAAGCGGCTGTTTATCATTGTCTCTTACAAAAATAGTAGAACGATCAAGACAGTCCAGTAAGTTCTTACGATTTACTACAATTTTTGTTTCATAATCTTCTGACAACATCTGAGCAACATGGAAGTATTCTCCATCTATGAGTCTTGAAACAACCAAAGTATTGTTAAACTCAAACATAATATGATTCTTTGAAAAATAAACGACTAATTCATCGTAAATTCCGCCACTGAGAATCTTAACAAGTTCATTTAGTGCTTTTCCAGGAACAATTGCCTTTGCAGTATCATATGATTTATTGAGCTTTACCTGTCTTATCGAAATTCTGTGTCCATCAAGTGAAGTAACAGTTAGTGTATCATCCTTAATTTCAAATAATTCACCTGTCATTTTCTTATTATTATCATTCATAGCTATAGAAAATATAGTCTGAGAAATGATTTGCTTTAATGTAAACTGTGAAAGAGATACTGACTGTGTCTTATCAATCTTTGGTAAAGCAGTAAATTCATTACCATCACGGCCTGCAATCTTAAACACGGAATTTTCACAGGTAATAATAGTGTTATTTCTGTTATCTGTTTCAATTGTTACCTGCATATCCTGTGTTTCAGGTAATCTTCGTATAATTTCTGAGAAAATCTTAGCTTCTATAGCTACTTTTCCCGATTCTACTATTGTGCCCTCACAAACTGTTTCAATTCCGAATTCAGTATCATTTCCTATCAGTTGAATTTTTCCATTTGATGCATCTAGTAAGATACATTCAAGAATTGACATTGTTGTTTTTGAAGGAACGGCTTTTGACACAATATTGATTGCATTAGTCAGATCATTTTTTTTGAACTGTAATTTCATATAACAGCCTTTCTTTATATTAGTTAATTATTTTAATTCTTAGTAGTACTAATAGGGGATGTGGAAATGTGAAAAAGTCATTTCTACGGCTCTATCAGTGGGTTATTTCACTTTTATAACTATGTTGAAATCAATTTTATAGAATGTTTATAAACTGATTATCATGGAGATATCTTTTTCTGTAAAGTTTCAATTGTGGATTTCAATTGTTCATTTGTGCGTAATTCTGTGGATATCTTATCTATTCCATGCATTATAGTTGTATGGTCTCTACCACCCAAATATTCTCCAATATTTTTTAATGGAGCTTCTGTCATTGTTCTGCAAAGGTACATTGCAATTTGTCTGGGAAAGACTATTTCTTTATTTTTTTTCTGAGAAGCTATTTCAATATTGGTAATGCCAAAGTGTTCGGCAACAGTAGATATAATAAGTTCAGGAGTAATCTCTTTTGGACCGTCCGGAGTTATATGATCTTTTAAAAGATCCTCAGCTAAAGGCAAATCAATTGATTGTCCTTTAAGTCTTGACATAGCAACAATTTTTGTAAGTGCCCCTTCAAGTTCCCTGATGTTTGACTTAATGTTGGTTGCAATATATTTGATAATTTCGTTGTCAATATTTACATGCATTAATTCTTCTTTTTTGCGAAGAATAGCCATTCTTGTTTCAAAATCAGGCATTTGGATATCAACTATTAATCCAACTTCAAATCTTGATCTAAGTCTATCTTCAAGATTATCAATATCTTTCGGAGGTTTATCTGAAGCTATTACTATCTGACGTTTATTTTCATATAAAGTATTGAAGGTATGGAAAAATTCCTCCTGAGTTCCTTCTTTTCCTATTATAAATTGAATGTCATCAATGAGAAGAACATCAAGTTCTCTGTATTTGTTTCTGAAGTCAGCCGGTGACATATTGTTTTTATTTCTAATGGAATCTACGAATTCATTGATAAACGTTTCAGAAGTAACATATCTAATTTTAGCCTTAGGGTTATTTTTTAATATGAAATGAGCAATAGAGTGCATCAAATGAGTTTTTCCTAGACCTGCTCCTCCATAGATATATAAAGGATTGTATATTTCACCAGGAGATTCTGCCACTGCTAGTGATGCAGCATGAGCAAGATTATTACTTGATCCAACAACAAATGTATCAAATGTATATTCGGGATTTAGGTTGGCTTCTTTCAGAGTTTCTTCCAATATAATATTGGGATCTCTTTTATCATTTATTGCTCCTTGTAATTTTTTTACATATTCTCTGGCATCACTTTCAATAAGAAAATGTACTTCTACAGGTATATTTGTTTTTTCTTCTATAGCTACCTTTAAAAATAGTGAATATTTTTTATCAAGATATCTGATGTATCCTTCTTCAGGAACAATAATCAGTAATTCTCCATTTATAAAATCAAATAATCTTAATGGCTGTAACCATGTTTCAAAAGACACAGGTAATATGTCATGTTCTTCTTTCATGGTTTTCAATATATCATCCCAATTCTTCCGGATTGATTCAAATTCACTCATTTGAGGATCTCCTTGTTGATAAAATCACAGATTTGATTATAACAGAGTGTGGATAAAATAGCAATCATGTGTGTGGATAAGTGTATTGTGGATTAAGTTTTACACAGTATATATCCACATATGCTCGTAAAACTTAGGTTTTTTATTAACATAATATCCACTTATACACATGTTTATACACATTATGTGGATTTCTGTTTATACTGTTGAAATGTGTATAATTTTGTTGATAAAGATTTTAAAAAATTTATTGACGAAAAATCACTATTTCTTTATAATATACAAACGATGTTTACCCTAGATCTGGAGTTGCTTCAGGGCTAAGGGCTATTAAGGAGTCCAACATTGAAAACTTAAAATCAATGGAGTCCTGAAAGATTATCAGAAAAGGAGGTGTCAGTATGCATAAGGGAAAAATGACATTACAGCCTAAGACAAGACAGAGAGCCAAGGTTCATGGATTTAGAGCAAGAATGGCTACAGCAGGCGGAAGAAAGGTACTGGCTGCCAGAAGAGCAAAAGGTAGAGCAGCATTAACAGTATAATTATTAGAATTATGATTGAGACCGCTTTTTGACAGCGGTCTTTTTTCATGTTTAGAAATTTAGGATGTGGGGTTTGAAAAATGAGAAAATTTCCTTCTATAAAAAAGAATAAGGATTTTCAGATTGCCTACAAAAAAGGAAAATCTCATGCTTCAAGTGCGATGGTTATGTATGTTATGGAAAATAATCTTTCATATAACAGATTAGGGGTATCTTGTTCGAAAAAGATTGGAAATTCAGTAGTTAGGCATACATTTGCACGTAAGATGAGAGAAATCTTCAGATTGAATAGTGATATAGTAAAAAAAGGGTTAGACATCATCGTTGTTATTCGTTTTAAAGCAAATTACTGTGATTATGGTCAATTGGAATTACAGTATAAAAATCTTTTAGACAGGCATCATATCTTATTATAAACGATATAAATCGTATTTTTTGAATTGAAGTGAGACGATAATAAGGATTCTTATATTTTATATCTATTATTTTAGATTTTGAAATTATGAATTAAAAAGGTGGTAAATATGATCTCCAGATTTTTGATTATATTAATCAGGTGTTATCAAATATTTATTTCTCCGTATATTGGTGCTCACTGTAAATATACTCCTACATGTTCTCAATACGCCATTGAGGCAATAAAAAAGTATGGTTGTATTAAAGGTATATTGTTGGCTACCTGGCGCATTTTAAGATGTAATCCGTGGTCAAAAGGCGGTTATGATCCTGTTCCTTAACCGGAGGTACTCCTTGGATAGTTTTTCTTTGATTTTATTAACAAAAAATACTTCAGCTTTACCTATTATAGGTCCAATTTGGAATCTTATAGTTAGTGTATTAGGTCTCATCATGAATACCATTTACAGATCCCTTGAATATGTTGGAATCGGTAATATAGGTCTTGCAATCATTATTTTTACAATAGTAATGAGGATTATTCTTTTTCCTACAAGTTTTCGTCAGCAAAAGTCTTCTCGTATGATGCAACTTATGCAGCCTGAGATGAAGGCAATACAGGAAAAGTATAAGAATAAAACTGATAATGCTTCTATGATGGCTCAGCAGGAGGAGATGAAAGCTCTTTACGAGAAGTATGGTACATCAATGACGAGTGGATGTTTACCACTTTTACTTCAAATGCCTGTAATATTCGCATTATATAGAATAATAATGAATATTCCTGCATATGTTCCATCTGTTTATACAATCTATGAGAATGTATTGAATGCTATTGGTGGCTCTTCAGCAGCTCAGAAATTAGTTGATTTTGGAACTAATAATAATCTTGAATCAATTTTAAAACAGCTTCATTATCTCGGAACAACAAGTACAGATTATACTTCTGATCAGATTTCTAATCTTATAATTGATTTTCTCTATAAGTTAGATCCTTCTCAGTGGTCAAATTTAGCTTCAATTTTCCCAGAAGCTTCTTCAAAGATTGAAATTGCAGCTTCTGAAGCTGCAAGAATTAATAACTTTTTAGGTATAAATCTTTCTACAGCTCCTAGCTCAATGGGCTTAATACCTAATGTTTACTGGATTATTCCTATTTTAGCTGGTTTATTCCAGTATCTAAGTTCAAAGCTTATGACAAATGCAAATCAGGCAATGGCTGATGGTAATGATCAGTCTGCTCAGATGATGAAGAGTATGAATCTTATGATGCCTCTTATGTCTGTGTGGTTCTGTTTTACTTTTGCTTCCGGAATTGGTTTATATTGGTGTGCCTCATCCGGTGTTATGATACTTCAGCAGCTTCTTTTAAATAAATACTTTAGTGGAATCTCTGATAAAGAAATGATTGAAAAATCATTAGCAAGAGCTAATGCTAAACGTGCAAAAAAAGGATTAGCGCCTATAGATGAAAAGTCAGTTGAAAAACGTATTATAGCTGCTAAAGAAAAAGCAGAAGCAAGTGAAAATAACCGTTTAGAGCTTATAGCTAAGCAGAGCGTTAAGACAAAGGAATCAACCGATTATTATAACCAAAACGCAAAGCCAGGTTCATTAGCCTCTAAAGCAAATATGGTTCAGCTTTACAATGATAGAAATGAAAAGAAGAACAAGTAAAGAGGGAATATATGAGTACTATTAAAGTTTCAGCAAAAACTAAAGATGAAGCTATAACAAAAGCCCTGATTCAGCTTGGAATTACTTCTGACAGGTTGGATTATAATGTTATAGTAGAAGGTAAAATGGGATTATTCGGTATTGGTGCAAAGCCTTGGATAATAGAAGCTTCTGTTAAAGAATCATTAGGTGAAAATGAGTTAACAAAATTAGAAAAAGATATCGATAAGATCAAGGCTAATACATCTACTGTTGCTTCTAAAAATTCGGACTCAAATGTAAATAAATCTTCTACAGAAAAGAAATCAAATAAGAAATCTAATTGTGAATTGAATGATAATTCTACAAATGTTGCTTTTACTAATAATGAAAAACATCAAAAGACTGAAAGAAAACCTCGTAAACATGATAAACAGTTTAGCAGAAATTTATCTGATTCATTTGATACATCAGTAGATGAAAAGAAGCAGCATGAGATAAAGCCAATTACTGTCGAAGAAGCAGAGGAAGCTATTCACGATGCTGAACAGTTTATAACTAATGTTCTTAAGGGAATGAACATGGATGTTAATACTAAATCTAAGTTTGATCATTCAACTAATGAGCTTCTTATTAATCTAGAAGGTTCTGATATGGGAGTTCTCATTGGTAAGAGGGGACAAACTCTTGATTCTCTTCAATATCTTACTTCATTGGTTGTAAACAAGAATCATAAGGAAGATTATATTCGTATTAAACTTGATACTGAAGATTATCGTTCAAGGAGAGAAGCAACATTAAGAAATCTCGCCAGAAATATAGCATATAAAGTTAGAAGGACAAGAAAGGCTGTAGCACTTGAACCTATGAATCCTTATGAGAGACGTATTATTCATAGTGCACTTCAGAATGATCGTTTCGTTACTACAAAGTCTGAAGGTGAGGAACCTTTCAGACATGTAATCATTTTTATGAAGAGAAGAGATAAAAAATCTTATTCAAGAGATGATTTGTATTCAAAAAAAGATATTCAGAACACTTCAACTGATATAGATGTTAATACTAAGGAATAAAAATAATATTCCACATTTACTTCTATTTAATTTGATTTTTGTGGATAACCTCCGGTACTTTGTGCCCGGAGGTTATTTTTGTAAAAAAGAATTTTGTTGCTATTTATTAAAAGCTTGCAAATAATATAGGTAACTATTAGAATTAGTTGAGTTTTTAATAATGTGGAAAACTTCGTTAGGGAAGTACTATATTTTATTCCACTACTATATATTAATATATTACTTTTATTTTTAATATACATCCATTATTAATAGTAGTTTACAAATGTATTGGATGGATGGAGTTTTTTATGATTAATGATACAATTTGTGCACTTGCGACACCAGCAGCAGAAGCCGGTATTGGTGTAATTAGAATTAGCGGACCTGATGCTGTATTTATTGCTTCAAAGTTAATTAAATCAAAAAATGGAAAATCTGTAGATATTTCTGAAACTCATAGAATTAAATATGGATTTATATATGATGGTGATCAAGCTTTAGATGAAGTTCTTATCATGACTATGATTAGCCCAAAATCTTTTACAGGAGAAGATACTGTAGAGATAGATTGTCATGGTGGCGTGTTGATGATGCGTAGAATACTGGAAATAGTTGTAAAAAATGGTGCAAGATTAGCTGAGCCTGGGGAATTTACTAAAAGGGCTTTTTTGAATGGACGTATAGATCTTTCAGAAGCTGAAGCTGTAAGTGATATTATTAGTTCTGAAAATGATTTTGCTCTTAAAGCATCTATAAATCAATTAAGGGGAAGTGTTTCAGAAAAAATCAAACATTTTAGAGCAATTATTCTTGAAGATGATGCTTATATTGAAGCTGCATTGGACGATCCTGAACATATTACTCTAGACGGGTTCAGGTCTATACTATATGATCATATTTCTGAAATTATTAAAGATCTTGATAATCTAATTTCGTCTGCTGATGATGGGAAAAAACTTAAAGAAGGTATAAGAACAGTTATACTTGGAAAGCCAAATGCAGGTAAATCTTCATTATTGAATATTCTTGTTGGGAGTGAGAGAGCAATAGTAACTGATATAGAAGGAACTACTCGAGATACATTAGAAGAACATATTAATATTAAAGGTATTAGTCTTACTATTATAGATACAGCCGGAATAAGAGATACAAATGATACTGTTGAAAAAATAGGTGTTGAGAGAGCTCTTGATGCTGCTGACAATGCTGATCTTATTATTTATGTTGTTGATTCTTCAAAAGCACTTGATGATTCTGATTTTAAGATAATATCAAGGGTTAAAGATCAACAATGTATTGTTTTACTTAATAAAAGTGATCTTGATTCAATGGTTGGACAGGCTGATTTGGAAAAACTTACCGGTAAAAAGGTAATTCCAATAAGTGCAAAGAATAATTTTGGTATAGATTCATTAGAATCAGAAATTTCAAATATGTTTTTTAATAATAGAATCAATTTTAATGATCAGCTTATTATTACAAATTTGAGGCATAAAAATTGTCTCATAAATGCAAATCAGGCTTTGCATGAGGTTATTAATTCTATTACTAATTATATGCCAGAAGATTTCTTTACTATTGATTTGATGAAAGCGTATGAAGAACTTGGATATATTTTAGGGGAAGAAGTTTCAGAGGATTTAATTAATGAAATATTCTCCAAGTTTTGTATGGGAAAATAATTGAATTTACGATATAGGAGATATATATGGCTTTTGTTCAAGAATCATATGATGTTGCAGTGGTAGGAGCCGGCCATGCAGGTTGTGAAGCAGCTTTGGCGTGTGCTCGTTTAGGTCTTAAAACAATTGTTTTTACTGTAAGTGTAGATAGTATTGCTTTAATGCCTTGTAATCCAAATATTGGTGGTAGTTCTAAAGGACATTTAGTTAGAGAACTTGATGCTTTAGGCGGGGAGATGGGAAAAAATATAGATAAAACTTTTATCCAATCTAAGATGCTTAATAAATCAAAAGGTCCAGCAGTTCACAGCCTGAGAGCTCAAGCTGATAAGCAGTCTTATACAAGAGAAATGCGAAAAACTCTTGAAAATCAATCAAATCTAACTATTAGACAAGCTGAGATTTCAGAAATACTCACTACTGTAAATATAAATAGTACTGAATTAAAATCTATTACCGGAGTTAAAACCAGTTCTGGCGCTATTTATAAAGCAAAAGCTGTTATACTCTGTACAGGTGTATATTTAAATTCCAGATGTTTAACTGGTGATTTAATAGAATATACAGGTCCTAATGGTTTAAGATCAGCGACTCATCTTACTGATTCATTAAAAAATAATGGAGTACGTATGTTTAGGTTTAAAACAGGTACTCCAGCTAGAGTAGATCGAAGATCATTAGATTTTTCAAAATTCGAAGTACAAAAAGGTGATGTTCCTGTTATTCCTTTTTCTTTTTCAACTAAATTTGAATCAGTGCAAAAGGAACAGATTGATTGCTGGCTTGTTTATACTAATGAGAAAACTCACAATATAATTAGAGATAATATTTCAAGATCGCCAATGTTTAATGGCTCGATTGAAGGAGTTGGTCCTAGATATTGTCCTTCGATAGAAGATAAAGTAATGAAATTCCCAGATAAGAATCGTCATCAAATTTTCATCGAACCAGAGGGTCTTTATACAAATGAGATGTATCTTAGTGGTATGTCAAGTTCTATGCCTGAAGATGTTCAATATGAAATGTATCATTCTATGGAAGGCTTTGAACATGTTCATATTGTAAGAAATGCTTATGCCATTGAATATGATTGTATTGATTCAACGCAACTAAAATCAACTCTTGAGTTTAAGTCTATCGATGGTTTATTTGCAGCAGGCCAGTTTAATGGTTCATCTGGTTATGAAGAAGCTGCTGTTCAGGGTTTAATGGCCGGAATTAATGCATCAATGAAGATTTTAGGTAGGAAACCAGTAGTTCTTGATAGGTCACAAGCATATATCGGAGTTTTAATAGATGATCTTGTGACAAAAGAGAATTTTGAACCATATCGAATGATGACAAGTAGATCAGAATATAGACTTCTACTTAGACAAGATAACGCTGATATAAGGTTGAGAAAAATAGGTCATGATGTTGGTCTTGTGTCAGATGAGGAATTTGATGAAACTTGTGCTAAAATTAAATTAATTGAGCAGGAGATTAACCGGTTAAATAATACTTTTGTTGGTAATACTGATTCTATTAATGATTTTTTATTTACTCATAGTTCGAATATAATTAATTCAGGTATATCATTAGCTGAATTAGTAAAAAGACCTGAGCTTAATTATGAATCAATAGGACAAATTGATTTAGAAAGACCTTCACTCCCATTTAGTGTGAGGGAAGAAGTTAATATTGAAATCAAGTATGAGGGATACATTAAACGACAATTAGCACAAGTAGAAGCATTTAAAAAATTGGAGTGTAAAAAAATACCAAAAGATATTGATTATAATGAAATCACAAATCTTAGATTAGAGGCCAGACAAAAACTATCTAGAATTAAACCTGATAATGTAGGCATGGCTGGTAGAATTAGTGGTGTAAGTCCAGCCGATATTAGTGTTCTTCTTATTTATATTGAGTCTTATAAACATAAAAAATAATCACTTGTTGAAATTGTATTATAATATCCTCCATAATGTTTCACGTGAAACATTATGGAGGATATTACAAATGGAGGAATAAAATGACTGAGACATTTATTAAAGATTTATCAGAAAATATTGGAAAAATAGGTATTAAACTATCAGATTTACAGATTGAGCAATTATACAAGTTTTATTATATGCTTGTAGAAAAAAATAAAGTAATGAATCTTACTGCAATTACAGAAGAACATGAAGTGATTGTAAAACATTTTATTGATTCTATGAGTATAAATAATCTTGACGTAGAAGATAAGAAGCTTGATTATAATTTTTTGAAAAATAAAAAATTAATAGATATAGGAACCGGTGCAGGTTTTCCAGGATTGGTTTTGAAAATTATATATCCTGAATTAAATGTTGTATTATCCGATTCCTTGAATAAGAGGTTGATTTTTATAAAAGAAGTAATAGATGAACTTAACCTTAAACAAATCGAATTAGTTCATGGTAGAGCAGAAGATCTTGCACATAATATTAAATATAGAGAAAAATTTGATTTAGCTACATCACGTGCTGTAGCAAATCTATCTACTTTAAGTGAATATGACTTACCTTTTGTTAAAATTAATGGATATTTTATACCTTATAAATCAGGCAAAATAGAAGAGGAGTTATCTAATGCTTCTAATGCAATTAATTTAGTTGGAGGCCAAGTTGTAGGAAAATCTGAATTTAAGTTAACAGATAATGAAACAGAAAGATCACTAATAGTAATAAAGAAGATAAAGAAAACACCTAATCTATATCCAAGAAAAGCAGGAACACCTTCTAAGACTCCTCTATAAAACAAATAAATATATCTCGATAAAAAAGGTGAAGATCGATTAGGTCTTCATCTTTTTTATACCAATATCAAAATTGACACAATTCATTCTATGAAGTAAAATATCGTTACTTTGGATTAATCTAAATTAATACTATTCTGATGTTTCACGTGAAACATTCTCATATAAAATTCACAAATTATTTCAAGTATAAAATATCAGAAATGATATAATATAAATGTAGTCGGATAAGTAGTATAAGGCTTGTAATACACTTATCTATGGAGTATTTTATTGAATTTTAAAAGAAAAAATTTTATTGGGAGAAGTATGGGGAGAATAATTGCAATTACTAATCAAAAGGGTGGAGTAGGAAAGACTACAACCGCAATTAATCTGGCAGCGACACTTGCAGAAGCTAATCAGAAAATACTATTGTTGGACTTCGATCCCCAGGGAAATGCAACAAGCGGGTTTGGAATCGAAAGAGATGATGTTGAACATACAATCTATGGTGTTCTTACCGGAGATTGTAATATGGATGAAGCCATTTTGGTCGATGTTACAGATAATCTTGATATAATACCGGCTGATATGAATTTGGCTGCAGTAGATGTGGAATTTGTAGAGCATGAAGACAAAAATTTAATACTCAAAAGATTGTTGTCTGATTATAGAAACAGATACGATTACATAATAATCGATTGTCCCCCAAGTTTAGGAACTATTACAGTAAATGCTTTAACAGCATCAAACTCAGTAATTATACCTATACAGTGTGAGTACTATGCATTGGAAGGACTCAATCAGGTATTAAATACTATTTCCATTGTAAAACAGGGACTCAATCAGAACCTGGTAATAGAGGGAATCGTATTTACCATGTATGACAGTAGAAATAAATTATCACAGCAGGTTGTTGAAACAGTGCGACAGAATTTTCAGGGAAATATATATGATACACTTATTCCAAGAAATGTAAGATTAGCTGAAGCACCAAGTCATGGATTACCAATAACATTATATGAATCATCTTCAACAGGAGCTGATAGTTATAGGAAACTTGCAGCGGAAGTTATGAGTAAGGGAGATACAATATATGGCTAAGCAGGAACATGGCCTTGGAAAAGGTTTGAATGCAATATTCGGAAATACAGGAAATATAGAACAAAAGAAGCCTAAAACATTTAAAACTGTTGCTGAAACAGTAGCTGAGAAGAAAAACGAGGATTCTTATAATGTAGGACTTAGTCATATTGATGAATATGATGCAAACAAAGTCGAAAGAGTTGAGATAATAACAGAAATCCAAAATGATCAGGTTTTAAAAGATCAGACAAACAGCAATGAACTAAGTATTGATTCTATTGATTCAGATATAAAAACAGAAGAAACTGGTGGAGTTTTAATAAAACTTAGCAGAATTCAACCTGATAAAAATCAGCCAAGAATGAATTTTGATGAAGAAAAACTGCAGGAATTGGCTGATTCTATTAAAGAATACGGGGTGATTACTCCAATTATAGTAAAGCAAAATGGTGCATTTTATGAGATTGTTGCAGGTGAAAGAAGATGGAGAGCAGCAAGAATTGCAGGACTAAAAGAAATACCTGTTATAATTAAAAATGTTGATGAAAGAACAAGCAGAGAGATGTCAATCATAGAGAACATACAGCGTGATGATCTCAATCCAGTGGAAGAAGCATTGGCTTATCAGTCGTTAATTGACGATTATGGTCTGACACAAGAAGAAGTAGCATCGAGAGTATCAAAAAACAGATCTACAATTACAAACAGTCTTCGTTTATTGAAACTTGATGATGATGTACTTGAGATGTTAAAGGAAGGATTGATAACACAGGGACATGCAAGAGCATTATTAGTTATTGAAGATACTGAGTTAAGAAAGAAGATAGCTCTTAGATGTGCTAAAGAAAATCTATCGGTTAGAGAAATTGAAAATCTTGTAAAACAAGATAAATTGTCAAAAGAAAAGAAAAATAATAGTACTTCACCTGAAGCAGAGGAATTAAAAAGATTAAAAATATTATATAAGGATCTTGAGAAAAAAATGAAGGCAAAACTTGGAACAAAGGTGTCAATAGTTCCAAAAAATAAAGATAAAGGAAAACTTGAGATAGAGTATTATTCACAAGATGAATTGGATAGACTGTACATGATTTTAAATTCCGGAAGAGATGAATAATCAAGGAGAACGAGAGTATGATAGATAATGACATAATTCTACTTGTGATTGGATCATCCGGATTATTGATTGGGATGATTTCGTTAATAATCGCTGTAAGCGCAAATGCGAAATATAAGAAACTATATAGACAGTACGACTATTTTATGAGAGGAAAGGATGCAGAAAATCTCGAAGATTACTTTATAGATCTTCAGAGGCATGTAGAAATACTTGAAGAAGAAGATAAAAAAAATAAAGATGTAATGAGAATTCTGAATAAGAATATCAGAGCATCATTTCAAAAATTTGGACTGATTAAATATAATGCTTTTGGTGGAATGGGTGGTAATATGTCTTTTGCCATTGCACTACTTGATTATACCAATACAGGATTTGTAATAAATTCTGTTCATTCAAGAGAAGGATGTTTCTTATATATTAAAGATGTAGATGCCGGAACAACAGAAGTTGAATTAGGCAACGAAGAGAAGTTAGCGTTAGAGCAGGCTTTAGGATATAGAGAGAAAGTACAACAGTGAAAAAGCATACAATAAATAGAATAAAAAAAGTAATGATCATGAGCGGCATATTTTTTGCTGCTCTTCTTATTTATTTCTTTACATCTTATACTTCAATGGAACATTCAAATGAAGTATATAGTTCAATGGATGAGCCAAGTCTTCCGATAATGTATGTGAAAGAGGATAATTATCTGATAAATCCAATGCATGCATATATTCAGGAAATGGGTAATAATACTGCAAGAGACATGCTTACAGTTTTACCGGAAAATCGTAGTCTTGAACTGATTGTAAAAGAATATGATAATATGGTTATGTCTGTGAAGTATGAAATTAGATCTTTAGATTTAAATCATTTAATTGAAAATGGAACAATAACGGATATTGACCGATCAAGTGAAGATACAAAGATTAATATTCCAATACAAAATCTAATTAAAAAAGAGCAGGAGTATCTATTAAAGATATCACTAGATACAGGAGAGAAGCAGTTAAATTATTATACAAGAATATTATGGACAGATCATGATTATACTAAGCAAATGCAAGAATTGGCGCTAAGTTTTACATCGTGTACATTTGATAAGACAGAGGCAAAGGCTATTTCGCAATATTTAGAAACAACAGATATTGCAGATAATTCAACATTAGCTCATGTTAACCTTCATAATAGTTTTAATCAGCTTACCTGGGGCAGCACAAATATGAAAGTTTCAGGTGAATACTATTTGACACTTAAAGAATTCAGTGGTGTCATGGCAGAAGTTCAGATTAGTTATGAATCAAAAATAGATGATGGCAATGAAAAATATTTTTTGAATGAAGATAATTATATTCTGAGATATGACCCAAGTAGGATTTATATTATGGACTTCGATAGAAAAACACATGAAATATTCGAAGGAAATGAAGATAGTTATCAAAACAAAAAATTAATAATAGGTATAGCAAACGAAGAAGATCTGGAGACAAGAAAATCAGAAAATCAACAATTTATAGCTTTTAAATCAAATCAGGAGTTATGGCTTTACGATCAGTCAAAAGATGCAAAGATAATTAATATTTTTAGCTATAGATCAAAAACCGATAACGGATTGAGAGCAAACTATAATAATCATGATGTTAAAATAATATCAGTTGATGATTTGGGAAATGTAAATTTTCTAGTTTATGGATACATGAACAGAGGAAGACACGAAGGTAAGTGTGGAATCGTTTATTATACTTATGACAATGCAAAAGAAACAGTAATTGAGAATTATTTTATAGCATTATCACAATCATATGAAAGAATAAAAGAAAATATAGAAAAGCTCACCTATCTTTCAAAAGATGGAATGATGTATATATATTATGACGGAAGTGTATATGGAATTGATACAAGTAGTGTAGAAGTAATAAATATAGTATCCGGTCTTGATGATGATGAGTTTATTAGTTCTTCATCAAATCAATATATAGCTTATCAAGATCCCGAATCAGAAGATATCTACCATTCTAAAAAGATAACTTTATTAGATCTTGAAACCAATAAATCAATTGATATAACTAAAAGTTCATCCTATAAGAGAGTATTAGGATTTAATCAGGATGATTTGATATATGGAATAATTGATCCGGAAAGAGCTGATAATTATACACTTGAAAATGAAGTACCAATAAGTGAAATTCATATTGTGGGACCTGATTCAGAAGAGAAAACAAATTATTCTAAAGATGGAATGTATTTTACCAACATATCTGTCAATGGTTTGAGAATACAATTTGATAAGCTTCGATTAAATGAACGTGGAGAATATCAACAGGAAGGAAACGAAACTATTATTTCAAATAAAAAAATTCAAAATGAAGAACTTAATGGTCTGAAAAACTACAATGATAGTATCATGGGAAAAATATGGTACATAGAAACAAAAGATGTAGGAAACAAGACGTTGAAAAGCTATTCTCCTAAGAAGTTTTCGTTAGAAAAGGCATCATCAATTGATCTTAAAATAGCAGAGAAAGAGGCTAAAACAGAAAAGTTTTATGCATATTCCTTTGGACATTATAGAGGAAGTACAAGAAGTCTGCATAAAGCGTACGAAATAATATATGATGACTATGGTTATGTTACAAATGAGAATGGAATCATTTTATGGAACAGGGCAGATAAAAATACGATTGTAAAATTGCAAAAAGCAATAGAGAAAATGGCAGATATACTACCATTAGTAAAAGATATCGGAAGTGTTAAGGAATATGCGAATTTTATAATCGTAAATGCAACTGGTATTGATATGAATTCAGCACTGTACTACCTAAATAAAGGATATCCACTTTTAACATATATTGACAGTCAGCTTTACTTGATAACTTCCTATGATCAATTCAACATTACTCTAATTAATGTATCTAATCAAATTGAAACAATATTAGGTAGAGAAGATGCAGAAGCAATATTAAAAGCTAATAATTATCATTTCATAGGTCTTATACCAAAATAAAAAATAACGTACCAATACAAAAATTATTGTATTGGTACGTTATTTTTTTAGTTAATTATTAATGTTAAATGAAATAAGATTGTCAGAAAGAGTAGCAAATTCCATTAATGATAGTGCTTCTCCTCGAATTGTCTCACTTAAATCCATTTTATGAAGAACTTCCAAAGTGGCATCCTTAGGTATACCTGCACCAGAGGACAAAGAATTTAGTAAAGTTTTTCTGCGTTGACCAAATGCGGACTTAATAATTTTGAATAACCACTTATCGTCAGAAACATTAACCGGAGGAACAGAATGTCTGGTCAAACGAATAACAGCAGATCCTACATTGGGACGAGGGATAAAACAATTTGGTGGAACAAGCTGAACAATTTCAGGATTGGAATAGTACTGAACAGCTAAAGAAAGAGCACCATAATCCTTCGTACCAGGGACAGCTTGCATCCGGTCAGCAACCTCTTTTTGCACCATCACAGTGATAGAATAAAGAGGAGCGTTGCTTTCAAATAATCCCATAATAATAGGAGTAGTAATATAATAAGGAAGGTTGGCAACTACTTTAATTGGTTTTCCGTCATTATATGTATTGATAATATCATTAAGATCAAGTTTAAGCACATCTGAATGAATTATAGTAACATTAGTATAATCTTTAAGAGTTTCATTAAGGATAGGGATAAGATTTGCATCTATCTCGACAGCTATAACATGACCAGCTGCCTCTGCAAGAGCCTGTGTCATAGTACCGATTCCCGGACCTATCTCCAAAACACAATCAGATTTTGTAATCTCAGAGCTTGTAATGATATTTAAGAGAACTCCTTCATCAATAAGGAAGTTCTGACCAAAGCGCTTTTGAAATTTAAAATCATTTTTTTGAATAATTCTAATAGTTTCCTGTGGATTGATTAATTTACTCATAAACCTCTAAAACAATAAAAACATAAAGCAACCCTTATTATCGGAAAAATGAATCCGATGATAAGGGATAAATAAACATAGCAAAACAAAAAAAGGTAGAATCAATTTTTTCGAAATGAAAATCTAAAGCCTTTCTCATTAAGATTAATCTTAAGCTTGATTAAACCTTCAGGTACATTGGCGAAGGATTCCTGTATAGCAACAACTTTATCACAAAATGTCAAAAGATATCCAAGTCTTGATGTTGGAATACATGTAGAAAGTGGAAACATATGGCTCCAAATAGCTTTTTTTTCAACATGTGTAAGAATAAAACCTTCATCCAAAGAATTGGTAACTGCATCCTCTGGATGATAGAAACAATACCAACGACCATTATGTACTTCTTTATCATCCTTGTGGTAATCAACAAGACAGAAGTCATGAAGTAGACCAACCTTTATGGCACTGTCCTGATCAATAAAGATGTATTTTGCAAGATGTGATGCCATGTGTGCAACCCGGACGGAATGATCAAATGTATTTGTACTACCATGACGGGGAACATCTTTTAATTGTATATATTTATCATTGTGAGTTATATCGCTATGTTTCTCCGCAAATAATAATTCTTTATTTGTAAGTATCATAATAAAAATCCTTGTAAAGCACAAATCAATAGTCAAAATCTTAGAATACGAAATGACAAAAAATAAAACAGATATCAATATAATTCAAGAATAAAGTGAATTCAACATAATTCAATACTATTAACAAAAAATTTACATTCTAAAAGGTGAAAAGATATTAGATATGTATATTGATACATATTAAAAATATGTCTAAACTAGACAACGTTAATTGTATACAAATTGACAAAAACAGGGAGAGAATAGAAAGAAGAACAATAGATTAAAGTATATGAAAAAATTTTGGCAAAAACATAAAAGTATATTAGTGGACATTGAAACAATTATAGCGATAATACTTGTGTTTTTTTCTACGTTAATTTTACTCAGTGTTAAATGGTTATCATCAACATGGTCAGAGCTTACTGTAGATGAAATTATATATCATATGGTTGCACCATTGCAGGGAACGAGTACAGCTATGATTAAAGAGTATATTTTGCATTGTACGGTTCCTGCAGCATTGGTTACTATGATTTTAATAGGTATATTCATAGTATATAGAAAAAAGAGAGCTTATGGATATACATTAGCAGTATCTTTTCTAGGAGCATTTTTTACAACAGGATTTACAGTTGTAAATGCGTGGGATGAGCTTAATTTGGGTAGCTATATAGTATCGCAATTTGAAAAGTCAGATTTTATTGATACCAATTATATAGATCCAAATAGTGTGAATATTGAATTTCCTGAGAAAAAAAGAAATCTGATATATCTTTATCTTGAATCAACGGAGATAACATTTGCTGATGAAAAATCAGGAGGTGCGTTTAAGGAAAATGTCATACCAGAGTTAACAGATATAGCTAAAGAAAATGAAGATTTCTCCGGTGATCAAAATGAATTAAATGGTGGATATTCTATGCCCGGATCAACATGGACAATGGGGGCCATGTTTGCACAGACATCAGGTTTACCACTTAAGATTGCCATAGATAAAAATGCAATGGACTCACAAAAATCATTTTTTCCAGATATTGTCACATTGGGAGATATATTAAATAAAGAAGGATATAACCAGGAATTTCTTCTTGGATCAGTAGGTTATTTTGGCGGACGAAAATTATATTTTCAAAGTCACGGTAACTATGAAATTAAAGATTATAGCTATTGGAAAAGACAACTTAAGTTTGATCCTTCATATTGGGTAAATTGGGGATTTGAAGATAAAAAGCTGTATGAATACGCTAAAGAAGAATTAGGAAAACTGTCAAAGGAAGATAAACCATTTAATGTTACGCTGCTTACAGTTGATACGCATTTTCCTGACGGTTATATTTGTGAGATATGCCCTGATAATTTTGAAGATCAATACTCTAATGTTTTCAATTGTGCATCAGAACAGGTTAAAGAATTTATTGAATGGTGCAAGGAGCAGGAATGGTATGAAAATACAACGATAGTAATAAGTGGTGATCATCCAACTATGGATCGAGATTTCTGTAATGGTGTATCAAAGAATTACTGTAGAAAAGTATATACTGCATATATTAATACAGCAGTGAATGTAAGCACGCATTCTAGAAGAGACTATACTACCTTTGATGATTTTCCAACAACACTTGCCGCTATGGGAGTAAAAATTGAAGGTAACAGACTTGCGCTTGGAACAAACTTGTTTTCAGATGAACAAACGTTAAGTGAGAAGTATGGAATAGAATATGAGAAGAGGGAACTTGAAAAAAAATCAGATTTAATGGTTAAACTCGGTCAGATTGATAAAGCTGCAGCCATAGAGTCTAAGGAAGCCAAGGAATTAAAGGAGAAAGAGAAAAAACAAAAGGCTGAGATGTAGAGTAAAGATGCTTCTTAGGCGAAGAGATACAAAAATAAAAACTGTTATATACCTTAAAGAAGGTATATAACAGTTTTTTTGATTAAATTAAATCATGTTAGAGAGATTATAATTAATTATGTAGTCTACTGCATGAGATATTCCATCATTTAATGAAGTAGGGCAGATATAGTCGGCTACATCCTTACATTCCTGTTTAGCATTACCCATGGCAATACCAAGATTACAGTAGTTAAGCATCTCTATATCGTTCCAACCATCACCGATTGCAGCAGACTCAGAACGTGAAAAACCATAATACTTAAGTATAGAATCAATACCTGAGACTTTGGTTATACCCTTTTTGGTCAGATCAAAACTCAGACCATCAGACCAACGAACCAATTGGCAATCCGGTATCAAGGACTCAAGCTTTTTGGATTCTTCCATATTCATTACAGGAATCAACATAAAGACAGGATTTTCCAAAGCACGTTTGGGATCAATAGATGGTGGTAGTGCTGATTTAATATCTTGAAGGACCTGCATCAATTCATCTGTAACAAAGTTTGCATATATGAAACGTTCTTCTTCGAATAAACAGGAAAATGATTTCTCTTTACAAAGATCAAGAACCGTTTTTATCATTTCAGGAGCTATCTGTATTTTTTGAACACATTTTCCATTTATAGGATCAAAATAACAGATAGGATTCTCGGAATGGGATGAATCAAATATGTACTCGTCGTTATGGATATAATGTTCGTTATTCTGTACTGCTTTATCAACAATATCTGAATTTAGAACGTAACAGTATTCACCGTCTAATGTTACGAATGCATCAAAGCGCATACCTTCTATAAGATTTTCATTTTTTATTTCCATCCAATGACGACCGGTGGCAATAGCAGTAATAAGACCGGAATCATGGGCACGTTTTATTGCCTTTTGAGTACTAACAGGTATTATTCCGGTTTCGAAAGGACGAAGAGTTCCATCTATATCAAAGAAAACAATTTTTATCATAGCGCAATCTACTGTAAAATGCAGGACAAGGAAATATATCGGTATTAAATAAATATCATCAAAAAGAATCTGTAGTATAATAACATCGATTAGCTAAAAATTAAAGATATATAAATACCTGTACATAGAGGAATAAAATGAAGGAAAATAAGCTATACACATTAGTAACATCAACATCATCAACTATATTTTGGTATAAGCCTTTTGATGCTTTCCCAGAAGTAAAATATCAGGTGTATGTAGACGGTGATTTGATAGGCGAAACATCAAAGACACATTATATGCTTGATAATTTAAAACCAAATCATAAGTATAGGGTAAAAGTTGAATATTTAGTTAACAAAAAAACAAATAAATATGTAAAGCTAGACAAAGCATCGTTTATTACCACAAAAGAAAAAAGAGTGATTGATGTTACCAAGTCGCCATATAATGCAGTGGGTGACGGTAAGACTATGAATACCAAGTCATTGCAGATGGCTATAGATGAAGCAGGAATTAAAGATCAGATTTATTTTCCCAAAGGCGTATATCTTACAGGAGCTTTACATCTTCATGGGAATATTGAAATATATCTTGACAGGAATGCTGTTATAAAAGGAACGGAAAATCCAAGGGATTATCTACCTAAGATACCTAGCAGATTCGAAGGCATAGAGATGCTTTGTTATTCAAGTCTTATTAATATGGGGACGATGGATCACAGCTCGGATTTGAATTGTGAAAATGTTTTAATTCATGGTGAGGGAACTATTGAGAGTGGTGGAAAAATTTTAGCACAAAATATAATCGATGAAGAAAAGAAAAAACTAGATCTTGATAAGTTTAATTTAAGTAAGTATGAAAATGCAGAAACATTACCCGGCAGAGTCAGGCCAAGGCTTATTAACATTTCAAATGCCAAAAATGTCAGAATATCAGGAATTAATCTAAAAAATGCTGCATCTTGGAACGTTCATATGATTTATAGTGAAAATATAATTACAGATCATTGTAAATTCTACTCTGAGGGAGTATGGAACGGAGATGGTTGGAATCCTGATTCGAGTCATGATTGTACTATATTTGCCTGTGAATTCAGCACAGGAGATGATGCGATTGCCATAAAAGCAGGTAAAAATCCTGAGGGAAACATTATAGGTATTCCTTGTAAGAATATTAATATATTTGATTGTGTAAGTAAATTTGGTCATGGAATAGCAATAGGTTCGGAAATCTCAGGTGGGGTAGAGAACGTCAATATTTGGGATTGTGACATGAAAAACAGTTCAAGTGGATTTGAGATAAAGGCAACAAAAAAAAGAGGAGGATATGTTAAAGGGATTCATGTCAGAGATTCCAGATTTTCGCGAATACTATTTCATTCAGTAAACTATAATGATGATGGTGAGTCTGCAAAGAAATTACCTTCACTATCGGACTGTAGTTTTACAAATGTAAAAATATGCGGTCGTTATCTTGATGACGATAATAAACTAAAAGACTGTAATGGAATAGAGATAATTGGTTTTGACGAAGAAAATCCTATCACAAATGTTGCGTTTCATAGAATTACAATTGAGAATATGGCCGGTATAATCATGAAAAACTGCGAGAATATAAGTTTTACCGGATTCAGTGCATAGAATATAGTGGCAACGGTTAAGGACTATATTAGATTAAAATGCAGGGTAATCAATTATGATTACTCTGCATTTTTTAAATCAGTCAAAACCTTTCTTAACAACAGAATCTCCAAACTTTGCTTTCAAAAGAGAGGAGAGATCATCATGCTTTTTCTGTTTCATAATACGTTTCTTTAGCAATTTCTTTTCTTTTTTCAACTCTTCCGAAGAATTTATCAAATCATCCAAAGTCATTTGGTGATATTCACCGTGATCAAAATTGGATGTGGAAATACACATAAGTCTAACTTTAAATCCAAGACCAAAAAGTCCTGACTGTGTGGAAGGAATAGCAGAATCATGGTTAATTGTGTCTGAATTATCAGATTTTGGAAAATGTGGATCAGATGAATCTAATGTGGATAAATATATGGTTTCGGGATAGGATGAGTGTGTATCAGAATTATTTATACTATTAATACCAAGCAATAATTCCTTAGAAAGCTCAACTGCAGAATTATAGATAATATCTATTGAATTAGTAGAATCAGATAGCTTCTTTTGAATAGAACGTCTTTTAAAATCATCAGTTTTAACACTAAATCCGACCGTATTTGCATATAAACCATGCTTAGTTAATCTACGTGAAACCTGTTCTGATAATTTACGGATTAAATCCAATCCATCTGTATAATAATTAGAAGTATCTATATCTACAGTAGTAGTCAGTTCATTTGAAATACTTTTTGCCTCCTCAACCTGATCTGAAACACTTCCATAGCTGAGACCATTAGCTGCAGAATGAATATATAAACCTGAATTTTTACCCAATAACCCTATAAGGACTTCGGGGTTCATCTTTGCAGCATCTCCAATATTATGAATTCCGATTTTTTCCAATTTTAAAGCTGTTTTTCCACCACATCCGAAAAGATCTGATATAGGTAGTGGCCACATCTTAAAAGGAATCTCAGAAGGATATAGAGTATGGATCCTATTAGGCTTTTCGAGGTCAGAAGCCATTTTAGCCAGTAATTTATTATTAGAAATTCCAACATTCACAGTAAATCCCAATGTTTCATAGATTTCATTTTTTATCAGTACGGCAGCATTTATGGGAAAAGGTAAAGCTTTATATAGCTGTACTCTTGAAACAGAGGAGTTGTTAAGGAGCTGAAACAGGGAGACATTTGTACCATCACCAAATATAGTACTATCTTTATATGAAGTATTATCCTGATTGCTTGTATAATCATAATCTATACCTTTAGAATTGCTGCTGAGATTTTCTGTAAGTAGCTGTTTAATATGAAAACATTCAGATTCAGATAAAAATCCTGAAGTTTTATCTCTTATGGAAAGAGATCCGTCAACAATCTGTTCATATATATGAGACTTTATGGTCTGTTCCATATCTGTAAGATCAATAAATGCTTCATCTATGGAAACTTGTTCAACTACAGGAGAATATTTTTTCAGAATATCAATGAAGTCATGCGAGTATTTTCTGTAGGTATCGAAATCTGATTTAGCCAGGACAAGGTCAGGACAGAGCTCAAGAGCTTTTACTACAGGCATAGCAGTTTTTATTCCGAACTTACCGGCAGGAATGGATTTAGCAGTAATTATGCCATGTCTGGTTTCTATATCACCGCCAATGGCAGAAGGTATAGTTCGCAAATCTACAGTATTAGGATTTTCTTTAAGAAGCTTAACAGCTGTCCAGCTTAGAAATGCAGAATTAACATCTATATGTAAGATTGTTTTTAACATAAGAAAGAAATCCTTCCAATTGGCAATAAGAGTAAAAAGTTATAGTTTATATATTAATTATATATATAAAATGATGAAAGAATATAAATCAAAAAAAGTTGCTGATAAGATATAAATATGTATATCAAGTCTCTCATTATAGCGGATAAAATTGAATAAATAAACTGTATAGGAATACTTATAGGATAGATTAAATTGAGAAATATAATGTAAAATAATGGAATATAGTGAATTAAAAAGAAAAAATTACCAAAAATCATTTAAAAAATTAGGTAAAAATGAAGGCGATGAAATTGTTAAATTTTAGATTATCTTAGTGACATTAATTATTAATAGTGTATAATAATACGCGGGTAAGGATATAAGGGCGTTACCCGATATATGGATTAAAGGGTTAAAAAATCCCCTTTATGTATTCATATTACTGGCATAAAATCAGAGAGAAAGAGGTAGAAGCACAATGGCAAAGGTTGATTTAACTAAGTATGGCATAACCGGCACGACAGAAATAGTTTACAATCCTTCATATGAAGATCTTTACAAGGAAGAAACAAAGGCAGGCCTTGAGGGATTTGAGGTTGGACATGACACAGAGCTTGGCGCTGTAGATGTATTTACCGGTATCTACACAGGACGTTCTCCTAAAGATAAGTACATCGTTATGGATGAGAACTCCAAGGATACTGTTTGGTGGACATCTGATGACTACAAGAATGACAACCATCCTATGACAGAGGAAACTTGGACAGTTGTTAAGGATCTTGCAAAGAAGGAACTTAGTGGTAAGAGACTTTTTGTTGTTGATGCATTCTGTGGAGCAAACAAAGATACACGTATGGCAGTTCGCTTCATTATGGAAGTAGCTTGGCAGGCACATTTCGTAAAGAATATGTTCATTAAGCCAACAGAAGAGGAAGAAGCTTCATTTGAACCTGACTTCGTGGTATATACAGCATCAAAGGCTAAGGTTGAGAATTACGAGGAGCTTGGTCTTAATTCAGAGACTTGTGTTGCTTTCAATGTTTCAAGCAAGGAACAGGTAATTCTTAATACATGGTATGGTGGAGAGATGAAGAAGGGTATGTTCTCTATGATGAACTATTTCCTTCCTCTTAAGGGAATGGCTTCTATGCACTGTTCAGCTAACACTGATATGAACGGTGAGCATACAGCTATTTTCTTTGGTCTTTCAGGAACAGGAAAGACTACACTTTCAACAGATCCTAAGAGACTTCTTATCGGAGATGATGAGCACGGTTGGGATGACAACGGTGTATTTAACCTTGAGGGTGGATGCTATGCAAAGGTTATCAACCTTGATGCAGAAGCTGAGCCGGATATCTACAATGCAATTAAGAGAAATGCTCTTCTTGAGAACGTAACAGTTGCTGAAGACGGAAAGCTAGATTTCGCAGATAAGAGTGTTACAGAGAATACCCGTGTTTCATATCCTATCGATTTCATCGAGAAGAATGTTAAGAAGGTAAATCCTGTATCTGCAGGTCCTCAGGCTGATAATGTTATCTTCCTTTCAGCAGATGCATTCGGAGTACTTCCTCCTGTATCTATCCTCACACCGGAGCAGACACAGTATTATTTCCTTTCAGGTTTCACAGCTAAGCTTGCAGGAACAGAGCGTGGTATCACAGAACCTACTCCTACATTCTCAGCTTGCTTCGGACAGGCATTCCTTGAGCTCCATCCTACAAAGTACGCTCAGGAGCTAGTTAAGAAGATGGAGAAGTCAGGTGCTAAGGCTTATCTTGTAAATACAGGATGGAACGGAACAGGAAAGAGAATTTCTATCAAGGATACACGTGGAATCATCGATGCTATCCTTAACGGAGATGTTCTCAAGGCTCCTACAAAGAAGATTCCTTACTTTGATTTTGAAGTTCCTACAGAGCTTCCTGGTGTTGACACAGGAATTCTTGATCCTCGTGATACTTATGCAAGTGCTTCTGAGTGGGAAGAGAAGGCAAAGGATCTTGCTGAAAGATTCCAGAAGAATTTTGTTAAGTACCAGGGTAATGATGCAGGAAAGGCACTTGTATCTGCAGGTCCTCAGCTTTAATTCAGTACATATAGTTATTAAGAGGTGGATATTTTATCCACCTCTTTTTTTGTAAAAAAAAGCAGAGAGATAAAAAATTATAAAAACACGTAATTTTTGATAAAAAAATACTAGGAATATAAAACTAATTATTGAACAATAAATAAAATAAATGTTAGAATATACAAAAGAATATACGTGAACCATATATTATATGGACAAAAAGTAAAGTTATAGAATATGTTAGGGCTAAGTGGGGGTGAAACTATGGCTGATGTAAAAGATGCTGAAAAAGTAAGAAACAGTATCCGGCAAAAGTTGCAGAATCCGGAATCCGGTTTTGACTATGCGTTGTCATTGGTATCAGGAAAATTTAAAATGCCTATACTTTATACTTTGTCAGTATATCCAACTGTAAGATTCAATGAACTTCAAAGATATGTACATGATATTTCATATAAAACATTGAGTAGAAATCTAAAAGAGCTTGAGGAATCCGGACTTATAAACCGTAAAGAATATCCACAGATTCCTCCAAAAGTTGAATATTCTTTGACACAGAAGGGACAATCAATAATTGTTATCCTGGATCAGTTTTCGGCGTGGGGTGAGGATCATATAGCAAAAACTAAAAGCAGTTGATGGATTTTGGTTATAAATACAGAATCTATATGTCTAAGTAAGAGTATAAGTATGGTTAGAATATTATTCGTCTGTCACGGCAATATCTGCAGATCTGTATCTGCAGAATACATAATGAAGTATTTGATTATGGAAAAGTCTGTGGGAAATGTGGAAATCTATATTGACTCTGCAGCCACATCTATGGAAGAGATAGGAAACCAGATATATATGCCGATGAAAAAAACGCTGGAATCTCACAAGATTCCAATAGGAAACCATTGTGCGCGTAGAGTGGATAAGTCGGAATATCATGACTTTGATTTCATTATAGCTATGGATGAGGAAAACATGTATAATCTAACACGTCTGTTTGACGGAGATCCTGAGAAGAAGGTACATTACCTAATGGAATATACTGATACCAAGAATGCTGTTATAGAAGATCCGTGGTATACAAGAAAGTTCGAGAAGGTGTTTCAAAGTATATTAAAGGGGTGTATAGGATTATTAGAATATATAGAAGATAGTAGAGCGTAATTTAGGCGCATATATAGAGAAAAGGCTGATAAAATCAGCCTTTTCTTTTATATCATTGTATAAACTGAATTTAAAAAAGTGAAAGTAAAGATTCTTGAAAAGAAAATGATAATTGGATTCAAATAATAAGTCAAATGAGTATAATTAATCTTTCATTGCCTCACGAATAGCTGAAAGAAGATCATAGTACTCTTCAAAAGCAGGAATATCAGGATAATCAGCTTTAATTTTATTTGTACTTCTGAATAAAAAACCGGATTTTGAAGCCTGAATCATGCCAAGATCATTATAACTGTCACCTGAAGCAATGGTATCATATCCTATAGATTGAAGAGCTTTAACTGTGGTAAGCTTTGATTTTTCACATCTCATTCTGAATCCAGTGATTTCACCGGTGGATTTAACCTCAAGAGTATTGCAGAATAATGTTGGATTTCCAAGTTTTTTCATGAGCGGTGAAGCAAATTGTTCAAAAGTATCAGATATAAGTATAACCTGAGAGAATGAACGGAGTTCATCAAGAAATTCTTTCGCTCCTGGAAGGGGATCAATAGTTGCTATCACATCCTGAATTTCCTTAAGTCCAAGACCATGCTCCTTTAAAATTCCGAGTCTCCAACGCATGAGTTTATCGTAATCAGGCTCATCTCTAGTTGTCTTTTTTAGTTCGGGAATACCACTGGCTTTAGAAAAAGCAATCCATATTTCCGGAACAAGAACACCTTCAACATCTAAACAGGTAATATACATAATTAACTCCCCTAAACTAGATATTTATAATCATAAATATAATAAACAATGTATATTTTAATTCAAAAGGATGATATATAGCCATAGTTTCATATATATTTTTATAGCATGGATAATATGAATTTATAATCAGTGTAAGGAATCTTTCAGACGTTTTATCTGAGGAAGCTTTTTATTCAACCAATTATATATGTTAGCACGTACTTCTTCCTGATTTGATTCCCAAATCATTTCGTGGCGTTTTTTTGGATAAATACGGAATTCTACATCATGTCCCGTTGCATGGAGCCAAGCGTAGACTTCTGCGGGACCTTTTCCGTACTCTCCCACAGGATCGGCTCCACCGCAAAAGATATATATAGGTATTATGGGAACATTAACAGCCCACTTATCCTCACGTACGGAGATAAGCCCTTTTATCATTTCGTAATAGGCACCTATTGTAAACTTTGTTGCCAAAGGATCCGCGGAGTGCTGCTCACATACCTCACGAACAGTACAACACCATGCTGCATCATTAACCGGATCAATAATATCTCTGTTAAATAAATTGCACATAATCTGTTCATATCTGGTTGCAGGATACATGCCACCGTGAAGTTTCACATCAGCTTTTACTATGCCATATGCAGAATAAAGAGAATAGTTAAATCTGGCTGTTCCACTAAGAATAAGAGCATCGATATCAGCAGGAAATCTAGTAATATATGAGCGGACAAGAAATGAACCCATAGAATGACCGAACAGAACGACAGGTAGTTCCGGGAACCATTTTTTAACTTTCAGGATAAGACGACGGATATCATGAAGCATATACATCCACCCGTTTTTTTCACCGAAACTGCCGGAATGATTCTGAGATTTGCCATGCCCCTGAAGATCCAGCATAGCAACAGTATATCCGAGATTAGACAGTTCGTAAGCCCATGACAGATATCGACCGCTATGGCTTTGCATTCCATGAACGATAATCATAACTGCCTTTTGAGTGATTTTTTCATTTCTGTATAAACAGTTATAAATCTTTCCATCACCATTTGCAGATGGAGTATACCATTCTCGTCTTTCCATAATTAAACTACAACTATCTGTCAGAAAAAATGACAGCATAATCGTACCGAATATCCGGCTCCTTTCATATATAATTAGTGTTAACGGGCTTATACAAATTCTTATGAAACTAAACAGAATAGAATTAAACCATGATATAATGTGATTCTATCATTGTAATCAAGTGCTTTCAATATAGGATTCTGATTATGAAATAGCTTAAGGTAAAGCTATAGGTTAGGAGATAACATCTATGAAAAGTATGCTATACATAAATAAAAAAGATAAAAGTAAAGAGACAAAAGTAAAATCTGTTGCTATTTTTAACAGAATAAAGATTGAAAGCATTGATAGTGAAGATCTTGCAGAATTACCTGAGGATGCAGAGTTGCTTTATATGCGCGGAATAGACAGAATTGCCATGGAGAAATTTTTATCAGACCTAAAGAAAAAGAATATAAGAATAAATTTAAAATGTGTAGAGACAGTTACAAATAAAGACTGGTCATTATACAAGCTATATGAAGAAATAAAAAGAGAACATGAAAGAATACAATTTAATAGGGATAATTGAATTGAATTAACCAATCTGTTAAAATGTATCGAATCATAAGCTCATGATTAGAGGTGAAAAATGACTGATAATATAATAGAAGTAGTTAAGGAAAAGAATTCTGAAGGTGGAAAGGAAAAAACAGCCATTCAGAAACCAGACACTGAAAGCAGTATTGAGAAAAAAAATGATTCTGATACTACCTTAACAAATAAGAACGATAAAAAAGATATAGGAAATAAAAATCCTATAATTTCTGAAATTATTGATTGGATAAAAGTATTTGCGGTTGCAGGTTTACTGGCATTCTTTATAAATAATTTCATTATAGCAAATTCAACTATTCCTACAGGATCAATGGAAAATACCATCATGCCGGGAGCAAGAGTATTCGGATCAAGACTTCAGTATACATTTGGTGAAGTTCAGAGAGATGATATTGCCATATTTGTTTATGGCTATACATGTAAAAATGATGATCAGATGTACCGAGAAAATGATGAGCATGCATGTCCATTGTGCGGAAGGCCGGATAAAGAAAATAAGAAAACATATTATGTAAAAAGAGTTATAGGCTTGCCTGGAGATCATATAGAGATAAAGAGAACAGGAACGGCAGATGCTTCGGAGTTTCATAATATAAACATAGGAATGAATTCTGATGGTAGTAAGCCTCAGGTACCTGTGGGAACAGTATATGTGAATGGAGTGCCAAAAGAAGAAGTCTATTTGTCGGAACCAATGATAGTAGATGGAAATATGTTCCCTGAGGTTGATGTGACAGTGCCTGAAGGACATTACTACGTTCTTGGAGATAATAGAAACAATTCAATGGATGCCCGTTACTGGGGACAGTACAATATGGTGGCAAGAGACAGAATGCTTGCAAAAGTTTACATAAAATATTGGCCTCTAAATGATATTGGTTTTGTAAAATGATATTAATATCAGGTTTATTTAAACTCTGATAAAATACAAAAAATGAAAAACAGCTATAGAACAGATGTGGTTTTAAGTAAAAGGATCGGCTTTGTCCGGTCCTTTTCACATTTTATACACATAAAAACATTAGAATACGTTGATATTGCAGTACTTTGAAACTAAAATGAGTACTAAATGCGTGTAAATATACGTAGTAAAGAGAGGAAAAGCATATGTCAAATACAAAGACTGAAGGACAAAAGCTTGAAGAGAAGCTTTGCTATAAGATCAAGAACATTGGAATGGAACGTCCCGAAGATGTAGAAAAAGCTATAGAATTCTGTGAAGGCTACAAAACATTTTTGGATAATGCAAAAATTGAGCGAGAAGCTGTTAAGTATTCAATAGCTTTAGCTGAAGAAAATGGTTACAAGCCATTTGAAAGAAATAAAAAGTACCAAACCGGAGATAAGGTATATTTCAATAATCGTGGTAAGAATATCATTATGACTACCTTTGGTAAAAAGCCGCTTATAGAGGGAGTTCATTTTAATATTGCTCACATTGATTCGCCACGACTTGATCTTAAGCCAAATCCACTTTATGAAAAGGATGAGCTGGCTTATTTCAAGACTCATTATTATGGTGGAATCAAGAAGTATCAGTGGGGTGTTACACCTCTCGCTATGCATGGCAGGGTAATGCTTAAGGATGGTACTGCTGTGGATCTCAATATAGGAGAAAATCCGGGAGACCCTGTATTTGTTGTATCAGATCTCCTTCCGCATCTTTCTCAGCAGCAGAATCAGAGAAAACTTGCTGACGGAATCAAGGGAGAAGAACTTAATGTAATTCTTGGGTCGACACCAATTGCGGATAAAGAAGTTAAGAAAGCGTTTAAGCTTAAAGTGCTTTCTATTCTTAATGAAAAGTATGGAATCATAGAGGAAGACTTCCTTAGAGCTGAGATAACAATGGTTCCTGCTCAGCATGCTGTTGATGTTGGACTGGATCGTTCACTTGTCGGTGCATATGGACAGGATGATAAAGTTTGTGCTTATACAGCACTTATGGCTGAGGTAGAATGCAAGAAGCCTGAGTATACAACAGTAACCGTACTTGTAGATAAGGAAGAAATAGGTTCTGTTGGGGTTACAGGAATGGCAGGAGATATGCTTCTTCATTATATGGAGGATCTTGTAGAGACTGAGGGAGAAAGAGTCAGAGATGTACTTAGAAATTCCATTTGTCTTTCTGCAGACGTAAATGCCGCATTTGATCCTACATTCCCTGATGTTTATGAAACTAATAATGCTTCATATCTTAATAGAGGACCGGTTCTTACAAAGTACACAGGATCAAGAGGAAAATCAGGTTCAAACGATGCATCTGCAGAAACCATGCATAAGGTTATCAAGTACATGGACTCAGAAGATGTTATGTGGCAGATCGGAGAACTTGGAAAGGTAGATGCAGGAGGTGGCGGAACTATTGCAATGTTTATAGCTAATATGGACGTTGATACAGTCGATCTTGGAGTACCGGTACTCTCAATGCATGCACCTTTTGAAGTTACATCAAAGCTGGATGTTTACTATACATATAAAGCATTTGCAGCATTTAACAAATAAATATAAGAATGATTTTGGAATACATTAGGGGGTAATCGGGGATTTAAAGATTTCATATGTTAAAAATCTTGTATAAGAAGTGAGATCCCCCAATAATGAGGAGAAAATTATGAAAAAGAATAAGTTAATTCTTGCAGTAGCAACAGTATTGACATTAGCATCACTTGCTGCATGCGGATCAGCAAAAAAAGGAGAGATATCAGAGTCTGCTTCTGTAGACACAGCAACAGCAAGTGAGCTGTCAGCGGAGGATAAGGCTATAGCTGAGCTTGAGAATACAGTAGTACCTGAAATGCCAAAGGGTAAGGATATGGGATATATCAAGATGGTGGATCTTAGTACTATAACAGTTGAGACTACACCAAAGGTTATAGTAGATGACGATATGATAGATAATCAGATTAAAAGCCTTATGTCGATATATAAGGATGAAGTAGATGGTCCTGCTGAGCTAGGTGATACAGTAAACATCGACTATGTAGGTAAGATTGATGGTGTAGCTTTTGATGGAGGAACAGGATCAAAATATGATCTTACACTTGGTTCAGGTCAGTTTATAGATGGATTTGAGGATCAACTTGTCGGTGCCAAGGCCGGTGACAAAGTAACTGTAAATGTTACATTCCCTGAGAACTATGGCAAGGAAGAGCTTAACGGCAAGCCTGCTGTTTTTGAGGTAACTGTAAACAAGGTTTCAAGAACTGCAGAGCTTACAGATGAATGGCTCAAGAAGCATGGAGAAGAGGCTGAAACAGAGGCAAAGACAGTAGATGAATTCAGAGAAGAGCAGAGAAAACTTCTTCAGACCCAGGCTGACTATTCATATGATAACAATATTCAACAGCAGGCACTTCAGCAGATAGTAGATAATTCAGAGATAGGGCTTACTACTGAAATGAAGGATTATGCGGAGGCATATGTTATCAGATCAGAGATTGATAATGTAAAACAGTACGGTTATGGTCTCTCTGATATGCTCAAAATGTATGGTATGACGGTTGATGATTTTAAAGATGAAATCAGAGACTTTGCATCAGACTACGCAGGACAGAGAATTGTAATAAACTATATAGCTGATGAGCAGGGAATAAGCGCAACCGATGAAGTTGTAGATGCTCTTGTAGAAAAGCTTAGTACTGTTAGTGGGAGAGAATTGAATAAGGTCCAGCTCATTGAGCAGTTTGGCGGAGATATGGTAAAGGAAGAAGCTGTTAATGATGCGGTACTTAGATATATCCAAAGTCAGATAAAGATTGTTGAAAAGGATGCATCTGAGATAGCAGAGGAGTCTGCAGTCGCAGCTGAATCAGAATCAACTGAAGAAAAGGTTGAAGAAACAAAGGCAACTAATGACCTTGAAGGAGAGGGTGGCTTCAAAACAAAGAAAGTTACAGATGTATATAGTACTGAAGCTGGAGATGAAACTGAAGCTGAAAGTGAGAGTAATGCTAAGTGATATCTAGTTGGTTGTGTTATGAACAGAATCATAATCATTACTCATCGAGAAGATAAATAAGTTAAAGTCACTGCATATCCCATGTGTGATAAGTAGTGACTTTTTTGTTGACACCAACGCTTTAGCATGGTAGAGTGTTGAATTATAGAATAGATGCTATCAAAGGTGCTATTTCAATAAAGACATTTTGGGTTGCATTTTTAATGTGAGCATTTGGATTATCGCCTTACAAATAAAAATAGGCGATTGTGATGAGGAGGGTATTTATGAAGAAGAATTTAGTATTTGCACTTGCCGGAATAATGACTGTAGCATCACTTGCAGCATGCGGATCATCCAAAACATCAACAGAACCAGCTACAGAGACAACAAAGGCTACAGAAGCAGGCACTGAAGCTGTAACTGAAGCTGTAACTGAAGCTGTAACTGAAGCAGCAAAGGATGAATCAAAAACTGAGGAAAATGCATCAAGTGCGGTTGAGACGGCAACAGGAAAATTTACAGTGGGATTTGATCAGGAGTTTCCACCTATGGGATTTGTAGGTGATAATGGGGAGTATACAGGTTTTGATCTTGCTCTTGCTGAAGAAGTTGCGAAACGTTTAGGCCTTGAGTATGTTCCACAACCAATAAACTGGGATGCGAAGGATATGGAACTTGAGTCTGGTAATATTGATTGTATATGGAATGGTTTTACCATGCAGGGCCGTGAAGATGCATACACATGGGTTGGACCATATATGGCTAACAATCAGGTATTTGTAGTAGCTGGTGATTCTGATATAGCTTCAATGGAAGATCTTAAGGGGAAGGCTGTAGAAGTTCAGAAAGACAGTTCAGGTTTAAATGCTATTAATGATGCATCCGATCTCCTTTCATCATTTGGGTCACTTACAGAGGTTGCAGATTATAATACAGCGCTTATGGATCTTGAGTCAGGTGCATGCGATGCTGTTTGTATGGATAGTATTGTTGCAGGATATCAGATTACATCTTCAGGAAAAAATATGAAGATTCTTGAGGATACACTAGCGGCTGAGGAATACGGAATTGGATTTAAGAAGGGTGATGATGCACTGGCAAATGCTGTAAGTGAAGCACTTAAGGATATGGTTGCTGACGGAACAGTAGAAAAAATTTCAAACGAGTGGTTTGGTTCTAATGTTTTCACACTTAAGTGATAGTTGTGTACGGACATTAGAGAAATATAAAAATACCAGTAACTTTATCGATTGATAAAGAGCTCAGTGTTGACGTAAAGTATGTCAACACTGAGCTTTATTTTATAAGAATTATGAATATAGGCTTACATTAGCGTAGAAACGCCCTTTTTTGGTAGAATTACCTGTTCCTTCATATATGAACTTGCCATATCCACGTACTGAAACACGTTCACCTGGTTTTAATGTATAACCTGGGTCCGTAAGAATTCTTCCGTCTACAAATACATTTTCTGATTTAACAATATCTAGTGATTTACCACGTGACAAATGGAAAACCATAGAAAGAATGGCATCCAGACGTTCCGAAGCAACTGATCCGCTTATTGCGGAAAAAACTGTCTTAACTGTGCATTCAGAAGGAGATATTATATTACATTGAACAGAGGTGTGCTTAACTCTTGAGAGTTCTTCCGAAATGATATGAGAGGCTTCTGATAAAACAAATACGAAAGCTGATTGTTCATCTACAAGAATATCTCCTATAAGGTCACGCTCTAGTCCTAAGTTCATAAGAGCTCCTAAATAATCTCTATGTGTTAATTCGTCTGCGAATTTTTTATTTAGAGGTGTTATGTGGATGCAATTCACAATATCCCCATGAGATATCTCATTTTTGTGGAAATCTTCTCGGGTCATATAGCTTGGAAGGAAACATATAACACTTCTTTCGGAATCTTCATGGCCTCCATACACGAAAAATGGACATCCATTAAAAATATGCATATGTGGAGAAATGCCTGATGATTGTACAAGTGAATAAAAAAATGCCAGTTCTGATAAAGACAAAAAGCCTGTATGAGTAAGATAATCATTATTGAAGGCACGTTCTGACAAATCACGTATATGTCCCTCAAGATAATTGTTATGTTCCATAATGTTATTGAATAAACTCCGAATATCTTTTTATCATTTCCTGATTAAGATCAGCTTTTATATGTATTCCGTCATCTTCATATTTAGTGCAGATGATTCTGGCCCTTTCCTGAAGGTCATGTTCAATACTGCCTTTTGTGTAGGGGATTAAAAGATCCATGGTAAGGAAACCGGAAAACAGCTTTTCATCTATCTTTTTTAACAAAAGATCAAGACCAATGCCTTTTTCTGCAGATATATATATTTTATCTCCACGTTCAATGGGAAGCTCTGATTCCGGATATTTTCTGTCACACTTATTCATAACAAACAATACAGGAATGTGACCTGCATCGAGGTCTTTAAGTGTTTTGGCAGTTACATCCATATGCATCTGATAGTTTTCATCGGAGTAATCAATAATCTCAAGTATAAGATCAGCATTTATTGCCTCTTCAAGCGTGGAATGGAAGGCATCTATAAGATCATGTGGAAGGGCATTAATAAATCCAACTGTATCAGAAAGAAGAAAATCACGATGATCAGGAGGTGTTATCTTTCTGACAGTAGTATCAAGTGTGGCAAAGAGCATATCTTTGACCATTACTTTCTTTTCGTCATCGGGAGAGTAGGTACTGAGCATCCTGTTTAATAGTGTGGATTTACCGGCATTGGTATACCCGACAAGTGCAACTTGAGGTATACCGGAGTTTTGTCTTTTTTTGCGTTGTGTATTTCTGTATTGGCTTACCTCACGGAGTTGTTTTCTAAGTTCAGACATCTGCTTTTCAATATGTCGTCTATCGAGCTCTATCTGAGTTTCACCAGAACCCTTGTTGGACATGGATCCACCAGTACCTCCCTGTCTGCTAAGATTCTGACGCAGACCCACAAGTCGAGGAAGCATATACTGAAGCTTTGCATAGTCTACCTGCATCTTAGCCTCTCTGGATCTTGCTCTATCTGCAAAGATATTGAGAATAAGATTGGTTCTGTCAATCACTTCAACTTCAAGGTCGTGTGCAAGATTGGCAAGCTGTGATGGAGAAAGCTGATTGTTGACAATTACAATATCAGCATCCATTTCCCATACAGCAGCTTTCAACTCCCGGACTTTACCTGAACCGATATAGTAGGCAGAATCCTGAGAATCAAGATTCTGAGTAATGTCGGCGACAACTTCGATATTTGCTGCTTTAGCAAGTCCTTCCAGTTCTTTCATAGATGTAGCGAAAGTGCTATCATTATTTAAGCATGCTCCAACGAGAACAGCTTTTCTTGCATTTATATTTTCATTTTGAATCATTATATAGCTCCGGTTATTTATAGATTTTTTTGTGGGTAAATACTACTGCCAATATGCTTGCTACGAGAAGTACTATAACTGAACGTATAAAAGTAAAAGTGATTTTAAGAGCACAATCAGAAAAGAAACCTTCAGGAAGCATGTTTATCATACGACTTTCTCTTGGATCAAATAACCAGTTGCCTTGACTGAAAAAAATCTGATGGAATATTGTAAAGTATTTTGTGAAGTCTGCAGCTGCAAGAATACCGATTAGCGAGACAATGAATAGTATAATGAGACAGATGTGTATATAACCTCGACTAAGATAATATAAAGATCCGGATGGTTTAGCTATAACTATAAGATAGCCGGCTATGGCTATGCAAGAAAGAATAAAAATAGCTCGTAGAAATATACATAGTACAAATAAATCTCTCACATCAGCCATATGAGATTTTTCATTTTCATTATAAAACATAGCAGGTTTGCCATTTATATTTGTTTCAATGATAAGATTTTCACGATCGCCACGAAGATATACCATAGTCTGGTCTATAACATAGCACATATCGTCGAGTTTCATGGATTCCCCCATCCATGTTTTAAGAGAGCCGGTAACATCATATTTTATAAATTCATTTCTATAAAAATCCGGTGTCCAATAGCATACCGCTTCAAAGCTCGTTACAAAGTTGATAAATATAAGCATTATGGAAAAAATAAAGCCAAGGAAAGTATGATGTATAATTTTCATTATTATGACCAATCCTATATAGAATATAATTGAACTTAAGTGTAGCATGAATCTGGCTTCAAAGCTATATGGTGCATTATTGAGTATAGGAATACGTGGTTGAACTGGATAGTTTAATATGCTAATATTAATTGTCTGAATAATTAGGTTCTCTTAGTTAAATGGATATAACGATAGCCTCCTAAGCTGTAGTTGTGGGTTCGATTCCCGCAGGGAACATATGATTAAGATTATTTTATAATTAATAGAATCTGATGTGTAGAAGAGCAGAAGGAACTATCCTTCTGCTTTTTTGTTACGAAAAAACTTATATAGCTTAAAGCAGACAGTATGAGAGAAGCTATAATAAATATAGTAGTGATGCTGTTGATTCTGTAAGTGGCGCAACACTTGCAGATACGGCAGGATATATTAGTCTTATTGCAGATGCTGCAAAATAAAAATCAAAAAACAGTTGACATAGTCGAATAAAAAGGTTATATTATATCGCGTCGCTGAGATACGGCGACACGATATGCACCTTTAGCTCAGTTGGTAGAGCAGCGGACTCTTAATCCGTTTGTCCAGGGTTCAAGTCCCTGAAGGTGCATTTTTTGTTGCCAATAATTACAGTAATGATATGTCTGTAAAGTGTAGTTGTAGAGTGGAAACTTTTGCAGCTGCATTTTTTTATTGCTCAAAAAGATAGAATATCAATATAGGTTGATGGAAGTATCACTTCTGCGATAAAATCGAAGATAAATTTAAATATAGGAAAGATAATAATAGAATTAGGAAAATGAGGTTGAATGTTATAATTATTCATCCAGGTGCAAGATTCACAAGGAGGCAGGCGTGAGAAAAACAACAACTACATTGGATATGACGCAAGGAAATATTATTGCACAGATAATACTGTTTGCAATGCCTTTGATGCTTGGTAACATATTTCAAATGTTATATAACACGGTCGATTCTATAGTAGTTGGTAATTTTGTCGGGACAGAAGCATTGGCGGCAGTAGGAGCAACTACGATGATTATAAATATGTTGGTCTTCTTTTTTAACGGATTTTCAGTTGGAGCAGGAGTAGTGATTGGTACATACTTTGGTGCTAAAGACATGGAAAAGCTCCATATTGCAACTGAAACAACTATAGCGTCAACTTTTGTTTTATCTCTTATTTTTACTGTAATAGGAGTTTTAGGTGTTACACCTATGCTTAATTTTATGTCAACACCGGAAGATGTTATGAGTGAGGCAACACTATATCTCAGGGTATATTTTGCAGGTATATCAGGGTTGCTTATTTATAACATTGGAAGTGGAATTCTTCGTGCAGTAGGAGATACCAGGAGACCTCTGTATTTTCTTATACTTACAAGTATCCTGAATATTATTCTTGATCTAGTTTTTGTCATTGTATTTAAGCTGGGAATTGTGGGAGTGGCGTTGGCAACAATCATATCACAATTTATATCAGCATTTCTAACGTTAAGGCTTCTCACAAAAACTAACGATATTTATAAGCTTACATGGAATGATCTCCAGATAGACAGAGCAACATTAGGAAAGATAATGCTTGTGGGACTTCCTGCAGGAGTTCAGTCAGTTATAACAGCATTTTCAAATGTGTTTGTTCAGGCCTATATAAATTTCTTCGGATCCAGCTGTATGGCAGGCTGGAGCTGCTACAATAAGATCGATCAGTTTATAATGCTTCCAATGCAGAGTATGGCCATGGCGTCTACAACATTTGTAAGTCAGAATATGGGAGCAGAAAAAGTCAAGCGTGCAAATGACGGAACAAAGATAGCTGTAGGAATGATTCTTCTGATTACAGGAATAATAGCAACTGTCATATGGATATTCGCAGCGCATTCCGTGAGGCTTTTTACATCAGATCAAAGTGTTATCAGCTATGGGATACTTTTCCTTAGGACCAATGTTTACTTTCTTATGTTCAACTGTATAAATCATGTACTTGCAGGAGCGCTCCGAGGAAGGGGAGATTCAAAAGGCCCTATGATAATAATGCTTGTTACATTTGTTGTTGTCAGACAGATTTATCTATTTATAATAACAAGATTTATAGCCAATACGCCGGCATTAGTAGCATTTGGATATCCTGTGGGATGGATGTCCTGTTGCCTTATTGAAGTAAGCTACTTTTTCATTAAGTTTAATAAGATTAAAAACCATTTATATAATGGCGGAAAGTAATAATTATAGAGTTTTATTAAAAATATCGGCCATAATACAAATTAAAACAACATTTTTAATAGCTGATTTTTAATAAAATCTATTGCAATTTAAAAAATAAATGATAAAATAGAAAATGTAAAGAGGATATAAAACAGAAACAAACATAGAAAGGTAATTCTCTTTAAAGGTGTGATATAACCTAAATCACATTTCGGCAAAACCGGAGAAATCCGGCGACGCAAAGCTATAGGGACCGAAAGGTCAGCCAGTTGCAATCTTCATGGAGAAAAACTCCATACTTAGTTAAATACAAAACTAATAAAGATTGTTCTAGGTTAACTGGCAGCGGAATTCAATTCCGGTGCCATTCTTTTTATTCTGAATCATTTAAATAGCAAAACCGGGGAAATCCGGCGACGCAAAGCTATAGGGACCGAAAGGTCAGCCAGTTGCACTTGAAAGGAAAAATAAGATGAATAAGCGTATAAGATCTTTAGTAGTAGTTTTGTTCGTAACTGTTATGATGTCTTTTACAGCATTTGCTCAGACCAATATGGAAGCGGAGGCTTTAGCAAAAGTTAACCAGATTAGAATAGCAAACGGTCTTTCAGAAGTTAAGTACAGTGCAGCACTTGAAAATGCAGCATCTGTAAGAGCTGAAGAGATTACATATAAGTTTTCACATACAAGAGCCAATGGATCAGACTGGTACACAGTAAATCCTGATATCATGTATGGTGAGAATCTTGCAGAAGGCTACAACTCAGCTGATGAAGTAGTTAATGCCTGGATGAATTCAGAGTCACATAGAGCAAATATCCTTAGATCAGATTTTACTACCTGCTCAATTTCCACAACAACTAAGAATGGAAGAACATATTGGGCACAGGAGTTTGGAATCTAATCAGATATAAATAAAAAAATGATAATAATAAAAGCTCCGCAGATTAAATCTGCGGAGCTTTTATTAGTCTTCGAGGAATCCTGTAAGCATTCGCTTATATTTTGGATTTTGAAGTTTTCTTATAGCTTTGGATTCTATCTGACGAATTCGTTCACGAGTGAGACCGTACATCTGTCCAATCTCCTCAAGAGTGCGTTCCTGTCCATCTATCAGACCATATCTATATTCAATTACGGTTTTTTCCTTATCGGATAATACACAAAGTGTTTTATCCAATTCTTCCCTCATCATGATATGATTTGCATTCTGTTCAGGGCTGATGATTTTATCATCCTTTACAAAATTTGAAAGCTCTGAATCTTCATCATCACCAACCTTGCTGTCCAGTGAAGTAAGACCATTGTCATAAGAAAGAATTTCTGCAATACGTTCTGATGAAAGATCCATACGTTCAGCAAGTTCTTCAAGAGAAGGTTCATGTCCAAGTTCCAAAGACATTTCTCTGGAAATACGCTTTGTCTTGTTTATAAGTTCAACAACATGAACAGGAACTCGTATAGTTCTTGAATGATCTGCAAGAGAACGTATGATAGACTGCTTGATCCACCATGTAACATAGGTTGAAAGTTTGAATCCCTTATCCGGATCAAACTTATCTATGCCATGCATCAGCCCAAGATTACCCTCCTGAATGAGGTCAAGGAAATTCATTCCACGTCCAACGTAATGTTTCGCAACGGAAACTACAAGACGAAGATTGGACTCTATCAATCTGGATTTGGCGTATGCATCACCATCTCTTGAGCGGCATGCAAGTGCATACTCTTCTTCCTTTGAAAGCAGAGGATAAATACCTATCTGCTTAAGATATATTCGAACCGGATCATCTGTGCTAATAGATTCTATGCTTTTAAGTGAATCAATGTTGATATTTCTGGCATCCTTATCCTCGTCAGAAAGCTCATCATCAGAAAACTCATCATCACTTAGAATATCTTCATCGTTTATCTCTTCCTCATCGTCAAACTCATCGGTTGATTCAGAATCGGTATCATGAGACTTATTAACAGAGCTACCTGATATTCCGGAAGTAGCTTTATCCGGAGAAATCTTTGAGGCTGAAGTAATTGAGCCTGCGGTGTTTGAAACAGCTTTATCTCTTTTTGCCGAAACATTTGGTGCTATTTTCTGTACTGTAATATCCTGTGTTGCAAGATAAGCGCGAATGTTAGTCATCTGCTCATCAGTAACATCATATTCTATAAAAGATTCTATGAGCTGCTTCTCGGAAATAACACCGTTTTGAGAGTTTTTAAATGAATTAAGTGTTTTTAAAATACTTTTAAATGCAAGAGGATCTAATGTTTTTTTGGCCATAATCTATTTTCAAATCACATAAATTGTTAGTCGGTTTTTGAGTAACTCGGCTATTATAGTCTAAACGGCTCAGAGTGAAAATCGCTTTTTTGTATTTAAATGAGTACAAAAACAGATACGTTATTTTAGAAAAAAATTAAATGTTAGATAGCATTTTGATTGTGCTGAGTGAACAATGATAATTATCTTGGATTAGGGAGCCCACTAGACTGTAAAGCGTCTGTATGTCAGATATAAAAGTGGTTTCGGAAAAGAAAACGGCCATGAATACATCCTAAGAAAAATGCATCCACAGCCGTGAGGTTGTAATAATCAGAAATGTTCACCTTTGCCTGCTTCGACTTTCTGGATATTGATAGTATATGAAGCCTCTCCGTTCTTTCGGATATAGGTCTTGATATATACCGGAAAGCAAATATTTGAATTAAGTTCATGGTAGCTTTCAGGTGCATAATCATCAACATAGTATTTCCGGTCATCGTTGCCTTGTACAGTATAAGTAACGATCTCGGTGGTAGGGTTGTC
>NZ_FOPH01000014.1 GCF_900113415.1 Oribacterium sp. WCC10 | reverse complement strand
ACGAATGTCTCAATCTTTTCAGCATGAATATACGGATGCTTAACAAGGTATTCAAGAACCTTCTTGTTGATTGTCTCTTCTGTGAACTGCTTCTTATCGAACTCAAATACAGTTCTTGTGAAGTTATAGTTCGGAACTGTTGCAGTCTTCTTTGCTGTTACAGCTGTCTTTGGCTTCTTGTCTGCAGTCTTCTTAGGACCACGCTTTGCAGTAGCTTTCTTCTCAGTAGCAGTATCCCTCTTTGCTTCTACAGCTGCATCTTTCTTTGCTCTTGTAGTTTTCTTCTTAGGAGTTGAATCTGCCTTTGGCTTAGGTCCTCTCTTCTTAACTGTTGTTTTTGGTGCTGGTTTTTCTTCCTTCTTTGGTTCTTCAACTTTTGGCTGCTCTACAACCTTTACGTCTTCATTATCCATACTCAAATCCCTTTCGTAAAAAAGACATTAACTTATCTTTTTTTATTATAAACGAAATGGAATTAATTTCTATAGTAATGACTGTGTTTTTATAACTCACAAAAAATAATATTCCGGCACTGTTCCATTTTTATATTACATCCATAATTCACCAATCTAAGTTTTTTGTTCCATAAGATAATTCAAGACACTTAACAGATTTGAATGTAACACTGTACCAAAGTTTTAGACACATATTAGGCATAACATATACCTACACGTTTTGATTTAAACTGAGCTTTATTGAATGTGAAGTGACGATTATGTATGATCATACCGTTTTCGAAATCATCAATAGTCGCATTTTCCATTTGTTTTATCAATTCTTCGATAAATAAAGCAGCCATCCAAAATGTATTAAATGTAATTCCTCTTGTAATGACATTATTAATCTGAATATACGAAGGATACCAAATGAGATCATTATGAATAGCATCCATATGTTCCCTGATACAAATCTATCTGACGTCTTTTACTCAATTTGGAACTCACTCTAAATCGGACATTTAAAGGTATGTTTATTTTCCGAATGATACCGGTTTCACTTATCCCTTTTAAGATACCATTCTTCCTGAATTCTTTGCCAGACAATGTGAAATCAATGCCCTAATTGTGTAAATAGCTATGAGTAGCTAATATGAGATCGCAAAATTCTCTAATTAATGTCACACTGTTCTTCATTTTTTCAACTCCTGCTTTAGCATGAGCAGTGTACATGTAGGATCTTTCTGCGTAGCGAAAAGAACCGGCATGATGCAGGATACTGACTCCTCAAATACCTAATCTCTATGTATCTTCAGACAAAGTCTCATACTCATCTGGAATACATAAAAAGACACGTCTGAGAATATAAAAAAGCACTCCGGTTAAAACTCATACATAACAATAATATTCTCCTCCTATTATGATGTTTCTTTCCTCAATCGTGATTCTTGATATGTTGAATGATCCTGATTCCAAACCCGGAAGGTGCAAACAGAATCGCATCCTTCGAAGATCCACCGTCGATGATTCTGTTTCCCATTGGATTAAAAAATCCTTTGTCCGTAAAATATTTCATTGCTTCGTCAAAATCATCGACATTGATACGAATCACCGTAATGTCATTCGGCATGGGAAGCTTATCGCCGGCCGAAGAGACATCGACATGGAAACCATTTGCGTCCTTCATGCGGAATTCTGTAATATCCTCGTCATTTAGCTTTTCTTTCACGTGGGTCGTCTCAAATCCCAGTTCCTCAAATATTTTGACAATTTCATCTGCGTGTCTCGTACATATCAGCGGGTTAAAGCTTGTGATCTTCATCATTTTCCTCCTATTAAATCAATGACCATTTTTCAAGATAATTAATTATATAGAAAAATTATCGGCATTATTACGTTAAGTATAACGTCTCATCCTCCTCTGAAATACACAAAAAGACACGTCTGAGAATGTCAAATTCATTTCTCCGGCGTGTCTTTTATAAACGTCTTATATGTTATTTTTGTATCATCGTGGAGGTTATCCACGATTTTTAAGCAATCATTCCAAAAGCTTTCAGTGCTTCTATATCGGACGTTAAGATAGTATTAAAATCGCATTCCAAAACCAAGGCTGGTAATTCTTTAATATGTTTAACTATTTCAGGATATTCACCTTGTAACTGTTCTATGCTTTTGCATCCAAGTGCTTTCCAGACATCCTTTGCTAATAAGTATACCTTGTCTTCAATCAATATTGTGGTTCTAAACAGACTGATTCTATTCATGAAGTTTCCCCGATTTCTTAGCAAGTTGCTTATCTTCCTTTTGTACTCTTCTTTCCAGTTTTCTAATATCCTCAGAAGGAGGAAGATTCTCCGGTTTGATTCCCCTTTGCCCCAGCATCTCTCTTACTGAACTGTTGTTGTCAACATGTTCAACCGTTATAGCAGACTCCCCTTGTAAATCCTTTTCTTCAACATTGTAATTTGTCATCTCTGTTGCAAGATTCTTGGCTGCTGTTGTAAGTGTAGGCAAAAAATCTGCCAAGGGTCTTGAATCCTTGACTCCAAGACGTTATTTCATCTCTTTGGTAGTAAATCCACCGAACAAAGCCTAGTCACCTTTTGAACGTATTCTTGCCAAAACAGATCAATGTCGTCATCCAATGTATTTCTGGTAATCGAATACCCTTTATCCTGAAGGGCTTTCATTATGGTTTTCTTATCTGCCAGATGTTCCTCATTTGTTTCATCCTGCAGATATCGTAATAGGGCTAATATACGTCCTTTGGAATTTGGTTTTTCCATTAATTAGCAGCCTCCCTGGTTTACTATATGAAATCATTTTGGCGAAAAATAAAAATTATTTTCACGTTGACTCATTGTATAAAAACCGATACAATGTAAACAAGTCAAAGAGCTGTGGCGTGTGCTTCACAGATCTGAAACGATTCGTGATGAAACTAAGAACGGTAGATGAAATGGCGTGTGCTTCATTGATTCGAGGTTCTTTTTTTGTTGGCCTTATTTAGTTACATTTCTCTTGATTCAACAGAATGTCTACAATAAAAGAAAACGGAAATGGAAGTATACCGGTTCGAAAAGCAAGGACTTTCTTTAGACAGTTTTCAACTTTCAATGTAATTTAATTAGACAGCTATGGAATCTCATCAGACAATTCCGGAATTTAGATAGCCACCATAGAATTAAAGTAAACAGTTCATGTACATATTATCGACAGGATAGACTTTAGTAAGACAGTATGGAATCAAGACAGTCATTGCTTTATGAATCCTTAAAGCGAAGAATCCAACGAGACTTATTGATGATTATGAAACCCGTTAAGGGCAAGAATTTCAATGAATTTTTTTCACAGATAAAAGGATGTGGCACCACACATCCTTCAGTTGTAGAAAGATATGTACCTGTAGAAGATTTCCAAACCGAGACAGCTCAGCATGAAGTATTTGGAGTTCCAACAACTATCCTCTACTTTGAAGGGAAAGAAATCCTTCGTAAAAGTGGGTACTACAGCCTTGAAGAATTCTTTGCAAAGGCTGAAAGAATCCTTGAAATAACAGAAAGCCAGGAGTGATCCCGGCTTTCTGTTTTCCAATTATACAATGATGAATATAATAGCTATCAAACACGTTGTCTGTGGCCTGACTCAATCGACTTTACAGTATCAAAGACAAATGAAGTTATAGTCTACTGCTTTGCCATGTGCTTTTGAGGACATTATTGTTTATTTGTGCATAATTGCCAAAGTTCATTTTAATAAGCCAAATATAGCAGATAGTCCTTTGGCAATATCTGAATCATTTTTAATTGTCTTTTGTGTGATTTTATGAACCTTATCCTTTGTTATGAAACGTATTTCGATATAACGGTTATATTTTTTCTCTAAATCATCTTTTATAAGCTGTTTGCTTCAATATCCTATTCTTGATTCAGGAATTGTATAACTCTCTCGTGAAATTCCTTGTAATATGGTTCCTCGATGAAAGCAACATGTGATGCCCCTTCGATAATTTTCAGTGCTGAGCCTTCCGGAAGGTAGGCAAGACAGGAATTTATCTGTTCATTGTTTAAATACGGATCTTTATCGCCACATATGACAAGTGTAGGAACAGAGATTTTCTCAAGATCTATCAAAGACTGCGATTTGTCCACACAAAGATCCTGACGACCACCGTTAGGACTTGATTCACCATCGTAATGCCATGAGCTTGAACATAAGAGCTCTATCACTATCGGATCTGTAATCGTTTGGTCAAATGTTCCATCTTCGTTCTTTTGGAAATCATCAGCAGCGTGTTCCCATGTATTATGATGAAATGGCTCCGTTACTTCATATTCACCAATTCCGCATAGAATGGGCGCATATAAAACGAGCTTTTCTACATGCTCCGGATGGCTTGTTATAAACCGGCTGCTTGTTACTGTCCCCCAACTCCATCCGAGTAGGTCGATTTTCTCCTGTCCTGTTACCTGACAAATCTTATTTACAGCAGCATCGATATCTTCAGCTGCATAATCAGAATCAGGCATAAAGCCATCTGTAACTACGCCTGATCGTCCATATCCCGCAATGTCAAGTCTCCACACAGCATATCCTTTACTGGCAAGGAACCGTACAAGGCTATAATCCTTATAGTCGATATCAAATTCATGAGATGAATAAGTCAATCCATGTATCAAAAGGATATTGTTATCAATTTCTGTTCCTTCTGTCTTCGTACAATCAAGATGCAGAGCTATGCCATTTCTCTCAAGCGGTATCTCTTCATAGCTGTATGTCAATTCCGATATATCATCTTGAAAATCAGGTACTTTTTTATTGCTGATACTGAATCCTATATAAACACAAAAAAGAACTATTATTAAAGGTAGTAATATTTTCTTCTTTTCTATTTTTGACATAATGATTTAATTATCCAGTTTTCGTTTGTTATGCTTAAATAACTATAATGATTTACTTCAAAATAATTACATAATGCTTATCATTAGATATATCGGCTGAATCCGAATAATCATCAGTGATTTTGATAGCTCATTTACTACTTATTAGCTGCCTATCCCTAAACATGCTTCCATGATTTCACCTCATACAATGAATTGGCGTTAACATCCTTGTACCGAACTCTATCTGTCCCCGCTGCACTCTTCATAAAATGGACATGTCAGACAACACTGTCCGCATCTCTTCTCCTGGATTCTTTTCTTTCTGTTTAACCAGTAGATAATACGCCTTATCATCTGCCGCCTCCCGGAATTATTTCTCGTCATTATCTTCTCTATGTACCTCTGGCATTTCATTCAACATAAAAACACCTCCTCGTTCTATATACCAGTTACTATCAGATTTCATTTCTGATCTGTTTCTGACTATACAATAAACGATGAGGTGTACTTTAAAAAGGCCACTTAAATTGTCTGAATATTTGCAATTATTTATAAATCAATACAGTTAATCCGCATGTATTTATCCCGAATTTTTTTATTTCAGCCGTTCTTTCAGCATAGTATTTCTCTTTGACACTGTCACATTTCTGACTGCATATGACAAGGCCTTCTTTGTGCCGACCAACACAAGGATCTTTTTTGCACGAGTTATACCTGTGTAGATAAGATTCCTCTGGAGCATTATGTAATGGTTCATAAGGATCGGCATGACGACGATAGGGTATTCTGAACCCTGTGCTTTATGTATGGTTGTGGCATAGGCATGGACAAGCTCATCCAGTTCGCTGACATCGTACTCCACAATATGTCCGTCAAAGTTAACTTTCAGGGTTCTGTCTGTGTCATTTACAGACTCAATGATACCGATATCTCCATTAAAGACTTCCTTATCGTAGTTATTCTTTATCTGCATCACCTTGTCGTTTGCCCTGTAGACATAACCGCTGCGGTGAAGGCTTGGCTTAGGCATGGTGACTTTGCCCCTGCCTTTCATAAATATCTCTTCATCAGCAGGATTAAGTGCCTCCTGAAGTGAGAGGTTTAGGCTTGTGGCTCCAACAACACCTCGCTGCATTGGAGTAAGCACCTGTATCTGTGATGGCTCCACATGGTAGTATTTCGGAAGATTGTTCTGAACAAGCTTTACTATCTCACCGGAAACTGCTTCGGCATCTTCGTTCTGAATAAAAAAGAAATCCGTATCCTTTCGGTTACTTATGTCCGGCATCTTACCCTCATTGATCCTGTGGGCATTCATGATGATACAGCTGGTCTGCGCCTGTCTGAAAATCCGGGTTAGTCTTATCACAGGAAATGCAGAGGAATCTATGATATCACGTAAGACATTACCGGCACCAACTGACGGAAGCTGGTCAATGTCGCCAACCAATATAAGTCTCATGGTTGCCGGGATTGCTTTAAGGAGGGAGTTCATCAGAATAATGTCTATCATAGAGCATTCATCGATAATAAGAACATCACCTTCAAGTGGATTTTCTTCATTTTTCTGATATCCTTCTGGCGGTTTAAACTCAAGAAGTCTGTGGATGGTCTTTGCCTCCATTCCTGTAGTTTCTGTCATCCTTTTAGCCGCACGCCCTGTAGGTGCTGCAAGAAGTATCTTAAGCCCATAAGCCTTGAAAGCAGAGATTATTCCATGAGTTGTTGTGGTCTTTCCCGTACCGGGGCCGCCTGTAAGTACCATAACTTTGGCTGTGGCAGCCTTCCTTATGGCATCTGCCTGGATGTCATCATAAGACATACCTGTTATCTTCTCTATGGCACCAACATCAACGGATAATTCATTGTTCCCGGTCTTCTTCCTTGCTTCCGTAAGCCTTGCATACAGCTTATCTTGTGCCGGGGAATCACTAATCTTTTTAAGCTTTGATGCAACACCTATTTCTGCATAGTAAAAAGGCGGAAGGTATATCGGTATAATGCTGTTTCCCTCAGCATCTTTCTTTATGATATTCTGTTCAAGGATCAGCTCCTCTTTCTTGATCATATCATCGAGGGTACTTATGACTGTTTCCTCTGATGCCTCAAGCAGCTCTTTTGCCCTGTCAATAAGCTGCTTTCGCTCTGCATATACATGACCATCATTAGAAAGCTCAGATAATGTAAACATCAGGCCGCTTCGTAGACGCATGTAGGATTCTTTCCCGAAGCCAAGCTTCATTGCGATCTGGTCGGCCGTCTTAAAACCTATGCCCCAGATATCATCAGCGAGCCTGTATGGATTTTCCTTCATGACTGTAATGCTTTCATTGCCATACTGTTTGAATATTTTTGCAGCATAGGATGTGCTGACCTGATGATCCTGAAGGAACAACATGATGTTCTTTATCTGTTTCTGTTTCTGCCAGGACTCGGCAATCATCTGTATACGTTTGGTTCCGATCCCCTCAACCTCTATAAGAAGTTCAATGTTGTCTTCGATCACAGTAAAGGAATCAATACCAAATCTTCTTACGATCCTTTGAGCAAATTTTGGACCTACTCCTTTTATGAGCCCTGAACCGAGATATTTCTCCATCCCATAAACAGTCGCCGGAAGTGTTTCCTCCCAAGTATCTGCCATGAACTGTTTACCGTACTTAGTATCAACCTTCCAGTTTCCGTGTATCAAAAGAACTGATCCCACATTGACATCCAGCATGTTGCCAATGACTGTGACCAGTTCTGTATAATCCTTCACTTTACACTTAAGAACTGAGTACCCGTTCTCAGGATTCTGATATGTGATTCTCTCAACTACGCACCTGATTTTCTGCATCAATGACCATCCATTTACGTTTTGACTACATCAATAACATACAAGTCAAAAAGCTTTTTCTGATTTCAAAAAGCTGAGAGACATCCCTCAGCTTTCATTATCATACATAATACCGTCATATTTATCTAGCTCATCAAAATCATTGAAGTCCATTTCCATTACGGGAATTCCGGTCTTCTCCCGGGCAATTCTGCACATTGCGGATGAGCCATCCAGAGCAGTAACATTATAGCCTTTTTGCAGAAAATATAGTGAATCCCGTCCGCTGCCACAACCGAAGTCAAGGATGGAAGCTCCCACCTTTATTTCTGAAAGAAATGCATCCTGCATTTCGGAGAAATCGATATTCGCCGTGCTATCAGCATAGTTCTCAGCATTATTATCATAATACTCTGTTGTTTCGCTCATAATGTTTCCTATTATATCATCCTGCACGATTTAAAGGACAGGTTTGTAAATGTCATCTGGAATTCGGGACAAACGTGGCAAGCTCAATTGAGAATTAAAAAGCGGGCAAATAGCATTTGAAAATGCCATCCACCCGGAAACTTAGCTTGTATTCACCATAGATCTTTTGTTTTTTTTGCAAGAATCATTCTGTACTATCCTTGTCATTTTACTATCCGGCATAATGCTGCTTCATATAGTAGAGATAATTCTATTTATGGTTTCCGATTGAAACAGTTCCTTCATCTTCTCATTTCCATCTCTGATTTCTGGATTACCACACTTATTTTTTTCAGGGCGATCAGACACACAGCAGTCTTTGTACCAACATTCGCCCATTAGCTTTCCCTTTATAGACCACTTTTCGTTTTCCGTCAATTAACCTGTCAGAGATTTCATCACACGTTCTGTTGAAAATCTCTTGAATCCGGATAAATACTGTAGAGTCTTTTCATTTTCTATTTTTGACAGATTTATCCTATGATTCTCAACAGCAGCTAGTATATCCTCTCTCATTCTGATTTTATCTGTTTTTCCTGACCCGGTCCATTGAACCAGTTTATCAAATGCCAGAATCAGGTACTCAAAGCAAATCATATCAAGTATTATGATCTTTCCATCAGATACATCGGAAATAGATTTCAACAGTCTATACTTATTGCGAATGTCTTGATTGTCAACCACATAATCAAATGCAATATAGTACTTATCTTCATCATTCAGGTTTAAATCATCCAGTGCATCCAAAATACCTTGATTACTAAATTTGCTTTCAACTTTAAGAGTTCCATCAAAAATAAGTCTGTTGACTAATTCCCAGAAATGAAGTCCCGCTCCGGTATCTTCCGTCCACAGATATTTCATATATCAAAGCTCCTCTTCCAATGTGATCCTGTTATCGTTAAGTTTTAATACCTTAAAACTTTTATCAGATACATTTAATCCATCACAATTTCTTGAAAAAAGCATGTACTGATTGGAAAATTCAAAGTTGATAAATTTTTTGATATCATCATCAAGCAAAATATCTGCATTATCCACCACTATAAAATTATGTCTGCACAGCTTTATGGATGTAACAATATCATCTGATTTATAGTTAAAAAGTTTAATAGCTTTATATTCATCGGTAAGTCTTAAATCTTCCAGGATTTCATAGAGAACCGTTTTCCCTGTTCCACTATCCCCACCTACAAGTGTTATTCTGTCATCAAACTCCAGATCATATGAAAATGGATCCGCTTTAAATATTATCTTCTTATAAATCAAGTGCTTCTCTCCTTTCATACTCTCTGCTCCACCATCTTTGATATCCGGTTCCACCTGTGACAACATCTGTATCGTTAAATCTGATTTTTACATCATTAGGTATAGCAAAAAGAGAAGGCCTCGACATATATATCTTGATATCATCCATAGTGAATATTACTTGCAAAACATTTGGACCACATTCTTCAACACATACTACTTTTTCAGGATGTTTCACGATATTAAGCAATGTCTTGCACCCGGAAGACAAATTACGAATTGTTCCTATGCCATACTTTGTTTCTATATGCTTATCAGGTGTTATCTTGGCACCATCAATTTGTTTGATAAGTTTAATGTCTTCATCGGAAAGGTCTTCATTACTTGTATTTAGATTAAAATATAGATCATTTTGAAGAATCCAGTCTTTTGATTCTTTTTTCTCTGTATATATATCTATCATACTGCCACCTATTGTATATTTAACATAATACTTTCAAAAAATTATTATAACAAAAATTTGCTCTTTTTAATATTCCGTTTGTCCAACATTATTTGGCAAATCGTGGCAAGCAGGGCACCGAGGACCCTCGGCATAGGTCTTTTTCTTTTCCTGAAGGACTTCGCTGTATTCCTGATTCAGTTCTTTGATCTTAGGAAGTTTTCCCTCAATTTTGGAGAAGGCTTCCTTTGCTGCTTTGCAGAAAGTGATAGCTTCCCTGTGCTCTTCAAAGAACTTTTTGCTATAACCGCTCTTGCGATATTCGGCATAAGTGTCCTTAGTTTTGGAATAGTTTATGATATGCTTTTTCAGTGCAGCTATCTCCACAAGTCTTTCTTCAAGAGCTTTCTGCTTCTCAGTGATTTCTCCAAATCTTTCGGTGGCTACCTTGGCTTTTTCTGAGAGTTCATCATAATCTCTGAGACCATGTTCTTCCAGAAACAGAAGTGTCTGTGCCATCTGCTTGATGTTATGAACCTTGGCCCAGCGTTCATAGCCAGATCCTTTTCCCTTGGCTATCATTGCCTGGATATCAAGAAGCATATCCACCTTTGGCTCAGGTTTATTATGAGAAATCTCGGGTATAGACTACTTCTCCAGAATTTCTCTTACCATGACTATACTTTCATTAAATTATAGATTACTCAGACTTCCCACATAAATAGTGGACATCGCACCTTTGGGGTGTGGGAAGTAGTTTAAGTAAGGTACTTACACAACACGAATTAATACCATATAACAAGCAGTTCCGGCAATGATAGACAAATACATGTTTTTCCTTATGAGTTGCAGGATGACAATTAATGTACAGGCGATGAGTTCCGGAATCCCGTATGGGAACTGTCCGATGTTCATATTCCGAAGACAATAAATTACAAGTACCATCATAATTGCGGGAGGAAGCACACTGCCTAGATACTGTATCGTTTTAGGCAACGGTCTGCTGCCGAATAGCAAGAACGGGAAGGCACGAAGAATCCATGTGACAATTGTAATAACGGAAATGACTGCAATCAGATAAGCCGTATTATTCATTCGGGATGCCCTCCTTTATTTCAATGGGTCTGCGGAGCAGTATCAGTGCGATAAGACAGGTAATCATGGTGGGAATCAGGAAATACTCTTTTCCGAGTAAGAGGTAAAATCCCAGCGCACAGACAGCCGCCGTTAAGAAAGGTAATTTGGAACGATACTGCTGCCATTGGTTAACGACTACAATCAAAAAAAATGCTGTAGCGGAAAAATCAATCCCACTCATATCAAATTGCAGGAATTGTCCGGCACAGGCGCCTATGAAAGATCCGAATACCCAGTATAAATGGTCAAGCATGGCAATCATGAACGCGGCCCTATCTTCATCAAGGTTTGCCTCATACTTTACAGAACAGAGAACAGAGTATGTTTCATCGGTCAGAGTCAGGATCATATACGGATAACGCCAGCCCATTCTGCGGAATTTCTCGATAAAACCGATGCCATAAAAAATATGGCGGGCATTGATGAAGAAAGCCATAAACGCAAGTGAGGTCAGGGATGCTCCGGAAGTCATCATTGGAACCATCAGAAGCTGCATAGATCCGGCAAAAATAAATAAGCTGGAAGCAGTGGTGAGTAAAATGCTATAACCAGCATCGCTCATCAGTATACCAAACGCAATACCGATAAACAGATATGTAAAAAAAATAGGAATCGTATTTTTGACTGCAAAACGAAACTCTTTCATTGACTTCGCTCCCATTGACATGAAAATAGATTTGCTATATTTTAGGGCATATCATTGTTCTGTACAAGTACTCTAAAAATAGATAGGTACTATCATTTTTGATACTGTGAGGAGGAAATATGAAATCTGGCAAAAAATTCAATTGCACAATTGAAGCTTCTATGTGCTTTATCGGAGGAAAGTATAAGCCCATCATCCTGTGGCACCTTATCGATGGAGAAAAACGCTTCAATGAGCTTCAACGATTAATTCCTAAAGCAACAGCGCATACATTGACGCTTCAGCTGCGTGAGCTTGAGGAAGATCAGCTGATTCATCGTGAGGTATATCCCATCGTACCGCCAAAGACAGAGTATTCACTTACAGAACTCGGAAAAACACTGATTCCTCTGATCACTGAATTGCGGGAGTGGGGCCGGTATTATTTCGAGTACACCCATCAGCCAAATCCTTGTGAGCAGGATTAGCCATAGCTTTTTTATTTCAATGCTTCTTAGCGAAATGGATGATGTTACTTACCAGCATTCGGTCTTTATACTGATTGAGGCAATAACTTTAAGTATAAAAAATGCACTACACATCACTGATGAAAAGGTTGAGGAAATCTATAAGTATTTTTTCTTTAGGTTACCTGAATATATGCAGGATGCGCTAACGAGCAACTATAAAGTGGCGTAAGATTATTTCTATAGCCTAGAATATAGAGTTTTCAAGGTTCAAGGCCCACTTTTAATGTGGGAAGTTTGAGTAGATTATTCAATCTATTCATTATTTCATATACAGCCTTACAGGTATCTGAATACTCAATATCCTTTGAATACAGATAGGCTTTCTGATATTTCTTCCATTGTCCCTCAAGCTCGGAAAGCCTCATCTGGATAATGCTTAACAATCCGGCTTATACGAGAAATCTTGCACAGCAGAGTATGACGCTGCTTTTTGATCATCTGGTTGAGCAGGCGGTAAACATTCGCGTACCAGAAAACTCCTATGAACAAAACCTCATCATCAGGCTTCTGAACTACATCGAGACAGAATACAAAAATGCTGCCCTTTCCGTTTTTATCGAAAAGAACAGCATAGATATCTACACTATGAGCCGTATCATAAAGAAAAATACCGGCATGACCTTTAAGGACCTTCTCATTCAAAAGCGTATGAAGACTGCGGCTTTTCTTCTGGAGAACACAAGTCTCTCCATCATGGATATCAGCTTTACGGTAGGCTATGAAAATACCAGCTACTTCCATAAAATCTTCAGGGAGAAATTCGGAATGTAACCAAGAGAATATCGATGGAAATGTTAAATGTCAAAAACCTTCCAGGGGTCATCCCCGATGGCAGTCTTCGAAGTCATTATGACATATCTACCTGCAGCTTTTCCTCTGCCGTTTATTCTCATACATGAGCTTATCTGCACGCTGGGCCACAGCGACAACCGTACTGTCATCTGACGGGTCGAAAACTGCAAAGCCCTTTGACAGACATACCTGCTCCCACGGCTCAATGGCCGAAGCATTGATCTCATCCGTCATCTTGTCGAACTGCTCAAAAAGCGAATCCATGTTGCGGTAGTCCTTATTTATCAGAATAACAGAGAACTCATCTCCGCCTATTCTGAACACAGGACTGTGCTTAAAAATCTCACTTATCGTACGGCATGCAGTTTTCAGATATTCATCGCCCTTATCATGTCCGTACCGGTCATTGATCATCTTTAGTCCGTCACAGTCAAATACCCCGATTGCGAACTTTGGAGCTACATCCCCGTTATCCAGCTCTTCCTGCAGTTCTTCGACTAATTTATTATAGGCCCCCTTGTTTTTTACATGGGTCAGGGCATCGATATATACCTGCTCATTCAGGTCGCCGATATGAGCCTTTACATTACCCGACAGATTTTTGAAAGCCCTGGTGAGTCTGCCCAGTTCATCATCTTCATCATAGGACAGAACAAAATCATAATTTCCCTTATCCACCTGTTCTGCCGCCTCGGTCAGCTGTTCCAGCGGTCTGGTTATACGCCTTGTGTAGTACATCAAAAACAGGCTCGCTACCACAAGCACTAAAACTGCGCCTATGACAATGTTTAAAACCATCCCCTGCCAGTCACCCTGCGTTTCGGAAACCGGCACCGTAACATTAAGACGCATGCCGTTACTGAGCGGAAGCCAGACAGCCTCCTTATCCACTCCATCGTAAGTATACTGTACAAAATTACCATCACCTATGGTCTTGTAGGGAATTTCATAGACTGTTTCCGTCTGTTCCGTTACATCTATACGCGGATGATAGAAAAGCTTACCATCAGTGTCACTAAGAAAGGCATATCCGTTTTCATAAAGCCGGATACCGTTGACCTCGTCGGCCATAGTCGAATAGTCGACTTCTATGCCAACTACACCGATGAACTTTTTATTATAGTAAACCGGTGCATCATAGGATATAACACGTACATCGAGATTATCCGTGACATAAGGAGGCAGCCATATGGACCTCCCTTCATGCTTAGGAACAGTGAACCATACAAGCTTTGAAGTATCATCCACGTCATATTGAGTGATATCGGTCACTTCATGCTCTTCAAAACCCGTGCCTGTGAGATTCGTATACCAGAACCCTTTTACCTTTGTAGAGATTGACGGATCGATACGATAGTAATAAGTCAGGACGCCTTTTGTCTTGGAAGCCATCATGCCAAAATAATCTCTGGCTCTTTCCATATGCTGCTCAAGCTGCTCGTCACTTATTCCGTTAAGGTCCTCTTCCACGAAGGAGGTGACCTTTATAACCGAGTTCTGGACGCTGTCAAAATAGTAATCGAGACTCCGTTCACCGGTTTCACACAACAATAGCAAAAGCTGATTTGACTTCCGCCTCTCAGTCCTTCGTATGAAGAGCGCGCTTAATAACGTGGCAACCAAAAGGGCCACGAATATTACCCATAGCACTGTAACAGTTATCCTTGTTCGCAACGAACGCATCGGCGCATCTCCTCTGATACCATCATAGATCTGCTCTAAAACCCCGTTTACTGGATGATCTATAATATCTGCTTATTCTAATATCGACAAAAATCAGGGAAATATGATTTATCTCCCGGATTTATGCATTATTATTTTGTACAGGCTTTTCCTGCTGCTCCCTGAGCGATGGGAATAAATATCATAGCTATCACAAAGCAAAGAACATACATCGGAATAAATGTACCGAAAAATGCAAACAGAAATGCAGGGAATGGAGCTCCTGCGAAGATCTGAACATTTGCAAAATTCATTATGAGTACGATGAAATGTTATTCAATGGTATACTCAAGCATCTCATATTTAAATTTCTGCAAAATACCGATTTGTATCCTTATCATGATATGCAGTCCAGTTATTGCCTTTTTTCTTATTCATGGAGTACTCCTCTCCGGTAGGAAACACTCTTGCCTATTATCTTTTCAGATATTCCATTATAAGTTCCAAGCCTTCCATCGGCACGCAGAATGTCCCATCCCTGTGGATGCACCCTTCATAAACCTCTTCTACATCAAACCACTTTACGTTTTCAACTTCGTTATCCTGAAGCACAAGCTTTGTCTCATCAACCGGTTCATCATAAATATAGACAAAAGCCACCTCGTTATCACGGAACATCTTTCCGTGGAATTCTTTCTCGTATTTTATACGAAATTTGCCGACTAATTTGAACTCACAATCCTGCTTTGCTTCTATGCCCAGCTCTTCTTTTAATTCTCTGGCTGCAGACTCTAAAGGTGTATCTCCAGCCGTTATATGGCCGGCAGAAGAAGTATCATACATAGAAGGGAATGAATCCTTATTGGCACTTCTCTTTTGTAGAAGCACCTGATGTGAATCACCCATTTTTCTTATGATCCAGATATGTGCAGTCCTGTGGAGAATTCCTTTGTCATGTGCCTCAGATCTTGAAACAATCTTTCCGGTAGGAAAGCCTCTTTCATCCGTGATGTCAAAATATTCTTCTATAGTTGTTCTACAACCATCCTCGTTATTACATCCCTCATTATTCACCGTGGTCTTCTCAGGAATAGGATACATCAACGCAACATTTATGATATGCCCGATGTTCTGATCTCCAGCAAAGCGGGTCCTGTCCGTAAAATCATGATCGAAACTAAGCCATTCAAGTGGATTTATCTCTTCCCGAAGATCAATATCCTTCTCAAGGATCCCAACATATATTTCAAGAACAAATTGCTGGTGATAGTAGGTAAAATCCATTAAACGATACAGGTCTATATCTTTTTCGCTTATTCCGGTCTCTTCCTGAAGCTCACGGTATGCCGCTTTATCAGAGGACTCTCCGGGTTCAACCTTTCCGCCTACAAAGTTGTAAAGACTCTTATAAGGATCTTTCATTCGTTTGCAAAAAAGAACTGAATCTTTTTCTTTATTGAATACCACTATGCAGTTAAAGTGTTTAAAATCCATATATTCGTTTACCTTTGGATAATTTGGTGTAAATGCCTGAAACAGCATTTATATAATTCGCCATCCTACGTTATTGTTTTATTCATCAATGTTAATTAATATTAAAGAACTTTGATAAATAAAATATTTATTAGTCAACGAGCTTACGCTACGTTTACTCTAACCGGGTGTAACGCAACACCCTCTATCCCTTCTGCAAACGCATTAGGGAATACCTTCATTAGTATCTGATACGAGCCGTTTATATCGGCGTTTATCTTAATACCATTATTACTTACAAATAATCCTCTTGAGACCCGTCTTGACTTATTGTAATTAGCTTTTACAGGTTCTTCTTTATCCAGGAAGCTTGTACCGCTTGTATAAGACTCTTCCTGCAGGATTACATTTAATCCTATGTCCTGAGCTTTGTACTGTACCATCTCTATAAACCGCTTTTGAGGTATCCCTACAAAAGACTGATTTACGGCCTTGCTGAGTTTGGAATCCTGTTTCCACTCTTTATTATGGCCGACCACAATAGTATTTGTTCCCATGGAAACCGCATACTCAATGACATATCTGCTTGCTTTATGCATATAGTCATCAATCTTGTGATTACGTTTTCTCGTTAGAGCAGCCATTTTGTTAGTAAAATCAGAATCATTCATCTTTTTGGCAACTTCACGATAATGTGAAATCATCTTGTTATAGTACTGATTCATTGATTTAAGACCTTTACCATTGATGACAACTGGTGTTTTACCAATGTTGTTTGTAATGGTTGCTAAGTTATCTACGCCAATGTCAATACTGAGATATTTTCCATTATCATCCATCGCTGTATCAGGAACATTGATGTTGTAGACAAGCTCTACAACAAAATGTCTGTAGCCTGGGATGATCCTAGCCTGTTGAAACGACTGAAAGTTCTCTAATACTACAAATCTTGGTCTTAATGCAAAGCCATTAAATGCCTTTGGAAAACAAAGTACATTACCCTTCAGCTTTACATTCTGATTTGTGAGTATCAGAAGATGCCTGCCATCCTTTGGCTTATAACTGGGGAGTTTTGGTCTCCCCAGATACTTGTCTTTATGTTTAGACCAGTCTTTAATAGCCGTAAAGAATGACTTCCAGTCCTTTTCCAATAAGCGAAGGATTTGTTGAGCCGACTGAGCGGTAGGCATCTGTTTGTAATCATCAAATTCAAGATCTGCTTTTAACAGCTTATCCATATCTCCGTACCGAAGCCATTTATCATTTTTGACAAATTCGCTACGGACTAGATAGTTTGCATGATTATAGAGATTCTTTGATTTATGGGTAAAGTCACAGAACATTGAGTAGAACGGACTATTATGTTTTATCAGATGTTTCTCTACTCTCTGAGCTATCATCTTATTCTACCCCCCAAAAAATAGCCACAACATTGAATATAAAAAATCTTATATATTTATAATCATTCTTTATTGTAATTAGTGACTATATTTATCTCACTCCCACTTTTTCCATACATCCGGCTGATATCCTATAGTAGAAAGCTTTCCGTTTCTCACTATAGGAGTCTTTATCACCTGTTGATTCTCAAGTATCTTTTCCAGCTTGTCTTCTTCTGCGATGTACTTTATAAGTGCCAGGGTATCTTTATCCTTGGCATCAGAGTTTATCATGTTCTCAATGCCACCGTTAGCCTGTGCTACGGAAGTAAATTCCCCCTTGCTAAGACCTTTTTCATTCATGTCAACAAACTGAAACTTTATGCCTCGTTCTTTAAAGAAACGCTGTGCTTTCTTAGTGTCGTTGCATTTCTTCGTACCAAATATCTGAATCATTTCATTACCCTCTCAAACCTGAACTTCTTGTAAAAGTACAAATCCAACACGCATCATATCAACGTGCCTTCGAAATGTGCGATCTCATGCTGTATTATCTGTGCAACAAAATCACTATACTTACCGTGCTGCTTTTGGAAGTTCTGATCCAGAAAATCCACTTCTATTTCCTTGTATCGGGTACATGAACGTACACCATCTAAAGAAAGGCATCCCTCTTCCGTCTCATACTTTCCTGATTTATTTGTGATCACAGGATTTATCATCGGGATAATTATGGGCCCTACCGCAACCACTATGATCTGCTTACGTTCTCCAATCATATTTGCTGCCATGCCGACGCATCTTTCCAGATTTGCATTTAAAGTATCTATAAGGTCCTGAACTATTTCCTTATCAGCTTCTGTTGCTGGTTCTGACTTCTGCTGTAGGAACATGGGATCACGTACTATCTTTCTAACCATCGATTACCTCCTTTTAAACACTTTCTATCATTTCTAATATCTACTGTTTTGCTACTTCGTACAGCAGAAATACACCATTGAACCATCAACATGAATGTCAATGTCCTTGTACATATGCTCCAGAATTTTTATAAGCTCTTCCTCGGTATGAAACGGAGGAGTAAACCAGCCTTTCTTTGAAAGTATGGTATTTACAAGCCAGTCTGATAAACTTGTCTTTCCTTTTATGTAAAAACAAGCGATGAATTTCCCGCCAGTTTTTAATACTCTGTTCGTCTCTCTGAATGCTTTTTCCTTATCAGGAAACGCATGGAACCCATTTCAAGTATTGTTCCTTTGATATTATCAGGAATATAAGAAAGAACCTTACGAGCTATCTCATTGTCATCAGTTCCGCTCCAGAAGATCTTAATATACATTTTGCTTAGGAACCTTCCCTGAGTGATCACATCATCATATATGTTCTTTGATGCCCTATATGCTTTCTGAATCTTGTCCGCCATTACAATTTTCCACGTCCGATATTTTCTATTATTTCTTCTTGTACCCGTAGTCACAATACTGTCCACCTGATGCCAGTGTATATTTTCTCACAAACGTAGACGTTCCGCCCATGTCATTCATTGTATAGTCCAGATGACACATAGCAGGAACAAACTCAGGAAGCTCCCCAATGATTTTCTTATATCTTGGTTTCGCTGATTTTATGGTTTCGTCAGCCTCTGTATCAGAAAAACCAAGAACGCTTACCAGATTATCTCTAAAGCTTTGCTTATACAAAAGCCACATACCTAATGGAATTCCAAAAAATCTCATATGTTCTTTCGATTATGTATCTTTCGCCTCAATTCATCTAGAAATTAAGTCTTATCTCCATCTCATGCCATTTTTCACCGCCCCACTCGGATGCGGACTCTCCCAGGTCATCAAATCCAAACTTCCTGTACATTTTTATCTTTTCCTTATGACATGTCAGTACAAGTCTCTTCCGTCCGCGAGCCTGCTCTTTCCTGCAATAATTGAAAACAAGCTCCCTGGCGAGGCCCATTTTTCTGTACTCCGGAAGGACGTCAAGGCCCATAATCATTACTGTTTCTCCATCAGGCTCATGAAGGCTTTCATCAGTGAAAAATTCATCCCTGAATATACGTTCATTTGTTGCTATGCCGTTCAGGAATCCTACAATCTTTCCATCATTTTCCCTGTCTTTAATCACCAAAAACAGATCCGGCGCAACTTTGATACGTGCCTTCATATGTTCCGGGGTGCATGCTTCATTTGGAGGGAAGCATATCTGTTCGATCTTCACAACTTCATCTGATAGCTCAGGTTTGATTTCACAAAACTCAAAACGTTTATATATCCCCGGTTCTTTTACATCAAGTTCTGACAGCATACGTCTTGCTCTCTCACGGCCCTTTTCCGTAAGGTATGCATACTTATTCTTTGGATTAATTATAAGGTCTTCCTTATCAAGCCTATCTATCGCATCAAAATCATAGTTCTTCCACGCAAGTTCATTAAAAGTCCTGCCTTCTCCGTCATTAAAACGTGTAAGATACATAAGTGCCAGTATCATGTCATCAATAGCTTCTTCCCGTGTCCTCATTTTCCTTTATCCTTTCAAGCTGGACTTCTCTTACAGACAAAATATGTCCTGTGCCAGTCTTTTTCCGCTTTCTGTTTTCATTATTTTACTCATAAAATTCTCGATGTTTTCCCGGCTGTACCCGTTTTCCGTAGCATTTGCTATATAATCTGCTTCTATAAGGATCTGATAATCTATGCCGTCGATCTCCTGTAAGGTATGGTGATGCCCAACAAGATAGGCAACACGTTCAATCTGACTTTCGCTCATGTCACAGTCGGAAAGTAATTCTTTCGTAAGTGGAACACCTTCTTCCTCCTGATATTTGCCGTTTGTATTTCCGTACTTCTCACGGCAGAGGGGACAGGCAATATCGTGGGCAATTGCGGCAACTTCAAGGATAAACTGTGTGTCCTTATCAATCCCTTCTAATTCTCCGATGGTTTTTGCATATGTCCATACGCGGATAAGATGGTCGATATCATGAATGTTGCCATTGGAATAAGCAATCATCTTTCTCAAAATCTCTGCTATTGTCACAATCTTTCCTCCAGATAGTAATTATGCTTAATCTGTATAATATCTCAATGAAGCAGAGGCAGCCCGTGGATATCATAATTGTCATAGTAGATATCGAAGGCCGTTTCCACGTCCCCGAACAGCTCTATTAACGCTCCCGCCTGAAACATGGTAGAAAGTGAACCGGAAGGAGCCTTCCACGCGGCGTTTGAAACTACTTCAAGTTTTTCGTTGCCAGAAGCATTTGCCCTGAGGATCGACTCAGCCTTAAAAAGCAGCTCCCCAGTCGCAATGTGATAGTCGCTCGACACGATTGCAAGTTTCTTTACTGAAGGATAGAGCGATGTCAGAATGTCATAGGTAAAAATTGCATTCTGGGCAGTGGTTATGGAATTGTCCTCCACAATGACACGCTTTTTCTCAATTCCCTGTTCAATAAGCCACTTCGCCATCTCACCGGCTTCTGAAGCGGATTCATTCTCGGAAGCTGTTCCTCCTCCCGTGCAGACAATATACGCATTCGGATACTTTTTTGCACTGTTAAGAGCAACGGTAAGGCGCTCAACAAGTTCCTCTTTCATTGTTCCGTCAGGATTCAACTGAAAACCCAGGACAACGATACAAAGCTCATCCGTATCAGGTAGATCGTCCGGCAGGACACCGTAATGAATTGGCTGACCGAGTTCATCGGAACTCCATAAATCCATGATTTCATTCCATCTTGTTCCTGCTACTTCATCTTCTTCGGCCAGTTTTTTTAACAGTTTATTTATTCTGTCATTTGCCTCCGCACCGTAGGTACCGTAATCCACCGCCATTTCTTCGACAATATTTTCTATAAGCTTTGGATCGTAAGATGTTTTATCGTTCCTGCTCCAACACCCTGAAAGAGAAAAAACAACACAGAGCATCAATATAAATTTAATCATGTGTTTCATATTATTATTTGATGACTTTATCAAGAGCTTGCCTCTTACAAACTTGAAGTTGCCGCGCTCTTTCTTTAGCAAAAGAGCCATACAAACTGCCGATTTATTTATGTCACTGTCTATCATTATATCGAATCCGCCTACATCACGGAATACACATTCAAAAGTTGCAATAAAAAACGAACAGCTATCTCTTTCAAAATAACTGTTCTATGCAACATTCATTATTAATCAATGTCACCAAATTCTGCTTCTATTTCTTCAATAGTTGGCATACTTCCCTTGAACTCTTCAGGAATCAATTTTGAGAGCTCGTAACTAGATACACCGATTGGCTGACTACTTGATTCCAATGCATATTGAGCCTCTACTTTATCAAGATCCTTACATATTAATAATCCAACTGTAGGATTGTCTTGCTCTGATTTTATCTGATGATTTACTGCTACAACATATGTGCCAAGCTGTCCTGCATACGAAGAATCAAACTTACCTGTTTTCACTTCCAATACAACATAACAGTGTCTTTTGGTATTGTAGAAGAGCATATCAATAAACTTTTCAGTTTCACCGACTTCAATTCTGACCTCTCTTCCCATATACGCAAAACCAGTACCTAGTTCTATGAGAAACTTCTCAGCCTTATTGATAAGCGCATTCTTGAGTTCTTTTTCGTCATATTTTTCTCTCAAAGTCAAGAAATCAAATCTATATGGATCTTTTGTCATAGCCTGCGCAAGATCACTTTGTTCTGCTGGCAGTGTCATTGCGAAGTTGGTCACTGCCTTACCTTCTCTCTCATATAAATCAGTAGCAAGGAAATTCAAGAGAACATCTCGTGACCAGTTGTTCTCTAATGTTTTCTTTACATAGAATAGCGCCTTCTGAGGATTGCTTTTGCATTTTCCAAGTATCTGCACATGATGTCCCCACGGAATATAAAAAATTATATCCTACCCAAAATCATCAACAGCTTGTTGACGATTTACTATATTATCAAAATCATCAACAGTCTGTTGACGATTTGGGGCTGTTGGATACATTTCATAAAAATAACGCATATATTTAAGATTTGTTGGGGAAAAGGATTTGATATCAGGGAAAATATCTTTTAAATCCACACTAATTGTTTTATAAAAGCCAGATCCATAATTATTTTTCTCACTCATTCCAACAATATCTCTGCCAAGAGACCAATAGAACCTGAGCATATCACTATTAGTTTTCACAGCGGCTTTAATTTGCGTCTGCCTGAAGCGATTCGATATTTCCGTAATCCAGTTTTTATATTCAGTATCTATTTTAATCAAACTACTCATACAATAATCTCCATAATTCCCTTCAATAATATCATTACACCTTGTGATTATCTACCTCTTCGAGTGTAAAAAAGCAGCTACCTCGATTGAGATAACTGCTATGTAACGTTCAATATTCAATTAGATCGACAGACTTGAAGTTAGAGGGCATGTCCACCGGAACCCTTAATGACCTTGGCTCTTAGCTCACAAATCCTATACACCGCAAGCGCTCCAGATTCACTATAGTTAAATACATAGATACGTTCATCAGGACTATATAAATCCCCAACATCCTGCAAGTATGTGAACATTTTCTTAGCTGAATCAAATGTAATAGGGCGATATTTAATACTATTTCTATTATTGTTTTCGATTCCCGAATTCATAAGCTACATTCTTTTAACTGCTATTCATAAATCCCACGCATCTTCTGTCAGCAAGCTTTCAGGTTCTCCCTTAATTCTTTGCAATGTCTTCCGTTCTGACTCATTTAATTCTGATGTAGTAAAACAATTCGATTCATCTTTTGCAATAAACTTTGCCCATAGAGTATCCATGTCAGAGCAATTACCACATGTTCTTGGACTAAGCACTCCAAACATCCCAATGTGAGGAGGATAATCCCATCCACTCATATATGCCTGCTCAGCAGTTATATATTCTTTTTTTCCACAGACCTCACAATAATGCCAAAAAGGTCTTTTTTTCATAGACTCTATGAGTTTTTCCTTTTCTTCTCTCCTAGCATCTTCAGCCTTAATCATCTCTGCTTCTTTCTGTAGCTCTTTTCTTGCTATATCAACTATTTCAGGCTTAGGATCATCCATTCTAAGGACAGTTTTGCCATTTTTTACAGCAAAGATATTGTCAAACCCTTCACTTGGGTTTGGAAACTCTATTTCTGCTTCAATAGCTTTATAATATTCAAACCGATCATCTAATCCACGCTTTTGGATATTCATCTTCCACCGATCATCATCAGGGCACATTACATGGACATCTATAGTCACATCACCGCACTTCCTGATTTCATCAATATATGCAATACGTCGCTTGGCCTTATAGAAGGTCTGCTCTACAACAACTTTCTTGCCTGCCTTAACGTCTCTCAAAATATCTTCGAGAAGCATACTATTAGCCTTCGTAACACATTTCTTCTGCACAGAAATTGGACTTGCGTCTTCATACCCTGCCTCATCATATGCTCTTTGTTGATAATCATATGCATTTAAAATGTCTACGTCTTCCTGCGAAAACATTTCATTTATATAAAATGATTTTCCAGAAGCAGTTGCTCCGATCACAAAAGTTATAGAACTCATTAAGTCCCTCCCTATAACGTCCATAATAATTTCTCAGCTTTCAATTACTTATCTCAGGATACTCTGCAATCAGCTTTTCAACATTCGCCGGCACAAGCACCCCCATAATATCAGTGATGTCCTTTTCGTTCCCAATTGCCTTGAATCCAGCCCATGCATATGGAGAATCCTTTATGGTCATTGCTACTGCTTTCCTGTCGTGGTCGTATTCTTCATAAAGGCGCCTGGAATAGAGCATCATGTCTTCTGCTTTATGCTTCATCTCAGCAAACTGCCAATCATAGTACTTAATGATATGGGCATTAGCCGGAAAATCTTTTGCCAGTTTTGAAAGATCCTCACCATTACAGAAAAACTCAGCCATTCTCTTTACAGTGAACACTTTATTCGTAGATAATCTGTGCATAGCCACGTATGCCGGAGACTTTATCTTGACCCTGTTATGTTTCTCATCAACCACGACAAAGCCCTCATCCTCTATCTCGCCACCCTTATTTAGCGCAAGAGCAGCAACAAGACACTCATTCAAAGATATTAGTGCAAAGCTCCTGGGTCTCTTAAATTGCAGAAGCTATGTATCCAACTCTTCACCTGTAAGATTATTTCTTGCGGTCAGGAAGAACAAAGCAGTCATTTCATATCTGACAACAATCTGACTAAGTGGAGAAACAAGCTCAAAAATGTAGGTATAGTCTTTATTCAGTTCCTCAAAAGGAATCTCATTTACGTTTTTAGCACGGGCAATTATGTCCGCATAAGTCAGTTCGTTATACCCTGGAATAGCTGCATCCTTAGCATCACAGGTAGAACTTGTCGCAAATCTCCAAGCATCTTTGTACCAGAAAAGCTTTATCATAGAGCCATCTATCTTTTCCAGCACCCTGGCGCTATTCCAGTCAATATCTGCAGCATACTGTTCCTGTACATTAAAAAACTTATCAAACGGCCAGCAGACCACTACGCGCTGAACCACGTCAATTATAATTCCTCTTGCTTCGCATACCAGCGGATCTGAGAAATCAGCTTCAGTTGCATATTTGAAGCACACCAGATCTCCGTTATGGTTTGTGCGTATAAATTTTTTATTCAGCTTCTCTTCCCAGGTATCCGGGTTATTCTTTATGAATTCTAATATTCTTGGCTTCATGTCTGTGTCTCTTTGCTAAACCACTTCTTTTCCTTCTTCTCTACGGCATGGTCAATCGTGATCCTGTGTATACTGTCGATATCAGATAGAATCCCGTCTTTTATCAGTTTTCCAAGATTGACAGGAGTATATCCGCATACATTGGCTGCAAGGTTTAAATGCTTGCAGCCTTCCTTGTACATCTCCATGTTACTGTGGTCATGTCCATGGATGTTAAGACACCACGGAAGTCCGTATACCGGCTCATGCGACAAAAGGATTTTGTCTGCTATAAATAGCGGCCCAAAATATATCTCATCAAACAGTCCCTTGTAATCTCCCCTTCTGTCATGGTTTCCCAAAAGCAGTATCTTCTTTCTGACCCTGAGCTTCTTTATATATTCAGGACTTCCAACATCTCCCAAGCAGACAAATGTGTCATTTTTCATGATCACAGAATTCAGGATATTAACCTGTTCATCTGGTTCTATCCAGTCAGGGTCCATGAGTTTACAATCAGAATCTTTAAAATGCGTATCAGACAGGATATAAACAGATCCATTTTCTGACCAGTGCCTGAATGGTTCATATAAAGTTGATATCATGCTGCCTCCCGTCTATGATCACTCATCATTTTTCATTAGATACTTGTTGTTTATCACTTTCATTGATAAAGGTCCGCTAAGTGTATAAGAGTGAACAGGCGTAACAGGTCTTATTACTATTCCCTCTCTTATTGTCCCATTGTATCCAACACCTTCTGCCCTTGCTAATAGAGCCGCCTCATCAGGATACTTTGCTAAGAGATCATCGCCTTCCTCTTCCACCGGAACCATCTGACATCCGACATATCTGCAGATTTCCTTAAGCGTTGTCAGGTCAGTTCTCTTATCATCAGCTCTTGCCGTAAATACAAACCACTCTGGCTTCTTAAGCCTAAGTCTGTTCTTCTGTATTCCTTCCCCGCACCATTCTCCCTGGAGAACCAAAGAGTTCAGTCCATGTTCCTCTGCATATGTCTTCATCTTTTCTGGAATACCTGCTGTTTTTACATGCTCCACAAACGCTGACTTTCCGTCATCCTTATAAGTGAAGTTATGGCCGGTAAAAGAAATTTCTCCATCCCTTACACCTATAGAATGACTTGAACCATCCATCTTGGTTGTTATGTAATAAGGCAGCCCCTTAAACTCATTAAGCAGCTCCGGCGCTGACTGTATCCTTGTCTCATCAGTCTTAGGTATATATCCGGGCCTATCACCTATCATGGTTCCTCCTGATCCTGCCCTTTCTGGCATTTCCCACTCGCGAACTCCAAGGATTTCCGTCACATCCATTCCTTCTTCAAGACTCATCCCCTGAAGCTTTGAGAGCTTATCAATCCCAAGGCATAATCCCTGGGATATCTCTCCCCTGAACTTCATAGTCTTTAATCTGAATCCTTCACCCATAAAATCATTACTTCTGTAGGAACTCTTTCTCAGGAATTCAAACTCCTCACATACAGGGAGAAAGGAATCTATCTCGAAATAGACCACCAGATCTCCCACATGAAATTCTCCCTTTCCTCCGACACACTTCCATCCAAGAACCTGAACAAGTTCCAGTCTGTCTGCATCGGGTATTGGAAAGACTTCCTTTATCTTCTGTATTGATGCTAATTTTCTCATTGTTCTATACCTTCCTTATCTTCTCTTTAAATCCGACTGTGACGGCGCACAATCCATTTAATTAAATGATATCCCTATACATACTGACTGTCAGTTAACCCGTGGTTGATAAAACATGAAGCTGAAACCTGCAAGTTTTCTATAGCTTAGTCGCGGGAGCAGGATTCGAACCTGCAACGCCCTGAGTCAGAGTCAGGTGCTCTACCAATTGAGCTATACCGCAATAATGCTGTTAGTGGGGATCGGACCCACGACCTTCGGTTTAAGAGACCGTTGCTCTTCCAACTGAGCTACAACAGCTTAGTGCTCCCCACGGGGGTTGAACCCGCATCTCTCGGCTTAAAAGGCCGGTGCATATCCGCTCTGCCAAGGAAGCATAATGGGCCCGGGTGGGGTCGAACCACCTCGCAGGGATTTTCAGTCCCCAGCTCTACCAGTTGAGCTACAAGCCCTAAGAGACATAGGTGGGATTCGAACCCACGATGGCGGAGTTGCAGTCCGCTGCCTTTCCAGCTTGGCTACCATGTCTTAACTACGGCACTTGGAATCGAACCAAGATTACCGGAACCAAAATCCTGTGGGCTACCATTACCCCATGCCGTATTGTGCAGTCTTAATCGACTGCAATTATGTCATCAATCGGAACTTCCAGATAAACTGAAAGCGCTACAATCCTATCTATGCTTGGAAGCACTTCCCCTCGCAGATATCTATATACAAGGGATGTGCTTGCTCCCAGGTACTCAGAAACCTCTGGTACTGTATGTCCGCTCTCTCTGATCAGTTCCCTAATCCTAATTCCTGTTCCTTCAATATCAATTACTGGATAATCCATTCTTCCATTCTCCTTTTTCGCATTAAAAAACCACTTAACTCTTGCAAGCTAAGTGGCTACAGATCTCAATGACCTCATTTATTCTTAATGCTCCAGATCATCCATCATTTGGCATATCCAGGACCACTTTCCACCAACTTGCAATTTGCATAACTAACAAAGCACTTCTGATTTTTGCAGAACTGCATAAACTGTTTGTTATTAAATTGCTTGTTGATAGTTACGTAGTACATTTACAATAAATCCTCTTAACTTTCTGCTGCTCCCCGCAGCTCCATATCTTTGTTCTGTTAGTATTATCGCCCTGTCGGACCTATTTGTATAGTGTCATCAGATGACACTTAAGTGGGCAGGGTGAGACTCGAACTCACGGTGTTTCCTTGTCAGGGTTTTACAGACCCCTGCCTTCGCCACTAGGCATACCTACCCGGAGCGTTTGCGGAAGGATTCGAACCTTCGGCACAGTTTAGCCGTGCTTCGCTTTAGCAGAGCGATACCATAAGCCATCTCGGTCACGCAAACATAAGTGGGTGAAGCAGGAATTGCACCTGCGGTGTTTCTAATGTGGGAGTTTTACAGACTCTTGCCCTCGCTTCTAGGCATACCCACCCATAATAGCTCCTGCGGGACTTGAACCCGACATTTCCAGCTTGAGAGGCTGACGTCCTTACCAATTAGACCAAGAAGCCACAGTGATCCCAACGGGACTTGAACCCGGTATCTCTGACGTGAAAGGCCAGCGTCCTAAACCATTAGACTATGGGACCATACGCAGGCACTTTAACGCCTGCAATCTATATTCAGTTCATGCGCTTATTGAATAAAGCCATTCCCCTTCGACTACGATAATGTCATCCATAGCAACACCTAAAACAGCTGCTAATACGACTAAATTGTCCAGTGTTGGCATGGCAGTTCCGTGCTGCCACTTGTAAATCGCCTGTGGAGTAGCAAAACCGAACACATCCTGTAAATCCCTCACAGACATACCGGCTGCCACTCTTAAATCTGTAATTCTCTGTCCCGTAGCGACCATATCGACCGCTGGAATATTCTGTGTCATTTCCGACTCCTTTCTGGCCTCTGGCCAAGTACACGAGGTGGGATTCGAACCCACATGCGTTACCGCGTCTGATCCTAAGTCAGGTGCGTCTACCAACTTCGCCACTCGTGCAAAACAGACCCGCCAGGACTTGAACCCGGACTAACAGTTTTGGAGACTGCTGTGCTGCCAATTACACCACGAATCTTTAGCGCAGAGCCTGGGATTCGAACCCAGATATCCGTGAAGAATGTCGGTTTTCAAGACCGATGCTGTACCAATTGAGCCAGCTCTGCATATTTTTAGACAAAAAGAAAAGCTGCCTACCTCATATAAGAGGTAAGCAGCTGCTAAACATGTTTATCTATAAGCTCGGATCCTGTCTCTCACAATCCTGCCCAAACAACATTTTCTCGCATTTGCCTATCCTTAAATGAGCGCATAAAATTAAACATCCACTCTGATTTGCTCTGGAGTGATGATTCATAACTTTCGCTATAGAGGCAATAATTGCGATTCATTGTTGTCATGTCTCTTTCTTTTCCTTTCCGGGAGCGTCTATCTGCTCCGCTTATCTCTCTTATATATCGAATGATAACACCGGTAAGATTAGTTGTCATTATATTTGTAGTATAAAAAATCAGCTCCAAATCCATCTCTGCCAAATTAGAACAGCAATCTGACCGTTAATTGCAGTCTGACCATGATCTGTCCGTTAACTGTTAGTCCCCAACCTGGAGACCTCCATAATTTATTGGTTTTTACATAATTTCAATAATTTAATTCCATCTTTAGAAAAATTTCAATACATTCATGATAAAATAAAACCACTCCATGTAGGAGCGAGAGTCTCCTGCATATCATAAGAAAACGAGAGGCTGCCATCTTCTTGGTTACTCCTGCAAGCAAAATAGACGCAACTGCTATTCTCTTATCCATGATCCTTCTGTCATTTTCTTCTATATCTGCTCTAATACCTTAAATCTTTCTTGAGATAAATCAATTCTTGCCATTCTGGTTACAACATCCCAATCATATCCATCTTCTAGTGCATTATTAAAGCAATCTACAAACCATCTTACATAATGCTCTAAGACATTTTTAAAGAATTCAGCATTAGCCATCCCCTCATCTACTGGGTATTCTTGATGTTTCTTCATGTATTCTTCATAGTTTTTCTGAGCATTTTTGTGACTATATCCATCAATAGAGTCTTTATCAATAAGCATCAATGCAAAATACCAAAACCGCCTGTAAGTGCTTAAGTAAAATAAGTAAGCATTGCTTCCCACTGAGCCATCCTTATGATAAGCAAGGTCCTTGGCCGCATTGCACTGCATCGTAAAATCGTCCATATAAGCGCATGTGTTTACAAGCTTAATGATTTCTTCTTTTTCAATTCTTGACCATTTGCTCAGATCATCCTTTGAAACAAAGGAAAACCTAGTATTTGAGTCATTTTCTTCATGAATTAAATCTACAAGCATTAATTGTTTTCCGATTAGCCTTTGTTTCTCAATTTCCTTTTGTTTCATTATTATCCTGCTTTCTAGAAGCTTCCTGCTCTAAAATTCTAACCTTCAACTCATCAGACACTCGCCTCATCTTTTCATAATCAGGTTTTTCAGACGCTCGTATTTCCGCAATAATACTTCTTGCCATTTCGTCAGGAATCTCTCCACAAATCTTTCCGCCTAGATTTATATAAGCCATGTCATTACTCCTTAAAGCACTGATATAAAGCTCTGAAATAGGCTTCGTAATCCTGGTTATCAGAAAGCCCTGATACCTCTCCATCACCAGCTTCCACAATCCGCCAAGAACCATTTTCAAGCTCTGCATAATCCACCGTATAGTATGGACTATTTAAATTCTTATATTATCCGAGTAGTTCTTTGGGTGGCTCTGGAGCATGGGCCATCTGACCTGAATTTCTTGATATACTAGCAATCTCATGGTTTATGTAAAAGACACGATATTCGTTAGTTCAATCACCATATCTTTTGAAATCAAGGTATCCTCCTTTTCATGATTTAGCGGAACAAAACATTAAGAATATCACTGCTGCGGAGCTGTAGTTAAGCACGTGAAACGTGCCTCCTGCTACAGTGGAGCAGCTGCAATTAAAATGGTACTAATCTCTTTTTCCGAATGACGACTCGTCATTCGTGCCGACGTATGCCGACTACACTAAAGTTCCGCTTATAGATTTGTATATTCAGCTCAATAATTAGAGAAGAATTGCTTCCTCATGTTTCTTTGTCTCTGTATCCAAAATATATAGTTTTTGATTTCCATAGGGACTTCCATCAGAGTATGTAGAAAATAGTTCTAACGTCAACACCCCACATGCATCAAGTGGCTCTTCTACAGGAGTATGCCCCACCACTTGATAAAAAAAATCATCCCTAAACATTCGATAGAAATCATGCTGTGGTCTAGCCCATATTGGAGAACGGTCTCTCCATAATTCCTGCTTACCCATGCGATTTACTTTGGCCAATATATCCTCTATTTCATTCATATGGTATCCACATGAATGAAGGACGAATTTCTCTGTTAATCCAGCATGACTGAATATCTTTGAATTCATTTTCCTTCTCCAAAATTTTTGCCTAATCCTATTCTATCCTTGTCCCTTGCCTTTTTCATTCAACGCGTGGTTGAAACCCTAATCCCATAGATGCCAAAACCATTTTCCAAACAGCTCAAGTGCTTTGTCCTTGCACTGATTTCTGTATTCATTGATAGCGGCATATTCTTCATAGTATCTATCTGAAATATCTTTAAACTCAGGTACATCTCCAGGCATAAACATTTTATGAAGCCCTTCCGTCTTCTCTCTTTCCATATCCTCTTTGGTCTTTAGTTTTTCACCTAAGCTGCCATACTTTTCTTCAAACCGTTGAGTGGCTTCATCATATTCATGCTCATATCTGTTTTCTCTCGTGCAGGTCTCTTCGTTTGCTTCACGTAAAAGAAATATCATCTCCTGCAAAACATCCTGCCATTTTGCCATGCCTTCATCTTCCACATCCTTAGGTCTCCCTGTCCTATAAACAGCATGGGAAGTCATTTCTGGAAAATCTGGGTAGCTATCAGTGGTGTCCTTGAGTTGCTGGAGCATTCCCGGCATAACTCTAAGAAACCAGTAATCAATTGACCATACATCACTATCACAGTAGCCATACTTTGCCCTTTGATAAACATATTTGACATTGCGAAGCGACCTCTTTATCTTCTCTTTAAGGCTCTCCTTTTTACCAAATTTCTCTTCAATGCAGGAATATCCGGTCTTTTTATTTGTCTTACCCATCTCGTTCTCCATTCATATAAAAAGGGGCATGTGAAACCGAACTTCCATGCCCCGTGTACCGTTGGTACAAGTTTTCTGTAAACAAGTGTAAGATATATGCTTTCAATGCATCCTCTGTAGCCGAAACAGTAAACAATAATTCAATAAAGAATAACAGATAACCAGGAACTTCAACTTTGAACTTGAATCTTGATTAACTCACCCATTCTTCGGTTAATTCACACCTGCTACACGGAAAGACTATTACACCTCTACCTCAAATTCAAAAGTCTGATTGAACTTATCAAGAGCTATCTGCATTTCTGCTATTTCTCCATCAATTCGCTCATATTCTTTGTTAACAGTATCAAGATCATAGTTAATGTACTGATATTCAAGCGCAGTCTTCCTAGCGCTAAAGTACCCTGCACTAACTCTTGTTTTTTCCTAGCGTTTGCACATCCCATCAAGAATACTTTTTCTCTTATTTAGCTGCGCCATCTTAACAAGCACCGAATCAATGGTCATATCAGCATTTCCAACCCTAACAGTGCTACTAACATTTGTTACATTGATAGCATGCTTGATCTTTACTATCTTTTCGTCAATCTCAGCAATCTTGGTAGAAACTTCTGAATAATCATAGTCAGGAATCACAGGTTCTTCATCAAGTGAAGCCACATAGACCTGTCCTTCCTGCTCTTTACTTAGATAGAAGTCCTTCTCATCGTTAAGCCTTCTCAAAACCTTATTTGCAAATGCTGATGTCATCTTTGCCATAACAATACCCTCCATTGCTCATGTGTTTACATCTGATAATATGATTCTAGTCAACGCAGAAGCTATTGTCGCTAAACCTCTGGTTCAAAAAATGTCTTTTTATTCCTCATCAGGATCTTCGCCTGTAATGTCTTTTAGCTTTTCCGGTTCATAGAACTCAAAATAAAGCTTTATATAATCTTTAATACATTCCGGATACCTATAGACAAATGTTCTGCAAACCTGTTTATACAAAGTTAGAACCTTCTCATAACCACAAAAATCCAGCAAATGATCCAGCATCCACTATCCAACACGGACAGATCCCAAAAATCTACAGTTTATTCCGATGCCACTATTAACCTCTAACATCGGACTTTGTCATCTGTCCTGATATATTTTTCTATTCCCCATGTTGATTCTGATGATCCTGAAATTTGCGCACCAATAACAAACGTATCTGCTGTAAAGCCATACGCCTTTGTCGCGGTTGTGAATGTCAAATTAGAAATCATCATCTGTTTCATTGAAAGCTTTCTACCTTGCCTTTCTATCTCATCACTAAATCTGTTTAACAAAAAAGGAAGCGACCACATATTTACATTGATGTTTTGCATCAAAATAAATAGGACAGGCACTTCCTATGAACCTAAATCAGCACCTGTAATATGAAATGTAAAGCTTGTTTTACAAAATCACGAAACATCAAATTTCTATCCGTTCTGAAACTTTGCCTTCATTTAGATTAGAAATTGCAGCATCCATCACATTTAACGTGTTCCTAGATATAGAAAATTCGTCAGTACTTTGTTCTTCAAAAAAACTCACAATCTGCTTAGCTGATACCGGGAAAAAGTTATTGGCATCTACACCAACATCATATCTTCTCTGTCCATCAGACCTATTAGTCTCGTTGTACTCCATACGTGCATGGATATGTCCATGGAGATGGTAACCTCCGCTACCCTTTTTAGGCCAAGATAACATCGGATAATGCATTAAAGAAAAAGCTTTCCCATCTACAGAGATTTTCATAAAATCCTGAATATCTGCAAAAAGTCGCGGATCATAATTCTTATCATGGTTACCTCGAATAAGATATTTCTTTCCATTCAGCTTCTTTATCAAATTATCAGCGTCTTCGATTTTCATATGATGACAGATATCTCCAAGGATATATACAGTGTCATCTTTTTGGACAACAGCATTATAATTCTGCAAAAGAACTTTATCCATTTCCTCAACAGATTCAAATGGTCTGTTCTGCATTGTTATTATTGCCCTATGTCCAAAATGCATATCTGCAGTAAAATATATCATCGTATCAGTCCCTACTTTGCCTCTTCGAATTTCCTCGTCAGAGTATCAACGATGTAAAGTTTCTGATTCCCGAAAGGATCCCCATTTGAGTAAGTCGAGAAAAGATCCAAAGTCAACACTTCTCCCAAGTCAAGAGGTTCTTCTACCGGTGTATGTCCCACAACATGGTAAAACAGATTGTCCCTGAACATTCTGTAAAAATCAGCCTGAGGTCTTGCCCAGATCGGTGAATTATCCCTCCACAGTTCCTGCTTACCCATACGGTTAATCCTTGCAAGAATATCATCAATCTCTTTCATATGATATCCGCAGGTTTGGAAAACAAAACTCTCCGTAAGACCGGCATGACTGAATAGCACATCATCAATTTTATGGACAAATCTATAACGTTCTTCAAGAACACGTTCCAGTCTGGTAATGCCTTCAATAGCAGTTATCCTTGCCTGGACAGAATATCCCGATTCCATGGCATCCCAAAGATAAGATACATCGTGATTACCATAGCACCACAATGACTGATCATGCTCTTTGCCAAATTCAGCAGCACGATCCAGCGTCTCTTTATATGCGTCTAAATCATTTCCTTTCCCCCAGTCATCTACCAGGTCCCCGAGTATTACGATGTCGTCGTAGCTGTTCTCATCAACTCTATCAGCCACATCAAAAATCCATGGCTTTAGATGTACATCAGGAATCACAAGTACTCTGCTCATTTCAAAAAATCTCCAATTATTCCATCTGTTTCAGTGCTTCACTAATATCAAGATCCTTTACATCCCACAGATCAGAATCCCCCAGCGCGTACTGCAGGATTTGTCCAAGCCTCATATCCGGATGCTTTTTCCATACGTTTGAAATAGCTTTTAGGCATACTTCTATTCTTGCAGGATCCCTTGCTTCATCTTTACCTTCTATTACTTTTTCAAATTCCTGCCACACCTCTTCTTCGGAATATAGTTTCCCTTCTCTTATGGATTCTTCCGCCTCGTCAAGAGATTTCATAAGACCAAGCAGCGCGGTAGTCTTCCCGATTTCCTCATCATAGGGCTCAAGCTCTTCAAATAGATAATATGGGTATCCTGTGTGCCTGGGATGCTCCTTTATGTGAATGAACATCCCATCATGTCGTCCGCCATGAGGTACTATAGTATATTCCTTGCCAATCTCCAGTTCTTCCTCAGTAAAATAATTACCATCGCCAAGAAAATCATGCTTCCTTCCTATGCATCTGATCTTTCTTGGTGTATTGTCAAATGTGTTAAGATCCTTCGTCATCACAGGACGATTATTATCTGCTGTGCTTGCTCTATTGGCAAAAACATCAAGACGCCTTAAAAATTCGCTTTCTTCACAATTCCACAGTTTATCCTGATCAGGAATCACATCCATCACAAATTGACCGAATCTAAGACCCGGCTGTTTCTCCCATTCTTCTGCTATTTTGTTTAAAAATGGCCATATTCTATTCTTATCTCTCATCTTTTCTCAATCAAAACTTCCCATTTCTTTACGGCCACAGGGACTAAAAGATTATCAACACTTACACCCAAGAGACCGCTGAGAACATAAAGGTTTTCAATCACAAAAAATGATCCTTTATGGCGCCATTTATTAACTGCCTGTGGAGTAATACCCAATTTATCAGCAATAGTCTTGTCTTTTAATCCCTTTGATTTAATCAGATCGCACACCCTATTCTTTGTAGCTTCAATGTCAAGTCCTTTTACCCTGTCAGGTTCTTCCCAGCATGCTATGTAATCCAATAGTCCCAGTCTCTGCCGAAATCTATTCATTTCAATGATTTCCATTATTTTTTCATATCCTTCATCCATAAATATTTTCCCTCTATGCCTACTATGAATGTAATCTTTTCATCAATCCCAAAGGTCCCAAAACCATTCTTTAAACATATCAATAGCTCTGTCCTTGCATTCGTCTCTATATTGGTCAAGTTTCCTACTTTCTTCAAAATATCGGTCTTCTATCTCTTTATATTCAGGCACATCTCCTGGATGATACAACCTGTACAAGCCCTCTTGTTTCTCCCTGGCAATTTCATCCTCTGTTCTTAGTTTTTGTCCATGCTTCCCATATTTTTCTCTAAATTCCTGATATGCCTTATGATAATCCTCTTCATATTTGTTTTTCTTAGTACAGGTATCCTCATTCGATTCATTCAAAAGAAATATCATTTCCGACAAGATGTCATCCCATTTCTTCATACCTGCATTATCAACATTGTCTGATCTACCTGTACCAAACAATGCATGTGAAGTGTTTCCGCAAAAATCCGGATAGCTATGAGTTGTGTCTTTCAATTGTTTCAGCATCCCAGGCATCACCATCAAAAACCAGTAATCAATGCTCCATACATCGGAATCACAATAGCCATACTTTACACGCTGAAAAATAAACCTAATATTGCGTTTCCATCGTTTTATCTTATCAACCGGCTTCTCAAAACCTTTATACTTTTTCTCAATGCATGTTTTTCCTGTTTTTTCAATATTCATTTCGCTTCTTATACCATGTAATCAATAAACTTATGCCCTTTTCTCATATATATTGTATTGGAGATTAATTCCATTGTATATAAACCCGTGGTTGATAAATTAGAAAATCGCTCTATCAAAATGATTAAATAATAGTCCCAGGAACGGGTAGCAGGCATCCGTGGGATGCCATGCTTGCGACTCCGAGCTCTGCGAGGGATCCCATAACCTTCCGCGTATGAAGCGGATGCTCTACCTCCCCCGCTATCCTGGAAAGTAATTGATAAGCATCTAATTCACTTATCTATCTTTACTTTCACAACAAAAAAGCTGTGAAAAAATGAGTAATCATTTACTTCACAGCTTTTCTGTTAATTCCAGATATAGTACCGCCTTTATTCCTATCCCTTCGGGAATGTTCAGGCGGCATTAGATACATTCCCTAAAGCTTTTTTTGAACTTGAATCCATCTTAACTACAAAGATATAGGACAATGTGAATGAAAGACCGAAAGCAATTATCCAGCCTATAGCTGCATATATAAAATACGGTCCGATATATGCAGGAATACTGAAAATACTGGAAGTGATGTATCCGAAAAGTCTTACACCAAATGCTCCGATAAATGCACTTCCTACCGTACTTGCTATGGTCGCTGCAAGAAATCCTTTCTTATATTTTGTGAGAACACCAAACAAAGCAGGTTCAGTGATTCCGAGGATTCCTGAGAGTACGGCTGAAAGGACAATAGCTTTATCCTTCTGAGTGGATTCTTTAAAGTAACAGCCAAGTGCGGCACCAACTATTGAAAGATTCGCGATGAACATCATAGGCATAAGCATGTCATAACCTTTTGTTGCAAAGTTTTCCAATGCAATAGGAGTCATGGCATGATGCATTCCTGTAAGAATGGATACCGGACGAATAAGTCCCATGATGATTCCGGCCAAGACAGGGGAAATACCGAAAAGTCCATCTAGTACAAAAGCAAGAGCCTTACCAAAGTAGATGCCAACAGGTCCTATAACAGCCAGGGTAAAGAATCCGGAGATAAGGATTGTTAATGTTGGAGTAACTACTGTTCTTGCTGCTTCGGGAACAATTTTATCTACGTTCTTGTGAATAAAGCTCATGGCAAGAACGCCAAAAATGATTGGAATAACTGAACCACTGTAATTGAATACAGGAATCGGAAGCACCCCTCCAAACATGAAATTACTGATCTCACCGGCTTTAGCTGCATCTATCATTGTTGGATACATGATAATAGATGCCATAGCTACTGCAAGATACTGATTGGTTTTAAATTTCTTTGCCGCTGATGCTGCAATAAAGAAAGGCAGATATGTAAATACACCACTTGCCAGCATATCAACTATCTTATATGTATCCGTTGTATTGGTTATCACTCCAAGAGCAACCAGACCTCCCATAAGACCTTTGATCATTCCGGCACCTGCTATAGCCGGAACTATGGGACCAAAGACACCTGATACCATATCCATAAACCAGGTTATAAAATCTTTCTTCTCTGCTTTTTCATCCTTTGAAGGGATCGTATTTTCTGAAAGATCCAGCATCTGCATCAGTATGTCGTAGTACTTATGTACACTTGTTCCTATCACTATCTGCAACTGTTCTTTAGCATATTGAACACCCATAATACCTTCAAGGTCTTTGATGGCTTTTTCATTAACACGTGATCTGTCTTTTAGGTCAAAACGCAATCTGGTCATGCAATGCCATGCATTAACGATATTTTCTTTACCGCCGACATAGTCGACGATTTTCTGCACTACTTCCTTCTTTTCCATTGTGAAGTTTACTCCTGTTCTCATGTTTTACCATTGCACGTGCTTTGTTTTATGTTCTGAATCGTAACATAGCAGAAAGTGTTTGTAAATCTGCCCATTTTCAGGCCGATAGAATCTAAAAGCGGCTTAAAATCGTGGTTTTTTATACCTTTTCAAACGAATTGGATTGTTATTTTTTGATATATACAGCTTTTTACAAGCCACATTGACTTTAAACATTTCTGGATGCTTTAATAGGTCTACAATCAAGGCGTGGAGATACTCCACCGACAATCGTTATGTCAGTTTGCAAATTAAAATATCAACAGACTGATATTGCCGAGAAAAGGAGAAAGTGATGAGACCCACAATAATAAAAGACATCATTTGTTATATCACAAGACCTGATAGACATAATCTGGTCTGTGTTAAGATAATGACAGACAAAGACGTATACGGAGTAGGATGTGCCACATTCCAGCAGAGACCTCTGGCAGTAAAAACTGTGGTAGATGAATATTTAAAGCCCATTCTCATAGGTCGCGACGCTAATGATATAGAAGATCTGTGGCACCTTATGATGGTAAATGCTTATTGGAGAAACGGTCCTGTAATAAATAATGCAATAGCCGGTATAGATATGGCTCTTTGGGATGTAAAAGGAAAACTCGCGGATATGCCTCTTTACCAGCTTTTCGGAGGAAAATCCCGTACGGCGATTCCTGCCTATACACATGCTGTTGCAGATAATCTCGAAGACCTGTATTCGGAAATAGATCGTATCAGATCTGAAGGTTATAATCACATACGCTGCCAGTTAGGTTTTTATGGTGGCATTCCGGATGCACTTCATACTCCGGAGGACCCTATTTCAGGAACATATTTTGACCAATATGACTATATAAGAAAAACCCTTCATATGTTTGCAAAGATTCGTGAAAAGTATGGAGAAAGTTTCCATATACTTCATGATGTTCATGAACGTCTTTTTCCGGATCAGGCTATAAGATTTGCTAAAGAAGTAGAACAGTATCATCCTTACTTTATTGAAGACCTTCTGCCACCAGATCAGAACGAATGGCTTCAAATGCTTAGAAGTCAGTGCTCAACACCTATCGCAACAGGAGAATTATTTAATAATCCTATGGAGTGGAAAGGGCTTATTCAAAGTAGAAGCATTGATTTCCTGCGATGCCATGTTTCACAACTCGGAGGCATTACCCCTGCATTGAAGCTTGCTGCATTATGTGATTCTTTCGGAATCCGAATCGCCTGGCATACGCCTTCTGACATCACACCTATTGGAGTTGCGGTAAATACGCATCTTAATATCCATCTGCACAATGTGGCAATTCAGGAGAATATTGAGCTTAAGGACTCAACAAAGAAAGCCTTTCCGGGTTATAATGAAGCAAGAAATGGATATTTTTATCCTATCGATGCCCCCGGAATAGGTGTAGATATTGACGAAGAAGAAATCCTGCATCACCCAGTTACATACAGACCCCATGAATGGACACAGAGTCGTATCCCCGACGGAACTCTGGTCACCCCTTAAAATACAGGAGATATATGCGTTCCGGAAAAACAGCTTTTATCCTAACAGATCTTATAAGCAAGATATATCAAAAACAGTTTTCAGATAACAAGTTGCCAACTCAGCGTGATCTGGCAAGTTCTTATCACGTTTCCCGGTTCACTGTTCAAAAGGTCATGAAGCAGCTTCAAAACATTGGACTTGTTACTGCCATACAGGGTGATGGTATCTATATTCGCGATAAGGCTTTGGATAATCCTATGGTATATAACTCTCTTACTGAAGTGTCATATCGTGAGCTTAGTTCCAGGATGCTTTTTCTGAACGAGATCGTTGCCGGCACTGAACTCGGAAGCATATTTAACTTGTCTCCCGATGATAAGATATGGCAATTTCAAAGAATAAGAATCGTAAATTATGAGATATCACAGATTGAGACAAGTTATATGCCTGTAAAACTATTTCCGGATCTGAATCGCGAGACTATAGAGGATTCTATCCAGAACTATGTCTTGAAAAAAGGATTCAAGATATCTCATTACATGACAGCTTACCATCCCACACTACTGTCTAAGCAGGAATCAGAACTGTTGAACTGCAAGAAAAATACCCCTGCAATGTCCATTACAAGTCGAGGAATATTGAAAGACGGAACTATTTATATCTACTCGAATATAAGTGCCATTCACTATGAATGTACTTATGTCATTCCGTTCAATAAGGAAGTTTATAAAGGACGCAGAAAATGATATGCTCCCTCCCCAGTATACAAGAGAACTAATTAGGGCCTTGTTCTACTTAGAGGGAGTATTTTTTAATGTACCTTCCCTTCATCATTGATATTCCGTTTACAATAAAGTAGATTTTCGAATGTCTTTCAAACTCATCTTCTGATTGCGAAACCGCCATGTTTTTCCAGTCATAAATAAGATTTTTTCCAAGTTTATAGCAGTCCTTTGTGATTTCAATTTGGTTGTAAACATATGCTTCAATTTCATCTAAAGTCTGATGTCTACCTTTAAATATTTCATAAGCCTTTCTAAGATTTTTAATGCCTTCACTTTCAAACTGCTGTATACTGTTAAACATGAGAACGATCTCCTACCTAAAGTTTTGTTTCGTCGCAATAACTTTATCACTTATTCGAGATCGTTCTCTTTTCTATTTTCTTAAACCTACAAAAACTTTACGCTAGCATATGAATATGTGGACAAATTACCCCAGAGGTCAAAAAGCCCGGGGTCGGACCCCGGGCTTTTCATATGATGACGGTATATTATAAAGCCAATGCGGCCTCATAACCTTCTCTGACAGCAACCAGCGCGTTGCCGGCTTTTACAGCACATCCAACAACTTTGACATTGTCGCAGTATTTCTTTGCCGCTTCCTCAAGCGGATTGTATGCCTTATATCCGAATGCAGATACTACAGTCGAAGCAGGTACACTGTGGAGAGTTCCCTTGGAATCTGTGTAGCTTACACTGTCTTCCGTGATCTCTGCGACCTTTGCACCGGTCAATACTTTGATGCCTGCGTCTCTGATGTACTCCATCAGCTGCATCTTCATCAGCGGGAACATATCGACCAGGATGTCATCGCGCATCTCGATCAGTGTGATGTCCTGGCAGGACTGGGTCAGGAAGTGCGCTGTCTCTCCGCCAACTTCGCCGCCGCCGCAGACGACGACCGGACCGGGCTTGACATCTTTCTTACCTAAGAGTACGTCTTCCGCATTCACGACATTGCTGCCGTCCATTCCCTTGATCGGAGGTGTAAGCGGCTTCGCGCCTGTTGCAACAATGACTGCATCCGGCTTCTCGTCACGGATCATTTCCTCAGTGACCTCTACTCCCATATTGACCGGAACCTTCAAATCAATGAGACTCTTGCGCAGTGAAGATACGAAAGTGGAGAGCTCGCCTTTTCCGGGCGGGAATGCGGCGCTGCGGAACTGTCCGCCGAGCCATGATCCTGCTTCGTATACGGTAACATTATGTCCGATCTTCGCTGCAGTCTCCGCTGCGATGAGGCCGGCAGGACCGCCGCCGATGATCATGACCTTCTTCGGATTTCCGGTCTTTTCCATTGCATTCTCATACTCGCGGCCGACACGAGGGTTGACCAGACAGGTCGCACAGGTTCCGGCCAAAAGGCCTGCTTCACAGCCCTGGAGACATCCGATGCAGTAGCGGATGTTCTCGAACTGGCCTGCTTTCGCCTTGGCGGGGAGATAAGGATCTGCCAGAGATCCGCGGCCCATGCCGATGAAATCTGCTTTGCCCATCTTCAAAATAGTATCAGCCATCTTGGGGGAGTTGATGCGGTTCGTGACGATGACAGGGCAGGATACCAGTTTTCTGACCATTTCCGCAGTATTCATATTAAAGGCGTGCTCCGTGTACATCGGCGCGATGATCTGGCGAATGACAGGAGAAGCATACATACCGTTGGAAACATGGATTGCGTCAACGCCCAGCTCATCCAGATGGCGGACAAGTTCAAAGGTATCAGCCTCGGTGCGGCCGCCCAGAAGGTACTCGTTGGCTGAAACTCTGACCTGGACCGGGAAATCCTTGCCGACGTTCTCGCGGATGCATGCATAGATCTCATCCAGGATGCGGGTCCTGTTCTCGAAACATCCGCCGTACTCATCTACTCTCTTGTTTGTGAAAGGAGAGAGGAATTCGGAGATCAGGTAGCCGTGCGCAGCGTGGATCTCAATTCCGTCAAAGCCTGCCTCTTTCACTCTTTTGGCAGTGGATCCGAAGTCCTTCACAATCTGGTGGATCTCCTCTACTGTGATCTCACGGGGAAGATCCATGCAGAAGGGGTCCTTAATTGCAGAAGGCGCTACCGGCTGTACGTTTCCGTTTACATCATGTTTGGACTGGCGTCCGGGATGATACATCTGGCAAAAGATTTTGGATTCATATTTGTGGACTGCTTCCGTGAGCTTTTTGTTGCCTTCAATCTGCTCGTCGTTGTAAAGGCCCGGAATGAACTTATAGCCCTTCGCGTTCACATTTACTGCATAGTCTTCTGTGATGATCATGCCCCAGCCGCCTTTGGCTTTCTCTTCGATATACTTGATATACCGTTCTGTGATCATTCCGTCTTCTGTGCACAGGTTCATGACCATTGCGGGCACGATCAGCCTGTTGGGGATTTCGCAGTTACCTATTTTGGCAGGTGTAAAAAGTTCCGTCATCATTTTCGTTTTCCTCCTTGTGTTTTTGGAAAGGTGGTTGTCTATGTGAAAATAATAACGAATGGTACGATTCCAGTGTCAATGCCAAAAAAGAGAAGAGACTTTAGGTAAATCTGTTGATGCCGATTCTTCCGTACAGCTCGATGATCCCTCTGTTCTCTTCTCTTTTATATAAAAAAAGGTACTGTCTAGGGCAAACGGTGTTCATAAAACCTTGGAGGAGTTCCAAGGTTTTTCGTTCTTGCTTTTTTGGTTCTTACAAGATTGGAAGATATATCTTCACGATCCGGCGAAACTCTCCGTTCTCATACCCTCTTCCCAATATGACGCCTCTGATCTTGGACCCGTCCGGTACATTAAATCCATGTTCAGCGGCGTATTCCGGCAAAACATGAAAGACCTCCTGGTTATAGCTGCCGATTTCACCAATGTCAATGTGCGTACACAGGCATAAACCTCCGGAGATCTTTGTAAAATCTTCAGGTATCTCCAGTCCCAAAGATCTGACATATTTCTCCTGTATGCCCATTTCCCATTCCACCCGGTCATCTTCGACTTGAAGTCCGCTGTCAATGAAAGGCAAATGCTGATCGTCAAAAACAAAAGAACTGCTCTTTTCTGACAAATTTATTCGCTCGTACTCGTCTCCGCGGCCTGTAACAAGATGGCAATAGTATGCAGAAGGGATACTCTCTACCCAGAAACATCCAATGTTTTTGGTACTCAGCAGCATATTCATCTGCAGCTGTTCCAACCGCTGCGCCAATAGTTCCCGATATTGTATATCCGCCCTGATCCTTTTGACTTCCTCACCCAGAAATTGTTCCGTGTTAATAGTATATTCGTGATTGCGTATCCCGGAAATTTCACTGATAGGAATCCCCCAGCTTTTATACTGCATTGCTTCCAAAAGCCAGAAAACTTCCATTGAATCGTATCTCCGATAGTTATTCTCTGCTCCTCTGCTCGCCCGGATCGCTCCTTGTTTTTCATAATAGCGAATCATATCCCTCGAGATACTTAATAGCGTCGATACTTCCCCAATGGAATATGAATCAACGGCGCTGGTTCTTTTTGACATATTCATGGTATTCCTCACACGGTGAACTACCCACCGCCTACGTAAAAAACTACCCCAGAGGTCGGTCGTCTTACTGCTCCATCAATTCGTACTGGAACATCTCATATTTCAGCTTGCATCCAACATATATTCCTGCCGGCAGCAACGCCCTGGCGACCAGTTTTAAATCATCAGAAGGTATGTCAATTCGGCGGAGATTTGCATAATCGTCATCATGACGGACTATCCACTTACAGTAATCCCGGAAGATGAGAGTACCTTCTTTGCACACGGAACAAAGGTATTCACTGCCATCAGGTAAAAATATGTTGCCCTGAACAGGTATACTCTGTTACCATAAACATGGTTTTATACCATTGGTCTCAGAGTACACGACTTTCCAGGGAGGGTGCTCTGGGACATCTTTCTATTTTTATGAAAGACAGTATACAGAGCAGTTCACGGACAATCAATAGAAGCAGAAAACGGTCAATCTGAAAGAGCTAAAACACTTCGATTTATCGATTGCATATGCAAATAATCATACTACAATCCTTGGTACAATCACAAACTGATATTGACTTATATCTTTAATAAATATATAGTCAGAAAAAGGAAGCAACCAGTCCCATCTCCTATCAGGTACTTTCCTGATTGTTTCTTTGCTTCTGACTATACATTACACGATGAGGTGTCCTTTAAAAATACCTTCTTAAATCAGCATGTTATTACACAATTAATCATAAATACTCAGCTATTCTTAGTCTTTTTAAATAAATATTTACCCTTACCTTTGCCCTTAATACCATAAATCAGTTCCATATCCAACATTTTTTTAATTAATGTAGATGCAGGAGAGGCTGTGATGCCCAATATTTCCATAACATCCATCCTTCCAAAGTATTTTTCATAACCAAATTCAGTAAATAGTACTTCAATATGCTGCTTTGTTTTGGCAGACAATTCAATATGTAACCCTATATCCTGTTTTACTTCCTCAATGTCCTGTTTTACTTTATTAATGTCCTGTTTTGGATTCTCAATGTCCTGTTTTATAGTATTCCATCTAACATGCTTTATCTTCTTAACTATCTTATCTCCTGATTTGCTCTACATTTATTATCTAATAATTATGTATTCACCTTGTGTTAAGCCTGCTTTTGATTTTATCAATCAAAGTCACATCCGCTGGAAGCCACTCTACACTGTCTATTGTTTGCAAATCAAGCCACTTCGCCGCCTCATGCTCCTTTAATGTCAGCTTACCCTTCTTTATGCTGCACAAAAAACAATCCATGGACAGATGAAAAGTCGGATAATCATACTCTATAGTCTCTATGAAGTCCTCCACATTGATTTCAGTATCAAGTTCCTCCTTGATTTCACGAGCTAATGCCGCCTCCGGTGTTTCACCTGTTTCGATCTTTCCTCCCGGAAATTCCCAGCCATCTTTAAATTCCCCATAGCCCCGCTGTGTTGCAAATACTTTGCCCTCAGACACTATCACAGCTGCCACTACTCGAACTATTCTCATAGTTGGTCTCCATTCCGCCGCCTTTTGCCGGCGGCACAAATAGTGATAAAAAACTGTTTTTTCACACTATCATTCCTTTGTTAACCCAAAATCGTATTGCAGATATTCCGGAAGAGCATTCTCCATATGGATATCAAAAAGATAGGTTCCATTACCGCCCTCTGTCTTCCGAGGATTCTGAAGCTTACCCTTTCCGACATAAGTAAAGGGCAATACTAATCCATTTTCCGCAGACACCTTTCGAATAAACACATGCGTAAAACTACTCTTTATTAATTTCTCCAGATGAGACTGAGGAAGATTTGTCATTGATTCCCACTGGAACAAATCCGGCTGCAGAAACTTATCCTTATAATTCAGCTTATCCGCTTCATCTAAATCCTTCTTAAGTGAAGCAAAAATAACCACAAAGTCATCATAATAGTAAGTTCCAACTTGATTATTTGATGGATTTTTTAGAAGCTTTAGCTGAACCTGATCCATGCGATAATTCTGCCAGAGTTTGAATCCGGTTTCATCACCGGCATCAACTACATATCGAATCAAGCCGTATTCCAAAAGGTCTTCCACATATTCTAGTAATTGATCATCCATCGACACTTCCAGACGTAATACATCTCCTTCTCGTTTAACTACCTGAAGATAAGTTAATGCATGGTCAAGTTCCATCTGAGTTGAGCCCGGAATCACTTCTTCCAAATATGTTTTTACATCTTGATAAGTTTTTTCTCCGCCAAGTAACAGCTTAACAATCCGGTATTCATGAGTCCTAACAAGTGGTAAAAAACCGGATAAATAGTTGATAAACTCTACCTGCCTATCAGAAAAAATGGGAAGGTTCTCCTCACCAATTCCCTTTAGGAAGTTATAATAGCTACAATTCTTTCTTCCCTGTGTTTTTACACTCATAAATCGTATCAGATCAGGCGCACAATCATTGTTGATATAATCCACATGCCGAGGATAGAATTCTGCCCCAATATATTTCTTGAAGTTAAAATAATCCTGTTTGAGATATTTGATGGCATTAAAATTCTCTTTATCAATATACTCAAGAATCTCCTCTTTACTCAAGTCATCAATATGTATCTCTACACCATAATCTTCAAGTCCAAGAGCAGTGAAATCATCCTTTACCAAGGATGCCATCAGCCGCTTTTCCATGACAAAATTTTCTGATAAAGATCCTAATGCAAAAGCAATCTGAACACTTCTCTTATAACTATTTCCAATAAAGTCAAGTACAGTCACATATTCCTTATTCATGTACTTTCGAAGTCCACGTCCTAACTGCTGAATAAATATGGTTGTAGATTCAGTAGGCCTTAAAAACAGGACCATATTCACCCCGGGAATATCTACACCTTCATTCAAGATATCAACCGTAAACAGTATTTCCAGATCATTTGCATCATTCTGAAGATCATTGTAGGCACGTACACGCTCGCCTATATCATTCTTTCCGGTCAGATAGGCAGTTTTATACCTCTCGCCCAGAGCCTCACACATCATACGAGCATGTGTAACATTTCTACAGAAAGCGAGACATTTCAGCTTGCCTTGGGGATGGTGCTTTTCTATCTGTTCTGCTATAAAATCGCAATGATCCTCTCTTGCCATCTGTGCGATCATTCTTCGTTCATCATTTCCGGAAAGTCCGTAATCCACAAGCTTGTCACGAATTCCATAATATTTAAACGGTACAACCAGATCATTGGCAATGGCATCTCGAAGTCTTAGTTCATACGGTACGTTATGATCAAATAACTCGAAAACATCCTGGTTATCTAATCGTTCAGGCGTTGCAGTGAGTCCAAGCAAAAATTCCGGTTCAAAATACCCTATAATTTTCTTATAAGTTTCTGCAGTGGCATGATGACATTCATCGATTATAATGTAGTCAAATTCAGTCTTAGAGAACAGTTCCAATGTATTACACATGGTGATATTTGTTGCAAATACAAAATCTGCATCGGACTCTTTACTAGTTCCACTGTAAATACCATATGAAACATTCTTTCCAAACACTTCCTGAAATGTCTCCAAAGATTTTTTAAGAATCGATCCCTCATGAACGATATACAAAAGTCTCTTCGGATTAAAATTAAGCGCGTCAAAGGCCGCAAGGTATGTCTTACCACTACCTGCGGAAGCTATTGTGAGGGCACGATTCACTCCCATTGCTCGATATCTGTTCAGTTCCTTCAAAGCTTTCTTCTGCATATAATTTGGCCTGATCTTAGATGCGGTCAAATCATAATCCATATCCCAACGCTCTATGGCAAAATTAAGCTTTGTAGCATATTTATTTATAAGTTCTGCATCCAGCAGCTCTGTTGCTTCCCATTTCTCATTGAATTCTTTTAATGCCTCATCATATACTCCTGGCTCGAAACGCTCTGCTACAGATACATCCCACTCAATATTTTTAATCAGTGCATACCTGGTAATATTAGAAGATCCTATCACCAATTCTCTATGGTCATCAAACTCAAAAAGATATCCTTTTGAATGATATCCAAGTGTTGCATAACCGGTATCGTGAAAGCTTTCATAATCAAGATGGCATTGAAAATTCCGGCATCTCCCCATCAAAGAATAGAAGCTCTTAAGAGACTCAATATCAGTAAAATTCTGATAAGTCGAAGTAATAATTCTTCCCCGACAGCCACGTTCCACTGCAGCTTCAATATCTTTGTACAACAAAACCAAGCCAGCTTTCTTAATAAAGCTGACCGAGAATGAAAAAGCCTTACAGTGTCTCAGATTTTCCTTGATTTTGTCCAGGAAAGTCGTTTCTGTATAATTTGTCAGAAATTGATTTTTCAAAGGTAATACCTCCATGCGCCCCTGCTTGGCCGTAAGAGTTCCTACCACCAATTTCATAGCTTAGGCGGCTATAATATCGGGGAGAACCATCAGATTTAACCTCATATTATGATTCAGATTAAGAGGGCATCTACATCTCTGGGCAATTCAATCAGTCTGACAGCCTGGACGCTCCCACATCGGATATCTTTCTGCCCTCTGGCATGATAACTGGCGATTCTTTTGGATGTAGTTCTCCATCTGCCTTAAGGAATTTCCCTGACTTTTCATCATATCTATACCACCTTGTACTAGATCCCTTAACCCCCATGGTGACCACCTCTGAAAGGGAGCCATCAGGATAAAGCTCGGCAATTCCTCTATATGGTGTACCATAAGAGTATACGGCATCTCCATCATGTGAATATATATCCACAATCTGCCCATAATATGTGATTATAAGATCAATCCAGTCATCGTTGTTTATGTCATAATAGTGATACCTGACCTCATTATTATTTGTTGTTTTCGGCCATCCATGCTGAATGAGTTCTGTTTTATATCCTCTCTCATTTAACTCTTCTTCTGTATATCCTGCATCCTGGGCCTCTTTGTAACTAAGCAATACTCCCCAGTAAGGGTCGACTTCTTCATCAACCGATTCGACTACCTCATTTACTGAAACCTCTTCTATTTTTACACTCAGGTCTTCACTGACGACTACCTTATAGTTCATATCAAGATTATCAGCTATCGGTGAACGCGCCTCTATAAGCATATCTGTTTCACCTGGTTTTATTCCCGTGAACGTGAACACCTCATCATATCCGGCACCAGTCATCATATCATGATCTTCTTTGGCATACTCCCTCATAGCGGTATAAGATACAATGCTTTCGTCCTTAATGATCACATTATATTCCGGTCCACCTCCGTCAAATGAATCAAATCGGAGAGTTACCTCTTTATTGACCGGATCAGCCTTTTCCTCTGTTGTTTTCTCAGCCTTGTTCTCAGTTTTTTCCTCTGTTGTTTCCTCAGATGTTTCTTCTGTTACTTCACTTTTCACAACTTCACCTGTCCAGTCTATAATGCCCCCAAACTCATAAACATTCTTATATCCCATGTCAGCGAGTTTCTGAGAAGCTTCTTTGCTCATCCGTCCGCTGCGACAGTAAACAAGAATGATTTGTTCATAATCAGGTAATTCTTCAGGCGGATCGTTTTCTATAGTTTCATTAGGTATAAGTATGGCTCCGGGAATATGCCCTTCAACATACTCATCCTGTCTTCTGACATCAACAATCACATGACCGTCATCCTGCTCCATCATACGTTTTGCATCATCCTGTGTTATAATCGTATAGGAAAATGTCTGAAACATACCGTCACCGTCCATTATCTGATCCTTTGATTCACATCCCGAAAGTATAACCATGGCGCACACGGCAATTACGATTAAACATTTTATGTTAGTCCTTCTCATAATCCTCCCATATCAGCGTAGTAGTTTTCAAGATCCTCTCTTAACTGCTTTTCTATTCTGTCAAAATCATCCTGAGAAAGCTTATTAATTTGATCTCAACGATACATCTATTATAATCCATAAGCTTAGCCAAATTATAATTTGAATCTTCAAGGAATACCATATTCTAGCAATATCGGCTGTTTTCACAGCCACATTACACAGAATGAACGTCATATGCTTATTTACAAAAACTGTATGAGCATAGAAAATAATACCTTAAAAAAATATAAATCTGACTCTAAGAGCAGTAGAAAGCAACTCCTGGAACTAGGAAATAAGATCCTTTCAATTAACCATGTTGACAGAAAAGACTATATTAAAAAATTCAACACCCTGAAAGAATCTCTTGAATCCGAGGTGCTTACAGAACATGAATCTGCGCCCACCACTATTATTACATCATCTGCAGGGTATCCATCACATACACCGGATGATTCCACCCCCCTTCAGAACCTAAGGAAAAGCTCTGTCCAAGATGTGGAAGTAAGATGGTTCTCAGAACAGCAAAAAAAGGTAACTATCAAGGTAATCAGTTCTTGGGATGCAGTCGATATCCTAAGTGTCGGTATATAGAAAACTTAATCCCTGATCACGATTAACCGGAGGAGGTAAAGAATAATGGAAAAGGGTATGTATAAGTATGAATCGATGGCGCTAATTATAAAAGATTATTTATCTTCTCTAAATACCCCGATAGCTCAGCTCACTGCTCTAGACGCCAGAAAGCTTCCTGGTATGGATCAATATGCATCAAATTCCTGCTATGACAATGTAGCTCGCGCTATGGATCATGTCGGCAATACTTATTTTAAAGGACGTGCTTTGAATGAAGAAAAAAGAGGCAGTTCTACTTTTACATATGAATACCATCTAAAGTAGTAAAAAAGTTTCTTGTCAATAATAAGCTTATTATGTCCCCACGGAATACTAAAAATCAACGATTCAGAATTTACCCCAGCTTGAGGTAAATTTGCTACCTTTTCAGAATCTCCCCCAAGTTGGGGTAAATTCTCGGCATTAGGATATAACTCGTAGAACCACCTCATATAGTGAAGATTGGTAACAGAAAAAGACTTAATATTTGGAAGTTCGGATTGAAGATCGTTACTAATTTTTTTATAAAAACTCGTGCCATATTTATTACTTACATCTTTTTCAAATATGTCTTTTCCAAGACTCCAGTAAAATCTAAGCATTTCTACATTAACCTTGGTAGCAGCTTTTATCTGACTCTGCTTGAATCTCATGGCTATGTCTGCTATCCAATCCAAGTATTCCTTATCAGCTTTTATCATCTCACTCATCGATGTACTCCATTTCCTTCTCGTTCAACACATAAATTATACAGTCCGTACCTCAGTTTGTCACTGTACCCATGGTTGATGCATGCAATCAATATATCTGATCGCTATAATGGGTGCAGACTCATACAAAAGAACCTCCATCAAGCATATTCTCAAGATATGGATCAGCTCCGTATCTTCCTTCCAGATACTGTTTATCATAGGCTGACTTGTTATTGACATGACTGTCATCAGCATTCTTATATCATATAAAGCTAATATAAAATTATTTTCAATTATCTTAATACAGTCTTATCTCTTATTAATCTTCGCAATCATCATCTTTGTCCTCGTCCGAGAACAACACTTCATCCATAAAAGCCATTTCAGCTCCGTCTAGTTTCCCTTCATCGTTATCGTCAGTGATTCCGGTGAGCCTACTTATATTCTTTGCGATGCCATCACAATGTTCCGGCTTTACATATGTACGAAAAGATGCAATCTCCTGCAGATTATCATCCAACATAACTGCACCGATCTCGATAGTTTCGAATCCACATATTCTGCGGGCTTCATCCTTTCTACGTATAGTATTCATTTCCAAATCAACAACGATATGCTTCATGCAGAACCTCCTTGATCATTACTACTATCCTATGCTGTTCAGCATTTTTATATTTTCCCCAAAAACAGTCAGAAGATACCAATTACTTTTTCATTTGGATTATCTGTATGCCCATATACTACATCCAGATATGTACATTAAAAATGCCAGCACATTTGTTCTTTTACTTCGTTTTTTATTAAATCCAGGATTATAGAAGCTCATTTTTACTGATCACATCATTGGGATACTAATAAAACTCTTTAAACCTTACGATACTTGTTATGTAACCATAGAAACGGATGACTATGAGGTTTTGACATGAATACAGGAAGCTAATCATTTCATGAATCTCGAAAAACCTGATTTAGAGTACTATATTAAGCAGATCAAAAGCTATGAAGCTCAGGTCAAGGAAATTAAAATATCAGCCCGGAAGGAAGAAACATTAAAAGAAAAGCATCCTGACCGGATACTGGTACTTATAGGTTGAGTTGCCGGAATGCATTATCATTTCACAAAAGAAACTGACGAAGGGATGAAACTTCTTGAGTCTTTGGTTCCGGGAACGGAACTTAAGCTTAAGCGTGAGCCTGAAAACAAGCATGACCAATGGGCTATAGCATAAATACAAATGAGGGTATGCATCTCGGTTATGTGACCAGGTATAATAATGAAGCTATCGCAAGGCTTATTGGCAGTGGGTACGTATTCTCTGCGTATGTAGAAGATATTAGCACGGGCAAACAGCAGTATATGGTTAAGCTTATCCTGGACAAACTCTCCCGGAACAAAAAGAATAAATAGAATGAAACAGATACCTGACCATACCACAATAATAATTTGCTATGAATAGGAACGGTCGAGGAACTTGGTTTGTCCAAATTTCTCGTCCGTTCCATATTCATATTTGAGATATTTGTTTTATATGATCATCCTTCAGCCCAGTCTCCACCACTGCCTAAAGGCTGTTTACCCTGCGCCAGATAATCAAGATCCCTTAACATCTCCGCTGCAGAAAGATCATCGTAGCATAGCTCGGTGAAATTACCGGATATTGCCGGTGCTGTATCTGCATAGACAAAGGCTTTGTTAACTTTGTCATAGAATAGGTACTCCGGTATAAATGTCGTGGTTGCATCTACATTAGCACCGGTATCAATCCGTCCGGAACGCTCATAGCAGATATAGTCTCTTCCATGAGTTCCATAAGGCAGAAAATAATCACCATAAGAATCAGCTGCTATGAAGTAAACATTAACCCCATCACTTGATAATATCTTCAGGCCATATCCCGGATAATTAACCGTCATTTCTGGAATATTGTCATCATCCAGATAGAAAAGTTTGTAGCCGGTACCATTGGATTTAGAATGCTCCTGCATCACGATGTCCTTATACTTCTCGCATATAGTTGGTGTGATTCCACCTGACACATTCTGTTCAGTTCCTTTTGTCTGGACAACTCCATTCACAACCCACTGTCCGTAAGCATTGACCTGATATCCATCCGGAGTTGTCGTATTGGTAAGAGCCTTACCATCGTCTCCCAGATAATACCATTTATTATCGAAATCGACCCATCCTCCGGTAAATGGTGATGCTAAAAATATATCTGCACTTGGATCATCATATCCTAATGACAGCTGATCGTTATTAAGTGAATATGAAATATATTGGGTCATGCCATAATATGATCCATCATCAGCTTTTGTTAATGTCACAGATGAATAACCATCATCTACAGTATAACTTCCATCATTATTTTCCGTGACAGATATTGACTTTCTGGAATTACTTAAATCTCTATAGGGAGATTCCTCAGGCATTATTGTGTATGCATAATAGTAAGTCTGATCAGCAAAAGATGTCATAGAAATCAAAAGGGTAAAAAGTGTTATCAAATATAGATATCTTATACCATGTCGTTTTTCGTTTATCATAGTTGGTCTCCTTTACATATAATACCGTCAATAAACACTCCGGCTGACAACATTATCCAACCTGTAATACGTGTTTTTTCAATCTGTTCTTCCGTGGGAAACATCTCCAATGAGCCATTAATAATTAAGTACAGACCACATAAAGCAACTATTGTCACTATGACAAAAACAATTTTCAATACCATTTTTTTCATTCTTCAATTTATCTCCTTATAATTTTCAAGAAATGCCTTCCCGTAGTCCTTCAGCTCTTTAACAACATCCTCCGGTCCCACAACCTTAACTTTAGTTCCAAGGCCAAAGATCCAGGCAAAGAACTGTGGGCTCACATTCACTTCTACCGAGAACTCGCTGTGGGTATCATCAACAGGGCGGAATGATATATCATCTTTTCCGAATCGATCCAGAAAGACCCCACACATACTGTTATCAAGCTGTATGGTCACTCTTTTCTTAGGTCCGCCATACATGCTGAATGTTGATTTCGATAGTTTCGCCATATCGTATTCTTTGAATTCTTTCTTACCGACGCGGGCTTCATCTGTGATTGATATTCGCATCATCTTATCTATACGGTAGCTCTTTATCTTGCCATCCCACTCGTCGAATGCAACCATATAGTAGTTCTCATCCATCCAGGTAAGCGCCCATGGGCTTAATATAAACCAGTCTCCGTTTCGGCGGGGAACAAGTTTTTTATTGATATCCCATTTATAATACTTGAAGCGGATCTTCTTATTCTCATTGATGGCATTATAGACTTCATCAACATTGTAGAAAACACTTTCGTTCATGGACTTCACACGATTATCGATAAAAACCTGACGCTGGAGTGTGCTTCCCTGATATTCACTGACAAATGTCTTTAGCTTGCTGATCAGATCCCTGGATTTACTCTGAGTGATGAACTTTGAAGACTGTATGGCATCAACGAGAAGCTTTACCTCTGCAAGTTCAAACTCTCTGGAAGCTACATGATACAATGTGTCCCGTCCTGCCTGCTCCTTGATGATGTCTATCCCGAACTTCTCCATATCCGCAAAGTCCTGATATATGCTTTTACGTTCCGCTGTCACATCGTACTTTTCAAGTTCTTCCATGATCTGAGACATGGTAAGTGCATGATCATCATCAGTCTTTTCCAGCATTACCTTCATGAGATAGGTGAACTTAAACTTCTGGTTGGTGCCTCTGGACATCTTTTTATTCCCCCCTGTTAATGCACACTCGAAAATAGAATACACATAATCCATATCACAACAAAAGCTGTGCTTATTATCCAAAATTTTTTTGTGCCATGTATTCCCAATGGATCTTTTTGAACAAACTCTTCTGCAGAATCCACCCAAATCATTTTTTTAGCCTCAGATACAGATGCATCAAACAAAGTCTCGAAAAATGCGTCAATATCCTCTCTTAAAAGGTATTGTACACTTATCGTATCGTTTTCCCAGATGTATCTGACCCTTATCAAGGTTTTATCGCTTATGCTTTCAAATCTGACAGCGTATTTCTGTGGATGTGCAACATATAGTCCGCCTGTATTTTCTGTATTATCGGCAAATAGTATGTATAAGACCCCATCGTTAGTCTCCACTTCGTACTCTGAAAGCTTTCCCGTCACTTTCCTTCCTATCCTTGCCTGACACTCATTTATAGATAGAAGCGTTTCATAAACGTAGTCGAGCCTCCCGGCTCTTTCATCCTCTATTTTCATTTGAATATTCGGATTCAAATTGTAACCTGTAGGCATTAATTCCTCCAATCAACGTCATTATCTTCAAATCTATTCTAGCATATGATAAAAAGTTATACCGAAACTTATCAAAGTGTCTATTCATTAAAGGTATGTGCTGACATAAATGCTACTATTTTTACAAAAAGTTCACTGTTTCTTATAATTAAAATATTGAATTTTGCATTGTTTTCGCTTGAACTTCTTGGTACGTAGAGCGGCCTGCTAGATGTTCATTCATCGAAGTGGCAGTTGTAAGAGTCGGAGCGGCCTGCCGGATAGCTCAGCTATCTAAGTGGCAATTGTTAAAATAGGTGACTGTCACTGTGAACTTTTGTTCACAGTGACAGTCACCTATGGTTTCTCATAACTCTCGTCCTTTTGCTGTGCAAAACGACTACGTTATTCGTGTTCGGGCGGGCCATAAAGTCTCAAATCAACGTGCAAGCACGTGATTTGGTACTTTTGACCCTTACATCATATATTATGTGAGTGTCAAAAGTCGATATCGAAGCGTTTCGTGCTTTGCGCTCTCACGATTTTCCTGAGAGCAGACGCTCCTCAGCTTCCGTCAGTGGAAGCAGATTCTTCCATCCTTCCATGGCCTCACTGATCTTTTTGTAATACCCTTTTTCAAAGAACATACATTTATAATCGTCGGTACCAAGAGGACTGCCATTGAAAAGTAATCCCACGGCAGGACAGCCGCCCTGACAGTATTTGAAATACTTACAGCCGGCACATTTGGAATTGGCCTTTTGTTTATCCTTAACCGTGTAGGTTACCTGTTCATACAGCGCACCTTCAGAAAGCAGCTTAACCAGACCGTCATGCTTCACATTGCCAAGGTGGATGTTTCTTGAGGTGAGTATTCCGGCCATCGGGGCACATGGAATTATTTCACCGCTAGGCTGGACGGAAAGCTTTTTAAGCATGTCAGGGCATATCATTTCATATTCGCAGAAAGTGCTGCCGGATGCCTTAACAGGAACGATATGGTAGATTTTGTCACGTCCATTCAGAGCCAGAACCTGCCAAAGCCTTACAGGGATAGTCAGACCGCTTTCGCGGTATTGTTTTGCAAACTCTATGGAATAATCATAGTATTCCTCCGGTGTCATAGAAAAGTCTTCGGAGTTAAGAGCCCATCTGGGCACTTCTGTCGTCTTTATGATACGGAGATGGTCAACACCCATTTCCGAAAGCATTTTGACCGAATCAAAGAGCACATCACGATTCTTTCTGTTTACATTCATGTTGCTGACAACCTTAAGACCGGCAGCAACGCAGATCCGGATGGCATTCTTGGCACTCTCCTCACTTCCTTTGTGCTGACGCATCCAGTCATGGATTCCAATGCCGTCAAAGGAAATCGCAATCAAACAATCCGGGTGAAGCCTCTTGATGAAGGCTGCAAGCTCCTCGGTCATCAGCGAGCCATTGGTTACAACACATCCCAGCTTCATGCCAAGGTCATGAACCTCCTGAACAACATCGCGGAAATACGGATACATGGTCGGTTCTCCGCCTGTGAGCTCAACATGGGTAATTCCGCAGGCTTGTGCTTCCTTCAGAAGATGAAAGGCCTCTTCGCGGGAAAACTCATCTTTCAGTGTAGTATTGTCCGCTGCATGGAAACAATGCAGACAGTTGTAGTTACAGCGATCGGTGATTGTCCAATCGAGGACACAGTTCAGCTTATTTGGATATTCCTGAATCTGTCCTTCCGAAAGCTGAGCTTCGCCTTTTTCACATTTTCGGATCACACCCATGGCTTCCCATGCGCGCAGCGCATCACTATCGGCAAGGTCAGTCATGCCATCACAGCTTTTCAAAAGTTTATAATCCTTAGGCCTCAGTGGAAATGGTTTTTTCGCCTCTTCCGTGCCGCAACAGGCCCATCCGCTCGCCCACTTTTTTACTCTGATACCATTTTCCAGAATATAAAACATTCAGCACCTCCTAACACTGATTTTGCAGCACCTAACATAAGGGCTTTTTTCTTTAAAACACGAACAAACATTATTATTTTCTGCTAATAACATGATAAAGTTTATCAATGATGATTGCAATAGGCCTTAAGATCATATCAAATTGATTTAGCTAATCCCGTATGTTAAAATGAAGTTGCTTTTCGATGGGTTCTCTGTAAACCATCCTGCGTTAAGAAGCTCATTGCAGATCGTGATATAACAGGAGGAAAACCACATGAAAGACGCAAAGCAGTTTTTTTCTGAGTTTATGGACAATGACATATTACGCAACAAAATTTCCGAGGGGATGAGGCGTTTTATTGAAAGCGAGGGAATAGAACCCTGGCAGGCCGGTCAGAAAGCTGCATTCGAATTAGGCTATGATATTCCGGATGAGGTTGCAAAAACTATCGTTATCCGCATGCAGGGAATCAGTGATGATGACCTGAAGGAGTTATCGGAAGAAGAGGCAAAGGCAATAGCCAGCGGCGATCCTCATCTTCCCGCATGTTGCTGATACAGCTTTTATTATATTTTCTTACACTTTGAAACACTTTAAAAAGCCTCGACAATCGGACGTTGTCGAGGCTTTTTAGTTACTCCGGTATATTCATCTTCAAGAATTGATCAGCTTAAAGTTCTTTGCATTGGAACGATAAAGCCTCTTAAACACCCTGTAATTTTTTTCATAGATTTCCCTGTTGGAAACATTTGGTTTATAAACATGTCTGACTCTTACCAACCTTCGTGAAAGCTCAAGGACATCATCTCCCTTGATTCCGGCTGCAACAACAAGTGCTGTCCCAACAGCGCCAACCTCCTGAGTATTATCGACTGTTTCTATAGTTCTTTCTGTTATATCTGCCAACATTTGACAAGTGACGTCTGACAATGCACCGCCACCGACAAATCTTATGGGATCGGAAGTTTTTACCTTTCTTCCCTGGCATTCCAAAAGCCAGCGAAGATGAAAGCAGATTCCTTCAAGAACAGCCCTTATCATATCTCTTTTTCCATTATTAACCCTTATGTTGAAGAACATTCCGCCGGCATTGGAATCTTCAAAGGGGCATCTGTTTCCATGCAGCCATGGAGTGAATATCACACCATGGGATCCCGGCGGAACTTTACTGACTTCATCAGAGAGATAGTCATAAAGACTTATGTATCTGCCCTCAATATCAGTAATCTTGATCTTATCCAGATATATTCCAACCTCGTCAAGCGCAAGATGCTTTGCGCACCACTCAAAACACTTACCGGCAGTCTCCAGTTCCGCATAGTAACTGAAATAGCCCTTCTTTGCTGACAAAACACCGGTTATCATAGCATTCAGATCGACAGTTTGATGATCCATGTAGGTAGACACCCAGCCCGATGTGCCAACATATATATGTGTATCTCCCGGTCTTACGCATCCGGCACCTATATTAACGAAGGTCATATCTCCGCCCCCGCCAAATACAGGTGTTCCCTCTATAAGCCCCATATCATCTGCAGCTTTTTTTGTAAGTCCGCCGACCAAATCGGTACAGTCAATGATATCCGGCATGTGATCGGGATCTACTCCATACATTTTCAGAAGGCCCTTGTTCCACCCCTCTTTCCCCTTTCTGGTATCATAGAGAAAGGTGGCATATGCATCGTCCGCCGTACGCACAATCTTTCCGGTGGTACGAGCTACCAGATAGCCTCCTATATCAAGCCATTTATATATTTTTCTGTAAACTTCAGGTTCGTTATTTTCAACCCATTTATATTTCCAGACAGGATCTTTTGCACTTACACTGGCGCCATAGTTTACAATCAGATTTCGCAAAAGCTTATACAGACTACAGCCTGATACCTTGATTAGCCCTGTGCCCATACACTTTTTGTATTCCCCTGCTCCTTTTTGGTCAAGATAATTCATAGGACGTCTCAAGGCATTTCCATACCTATCAACAAGAACAGTGCCCTGCATCTGTGAGCAGAATGCAATTCCTTCAACTTCCGTTGGTTTAACATCTGATTTTTCAAACAGTTCTTTTGTGGTATTGCAAATAGCAGTCCACCATTCCTCTGTATCCTGCTCGGCACCTCCATCATCAGAAATATAAAGACCATATTCACCTACAGCACTAGCCACAAGCTTTATTCTGGTATCAATTTCAAACAGGCAACTTTTTACACTGCTGGTACCAAAGTCATAAATAATGCTATGCATGTATCAATCCTCTTTCAGATGTATACTCCAACCTGTGTTTATCTTATCTTTTACCATTTTCATTGTTTCATCATCGAGTTCCGGCCAATCCACTACCGTAGTTGCATTGTCCTTTACCAGATAAGCCTTTTCAGCACATAACGCAAGTGGTGTATCCGCAAGTGAATCAGAGTAAAAATTATCAATTACGGGAAAACCGTGGTCAATTATATACTTTGCCTTTTCTTTGGCATACATCAGATTATTCGTAAATATGCCGAATTCACGATCATATTCCGTTGCCATGTAGTTCACACCAAGTCTCTTAGCTATCGGTCCGATGATACAGTCCGGCGAGGCGCTGATTATAAGATCGTCCGACTTTTTCTGTGCCAGATACCACTCAGAAATCCTGCTTTCGTATTTGTCCCAATAAAGCTCAATCTGTGTATCAAAGTCATCGATCATGGTCAGATAACTGAACATTTTTCGCTGAAGCCGGTAATTCGAAAGTATCCCCATTTTATGTAGTATCAGAGTCTTTATTACTCCCGGCAGATAAGTAAGCCACAGCTTCGGGTGCCGCTTCATGCACCACAGGGCAAAACCTATCGAGCAATCCGAATAAAAAATTGTCCCGTCAAAATCATACACATTCATATGCTTTCCTCTTATTGGTGCCAAAAGAGTTGAGAAATCTCATAGTTCTCCCATTTGAATAATGTTTATGTGTTTGATTATACCATGTTTACGTTTAAAAAGGCTCCCGGGCGCTCTGATTTGTTATTTAATACGATGTTTCCCATTTGTAAAAATCTTACCTGCATCATATTGTTTTCTGCCAAATAACATGACTGCCATCGATAATACTCATAACATCAAGGGTTTCCTTAGAGTATCAAAAGTCTCCAACCTTGTATAGTGAACGGACATTTCCAGTTGCAGCACCTTTAAGTGATGCCAGGCTCTCCGGATATCTTTCATCCTTAGATAATGCAGCAATCGCATTACTTACTCTCTTTAATAAATCATATTTTGACTTAATCCTCATGGCTCAGGTCTCAAAATAGGTGCCTGTCACTGTGAACTTTATGTTCGAGATTTTCGAACAAAAGAAAAAGCACCAGCCACAAGTGCAGCGCACTCATGAGCTGATGCTCAGTATTACGACTATATTTCATCCATCTCAGCCAGACAGCTAACTATTATTTTTTGCATTTAAAAACATCCATACTGGCTATTTGTGCAATTCCCTTGGCCAAAAAAGATGCCGAGGAATGTTTATCGGTTTCTATAGCATCACAAACACCTTCACGTTTTTACTCATGTCAGTTTTCTCATAGGTATCCCTAAATACATCGATATTGTCTATTATTCTGGCTTTATCATATATTAAAAGGAAAATGTTTTTATTATCATAGTGAACAATGTCAGATGCTACTTCCTCTGAAAGCTTTTTAGCGGAAAGGCTATCTCTTGTACATTTTAACTCTATCGCAATGTCAAACTCATCAATACATATGTCTTTTCTAACAGCACACGCTCCTGCATCCTGATACTCTTCTATTCTGGCAAGCGGAAACACTGCTCTTAGCAGAGCATATACTATATGTTGCAGATCATATTCATTACCAATATCAAAACACTTTTGCATACTCAAAATACTGTCAGTACATTTAGTATGTGGCTGTCGCTTAAACATATCCTGCAGATAAAGCTGCACATTTCCTAATACTCTCTCAACGATGCAACATGCTTCTTTCTCGCTGACGTGATTAAATTGGGGTTCACTCTTAAGTATGCTGATAGCTCTTCTTTTGGATTCCTGTAATAGTTCCTTCTGGCCAATTACAGAAAATCTATTATTTGATATCGGTATAAGCTGCTCTAAGCCATCTGCGATTTCTTTGGAGCCCTCTGATTTCAATTCATCTATGATATCTAAAATTGCTCTTTCTAACGCTTTAGTGTCTTCTATAGCCTGAATAAACTCAATACTCTGTTCCCTGTTCATTGCGCCCCCAACGTAAATAGAATAAGAATAATGCTTCTATAACATACAGTACGTTATCTCTCCACTCAAGAACCTCAAAAGTTCTGTTTTTATCGTTTAGGACTTCCTGTATGTTGCCCAGATATTCTTTTAATGATTTAGGTGTAACCTTATCATCTTCAACAATTGTTTTATTGATTCTCGTCAACAGGTCATCGAATCCAATCTCCTCTATTGGCGGATCCTGAGCAATAGCTTCAAGTATAAGCGAATATAAATCCAACTCTCCCTTGCTTGTACAATATTTTTTTCGTTCTCTACCACGTTTTGTCTTTCCATTACTGATAACGGCAGTGACATTTTTAAAGTCCAGGTTCAGAGTTGAAAACTTATAAGCTTTTTTTATAATCTCTTCGCTAACATCAACTGCATTACCAGAATCTGCCTTTATAAGCACACACAGATTCAGACATAACAATTGCATCAATTGAGGTGATGCAAGGCTCTCGCCGACTAAGCTTTCAATATACTTATCATCAACATATATTCCAAGCTGCTCAAATCCTTTTCTTGGAATCTGTCTCAGTTCATCCTTAGACCAGGGCTTAATATCGATTATACTTATACGTCCCTGCAGATCAGGATTGGTTCTGATTGCATCGTCACATCTGTGAGGAAGCGAAGATATTATTACCTTTAGTCCTTTCCTGATAGCATCTTTCAGCTGTTGCGATAAAAATCGCTGTATTTCTTCGCTTGCGTAATGAAAATCATCAATAAGCAGCACAAGTTCATGCTCCTGATAATAAGCTATAACATTTTCTCGTGTTACAATGTACTCCTCAGATATAGAATTATCAGTATTTCCTGTAGTAACCATTCCCGATAAAGGCATCCCTGCCTTTGCACCGATTGTCTTCCATACATTTTCTTTATTCAAAAAGTCTGAACCCAATACTTCTACAAGGTTGTCGATTCCCACAACTCTTTCACACAGTACCGTTTTTCCTATTTTGGATGGACCGGAAATAAGTGTTATATACCCAGACATATTTAACGCCTGCTCAAGTCTCTCCTCATAAGTAAAACCTAGCGCAGCTTCTCTGGAAATATAAGTAGTCACAGGTAATGCCCCCGGCTTAAATATTTCAGCTGATTTGTTCATGAAAGTGATACCTCCTGTCAATGGTATTATATCACTTTTTAAAGGCTTTTAATGACTTTATTGTATATTTAATGGTTTTTAATGTATTTTAATGGTTTTTAAAGGTTTTAATGCATTTTTATATGTTTTTAATGTAAGATAATGGTGAGATACGATTATGTGAGAAAATATTAAAAAATAGTTCAAAGTAAAGGAATTAAGTGAAGAATCAGTTTTGTGTACCTCTAAAGTGCTCTCAACCATAACAAGCATCTTTCCTGCCAATTTGCCATTCTCTTTAACCTGCGCTATAAGTTGTTTGCCTCATATTCTAATACCTTGCTACTCAGAATTGTTTCTGGTTCCAATAGTCTTATCTCTATTGCATAGCAATTTCGCCCATAGCTTAACACTCCCTCTTCTCTGTATTCGCTTCTCACAAGCCCGATACCAAAGACCGTCCTGCTATCATTTTCATGTGGGACATCCTCAACAAATCTGTAATCCATATAATCTCCAGAGACGTGATCACAAATCTGTATCCTTGCTGTTCTATCTATCATTTGCCTTAAATCGCCAAATTTCATTATCCCTATTCCTATCTGTTAGCTAATAACCTATTAAACACGTCATAATTTCGGCTATCTCTTGGACTGCAATATACGGCGAACTCTATATTTTTGAACAGGTGTAGGAAGTCGCCTATCACATTTGATGCAGCTTTGGCAACAATATCTGGTTTATTCTGAAATGCTCCACATCCAAATGCCCCCAATATAACTACTTCATCATCATTATCCACAGCAACATCCAGTATTCTCTTGAGCCTCTTTTCATGAAGTTCAAGCAGCTCTCTATCTGATATTTTTGCCTTTCTATTTCCATCGTTCTTGTTATATGGATTACTTGGATTGTCCCGTAGATTAGGAGCAGCACAGGTAATAACGTCAACTTCATACCACTGCGTTTCTGGCATGACAACAGGAGCTGCTGTGTCTGTTTTAAACACTACAACTCCCGGAGTATATATAATGTCATCATTGTGAATTGGATCAGCTGCATTCCTGTGAGGAGCATAAAATCCATTCCACATCTCCTTGACATTAAGCATGCTGTACAAAGTCGAGCATCTGCACAGACATTCTTCCTGGGCTGTAGATCCCTTAACCACTCCACCGCCCGGATTTGTTGCTGACGCAAAATTATGAACAGCAACTTTCATACCTTTGTATGCACTTGCAGCCTCAAATGTCTTTTTCTTTGAGACTACTATCTTAGCTGATTCATCATACTTATCTTTCTCAGTTGCAAATAATGAATCTCCCTCCAGAATAAGCTTCTGATTCTCAGATGCCTGTTTTATAGACTCCCTTAGCCGAACGTTCTCTCTGCACATCTTTTCTGTATCTTGGAATATTGCTACATTTTCATCTCGTCCCATTTCTTCGCCTTCCTATCCTGTGGATTAAGTATTATCATGTATATCAGTCCTAATGTGTTTTCTTCTGACTATACAATACACAACGAGGTGTCCGTTAAAAATACCAACCTTATAAAAGTGTCTCTGGCTTGTTCATCCGGCCGGTCCAGCCCATCCATTTAGCCCACTCTCTCATGTCTTCCTTCTCCTCCGGATCGTTACCGTGAATGGTACGAAGGAGATCAACATAGCCGTGAATGCCTCCCACATCATCCATAAGGGACAGTCCATCCAGGCTCAGGCATACGGGTCTTCTCTTATAATTCACCGTTGCAATCTTAAGCGCCAATGATTTGCTGACCTTTAAGTTATTCCTGTCAAATGCTGTCTGCTCCGACAAATATCTGTCCTTCTTTAGATTTAACCGTACACCCTCCTGTACTTCAGTAAAGCTTTCAGACTTATCTTCACGGATTGTGTAGTAACACTCCTTCAAACGAATCTTTACTTCCCAGCCATCACCGTAATCATAGGCATAGATCAGCTCATCCGTAACAGGAAGAACCGGAAGGTCCTTCTCTTCGTTCTCCTGGCGTTTCTGCAGAAACGCTATCTTATCGTTAATGTCTCGGTCCTCTTTGATTCCCTCCGGAATCATCAGCTCGATCAAAGGAATTCTCTCCAAAAGTTCATCCATGCCCCCTTCAAATCCGTAGGATAATTCCTGAATCGTTGCCTCCTCAATCGGAATCATCTTGGCCGGCATCTTATCCGGATCCTTTCCGGATTCCTTCAGCTTACTCCACTCAGCAAAAGAAAGCTGCTGACGAATCATGGGATTCTTCTTCAAAACGCTCTGTGCCGCAGGATTTGCAAAATGGAAATGCTCCCACTTCCCCTTGTATTTGTACGGACCGGTATATTTCTTAGAAAACCAAGTCTTGATGCTCTGTCCTTCCTTATAATCATCATCCCAATACAGATCCTCAAAATCATCGCAAGGGAAACGGAAATACAGACCGCAAAGCTTCATCCAATTCGTATACAGCCCATCATATTCCACATAATCATGCTGATCTACTTTGTTCTTACCACCGGTAAGTTTCTGGAACACTTCCTTCGGCAGGCGGAAATGATGCAGGTGGCTGTTCTGCCATCCAAATGCACGTAAGATTGCATAGTTTAAGGCATGAAGCGTAATATCTGCCGGAACAAGAATTTCTCTCGTGATTCCTTTTTCCACCTTGCCATACTGTTTCAATACCTCCATGTCTTCCTTTCGAAGACTATCAATATCAAGGATAAGCTCCAGCTTCAAAACCTCGGGGTGCTTTCTCATATGAGAACCGTAAAGCTCTTCCGTTGTAAGTTCTGAACCATTAACACTCTTGCTTTCTTCTTCCTCAAGTTTTTTATCATAAGCCTTACTGGCTGTGTTCAGTTCATTTTTGGAAACCTCATTCCATTCAAAAGGCTTTTTCTCTCCCATCTCCTTTATCTCCTTTTTCATATTATCTTCCGACACCTGCGACTGGGCCGCTCGCTGCATACGCCTTCTATAATCATCGCTCTTTACCGCATCCGCCGATCGGTCATCTCCGCCATATCCCTTGTCCGTTCTGGTATACGGGAGATACGCCTGCACTGTCTTCTCCGAAACGAAAAGTTCCTCTGCAATCTGCGGAACCGTCTTGCCCCGGGCATATAAGGCAACCACCTTCTCAGAAGTCGGACTGCTCCACAGGCCTTCCGTGATCAGGATGCGCTGTGCTCGCACTAAAGTTGTTCCAACATTTTGAGACGTTTTCTTCACTGATCCGGTTCTATAAAAATCATCTATAACCTGTTGGTAAATTTCATCATTTCCCATACATATGCCTCCTTCGAAGCTTATGAGAACAGAATAATTCGCTACGTATCTGGTGTCAACCTAGTATTTGAATTGAAATGCCTACACGGGGATAGTGTTGAACTATGTCAACCACGCTTCGCTCTCATTTATCTCCTTCACGTACATTTTCGAGAAAAATCTTCTTCTCAAATGTTCCTCGTTTTTCTGCTTTCTCCGCACGGCATGCTTCTAATTCTTCAAGACTGAATCCTCTAGCCTTGGTTACAGCATAAAGCACCTCCAGAATATCTGCTAGTTCCTCCAAATTTTTATCTTTATGGTATTCGGCAAGCTCTTCGTCAAGCTTTGCATCAACCATCGACAGATATTCATCGTTATCAAGAATACGTACACTACACTCTTTATTATCTTCTTTTATAATCTCCGGAATCTTGTCTCTGACAAGCTTGTTATAAGTGATCACTGACATAGCGCCTCCTCATATCTCCATTCCTTAAAACCACTATTTTTCGCATCGTCATATATCGGACGGATAATATTGTGTAAACGTTCTGAAAAAGCTGATTCAGCAAGGTCATTACCATACAACGATTTCCTGATTTCATCATTGTTCAGATGGTACCTTGAAACTTTTGCAAAAGCCTCAGATACTTTAGCATTTTCTTTTGACATAGAATATGACAGATACTCAATCCTACAAAGCGGTTCAAAATACAAATCCCACTCCGGGAGTCCATTACTTTTACTACTGTTTATAGACTTAGTGGTAGGATGCAGATTCCATAGTTCATCATGAGCCACATACTGCCATGGAACAAAATGGTCTACCGATATGATCTCTCCTACCATATTCTTGTGCCCGTAAATATCCTGTATATCGGGCCGTATATCTATGATAAGCTTCCAGTATTTGCGTACTCGTTCGATATCTCTCGCCTCAGGTGCACTGAGTTTATCTGCGATTCCCGGAACACTAGGGTTGCGCCGTTGCAGATAATGTATCAGATTCAACTGCAACCACCCACAAAGAATTTCCTTATTGCGCAATAAGTAAGAAACCCAGTCTTCATTAACACAAATAGTAGTATCTAACTGACAGAACGCCTCATAATAATAGATGAGTCTTCTCTGCTGATTAATTTTTTGAGACAACTGATCAGGTCTGCTCCACTCGCGCTTATCTATTTTGATTTCATCAAAGAATGGCACTTGTATCCTGTAAGGAACATTTTTGATCAGTTCCTTCTTGTACCTTATGAGCTTTTTATCATCTGTATTTTCAAGCCATTCTATTATTTTGTCTCGCTTCTCTGATGCCGGAAAGATATTCTTTTCTCCGATATACTTCACGGCCTCTTCTAGATTATCCGTTACTCCTGACGGTCCAAGACGTAGCCTGTACTCTGTTACCATATACCAGGCATCTGCAATCATTTCATTAATCAGTTCATTATAGGTAAACGATATCTTATTCTCTGAAAGTTTTTCAAGGATAGCTTGAAACCAGAAAAATTTATAGCAATTGCTCGTATCATCAAAGAGCCTGCTCAGGTAACCAATATTAAGGTTTTCATCATATGGCAACCGACCCATATTCGTCTCCTTTGCTTTTTTATAATCATTTTTATTATAGTCTTCATCACGAATAATATAAATTTCTATCTACATTATCTCTACATTTCCTCTACAAATTGTATTTCAAAGACTAAATTCTAAAAATATCCATTTTCGGCACGTCGCCTTTCTAGGTCAGAATCATATACATATCTTTGTGACATTTTGAAAAACACATCAGCAGTCTTCGGGTACTTAATGCTCAAAAAATCTGCATTATCTTTGTAACCTTCTGCAATGTCTTTCTCTGCCCTACCTGCTGAAGGACTAAATATTCCTCTTTTATTGAACAACTCACATCTATATTCACTCAGTAAAGATTCATCCCCATATTCCTCTATAATCTGGCACACTGCTTCACATGGATAATGACCATCAGCTGCTTTAGGTGCATATGCAAACAACCTTCCTAACACATATCCAAACATTTCTTTTTGGTGATTCGAATCAAGTATTCGTATCAGTTTATCTACCCACACCTTGATCTCATCATAACTAACAGTGCCATTTTCTTCACATGGACAAAACTTTGCCATATCAAACAACCTATGTATTACCTTCGCATAATTACGAAACTCTTCTGTTTTTCTTTCTTCGGGATCATCACCATCATGTCTAAATATAACTGAGACCATTTCTGCATACATTTCAGGATCGTGCTTTATTTCCTTTTGAAAGCACTTCATATCTTCCCAGTCCAATAGATAAAAGAATGCAATCTCAATATGCGCTATCTTTGCACATTTATCTCGATCTTCAATGCATTGCTCCTGTAATGGCTTTAGTAATTCTTTTAAATAATGATCCGTCATCGAATTATTACTTCCTCGTTCCATCACATCAATCCGTTGCATTTTTTCAAGCAATTGCTCTGGTGTAAGATTTCGATTTTCATGGAATCTATACAATAAGTCCAAATACGTATTAACTGTTCCATACTGCTGGCACTCTACCACTGCCCAATCCATATTATTAGATGAAAACCATCGAAAATCTTTCCAAAATGCACGTTTTATTTCTACTGAAGCATTATCGACTAATGGTTTCTTATCTGTATATAAAGCTTCGATTCTAAATAGTATAATTCTAAAATCATCATCTAACTCTACGCACTCACTTAATTCGTTTACATTAGTATATACATCAACTCCTCTGCGAGCCAATCCTTCAATGTATTCTATTGCCATCTCATGTTTACTCTGGCACTTATATAGTGATGCGAATACATTTTTATCAAAAAAATCATCAGCCCAATAATCCGACAATACTCTACCTAGATAGGAAGACTTCTCCTTCGCACAGAGCTTTGATAATAATTCCAGGCTATAATTATTTTCTTTAAACTCGTTTATTTTTTTGACAAGGAGATCTTTTGTTTTGCTTTCGTTTATATCTCTTTTGTCATCCACATCATAAGGAACTGGATCCAGAATAATACCATCATACGAAGGTCTAAATAGATATTCAAAATCATATTCTTGTTGGGTGAAGTTTATTGAATCTAGTATATCAAGCATCTCACCAATCAAATCTTCGCCCATAGCCCATTCAGCTGACGCAAAATATCGATGCTTATAAACCAGTCTTCTGATGTTATTCTTGATTATCAGCCTTTCATCATCGTCCATCTGTGCAATTTCAAATAATAATTTTTCCTTAATCTTCTTTCGAATATCTGGTTCAACTTCATCATATATATTTAACAGATCATTCCACCTTTGGGGTTTAAAATCAGTTGCTTTTAAAAGAAGGTCTATATATCCCAAATTGGTGTCATACATCTCTTTTCTGGTTATTGTGTCTTCTTCCACATGATTTCTATATTTAGGTGCATGTAAGTCGCCAAAAATACTTGCATGTCCTGTTGGTAGTGCTCCAAAAATATGGTCCCATGCATTTTTATCTTTTGCTAATGCCTTAGCTGCAATCTCTATTTTGTCATTACTTTTGCTAAATGCTGAAAAATTATGCCACGGGCATAGTAATTTCCCAAAGATATCCTTTGGTGAATTTGATTTGTATTCAAAAGATAAATTATCAAGATATAGAAGCCATGAATATGCACGTGATGCGTATTCTCTCTGTATAAGGAACTCCTCAACTCCCCACAAAATCTCAATATAATCATTCCTGCCGAATAAGAAATCAGATGATTGATTTTCAAACAGCTCCATTAGACCCGTAGGATTAATTTGTTCTTCTTCTAGCTTATTAAGCACACTATTCGGTGATACCTCACATAAATCAACAAAAAAGTTTGAAATATAATGCCACTGTTCTGAAGTTTGGATATATCCCAAAATTTTGCTTACTAAAGAATCTAACTGAACTTGGCAATTAGTATCTTTTTTATAGTAAGCCTTCATAATAAGACTACGTAACATCCCTTTTCTTATTACTGCAGACCAAAAGAATTTTTCTCCTTTAAACTGTGCAACAAGCTTTTCTTGAGATGAATATGTGAATAGTTTTTCTGCCTCATTTATAACTTCAAGAAGAACATCCTTAAATTTATTCCAGATCTCACTATCATTATCAACATCAATATAATCCCATGCATTTTCAGCACTTGCCAGATAATATTCCTTTGTTGAATTGATATCTACGATATGAATAAATGGATCTTCATCCCTAGCATATTCCTTTATCTCTGAAATAAAATCTTGATACTTAATGCCACTTAAGAATTCTATAACTGCCTTGTCACCATCACAGTCTGTCCATTGACCTATCAATAATGCTGTTTCCTTAATATTGCGATGTAATCCATTTAACCATCTAGGCTCTTTTAAATATGCTCCATTAAACAATTTCTTCTTTAACGGTATAAATAGGCCATGAGTCTCTGATACTAATTTATTGGCTTCATTAATTCCCATCCCCGCTCTCTGTAAAGATGCTGATATTGTAGAGTATGTACGTGGGCGTAAATTTATCTCCCCTTTAATAAATGACGGAACACGTTCAGTAAATACAAATATATTAGTATTATTAGGAATGGCTACAATTTGATCTGAATAAAACCATGGTATATAAATATTTCCAGCATCCTTTATCTGAAGTAAGCTCTTCCAGTCTTCTTCATTCTTCACTATGAATATTGGACGATTTTCTCCTTGCATCCATAATTCATTTATTGTGCAATAGATAGCTTCTTCTTTGCATCGCGCTTTTATCGCTATAACTTCATCATTTTTTTTACTTTCAAGTGCTTCCTTAAATGTATCGTCATCCACATTAAAGAAGTCAAAACCTATCTTAGGATCAGTAGTTTGACGCCTGATATCTAAATCAATCGCATCAGCTGATAATATCTCTAACTGTCGACTTTGATATATCTGAAGTTCATTTCTTAATCTCTCAAATTTCTCTGCTAACTCCTTAAAGCTTTCTTCCTGCTCTGCTTTCCATTCAGCTTGATATGCACGATCATATTTGTCTGGTGCAACCACCGGAAGTTGCCCCATAATTGCAAATAGAATTGCGTTCGCATATGACAGAGCCATGCCGTGCGGGATTTCATATTCTTTCATGATTACCATCAACGAATTGAGTAGCCTATCCTTTAATTTATATCCTGGTTCATCCTTCAAATCATTGGCCAGCTTTGTCATATTCTCCTTTGAAAGCACGTTGGCCATATCATCAAATAATTGATCTGCATCATTTTCATAATCAACAAAAAATTCACCCGTATTAATGAATAATTGTTTTATATCTTTTGCTGTTTTAACCTTCTTCAGTAGGCTTTCACTCGATGATAGAAATAGTTCCGTTCCCCCTGCTTTTGCTAGTTCCACTAATGCTGTCTCGATTATCATACTTTAGTCACTCTCCTCCGTTTTTATTCTAATCCCTTACTGTACTCCTCCAACATTGTCCTTAACTTCAATAATTCCTGCCGGTTATGTTCACAGTGAAAGGCACCTATGGTTTTTGTATATTGATTACTCACAGTCGATATTCGCCCATTCACGAAGATACTTAAACGGGAATGGAAGTACGGTGTAAGATCCGATTCTCACAAAATCAACAGCCATCAATGGTAGTAACTCCTCGAACTCAACGTCCTCCTCTGCCTGTACCTGACGGACGATGCTGGCATTGTGAATGGATAACTGTAGGCTTGCCTTTGTCGGGCCTACATAGTAGTTCAGTGACGTGATGCCTTCTCCATCCGTATCCTCATCTATAAAGTATTTGATGTCGGTTACATTCTCGAGCAAATACTCATCAGAGAAATCAGAATCCTTGATTTCCGGAGATACCCAGATGCCATACTCATTGTGGAGGAATCGATTGAATCGTTTTCCAGCCTTAGTCCGCATGTTCATCAGCTTCTTCAGCTCGCCCTTTGTAAAGGTGGGCTGCTGTTCACCTAGTACTGCTGCCAGTGAATCCGCATACATGTCATCGGCAGGATTGAATTCCTTATATGCGCCTAATGCTCCAATAACAACGTCTCTGATAATGGCATCTCGGACATTCGTGGCCTTCAGTCCTTTCCAGATTGCAGAGGTATTCGGCATGGTCTTCTCTTTCGTACGGATAATAGCATGGATATTTTCTATATCCGAGAACACAAGCCCCTCCACATCTTTTTGTCCACGGCGCTGTTTATCCTCATACGTATCAAAAGTATACCTGATTTTTTCCTCAAATCCATCCGCAGCAATTTCTGTGTCATCAAAGGACCGGAAATTCATCCTGCCGTCAGGAGAAATATTGACTGTTGAATATAAAAATCGATTCCTGGTTGTCTTCCCTGCTGAATTTGTGATTACTTCGAAGCCACCTTCCGGCGCTTTGAGGCGCTGTCGCTGCACAAATGTCCAATCCTTATTGGCACAGAGTTTTTCCCAGTTATAGATGCTGATCTGTCCTGCACGAACATCACCCTTTAAGATCAATTCAACCAGTATCTTGTGAATGACCGGAGATTCTTTTTCACCAGGTGCCCCAAGCAAATCAGTATGCTCCTCCTGTGTCATATGCTGCACGATATAGCCGTGCAGATCATCACTGTGGGGATCCGGCAGTTGCTGTTCCTCGTAGTATTCCTGCTTATGGATCACTCTGATGTTATACATGGACTCCTGCAGTTCCCCCAGCTGGGGCGTAATGCCGTAAAAGCGCTGCAGTTCTCCCACCAGCCGACTCACTATTCTTTCAGAAACCTCTGTCCTGCACACATCGACGATATTCACTCCAAGCTTATCCAGGATTACGGCATAATCTACTCCGGAAAGATTGTCTTTCTCCTTCTTAGACTCCTTATAACACTGGTCTCCTTCACGCTCTTCTGCTGACAATGTGACATACTGGCCAAGATACTTCTTAACATCCTGCAAGAACTGTTCCATTACACCAAGCTTACACTTACTAAAATCTTCAAAAGATCCAAAGTCCAGATACTCGACTGTATTATGACTGCTGCCAAAGGAGGCCTCCGTAAATAAATCTTCCTGACGAACATTATCTTCCTTCAGCTTTCTACGGAAAATTCCTGTATTGGGATCAATAAGATAAAATCGCCCTGATTTGGAATACTTATTCTTACGAAATGTCCTTACGTCAAGGTTCAGGTACATGCCAGGATCAAAGGAAATCTCTAGGAAGTACATACTATACGGTTGTTTTGTTTTTCTGTCCCGGCTTCTCCAACTTGGATCTCCATAGAAAAACTTTCCGGTCAGATTGTTATAAGAGAATCCTTCCATTCTTGGTACACGAATAGAATTCACCAGCAACTGAAGCAACAGGCGATTCTGATAGTAGAATGATTGCTTTCTGATGTCCTCATTCAGGATATCCAGTTTTTTCACTGTAGCATCCGGATAATCTGTTTCGATGGCCTCTCTAAACTGTTTTTCCGATATATCATTCTTATCAAACAGCAACAATGCTTTCCTACCAAAAGAATACTGCACAGCTCTTGCCAGAAACCTCTGTGTAGCAAGATCCAGAATATTGGTCTTATCCAAGTATCCAGGTTTTTCAACCAGAAAAATATCATAATCTCGATCAATCAAAGCAAAGTCATATTCCACATGGAATTTGTTCGTCAAAATCATCTGAAGTCCTCCTCTCGAATCATGCCTAGACACTTGCTAACAGGATGTCCCTGTTGATCAATCAGACATGGAATTTCAATAATACGTGCATCGATCGGTGTAGTCGGAACGTAGCCTGTAGGATCACCGATAATATTAATGATGTAGACTCGTTTACCACCGATGGCATCCAGTTTACGTAGAATTTCCTTTTTTACCGTGTCACGATCTGCGAGATAGCTGAATTTCCAGTTCTTGAAATCCACATAGACATCCGGTGTCATCACATAGTCAAAGAACTCAAATTTATCCGGATCCGTAATCTCTGAAAGGTCAATGCCAAGCTCTCGTCTCAGAATATACTTTCCTGCCACTTCTCCCAGTGCACCTTTATAGATGTTATGGAACACAACCGGACTCATCATAAAGTCATTTTTTTGAAACTCAGTCGCATACCCTGAATGAATGAAAAATTCTTTCATTCCAGGATACTGCATAATGACTGGCAGGCCAGATTCAGCCTCAGACATTTCATAGACAAGTACCTCTCCGCTGTCAGCTTTCTGTTTTGCTCTTCCACTGTTACGAAAAGCAATCGCATCACTTCCGAAGTCGATTGTGACGTCACTGAAATCGGAATATTGAGAGTAAAAATATCTGTTTTGCGGCTGCCCGCTTGTGACATAAAGCTTACGGATCAGTTCTTCCGACTCACGTAATTCTGAATCTGCCGTAGGATTTGCAAGGGTCGTCTGCCGCAGATTCATCCATAAAGCTATGCTGTCCTCTGTCCAGTTTCGAGACAGGGTCTGCCTGATATTCCACATGCCAAATGATGAAACTTTTTCTGCCCGCTTCAGGACCTTGACTTCCTCATTGGAATACTCCGTGCCAAGGGCCTCTCTCAGTTTTACGATGGCCTCCATTTCCGGTGGAAGAATATGTTTTTTCAATTCTCCTGCCGATAATTTCTCCAGCAGCTGCTCTTCAATATAAATGTATAGGTCCGGTGCTTTCAGATATGTTCTGCACATTCTGCCAACCGCCTGCATTACCTGGCGAGTAGCCTGCAGTCGGACACTCTCTGTCTGATACAGAACATTTCTTTCCATATGACCACGCCCAGTGTGCGCACGAAAAGCAAGCTTGATCATATTATCCGCTTCTGCATAACTTAGCTCTGCATTCTGCTTCAATTCCTCGATTTGAAACAGCATTCCTAAAAGCTCTTTCTCTGTCAGCTTCTTCTCTGAATAGGTATTCGCTGTCAGGTTTGTAACATCTCCCAAATAGATGGCATCGATATCTTTATAAAAGTGTCGTTTATCTCCGTTTTCCAGATACGGCACAAGTTCTATCAGTTTATCCTTGTCCGGTGCCTTGTACTGCAAGTTCTGGCCAGCTCCCAAGGTCTGGTATGATGACATGATAAATACTTTGTCCCCAGCCCCGAGCCTATCGAGCAAAGCAGCTTTATCTTTATCAAAGTTACTGTTGCGAAGAATGCACAAAGACTTTTCTGTACTCAATACATCGCATTCCGCACTGTTACTTGCCTGAATATCCTGGGTCACAAGGCTAAAGAGCTTCTTCAGAAGTTCTTCGTCCAGTTCAGGATTATTTCTCTTGGGCAGAGCCATTCCCAGATACAGCATAGACTGTATTTTCACCGAGCAAAACTGATGCATAGCACGGACGATATTACAGTATCTCAGTGCGTAATAGTCCTTCTCAACTGTATTCTGAATCAATCTTGCACAGATCATGGCTAATTCTTCATTATGAAAAATCTCACTGCACACGGATAACGCATCAAAATTCACTTCCTCATTTTTCACCATCTCCGCATGGATTCGAACCAGCCCGTCATCGTAAGCCTTCCAACCTTTTTTAAGTTGCGCAGCTATCTTGGTTTTCGTATCTTTCGATGTCAGATGGAAATGATCTCCCAGCTTTTCTTTCAGATATCCCAGATCATAATTGCCAACCACACTTGGTATCTCTGCGGTTGCTGATATACCGATAACGGAAGTCTTTTCCGACAAATAAGTCAAAATTTTCTCCGGTGTATCATACACGGCAACCAGACGCAAATTCGTGGAGTCATGATGGGAATCCTGATCCTCAAATTCAAAGATTTCCATTCCCTGCTGATAGAAGCTATTGTCCGGAAGAAGTTCCTTCTGCTTACGATTTACAGATGAGCTTAGCATCTCACTGAGAACCAGCTGCTGACCGGCACGACTCAATTCAAACTTATCCAGTATCGTACTAATTGCATTCTCCAATGTCAGTTCATCATCTTCCGGATTTCGTCTGGCATTGATCTCCTGCATGTAATGTCTGGCCCACACAAAGAGGAATGTTCGGAAGTGGATCAGAAAACGATTGATCTCACGAAGCAGCGCATAGACGACAATGTTCTCCTCTTTGTTTTTCTTTACATGTGCATAGAATTCTTCTCTTGTCTCAAAGAAAATATCGATTCGGTTCTCATCATCATTTCTTGCGGCCCGTATATACCCCTTGTTGTTATGGAAAAGAGTATGATATGTAGCATCTTTCAGAAGAAAATTTTGTTTGCGGTCGACACTCTCTTCAGCAGTTTTATAGCTGAGATATACCGCATACTTCTCCTCAATTTCCTGTGCTTCCTCCAAGATTTTTTCGAAGGTGAACTGAGCAGGAACCTCAGCATCCAGATTCTGATAAGCATCTCTCATTGCCCGAGACAGGTATTTAGGATTTAAGCCTCTGAGGATTTGACGGAATAAGGATAAATACTCTTCCTGAATAGACAATGCACCTTCTGTTATTGCCTCCTCAATGGTTGCCTTCGTAGCATCAAACTCATCAATGAAGATGATTGCATCTTCGATCAGGTCAGACTTCAGAAACTCATAGCTAGGCTCTACCAGACAAGAGTTTCTTTTCATAAACTTACTGATACTCATCAGCAAAATCTGGTGATCATCTGTAAAAACCGCAGGATACAACTGCCCTATCCATTTCCAATTATTATCAGTTCTTATCGCCTTAAGTCGTGCCTGCTTATTATAAAAATTATGCTTCAGCTTCTTCGTGATTTCAGCTCTGAATGCACGCTCGGCATCGTTCAGCCTGTTTTTGATGTCCTGAATATATTCCTGGTCAGTCGCCTTGCTTGCCATTGCCCGATTGTATCGCTGCACCAGGTCATATAGCTGATCATATCGATCTGTCTGAAACTCCTCCGGCACTGCGAGATTTTCCAGCTTTTCAGTCACCTCATCAAAGTTGGATCGGATACGCAGTACATTTCTCCGATATGCTGCCTCATCATTATCGAACGCAGACAGTAATTCCTTTTCAGGCAGGTTCTTGTTAAGTGTTGTCAGATAAATAATTTTCCTGTGGTTATCCGGATCAGCCAGGTACTCCTTCATCGCATGAACGACATTATAGGTCTTTCCATATCCTGTTGGCAGCTCACACAGATGCAGGCCGTGCTCTCCGCAAAACATAGTAGTGATGATATATTCTTTCACGATTTCCTCCTTCTCTCACCTCAGATTGTCTTCGTGATATTGTTTTTCTTACAATGTTCCATTTTCATTCTACTACCCATGCAGTCCCATTTTTCGGACTTTGAGGAAAAGTGACAAATCCCATAGATACTCAGAGCAAGTTTCGCCTTGTTAAACAGTTATCCTATTTCGGACCTCTGTTAACAGGCAACTTGTTGGGGATTCCGCTCCCCAAGCCCTCGTGAAAAACGTTTGTTTTTTCAGCACTCTCGTAATTATCCGTCCACAGCTAATTTACGAGAGTGTATTTATTTTCTGTCGCACAGGTGCTCCGGTTCCTGCCTGCGGCAGTCACAGTTTTAACCACTTCCGTGGTTAAAAAGGAGGGATTCCATGAGCAAAAAGAAAAAGGATATTCCGCCGGCAAAGGAACATTTTGTCGGTGTTCGTATGACAGATGAAATGTGGTCCGTATTGGAGAAAAATGCCGAGCTAGCCGGTATCTCCCCTTCGGAATATATCCGGCGGCTGATTCTGAACCAGAAGATTGTATTGAAGCCGGAACTGGTATTTGAAAGTACAGAACTGCTGGATGTCTTCCGTAACCTTGGCAAGATCGGCGGCAACCTCAACCAGATTGCCAGGCATCTGAACGAGGGAGGAACATTTACTGAAGGGATGGCTAAAGAGGTTTCAGAATGCATCACTGTACTACATGATATGCGGGATAAAGTGAAAGAAATGGTGGGTGAATATCGTGGCGATTGTTAAGCATATTTCTATCAAAAACTCCAACTATGATGCAGCCACAGATTATCTGACCATACAGCATGATGAGTTCACCAATAAGCCCATTCTGGATGATGCCGGCAATGAGATTCCACGTGACTTCTATCTGCTTGACGGTATCAACTGCAATCCATTCAGTTTCAATGCTGAGTGTCAGGCAATCAATGCAAAATATGGTAAGAACCGCACTCGTTCTGAAATCAAGGCTCATCATTACATCATCAGTTTTGATCCCAGAGATCGTGATGAAAACGGACTGACTCCGGAGCATGCTCAGGAGATCGGCATGGAGTTTGCCAGCAGTAATTTTCCCGGCCATCAAACCATTGTCTGTACACACAGAGACGGCCACAACAGTGCCGGCAATATCCATGTTCATATCGTAATCAATAGCGTCCGTAAGCTGGATGTTGAGATGCAGGATTTCATGGAACGTCCCGGTGATGCACTGGCCGGACACAAGCACCATGTCACAAAATCCTACATGAACTTCCTCAAACAGTCTGTCATGGATCTGTGCCAGCGTGAGGACTTCTATCAGGTCGATCTGCTCTCTCCAGCCAAGGTGAGAATCACTGACAGGGAGTACTGGGCAAAACGACGTGGACAGGCTGTTCTTAACCAAGAAAACAAAGAAAAGGAAGCTGCCGGTATCATGCCGGAACGAACCACTTATACCACTGAAAAAGAAGAACTTCGCACGAAGATTACAACTGTTGCAGGTGACTCTCACAGCTTTAAAGAATTCACCAGAAAGATGCTGGAGCAATATGGTATCTCCGTGCATGAATCTAGGGGCTGCCTCAGCTATCTCCCAGCTGACCGAAACAAACCGATCCGTGCAAGAATGCTCGGAACAGACTTTGAAAAAGAGCATCTGGAAGAGATTTTCAGGAATTACAGGCAAAAAAAACAGAAGCATTTTCCATATCGACCATCCGAAAAACACAAGCATGTTTCAGGATCCATGCAACCGCACACTGCGCCTGCATTCCCCGGTCATTCCATTCGTTTGATTGTTGATGTTGAGACACTGATTAAAGCTCAGCAGAACCGCTATTATGCCGAGAAGGTGAAGATCGGCAATCTCCAGCAGATGCCAAATACTCTGGCCTTCATGCAGGAAAATGGTATCGGATCCGAAGAGGAACTTACTGCCCTGCTTGCATCTACCAAAGCCGATGTTGATCGTGAACTATCTGAGCTGAAAGAGACGGAAGCACAGCTCTGCAAGACCAATCTATTGATCCGGAACACCGGCCAGTATCTGGCCAATAAAGTAGTTTACAAGGAATACCTGAAGGCTCCGGACAAGCAGACATTCCGCAGAGAACACGAATCTTCTATCCTGCTTTATGAAGCCGCAAGAAAAGAATTACGAAAACTGTCTGGCGGCAAAAAGATTCCCATGCTGAAGCAGTTGAAACAGGATAAGGCTGCACAGGTCGCAAAGAAAAATGAACAATATGAAAGCTATTCCTTTGCCAGATCCAAATTGCGCGAACTGCAAACTGTAGAACAAAATGTCCGTACCATTCTTGAGGCCGGAAGGGAACAGGAAATCATTAAGAACCAAGAGCGCGGAAGCTGACCTTTGCGTCCCGATTTCAAGACTCAATCATTCCTTTACACTTCTCTTCGTGTTATCATAAGGGAAATGAAAGAAAGGAACCGGGGCTATGGCAAAGGGAGAAAATCAGAAGCTGAAAATGCTTTATCTGGTAAAGATATTCACACAATACACGGATGATCAGCATTCACTGACCATGCAGGAAATCATTAAGAAACTTGAATCCTATAAAGTATCTGCAGACAGGAAAACACTGTATCTTGATTTTGCAGAACTGGATCATTACGGTCTGGATATCATCAGCGAAAAGATCGGTCGCAACACGTATTACCATCTTGGAAAACGACAGTTTGAACTTCCTGAACTGAAGCTTCTGGTGGATTCTGTACAGGCGGCTAAGTTCATCACAGATAAGAAGTCTAAGCAGCTGATCAAGAAGCTGGAAAACCTGGTCAGCACCTATGAGGCAAAGCAGCTGCAGAGGCAGGTTGTTATTTCCGGAAGAATCAAGACACCGAATAAACTGGTCTACAACAACGTGGATACCATTTACTCTGCTATTGCGGAAAGTAAGCAGATCACCTTCCACTATTTCCAATGGGATATCAAGGGCAATCAGGTTCTGCGCCATGATGGTGCCCTGTACCAGGTCAGCCCCTGGTGCCTGATGTGGGATGACGAGTACTACTATCTCGTTGCTTACGATTCTGAAGCTGATAAGATCAAGCATTACCGTGTGGACAAAATGAAGGATCTCGATGTCGTTAAGTTTAAGCGTGAAGGTCAGGAAGCTTTTAAGAACTTCGATATGGCCAAGTATTCCAAGGCTGTGTTCGGTATGTTCGGCGGAGAAGAAACCTGCGTCACTCTGGAATGCAGCAACGACAAAGCCGGTATTATCATTGACCGTTTCGGCAAGGACGTAACTCTGATTCCTAAAGATGAAAACACCTTCAGCGTTCACGTCAATGTAATCCCGAGCAATCAGTTCCTGGGCTGGATCATGTCTCTGGGCGAAGGTGTAAAAATCACCGGTCCGGATACAGTCGTTCACAAGATGCAGGATGAAGTGAGACGCCTTACAGCGCAATACCTGAAATGAGGTGATTAACATGCATTTGCAATCCGCAATAATATAAAATGATCTTTCAGCTCATCAGGCTCAAGAATGCAATCTCCCCATATAAAAAACAGCATCCTCATTGAATCCAGATTGATAGTCTTGGCTATGTCTGGCCACTTCTCTTTCTCAGAAAAATACGATTCTATTATCTGCTCAGACTCTTCTTTAAGAGCCATGTACTCTTTGCTTTCGGCATTCAATGCTTTTGAAATATAACGCTGTGTCAGTTTTTCTATGCTGATTTCTTTATAAAATTCTTTAGCACAATTCTTCTCATGACGTGTGCGAAGGCTCACTGCTACCTGCACGAGCTGAGGAAAAGAATCAGTTCTGAGGAGGGCTTCCTCAAGAAAATCTTTATACTCATCATAAAAATAATCAAGATTCAGGTCGTTCTCAGGGACTGTTATCAGCGTATGATACTCTTCGTTCTTCTTTAATTCAGCCCGGAATATCCTTTTGTATTCTTCTGAATTTTCGTATTTTTCAATGAACTTTTTTGAGGGTATTCGATTCCCGAATTTACGAGACAATAGATTCTTTTCGATAGTCTTTTCAATATTCTCAGCTTTTAAAACAGCCAGTCGTTTGATTATTTCGGTCTTATCCATTAATTGCTCCTTATGCATTAATTATATAAGATTTTGAGGGAATGGTAATCAAACAAATATAAGGTCGTGGGCGCTTGGTTTTTATCCAAGTTTCACGACCTTTTCCTAATATTCTTTGGATTCTTGTGTTACTCTATCTCCAATGGAGTATTCACTCCATTACTTTCGAAGCATAATCTTCTAAATCATGGAACAGTCCGACAACATACAGATCATCACCATCAATTCTAAATACCATTTTATAGTCCATGTCAGAAATATAGGCTTCCTTATATCCACGCTTCAAAAGATATGGATCCTTGGAATCTGGAAACTGGAACGGATTATCCTCCATGCGATCATATAGCACCGATATCCCATTCAACAAATGAGAAGCAGCCTGCTGATTTTTGAACTTTATGAGTAGATAATTGACTTTCTCATCAATCATCTCATCAGCCCTGTCCGTAATTATCAGATTATAAGCCATATTTCTCCCTTATTGCTGATAGAGCTTTTCTTGCATCCTTTGTTTTACCTTCTTTTATTTGCTGCTCGGAAAGCTCTATATCACTGTACATACTCCATTTCTTTTGCATAGACTCAAACAACTCAATGCTCATCATCACCATATCTCCGTATCCGTTCTTGGTAATATAAATCGGTTCCTCAGACTTATGGCATATTTCAGAAATATGCGATGTATCCTTTAAATCTTTGATAGGCATAATCAGTGGCATATAATCACCCTCCTTTTGTATGGGATAATAATACCATAATTATTCCATTTGGCCAATATACTAGTTTATTGTGATCCGCCGATCACTCTTGCATAATGGAGCTAAAAGAATATTTACTCTTTCTTTATTATGTTGCCATTATGATAATGAAATTGTTGAAAATCACAATGGTTATCGTAAATTGTTATGAATCATACTCTTCCCAATAAATCCTTTAAACAAAGCACTCCTTCCGCACCCCATAGTGTTAATGCCTGTGGAATTATTGCGAACAAAATTCCAGCAATTATACCCTGCCATCCCATCGTTGCTGGTCCCTTCATCCAAAAAGTGCAGATACCACAAAATATTAAGAATGTCCCGAGCAACTCCGATGCATACGTAACTAAACCACCAACATAACAGAGCGCAAAAAGCAAAAGGGTAAGTGCTGCCTGAACCGGCAACAAAGCTACTTTGAGTATAAATCGTATAATCATTCCAATGCCATATAATACTACCATTATAAGTTCCCCCTTTCCTTCTCCCACATAACCTTGTAAGCGATCAAACGAAGTACATATTCCGGAGCCTGAGTATTGCCGAGTTCCCAATCCTGTAAAGTTCTATATGGAATCCCAAGGTATTCTGCAAACTCCTTCTTATTCATCCCTGTCTGGTTTCTTATATAAGCAGCAGCGCTGGCATACATTCTTTTCTTCCTACCAGCATCAACCTCCTCCAAATCGGTCTTCTCTACTAAAATTCCATCAGCAATGTTATCAAGTCTTAAATTGTAATCATCCATAATGCCCCCTTGTATACGGCTACCGTATATTTGCTTATAATCATTATATATACGGTAACCGTATATATCAATATGGAAATGACTTTTTTTATTGATATTTGTATCTGACATACAGGTGCCAGTCTGACCGGCTCAAAAACGAATATCTTACAATCCATGCTCTTCTTTCCATTTTGTGAGAAGTTCAATTATTATCTGCTCCCTCTTATTTGCTGAATAGTCAGCAGGAAAGAACTTGTTCAGTTTCTTTTCTGTAAACGATACTTTCTTTGACTTTGGCCTGGAAGCCATAGCCTCTTTCATAATTGTCATTACGGTATACGGTGTAAGGTTCTCCAGATTGGGCTGAGCCTTTAATGCATTTAACTGGGCAGGATGGATTTTCCCTTTTTCCTTGATATAAGTTAACAGGTATTCCTGTACCTCTTTATCAAACCCAGATATATCAACCCCATTAACTAATGACAGCTGTTTATTATCTACCATTTCAAGTAGCTCTGGGAGCAAGTATGTAAGCTTTATATATCGTTGAACACTCCTTCCAGTAAGACCACTTCCTTCACCAACTATCGTAGCTGTTTTTCTTTCTACGGGATTTAACTTGTCGACATTATGTCGACAAGCTCCCTGGTGCCTCATTGCATCCATCTTCATCTTAAAAGAAAATGCTCTTTCACTTGGCAGAAGCTCTTCTCTTTGGAGATTTGCGTCCACCATGATTATAGTAGATTCATCATCATTAAGATCCATTACAATTGCCGGTATTTTCTTTAACTGAGCTCTTTTAGCTGCATGGATTCTTCTATGACCGGAAATCATCTCATAAGTTCCATCTCCATTTGGCCTTACGAGAACCGGTGATAATACCCCCTGATTAATTATGCTATCAACAAGCTCATCCATCCTTTGATCGTCCACTACTTTAAAGGGATGATTCTTGAAAGGGTGAATCAAGCTTATCTCAATTTCCTCAGTTCTATTTTCTTTTGTACCTGAAACTCCCAGCAAATCATCAACACTTGTAAGTTTCATCTTTTCCCTAATCTTATTAGCCATTGTGGACCTCCTTTGTAAGTACCTTACTTATGACTTTGTACATAATTTGCCTCCTATTCTTGGAATCCTTTGCTTCTCTCTTAAATACTCATCAAATCTGTTTCTGTTAATACGTACCATCTTTCCTATCTTGTAAAAAGCTCCGGCTTCAACCGCCATTCTTGTAAGAGGTCTGACACTAAACCCGTAATATTCGACCCCCAACGTTATCGTAATAAATTCATGTTGTAGAAAAGCCAGATCTCTTTCATCCAGTTCTCCGGAATATTTCCATGCTTGTCCTGCCATTTGAATCCCCACCTTTCATATTTTTACGTTTGGATTCTCAGGCAGCCTGAAGCGTTCCAAGTATTCATCAAGAATCTCTTTATTGATTCTTACGTTTACATCATTAAATCTGTAAACAGCACCGGCTGCTTCTGCTAAGTCTCGAATCTTCCGATGTGATATGCTGTAGATTATTTCAGCTTGCTCATAAGAGATGAGCTTTCTTCTGAACATTCTTGCTTCTTCCTTTATTGCTGTTCTTCTTTCAATATCGTAATACTGATCATTCATTTGATTTTCCTCCGATAAAATAAGATTGATTTACAGATGTCTTGAAACGCAAAAAAGGGACCTCTCTCCTGAAATGTCTTTCAAGAAAGTGGTCCCTTTGGGTCCTGATTTCTAGGCTAATATTTTCTCTAACAACTTATAATCCTTTGTGATTCTTCGTGATTATCGGAAGAATTGTTGTCAATTTGTTGTAATTTCGTTCTGACAATACCTCAAAAGCCGCATATTTACTGGGTTTTATCGGTCTACATTCTTCAAAGTCGGGAAGGTACCAGGATATTTTTTTATTCCGGCTCATCACCGTACATAGAGAATCATATATATCTATCTACACATGGCTGACTTTTCCATTGAACCTCATTGAGCTTTATGAAACTAGTGTATCCATAGAGTATTCTTTGGTCATATATATGCTCTCTATAGTTTTATCCATCTTTGACCAAATACGTCCAAACTAATCCAATAAAGATAATTTACAACATATTTTCTAACAGCACATCTCTATAATATACCTTTTTTTATTCTATTAAATATTGAGAGATTTGTCCATACATTTATTCGGATTTATCTTCGATATGAAATCAGATTATGATCTTTCCATCCAGATTCCTCATCACTTCCTGCTTCTTCTCTTTAGTGGCTTCAGCGTATATATCCATTGTAGTTGTAATATCCGCATGTCCCATTATACTCTGGATAACCTTAAGATTTGATTCATTCTCACACAGTCTTGTACAGAAGGTATGTCTAAGAACATGTGCAGATAACTGAGGCAGTATAAATGGATCCCTATATTCCTTGGCTGCTGCTATTTTTTCCCGCTTATTATATTCATCAATTGCCCTATGAATAGCGTTGTTTACTGCCTCTGCAAGATATACTGTATGTTTGGCTGTTGAGAATACAAATCCTGAATAGCCATCAACTACCTCCTCACAGAATCCCAATATCTTCTGATACTCATATTCCGTCAGAAATGCCTGATATACTTCTTCAATCATTGGTATAGTCCTTGTTCCAGCATTACTTTTGGTGCTTTGGATTCTCTTTCTACAAACTCCTTTCTCGTCCGGTCTGTCGCTTATAGTATGGTTAACGCTAATAATTCTATTTTCGAAATCAAGATCATCCCATGTCAGCCCGAGGCATTCTCCTATACGCATTCCGGTCCCTAGAAGCACTGTTATTATAGGAAGCCAGCCCTCATATTCCCGATTATCTTTAAAAAAGTCGAGAAATACCTGTTGCTGTTTAATCGTCAGTGCTTGTCTTTTTCCTTTTACCCAGAATTTGCTACGCTTTATCTCAGCCATAACTCCATCTGTTGGATTCGTTCTGATAAGTCCATCCCTTATTGCCATCTGAAATGCAGGATGAAGCAATGTATGCACATGATCTACTGTGGCTGCAGAAATTCCTTTATCCATCATGAGACTATAATAAAATCTCTTAACATCAGAATACTTAACATTTATGACCTTTGATTTCCCAAAATTATCATGTATATACTGCTTGAACATAAAGCGATAAGAACCTTTTGTTGAAGTCTTAAGATCATGCTTCTGACTTAAATAACTTTCAACCATATGATTGACTTCTATTGTCTTAGCCTTATATGGATCTAATCCGTCTTCGTAGTCTCTTTGCAGTGCCCGCTCCCTTTCTCTAAGCTCTACTAATGTTTTTGAGTAAATAAAATGTCTCTTACCAAATCTGTCTGTAAAAGCATATGAATACTTACCATCTTTTCTCTGACATTCTCCCGTTCGTAGATTGTATCCTTTACTATCTTTTCTAGCCATATTCTTCCTCATTCTTTCATAAAAAAAGAGGAACAGCCGGTTCTATAACGATTATATTTCCAACTATTCCTCATTTTCAATCCATATATTCCAGACAATAGTGCTTAAACCATCTTACAATCACGTCCGTGACTCTGTATGAATCTGTATGGACGTATATACACTGTTAAGAATTTTCGCAAAAGTTTTCAAGGTACTCATCAATCTTTTGAGTATTAACCAAAACACATCTCTTGACTCTGTATATTGCTCCCGCTTCCTTTGCCATTTCCTGAAATGTATGAATTCCTACCGAATAGAGTTCTGCTCCTTCTGCGTATCTTACGAATTTCTTCTGACCCTTTAAGACCTTCTCCTCTAACTGTGGGACAACTATCCTTGACTTAGGCATATCTGCATCCTCCTTACAATCTTCCCTCAAGATATTCAAGCATATTCTCTTTAACTTCCAGCTTGATTTTATAAATTCTGTTACGAGTTGTATCAACTCCAGAACCAATCTCAGCAGCAATCTCTCCAGTGGATTTCTTCCTATTAATATAGGAAATAAAAATACTTCTATCTTCCTCATCCAGACATTCAACCTGTCTCTTAAAGAGATCATAGTCATGTCTCATCACTTTGAGCAGCAATGCTTCTTTTTTAAACTCTTCTTCACGATCTGTCCCATCAAGTACACCTCCAGAAAAATCACAAGTCTTCAGAGCTTCTCTAATGGTTACATGACTTATTGATTCATCAGCCGTTGGATTACTTAACCTGCTTCTCTGAATCCTTACCCCCAAATCATCATCTTCAGCTCTTCTATTAGATTCTTTCTCGTTTTCGATCAGATACAGCAGCCCCTCTATACGTCCATCAACCGTTTTAAGAAACACAGAATAATACTTATAGATCAGATCAACTCGCCCTGAAGCATCAGCCACTGCATACTTCTTAACTAAATTTGCCACCTCTCATACCTCCTGTCTAACGTGACTTTTTATATTTGTTTTTGTTTACATGTATTATTCTATGACTCTGTATGCCTAACTTCGAGAAAGCTGTCTTTGACTTTGGTCAATTTGTATTTGACTTTCCACCATTTTAATCTGCAAAGTATCTTTAATTTGGTTTGTAATCTTGTTTTCCGCCTATTAGTTTATTCTTTTCCAAACCCATGACACTAATGCATTGCCCAAATAGAAACAGTCCCAAAGAATAAAGACCTGCTCATACTCAACAATCCTTGGGGTATCACTCTCATATATCATTGAGTATGACAGGTTTTTTCAGCTTAACTACAACTAGTGTTTCTTTTGACTCTCATAAAAATTCAAAAGGCATCTCATCTGTTCAGCGGCAACTGACTGCAACTCAGATGAAAGTGAATGATAAATTGAGCACATCTCTTTATCATCCAACTGACTAATGCCTTCATTATTTAATTCAGCAAATTTTTCAGCAAATTGATCAGCAAATAACCACCCTACTTCTATTCCAAGCGTTTCAGCTATATCAACCAATTTAGATGCTTTAACATCTGTTACATCATTTTCATAAAACGATATTGTCTGCTTAGATAAATTCATCCCTTCAGCAAGATTTTCCTGAGTCATTCCTGTTTTCCGTCTCCAATACCTTATCCTCCCTCCCATAGTTTTTGGCTCGCATTCTTCGATGTCGAAACTCAGTTTGTGTTTCTTGTTGAATCTTCTTTCTCCCATCTTTTAGTCCTTCCTAACGAAAACAGAGCGTTAGGAATATGTTTTTAAAAACAAAAAATCATAGGAACATTTATTATCCCAACCGTTTGAATAATCCGGAGAGAAATCCATCACCTGTCCGGTGATCGGAAATCACTATTCCGTTTTTGAAGAAATCGCAATTCCGGCAAAAAGGAAATCGCTGTTTCTATATAGCCTTATAATGAATCCATGCACCTGAGGGTGTAAATTCATTATAAGGAGGTCGCAATTATGACCAAGTACAGAGAAATTATTAGGCTTACCAACCTAGGTTTTTCTCAGCGCAACATCATGGCAAGTTGTGGTGTTGCACAAAAGACCGTCGTCAAAGTTCAAAAACGAGCTAAGGAATTGAATCTTTCATGGCCGTTGGATGAATCAATGACTGACGCAGAGCTGCAAAAGCTCATGTTAACAAAAGAGAACGCAGTATCATCCACAAAACGAATGCCGGATTATGACCACATTCGTAAGGAGCTTTTAAGGAACGGCGTTTCCAAGAAACTCCTATGGACTGAATACATGGAAGACTGCCGACAAGCCGGTGAGGAACCTCTGATGTATTCCCAGTTCTGCTACTACATCCAGCAGGACGAAAACAAACGCCGTGCCACCATGCATATCAACCGGAAGCCCGGTGAGCAGGTGGAGGTGGACTGGGCTGGCGATACAGCCAAGCTCGTCGATCCGTACACCGGCGAGATAACCGAAGCATACATCTTCGTTGGTGTGATGACGTACAGCCAGTACGCTTATGTCGAAGCCTTTGCTGATGAGAAACAGCAATCATGGATTGATGCCCATGTCCATATGTATGAGTATTTCGGTGGCGTAGCAAAAATCCTCGTGCCGGATAATTGTAAAACAGCGGTTATCCACAACAAAGGCTGGAAGGATCAACGCATTAATGCCGTATACCATGAGCTTGCGGAGCATTACGGCACAGCCATCATTCCCGCTCGTGTACGCAAGCCAAAAGATAAGCCAAATGCCGAAGGTAGCGTAGGCAATATATCCACATGGATCGTTGCCGCCTTGCGCAATGAGCAGTTCTTTACCATCGCCGAGCTTAATACGGCAATAAGAGTAAAGCTGGAAGAATTCAATAAGCGTCCCTTTCAAAAGAAAGAGGGTAGCCGGTACGAACTCTTCCACGACGAAGAACTGCCACTTTTGACACCGTTACCCACTACCCGATACGAACTGGCGGAATGGAAACAAGCCACCGTTCAGTTCAATTATCACATATCTGTGGACGGAATGCTATACTCAATTCCGTATGAATACATCGGCAAGAAAGTCGATGTAAGGGTAACAGGCACTATTATAGAGGTTTTCTATAATCAGAACCGTATCGCCTCTCACAGGCGTTTATACGGCCGCAAAGGTCAGTACAGCACCGTTACGGAACATATGCCGAAAGAACACCAGCATTATCTGGAGTGGAACGGTGATCGTTTCCGCAAATGGGCAGAAGGGATAGGTGAAAACACAGCCAAAGTCATAGATTCAATCCTCCGATCCAAACGGGTGGAGCAACAGTCTTACAGAGCTTGTATGGGGCTTTTGAAGATAGCGGATAAGTATTCGCCACAAGAGCTTGAAGCAGCCTGTAAAACAGCCTTGTCATACACGCAGAGTCCCAGTTACAAGAGCGTAAGCAACATACTTTCAGCCGCTAAGGATTCTGTTCCTGAGAGCACAGGCGATAGCACTGACACCCCAAAGAATAATGCAAACGGCATCACAAGAGGTGCCAACTACTATAGGAGGAAATAATCATGACCAATCAGGTAACCATAGATAAACTTATCGAAATGAAGCTTACATCTATGGCGGATGCATTCCGTATACAGGAGAATGATCCGTCTATGAAGGAGGTATCCTTCGAAGATCGCTTCGGTCTTCTCGTGGATACGGAGTATACCAGCCGTAAAAATAATAGGCTTAAGCGTCTCATCAAGAATGCTCAGTTTGATCAGCCATCTGCCAGCATTGCAGATATCGATTACACATCTGGGCGTAAGCTTAACAAGGAGCTGATTAAACGGCTCGCCAGTTGCGCGTACATCGCCGACTACCGCAACATCTTTATTACCGGTGCAACAGGCAGTGGCAAAAGCTTTATGGCATGTGCATTTGGTATGGAAGCGTGTAAGCACTACTATACTACAAAGTATGTGCGGCTACCGGATCTCCTCATTGATCTTAAGACTGCGAGGGATAACGGCACATACCGTAAAGTGATGGCTAAGTATGCCAACCCCATCCTCCTCATCCTTGATGAATGGCTACTTATGAAACCCACACAGGAGGAACAGCAGGACATCTTTGAACTGCTCCATCACAGAAGGAAGAGGTCATCCACTATCTTCTGTTCACAGTATAGTAAGGATGGATGGTATGAGCAGCTCGGTGGAGATGCATCTCCCCTTGCAGATGCCATCTTGGATCGTATCGTCCATGACGGTTATGTCATCGATATCGTTCCGGTGGATCCCTCCAGGGATTTATCTATGCGAGAGGTATATGGTCTCCCAGAAACTGACCGTATGTAATTGTAAAGGTACTATAAATCAGCGGCGGCTCAAACTTGTCCGGACTGGTGGCTCACGCCACACCGGACAGGCGGCTCTGCCGCATTAATAACTGATTTCCGGTAACCGGACTAATGATTTCCATTTTCCCGGATTGGCGACTTCGTCGCATCGGAATATTCACCGTTCTGGTTTCGTTGTTACGCCTATGACTTTTGTTTCATTTGAATTATGCTAGGGGATTTTTCAGATAAGAGATATTTTTTGCGCTAACATGAGTTTTTTAGTTTTATTCATCCAAAAAACGCATGAAAAGATCCTGTTATAAACCAGTTTCTTTTCATGCGTCCATATTATGAGAAACCTCCGGTTTAGAACACTTCCCCGGAATTTCTCTTACTATGATTATATTTTCATCAATTTATAAATTATTCAATCGATTCATTATTTCATATACAGCCTTACAGGTATCTGTATACTCAATATCCTTTGCATACAGGTAGGCTTTCTGATATTTCTTCCATTGTCCCTGTAGCTCAGCGCTTTTGTTCAATGTTTCAATAATAGTCTCATAACTGTCTATGATATATGCTGATCCACGCTTGTTACAGGTAGCCAACAAAGCCTGTTTCAAAACAGGATAATCTATGTCCTTTTCCTTCGTTCTTAACAGAACATAAATATCATAGTAATCTCTTGGCCTTGTATTTGCTATTCCTCTTGCCAGAACCGTCTCAAGCTTTTCAGCCAATACAGTCTCTATGGTATAAGCCAGTATATTTATCTTTGTATCATCAAACATAGATGTGTAACAATAATCAATTTCCTTCGGGGTTATCTTATCTCCCGTTGTAACATCTATTGTCAGAGGCACCTTCATTGGAGGATAATTTGCATCCAAGAACACTCTTAATCCCGGATAGTCATCCGTTTCACGGATATCATCAAGTTTTAGCAGTTCAAATTTCACATCATCTTCTGCTTCAACATCACATATATCCGTAATGATATTACTTAGATTCTCTTTGGTTAACGTAAAACCTTTAATAGTAGTATCAAGATCCATGGTGGCACGCGTTGACAGTCCTACGATAGAAGACAGTAAAAAGCCTCCCTTTATGATGAACTTGTCGGAATATTCTGATCTGCTGATTCTTTCAAGCAGTCTCTCCAACATATAATTTTGAAGGACGAGCTGTGGAGCCACATTCAGTTCCTTTGACTTCTTCTTTATAAGTGCCTTAAGCTGCATCGCATTAGCTGTTTTCATAACAATATCTCCATATAACGTAATATCTTCTTTTTTACGTGTAACTGCTCTGCATATTCAAAAAGTATATTTATATTTTTATTCTCATATTTTGCATATCGTTTCATAGCATCGAGAACGATTTGAATATCACTTCCTTCTCCTCTTACGATATCGCACAATGTCCTTTCAATATTGTAAAGCCTCACAGGATTACCATAAAATGATTTTCCATCTATGATACCCAGATCATAGTTCTCTTTTTTAACTCTTTTTATCTGAACATTCTCGTTCTTTAGTGATGGTGCGTTATATCCTCGTGGAAATGTCAGAGTGTATATGGACGGAGTTCTGTCTGTGAACCCATGGATGTATAACGCAGTTTCATGAGAAATGATTCCTCTTGAATACTTGAGGCTCAATATATAAAGCTCATCTTCCCACTGATCTGCTATCTGGTATAATCCCCGCCCAACCCTTACGATAGAATTATCCTCAACATATTTTTTTATATCATGCCTGTCTCCGCCTGAAGACTCAATATCAGACACTCTTATCAGACCGTTTGAAGATTCATTTATCATGTTTCTTATTATCGACGCCATACAGCCACCACCTTTCACACATTCATTTTAACCAAAAGAATGTGTGAATGTCAAATGGCATTATCACATACACACTACATTTTGTATTAGAACAATGTGTGTATGTGTAATGTATGATTAATTTTTCTCATCTGACAGCGGTTCTTTCACAGTACGATAGAAGTGACTTCATCTGTTCGATAGCAACTTTCTGCATCTCCTTAGGAAGAAGATCATACATTGTCAGTAATTCTTCTGTATCATATTTTCCATTTTCATTTACTTTTTTATCAAACTGATCTGCAAATAACCACCCTACTTCTATACCAAGTACATCGGCTATTTCAATCAATACAGAGGCTTTGACATCTACCTTATTTGTCTCGTAAGCTGATATCATTTGCTTTGATGTAAACATCTTTTCTGCAAGCTCTTCCTGATTAATCCCTGCGTACCATCTCCAATACTTGATTCTTCCTCCTACAGTTGTTGTGTCAATTCCATGGTTCTTTTTCATCTTTCGCACCTTTCCGGTGCCTTCCAAAACGGAAGCCGATCCGAAAAAGCGCATAAGCTAACAACTGCAGTCTATAAGCTCCAAATGGTTAATAAAGAGAACCCTGCAAAACATACACCCAGTCACATACAGAACATATCTGTGTTTTCACACAGTATTCTGATGACCAGCTTCGTTTTGCAGGCTCCTCTTTACATTATTAAGTAGTTGCATCTATGTAATAATCCAAACGATAGGATTTTACATCGCATCATTACCGTATAGTTCAGCTCTCGGCAAACTATTGACCATCCGCGTGCTACTTATCCGTAACTCATTTAACATCTGAGGCTCTGTACCGCGCCCCCCTCGGGCTACGGTTTTATCAGGACAAAACCTAGATGACCGGTATAGCAGTCTGTACGCAGGGATCTCACTATATTCAATTTTCTATTTTTATCAGATCTTATTCGGAACACTCATCTCATAAAGTTTTCCTGATTCTGCAACCATTTTGCTGTGTTCATTCTCAAGTCTCTTCAATCCGGCTACATAACTAATCATACGAATTCTGTCCATATATACAGGATCGTCATCGTGCCTCTCTTCAAAGACCGTTACCTTTCCCTTTCTGACCACAACAGCCATGTTCCTCCCACACCCGGAACATACCACATTGCATTTACAATTACCCTGTGTCTCCTGGAGAAATGTCCCACAATAGTTACAAGACGCAACAAACCTCTCTCTTCTGTCCAACTTCCTACTCATTCACAATGCCTCCTGAAAAAGCCTATAATATTTTTCAATCTCTCTTAATCGGCAAAGGGAAAGAAACCGATAAAGAGTTTCCACAGATGTTTTTCCGTTTAGCGAAGCCACTCGCCACATTCTGCAGAAGCTTTTTCTGACCATTTAACTGTTTAGCTTAAAACCTTTCTAAAGGAATCTGCTTACTTCCAATTCCTGAATTAATAATATCAGAACTAATGTTCTGTTTCAACAGAACAAATCTGTAAAAGAAAGACCTGCCCAAAATTTTGAGCAGGTCATAAAATTGAATGATATATCTATTGACATATGAATTTATTTTATTAAGAAAGCGTCTTCAAAGAAACATATACGTTATCATTCATATTATTTCTTATACAACTAATATGGCATGTTAATGTAACTACCTCTTACTTTATCTTATGATATATGCATCAACTATCTCTCCGACATACATGGTATGGAAATCCTTATTTGCCATTGGATAAGATCCGGGAACGTCCTCTGGATAACTCCTCTTCCTAATGTCCTCAGGAATCCTTTCAAGATCTTGATCCTGGGAATAAAGTACCTTGCACTCAATTGTAAAAGGATACTGCTTAACACTCGGAGTCTTTATTACTTCAGCATCTTCCAGTTCAAGTCCAGCTTCTTTTACCTTGTCTATATTAAATCCAGACTCCCATCCACAGATTTTATTAATCGAAGGATCAGGATTATCCAGAGGAATGCTTATACTAAATTCCCCAGCTTTATCCAGCTGACCTTTTGTAAAGCGTCCCTGTCTTACATATACATGAAATGTGGTTTTTCCCCATAATGTCCCAAGATGTCCCCATCCTATGACCATAGAATTAAACTTATCTGCATTGGTATTAAGCAATATCCCCTTAGGTAAAGCTTTTATGATCAAATTTGCATAGTCACTAACATTTACCTTTTCCTTCATTTGATCCCTCCTGATTATATATTTAGCCTCATTTGATTGTGCGCAACTATTAAACTATGATAAAACGCTCATTATCAAAAATCAATGTATTTATAAAGCTAGGATCCATACAATTCATATTTCTGCATGGATATAATTGCCACAATATCATCGAATATTATCTTTATGCGTATGTTCCATAATTAAAAACAAAGGACTATCCTTTTAGTTCGACAGTCCTTTTCGATACTCACCGGGAGTTGACCCAGTAATTCTCTTAAAAACTTTTCTGAAATATTGAACGGAAGCAAATCCGGATTTTTGACTAATTACCTCAGTTGTATCACTTGTGCTCCTTAAAAGCTTTTTTGCAAATTCAATTCGTTCATTGGATATAAACTCAGTAAGTGCAACTCCTGTTTCAGCATGAAACTGGTTACTTAATGACGCTGGTGTTATAGATACATAGCCGGCAAGGCGTGATAGAGACAGATCCTGGTTTATATTTCCACGGATAAATCCAATAGTTAACATAATATAGGCAGAGAATCGTTTTGTTTTCTTCAGATCAGTCATGACCTGTTTGATATTAGCCTTAACATATGCCTGGAAGTCCTTAAGCTGATAAAAATCATTTATATCATTAAACTGTAGTGGCTGTATCTCTTGGTATACCAATTCAAACGTGTTAAAAAGATCTTCAAAAAAGACATAGGCATAATTCACATGAACCATAGAAAATGAAGGTGCAAGAAGACTATCAAATATATAGTCACAAAGCTTTAAAGCTTCATCCGATGAACCTGTGCACATGGAATTTCTTAAACTGCGCAGATTTACAAAGAGCTGTCCGACAGAATTGTTTGTAGATATCCTGTCAATCAGATCCTGTGTGATTACTGCTCCACTTAAGTTGAAAAAATAGAGATCATTCAGTCTTCTGGCTTCCTGATATGCTATATTAAGCATTTCAAAACTATGAAAAGGTCCAACTAATGAAGTTACAGAATATTTTGAAAGATGAGGAATCCCTTCGATATATGTTTTAGACATTAACCCGGCAAGTTTCTCCGGTGTACATGTAGTTGATTTTTCCGGAGTGAAAATAATTGCGCTCTGCTTGCTGTTATCAATTTTAAGGAGACATTGATTTCCTTTATAATGTGTCTTATCCATCAGATCATATATATGGTTTTCTACTTCGTGATATGCATGTAACTGAATAGAAAAGTTTGTTTTATCATATATCAGATTATATTTCTTGTTAGCTCCGGATATACACAGATAATAGTTGGAAGGATCAAAATTGATTTCAATGGAATTATTATCTACAAAGCTTTTTGTGAGCAAAGAATTGTCATCATACAGAATATAGTTAAATAGCATATTATTTTTCACCCAGTCTGTATCGACTTTTCTTAATCTGTTCTCACCATCAGCAAGCAGCTTTCTCATTTTAATTATCTCCCTTGATCGATGGAAAATATTTTGGGATAAGCATAAAAGATTTTCCTTATTCCAAAATAACCTCTTTGATATGATTTTAACAGAACAAAATCACATTTTAAATGTAATCTTACAGATGAGAGGGGGATACAAAATGAAAAAATTATCACGACGAGAATTCCTACGCGGCACATTTGCAGGTGCTGCCACAGTAGCACTTTATGCTACAGGTTGTTCAGCTCCTGATGTTCCTGAAGCAACTACGGCTCCTGATAACAACCCAGATGAAAGCACTTCAAATGATATAAAAAATGATGGTGCAAAAAAAGACGAATATACAATCGCCGAAACATTTAAATGGGATGCAGAATATGATGTTGTAGTTCTAGGTATGGGTTTTGCAGGTATGAATGCTGCCATATCAGCTGCAAATGAAGGAGCTTCTGTCGTAATTGTGGAAAAAATGCCGGAATCACAGGCTGGTGGTAATTCAAAAGTATGTGGTCAAATGTTTGCTTATGCACATGGTGATAAGCAGGCTGCATTAGATTACTATAGATCTCTTGCAGCCGGAAGGGAACTTCCCGAAGCCATGCTTGATACATTAACAACAGGTGTCAGCGGAACATGGGAAATGTTAAGGGATAATTTTTTCAATGGGGACGATTCGGATTTTCATGATCTCAGCGATCCTTCAACTTGGGGAATACTGGCCAAAATGAGTCCTGAATACCCTGAATTCGATGGAAGTAATAAAGTAGCATTATGTTCAACTCATACCGGAGTGTCTGACGGCTTTCTTTACCAGACAGTAAAAAATGCTGTCATTGAACGTAAATCAAACATTGATGTCTGGTATGAGAGCCCTGCCTTGGAGCTTGTTCAGGATCCGGCATCCAAGATGATTCTTGGTGTAAAAGTAAAACGTGGTGATAATGAGATTCTTGTTCGGGCACTAGGTGGAGTCGTTGTAGCAACCGGCGGCTTCGAAGACAACAAAGATATGGTTCAACAGTATCTTGGCATCATTAATTACGCTCCTATTGGTGGTTTGTATAATACAGGTGATGGTATAAAAATGTGTCAGGATGTAGGTGCAGACCTATGGCATATGAGTTGTTATGAAGGTGGTTTCGGTCTTGGAGGACTCACTTATAATGTGCCGGATGGAATGAATGCCATAAACATTGCTGTACTTGCACAAAATGAACTTAATACAGGTGGTGTGATACTTGTGGGCGATGATGGTCAGCGATTTATAAATGAATCGGAGACTCCACGACATGGACATGTATATGAAAACGGTTTGTGGGAAAATCCCAAGTTCCCTAATAAAATATGGTGGATATACGATCAAACACAGTCTGATTTGATAGATAAAGCCGGTTCGTTCAATGATGATTATAAAAATACAATATTGAAAGCTACATCAATAAAGGAACTCGCTGAAAAGACCGGATGCGACGCTGATAAGCTGACACAGACTATCGAAGATTATAATTACTTTGCCGATAACGGACGTGATATGAGACATGATCGTGAAAAAGAATATATGCGGGCGTTCGATGGGAAGGCATATTATGCTGTGCCAATGAAGAGTGAAATATTAAATACTCAGGGTGGCCCAAAGAGAAATGAGAATGCACAGATCCTCGACACTACGGGCAATCCGATTCCACATCTGTATAGTGCAGGCGAGATGGGCGGCATAACTGCTTGCATGTATCAAGGCGGAACAAATGTTGCAGAGTGTTTCATTTTTGGAAACATTGCCGGTACAAATGCAGCTGCCGGAAAGAAAGATGTTATAGAAAACTATATTCCGAAAACCAAGGTTGAATCTACCCCAAAACATCTTGGTGAAGACACAGATTTAAATGGATCCAAAGAAACGGAAGTTGAACTGTCAAATAATGAATATGTGGGAACAGCACAGGGAATGGATGGAGAAGTCACTGTTAAAGTCACGATAGCTGATGATAAAACAATTGATAAAGTTGACATAATAAAGGCTAACGAGACCCCTGGTATCGGTTCAAAAGCCATAGAACAGCTTCCTGATAAGTTCGTGGGACTCTCAACACCTGAAGAAATTGATGCAATTGACAGTGTCAGCGGTGCAACAGTAACATCTAAAGCAATTCGTGAGGCCGTAAAGAGTGCACTGTCACAAATAAACTGACCTAATCATTTTTACCATTATCTAAAAGCAGGAGATCACTATTAAAAATAATGAGGATTTCCCCTATGATGCTTATTACATCTAGTGGAAATCCTTGTTTTAATACAGCACCCTTTCTATCTTCTGGATACGTCATATTAAAATTCCTTCTTCAGTCCGACCATCATCTTTTCAAGTCTGTCGCCAAGTTCTTCTTTCAATATCTCATAGGCATGTTTCTCAGTACAATGCCCGGTACAGACATAATCTATCCCTGTATCTCTGATCTTTTTTCCGACAAGATGTATATCTTCATCTGATTTGTTATAGAGGTGGAATCCACCTATAAGACCATATACATGCTTCTCCGGAAATGTCTCTCTGATCTCAGTAATGATATTTGCTGCCCCTCAATGTGAACAGGAATTGATTATCAAAAGTCCTTTCTCTGTTTCCAAAACAAGGCTTTGTTCATGGGAAAAGTCATCGGGAATCCACCCGGCTGAGGTCTTCCTGTACATAGATTCTCTTTTCCCGATATCTGATAACCCCTTTGTTTTATGAGGAATCAGATACACTCCATCCATTATCTTGTAATCACCTGAAACCATTATGATTCTGTCGCGGTAATTACATAATAGGTTTCGTGGTATACCTATGTATTTTCTGAAAATGAATTTCTTCCCATAACAATTCGCATCAACACTATCCCTGATATAAAAGCCTGCCTTATCATTGTTTTCAAAAAAGGCCGGTATTCCATTTGCATGATCATAATGCGCATGGCTCAGTACACCATAATCTATATCCTTTACTTCGATTCCAAGTCCCCGAATATTTTTCAAAAATAAGTCAGAAGCTCCTGCATCTACAAGTATCTTTTTATCATTATATTCAACAAGAACGGACAGTCCCCATTCTCCTTTGAGCAAACCTGTTGAAGTATTATCAACGATTATAGTTAGCTTAGTGTTCATAGCTGATCTCCGTATTAAGATTGTCTATTTTAATTATATCCCTTAACTTATTTTCATAGCCTTATAGAAACATATCCTCTCATTGAGAAGATAAATATCAGGAGACATACTGCAAAAATAATAACAGAAAGTATGATCTTCACTTTTCCGGAAATTACTGAGGCATATGGTAGTTTCATTGTTTTAATTCCCTCACAAAACATCCATATCCCGCCGCCCATTCCAAGTGCGGATGCAGCTGCCAATATAAGAAGCAGTATCGGAGCCACTTT
>NZ_FOPH01000048.1 GCF_900113415.1 Oribacterium sp. WCC10 | reverse complement strand
CATTATGACAGGGATACCGTATCTGAAATACCAGTGTCTGGTTTTATGATGAAAGAAGTGCATTCCCAAAAAAGCTCCTATGCTGCCTCCGATCACTGCTACCAGAATAAGGTCTTTCTCTTTTATCCGCCATTTTCCTTTTCGTGCTTTATCTTTATCAATACCATACATCAGAAATGCTACTGCATTGATAACTATCAAGTATATATACTTCATAATTTCATCCTCAGGATTCTGATGTATGATTCTCTCTTGAGATTTCTTTCCTCATCATAGCAGACTTTCCAGCCGCATCCTTTTTTGAATTCCATAATCCTCCTCCCAGTAAGTATGGAAATACAGGTGCCCTATTTGATAATGCTAATGATAACACAAATTCACTTTCATATCATAATTTGCTTCAGCCTGATAGTAACTGCCAATTGTTGTCGGAGCATTAAAGAGAGCCGATAAGAGATAACTCTTTATATTCCTTATCTTGGTTGTACTCTGCTTCATGCACTCTAGAACATACTCAATGTGACTGCTGTTCAGTTTAAGAAATTTCGATCTCACAAGTTCTCCTGGATACTTATTCTTTGAAATCCATATGATGTCGTTCTTGTTGATTACAGTTTCAATTATAAGGTCATAAATCCCGTCAATAACCTCTGCATCATGTGGGTAGCGGATTTTCATCAACGATAGTTCCAGGTTCTCCCGGATTCTTTCTGCATATGCTAAATACTCAGCATTCAATGTCTGATCTATCTGATCGATATGATATTTATTTAAATCAGTATTATTTATATTATTATAATTAGCATTGGTTTTTCCCATGTCTGGACTTGGGTTTTTCAAAGGTCTAGACATTGATTTTTCCAAAGTCTTGACATTGGTTTTTCCCATGTCTGAAACCTTATCGTTATTAGACTTATTTTCATCTTCTTTAGATATTGGTTTTTCAAAGGTCTGACATATATTTTCTTCCTGCACAAAATTCTTTAAATATATGATTGTCGGCTTTCCTTGTCCCTGCTTCTTACGTTCGATAAGTTGAAATTGCTCAAGATCTTTAAACAGTGCACCAATCTTATTTTCTTTACAGTTCAGCATTTCCATTGCATCCTGCTGTGAAAAGTATATATATGCCCTGTTTTCAGCATCAAACCACTTATTTTTCAGTGATAATGACATTCTATCAAGCATTAGTCCATAAAGGACCTTAGCTTCAACACAAAGCTGCTTGAAATAATCATTGGTAAATAGAAGCTTAGGTATTCTGTAAAAGCTAAGCATGTCAGATTCTTGACCTTTGAAATAGTCAAATATGATTCTTTCGCTCAACTTCTTTTCCTCCCTTGTATAGCGTTCTGTATCTCTCTATGCGGTTCAGTGGTGCAATTTCTGCACTACCCAACAGATCTAAGTATTCTTCTATTGAAATTTTTTACATAGATTTTGCTTGGTTTCCCTTTAACCTGGTGCTTACAAATAAGGCCAATTTTTTCCAGTTCCTTCATACAATCAATAATTGTATGTTTAGAAAAATTTATATCCTCTTCCAGCTGACTTAATGGGTATACAATATATACTCTGTTTTCTTCGTCTAACCAGTTATTTTTCGATGCCTCGTTCATCCTGTCCAGCAAGACTGCATATAACATCTTTGCTGATACTGATAGATCTGAAAATGTCTTTCCGGTCAATAATTCTTTCGGGATAACTACAGATGCAAACTGTCCTGCATTTGTTCCATAAAAGTAATCCATCATTTTTTAACTCCCTCTCCCTGATTCTTTTTCCACTGTTCCAGTAAACCTATAATCACCCTTTCTATTTCTGCGCTTGAATAGAAAGTCGGAAAATACTTATTAAGTTTTCTCTCAGAAAATGTAATCTTTTTTCTAACCTGTGGTATTGCTCTTCCTTTGATCAATATGTCTATCAATTTATCTTGTGTTAATGAATCATCATCTCTATACGCTCTCAAATCCATAAGCTGTTCTTGTTTTATCATTCCATTTTCACAGATATACTCCAAAATCCATTTCTGATAATTATTATTTAGATATGAAATCTCCTGGCCAACATTGAGCGCCAAACGACCTGCATCGACTAATTCAAGCAATTGAGGAATCAGGAAGGTAAGTCTTATATATCTATGAACCTGAGATTTTTTAATCCCCATTGTCTCACCCACAACTTCTGCCGAAGTCAACTTTGTCCACTCAGTGGACAAAGTTAAATCCGATCGACTTCCCCTATGATTCATGGCATCCATTTTCATTTTCAGAGAAAATGCTCTTTCACTCGGTAGAATCTCTTCACGCTGCATATTTGCATCTACCATGGCAATAGTTGCATCGTCATTTGTCATTTCCTTTATGATAGCCGGAATCTTTCTAAGACCAACTCTTTTAGCAGCATGCAGTCGTCTATGTCCGGAAATCATTTCATAGGTTCCCTGGTCATCTGGTCTTACTAATACAGGCGTCAAAATACCATTTTCTTGTATACTCTCTACCAGTTCCTCCATACTTTCATCATCAACTACTTTGAAAGGATGGTTTTCAAATGGATAGATACTCAGGACATCTAAATCAACAGTACCTTCAGTACTTGGAGCGCCTAATAATTCATCCACACTGGTAAGCTTTATCTTTTTTCCGACTCTACACGGCATGACTCATTACCTCCTTTATCAATTCGGTATATGCAAATGCTGCTTTTCCTTTCGGATCATATACATACAAACTACTTCCGGTTGCACTGATCTCTGCAACTCTTACTGAAAGTGGTATTTCGATAGGAAATACATTTACGCTCGAAGAATAAACATCATAGATTTGGGAAGCTATATCCTTTGCATAATTTGTCCTATGGTCAACCATTGTGATCAGAATCCCTTCTATCGTTAAATTTGGATTCAATTGACGTTTTATTCTTCCGATAGTTTTAATTAACTGTTGGAGGCCTTTCACAGGGAGGTAAGCAGCTTGTACCGGGATAAGAACTGAATCAGCACAGGCAAGTGCATTTATAGTCATCATTCCTAAGGATGGCATGCAATCTATTATTATGTAGTCATAGTACGCTCTGGCCTTATTGACATATTCTCTTAATATTGTTTCCCTGCTTATAACTCCCGTAAGTGTTATTTCCAAACTTGATAATTCGATATTTCCAGGCAGTATATCTACACCTTCTGCATGATGTATCAAACCATGACGAACATCTACAGATTCATCATTAATAATATTGATCATTGCCGTTGCTAAGGAGTACTCAAGACTGTCCGGCTCATCACACCCCAAACTAATTGTCAAAGAACCCTGAGGATCTGCATCTATAAGCAAAACTTTTTTATCGTTTCCAGCAAGGCCTATACCTAAATTCACACAGGTCACGGTTTTTCCGACTCCGCCTTTTTGATTTGCCACCGCAATTACTTTACACATAGTTAACATCCCCTCTCATCAAAGGACTCTATAAAAGCATCCAGAATCTCAGTATTTACCAATACAATTCGTTTTACTTTTCTAATGGCATTTGCATCTTTGGCCAATTCCTGGAATGTATGCTTTCCCATGGAATACAGCTCTGCACCCTCTGCATACCTTACATATTTCTTTTTCCCCGATTTAACTAATTCCTTAATATCATTAGTCGTAGTTCTGTTTTTTGGCATTTCTTGCTTCTCCTTTCTTTTGTCTTCTTCTGAATAGTATTCTTCCAAATATTTATCTAGTTTTTCCTGATCCACTAACGCTGTCTTACGTAATTTGATATTTGCTTTAGCTTCCTTGGCTATTTTTACAAATGTCCAATAAGACATGCTGTACTGTCTGGCTCCATCCTGATAAGTGATGTAACGACACTTTTTTTCACCTAAGTATTTGTCTAAATCTGGCGGTGATTTCATGATTTCTTCTATCCCTCCTGTGATTGTTTTATGTGCTGTTACAAATTCGATTAATATGTCCACTCACCTCATTTCTATTTCTGAAAGAAATATGCGGACAAAAAAAGCCCCGTATTTTCCATCGTTAGAAAATACGGGGCTATACCCATCTCTATGTGAACCGACTGTTCCGAAACGCATTTTTGAAGAAATTACATCAAAAATACCTATCGCTTAACTGTCCATAGAGTAAATCTTTTATTGTTAGTTTAGTCCATACATGTCCAAGGAAATCCATCTTTATCCAAGGAAACTGAAGTATATCTGTGTTCTATTTGGTCTTCTTTGGACCGCTATGAATTAATAGTCATCCATATAAATCCGTACATTAATTGAGCGTTTTCATCGTCGGGAAG
>NZ_FOPH01000036.1 GCF_900113415.1 Oribacterium sp. WCC10 | reverse complement strand
AAATCACGTGCTTGCACGTTGATTTGAGACTTTATGACCCGCCCGAACACGAATAACGTAGTCGTTTTGCACAGCAAAAAAGCCGCCAAATGGACGGCTTCTTTTGCTGTATTGCTTAATTTTAGGAGTAAATTAATTCACATCATGTTATTCTGCGTCACACTACGCACAAATGTGCCTGTGTGATAAGCAATCATCAAATAAATCTGACACTCCTGTCATATTCTTAAGGGGGATTAAAAATATGTCATAAAACTTAATTAATGAAATTATAATCAGAAATCTACCTCAGTGTCATAATAGCAGCACTTAAGGAGCTTCTCCATCTCTTCCTGTGACGGCTGACGAGGATTTGATCCTGTGCATGCATCAGCGATTGCAAGCTCAGCAATCTTAGGAAGTCTCTCAAGGAAAACTTCTTCAGGAACAAAGCCCTGCTCTGTAGGATAAGAATCCTTGCCATAATTCTTGATGCAATGAGGAATATTCATGTCATCATTCATCTTACGGAGATACTTGATAAGAAGTGCAACCTTCTCGTCATCATTAGAACCGCCAAGATGCATATAATCCGCGATGACACCATATCTCTTCTTTGCTGTCTCATCCTTGGCATTGAATGCGATAACCTTGGGAAGATACATGGCATTTGCAGCACCGTGAATGATATGCGCACCGTAATCTGCAAAAGCGGCACCTGTCTTATGAGCCATTGAATGAACGATACCAAGAAGTGCATTGGAGAATGCCATACCTGCAAGACACTGTGCATTGTGCATAGCATCTCGTGAAGTCATGTCCTCGTTATAGGACTTAACAAGATGCTCCTGAATCATCTCAATAGCGTGTATAGCAAGAGGATCTGTATAATCACAGTTTGCTGTAGATACATAAGCCTCTACTGCATGTGTCATAGCATCCATACCTGTATGTGCAACAAGTTTCTTAGGCATAGTTTCTGCAAGATCAGGATCAACAATAGCAACATCAGGTGTGATCTCGAAATCAGCTATAGGATACTTTACGCCATCTGCATAGTTTGTGATGATAGAGAATGCAGTAACCTCTGTAGCTGTTCCTGATGTTGAAGATACAGCGCAGAAATGAGCCTTGTGACGAAGCTCAGGAATACCGAATACCTTACACATGTCTTCAAATGTGCAATCAGGATACTCATACTTGATCCACATAGCCTTTGCTGCATCAATAGGTGATCCTCCACCGATGGCAACGATCCAATCAGGCTGGAACTTAGCCATAGCCTCTGCACCTCTCATAACAGTCTCAACAGAAGGATCTGACTCGATACCTTCGAAGACCTCAACCTCAAAGCCTGCTTCCTTTAAATAATCCTCTGCTCTCTGAAGGAAACCGAACTTCTTCATTGATCCACCACCAACGCAGATCATAGCTCTTTTGCCCTTGAAGTTCTTGAGCTCTGCTAATGATCCTTTTCCATGATACAAATCTCTTGGTAAACAAAATCTAGCCATAATGACATCTCCTTTTAACTCAATTGATATCAACTTGCCGAATCGAATTTCATGGTTCGGTAAATCGTTATTTTTTTAACGTTCTCAAACATTATATCATCAGTTTTTGTACAAAACAACACCATGTTGCAATATATTGATAAAATATTAACCATGTTTTTTGTAAATCTTTTGCATTGACAAATCTCAGACAATCGTTTCGCCTTTAAATATAATTTGTGTTTTTAATAAATATGCAAGGCAATTTTCCATAGAAAACAAGGCATTATCCTGTTACAATGGGAGAGGGTTTTAAGGGATGCTGATTCATTCAGTCACTTCAAATCATAATTATTTTACCTAAAGAAATCAGGATTCTTTCGAATCCCGAAAATCAAAAGAACAGCGAGGTATTTATGATAAAAATCGAGAGAACTTCAGTTATGAATCTTGAAAACGCCATGAGAGGTGCCAGAAATCCTCTTAACTCATGGGCACGTTCAGACAGTTCTTATGATGAGAACGGAAATTATATTCTCGGGCCGAACGACCTTTCTCTTGCAAAGCGTCTTCGTGTAGCAGGTTCAGATCATCGTAAGTATGTACGTATGATTATGGTATGCTGCGATATCACTGCGCCAATTTACTGGTGGAAGGAATACGACACATATAAGGTGGCGACTGTAGCAAACTCTACTTCAACCATGCACAAGATCCATAGCAAGCCTATCGAATATGATGACTTCTCTCACGATCACCTTACACCTGATGCAGAAAAGATCATGAAGGACTATATCGGCGAGATTGAGAAAATCCGCCAGCGTTATATGGAGAACGGCAAGAACAAAGATGATTGGTATGATCTTATTCAGATGATTCCCGAGTCATATAACCAGATGAGAACGGTCACTCTCAATTATGAGACTCTTATCAACATTTATTTTGCACGCAAGAATCATAAACTTCAGGAGTGGCACACCTTCTGTGACTGGATTGAAACACTTCCATATGCTCAGGAGATCATTATCGCAAAAAATGACGAGGCTCAGCCTGATGCCTGATCCGCATTCGCTATTGATAATAGATTTTCTTTATTTCGCAGATGCTCATACAAAACTGTACCAATTCCCATTATATCTGTTTTCCGCTGACCATACTGCGTCATACACATTTTAATGTAATCTATACTTATAGCATAGCCCGGTCAAAAGTGCTTTTTAACATTTCAACCATAAAAGCTGAACAGATGGATATGAATGTTCGCATTCATTCCTTTCTGTTCAGCTTTTTGAATCTCCAGACTTGTGCGGGGCTACCATCTAACCTTTTGTGATCCTGATTTCTCTCAAGATAGATACCTCAGTATATTATGACGTGAGTACAAATAGTATTTGCCCCTTACATCATATGATTATTACAATGCAATTGTTTCTTCAAGCATAACCGAATAAATAAGTTTCTCCTTTACCCGTTTCCCGGTTATTGATTCAAGTGCACGTGCATATAACTCCAGCTGCTTTCTGTATCGTTCAACAAGAATCACGGATTCACGTACGCGATCGGTCTTATAATCAACCAGCACGATTTCATCATCTTCGATGAAATAAGCATCAATGATACCCTGCAGCAATATTCCTTCTGTAATACCACTGCTTTCAAATAGTTCATTATGAGGAAGACTAAGCATAAAATGACTTTCACGGAAAAGAAGCCCCTTGCTGTCTGCAAGCCTGAATCTCCCTGCCAGATCACCGTCAAGGAATGCTTTGAAACGGTCCTCCCTTATAAGTTTTAGTTCAGCTTCATTAAGTTTTGAACGAAGCTGATCCATGAAATTTATGGGGTCATCACTATAATCATATCTTTCAAAGGCATGATGGTATGCATCACCAACATCAGCTCCGGTTTTTTCACTGTTACAGGCAGAGGGCGGAAATGAGAAGGATTTATTCGGGTGGGCAGCTATCTCATCATCAGAAATATCAATCGAAATATTCCATGGCATAATCTCATTAGGTTTTTTATCCAATTCAAGTTTTTCTATTTCTGCCTGCTTAAGTTCCGAAACCGAATGTTTTGGATATAAGCCTGTCGCAGCCTCATGAGCATAAGCAAAAGAAAATCTGTCGAGAACTTCCTTATACAAAGGTGTTGTTATATCTACATCAGCTATCTGACGTACCAAAGATTTCTGCTGCTCCATGAGACTATCTTCCCTATCAGTCATCATTCTATGGATATCCGATAAAGAATACATTTTTAATGCAATAGGAGCATTTTCCTCTCTGGCTTTTCCTGTCCCCTCAAGCTTCAGTCGTCCTTCAGCCATGAGGATCCAGTCGAGATAACATGAAGCCCCCTTAATGCTTGTGGTAGTGACTTCTGTACTTCCGTCAGCATATTTTTCAAGAAGTTTTTCAACATTATTTGAAGAAGCAGTAAGTATAAGCTTGTGAACTGCTCTTGTCATACCAACATAGAGTATGCGAAGTTCCTCTCCAAGCTGATCAGTTTCAAGTTTTTCCCTTATAGCCGCTCTCTTAAGTGATGGTATACGGACCTTGTTTACAAGATCAACATAATTGCAGCCTATGCCATACTCAGAATCCACAAGTATCTTCGCATTCAGATCCTGCCTGTTGAAATTACGTCCCATTCCGGACAGAAAAACAACCGGAAACTGTAATCCTTTTGATTTATGTATGGACATGATTCTGACAAGATCATCCTGATCTGAATAAATCGACGCTTCACCCTGATCATTATCGTATTTCTTGAGCTTTTCTATATACCGTATGTAATCAAACAGTCCCTTATATGATGTACTTTCAAATGAAAGCGCCATGTCCACCAGTGCGTCAAGGTTTGCTTTGCGTCTGCTGCCGGACGGCATGGCTGTAACATAGTTATAGTATCCCGTATCATCATAAATTCTGTACAAAAGTTCATGAATGGACAGATACCTGGACATCTGTCGGTACTTCTCTATATCACAATAAAAATCGAGCAGCTTGTCAGCAAGATCATCTCTTAAAGATTTCCACTCCTTTTCGCCCGTTTCATCCGGATTTTCTGCGCTTCTCCTGTAAATTCCGTAGATTTCCGCCGCATTGTCCTGATGCTTTTCCACAGAATCCGTGGCACTTTCCACGTAAACTTCAGTCAGGGGTCTAAGTGTTCCTCTTGCCGCAACTATTTCGGCCATCTCTTCATCGCTGAAATCATAGATTGCTGAATGCATGATTGCTGCTATCGGTATGTCCTGCTGAGGATTATCAATTACATCCAGCATTGCAAGTATGGTCTCTACCTCCACAGTATTGAAATAGCCTTCATTACTGGTACAGTATGCAGGTATCCCCTCTTCATTCAGAACATCCACTATGGTATCTGCCCACGATCCCGGAGATCTGGTGAGGATAACAATGTCTCTGTATGGAGTCTGTTCCTCTCTGTCATGAAGCTCATGTATCCTTGCAGCGATCATGCGTGCTTCCGCCTCTTCCTTGCCGAGATCTTCTCCGTCAAAGAGTTCCCGTGACAGATCCTGATCATTCTCCATCAAAAGGAGCTCCGTCTCATATTCCTTCTCAAGCTGTTTTGAATAAGGTGCTCCGTTAAATCCATAATGTAGAGCTGCCTTTTCCGTGTAGTCTATGCCGCCTACTGCTGCAGTCATTACACTTTTGAAAACATCATTTGCAGCACTTATCACTTCATTTCTGCTTCTGAAATTCTGACTGAGTTCAATAGTCGGATAGTTTATATCATTATACTTGGCCAGGAAAAGATCCGGTCGTGCCTGACGAAAGCTGTAGATGGACTGCTTAACATCACCGACCTGAAATACATCCGGCCGTCCGAACCTTTGAGCTGACAATGCCGAGATCAGTTCCTCCTGAACATAGTTGGAATCCTGATATTCATCCACAAGTATCTCTCTGTAATGCCTGGCATAGTCATCCGCTATAGCCGAAAAATGTCTTGTGCCGTCCTCATCTGTAACATAAAGTATCTCCAATGCCTTGTGTTCAAGATCACCAAAATCAAGCATATGTCTTCTTGCTTTCTGTTCTTGAAATCTTTCAATAAATTCTTTCGTGAGACTGATCAGGACTCTTATTCCGGCATGAATACCTTCTTCCATGTTCTTCTCTGTTTGTTTGTCAAGGATTATAAGGCTCTCGTCTATAGCCTTCAAATCCTTCTTAACCGCGTCTCTGATATTTTTTGCCTTGTCTTTCAGACAAGCTTTAGAGGGCTTTAACCTTCCGTAATTTATCTCCTTTATAGACTGAGACAGTTCAGAAAGAGACTTAGCCTCCTTAACTCTGTCAATCGCCTCAAGATTGGCGGTAAATTCATCTATATAGACATCAGGTCCGTCCGGATCTTCACAAAGAGAAAGAGCATATTCCATCGAATCTGCATCATCGGAAACTCTGGAAAGCAGGCTGCTGAGATAGAACTTCTTCCATCCCTCCTCTCCCTCATCATCCAGGCATCTGTCAAGATACTCCATAGGCCACGGGTTGGCCTCCGCGTGCTCATGAAGACGCAGAATAAGTTCTTCAATGCCTCCATCAGCCTGCCCACTGGCAAAGGTATCTACAAAATTCAAAAAATCATAGTTATTTTCCTCTGCGTAATGTTCCTCCAGAAGATCTGCTATGATGTCACTCTTCAGAAGCTTAAGTTCACCACTGTCGCCTATTCTGAATCCCGGATCCAGATCTATGACAGCATAGTTTTCCGTGATTAACCTCTTGCAGAAAGAGTCTATGGTAGAGATATTGGCATTCTGGATGTTACCCGCTTCACGTATAAGTCCTGCATCATCCGGATGCAGGCTGAGCTGTTCATCAATGGCCATCTTGATACGTTCACGCATTTCCTGCGCAGCTGCATCAGTAAATGTCATGATGACCATGTCATCCAGCGATACGGGATCCGCTTTATCAGTGATTCTTGAGATCACATGCTCTACCAGCACTGCGGTCTTTCCTGATCCTGCTGCAGCCGCCACCAGCAGATTTCCTTCTTTATGTGATATGACCTTTTGCTGATCATCCGTCCACTTCATCTTGAGGTTCCTCCGGTATAATCTTTTTCCATATTTCCTCCGGTTTCATCATTATCTGTTTTCTGTATCTGTAGCCGTCGATTCGTCCGTCGAATTTGCAAACACTGTGATACGGGCAAAATCTGCATGCATTGTCATCCTTGCCAAATTCCATTGGTGCAATGGATATCCTTCCGCATTTGATTTCCGAACCGAACTTCTGCATCATACTGTCCACATAATCTCCGAGAGCCTCGAATTGCCTTGTGTTGACAACATACTTCTTGCTTGCATCAACTTCGCCACCCTTTATGGATACAGGTATAACTTCGGATTCCTTTACAATGTCTCTGTCCAGCTTCTTCACTATATCAAGCTCTGTATTCACAAGACCGTCCACCTTAAGTTCTTTTAAAAACTCCTTCTCTGCCTCCTCCGGAGCTCTGTTCTTTTTATAATCAAGAACCGGTGACTTGATCCTGTAATACAGCATCGCAGCCGGGATAACTTGCTTCTTCTGATATCTGTTCTGATAATCCTTTAGTGCATAACTCATGTATGTAACAAGCTGTAATTGCAGACCATTGTACACTTTGGCAAGGTCGAATACGGTTCTTCCCGACTTATAGTCAATTATCTTTACATAAACATGATCCTCATCCTGAGCTATATCAACACGGTCAATCCTTCCCTTAAGCATCATTCCATTACGGATATACCGGAAACTTTTCTCCATTCCGTCAACAAAGAATTCTCCGCGTCTCAACTGTTCCGAAAGCGCCCATAATGTAAGTCCGGTAATGCTTCCGGCTTTATGTATCAGATACTGATTTCTGGCTGTGTCAAAAAGCATTCCATGATTGTAGGCTTCTGCCGATTCTCTGACACTTTCCTCTGACAATTTACTGATTTCCTCAGGGCTTAGTTCTTCCAGTTTTTTATTCTGTCTGAATGTTTCCCTGAAACTTCTTTCTATTGCAGCATGGTATAGGTTACCGATATCAAACATCTGTACCTCAAAGGTATCTCTCTCTTTAAGCAAAAGACCATACTGAAGAAAATGAGCATAGGCACACTGACTGTACTTTTCAAGTCTGGTTATGGAACCTGTGATCATATCTCCATACAGTTCTTTCGCAAGTTCTTCATCAAGATCCTTTTCGGCATAATGTGTAAATGCCGCCGATATGATATCCAGAATGTCGGATTTATATGTTTCATCCTTATATAAAACGCTCAGGTATCTGAGTATCTGCTCGTATTCTTTACCCTCTGTCACCGGCTGACAAACAGTTTCAGGCAGCGCTGAGGCAACAAATCGAACTGCTTCCTTAGGTGTGAAAATGTTCAGTCTCTTTCCACGAAGTTTTATAACGTTCAGTCCCGTGAACATATTCTTTATGTCTCCGATAAGACTTGAAGCCTTAACTCCCTTTCCGTCTCTGCCCTTCACAGGGTAACTGAGTATAAGCCTTTCTGAAGGATTTAAAAGTGCTCTGTAAATATAGAATCTCTGTATAAGGGCTTCCTCAGTACGGTCGGGTGCAAGTTCAACGCCAAGCCCTTCAAAGAGCTTTCTGTCCCTGTCAGTGATTATCTTATGATCACTTTCAGCCTTGGGGACCTCTGTTGATGTAAGACCGGCAACAAAAAACGCCAATGGATTGGAAAATCTCGATCTTGTAAGATCTCCTATGACAACCTGATCTATGGTTGCTGGAATCACGCGTACAGATGCCTCACTTAAACCGGCTTCAAGGATATCCTGAAAGTCACTTTCATTTATGGCAGTGTCTCCCAACAGTCTTGCCATCCGGTCAAGAACTTCTACCACCGCATCGATGCTCTCCATAATGGATTCCGCCCGGTTCTGATCACCGTTCTCTCTTAATCTTTCCGATAATTGCACTACATATTTTTCTGCAAGTATTTCTGTCATAAATTCTTTAACTGCATTAATCTTATCGGAAACATTGGTACTTTTGGTTTTTATCTTCCCATATAAATTCAGCAGCGGCAGGAAAAGCTTCTTTCTCAAAGATTCCATCGCGCTTTCGGTTCCGTCTTTTTCGGTCCAGACATTGTCATATCTTGTGATTCCGCGGATACCGGTTTTTCGAAGGAAATTATCCATGAGATCAATTTCATGTTCTTCAACAGGATCTGTCTTAGGAACAGATCTAAGATACCTTATGACCGAATCAAACGAAAAATTCTGATCTATCGTGTCCAACGCAGCGCACAGTATAGCCGCATAAGGTGAATCGATAAGCTTTCCGGGATCATCAAAGAAATACGGGATGCGGGCTTCTGAAAATACCTTATAAACAATGTCTCTATAGCTTTCAGGATTGGTGAATATTATTCCTATATCCTGATATCTCATATGTCCGCTTCTGACCATGGCTTCTATCTCGGCAGCTATGGCTTCGACCTCCTGTCTTAAATCTGAAGCTTCCCAAATGGTCAGTGCATCTCCTGCATGAAGCTTCTCCGGACTTCTGTTTGCATATCTATAGATCCGGCGTTCAATAACATCAAGTGCACGCCCCCGGGGAGTATCAAATCTGTGTGCAGGTCTTTCTGCTTTTCTTTTCTCTCCCGAACGCGCGTCATAACGGTTCACATCAATCTCAGGCACCACTTCCACATCAAGTCTTTTAGCCATTACAGTCAGTTTTTTTACTGTCTGTCTTGTCAGATAGAAGAGGTCTTCAGGCCCACGCTCATCGTATACGGAATCTCTTGCATCAATACTTACATCACAGGTTATAAGTGTTTCTGCTGCTGAAGGGAGAATTTCTTCCAATATATTGAGCTGAACAGGAGTAAATCCTGTGAACCCGTCAAATGCCACTACTGCCCCTTGCAACAGTTTTGAATCAGGCATACTTCTGTACAGCTTATCCAGAAGTTCCTCCTGCGTCATATATCCATGTTCCGTCATATAACTCTGAAACTCTTCATATATAAGAGATAAGTCATGTAGCTTGTTTTGAGTATAAATGGAGCCTGCATGCTCTCCTGCCAGGTCTATCATCTCCGGTGTGATACGATACTGATAAAACTCGGAAATCTGGGATTTCAATTCTGCCAGGAATCCGGCTTTATTGAGCTCTCTCTGATAAAGTCTCAGCTTATCCTTTATCTTTTCTGTGATAGCCCTGAGTATCATGACCTTTCCCATGTCATCAATGATGGACATGTCACTTATCTTTATACCAAGTTCTTCAAAAACACGATAAGCAAGTCTGTTGAAGCTTAATACATCGATATTTAAAATACCGTTTCCTTTATTCAAAATATGTCCTGTGATTTTTTTCTGCATCGCAAGAGTATCCTGTTCAGGAACAATCAGAAACCATTTCTTTCTGAGATCTTCAGGTGCTTGCTTCAGAAAATACTGAAGGATATATTCTGTTTTTCCGGAACCGCTTGCTCCAAACACAAAACAAAGACTCATTTCTTTTCTCCATATAAATGACGTGAGTGTCAAAAGTCGACATTGAATCATTCCGCACTGAGCGCTGCCGGGGACACCGTCCGTAAAAGTCACTTCGCAAGATCCGGCGCTACATGTCAGATTACTAAAGGAATCTGACATAAATCATGCGGTATGTGTCATACCATTATAGCCTATCACATCTTTTTAAGAAACTGAGGACACAAATGAATACATCAAACTGGTCATATATAATTTTTAGAAATTGGTAATTCTCATACCTCCAGAATATTCGTATAATGCATTACACAAATAAAAATCCAACGGAATATCATTCGGAAATCGAATCTGATGACGTGCAGCACACTGTGCATGAATATGTACATTAATGCTAATGAGTGACTGTCAATATTTTTTCATTCACATGATATTCCAAACGGGGGAGGAGACACTATGAATCACGATAATACTTACAAACTTTCACTTGCTGCTCTGTTCGCAGCCCTGTCCTATGTGGTTTTTACATTTCTACAGATAAAAATCCCTGTGGGTGGCGACATGACTTCTATCCATCTCGGTAATGCGGTTGTTGTACTTGCATCCCTTATAATCGGAGGTCCTTTGGGAGGAATTGCAGGTGCTGTCGGAATGAGCATCGGAGATTTCTTTGATCCTGTATATGCACCTCTTGTTCCGAAAACTCTTATCTGCAAGTTCATCATCGGAATCATTACCGGTTTCGTTGCACATAAAATAGGAGGCATCACCAAAAGCAACGATCCTAAGCATATTCTTCGTTTTGCCATCGCTGCTGCAGCCGCCGGTCTCATTTTTAATATTTTTGCCGATCCTATCATCGGATACTGGTACAAGATTCTGATCCTTGGAAAACCAGCAGCTGATCTTTCTCTTAAGATCAATTTTGTTTCAACGATCATAAATGCAGTCATATCACTCATTGTTTCAGTTTCAGTTTATATGGCATTAAGACCGGCATTGAAGCAATCCGGATTCTTCCTGAAACTTGCAACGTGATTAAATCATTACATGACGTGAGTGTCAAAAGTATTTGCCACTCACTGATTAGCGCTAACGCACACATTCGTGTGCATAGAGCAGGAATCCTTACAGATTCCTTTGAA
>NZ_FOPH01000001.1 GCF_900113415.1 Oribacterium sp. WCC10 | reverse complement strand
CATCATGGCGAAACAACTGGCCTCAGCTGTCCACGTATTTCAAGTATCCAGGAGAAATCCGAAAACTGATATACACAACGAATTCCATTGAGAATTTTAACCGGCAGCTGCGTAAAGTGACCAAATCCAAGACGATCTTTCCGACAGATGATGCCCTGTTCAAGATGCTCTATCTAGCGATGACGGATGCCACAAAAAAATGGACCGGAAAGTCATGGGAATGGGGACAGACACTTGATCAGCTCTGTATATATTTCAGTGATCGAATCACCCCGGAAGACATTGAATAACCACTGATCAGGCTGTATATAAAGGGTAAAATGAACGCCCGTTAGGAACGGGCGCCCTTGACATACATCCATCTCAGTGGTAGACAATAGCTAAGAGACAGAACAGCATTTTATGCCGCCTGCCTCTCTCAATAATCTTTAATAGATTAAATCAAAACGAAATTTTTATCATCAATTCAATCTGTTTACACAGAATTTTTTACACTACCGAGAAACCTGCACCCTATATAAGAAAAATCTCTAAAACTAACAAACCCCTTATAAACACTAGACTTTTCACACTTTTGAATTTGTTTCAAATCTTTGAAGTAATCATGTGATTGGCTAGAGTTTATAAGGGTTTTAACGATATCCAACTATTAATGATATTCCTATATACAGATAGATGTATCTGTTCTGGTCATAAAATCAAGGTGTTATTTTTCTTGGGTGAGTATTCCGGACTGGATTACACCGCCTGTCCGGTCATAGGAAACCGGTATTCCGGAGTAGGAAACCGCAATTATGATTTGTGTCAAATCCATCATGTCCTGTAAAGCCTGCTAGTGCATCGCTTACGCGACAAGGGCTTGACAGGACATGCCAGATTTGATTAATGGCAGCTAAGCGGTTTTAAGGCAGTTTCCTATCACCGGAATCATGGTTTCCAAAATACTGGACAGGAAGTTTTACTAAAACGGAATATTCACTTGGGGATCAAGCCACATATAGTATTCTCCAGTATCATCTCTATCTATTCCTATAATCATGACTTCTGTATCAGAATTTACGGTATTAGATTTTTCTGGAATAATCTCAACAACACGTCCATTTGTATTTGGAAGTTCTATATATTTATATCCAAAGTATTTAAGTCCTTTATAATAATCCACATACATATTCCAAGACTCATTTTCATCATGATTATCTTTTGCCGAACAATAGGAATAGGAACTCGTCCTAGTCGGATCATATTTGACTCTATCTGATCCAACTAGATACACAGGTGTAGGTAAATCGTGATTTTCTTCAAAGAATTTTTTGTCTGGTCCGTAGATAGATGCCTTACCTGTGACTACTATATGTTGAGCTTCAACCTTATCATTAGCCACCACAATAGGAGTTCCTGTTCCCCATTCACTTTCTCCAACATATTCTCCGTATACAGTAACGATATCATTATCATTGAATTGAGTAAGATCCACGTTATTCCATGTGACAACAAGCAATTTAGCATCTCCTGTCTTGTCAGATAAATTAATCAATAAACAATCATCTTTTTCTGACGTATTATGTCCATTTACACTTCCACTAAAATACACAAGTTGACCTTTGGAAACGTTATCAAGCCTCTGTGAATCTTTGAAATTATCGGCTGTGATTTCAATGGCTTTTTTTACAAATGCGTCTTTGTCAAAGGCAGCAGAAGTGTCATCCACAGCTGTTGTTTCTTCAGTAGAAGTTTCAGAGTTAAGTATTACAACAAGCAAATGACCTGTAGGAGTATAATAGGTTATTCCAATTTTAGGATCAGTAATAATAACATTATCATCTACTCTGCCTTTAATTCTAAATCCTTCTGATTCAAGATATGCTACGTAATCCTCGAAAAATTCATGTTTTGTTTCATAAGCATAATATTGACCAGGAACAGACTCTTCAGGGACATATTTGTAAGCATCTTGGTTATTCATATACCTTAAAGGTGTAGGAAAATTTTTATATTCTTCAAAGTATTGCTTATCTGGTCCATATAATTCTAAGTCTTCTTCAATGGTTGTTTCTTCTGTGGAAGTTTCAGTGATTTCCGAAGATTCTGTATTGTCACTAGACTCTTCAGATACACTTGATTCATCAGAGTCGTTCTTCTTACAAGACGTAACGGTAAGAGCAGTACAAATTGCCATTAATAAAAATATTATTCTCTTATTGTGAAAATATTTCCGCATATATGCACCTCCATGCACAAAAACACATATCTCTTGGTATATTTCGGCTTAATAATAGATTTTATTAACAAAGGATATAAAGCCTTAGAAGCCATATATAGACGTTTTACGGTGAGGAGTGATAAAGTGTAAGGGCAGGGTTTCAAGACTTCGTTAATCTTATCCTACGCACTGTGAGAGCCACTATAAGAATGGAGATATAAGATGAATGACAATGACTTTATTGTACAATTCACAAAAGGTGCGTCAAAACTTACCGTTATAAAGAGAAGGTGCGTTAAATGTCGAAGATTTAATTAAAAGTGCGTTAAAAGTCGCTGATATACCGATAAATGTAGATGAATGGAGTTTAGCGATTTAAAGTCACAAAATGGGATTTATCCTGATAATATATGATGAATTGTAGTAATCATTAACGCGTAAAGTAAGAAAAAAACAAGGAGGTCAAAGATATGACCAATGAGCAAGCTTGGAATTATGCTATAGGTATGATAAAAGTTGATGGTCTTGAACCAACAGAAGACTTTAAGCAATATATAGAAAAAGAAAAAAGAGGAGAAGTTACTACAGAAGATTTAAAACGATACTTAGATGAGAAATACAAGATGAAAGATCAAAATGATATCGAACAAGCTTTGTCAGAAGCTGATGAGTATGCAGCCTCAAATCCTGAGAGATTAACCCACGATGAAGTTTTTGGATTCATCCAACCATAAACAGCATTTAATCAGCTGTTTGTAATAAGCCAATATGCCTTCCATTTTCACGTGCTATAGCACTCAAAAAGCACTTGATTGTTTCCGCTCACTCTGAGATAATATTTATTAGAAGGAGGCAAATAGAAATGATCTCAACCACAGAAGAAATGACAAATTTCACATTTAAAATAGATAAAAAAACCAGAGAAGGATATAGCGCACTTTGTGAAGCTTTAGGACTATCTATGTCCGCTGCAACACTTGCGTTGATACGACAGGCAGTACGTTCTCAGAGCATGACATTTTCATTAAAAGATTCCAACGGCTTTACCTTAGATGAGGCAGCAGAGTTGAAACGTCGAATAGAAGACATTGAAAAAGGCAAGGTATACCAGCACAACATCATCGAGGACTAATAATGAGGAATCTGTTATGGCAGTCTGATGCATGGACAGAGTATGAAGCTATACACTATGATATTCAGTTAAGAGAGGACAATATTTCCATGATGTACCCATACATAACGTTAGGAGATGGAACTGAAATAGTTCATTCACACATTATAAATGACGGAGATAAACAAAAAGTTATAGTTCATTTCGAAAAGCCTGTACCGGATGGTTTTTTAGATGCAAGATGCGAGCTACCTGAGTACAAATGGACTGAAAATGAAGGTTTTTCAGAAGAAGATATAGCTTTCTTCACGAAATTCTTAGAAGCAAATGCCCATTTGTTATTCAGATATGCAGCAGAAGGAGGCATAAACATTGCCTAGTCTATTCAACATCGGAAGCTACAAAGTATATTTCTGGGCCAATGAGAACAATGAGCCTATTCATGTTCATATATCCAAAGGACAGCCTTCACCGGGTTCAACAAAAATATGGCTCACAAAAAATGGTGGTTGTATTCTCGCTAATAATAACAGCCGTATTCCGCAGAAGGAGCTGTCAGAGCTAATGGAAGTTATCTCTGCTCAGTTTTTTGTAATTTGTTCTGCATGGAAGAATTTCTTTGTGGTTGATGAAATTAAGTTTTATTGTTAATACCTAAGAACTGATTTATACCCCGTTGTAAACACATTCAATCAGGTCTCCAATGAGGTCTCCAAAGCCGAAAACCTTAGGAAATCCAATGGTAAGATATCGGTCTCCAAAACCGCTCATGGGGGTTCGAATCCCTCAACCCCTGCTCCTAAAGAGGGCAGTAAATCAAGGATTTCCGAGTAATCGGGAATCCTTTTTTGTTGTATATTGACATGGATTTTTATCAAAAAAGGTCACCGGAGGTCACCAAAGAGGTCACCAAAAAATACTTAACAGGGTGAAATCAAGGCAAAAATGGCAAAAGCTTATCTTGAGACTCAGCAAGATATGTAAAAAAACTTATGAGAACTATAAAGGTATTAAGTTTACCTGTATACTGATTACAAGTTTAGGAAAATAAATAAGACTCAGTTGGCATCAGCTCTTGAGATCAGCATACCTACATTAGACAAACTATTGAAGGATAAAGCTTTAGCATGAGAAATGGTGATTCGACCGTATCATATAAAGGTACGGTCTTTTTGTTTGCTTATAGGAGGGTAGGTCTATTTCTGAGACGGTTTATTATTCTCACTACTGCCCTATGTGCTTCATCCACACAACTGTTTAAATTTATTTTATACTAGAAGTTTTTATGTAAATTCTTAATAGGATATTATGGAAAAATTTTTTCATAGCTTTATAATAAAAAACTTAAACTTCCCACATTAAAAGTGGGCTTCGCACCTTGAAAACTCTATATTCTGGACCATAAAAATATAATTACGCCACTTTATAGTTGCTCGTAAGCGCATCCTGCATATATTCAGGTAACCTAAAGAAGAAATCCTTATAGATTTCATCCACCTGCGCATCTGTGATTTGAAGTACGTTTTTTATGCTTTCAGTCATTGCTTCTATCAGAATAAACATAGAATGTTGGAATGAAATGTCCTCCATTTCGCTTAGAAGTACATAGAAGATTTCACCTATTGTACGTTCATCCTGATCTTTTCGCTGATATACAGAAAGGTACATGTATCTTGTAAATACGATAGCAACATGAGCTGTCAGCGCATCGTATGAAAGGCTGTGACATTCAGTTCTGAGCTTTAGCAAAGATTTGCAAGTCTTGAAAAATACCTCTATGTTCCATCTTTTGCCATAAATACGGATTATTTCACTTTCCGACAAGGACATGTCAGTGCATATGATCGCAAGCCAATCCTTTTTATTGGAACGGTTGCGAACACAAACAATTCTTGCAGGTATAGATGGTTCATCATCAGTTCCTTTACCTACAGTTACATCTACAGAGAGAAGGTATTTTGAAAGACCTCGACGTTTCTTGTTTTGGGCATATATCTGTTTTATGTTGAGTCGCTGTCCTTCATATCCATAAGCAATCCTGGAACTGATCTTGATCATGGCAATGGAATCCAGTCCCATTTCCTTGATTTTCACCAATGTATTAGGAGTCGAAAACAAGCTGTCAAAAAGAACATATTTGGCTTTGTGCCCGGCATTTAATGCGTACTGGAGCAACTCCAAAACAACTACTGGGGCTTTTGTTACAGCTAATTTTCTTCTTTTTCCTGCAAGAGAACGATTATCAGTTTTTGCAAAATCTCCAAGCTGATTATCTACTTTAGAAGATGCAAGGAGACAACTGTTGATTGGAACAAATGAATTCCCATCGGACCAGCCAAGTGTCAGTAGCCTAAAGCCTTTTTTGAACTTCATTGAAACATGATCAAATACCTTGGACGCCATCTGTGTATGTTTATATCCGGCTCTCTCATAAAGAGAATCATCGATGATAAATACATCTGCACGTTCATCACTTGTAAGAGGCTTGAAGAAATTCCTGATTACTGCTAATGCAAGAAGTGTTGTAAAACGAAGCCAGTTAACTCTTGGATCATTCAAAAAACGATAGAAAGTATTTTTTGAAAAAGAACCTGAAAATTGATTTGACTTCATCTGCATATACAGGCTGCTTCTGGAAAATACATTCGCAAGTTTGTATCGAAAGATACTCATCACAGGAATTCCCTTTTGTTTGTTGGCATTGGATTTACGAAGTAGGTTTCCAACCTCAAATGTTGAAATAAAATCTGAAATTGAGCAATTTATTTCTTCCTCTGAGTGCTGTCCCTGTGATAAGATATGCATATGGCGTAAGTCCTTTCTTGGTAAATGTTTTGTAGCAAATCCATTATACCTCATTCGAAAGTGACCTATGCCTTTTTTATTTGTCTAAAATATAGAGTTTTCAAGGTGCATCACACCTTTTGGGTGTGGGAAGTTTGAGTAAAAAATTGTAACATATTTTATGAAAGGGTTATGAGTATGGAAGAAGTAAATGTAATTGATCCGGTAACAGCAGAAGTTGCTAAGGATGAAAAGACAGCCAAGACAACGCCAAAGAAGAGAGGGCCTAAGCCAAAGAAGGACACAACTCCTAAGAAGAGAACTACAAGAGCAAAGAAAGACGCCGTTGTAGAAGCAAAGAAGCCAGTGGCAGAGAAAAAAGCTCCGGCAAAGAAGGCAGCGCCAGCTCAGAAGTTTAACTTCACAAGAACTGTATTTGAGTTTAATAAGATGCAGTTTACAGAGGACACTATCAATAAGAAGGTTCTGGATTATCTTGAGAAACATCCGTATATTCACGCTGAGAAGATTGAGACATTCGTGAACCTCGAAGAAGGAAAAGTTTACTTCACAGTGGACGGATACGGTAATCCGGATTTTTCAATTAGTCTGTGATCAATGATTTTGAATAAGCTATTTGCAAGAAATTGTGGGTAGCTTATTTTTATGTATAAAGGAGATTCTAAAATGGGAAATAAACTAATAGGGTTAGTACTATTATATTTAGTTTCTAGTTTTTTGGCGACGAGTGCAATAACGATTGGTTTTTCAGAATATGAAAACAATAAAGGTTTTGATAATATGTGCGAATTTTTTGATCGTGCCAAACCATATTGCGTATTTATGTTTATTACGGTTATCTTAACCGGAATACTTTTATTTTTAAAGCAATCTCATCATATAACAAGTGATTTCACTTTTGCAATGTTTAGTCTTGCAAGTGGTTGCATTATTAAATTCATATATTTTTTATATCGAATTGATTGGAAAATTCGATCATTTGTTGGTAATTACATAAAGAATATAACATTGCTTAAAACTGCCTCGAAAGCAGAGGGGAATATTTATAAAAGAGCTTTTGATCTGACTATAGAAGACATAGATGTAAAGCGACATAAAAATATGGATGTACGTGAAGAAAAGTTTATAGGATTTTTATCATTAATATTTCTTTTAACATTTTGTGCATTTCAAAAAGGTATGGTCGAATCAAGAAATATTTGTATTGTGATCATAATTAATAACATTTTTGGCTTTATTCCCAACCTTGAGGACGTTCTAAACAATATAAAAATAATAATACCTCAGCGATATTCAGATTGTTGTTTTGTAAGTATGGGCATTATAATAATTGGAATGAATTTTTATATTAATGCAGAATTTCATGACTCACCATATATGCTTAATTCTTTATTAATTGCATTAGGGGTAGGAATGGGTGCTGGATTAGGAGTCTCATTTCTCTATTTTATATTTAAAGAGAATCAAAAAGCTAAAATATGTAACACTAAGCCATAAGTACCATTTACTACATATTAAATGTTACCTAAAAAGGAAGTCTGTTAACAGGCTTCCTTTTTAGGTAACATTGATACAAATGGTAACCTTATGCCAACAAAGCCTATAATAGCTAACAAATGATACAAAACAAATACATCTATATGATATGAATCGTAAGAGTCTTAATTGTGCCCGAAAAAATGCCAGATAAGAAAATTGGATATATAAGTTCGAGGAACGATATGAAACTTGTTAATGGCAGAGATATAGAGGATTTAAAAAAAAGAATACAAGAAAAAGAAGTTTACCTAGATAAGATCCGTGGTTGTTTCATCGGAGGATCGGTAGGAAATGCCCTTGGATATGCCATTGAATTCCAGAATGAGTAACAGATATTTTCCAGATACGGAGAGCGCCGGGAAATACGTGCCTTTCTGCATTACACATAAGACAGGGATCATCTGAAGAATCCTACATAAATTCTATATTGAATAACAGCAAGGGGTGTGGTGGCATCATGAGAGTTTCTCCATTGGCCCTTAACTACAATCACAAAGGTATGGATAGGCTCGATTTGGAAGGAGCAGAGTTGGCAGCCATAACTCATGGTCATCCTCTCGGATATATGCCTGCAGCTGTTCTCACACACATTATTAACAGAATTGTATTCGATGAAGGAAAAAGTGCACTTAAAGATATCATTTTAGAAGCAAGAGATACAGTGGCAAATCTGTTCCATGGCATTATTCATCTTTATGAGTTGACACAAATCGGAGGACATTTTACAAGTACTGATGTCAAAAGCCAGAACAAGATAGCCATAATGAGGACTATTACTACAGTAATAACCAGCGGTTTCCAAACAGAAAATATAATCTCTGTACTCCCATGCCAGATTTGGCTTAGCAGCATAACGAATACATACAGAGGGATAAAGCTACAGATAGTTGAAACTATTGTACGCATAAGTACAGACCACTCGTCTATTAAGGTTCGGATATTATTACCTCGTTCTCCGATAGCAACGATTCCAATGCCTGCAAATAGGGCGATGATAATAATTTGCATTGTATTTCCGGTCTGAAAGGGTGTAACAGGATCGCCGGGCAGAATATCAAATATCATTTGACTGATCTGATCAACAGTCAGACGTATTCGCTGAACATTACATCTTTCCATATTAATTTTGTATAGATAATCCTGGACTTCGCAGGATATGGTATCAACTGCCTTCTCGTTCAATAAAATGGATTTATATATCAATGACATAATGTATCACCCATAACTTATGTTATTCTGCTGAAGAATTAAAACTGTACTGTATAAGTTTACTCAGTTAAACCAGAGAAGATATTAAGGTTTATTCCCGGATAAGAATATGTCGATATTTTTCAAGAATGGCGATTTCTTTCCCATCATGCTTTAGTAAGGGTAATTCAACATTTCAAGAAAGATTAAGTGTATTATGAGAAACTTTAAAAAATCCATTAGCTATCTGACTCTGATTTGTCTGCTGAGTTGTTTTCTGACAGGATGTCCTTCTCCCGGAGATGAATCCAAACAGGCGGAACAACACGTACGCCAGGCTATTTCTATGGCGGAAGAGGTGAAGAAATATTATCCCGATGCTTTGATCAAGGCTGACACTTTTTATGGCATCAGTGGAGTTAATACAGGACCTGATCACCTTATGACAGATTGGGTGGAGGGTACGTATCTTAACGGAGGAACAGAAAATATTCTGATTAATGTTATAACAAGTGATATCTATGTCACCTCCGAATGGTCAGAGGTGAATTCTTATGGAATGAAATATGTCAGGGCTCTTTACAATCTTGATAGTACAAACCTTAACGGTACGGTCTACGGGTATATTGAAAAGCCATATTGCATTGATGATCCGGATAAATACGGTAATCTGAAAATCTGTAATATGCTGGCGCTGGGAACGATGGCTAATGAAGATTTCGCCCGTGATTTATTTAAAAATGAGGATTACAGTTTCCTATATGAGCTGGTTGTGAACGAAGATGTGGATATGAATATATTTGAAGAAACGGATTACAGTTCACTGGGAAGCAACGTTCATATACAAGTGAAACAGTATGACAATGAATACTTCAGACATATGGATACTCCATATTATACTGACTCCCAAGACGATAAGCCCATAGCAGTCTTTGATTCTCAAACTCATTCATGATAATTGATATGGTAATATGGATGTATATGATAATTACAGTGGAGGGCTCAAATGACAATTCAGATTGGTGAAACAGCCCTCAGTATGATGGCGTACAGGTATGGAAGTTTTCAGACACACAGCTCATAATGCAGAGGGGTAAACATTACCGTTTCATACCTGCTGCAGTTATTGAATCTGCTTTGGAAATCATCAAAAAATATGGTATCGATAAGATGGACGAGAATAAAAGTCTCATGCCGGGAGTTTGTGGCGGCAGTCAGTCGGTAAGTTTTTGGGATGGCGAAAAGATGGTTGGAGCTTCTACGGACAGCATTCCGGGCGTGTCAGGCGCGTACTATGAACTGATAGCCCTGTTTACGACGAAGTAAATTCATTTTTAAAAGGTCACATAAAATATGTATAATTCCAAATTTCAATAAATGTTCATGTGCATGATGGAGAAGTAGAGATTAGATCTGAAAAATAAAGTCTTGGAGGCTGTTTGTATGGAAGAAAAATACTGTGAGCTATGAGTTGTTTTCTTTTGAAGATGCAAGAAAAAATATTAAACCGGGAAGTCTTGCAGCCGAATTTCTGAATGCTTATCTCTGTGAAAGATAGAACAGAACCACAATCCGGACACCGCCATATGATGACCCTAATGGGCCAATCATTAATTATGTTGATATTTCAAAATTTGAAAATGGAAATTATAAAGTCTATATTGGAGAAAGCTATAAGGGCGCGCCAATTGATACAGTTTCATCTATAGATCCTTTCGTCCCATGTTATATTGTCGGCGAATATAAAGGGAACCTTACCCTAAGGTATCTGTTATTTGACGGTTTTGATACGGTTTATGTATCGGATTGGCTTTTGCCGTATTAATCGTGTATGGATTATAATAATAAATACAGAGCACTTATTTCGGAGGTGATACAAATGGTAGATTACGGATTAAGCGGCAGAGTGGCTTTAATCACAGGTATAAATAATCCTCAGGGCATTGGCGCAGCAACAGCTTTGGCATTTGCAAGAGAAGGTGCAAAGCTGGTTTTGGTGTATAAGAAAGTAGACCGACCGTTTGATATAGATAAGACAGACAAAAACGGAGTGGACAGATACTATGCGGCCAATGCCGGTAACGCGGATTATCTGGAAGAAAGACTCCGGGAAACGAAAACGGAATATTTGATCCTGGAACGCGATATTTCTCATGAAGATGCCGTAAAAGAGATTTATACATCAGCCTTTGAACGATTTGGAAGAGTAGATATCCTGGTCAATAATGCTGCAACAGATGATGAAACCGGTTGCGACACCATAGAAGCTGTCACTCAAAATGTTATCAATGATACATTTGCGGTAAATGTCCGGGGAAGCCTTCTGATGATAAGGGAATTCGTGAAACATCGCGGCGATTACGGAAGAATTCTTAATGTTTCCACAGATGCAGCACAGATTTTTGCAGGTCAGATCACTTATGGCGCAAGCAAAGCTACGATGGAAGCATTAACACGCAGTATTGCCCTTGAAGTGGCGAAATACGGAATAACCGTTAATTGTATTGCTCCGGGACCGACTCAGACAGGATGGATAGATGAGGATTTTGAAAAAGTGGTTATTCCGCTGATTCCTATGGGAGAATTGATCCGACCCCAGGATATTGCTGAAACGATGTTGTTCCTGGCAAGTAAGCAGGCAAGGATGATCACGGGACAGGTTATAAAAGTTTCCGGTGGGAAAGCTTTGTAATAAGACCAGAATACAGGAACCTCATACTGTATCTGGGGAGGCAGTTCTCTAAAGGGATTATTTGTGAAGATTTTCTTCCATATAAGTGAAGGATTTAGTCCATTTAGTGAAAATGGGGCTGTACTGTGATAAATTTAATGACATCAATCAAAGTAGGACATTTTGAACATAAGAGGGGTATTACAGAAATGGAAACTGCATCCAAGTGGACTATAGAAGAGTTAAAGAAATATCAGTGGGCAACTTTGTTCAGCATGCATAAGGGCTATATTTGTTTTATATTGATTCTTGATATACTGTCTATGATAGCCGCAGTTACTGCATTTCATTATGGATATCGTATTCTGACTGCGGAATTCATCATATTTATACTCATCATACCTTTAGTAATATATCTCATCACCATGTACCGGGTAAAAAAGAATTACAAATCAAGTAAATTCCTGCAAACCACCGTTACAACCTTTAAATTTGCAGAAGACCGATTCGAAGCAATAAGTGAAAGAGGACATTCTGTTATCCGATATGATGATCTCTACAAAGTAATAGAAACAAAAACAAACTTCTATCTTTATATCAGCAATAATCAGGCTCTAACTGTAATAAAGGCAAACTGTTCCGATGAGCTGGTATCCTTTTTAAAAAAACTCAGTAAATCAAAAGGTAAGATATCGGACTCTAGAACAGCTCATGGGGGCGAATCCTTCAGTACATCTTGATAAAAGGGCATTTGAAAAGGACTTTCGAATAATCGGAAGTCCTTTTTTATCCGGAGAGTAGTCCTCTCTAATATCGCAGCTTTTTATACCTTATTGAATTCTCGTATAAGTATTACGGTTCTCCAGGTACAAATCCAAAGTACCGTTGTCATACACTTCAAGGCCTCTGGTGCCGTATCCACCTTCGTCCCAATACATCGTTTCCTCGGATAAAACAAAATCTATCGCCTGATTATTCATGAATACAGTTATGGTTTCCGGATCTTTTCTCACAAGAACAATATTTTGTAACCCCGGTTCTATGGTGTAATAGTTTCCAACTCCTTCCACCAGTCCGGAAGTGAATGTATACGTTCCATCAACCTGAGGGCAATCAGCAGCTGCTCTGTATAAACCGTAAGTTCCATCAGCATTCACGTACCACCAGCCGCTTACGCTGTCACCGACCCAGCTTCCTGCCATTGAAGTCACCGCCATGGCACAAATACTGCCCAGAGTCACCATCAGTAGTTTCAAGCCTTTTTTCATATCTGCTCCTTTCTCTATACTCGCCTTTTCCATTATATCCAATAAACAAATGGATATTGTATATTACGATGCAATGTTTATTTAAGCATAATTCAGCCATTATTAATCTTTCTATTAAGATTTATGATAGTTTTGCTATAAAGAGTTTTATTTCCTTGAAGATCAATATTATGCCGAGGATTATTCATGTCGAAGTATCAGAGGAATGGTTAGTTGAAAAATGAAATGTTAAAGAAACTGCTTATTATTTAAGAAGAAGGAGGACCACCAACATGAAAATAACGACCTTTAACCCTCTCATTGTCACCAGAGATGCCGAATCAGCTATTGCTTTGTTCGAGAGTCTGGGTTTTGAAAAACGTCACACAAAGGAGAGCATAGGCATAGATAATGTCACAGATGTTCGTATGAAGAATGCCAATGGCTTCTATGTGGATATTTCTCAGGGGCACAATGAATACACTATGATCCGCATGAATGTTGATGATCTGACAGAAGCAATCGAGTTTCTGGAGGCACGCGGATTCCATAAGGCACGGCATGCGGCTGCAAATAAAACAGTTGATACCGGTTCGTCCAGATTTAATATCATGGTATCTGAATCCGGATTTATACTTGCTGTTTCACAGCATACCAAAGATCAGGAATAATCCACGATATATCTTATATTAATATACTGTACTTCAGTGTTGCCATGTAAACTCACAGAAAAGCATTACCAGAATTTCCGGATAATATTTCCGAATGAAGCATTATATAAACAGCCTTAATCCTCCAATCTATCCGGTGGATTAAAGCTGCTTTATTTGTCATTCCGGAAATTATTTCTTTTTATCGAAAAGAAAACTTAATAAAAATAGCGGGATATATTCAGACTGATATGTGACAATATAAAAGACACATTTTGATCACACATCATTTGGAGGGGAAATGAAATTTTCAAACAAAACTAAGGCAGTATTATTTGGCATTCTGGTATTGATGTTATTCCTTTTTATTCAGCTACTGTCAGGAATAGCAGGTGGTATAGTATCTACAGTATTTATGATGATATCATCGGAAGGGGCAATCGATTTTAACGAGATAATCATAAAGGCTCAACCGTATATATTATTTGTCACAGAGTTGATCTGTATACTTGTTTTCGGAATCTGGTACTACTTGAAATATGTTAAGACTTCCACAGGTCAAAGACAAAGTGACTCCGGATCCGCAAGCATTTTCAGTATAAGAAGCCTAAGCCTGATCATCTGTTACACCATGGTTTCATTCTGCATTGCTTTATTGCTGAGTGATACTGTAACTAAATTGTGGCCCGCTTCTCACGAACTATTCAGTTCACTCATCAGCAAGGTCATGGGCGAAAATTCACTGGTCGGATATGTGACTATCATACTGCTTGCTCCCATCTCTGAAGAACTGGCATTCAGAGGAGTCATTCTCAGAAATTCAGAGCGGGTATTCGGTCTGACAGGATGCATAGTACTTAATGCAATATTATTCTCCATCATGCATCTCAACCCACTGCAGTGTATTTATGTCATTCCTATCGCAGTAATGCTTACATACCTTGCTTATAAATACAATACAGTATTGGCCTCGATCATTGCGCACATCATCAACAACTCCCTTGGAGTTCTGATACCTTTGTTTTTAAACAGAGAAATAAAGACTACCGAGATCATCCTGGTTATGATCATATTTGCTGTACCAATCTATCTTTTAAGCGATAAACGTAATACTTTAAGAACTGCAGCTGAAAACTCATGACGGTAAAGAACTGTCCCGAATTCTGATCATGGTTCTATCGGGAATACAAGTGAATCAAACAGAATAGTATCAAACCTAAAGGTGGTCACAAAATCAGTGATCACTTTTTTTAATGTCTGCGGCTGAAGACATCTATTTAGCCTCTATCCGGATTCAGATAAACTCATCGTCATAGTAAATCCCAAAACCACGGTTTACATATCCGCATTTAACCCTGAATATACATTGTTCAAAAGTGCAATAGTCTCCTTTTTATAACCGGAGAAAATGTGCTATGATAACTGCGATTATAACTACAACTTATTGAAATCATCACATATCGAACGCCGGTCTTTTTCAAAGCGTTTATCCGGACTGACGTTCATAGTGAGGTAAATGATTTATGGATAAAAACATTTCAAAAGAAATACTTCCCGGAATCCATCAGGTAGACCTTTCGGATACCACCATAGAACAGGGCGTCAGCAGCATTCATATATTTATCATCCCAGGGAAAGACGGCGTAAATGACGGACGAAGCCTGATGATAGATACGGGGTTTAAGAATGACAGATGTCTCGAGACTCTGGAGGCAGCGCTCAGAGAACTTCATATCTCCAAAGATAAACTTGACATATTCCTGACTCACAGGCATCATGACCATTGCGGTCTTGCAGGCACTATGTCGAAGGAAGGTGCCCGGCTCTTCATGAATCCTTCTGAAGAGCGTCACCCCTATGACTGTCTCGCCTACAGAGTGAGCGAAGAGTCCAAAGCAGCACAGAAAAAAGTGCTTCGTTCCTGCGGGCTTACAGAGGAACTTACTCCGGAAGTATGGAAAACCTTCATGGATATCTCTGACCGTGTTCAGCATCACGGCGAATGGGTTCTGGCTATCTGGGGATTCCCTTACACCGAAATTCACGATGGAGACATTTTTCAGTACGGAAACTACAGATTTACTGCAAAAGCACTGAAGGGGCATACCTACGGTCAGATGGGACTGATGGAATGGAACAAGAAACTCTTTTTCACAGCAGACCAGATCATACACAGGATTTCTCCCATAGTAGCCACAACATACCCCGATGAAACGTTACTTCAAAGTTTCTTTGACTCACTGAGATTCATCAAGGAACAGTGTTCAGACTGGACCATCATTCCATCTCACGGAGAGATTCTTAAAGACATTCCGGGAGATGTTGACAAGACGGTTTTCAGTTATCTGAACAAAACCACAAATGTTCGCGACCTGTTGAAAACGAAAAACGAGATGACCACTCATGAGATTGCCGAAGTCATCTATCAGGTCACCAAAATACCTGAAAACGAAGCAGAGTTTTTTACCTACAAAATGCTGATTACCAAAACCTACAGCCTTCTTGAATACCTCTACGGGCTTGATTTCATAAACCGTACAGAGCGTGACGGTATATTCTACTGGAGTTATAAGAAGCCTGATTAGGAAACCAGATTTAGAAAGATACACTACATGGCACAGAATAACATAATTACCATTGAACATTTATCTAAAGTTTTTACCGAGAGAAAGATCTTTGAAGATACAGAATTCTCCATGCTCGAAGGTGAGAAAGTCGCCCTCATAGGCATTAACGGAACCGGTAAATCCACGCTTCTAAAGATAGTTGCGGGGCTTGAGGAACCGGACGAGGGAAACATTGCCAAAAGAAGAAATCTGGCGGTGAGATACCTTCCCCAGACTCCCGAATTCAACCCGGAAGATACCATACTTGAGGCTATAATTCATGATAATGAAGGAAAGCAGCACGTATTCAACCTGGAAACCGAAGCAAAGAAGTTCCTTTCAAAGCTTGGTGAAAATGATCTCGACCAGAAGATCAAGACCCTCTCAGGAGGTCAAAAAAAGCGTGTTGCTCTTGCAAGTACACTGCTTTCAACAGCGGATCTTCTGATACTTGATGAGCCCACCAACCACCTTGACGGAGAGATGTCCGAGTGGCTGGAGGATTATCTCCATAACTATCGCGGAACGCTACTTATGGTAACTCACGACAGATATTTCCTGGATTCCGTTTGTGACAGAATAGTTGAGCTTGATCAGGGAAAGCTTTACAGCTATAAGGCAAATTATGCAGGCTATCTTGAGCTTAAGGCTGAACGTATGGACATTGCCCGTGCTCAGGAGCGCACCCGTCAGAATATTCTGAGGAATGAGCTTAAGTGGGTAATGCGCGGTGCCAAAGCGCGAACCACAAAGCAGAAGGGACGTCTCCAGAGATACGAAAAGCTGTCCCAGATGCACGGTCCTACTGAAGAAGAGGAACTAAAGCTGAGTTCCATCAAAACAAGACTCGGAAAGTCAACCATCGAGATCGATGATGTCACCAAGAGCTTTGACGGACGAACCCTGATTCAGAATTTCAGCTACAACTTTCTGAGAAATGACCGTATCGGAATCATCGGCCCAAACGGTGCCGGAAAGTCTACACTCATCAAAATGATTACAGGATGGGAGACCCCGGACAGCGGTGAAATCCGAATCGGCCAGACCGTTCGTATCGGATATTTTTCTCAGGAAAACGAAGAACTTGACGGTAATCAGCGTGTCATCGATGCGATGACTTCCATAGCGGAATACGTTCATACAGTTGACGGTCTTATAAGTGCCAGCAACATGCTCGATCAGTTCCTTTTCCCGCCTTCCCAGCAGTATATGAAGGTGGAAAAGCTGAGCGGTGGAGAGAAGCGGAGACTTTATCTTCTTAGAGTTCTTATGTCTGCACCTAATGTTCTGATACTTGATGAGCCCACCAATGATCTCGATATCCGCACCATGACCATCCTCGAGAACTACCTTGATCACTTTGACGGAATTGTCATCACGGTTTCCCACGACAGATACTTTCTTGACCGTGTGGTGAACAGAATTTTCTCATTTGAAGGAAACGGAAGTATTTCCCAGTATGAGGGCGGCTATACTGACTATCAGGTAGAGTATCTGAGAAGACATCCGGAGGCAGAAAGCATTTTCCAGAATGCAGGATCCATCTCAGGAGTCGGCAAAGCTGTCGGAAACGACACTGCGTCATCAGCTAATGCCTCAGACGATACTTCATCAACCGTACGTAAGAGTTCAAAAGACACCTGGCACGACCATTCAAGACAGGCTCTTAAAATGACATATAAGGAAGCTAAAGAATGGGAGACTATAGAGGCGGATATCGAAGCACTTGAGCAGAAGATAGCTGAACTTGATGACGAAATCCTGAAAAACTCCCGTGACTTTGTAAAGCTTAACGAGCTCACAAAGGATAAAGAGGAAGCCGAAAACACACTTACCGAAAAAATTGAAAGATGGGAGTACCTGTCAGACCTTAACGAAAGAATACTTGCACAGAAGAAGTGACTCTGACAGTTTGTCCGAAGAATGCCTTGTGACAGAGTCAAAGGGCATACATTAAAAAACGTTAAGCTGAGTCGAGAAAAATCAAAATCAGAATCCTTAGAGGCACTTGGTTTTATTCATTAGCACCCACGTCAATTCTGAGTTTTTCATCAGGAAAACTCAGAAACTGACGTGGGCCTTAGTGCCTCTTAGGATCTGATTTCAGATTTTTCCGTCGAAGCGCCCCGTTTTTAAATGGATGTCCTTTGTATCTGACTCCAATATTAATTCCGCAGCTTAACTGTCACTCCACATCAGAGGCACATGGAATGTTTTTCCTTGTTTCTCTTGACGCATTCCTGATTCTTTGCTAATATAATGAAGCTGTTATGACGAGGTGTGATAATGGTAGTCGGCCAGCCTGGAAAGTTGGTGCCCGTTCTGCGGGTTGTGAGTTCGAGTCTCATCCTCGTCGCTTAGAAAAACCGGTTCATTTGAGCCGGTTTTTTTGTTATAATTTAATGATGTAAGGGTCAAAAGTACCAAATAACGTGCTTGCACGTTGATTTGAGACTTTATGACCCGCCTGAACACGAATAACGTAGTCATTTTGCATAGCAAAAGGACGTGAGTTATGAGTGTTCAGCAGCACATTGCACACGAATGTGTGCGTGCTGCGCATCATCAGTGAGTGGCAAATACTTTTGACACTCACGTCATTTAATAGAAAATTCCTGATGTTCAAAACAAAGGAGGTCATCCTTATGCTCGAACTGCTCAAACTACGTATCGACGGATTTGGTGTTGGTGAAAGTTCCATAAACATATGGACTCAAAACGGACATTTGCGCTATTCCTATGACCGTTCACCACTTGATACAGATCCCGGTATCATAGTCAAGGTTCCGGAAAGCATAGCCGATAACTTTCTTGATAAACTTCAGGAGATTCATGTATACCGCTGGAAAGATCATTATGAAAGAACTGCTGCGGATAATCGCAAACAGTCTCCTCTCATGGATGCCCACTGGAGCCTCATCTACAAAGAACTCGGTTGTGAAACTCTGGCATTCACCGGAGATGGCGCATACCCAAAGAACTGGGATAAATTTATTGACCTTGTAACAGGTCTTGTTAATGAATCACACGCAGTACATCTTAACGGACTTTCACATCTGGATATCGTTTTTCATGAGACACGGACACTTAAGGGTTACGATTATGTCAATCAGTGTCATGTCAAAAAAGCGATACCTTACAGCGAGACTCTGACCATCGACCGTAGAGAAGGAGTTCTCCGCTATACACAAGTCCCCAATGATCACACCTCCGTAAAGCATGAATACAACGTACCTGAAATCATCGATCATCTTTTAGGCAATTGTGAAAGATACTTTCATGATTTCGAAAACAAAAGCTACAATCACATAGATCCCGGCAAGCCCGTCATTTCCGTCCGACTCATTTATCAAAATGGCAAAACGGCAGGTTTCAAACGCACTTATGATCGTTTCGGTGTTCCTGACGACTGGCGCGAGCTTCTGGTTGATCTCCATGAAACCATGTCTTTCTTCGGTCTTTACGGGCCGATCTTTGACGAACGTTTATACAGACATGGTCTAAAAAAAGGTGAACTTATTTATCTTTCAGTATCGGATACCGAGGGGAAAAGTTACTATTATCGTACTCTGGACGAAGATCTCAATATTGGAGATCTGGTCATTATTCCGGCTAAAAATGTCACCAAAAAGAAGATAGCTATTATTTCCGAAATCGTATACTGCACGAAAGAAAATGTCCCGAAGCCGTTGGAAGAAACCGGCTTTATCATCGGGAAATACTATGAAAGTGACAGTGATTCCTGCTTCGACGGTCATGATCCTGAGGATTATGATTTCTATGATGATTTTGATGACGATGATTTCTGATAATCATTTCGGCAGTCCTGAGTGACTGTCTATATTTGCAGGAGAAATCTCGTGATAATTTTAGTTGATTTTGAAAACACCCATGTATCCGGGCTTGATGGATACGAGTACCTCAATGAAAACGACACCCTGGTTATGTACTACAGTGATGAGAACAGTGCTGTAACACGCGGTATGGTTACCGATTTAAAAAGCAGAAATGTACATGTAAGTCTTGTTAAACTTCTAAAGCAGCACAGCAATGCTCTCGATATGTACATTGCCTCCACAACCGGTATGTTCCTTGAGTCGGGGGAGAAGATATGTATCGTTTCCAAGGACAAGGGCTACGCCGCTGTCCGGGACTTCTGGCACAGCCTTAGAGGCGCCGAGATATTACTTGGTGAAACAATCAGAGAATGTTTTCTTAACTCTGAAAAAAATGATGATGAACGTATTCGCTTGTGCAAGGAACGCGCACAGAAGGCTACTCTGGTAGAGTCATTTGCCACCATGAACACGATTCCTACCCGTCCTACATTAAGCAGGATGAATCAGCGCAGAAAAAACAAACACATCAACTTCACAGAAGTATCTGAGCCGGCATCACTTATTCCGAATCCTCTGATGGGAGAAACTCCGGCAGACCAGCTTGCAAAGCAGCTTAGCAATGCGGCTTCGACTCAGGAGAAGGAAGAAGTAAAAACAGAATCAGCACCGGCTGCTGTCACCGAAGAACACGAATCAAGAACCGACAGGTTCAAGGCCGCTTCATCACGTGGCAGAAACCGCAACAACGAAACTTCAGATCGTGTCAGATCGGAAGACAAGACCTCCGGAAGGAAAAATGCCGATAAATCAAGACGTGAGGATACTTCGTCAAAAACAGGCAGCAGGCAGAGACAGGACAACCGCAATAAGGATAATGTCTACAATCACGGCGGCTATGACGGAATCAGCAAGGTAAATGAAGCCTCCCGTATCGAAAATCAGAAGAAGGCAGAAGCCGTACAGAAACAGGACGATAAGCCAAAGGCTATCATAAAGGCCGAGCCTGAAAAGACCTCGATAGTTGTGAGACCTGAAAAGAATACTGCATTGGCAAAAACCGAGCCCAAGTTCGACCCTAACAGAGTTCAGTTTGTATATGATCCGGTTTCCCGCATGATGAAGAAAGTCGGTGACGAGAATCAGGAAAGTGCCGTAACACCAGATTCAAAAGATACTGCTGCCGAATCCGGTAATATTTCTAACGGTACTGAAGGCGAAAAGACCGTGGACGCAACGGAGAACACCACAGAAAAAAGGACTGTGATGGATATCCTGGAAGAAGCCGGAGCTAATTTCGTTAATAAAGTAGTAGAGGAGCTCACTTCAAAGATTGAATCCGAAGCTTCAGATTCTTCAAATATCAGTAATGATACTGCAGAAACATCCAACGAAGAGCTTACCGCTGATTCAACTGATAATGTTTTCTCTCAGGCAACTTCCGAAACCGACGTTACTGCTGTCGCTTCATCAGAAGACACACTTTCTGAAGTCACAGAGGTGAAGAAGGACTCAGAGAAAAAGAAAAAATCCACCAAAACTACAGCTTCGAAGAGAAGAGGCCGCACTAAAAAGACAGTTAAAGAATCAGGCAAAGAAACCACTGCAGAAAGTGCAGCCGAGTCTGACGATAATACTGTAAAAGCTGCCGACACCGCACAGGAAGTCCTAAAGGATACATCATCAGAAGCTACTGAGACTGTTTCGGATGATAACTCAGCGAACGATGACAAGACAACTTCTGCATCTGCAAAAAAGAGCAGCAAAAGCAGCCGTAAAACCGCTGAGAAAAAGACTGAAAAGAAAACTGCAGAAAAGAGCACAAAGTCAAAACGCGGCAGAAAGCCAAAAGTGACTGCTGAAGTCAAGGCATCTGATGCCGCAGAGAATTCCGTAAAGGAATCATCCGCAGCAAACGCTGCACCGGAAACCATAATAACCGTAAATCCTGATGAAGCAGCAGAGAAGTACGGCCGCACAGCCAACACCCTTCATACCTATTATGTCCGCCTTATAAAGGCATTCGGAAAAGAGCAGGGTAAGGCAGTATATGATGTAAGCAAAAAGACTGTTCAGGAAGACATCAAGAAGAGAAAGGCTGCAGAGAAAAAAGTCACTGCTGATCTTCCGGCTAAATGACTGACCAATGATACTTCAAAGCTACACCGGCATCTGATATGTGATATAAGATCCATCAGATTGACAGAAATTGAAGATGATGCCTCAGTCGGGGCTTGAGTTAGTTCGAATCAGAGGGCATTGATCTAAAAACGATGCCCTCTGATTCTGATAAGAACTCAATCTCCAACTGAACTGTCACAATAAAAAGAGAATTTTTCTCGATTTTTTCAAAATGCTTGTTGACATAAATACATTCAGTTGCTAATATATACGAGTCGCGCGGAGGTGCTGAAATTGGCAGACAGGCAAGACTAAGGATCTTGTGTCCGGTAGGACGTGTGGGTTCAAGTCCCATCCTCCGCATAATCAAAAAGTTCTCTTGCTAAGCAAGAGAACTTTTTTCGTATCGAAGTGTCCTTGGAACCCACGTGGGTTCAATCTACGCTCCGCTTCGGTCGGCGCTAAGCAGGCGCCACTGGCGCCTAGCGCCCCATCCTCCGCATATCAAACGGAAGTCATATGACTTCCGTTTTTTTATGTTTTGTTTTAATGTATACTTATCGAAACGAAAACGAGGTATATGATGAAAACAGCTATCATAACAGGTGCAACATCAGGTATGGGGCGCCTCATGGCTTTAACAATAGAAAAAAACATTCCAAACATTCAGGAGTTCTGGCTATTAGGCCGCCGTACGGATCGCCTTGAAGCATTGAAAGATGAACTTCACACTCCATGCAGGATTTTCACTGCAGATCTGCAGGATATACATTTCCTGAACGACTATGAAAAAGCATTGGATGAAAACAGACCTGAAATCGTATTTCTTGTAAATGCAGCAGGCTATGGCAAAATCGGCAAAGTAAAATCTATAGGTTTGGCTGATCAGCTGGGAATGATAGACCTTAACATACGTGCACTTACCGGCATCTGTAAACTAAGCATTCCCTATATGTCAGAACATTCAAGGATCATAAACTTTGCATCAGGTGCAGCATTCCTTCCGCAGCCTGCATTTGCCGTTTACGCAGCAGGAAAGTCCTATGTTCTCAGTTTTTCAAGAAGTCTGAACGAAGAGCTTCACGAAACAGGATGTTACGTTACGGCAGTGTGTCCGGGGCCTGTCAGAACTGAATTTTTTGACATTGCCGAAACCACAGGAAATATACCGGTATATAAGTACCTTTTTATGGCAGATCCCGAAAAGGTTTGCAGACTGGCTCTCAGAGACAGCATACTGAAATCAGAAATATCTGTGTATGGCATAACCATGAAGGCTCTTATGATCATCACAAAGCTTGTACCCATAAAAGCCATTCTCCTGGGAATGAGACTTGCCAACTTTTCAGGTAAAAACAACATAAAGTAGAGAGACGAAACATTGAAAGAATTAAACATATCACTGAATGAAGCAGGTCAGCGCATGGACAAACTTTTACACAAGTATCTGTCAAACGCGAACACCAGCTTCATCTACAAAATGCTCAGAAAAAAGAATATCGTTCTGAATGATAAAAAGGCAGAGGGAAAAGAGATTCTCAAAGACGGAGACATTATAAAGATTTATTTCTCCGATGAAACACTGGAAAAAATGACCGGTGGAACATCCGGTATAACAGGAGTTTTACATTCTTCCGGAGAAAATGGCCATTCAAAAAAGCCAGGCATAAAGTCTGTCAACTCCGGCAGCGCCGAAAACTCTTCAAGAGCAGAGAATATTAAGAGCAGAAAGACAAATAGTCTGTCATTAGATGCTCTTAAAAAACAGATAGTATATGAAGACAGCCATATTCTGATGATTGATAAACCCGCAGGATGGCTCAGCCAGCAGGCAGAGCCCGGTAATGTCTCCATAAACGAGCTTTGCCTCATGTATCTCATCGAAAAAGGAGAACTGACAGAGCAGCAGCTCAAGACATTTAAACCAGGGATTGCAAACCGTCTGGACAGAAATACCTCAGGACTCATCCTCTTCGGAAAAACTCTTCCGGCTCTTCAGACTCTGGCTGAACTTCTGAGAGAACGTACCGTAGAAAAGTACTATCTTGCCATTGTATGCGGAAGGATTGACGAAACAAAGAAAATCAGCGGGTATCTTTTCAAGGACGAAAAGCATAACAAAGTCATCATCAAAAAGGAAATGTTCAAGGACGCATCAGAGATAAATACCGCATACAGTCCCGTGAAAAGTACGGATGAGTACACCGTTCTGAAGGTTCACCTGATTACCGGAAAGACTCATCAGATACGTGCGCATCTTGCATCCATTGGGCACCCCATCATAGGCGACCCAAAGTATGGCGATATCAAGAAAAACAAGCATTATAAAGGGATTGCATCTGTCAACCGGCAGCTTCTTCATTCATGGCAGCTTACATTCCCGACAGATTTATGCGGTGTCCTTAACCATCTTGCAGGTCATACCATAACCGCAGAACCTCCGAAAGAATTTGAGTGGTTCATGAAGTGAATGTTCCTCATTCTTTTGGCTCTTGTATCATATGATGCGCAGCACGCATTCGTGTGCATAAAGCAGGAATCCTTACAGATTCCTTTGAAGCACTAAAAGCCTCATGGCTCCTTCGATTAAAAATTGAAGGCAGGTATGCTGCATCATCATATAGTCGTTTTTTAGACCTTATCAGCCGACCTGAAATATGCTATGTTCTTAAACGGTTATAAACATTCCTCTGAAACGAGGTTATATGTTAGCAAAAATTAAAAGTGCCGGTTTATCCGGCATGGACGGTTTCATCGTCACAGTAGAGGTCGATGAAAGCGACGGTTTACCTAAATTTGTCATCGTGGGTAATGTTTCTGCTTCGGTCAGAGAATCACTGGATCGCTGCCAGGTAGCTCTCAGAAATGCCGGCATAAACATTCCCCCAAAAAGACTCACCATCAATCTGGCACCGGCAGACAGGCGAAAGGACGGAACTTATTTTGACCTTGCCATAGCCACCGGCATCTTGAAGTCTATCTTTTTGGACAATTCTTTCTCTCTGGACGATTACGGTTTCGTCGGAGAGCTGGGACTTGACGGAAGAATACGACATGTAAACGGAATTCTCCCTATCGTAACAGAAATGAAAAATGCCGGACTGAAAGGTGCTGTTGTACCGAAAATCAACGCACAGGAAGCATTGGTGGTTTCCGGCATGGATATACTTGGTGTTGAAGATCTGACAGACCTGTGTAATATCATTTCCAAAAGAGAAAGTTTCCGTGATTATCCCCGTGAGACTCCCATGATTCAGAAGTCCGAAGAGTCTTACTCTGTAGACTTCTCCGACATACACGGTCAGTCATTTTCCGTGAGGGCGGCGCTGATAGCCGCAGCAGGCGGACACAACCTGTTGCTTTCCGGTGTCGCCGGTTCCGGCAAAACCATGATAGCCCGACGTATCCCTACGATTCTTCCCAGACTCACGAGAGAAGAAAATATCGAAATCACCAAAATCTATTCTATCGCAGGACTTCTACCCGAAGGTTCCGCACTCATGAATCAACGTCCGTTCCGGACACCACATCACACTATAACAACGCCTGCACTTGTAGGCGGTTCGTCATCCTCCGGCATCGTACCCGGAGAGATAGCTCTTGCATCCAAGGGCGTTCTTTTCCTGGACGAGCTGCCTCTTTTCTCAAAGGCATCTATAGAAGCTCTCCGTCAGCCGCTGGAAGAAAAGAAAGTTGTCATAAACCGTTTAAACGGCAGTTTTCTGTACCCTGCAGACTGCATGCTCGTTGCGGCCATGAATCCCTGTCCCTGCGGGTATTACCCGGACAGAAATAAATGTCATTGCACCGAAAGTCAGATAAGACATTATCAACGGGGCATATCAAAACCAATTCTGGAACGTATCGATCTATGTGTTGAAGTGTCTCCTGTAAGCTTCAGTGAGGTCACAAGCAAAACATCCTCCATAAGTTCAGAAGAACTACGCGAAATGGTGCAAACCGCAAGAACTCTGCAAGCCAAACGTTTTGCGGCATCAGGCAGTCTGAACGTTAACGCTGATATGAGCGCGAAAGATATCGAACAATTCTGTAAGCTTAATGACGAAAGCCGAAACTTCATCGGCAGAATCTTCGAACTTAAATCCATGTCAATGAGGACCTATCACAAGGTTCTGAAAGTAGCAAGAACCATCGCGGATCTTGAAGGAGCGCAGGATATAAGTATCAGCCATCTGAGCGAAGCCGTAAGCTACAGGGGCCTCGAGGATCACCTGTATGGTGCCACTGAGGAAGTCTTTCGGAGCCCGGATTCTAATGAACGAATCAGAGGAGCTTTCAGGCTTTCAAACAGACGTACAAAAACAATCAGAAAAGACTCTGATAAACCGGAGATCGCTGTATCCGGAAAAAATAGATGTTCAAAATCAGAATCAACACCTGAATATCCCGGAATTTCCGTTTCCGGAAACCAGAAATCAAATGGCAGGAGGTGCAATAAATGACAGCTCAGGACATGAATTTCAAAATGCAGGTCCGAGAACTGACACCTCTCGATAAAGACTATCCTGAACGTTTAAGACAGATATCCAATCCACCTGGCACTCTATATGTAAAAGGAAGCCTCCCACCTGATGACATGCCTACCGTAGCCATCATTGGCTCCAGAACCTCAACAGAATACGGCCTTGATGTGGCAAGAACCTTCGGTAGAGTACTTGCTTCACAGGGAATTGGCATTGTAAGCGGAATGGCGCTGGGAGCTGACAGCGCAGGACAGTGGGGTGCCCTGGAGGGTAACGGACACACCTTTGCGGTTCTGGGATGCGGAATCAATATCTGTTATCCCGCAAGAAACTACCGGCTGTACGATGAGATACTACGGAGCAGCGGAGGCATCATGTCAGAAGTACCCCTTGATTCTCCTCCGCTTCCAAAACAATTTGCATCAAGAAACAGAATCATCTCGGCTCTTTCCGACGTGGTCATCGTCATAGAAGCCCGAGAACGTTCAGGAACCTTTATCACCGTCAACAATGCTCTTGAACAGGGCAAACAGGTATTCGCCCTTCCCGGACGAATCACCGACCCACTGTCAAAAGGCTGCATTCAGCTAATAAAAGAAGGTGCCGAAATCCTGACCTCTCCGGAGGATGTTCTAGAATATCTTCATCTGAAAACCCAAGGTGAACAGATACTTTTCGGGAAAGACACCTCCAATCTGACTCCCGAGCAAAAAGCGGTGTACGAGATCCTGACTACAGATTCAGTTCATCTCGATACACTTGTTTCAAAATGCCGGATGCCTGTACCGGAACTCACCCCCATACTTCTCGAACTTGAGATATTGGGGTTTTCCGAGTGCACGAAGACAGGTTTCTACAGAAGGAAAATGTAAATGTCATTTTTTACATTTTCTGTACCACTTCATAGCCAACAGGTAACACCGGAAACAAAAAAGAATTCAAAAACAGAAAAATATTGACATTCCCACCTGCACGCAATAGAATAGTGCCGTCTTTAAATTTAACTTCCGGAATGGAAGTGCTATAAATCGTTGAAGAGGACAGTAGCTTTTTCAGCCTGCTTCAGAGAGGAGCCGTTTGGTGCGAGGCTTCGCAGCAGAAGATGTGAAAACCACCTCCGAGAGGTCCTTAATCGGATCCGTTGATTACGTTATAATCAAAAAAGTGGTTGTTGCATATATGCAGCAGCAATTTGGGTGGAACCGCGAGCTTATCGTCCCAATCTGTGACTACAGTCATGGATTGGGACGTTTTTTTATTGTATAAAGCCCGGTTGCAAAGCAACGAAGCAATCCACAGGGCTTTTTACATGCAGTTTTCAAAAAGCTTCCCCAAAGGGCTTTTCAGTTTATCACAAGGGAGAACCAAAATGGAAAAAGAAGAGATTTTAAAGGTTTATCGTCATTCTCTTGCTCACATTCTCGCTAAGGCTGTTATCGAGATCTACGGCAAGGAAGTACAGTATGCCATCGGACCTGAAATCGAGGATGGGGCTTACTATGATTTTGCATTACCTGAAGGCAAGACCATAACAGATAAGGATTTCAAGCAGATTGAGAACAAGATGCGTGAGATCATCAAGAGAAGAGAAGACTGGACCCGTAAGGAAGTTTCAAAGGCAGAGGCACTTGAGATATTCAAGGATCAGAAGTTCAAGACCGAGCTTATAAATGATCTTCCTGCTGACGAGATCATCACTATCTACTACACAGGTGAAGACTATGTTGACCTCTGCCGCGGACCTCACGTAGACAATTCCCAGGAACTCATGAGCGCGGCCTTCGAGCTTCACGCTGCATCCATGGCTTACTGGAGAGGCGACGAGAAGCGTGACAAGCTTCAGAGAGTATACTTCTACGCATTCCCAAACAAGGATGAGCTTAAGCAGCACATCAAGATGATCGAGGAGGCAAGAGAGCGTGACCACAAGAAGATCGGTGCCCAGCTCGAGCTCTTCATGTTCGACGAGACAGCTCCGGGTATGCCATACTGGCTTCCACGTGGATGGGTAATGTATCAGACTCTCCTCAAGTACAGCCGCGAAATCCAGAAGGCTCACGGATACACAGAAATCTCTGCTCCGCTCATCAACAACAAGAAGCTTTGGCTCATCAGCGGACATTGGGCTCACTATCTTAACAACATGTTTATCGTTCCCGGTATCGAGGGACACCTGTCTGCAGATGCCGATATCAACGGCGTTATCGAGAACCTTAAGAATCAGGAAGAAGCACCTAAGGCTGTAAAGATCCAGGCAGGTTCTGTAGTATACAACCGTGAGAACCTTGACACTATGGCAGCAAAGCCTATGAACTGTCCTAACGCAATGATGACCTTCAAGCGCAAGAACCGTTCATACAAGGAGCTTCCTATCCGTTACAGCGAGTACGACGTTCTTCACCGTAAGGAGAAGTCCGGTCAGATGAACGGTCTTTTCCGTGTACAGGAGTTCCGTCAGGATGATGACCATACATTCGTAATGGAGTCTCAGATCAAGGACGAGATCAAGGATATCATCTCAATCGCTGATGAGATCTACACAACATTCGGTGTAACATATCGTGCAGAACTCTCAACACGTCCTGATGATTTCATGGGTGACATCGAAGTCTGGAACCAGGCTGAGGCTGACCTTAAGGAGATTCTTACAGAGCAGTACGGCGAGGACGGATTCGAGATCAATGAAGGAGACGGTGCATTCTACGGTCCTAAGATCGACCTCCAGATCAAGGATGCCCTCGGCAGAGAGTGGCAGTGCGGAACTATCCAGCTTGACTTCCAGCTTCCTCACAACTTTGGTCTCACATACATCAATGACCAGGGCGAGTCAGTTATGCCTGTAGTTATCCACCGTGCTATCTACGGTTCACTTGAGCGTTTCATCGGTATCGTTATCGAGAACTTCAAGGGAATGTTCCCGTTCTGGCTTAACCCGTATCAGGTAGGTATCGTTCCTATCCGCGAGAACCACAATGAGTACGCAAAGAAGGTTGAAGAGGCTCTGACAGCTGCAGGCGTACGTGTTGAAGCTGACTACTCAGACAATAACATGAAGACCAAGATCAAGGGCTTCAAGAACTTCAAGGATCCTTATATCCTTGTTCTCGGAGATAAGGAGGCAGAGGAGAATACTGTTTCCATCAACATCCGAGGAACAAACAAGCAGGTTCAGAATGTTCCTCTTGATAAGTTCGTTGAGATCTGTAAGAAGCTTAATGCAGAGCATACTCTCGAGCTTCCTGAGAACTTTGACTGATATTTTTATTAGATGAATAATCAGAAGACCGTCATCACGGCATAATGTTCGTTATGAACCGCTTCTGTAAAACCGGCACCGGTGCGAAGATCAGATTCTTCCGCACCGGTGTTTTTTACCACATCATATGCTGCTGAATACTCAAACCCGGGGCCTTTTGCCGCGCAAAACGTCTACATTATTCGTGTCCGGGTGTGTCATAAAGTCTCAAATCAACGTGCAGGCACTTGATTTTTAACATTTGCCCCTTGCATCATCATATTTGACACGAAAATCTGTTATTTACTGTCAGGCACAAAAGCATTATAAAACCGTCATTTAACCGCTTTCATACGTCTGCAAATTGCACCGCTTCAGAAAACTGTTGCTTGCAAAATAAAAAAGAGTGGTGTATATTGACCTCGATTTACGCTTGTAAAAATCAAATTATGATATTTATATAATTAATTTATAAAGGTGAATGCATAAAAATGGCAAACAGCTTAATCATCGTTGAGTCTCCTGCAAAGGTTAAGACTATAAAAAAGTTTTTGGGCAAGACATATACAGTGGATGCAACCATGGGACATCTTATCGATATGCCTAAGAGTTCTCTCGGTGTAGACGTGGAGAATGACTATGACCCTAAATATATAACTATTCGCGGAAAAGGCGAATTGCTTTCAAAGCTTAAGAAAGAAGCAAAGAAGGCTGACAAGATATATCTCGCAACCGACCCTGATCGTGAGGGAGAAGCCATCAGCTGGCATCTTAAGAACGAGCTGGATAAGGATGCGGCAAACAGAGATAAGATATCCCGTATCACATTTAACGAGATCACAAAGAATGCGGTCAAGAACGCCATTAAGAGTCCGAGAGACATTGATATGGATTTGGTCAATGCGCAGCAGGCCCGTCGTGTCATCGACAGACTTGTAGGCTACACCATAAGCCCATTATTATGGAAGAAAATCCGTAAAGGTCTTTCCGCAGGACGTGTACAGTCTGTTGCACTTCGCATGATCTGTGACAGAGAAGCCGAGATAGCAGCATTTACTCCTGAAGAGTACTGGTCACTGGATGCACATCTGCTTTACGGCAAAAAGAAGCTCACAGCAGCATTTTACGGCAAAGACAAGAAGATGCCTTTATCCAACGAGTCAGAGGTTGATGAGATCATCAGCAGCATCGGAGACGAAGAGTTCACCGTAACCGATGTAAAGAACTCAGAACGCCGCAAGAAGGCTCCGCTTCCTTTTACCACAAGTACAATGCAGCAGGAAGCTGCCAAGTCCCTCGGTTTTGCAACAAGCAAGACCATGAAACTTGCACAGACCCTTTACGAGGACGGTTACATCACCTACCTTCGTACCGACAGTACACGTATCTCTGTTGAAGCCGATGCTGCAGCAAAGATCTATATCTCCGACAAGTACGGTGAAGACTATGTAAACGGCGGTTCACAGGATGCAAGAAAGCCACAGGAGAAGGAAGTCAAGATTCAGGATGCTCACGAGGCTATCCGTCCTACAGATCTTGATATGACTCCTGATGAGGCCAAAGCGAAGCTTCAAAGAGATGAGGCACGATTATATACTCTTGTCTACAAACGTTTCCTGGCAAGCCGAATGACCGCAGCGGTTTATGATACAGAATCGATCAAACTTGACTCTAAGGGTTATACATTTACACTTAGCGGATCAAAGCTTCGTTTTGACGGTTTCCTTTCTGTTTATATGTCTGAAGAAGACAAGGAAGACAAGGATGTATCTCTTCCGGATATGAAGGTTGACGAGAAGCTCAAGCTCACTCACTTTGACAAGGAACAGCATTTCACACAGCCACCTGCACATTATACCGAAGCATCTCTTGTAAAAGCACTTGAAGAGGACGGCATAGGCAGACCTTCAACATATGCGCCTACCATCGGAACACTTCTTGCAAGAAGATATATCACAAAGGAAAAGCGTAATATATTTGTGACCGAGCTCGGGCAGGCAGTTGACGACATGATGCAGAAGAACTTCCCGACTATCGTGGATACAGCTTTTACCGCCAACATGGAATCTCTTCTTGATAATGTTGCCAACGGAAATATCAACTGGAAGACTATAGTTGAGAATTTCTATCCTGATCTTTCCGAGGCCGTGGAGAAGGCTCAGCTTGAAGTTGAGAAGATAACCATCAGAGACGAAGAAACTGATATCGAATGCGATAAATGCGGCCGTAAGATGGTTATCAAGTACGGTCCTCACGGAAAGTTCCTGGCATGTCCCGGATTCCCTGACTGCCGAAATACAAAGCCTTATGTCGAGTACGCCGGCTTTGTATGTCCTGAGTGTGGTGCAGAATGCGTTAAGCGCCGCTCAAAGAAGGGCCGTATATTCTACAGCTGTTCAAGATATCCGGATTGCAATTACATGACCTGGAACAAGCCGAAAGAAGCAGCCGTAGGCGAGAAAAAAGACGGTGAAATCATGGCATAAGCATATAGATTCCATTCCGGATTATGTAATGCTTTCAGAGACTGTCAGCGATTACTCGTTTATGACGAAACTCGTAATATCGGTTCCTTAAAGTACACATATCAGGGTGGAAATATGTCTTATACAAAATCGTTGACATAAATTAATAACCTATGTTATATTACAAGTCGCGTCCAAGGTGGGCGCGACTTTTGCGTATTGCAAAAGATACATTATAAAGCACATCTGACCGAAAACCGGGATGGTACCTGATGTTCATCAGGCGAAGCCGGTGAGCACACACGATCAGATGGAAGATTTTAACCAGGAGGTATTTAAAATGAGTGCAATTGGAATGAAGCAGCTCCTTGAGGCTGGCGTACACTTTGGTCATCAGACAAGAAGATGGAACCCTAAGATGGCTCCTTACATCTACACAGAGCGTAATGGTATCCACATCATCGATCTTCAGCAGACAGTTAAGATGGTAGACGATGCTTACAATGCTATGGTTAAGCTTGTACAGGACGGTGGTACTGTTCTTTTCGTTGGTACAAAGAAGCAGGCTCAGGATGCAGTTAAGTCAGAGGCTCTTCGTTGCGGTGAGTTCTACGTAAACGAGAGATGGCTTGGCGGTATGCTTACAAACTTCAAGACAATCCAGACACGTATCGATCGTCTTAAGGAGATCGAGAAGATGGCTGAGGACGGTACATTCGATGTTCTTCCTAAGAAGGAAGTTGCCCTTATCAAGAAGGAGTGGGACAAGCTTGAGGCTAACATCGGTGGTATCAAGGATATGAAGCAGATTCCTGATGCAATCTTCGTTGTTGATCCTAAAAAGGAGAAGATCTGTGTTAAGGAAGCTCGCGCACTTGGCATCACACTTTTCGGTATCGCTGATACAAATGCTGATCCTGAGGAGCTTGATTATGTTATCCCAGGAAACGATGACGCTATCCGCGCTATCAAGCTTATCGTAGGCAAGATGGCTGACGCTGTTATCGAGGCAAAGCAGGGCGAGATGACAGAGGAAGAGGCAGCAGCTGCTACAGCTGGTGACGATTCTGTAGTTGCAGAGGCTTAATTAATGAAAGAATCCCTACGGATTCTTTTGAAGCGCTCAGATTCGCGTAGCTCCCGCGATTGAAAATCGTGGGCAGAATTAAGTAAACAACAAGAACCCAGCATTAGACAATTTCATAGATTGCTAAATGCTGGGTTCTTTATTGTATAAGTCCGGTGTCAATTGCGGGATTATACATAAAACACGTACTACATTCGAAGATTTTTCTTCTATATATTATGAATCCAGGAGGATACAACAATGGCAATTACAGCAGCTCAGGTTAAAGAGTTACGTGACATGACTGGTGCAGGTATGATGGCTTGTAAGAAGGCTCTCGGTGCAACAGATGGAGATATGGACAAGGCAATAGAGTTCCTTAGAGAGCAGGGTCTTGCAGGTGCAGAGAAGAAGGCCGGCAGAATCGCAGCTGAGGGTGTTTCTTTCACAAAGCTTTCTGATGACAAGCACACAGGTGTAGTTGTTGAGGTTAATGCTGAGACTGATTTCGTTGCTAAGAACGAGAAGTTCCAGACATACGTTGCTGATGTAGCAGCTCAGGCTCTTAAGTCTTCAGCAGCTGATATCGACGCTTTCCTTGCTGAGAAGTGGGATCTTGATAACTCAAGAACAGTTGCTGAGCAGCTTTCAGAGGAGATTTCAATCATCGGTGAGAACATGCACATCCGTCGTTTCCAGAAGCTTACAGAGAACGATGGTTTCGTACAGGACTACGTTCACGGCGGCGGACGTATCGGTGTTCTTCTTCAGGTTAAGTCAACAGTTGTTAACGATGCTGTTGTAGAGATGGCAAAGAACATCGCTATGCAGGTTGCAGCTCTTAAGCCAAAGTACACATCACGTAAGGAAGTTGATCAGGCTTATCTTGCAAACGAGACTGAGATTCTTACAGCTGCAGCTAAGAACGAGAAGCCAAACGCTCCTGAGAAGGTTATCGCAGGTATGGTTCAGGGACGTATCAACAAGGAGCTTAAGGAGATCTGTCTCCTTGATCAGACATACGTTAAGGCTGAGGATGGCAAGCAGTCAGTTCAGCAGTATGTTGATTCTGTAGCTAAGGCTGAGAATGCAACTATCGAGGTTGTTACATTCGTTCGTTTCGAGACTGGTGAAGGTCTTGAGAAGAAGAACGAGGATTTCGCTGCAGAGGTTGCTGCACAGCAGGCTGCTGCAAAGAAGGCTTAATCCATTCTTTAAAAAGCATTTATAAAGACTTCGGAGCATGTCTCCGAAGTCTTTTTTTATGAAAAAAACAGTATGTCCTTAAATTTAAAGATGTTCTATAGTTTTTTGTAATTTAATTTATGGTACAATTGTTTTGATGAAAAGTGTGCGCTGCGGAATGAGGTTCCAATGTATGTTGTTTGATTTTTTGAAAAAATATTCAGAACAATTTGATATCACATCCGAAAAATCCGGCATAGGTCCGGACAGCAGTTCCGTAAATAAAGGAGATTCTCAATACAGATCAGATTCTCCCGAAGTCACAGCGCGAAAAACAATGATACGTAAACATTTTATCTTTCACGGCTCGGTACAGGGAGTCGGTTTCAGATACACCTCATATCATTTTGCAGAATCACTCCGGCTTACAGGATGGGTCCGTAATGAATATGACGGGACTGTATCCTGTGAGGTTCAGGGTGATAATGCATCCATAGACGAATTTCTACAAAGACTTAACAATCATCGCTGGATACGGATTGATCACATAGAGTCTGATACTTTAGATATTGATCCGGATGAAAAAAGTTTTCGCATCAGAGGTTGAAAGGAAACAATGAAACACAACTATAAAATGATTTTAAGCTATGATGGATCCCGCTACTTTGGTTGGGAACATCAGCCTAACACGGAGCTAACCATTCAAGGCAAGCTTGAACAGGTATTGACCCGCATGATATATGGAAGTTCCTATACAGCGAAGGATTTTGCCTCCTTCCCTGTCACCGTCATCGGCGCAGGGCGTACTGATGCCGGAGTCCATGCCAGAGCAATGACTGCCAATGTCATACTGGACACTGACAAAACAGAAGAAGAAATTCGTGATTATATGAACAGGTACCTGCCTGACGACATAAGCATTAACGAACTTAAGCTTTGCGGAGATAAGTTCCACAGTCGCTTCAAGGCAACAGGAAAGACCTACAGATACAGCTGTTGGTACAGTGATCAGAAGCCTGTATTTGAAAGAAAATACCTGACGGTTCTTGAACAGCATCCGGATACGGAAGCAATGCGAAAAGCCGCTCAGTATATCATCGGAGAACATGATTTCAAATGTTTCTGTGGCAACTCGCACATGAAGAAGTCCACAGTCCGCAATATTGACAACATAGAAATATCGGAAAACGGTCCATACATAAGATTTTATTATCACGGTACCGGTTTTCTTCAGAATCAGGTGCGCATCATGACCGGTACACTTTTGGAGGTGGGTTTCGGTAAACGCACTCCTGAATCCGTAAAGGATACTATAGAGAGTAAGAACAGACAGACCGCGGGATATACCGCTGAAGCCCAGGGCTTATGTCTGATGAAGGTCGACTACGACTGATTTATCAGTCATGTGATGATTTTTCATTATCACATGCAGTATACATAATATTTACGCACGAGGGGGCAATTAGTAGTGAAAAGCAAAGGCATCGCGATAATATTGGGGGTTACAGCGGGACTTACTGCCGGCTATCTGGCCAGCACGGCTTTTATGATGAATAAGATGATGCCGGGAACCATCATCAATGGAGCAGATTTTTCCATGATTCCCAGAGAAGAACTGAATCAGCGTTTATCAGCATTGGAACAGGAGAATTATTCACTGACAGTTCGTGACATACACGGAAATGACACTGTCATAAACGGTACAGACATTGATCTCAGCGCCGACTATCAGACATCAGATATACGTGTGCAGAATCCGCTTATATATCCGTACTATATGCTGAATCCGGGTACTTATTTCATTGCACCGGCTTCTGTTTCATATGATGAAGACAAGCTTATGGATATCATCAACAACACCATACTGCCACAGGCAGGTTCAACTGTTGTTCCTGAAGACGCTTATCTCACGAACTATATTCCGGGAGTCGGATACGCCATTGCGGAAGAGGTAGACGGAGATACTCCGGACGCAGGAAAGGTATCTCAGGTTATAAAGGATGCCATATCTGAGGGAACTCATTATATTGACCTTACATCTTCCGATTGTTATCTCAAGGCTTCCGTCCGCCGTGACGATACTTCCCTCAACAGTGAGGCCGTATCCCTTAACGACGCACTTTCCGCTTCCATAACCTATGATTTCGGAAATCAGAAGATAACATTAAACTCGGATACATATTATCCGTGGCTCATCACTGAAGAGGACGGCACTGTTACTCTGGACAAAAAGTCAGTAGAAGAATATGTCAGCAGGCTTAAATCCTCAACGGATACAGCCTACACCACAAGAAGCTTCAAAACCGTTTCCGGACGAATGATCAATGTCAAAGGTCCTTACGGCTACAACATCTCAAAGAAAAAAGAAGCTGAACAGCTTGAAGCAGACATACTTTCCGGTACAACTGTAGAACGAGAGCCTGTATACACAACAACCGGAAAAGAAAGATCAGCTCAGGAATACGGAACCACATACATCGAAGTTGATATGTCAAACCAGACTGTTTACTTTGTTCAGGACGGACAGGTCGTATTTACATCAGACTGTGTAACAGGAAATACAAGTTTGGGACGAGGTACTCCAACCGGCCTTTTCAGCATCATGTATAAGGCCAAAAATGTAGTCCTCCGTGGTGCAAACTACGCATCACCCGTTACCTACTGGATGCCTTTCTATAACGGTTGCGGTTTCCATGATGCATCCTGGAGAGGTTCCTTCGGCGGCAATATCTACAGATACAGCGGTTCACACGGCTGCGTCAATATGCCTATTCCGAAGGCCAAGGAGCTTTACGGGCTGGTAGAAGCAGGTATGCCTGTAATTATTTACTACTGATATCAGGACATATAATGTGATGTAAGGGTCAAAAGTACCAAATCACGTGCTTGCACGTTGATTTGAGCCTTTATGACCCGCCCGAACACGAATAACGTAGTCGTTTTGCATAGCAAAAGGACCCAGGTTTGAGTGTTCAGCAGCACATCTGCCTACGATTTTTAATCGAAGGAGCCACGCAACTTTGAGCGATTCAAAGGAATCTGTAAGGATTCCTGCTCATTGCACACGAATGTGTGCGTTGGCGCTAATCAGTGAGTGGCAATACTTTTGACACTCGCATCATAATGTGTTAACTCGAAAGGAATACCATGAATAAATTCAAACATCGTTTACTTGCAGTTTCATTAACAATGGCACTTAGTATCTGTACCGCGTTTTCTGCATTTGCAGAGTTCGGTCCTACAGGTACTTCCGGGGCAACAGCATCTGTAGAAGGTTCAGGTACTTCTGTCAACTCATCAAATGATGCGCTGATACCTGCAGAATCCACCGTAGCTGCCACTTCCGGTAATGCTTCAACCACTGTTGATTCCGTCTCCGATAAGTTAAAAAACACCATGACAGCTCAGCTTACAGACCAGATCATATTGGTGAACGATCATAATCTGACCCTTTGGAACAGACAAACTGACGGAAACTGGAAGAAGGATATGGACGTTTACTGCGGCTACGGAAGAAAAGGTCTGAAGCCTTTCAACGAGAGAAGAGAGGGCGATGAAACAACACCTATCGGATCATTCCCTATACTCCACGCCTTTGGCTTTGGTTCCAATCCGGGAACTGCCATGACATGGCGCGAGATAACAGCCAATTCCTACTGGTCCGGAGAAAAGAGCACCTACAATACATGGGTGGAGAGTTCAACACCTGTAGGAGGCGAACACCTCATCGAATATAACATCTGCTATAAATATGCAATGGCTATAGGTTTTAATATCAATCCAACTGTATATAAGCGCGGTTCTGCCATCTTCCTTCATTGCAAGAATCCGGAGTCCTGGGGATCCGCAGGTTGTGTTTCTGTAGTTGAATCTGATATGATCGAACTTCTTTCAAGATGCCATAACGGCTGCTACATCATGATCGTACCTGATGAAAGCTACATATCAAATTTCTGATTTACTAAGGAAAGATAATTTCAGGAAGGATACGGTAGATGAAATCGAATCTTAATTTTGAAATCACAGCACTTGGGCTGTCCATACTGTTGCTCTTGTCGTATCTACCCAGGAACTATCTGCCACTCAGGAGAAACCGGTACTTTTATATGACCATATCAAGTCATATTTCACTTATTCTGATCAATATAGCAGCATCCATAACAACTGCTTATTACGAAGTGTATCCGGTATGGTTTCTCTATCTGGTTAATATTGTCTTTTTTCTGATGCTGACCATAGAGTATTATCTGTTTTTCAACTACACTATGTCCATCTCAAGACATTCTTTCTTTAAATCGCCTGTCAGACAGGTACTGGTATCGATTCCCATGCTGGTAATGTGTGGAATCGTCATATCCACACCTTTCACCCATATACTGTTCACTCTTGATTCCGTAAATGGATACACAAGACAATGGGCATACTACTACATACTTGTTCCCTATATGTACTGCTATATCATTTTTTCAGCAGTATATCTGTCATATTTCCATCATGATATAGTGACCTCTCAGATGCTTGCGGTTTTAGGTTCTTATGCGCTGATAGTATTGGGAGCATTTCTTCAGGTCTCTGTTTTTCCGGGAACACTTTTGATTAACTATTTCGTTGCTTTCGGACTTCTGATCATTTATATGTCGATGCAGAATCCGGAATACTACATCAGCGGCAAGGCTTCATGTTTTAATTACAGAGCATTTATCGATTTCACAACGGAATATGCGGACTCCTACCATAATTTCTCTATATTAAACTTCCGTGTACATCATTATCAGACCCTTGTCAATGCTTACGGCGATATGACCATCAACAGTCTGTTGAGACAGATTGCTATGATGCTGAAATCCAATTTCAAATCTTCTCTGGACAGGGTTGTCATTTTTTATCTTGATGACGGCATTTTTTCTATTATAAAACGTGGAGATATGAACACCGGAGCATTTATGGAAACCATAAGTTCCCGCTTCGAGCGACCATGGACCACTGCAGTAGGCGATATCCAGCTGGATATCAGTTTTTCATATCTTCCCAAAGAACTTGCCAGCGACAATTCCCACAATCTGCTGGCTGTTGTGCGCAATTCATTGAATTCTGCTGCTTCCATGAGCAAAAACCAGTATGACGTCATAGAAGCTGATATGTTCAAGGCCCAGACAAGAGACAATGACGTACATAAAGCTATCCAGAAGGCACTGGAATATGATTCATTTGAGGTATACTATCAGCCAATTTATGATACAAAAAAGAAAAAGATCATTTCGGCTGAAGCACTTGCCAGACTCTTTGATGACAAGCTCGGCAGCATTCCTCCGGATGAGTTCATCGTAAAAGCGGAACAGGATGGTTCCATCATTCAATTGGGACAACAGATCTACGTGAAAACTCTGCGCTTTATGAAAAATCACAAGGAGCTTTTCAAGGAACTTGAGTATCTGGAGATCAACCTTTCTCCGGTGCAGTGCACTACGCCAAATCTTGCGGAGCAGTTCATCGATCTTGCTTTTGATAACAGGGTGGATCTTTCAAAAGTCAATCTGGAAATAACCGAAACCGCAACCTATGATATAGCGATTCTGAAAAAACAGATGAAAACTCTCCACAATTTGGGAGTCCGCTTTTCACTTGATGATTACGGAACGGGCTTTTCAAATCTTACCATGATACTTCAGCTGCCTCTCAGTACCATCAAGATAGACAAGAGTCTGGTATGGGCATATTTCGACGGCTCAAACTACATGCTCCGAAGTATAGTAAAGATGTTCAAGGATCAAAATCTCAAAATCATATGCGAAGGTATCGAAACCAAAGAGATGGTTGATACCCTGACAGAGATAGGCGTTGATTATCTTCAGGGATATTACTTTTCAAAGCCCATACCTGAAGACCAGTTTATAGACTACGTAAAGGAATTCAATGAACGAAAAAACTAAAAAAACCGGATTAGTATGCGAAGGCGGCGCAATGCGCGGCCTTTTCACAGCAGGAGTGCTGGATGTATTTCTTGAAAATGATATTAGCTTTGATGGAATGGTAGGCGTGTCCGCCGGTGCAACATTCGGATGTAACTATAAATCCAGACAGATCGGAAGAACCATACGCTACAGTCTTCAGTTTGCCAATGACAAACGATTCGGAAGCTTTGAGTCTCTGATAAAAACAGGTGACCTATTTGATGTGGAGTTCTGTTACCATACACTCCCCAATGAGATATTCCCCTTTGACTGGGATACTTTCCTTGACAATCCTATGAAGTTTTATCTTGTGGCAACAGATGTCAAAACAGGAAAACCGGTATATCATGAAATCAAAGACCGGGGAGATAATGAGCTTGAATGGATGAGAGCAAGTGCCTCCATGCCTCTCGTATCAAAGCCTGTTCATGTAGACGGATATGAGCTTCTGGACGGAGGTATATCCAACTCCATCCCCCTTGAGTTCTTTGAACACATAGGCTACAACAGAAATGTTGTCATTCTGACTCAGGATTCCGATTACAGAAAACCTGCAATGAAAGGACTTCCTGCTGCCAAACTTCTTCTAAAAAAACAACCGGCCATCTATACAGCGATGGAACAACGTCATATAATGTACAATGCTCAGTTGGACTATATCAATAAGCGTGAACAGAGCGGGGAGATCTTCGTTATCCGTCCGCCCAAACCACTTGATATAAAGCGAACAGAGCATGATACAGATGAACTGGAACGGGTATATAAGCTCGGCAGATCCACTGCCACAGAAGCTCTTTCCGATATAAAAGATTTTTTGAATAAACCATAATGAGATTTTATTTTGCACCTATGGAAGGCATTACCGGATATCCATTCCGTAATGCCTTCCAACAATGTTTTCCGGGGATAGATCGTTTCTATACCCCGTTTTTATCGGCCAACGATACTTTTTCATTTACAACAAGAGAAATCCGGGACACTGATCCTGAACTAAACAAAGTTCCGGAGCTTGTTCCACAGATCATAACAAATAATGCCGAGATGTTCGTATGGGCCATAGAAGAGATGGTCAGACTTGGTTACAGGGAAGTAAACCTTAATCTCGGATGTCCTTCCGGAACAGTGGTTGCCAAAGGCAAGGGTTCAGGCATGCTGAGATCTACGGAAAGACTTGATGAATTTCTGGAAAATACATTTGAGTTTCTTGAACGACGCGGCATATCATATGATCCTTGCGGTAAAGCAGATGTAGATAAACCCCATGTAAATATTTCCGTAAAAACAAGAATCGGTATACATGATGCAACCGAAGCCGAGTATCTCATACCGGTTTACAACCGTTATCCTTTAAATGATGTCATCATTCACAGCAGAGTACAGAAAGAGTTTTATCGCGGAGAAATACACTATGATGTATTTCGTGAGTTCATTGAGTCATGCAAACATCATCTTGTATATAATGGAGATATATTTACAAAGGCGGATTTCGAAAAGGTTACCGGGCTATTCCCGGAGATTGATACTTTCATGCTGGGGCGCGGACTTCTCATCAATCCTTCACTTCTAAGAGAGATAAACGGTGGTGCCGGTGCCACACTTGATGAACTTAAGCATTTCCATGAAGTTCTTATAGAGAACTATCGTCCGGAGATGGGCAGTGACCGTAATCTTCTGTATAAGGTCAAGGAGTACTGGAGCTGGCTCAGCAGATCTTTTTCCGGATCAGAAAAGTATATGAAGGAAATCCACAAGGCGAAAACATTACCCGAATATAAATCCGCAGTTCGCAATCTTATGGCAAACTGCAAACTGGAGATACAATGATCATAGAATACCCTGAATACTACGAACGTTTCCGATGCATCGGCGGTGAATGTCCCGATACATGCTGTGCCGGTTGGGAAGTAGACGTAGACGATGACTCGGTTCAATACTATAAATCCGTAGAAGGTCCTTTCGGCGACAGATTGAGAAAACATATATGTGAGGAAAACGGGGACAGCTTTTTTCCCTTGACTGAAAAAAGACGCTGTCCCTTCCTTAATAACAAAAACCTCTGCGACATTTACATTAACATAGGCGAAGAGAGCCTTTGCCAGACCTGTACAGAGTACCCCAGATACTTCATGGACATCGGTAATTATGAACAGATGGACATGAGTTTGAGCTGTATGGAACTTGGCAGGATTTTTTACACAGAATGCGATAAGATAAATTACTTAAGAGCAGAGAATGATGTCCCTGGCGAGGCATTATCTGAAGAAGAACAGGGAACACTTATAGAAGTTCTGGCACTCAGAAACCGGTGTATAGAGATGATGCAGGATTCTCCGGCTTCTTTCCATGAAAAGATGGAAGTCCTGAGAGGGATGATAGCTGAAGCCCAGGGGATGACTCCCGGGGAAAAGGACAGTGAAAGAACATTTCTAAAGGAAGATTACAGAGATCTCGTTTCACTGCTCGAAACCATGGATTCCATCAATGACGAGTGGTCCGGGAAATTATCCGTTTACAGAGCACTTGCTGACGATCCTTCACAGCTTGAAAAGCTTGATGTTTTCTTTACCGACAATGCTTCACTGCTCAACACATGGATGTCAAAGACAGCAGTATACTTTATATTCCGCTATCTTATTGACACATGCATCGACGGCGATATAGAATACGAACTTTGTCTCATACACAGGAGCCTGAAACTGATATATTTCATGCTTTTTGCCGAATGGCTTAAGAAAGGGAACATTGGCGTCAATGATATGATCTATGTTTCCCATCTGTATTCAAAAGAAGTGGAACATGACGACAGCAATGTGGCTAAGATAAAGAACCTGTGATGTTCCCGAAAGGACTTTTATATGTATCGTTATATCAAAAAATACCTGTATATCGTCCTCATCACTATGGCGATGCCTTTCATAGTCTCATGCGGTGCCAGAAAACAGCCTAAGGAAACTGTCTCTGCCGAGGAACTCAGTCAGGATATCATCACCGGTATTGCGGAAGGTTTCAAAAACGGTGAAATAGATGTGACTTCCAGAGAGAGAAAGCTGATCTCAAATCTCATAGATTATGTGGTTTCAAATCCGGAATCCTCACTTATCACACTTAAAGAAGCTGCACAAAGAGCCGGTTTCAATGCTGTCTTCCCCGATGATATCTCAGGTGCAAAGCCGTACTTCACCGCCATATCCGGTATACTTGAGGCTTCCTACGTTACAGATGACGGTAATGAGATCATCATACGAAAGAGTGAAGATAAGGATGCCCCGGAAATGGAGCTTCCCGAAGGTATAAACGGCATCAAAGTCACAAAGAATATAGACGGTAAAGAAGTAAGCCTCATTTCAGAGGATGACAAAATATACACTGTCAGCTGGGAGAATGCTGAAAAAGCCTACTCCATAATTTCAGAGAACGGCATTGACGAAGATACTCTTAAATCAATCATTAAAGAGGTAAAATAAAGTTTCCATGACAGACAAGAACACAGAAAAAGACATTAATATAATTGCTGATCCGACTTCCGTAAACACCACAGCTTCGTCAGAATCAGGCACCGGAGATGCTCCCGTACATCGCCGCCGCAAACGATACAGCGGCAAGTATCCCCGTAAATTCGAGGAAAAGTATAAGGAACATCAGCCGGAAAAATACAAGGAAGATATTGATAAGATCATCCAGAAGGGCAAGACCCCTGCCGGCATGCATATCCCGATCATGGTAAATGAAATCCTTGAAGTCCTTAACATTAAACCCGGAGAAGTGGGTATGGATGCAACTCTCGGCTATGGCGGACATACCGAAAAGATGCTCGAGAAGCTCCGGGGCAGCGGTCATCTCTACGCTACAGACGTTGATCCCATAGAGTCTGTGAAGACAGAGAAGAGACTTCGTGACAAGGGCTACGGAGAAGACATTTTCACTATCAAGCGTACCAACTTCAGAAATGTAGAGACCGTCGCGGATAATGGCGACAAGTTTGATTTTGTACTTGCCGATCTCGGAGTATCCTCCATGCAGATCGATAATCCCGAACGCGGCTTCAGTTATAAGACTGATGGGCCTCTGGATCTCCGCCTGAATCCGGAAAGCGGAGAAAGTGCGGCAGAGCGTCTCAGAAGCTTAAGCTACGACGAGATAGTCCATATATTTATAGAGAATTCGGATGAACCCTATGCGGAAAAGATCGCAAAGGAGATTATCCGCGCCTACCATAAAGGCGAACATATAGAAACAACCAGCGAATTGCGTAACATTGTAAAGAAAGCTCTCGGTTTTCTACCCGAAAAAGAACAGTCCGATGCGGTAAAGAAGTCCTGCAAGAGAGTATTTCAGGCTTTGCGTATAGAAGTAAACAGCGAATTTGAAGTACTTTATGATTTCCTGAACAAGGTTCCCGACTGCATGAATCCGGGCGGCAGAATCGCAGTTCTGACTTTCCACAGCGGTGAAGACCGGCTTGTAAAGCAGTTCTTTAAGGAAATGAAACGCGCAGGAATATACAGTGATATCTCCCGGGAAGTTATACGTCCGGGAAAAGAAGAGTGCTTTATCAATCCACGCGCTCACTCTACGAAATTACGCTGGGCCATCAAAGCATAGAAAGCAACAATAATGTGTTATTGAGCATCTGCGTCTATACCTTGTAGACCGTTACAGTATCTTTAATACTTACTGAGTGTATACGGTATTCCATGTTTATCATTGCTTTCTATCCATAAACATTACATCCAAGCAGAAAGTAAAGACAGGCAGGCGTATGAAGAATAAATTAAATACAAAAAACAATTCTGTTTCAAGTACCTCTTCCCAGAATTCCATAACAGAAGGCGTAATGTGGCGTTCACTTATCCTTTATGTCATTCCTCTTATCATGGGCACCTTCTTTCAGCAGCTCTACAATACTGTAGACGCGGTTGTAGTGGGAAGATTCGTGGGTAAGGAGGCATTATCCGCAGTAGGCGGAACCTCCGCCATGCTCATCAATGTCTTCGTAGGATTTTTCGTCGGTATCTCTTCAGGTGCCGGGGTTGTTGTCGCCCAGTATTTCGGCGCGGAACATCCTGAGGAAGTCAGGATCACTGTACACACATCCCTGATGCTGTCCATAGTAAGCGGTGCCATCCTCACTCTTGTCGGCTTCTTTATGATGCCGGTGTTTACAGTATGGATGAAGACCCCTGAGGACGTCCTGGATCTTACCGTAAACTATCTCAGAATCTATGCTCTCGGCATGATTCCGAATCTCATATATAACATGGGTTCCGGCATACTTCGTGCCATAGGCGACTCCAAACGTCCGCTTTACTTCCTTATCGTTTCCTGCATCACCAACATCATACTTGATGTTCTTTTCGTACTGGTGCTTCACATGGGAGTAGCAGGAGTAGCCATCGCAACAGTGCTTTGCCAGCTTGTAAGTGCCATTCTCGTTATCAGAGCACTTACATCCACAAAAGAGTGCTACCGTTTTATACCGAAAGAACTTAAGTTCACACAGAAGCAGCTATTCCGCATTCTTTCCATCGGAGTTCCCGCAGGCATACAATCGCTTATGTATTCATTGTCCAATGTCTTTATCCAGACAGCCATCAATGAATTCGGAACAGATGCCGTAGCCGCATGGGCATCCTTTGCGAAGATCGATGCACTTTACTGGATGGCCTCCAGTTCCTTCGGAATAGGTGTAACCACCTTCGTTGGTCAGAACTATGGGGCAAGGCTCTACAAAAGAGTAAGGAGCTGTGTCCGTCAAAGCGCAGTGATCATGGGTATCATAACCATTTTCTTCTCGGTTATTTACTATAATTACGGGGATCTGGCCTTTGCGCTTTTCACTGACGATCCAAATGTCATGCAGATCGGCAGGGTAATGATAAGATATCTTTCACCATTCTACATTACATATACTGCCATTGAGCTTTTCTCCGGATCTCTCCGAGGAATGGGCGACAGTCTGCGTCCTATGTTCATATCCGTACTGGGTGTCTGTGTCCTTCGTATAGGCTGGATTATGTTTGCGGTTCCTGTATGGCACCGGATCGAAACCATTGAGGCAAGTTATCCGCTTACTTGGATAACTACATCGATAATGTTTTTGATATATTATTTCTGGTATGTAAGGAAGCATCACATATATTGACAGAGTATACGACAGTACTCCGGCATCAGTGTATCCTCGATTCAAATAAGGAAATACAGGGATTAACTTCGTAATTCAGCATTTCCCTATATTTCACACCAATCAATTTTGCAAAAGATTTTTAATCCTGCTTCAAAAACCGTCGTTGACATCTGATTTATCTAAAACTATAATTTCAAAGATTGTAAAAGAGGACAATGTAATATTTGGACATTGTCCTCTTATTTTTAAGAAATCCTTTCATATAGCAATTTGTTTTCATTTCATTTTCAGGGAGTTAAAAATGTTTAAAAAAGGTTTTGACAATGACAAGTATCTGAAGATGCAGTCTGAGCATATCAGAGAGCGTATTTCAAAGTTCGGCGGCAAGCTGTACCTCGAGTTCGGTGGCAAGCTTTTCGACGACTACCATGCATCCCGTGTTCTTCCGGGTTTCCATCCCGACAGTAAGATCCGCATGCTCACTCAGTTGAAAGAGGATGTAGAGATCGTTGTCGTTATCAATGCCGGCGATATAGAAAAGAACAAGGTCAGAGGCGATCTGGGCATCACTTATGATATGGATGTTCTCCGTCTCATCGACGCTTTCAGAAGCTACGGGCTTTTCGTTGGTTCTGTAGTACTTACCAGATTTGACGGTCAGGAAAGTGCTATTGCTTACCAGAAGAAGCTTGAGAGCCTTGGTGTAAAGGTATACAGACATTATCCTATTCAGGGTTATCCGGGAAATCTCCCTCTTATCATTTCAGATGACGGATTCGGAAAGAATGATTACATCCAGACAACTCACTCCCTGGTTGTTGTTACAGCTCCCGGTCCCGGTTCAGGAAAGATGGCGGTATGTCTTTCACAGCTTTATCAGGAGAATAAGCACGGTGTCAAGGCAGGATATGCCAAGTTCGAGACATTCCCTATCTGGAATATTCCTCTCAAGCACCCTGTCAACCTTGCCTATGAGGCAGCGACTGCTGATTTAAATGACGTTAACATGATCGATCCTTACCACCTTGAGGCTTACGGCAAGACCACAGTTAACTATAACCGTGACGTTGAGGTATTCCCTGTCCTTAACGCTATGTTCCAGCGTATTTACGGCGAGTCTCCGTACAAGTCACCTACAGACATGGGTGTAAACATGGCGGGCTACGGCATCGTTGACGATGATAACTGCTGCTATGCATCACGTCAGGAAATCATCCGCCGTTACTACACAGCGCTTTGTGATGTTCGTAAGGGTGACGGTTCACAACAGGTAGTAGATAAACTTCAGCTTCTCATGGAGCAGGCCGGTATCTCTACGGATGACAGACCTGCGGTTGCCGCTGCCAAGCAAAAGGCAGAGCTCACAGGCGAGCCTGCAGCAGCCATCGAGCTTTCCGACGGAACCATCGTAACCGGAAAGACCTCCACACTTCTCGGAGCATGTTCAGCTATGCTTCTGAATGCTCTTAAGGTGATGGCAGGAATCGATGATTCTGTAAATCTCATTTCAAGAGAGATCATCGAGCCTATACAGCACTTGAAGACCGAACATCTCGGCAATCGTAACCCGAGACTTCATACTGATGAGATTCTTGTAGCTCTCACCATCTGCGCCACAACAGATGACAATGCAGAGCGCGCTATGCAGCAGCTCGAGAAACTTAAGGGCTGTGAGGTACACAGTTCTGTTATCCTTTCAGAGGTTGATTCACGTACTTTCAAGAAATTAGGTGTCAATGTCACCTGTGAGCCTCAGTACCAGACCTCAAAACTTTTCCATAACTGATGATGCAAAGAGGCACCGGACCATCATTTCGGTATCCTTTTGTCTATCCATAAACGAATCAAGCTTCGCCGGATGAAACGGCGAAGCTTTTTTATTACATGATGTGAGGGTCAAAAGTCTCAAATCACATGCCGGATTTACAGATGTTCCCAAGGAGTGTCATAAAAATAATCCACAGTAACTTTTACAGATAGTAGCAACATTTCCCCTGAAGATTTTTGATCAGGATACTTATAACCGGCAGGGTATAGCCGAGACATATAATAGTCTTTTTTGTTATACTAATTTTTTATAGATAAATACGAAAATGCTCATTTTTCTTCGTACGCGTACACAAGACAGTTGTATGTCCGCAACGAACAAACAAGTTTAGCAATTTAAAACTAATCCGCTTTAAACCATTAAAATTTTAACTTGAAATAGTGATAACTATAATGTATATTTCACATTACGTCTGTTAATCAAGGAGGTATTTTTAATTATGCCAAAGTACATAGCAAAGAGAGTAGCCATGGCTGTGATAACGGCATTCCTTGTCGCAACTTTAACCTTCTGTATTATGAATCTGGTACCGGGTGGACCATTTCTTGCAGAAAAAGCCGTAACGCCTCAGGCTCAGGCTGCGATGGAAGCAAAGTATGGTCTCGATAAACCGTTGCCACAGCAGTACATCACATATATCAACGGTCTTCTTCACGGAGATTTCGGTTTGTCCTTAAAGAAACGAGGACGTACAGTTGCCGAGATCATCTCAACCAAGTTCCCCGTATCCGCTCGTCTTGGTGCCTGCGCACTTGTTTTTGCAGTCATCATTGGCGTTCCGCTCGGATCAGTCGCAGCATTTAACAGGGGGAAACTTGTAGATAACATACTGGTAGTGCTTTCCACTGCGGGAATAGCCATTCCGTCATTCCTTTCATCAACACTCCTTATGTATGTTTTCACCACGAAGCTTAAACTGCTTCCGTCTTTGGGACTTACAACTCCGGCAAGCTATATCATGCCGGTTACGGCACTTGCACTTTACCCGACATTTTACATTGCACGTCTTATGCGTTCCTCCATGCTTGATGTCATGGGTCAGGACTACATGAAGACAGCAAGAGCAAAGGGTGTCAGCACAGTACTTATCATTTTCAAACATGCTATGCGTAATGCGATCCTGCCGGTAGTTACATACCTTGGACCTTTACTTGCATCACTTATGACCGGATCATTCATCATAGAAAAGATCTTCAATATCCCTGGTCTTGGATCTGAATTCGTTGGAGCAATCACTTCACGTGACTATCCCATGATCATGGGAACCACCATATTCCTGGCGGTTTTCGTTATCTGTATGAATGTGATCGTAGATGTCCTTTATGCAGTGATCGATCCACGTATCAAACTTAAGTAATTTCAAGTCCTGTTCCTGAATGATACATATACCGCAAAACGGCATGCTGTTCAGATGGACAGGAAAACAACCGAAAGGAAAGTTCTCATATGTCTGAAAATAAAGCTAAAAACCTATTGAGTCTTCAGCTCAATGTTGACGACTTTGCTCCAGCCTCATCGGAGGAGAAGCAGTCCTTAAATGTGATGCGTGAATCTGTAAGCTTCTTTAGAGACGGCATACAGCGATTCCGCAGAAATAAGATTGCAATGACAGCACTTTCTATTGTGCTCATCATCATGTTTTTCTGTTACATAGTTCCTATGTTTTATCCTTACGGATATGAGGAACAGCTCAAGGGTTCGGAAAGACTTGCCCCTATGGCATTTTCAAAGCTCGAGCAGCAGAAGATTGCTGCCGGCGAAAACATTTTCCCTCATATTCTCGGAACTGATCAGAACGGACGTGACTACATGATCCGTGTTCTCGTAGGCGGAAGAGTTTCCATGACAGTCGGAATCGTTGCATCACTTCTTATCCTTGTGATCGGTTCACTATACGGTGCCATAGCAGGTTACTTCGGCGGAATGGTGGATATGATCATGATGCGTATAGTTGATATCATCTATACAGTGCCTGATGTCCTGATCATCATTCTTCTTGCTCAGACACTTAAGTTCCCGCTGGAGAGTCTCGGTGAAACTCCGGGATTCGGATGGATACAGAAGCTTGGTCCTAATATGATCTCCATGTTCATAGTATTTGCCCTTCTTTACTGGGTAGGTATGGCACGTATAGTCCGTTCACAGATCATGATTCTCAAGCAGTCAGAGTATGTTACAGCCGCCAAGGCTCTCGGTGCTGATGACAAGCGTATCATCGGTAAGCATCTCATCACAAACTGCATAGGAACACTCATTGTTACCACAACACTTCAGATCCCAAGTTCGATCTTTACTGAATCTTTCCTCAGTTTCCTCGGTCTCGGTGTTCAGGCCCCAATGCCTTCACTGGGTTCCCTTGCCAGCGCTGCTCTTAACGGCTTCCAGACTTATCCTGAAAAGCTTTTTGCACCTGCTGCACTTATCTTTATCATCATCCTGAGCTTCAATCTTTTAGGTGACGGTCTTCGCGATGCATTCGATCCTAAGATGAAGCAGAAGTAAGGAGTTTAACATGGCAGAATCAGAATACTTAGTAAATATACAGCATGAACGTCTTTCCTTCTTCACCCCGGCCGGTGAGGTCAAGACATTAAATGATGTAACTATACAGATGAAAGAGGGCGAGGTTCTCGGAATAGTAGGTGAGTCAGGTTCAGGTAAGTCAGTAACCGCATACTCCATCATGGGTCTCACAGCAGAGAATGGAAAGATCATGGGCGGCTCCGTTGAATTCAACGGTCACCGCATTGATCAGATGTCCGAAAAGGAACTTAGACGTATCCGCGGACAGGAAGTATCAATCATTTTTCAGGATCCCATGACATCTCTTAATCCGGTATGGACTATAGGAAATCAGCTGGAAGAAGCTATCAAGCTTCATACTGACAAGAAAGGAAAAGAAGCTACCAGAAGAGCGAGAGAGCTTCTCACTTTGGTCGGCATCAATGAACCGGACAAGAGATTAAAGCAGTTCCCTCACGAGCTTTCAGGCGGTATGCGTCAGCGTGTCATGATTGCCATGGCTCTTGCCTGTGAGCCGAAGCTTCTCATAGCCGATGAGCCTACAACAGCTCTTGATGTTACCATTCAGGCTCAGATCCTTGAACTTATGCAGGATCTGAAAAAGAAGCTTGGTATGGGAATCATCATGATAACCCACGATCTCGGTGTAGTTGCCAGCATGTGTGATCACATTGCCGTTATGTATGCCGGAGAGATCGTTGAATACGGAACTACCGACGATATTTTCTACAATCCGAAACATGAATATACAAAGGGGCTTCTCAAGTCTATTCCGAACCTTGCCGAAAAGGAGTACGAAAGACTTGTTCCTATCGAAGGACAGCCTGTGGATCTTCTGAATCCTCCCAAGGGCTGCGGATTTGCTCCGAGATGTGCAAACTGCATGAAGATCTGTATAGATAAAAAGCCTCTGAGAAACCACTATGAGGGCATACATTACTCAAGATGCTGGCTTCAGCAGAAAGAAGATTTTGAAAACGGAAAAACCACCGTTTCTACAGATGAGCAGGGTAATGTCATAAAGGAAACATTAACCAGAGGAGGAGAAAACTGATGAACAAAGAAGATATCCTACTTGAAGTATCCCACCTCAAACAGTATTTCCCTGTGGCAGGAACAAACAAATCAGTCAAAGCCGTAGATGATGTCAGCTTCTTTATAAAGAGGGGTGAGACATTCGGTCTGGTAGGTGAGTCAGGATGTGGAAAGACAACAACCGGTCGTTCGATTCTGAGACTTACAGAGCCCACTTCCGGAAAGATCGTATATGACGGAAATGTTATCTTTGATTCAGAGACCGGCACAAAAGCAAATATGCTTCCGTACCGTCGTAAGATGCAGATCGTATTCCAGGATCCATACGCGTCTCTTGACCCGCGTATGACAGTCGGCGATATAGTCGGAGAGGCTCTGGATATACATAAGCTTTACAAGTCAAAGGAAGAGAGAAGAGAAAAGATACTCGATCTCCTTTCAACAGTAGGTCTCAACAGTGAACATGCCAACCGTTATCCTCACGAGTTTTCAGGTGGTCAGCGCCAGCGTATCGGTATTGCAAGAGCACTTGCCGTTAATCCTGAATTCATCGTCTGCGATGAGCCTGTATCCGCACTTGATGTTTCCATTCAGGCGCAGGTTGTAAATATGTTCGAGGATCTCCAGAAGAAGATGGGGCTCACATATCTTTTCATCGCCCATGACCTTTCCATAGTAAATCATATTTCCGACAGAATCGGTGTTATGTATCTTGGCCATATGGTTGAACTTGCGGATTCCGATGAGCTTATTTTCCATTCTATGCATCCGTATACCAAGTCACTTATTTCTGCCATACCTATAGCAGATCCAAAGACAGCAAGGGCTTCAAAGCGAATCATCCTTAACGGAGACGTTCCTTCACCGGTTAACCCGCCTTCAGGATGTCCGTTCCGTACAAGATGTCCTTATGCCGATGATCTCTGTGCACAGAAGACACCTGAATTCAAGGAAGTCAAGCCGGGGCACTATGCTGCATGTCATCATCTGGATAAAGTAAACTGAGGAAACACTGATATAATCAGCATTTCCTCAGAGCCTCCGGTGTCGGGGTACGGATTTTTAAAAGAAGTTGATGCTTCGCATCGAAAATTCGACCAGGGAAACGCTTTAATCATCGTTTCCCTGAAAGATTTCAGTGATTTAAGGGTCAGTATAGTTTCATGTCTGCCTGAATTATCTTTGGACAACCTTTCATACGAAAGCATCCTGACCCAAATCATATATATCCGGTGCACGGATCAAAACAGCACAATGATCATTTCAGCATTTTAAAAGCTGATAATCCTATTTTTAAGGAGGGTATTTATGAAAAAGAAAGTAACTGCTGTACTTGCATCATCACTCGCTGCAGCACTTGTTCTGTCAGCCTGTGGCGGTTCATCTTCAACTTCTACACCTGCTGCAGAAAGTCAGGCACAGGGAGGCGAAGCTGAGAATGTCATCGACGTTCAGATCGGACCTTCTCCTGAGACTATTGACCCTGCACTTAACTCAGCATCAGATGGTGCAAACATGATCATCCATGCTTTTGAAGGTCTTCTCAAATTCGACAAGAACAACGATGTTGTAGGCGGTCTTGCTGAGAGCTGGGAGCAGTCAGAGGATGGTCTTACATGGACTTTCCATCTGAGACCTGATCTCAAGTGGTCAGATGGAAGCGCTCTTACAGCAAACGACTTTGTTTACTCATGGAAGAGAATCGCAGATCCAAATACAGCTGCACCTTATGGCTATGACCTTCTCAATGTTATCGCAGGTTATGAAGAGGCATCACAGGGCGATGTTGATGCACTTCAGGTTGAGGCTCCTGATGACAACACCTTTGTTGTTCATCTTTCAAGCCCTTGTGTGTACTTTGACAAGATTGCCGCATTTGCAGTTACAGTTCCTGTACAGCAGGCAACTATCGAAGCTGCAGGAGACGGCTGGACAACAGATCCTGCAACCTACATTACAGACGGTCCTTACTATATGACTGAGTTCACAGACGGTTCTCAGATCGTATTTGAAAAGAATCCTAACTACTGGGATGCAGAAAACATCACTTTCGACAAGATCGTATGGCACCTTATCGAGGATTCAAACACATCATACACTGCTTACAACCAGGGCGAGATCGACCTTATCAAGGATGTTCCTACAGAAGAGATTCCTTCACTCGAGGGCAATGAAGAGTTCCATGTTGAGCCGCTCATGGGAACATATTCTGTAGTATTCAATACTCAGAAGGCTCCTTTTGATGACGCAAGAGTACGTGAGGCACTTTCACTCGCAATCGATCGTAAGTATGTTGCAGAAACTATCATGCAGGGTACATATTCACCTGCAACAAACTTTGTAGGTACAGGTGTTTCTGATGCTGCAGAAGGTTCTTCTTTCGAAGAAGTAACCAAGGAGAAGTATGGAGATCACTTTGACATCGATAACTACGAGGCTGATCTCGAGAAGGCTAAGGAGCTTCTTGCAGAGGCAGGCTATCCAAATGGTGAAGGCTTCCCTGCATTTGACTACCTTACAAACGATACATCATATCACAAGGCAGTTGCCGAGTATCTCCAGTCTGCATGGGCAGAGCTTGGTGTTACAATGAATGTAAACATCCAGGAGTGGAAGACTGTAACTGCTGACCGTCGTTCAGGAAACTTTGATGCAGCACGTTACGGCTGGGTATATGATTGGGATGATCCTTCAAATATGATCAACCTCCTTGAAACAACCAACGGAAACAACGATGGCAAGTACTCATCAGCAGAGTTCGATAAGCTTGTTAATGATGCAAGAAATACAACCGACATCAACGAGCACTATGACCTTCTCCACCAGGCTGAGCAGGTTATGCTTAAGGATGCTGCTATGGCTCCTCTTGCATACTACAACGAGTTCTGGCTCCAGAAGTCAAACCTCAAGGGTACATGGCACTCACCATACGGCTACTGGTACCTTATGTACGGTTCATTTGAATAAATATTGATGTTTTAGCCCTGCGGCATATACTGCCGCGGGGCTTTTTAATTATCTGTGTACTGATGTCATGACTCATGTGAAGCATACCATATCAAAAGAAGCGGCACGGTTGTTTACTGTGTTGCCCCTAAGATTTTAATATGCTAGAATATTTTTTAATGTAGGTTATTAATATTAGCCGCATTACAATCTAATAGAAGATATCAGTGAGAAGGGTTATCTTTCTCACTTTATGCCATGTTTTGGCAGAATGGAGATTTTGTATGTCAGATAAACGCAGAGTTATGCTGAAGCTTTCCGGCGAGGCACTTGCCGGTGAGAAACATTTCGGTTTTGACGATGATACCATCAGAGAGGTTGCTCAGGAAGTCAAGTCAGCTGTTGATGCAGGTGTTGAGATTGCTATCGTTATCGGTGGCGGAAACTTCTGGAGAGGACGTCAGTCAGAGGCTGTTGACCGCTATAAGGCTGATCAGGTCGGAATCCTCGCCACAGTTATGAACTGTATTTATGTATCAGAGATATTCCGTACACAGGGTATGAAGACCAGGGTTATGTCATCCATCCAGATCGGAGATATGGCTGATCTCTTCAATAAGGATGAGGCTCTCAAGGCTATGTCAGAAGGTGCGGTTGTATTCTGCGCAGGCGGCACAGGCCATCCATACTTCTCAACAGATACAGGTGTTGTACTTCGTGCTGTTGAGCTTGAATGCGATGAGATCCTCCTTGCCAAGGCCATCGACGGCGTTTACGATTCAGATCCTAAGGTTAACCCTGACGCCAAAAAGTACGATGAGCTTTCTATACAGGAGGTTGTTGACAAGCGTCTCGGCGTCATCGACCTTGCAGCTTCAGTTATATGCATGGAGAATCACATGCCATTGGCTATATTCTCACTTAATGAAAAAAACGGTATTTCCAATGCTCTAAAGGGGAAGATCACCGGAACAAGAGTCACTGCGTGATTTATAAAATAATATAATGAACATTTCCCCGAAAAGGGGTTTAGGAGGAATAATTATGGATGATCAATTTACTATTTATATCGAGAAGATGCACAAAACTCATGACAATCTGATGTCAGAGCTTGCAACTATCCGTGCAGGTCGTGCAAACCCTCATGTTCTTGACCGTATCATGGTAGACTACTACGGAACACCTACACCTATTCAGCAGGTAGGTAATATTTCCGTTCCTGAGGCTCGTCTCATCCAGATCCAGCCATGGGACAAGACTCTCCTCAAGGAGATCGAGAAGGCTATCAATATGTCTGAGCTCGGTATCAATCCTACAAACGACGGAACAGTTATCCGTCTTGTTTTCCCGGAGCTTACAGAGGAAAGACGTAAGGAGCTCACAAAGGACGTAAAAAAGAAGGGCGAAGAGGCCAAGATTGCTATCCGTAATATCCGTCGTGATGCCATGGATCTTGCCAAGAAGCTTGAGAAGTCTTCTGAGATGACAGAGGATGACCTTACACGTGCAACAAAGGACATTCAGGAGCTCACTGATCATATGTGCGAGAAGATCGACAAGTCAGTAGAAGCTAAGAATAAGGAACTCATGACAGTCTGATATGGAAAACATTAATGATATCATAGACAGTGAAGGGAGAAATATCCCTTCACATATCGCCATAATTCTGGACGGTAACGGACGCTGGGCAGAGAGAAAAGGGCTTCCCAGAGCCATGGGACACAAACAGGGATGCGAGACTCTTGAAACCATCGTTGCGGATTGCGCCAGACTCGGTGTCAAATACCTGACGGTTTACGGTTTCTCCACAGAGAACTGGAAGCGCTCAGAAGAAGAAGTCGGCGCACTTATGAAGCTTTTCCGTTTATATATGGTTAAGCTCATTAAGGTTGCAAACGAGCACAATGTCAAAGCCCGCATGATTGGTGAGAGAAGCCGTTTTGCTCCTGATATCCGTGAGGGTATCGAAAAGCTGGAGCAGGAAACCTCACAGAATACAGGTATGACATTCGTTTTTGCCGTTAATTACGGTTCTCGTGACGAGATAGTCCGTGCCATAAGAAAATTCACTATTGAGGCCGTCAAGTCAGGAAAGACCGAGGAAGAGATCGAATCTCTGACAGAGCAGGAGTTTGCAGGATACCTCGATACAGCCGGTATGCCGGATCCTGATCTTGTCATCAGAACCTCAGGTGAATTCCGTATATCCAATTATCTTCTTTGGCAAAGTGCGTATGCCGAGTACTATATCACGCCTGTACTCTGGCCTGACTTCAACAAAGAAGAACTGCTCAAGGCCATTGACAACTTTAACAGCCGTGAGCGTCGTTTCGGCGGCAGATTAAAAAAATAATTTATGACTCAGGCTTCTTTTATAAAAAAGAAGCCTGTCTTTGTTGTTAACTGTATTAGTACATTTGCTGCATTCCGGCAGCATGTACAGTATCTTTGATCACTCAGGAAAATATATGACAGAAACAGATAATTTGAAAAAAGATCATAACGAAAAGAAGATGAGTTCATTCATCACCCGTCTTATAAGCGGTATCATACTTGTGCTTTGCTCAGTTGTGATAGTACCTATGGGCGGACCATTGCTCTTCCTTCTTACATTCTTCACCTCAATGATCGGACTGTATGAACTCTACAGAGTATTTGGCATCGAAAAGAGATCATTGGGTTTCATAGGATATCTGACCACCATAAGCTACTATGTTTTGGTATGGTTCAATATAAATGACTATTTCACCATCATGATCGTGCTTAGTCTCATGGCACTTATGGCTTTTTATGTTATTACCTATCCCACCTACAAGATTTCAACAGTAGCAAAAGCATTTATGTGTGTCTGCTACGCCGGTATCATGATGAGTTATCTCTATCAGACAAGGGAGATGCCTGACGGGGCTTATCTGGTCTGGCTGATATTCCTTGCAAGCTGGGGTGCCGATACCTGTGCATATTGCGTCGGCATGCTCTTCGGCAAGCATAAGATGACTCCCATACTCAGCCCGAAAAAGTCTGTAGAAGGCGCCTTTGGCGGAGTTATAGGTGCTGCGCTTTTAGGTTTTATCTACGCAAGTATCTTCAAAAGCAGATTCACTTTCATCATAGATCCTGCCGCCACCTGTGCAATAGCCTGTGGTATCGGTGCACTTATATCCATGGTGGGCGACCTTACAGCTTCCGGAATAAAGCGCGACTACTCCATAAAGGATTACGGAACCATCATTCCGGGACATGGCGGAATCATGGACAGATTTGATTCAATGATCTTTACCGCTCCGGCAGTATACTTTGCACTGACATTTTTAAATTAAAGGAAGCGCAGGTTTTCACAAAACTATCACGTTTTGAATATAGATTAAAGTGATCATATTCATATACCATAAACTCTAATGTATTATGTCAGACTCCCCGGAAGGATACTTCGAAAGTCTGATACTGAAAACGGAGAAATTATTCATGAGAAGATTAGTTATTCTTGGTTCTACAGGTTCCATTGGAACCCAGACCATTGACGTCATAAAGGATGATCCAGAGATTGTTGTTACAGGTCTCGCTGTTTACGGATCCATCGAGAAACTTCGTGAGCAGGTCGAAAAACTGCATCCGGAAACCGTATGCATCTATGATGAGACAAAAGCTGAAATATTCAGATCCTATGGTCTGCCGGTGAAAGTTCTTTCAGGCATGGACGGCCTCATAGAGATCTCCACCATGCAAAGCTGTGATGAAGTGGTGGTATCTGTTGTGGGTATGATCGGCATTCAGCCTACCATAGCAGCCCTTAAGGCTCACAAGAAGGTGGCTCTTGCCAACAAGGAGACCCTCGTTTGCGCAGGTCACATCATCATGCCTCTCGCTGAAGAGTGTGGCATCGAGATAAAGCCCATCGATTCTGAGCACAGTGCCATCTGGCAGTCTCTTACAGGAGAGCCGCACAATCGTATAGAACAGATTCTTCTCACCGCTTCGGGCGGACCTTTCAGAGGAAAGAAGAGAGAAGATCTTCGCGGCAAAACCAAGGAGGATGCATTAAAGCACCCCAACTGGGCAATGGGAAGAAAGATAACCATAGATTCTTCAACCATGGTAAACAAGGGACTTGAAGTACTTGAAGCCCATTGGCTCTTTGATGTACCTGTAGATATGATAAAGGTTGTGGTACAGCCTCAGTCCATAGTTCATTCAGCGGTACAGTATGTTGACGGTTCAGTCAAGGCACAGCTCGGTCTTCCGGATATGCGCATCCCTATAGAGTATGCTCTTTATGCTCCTGACCGTCATCCGCTCACAGAGGACAAGCGTCTTGACCTTGCAGAGCTCGCCACACTTACCTTTGAGAATCCGGATATGGAGACATTTAAGGGACTTGCCCTGGGATACCGTGCTGGAAGAACAGGCGGTTCCATGCCTACTGTATACAATGCAGCCAACGAAGAGGCCGTAGCAATGTTCCTTGAGAATCGTATAGATTTCCTTGAGATAGCAGATGTTATCGAAGAAGCCATGGACGCTCACGAGAAGAATCTGGTGGTTTCACCTACCCTTCAGGAAATTCTCTCTATAGAAAAGTGGGCAAGAGACTTCGTAAAGACCAATTCTATGGAAACACTGACTTAATCAGTGTTTTCCATAGAACCTCCGGCGTCGGGACACGGATTTTCAAAAGAAATTGATGCTTCGCATCGAAAATCCCACCGGGGAAACGCCTTGATAAGCGTTTCCTTAAGATGATAGTCCTTTAAACAAAGATATTAACTGACTGTCTTTATGTCAGCTATAATCGGAAAAAACATATATTTATAGAGGAGAACTACTTGAGTATCATCGTCGCAATTTTAGGTTTAAGCTTTTTGATATTCTTTCATGAACTGGGACACTTTCTGGCAGCCAAACTCTGCCATGTCGGTGTCCTTGAGTTTTCCATAGGCATGGGGCCAAGAATCTTCAGTCGTGTGTGGAAAAACACCCGTTATTCACTGAAGCTCCTTCCCATAGGCGGAAGCTGCGCCATGCTTGGAGAGGATGCTGCCGGTTCAGGAGATTTCTCTACAGCAACAGGCGAGGAGATTGAAGAAGAGGAGCCGCAACAGGAGTCCGGGTCTGATACGGAACTTACCGTCACGGAGTCATCTGATTTAAGTCAGGACACATCCGTCACATTGAGCGCTTATGAAGAGTCAACAAGAGAAGATACTTCTGAACAAATCGGTTACGAAATCAAGAACAGAGACCCGTGGATAGACTATGACGGAGTACGTTTCCGCCGTTCTGAGATCCAAAAATACTCATTCCAGGACAAGCCTGCATATCAGAGATTTTTCATCTGCATAGCCGGGGTACTGAACAATTTCATACTGGCAGCCATACTGGCAGGCATTATCGTCTTTTTCTGCGGCTTTGACAACCTTTATGTAGCAGGTTCCGTGGATAATGCTCCTGCCGCAACCGCAGGATTCGAAGACGGAGACTCATTCCGTTATCTAGGCTATCATGATAAGCATTTATCCTTCGTACCGGGTTACAGAGATCTTTCAATCTGGCTTTACATCAATTCAGAAGATTTCGATGATAACACACTGCTTGATGCGGTAGTCATCCGTAACGGTGAAAAGAAAACCATAACCTTCAAGCCATACTATAACGAAGAAAACAGTCGCTACATGCTTGGACTCTCTTTTTACGGTGGAAGATTTGCGGCTGGAAATCTTTATGAGTTTTTAACAGATACATTTTATGAAGTACGTTATAATATGACCATCGTTTTGCAGAGCCTGGGTCTGGTGCTTCGCGGAAAAGTTCACAGAAACGAAGTCATGGGGCCTGTGGGCGCTGTAACTGTCATGGGTACAACGGTGGAGAAGTCAACGGAATTTGGCCTTTTAAATGCCTTCCTGGTGCTTCTTGCACTCCTTGTCATGCTGTCATCCAATCTCGGCATCATGAATCTTTTGCCCATACCGGCACTTGACGGGGGACGTTTGATATTCATCCTGTTTGAGATGATATCGAGAAAACGGCTTGATCCCGATCTTGAAGGCCGCATCAATCAGATAGGAATGATCGCCCTTCTTGCTCTGATGGCATTTATCATGTCAAACGATATCTGGAATATTGTTTCCGGCGCTTACGCGTCTATACTCGGTGGATGATTGCCGGAATACCGGCATTTCTCCGGATGTGCCTGAATCAACAATTTCCGGGTCTGATCATAATTAACTACTATTTATGTCGGGGAAAACCCGACGGAATGGAGATTTATATATGTTACCAAGAGAAAATACACATGTTGTTTCCATAGGAAATGTCAAGATCGGAGGTAACAATCCTGTTGCCATCCAGTCTATGTGCAACACAAAAACAGAAGATATCAAAGGCACTGTAGAACAGATTCTCAGGCTTGAAAAAGCAGGTTGTCAGATCATACGTTGTACAGTGCCTACCAATGAGGCTGCAAAGGCTCTTAAGGAGATCAAGAAGGAAATTCACATCCCTCTTGTTGCAGACATACATTTTGATTACAAGATGGCTATCGCCGCAATGGAGAACGGTGCAGACAAAATCCGTATCAATCCGGGAAACATAGGCTCCATCGAAAAGATAAAAGCTGTAGTAGACTGTGCGAAGGAGAGAAATATCCCTATCCGTGTCGGAGTTAATTCCGGTTCCCTTGAGAAGGATCTCATAGCAAAGTACGGCGGACACGTTACCGCTGAAGGTATCGTCGAGTCCGCTCTTGATAAGGTAAAACTCATTGAGGATATGGGTTATGACAATCTGGTTATTTCCATCAAGTCCTCTGATGTTCTTATGTGCGCAAAGGCTCATGAGCTTATCGCTGACAAAACCAACCATCCGCTTCATGTAGGTATCACAGAGTCGGGTACCGTGTGGTCCGGAAATATCAAGTCATCCATCGGCCTCGGCATGATACTTGGTCAGGGTATCGGTAATACCATAAGAGTTTCATTAAGTGCCGACCCTGTAGAAGAAATCAAGTCCGCAAAACTTATATTGAGAACCCTTGGTCTCCGTACCGGAGGAATCGAGGTTGTTTCCTGCCCTACATGCGGAAGAACCAACATTGATCTCATCAGTCTGGCAAATGAAGTTCAGACTCTTGTAGAAGAGTATGATCATAAGAATCTCAAGGTAGCGGTTATGGGCTGCGTGGTTAACGGTCCGGGAGAGGCAAAGGAAGCCGACATCGGAATCGCCGGCGGCAAGGGCGAAGGTCTCCTTATCAAAAAGGGCGAGATCATCCGAAAGGTACCTGAAGGCGAGCTTCTCAGCACTCTCAAAGAAGAAATAGCAAAGATGTAAGAAAAAAACTGCTGTATCCGATAAAATACAGGCAATCCCCGTGTTTTATCAGTGACTCCGGCCAGGGAAACGCTTTAATCAGCGTTTCTCTAAATCGTGCACTAAGGAAGCATTATTGGATCCCGGAAATATCTCTTTATATCAGTGAAAGGGTCTCAACGCAGATTACCGTGGAAACGAGGGCGCTGAGACAAAACGAAACCTATGAAAAAGTTTTTCGAAGTATTTGAAACTCTCGAACTTAGTGCAGAGCTCGAGAGTTTATTTCGTGACACATATGTGACTCGTGTGACCATTACGAAAGATCACAAAATGATCCGCATCTACATCACAAGTCCACATCTCATCGACAAACGATCAGTTTTTGCAGTAGAAAAGATCATCAAGGAACAGCTTTTCGGTCGAAAGCATATCACCGTCAAAATATCTGAAAATTTCCATCTGAGTTCTCAATATAATGCGAGAACTCTTTTTGACATGTATAAGGACAGTATCCTTATAGAACTGAAGAACTACAACATCGTCCTTCACAATATGCTGACCAGAGGAAAGCTTTCCTGGCAGGATGACGATACATTGGACCTCACTGTCCCAAACTCTCATCTATACAAGGAGTCAGCCAAGGAACTTCTTCATGTCTTAAAGCGTCTGTTTGAGGATCGATGCTCTATAGCATTCAATCTTAACATGCTTTATGAGGAGAAGAAGATAGAGTATCCACAGGAGCTTGACAGGAACTATGTTCCACCTGAGTTCAGAGGTGACACCGACGAATCAAGACGTCGCAGGGCGGAAATACAAAAGGAAGAGGGCTTCATGAAATCCCGTGATGTCTTCAATATATCCGGCATGGATATGGCAAGCGGCGGAAATAATCAGGCTGCTGCCATGGCCGCTCTCGAGGCTCAAAAGGCCAGAATGGATGCCGAATTTGCCGCAAATGGCGCACCAAAGAGCAATGATCAGACGAAAGCAGCTTCTTCAAACGGAGCAGCTAATGGCTCCTCACAACCCGGAAGCAATCGTTTTGGCGGCGGAAACGGACAGTTCCAGCGTAAAAAGCGTGCATTCAAGATGTCCGAAAACGAAGAGGTTCTTTACGGAAAGTATTTTGAAGGTGAAGCTGTACCTCTCAGTGATATAGATGCAGGCTCCGGCAATATCATTATCGCCGGAAACATTTTCCTCGTACACGATCCTGTTCATACAAAGACCGGCAAGAATATCCTCAAGTTTGACATAACAGACTACACAGATTCCATCACCTGCAAGATCTTCGTGGATGACGAGGATATGGAACTTGCCAATGCTTTCATAAAGGCAGGAACCGGACTCATGATCAAGGGTTCGGTATCTTTTGATACCTTCGACAAGCAGGTTGAAATGAGTTTTGTCGACGGTATCCTTAAGCACGACATCAAACGTGCAAAGCGTACAGATGACAATCCTGACAAGCGTGTAGAGCTTCATCTTCATACAAAGATGTCTGATATGGATGCTGTATCCGATGTCAGTGAATATATTAACACCGCCATATCTTTCGGTATGAAAGCCATGGCCATCACTGATCACGGAGTGGTTCAGGCATTCCCGGATGCCAACCTTCATCTGAAGAAGACAGGTCATGATAAGGACTTCAAGCTCATCTACGGCTGCGAAGGTTATCTTGTCGATGATCTTGAGACCATAGTTGTAAATGATAAAGGTCAGGAACTCTGTCACGATACCGTTGTTTTCGATATAGAAACCACCGGTTTCAACTCAGACACCGACCATATCATTGAGATCGGTGCGGTTAAGCTTCACAATAACGAGATCGTGGATCGCATGGATGTTTTCGTGAATCCCGGAGTTCCCATTCCGTTCCGTATCACAGAGCTTACATCCATTGACGACTCCATGGTTATAGGTGCAGATCCCATCGAAGTGGTTCTTCCAAAGTTCCTTGAGTGGTGCGGTGACGCTGTCATAGTTGCCCACAATGCCTCTTTCGATACAGGCTTCATCGGTAAAAATGCAAAGCGTCTGGGACTCACTTACAATCCCACCATCATTGACACCGTAAGTCTCAGCCGTTTGCTGCTGCCACAGCTCAACAGATATAAGCTGGACACTGTTGCCAAGGAGCTTAATGTTTCCCTTGAACATCATCACAGAGCCGTGGATGATGCAGGATGCACAGCCGAAATCTATATTAAAGAGATCGAAATGGTTAAAGCAAGAGGCTGCACAAAGCTTGCCGAAATCGATACTCTCGAGTACGACCATGCGGCAAATGTCATGAAGCTTCCGACATACCACATCATACTTCTTGCAAAAAACGATATCGGGCGAATAAATCTTTACCGTTTGATATCAGAAAGCCATTTGCATTACTTCAAGTCAAGACCTCGTATTCCGAAGTCTCTGCTTCGTGAGTACAGAGAAGGTCTCATCATAGGAAGCGCATGTGTAATGGGTGAAGTCTTCGAGAACATGCTTCGTGGCGCGGATGATGCACAACTTTTAAATATTGCCGCCTTTTATGACTATCTTGAGATACAGCCATTGGGCAACAACAGCTTCATGCTGGGAAGTGACAAGTATTCCGCAACCACCACTCAGGATCTCATTGACTACAATATGAAGATCATTTCTCTTGCGGATCAGCTTGGCAAACCTGTATGCGCAACCTGCGATGCACATTACGTAAATGAAGATGATGACATCTATCGTAAGATCATTCAGGCAGGTCGTGGATTCGATGAAGAAGAAAGTGATGCAAAGCTTTATTTCCGTTCCACAAAAGAAATGCTTGATGAGTTTTCTTATCTTGAGCCGCAAAGGGCAAGAGAGATAGTCATTGACAATCCGAACATGATCGCAGATATGTGTGACCCCATAAGTCCGGTTCGTCCGGATAAGTGTCCTCCGGTCATCGAACACTCGGATGAAACATTACGACAGATCTGCTATGAGACCGCCCACAGAATGTACGGGCCCGAGCTTCCGAAGATAGTGGAGAGCCGCCTTGAGACAGAGCTTAACTCCATCATCAGTAACGGATACTCGGTTATGTACATCATCGCCCAGAAGCTGGTTGACAAGTCAAACGAGGATGGATATCTGGTTGGTTCCCGTGGTTCCGTAGGTTCTTCCTTCGTAGCCACCATGTCCCATATCACGGAGGTTAACCCTCTGAGTCCGCACTATGTGTGCCCGGACTGCTTCTGGTATGATTTTGATTCACCGGAGGTCAAGCAATACTCCGGTATGGCAGGTTGTGACATGCCGCCCAAGAAGTGTCCGAAGTGCGGTGCCGAACTTAACCGTTGGGGTTTTGATATTCCTTTCGAAACCTTCCTGGGATTCAACGGAGACAAGGAGCCTGATATCGACCTTAACTTCTCCGGAGAATACCAGGCCAAGGCACATGCCTACACCGGCGTCATCTTCGGAGACGGGCATACCTTCAAAGCCGGCACCATCGGTACACTTGCGGATAAAACGGCTTACGGAATGGTCAAAAAGTACTATGAAGAAAGAGGTGTCGAGAAGCGTACCGCAGAGATAGACAGACTTGTTCAGGGATGCGTTGGAGTCCGCCGTACCACCGGTCAGCATCCGGGCGGAATCGTAGTTCTTCCTCACGGTGAGGATATCAATACATTTACACCTGTACAGCACCCTGCAAATGATATGTCTTCGCCTATCATCACTACGCATTTCGACTACCATAAGATCGACCATAATCTTTTGAAGCTTGATATCCTCGGGCACGACGATCCTACCATGATACGTCGTCTTCAGGATCTCATAGGTATCGACCCGGTTAAGGACATTCCTCTTGACTGTAAGGAAGTTATGAGCCTGTTCCAGTCAACGGAGGTCTTAAACATTGAACCTAAGGATATTCACGGTGTCAAACTCGGATGCCTTGGAATCCCCGAGTTCGGAACTTCCTTCGCCATGCAGATGGTTGAGGATACAAAGCCGAAATATTTTTCTGACCTTATCAGAATTTCGGGTCTGTCTCACGGAACTGATGTATACCTGAATAATGCACAGGATCTCATCAAGGATGGAGTAACCACTCTGCAGCAGGCGATCTGTTGTCGAGACGATATCATGGTTTACCTCATGCACAAGGGCATGGATCCCGGCGAGTCCTTCAGTATCATGGAGGCTACACGTAAGCATAAACCTCTGAAGGACAGTTGGTGTCAGGACATGCTGGACCACGATGTTCCCCAGTGGTACATCGATGCCTGCAAGAAAATCAAGTACATGTTCCCGAAGGCTCATGCCGCAGCTTACGTTATGATGGCATGGCGTGTTGCCTGGTGTAAGGTGTTCCACCCAATCGAGTACTACACGGCTTACTACAGTATCCGTGCCGACGGTTTCGACTACGATAAGATGTGCGGTGGACTTGATAAACTCAGGTTCTACATCGATCAGTACATGAATATTCCGAAACCTACCAACACAGAAGCCGTGTGTCTCCGTGACATGCGTATCTGTGAGGAGATGTATGCCCGAGGAATTGAGTTTGCACCTCTTGATATCTATAAGGCAAAGGCCAAGGACTTCACCATAACTCCGGATAAGAAGATCATGCCGAGTTTTACATCCATGGCAGGTCTCGGAGAAGCCGTTGCCCAGGGTATCGAGGACGGAGGAAAGAGCGGAGTTAAATATCTCAGTAAGGACGATTTCATTAACCGTACTCACTGTCCTAAGGGATTCGTGGAGAAGTTCAGTGAACTCGGGCTTCTCGGTGATATACCGGAGTCTAACCAGATGAGTATTTTTGATTTCATGAGCTGAGGGATTGAATCCTATAGCTCTTAAAACTCGCGTATAGTTCATCAGATGTAATTCATTCCACCTGTATATCTTCATCAGAACCGGGCAGCTGACGGTTTCATGAGCCCGTCAGCTGCCCGGTCGCAATAATATATATTTAAGTTTACAGTTAATAGAATATGATAATTTAAACAGTCGGGTATTTTGGTATAATGGTTTATATCAATCACCCGACTGTTGAACTATCCGCAGGTATAAGTTGTAAAGTATTTTTACTAACTTATCTGATGGCTCAGACAGGATTTCATATAAATCCTATATAAATCCGATTAATGAAAGTACCGTGGATTTAAAAATCTGATTGTTTTGTTGACTTTTGCACTTAAACGCGTTAAAGTGTGTAAGTGTTTTAAATAATAACGAGAAGAGGGAAGCTAATTATGAAAACAGCAGCATTTATTGGATTTGGCCTCATCGGAGGCTCCATTGCAAAGGGACTCAAAAAGAAGGATCCTTCCATCCGCATCATGGCTTATGCAAGAAACAAGTCAAATCTTGAAGTTGCTCAGGAAGAAGGAATCATCAATGTAGTGTTGGACACTCCTGACAGCGAAAGAATTTCAGAGGCTGATATCGTATTCCTTTGCGCACCTGTAGAAACCAACATTTCCTACATGGATAGCATCAGTAAGCTTCTGAAAGAGGGCGCTGTACTTACAGATGTAGGTTCTACAAAAACGGCGGTTTGCAACAAGGCACTTGAGCTTGGACTTCAGGCCAAGTTCATCGGTGGACATCCTATGGCAGGTTCGGAACAGACCGGTTATAAAGCTGCAACAGATTATCTTTTCTCAAATGCTTACTATATCATCACACCGATATCAGACCAGAATCCGAGACTTGTTGATACACTTCGAGAGGTAGCAACATCCCTTGGAGCAATCCCTATCATAGTACCTGCCGAGAGACATGACAGAGCGGTGGCTGCGGTTTCACATCTTCCGCACATCATCGCAAGCTCACTTGTTAATATTGTGAAGGACTCTGACGATGAATCACACCTTATGAAAACTATCGCAGCAGGCGGTTTCAGAGACATTACACGTATCGCAAGCTCAAGTCCGGAGATGTGGGAGCAGATTTGTGACACGAATTCCGTTCCGCTTGTAACACTTCTCGACAGCTACATTGAGTCCCTTCAGGATATCTCAACTTCACTAAAGAAGGAGGTATCGGACAAGAAGATTCTTCATATGTTTGAGAGTTCAAGAGCCTACAGGAACTCTATTGACTCAAAGAACAAGGGTGCCCTGACACCGGATTACAGCTTCTCCGTTGATATCGCAGATGAAGTCGGTGCTATTTCCACTATATCAGTTATCCTTGCATCAAAGGGTATCTCCATAAAGAACATCGGCATCAACAATGCCCGTGACCATGGTGAAGGCGCTCTCCGTATTTCCTTCTACGAGGAAGAGGCAAAGGAGCAGGCAATCACGACACTTAGAAGATATATGTATGATATAAGATGAATACCTACCGGATTAACCGGAAATATATAGTACGTCAGCACCATTGTGCTTGATTTATAGATAAGCCATTATGGCTGACTGACTATTCAAAAAGTATAATGCCAGACTGAAAAATGTCTTTATTTCCAACCGATGTGAGCTATACTAACAAAATGATATCCTTCAGTAGGTTTTGTTAAAAAGAAAGGTTCTTTATATCTTGGGGTCATGGAGAAATGGAGAAGCATAGGGATTCAGTGAAAGCGGAAGATAAATAAATATAAGACTGGAGCACAAAAAAAGAACCTCGAATCCATGAAGCTCACGCCATTTCATCTACCGTTCTTTGTTCGTCACGAATCGTTTTGGATCTGTGAAGCACTCGCCACATCTCTTTAACTTGTTTATATTGTACTGATTTATATACAATTTGTCAATACCAAAATATTGCGATTTTAAGAGAGTTTATAAGCACTCGTTACACTTTCCGTGAAGAAAGATGATTTTTAACTCAGAAAAAAACACATTTAGTTCACAAAATCATGTTAAACTGCTTGAGTTTTGTCCCCGGATTTCAGACAAAAGACGAGGATAATATTTCAAGAAAGGTGGAAGGGAAATGAAACTTGAAGAGTTACAGGCAAATGAAGGCGCAGGTATGACAGAACTCAGAATGACTCTTATGGAAATAGCAAACAATATCAGCAGAAGTATCAATGGGCATTGGTCTGTAGAACCCGATATAAGAGCGGTAGAACCATTTTGCGCATACAGGATCAACGCCAATGAAACCGGCTACGAATTATGCCGTTTTTACCCGTTCCTTGATGCCGATGGTGAACTGCTTATTTCTATCAACTCAACCAGAGTAAATCTGAAATGCAGATATGAGAAAAATCTTGTGTCAGCAATGTATGATATAATCATAAAAAGTGTTTTACCGGCAAAAGCAGTTTAAAAAGCTTTTATCATCACAAGTTATCTTTATCGAATATCAACTTCACAAACAAACCGGAGGCATAAAAGTCTCCGGTTTTATTTTATGAGGATACTTTTGGTGCCCTATGATTTTATGTATCGATTCAATTCATCAGAATATATTCTCGAACCCAATCTTCGAATTCCGCCATATAAGTGTCTGGAAACTATACCTTCTATAGCATCAGAATCTGAACGTTCTATTGCATCCATGAGCTCGGAGTGTTCCTGTAAAACATCGGGGATATTATTTCCACCCATTAGATCTAGTCGTATAAATCTTGAATATCCAGGTTTGGGCTGGCTTATTACATCCCACAGTATTTCTTTATGCATATATTCGAAATATACCTTGTGGAATTCCAAATCTTTGGAAAGAAGTTCATTCATTTCTTCGGGATTTTTTTGAGAAAGGTCTCCCGCAGCTTTGACTGATCGCTCAAAAGCCTGTTGATAAAAACGCAGCTTTTCAATCTGAGGTGGAGTAATAGTCTTTATAAAATCTCTAATGACTTTAACCTCGATGGCAATTCGCATATAAATAAACTGATTCACTTCCTCCAAATCTATAGATGTCACTTTAGTACCAACATGAGGAATTATATCAAGGAAGCCTGCCTGAGCCAGACGCTGGAGGGCACTTCGTATTATGGTTCTGGATACATCGAACCGTGCACTGAGGGCATTTTCACTTAATATCTCCTCAGGCTTTATCCTTAGTGTGACCAAATCATTTTCAAGGATTCTATATATTTCTTCCGAACTATATTTAGACATAATACAATTTTCCTTTAAAACGCTCATTGATGTATACAAGAAGAATTATATCATAAAGTATAATCATCCGTGTAGTATATAACTCAATTTATGCATAATGCACATATTTTCAGCCTTAATGCTGTAAATATCTAATGTATTGACAACAATTTAATTATGAAATAGAATCAAAATATAGAACTTGTATACAAGCAATGTGAGATTTGATTTTTTTATACAAAGGGAGAAAAGTAATGAAAAAAAGATTTCTGGCAACTTTATTGACAGCTACTATGTCTATAGCAATGCTTGCCGGCTGCGGCGCATCAGGAGCAGCATCGACATCAACCGCAGCAGCAAATTCATCTACCGAAACAACTCAGGCTTCCGGTGAAACAAAGGCTGCTGCAGAAGTTGAAAATCTCGGTGATTTCACAATGATCGTTGGACACGCACAGCCTGAAGGTAATCCAAGATTTGTTTCCATGGAAAAGTTTGCTTCAGATGTTGAAGAGAAGACAGGCGGTCATGTCAAAGTTACAGTTTACGGAAATGGTCAGCTTGGCACAGAAAAAGAGATGCTTGAGCAGGTAGTACAGGGAACCGTTCAGGGTATGAGAGGCGGACAGTTTGATTTTTCACCGAGACTTCTTATGTTTACAGCGCCTTTCCTTACACAGAACAGAGCACAGGTTACAGCACTTTTACAGTCAGATCTCGCAAAAAGCGTATGCGCTGAAGCCGAGGAATCTACAGGAACAGTAATTATCAACCTCTGCGATGCCGGCGGATACCGTCAGTTCTCAAACAACAATCATCCTATAAAGACTCCGGATGATCTTAAAGGTCTCAAGATGCGTACCAATGGCATGAAGACCATTGATCTTACCTTCCAGGAGATGGGTGCTTCAACAGTATCTGTTCCTTATGCCGATCTTTACATGGGGCTTAAGACAGGTGTTGCTGATGGACAGGAAAACCCTTGGGTAAATGTTGTCGGTATGAAATTCTATGAGGTACAGAAGTATTTCACAGCGGTTAACTACCAGTTCCATCCGGATCCATTCTATGTAAATGCTTCATGGTGGAATTCACTTCCTGAAGAGTATAGAAACATAATAAGCGAATGCGCAACTGAAATGGGTGAGTATAACGACCAGCTTATTGATGAGAATTCCGAAGCTGCAAAGCAGGAAATCATCGCATCAGGTGCAGAAGTTTATGATCCTACCGAGGATGAGCTTCAGGCTTTCAAGACAGCTGCCGAGCCTGTATACAAGAAGATGATAAGCGAAGGAATCTGCACTCAGGAAGAGATGGATCAGATGCTTGAAATCGTAGCTAATGCAAAGTAACAGCTGCAAAACCGAATAAGATCTTAAAATAGCGCACTATCCTTATGTGCGCTATTTATATGGAAACCTATTAATAGAAGATTAGGAGAATATCGTGAAACAGTTAAGGAAATATGGACGGTGCCTGTTTAATGTTTATTTTAATATCGGAGTGATAGCCCTGGCTTTACTTGCTGTATCGGTTTGTTTTGCAGTTATAATGAGATATTTCTTTTCCAAGAGCTGGAAAGAACTTTCAGAGTTTAATGTAACGCTTTTTGCATTTACAACTTTCTGGGGAATGGGGATAAATGTCATTAAGGGCGAACATGTAATGATTGACATTCTTTATAACTCTTTGAAACCGGGGATAAAAAAGATCCTTAATATTGTAAATCTCATTATTATGCTCATCGTTGATCTTGTGTTTACAGTTCAGGGCTTCAATTATGTAGCTATGGCAGGAAAGCAGATCAGCATGGGTATGGAAATTCCCATGAAGTATATGTACGGAATCATGCCGGTAAGCGGAGTTATCTGTGCGATCTGTATCATTGTGAAGTTGATTGAAGTTTTCCTGCCCGAAGATCAGGCAGAGGCAGCGTGAGGAGGGATACGATCATGGCAATGGTAATACTTTTAGTACTGTTGATCATATTTGCGATAATAGGAGTACCCCTGGCGTTTGCCATTGGTGCAGCATGTATCACTTATATTGAGACATTTTCGCCTAACTTTATAAGTATGATACCTCAGAGAATATGGAATGGTACTTTTTCCGAACTAATGATAGCAATGCCTCTGTTTATGCTTGCTGGTGAGCTTATGAATGTCGGCGGAATCACAGACAGACTTATGAATTTCTGTACCGTTTTAGTTCATCCTATAAATGGTGGTCTTGGAGAGGTGAATGTTGTAGCTTCCATGATATTTGGAGGAATTTCAGGTTCATCTGTTGCAGATACATCTGCTCTTGGATCAATCGAGATTCCCGCAATGGAAGATGCGGGATATCCCAGCGGTACTGCCGCCGGAATCACTGTTGCATCATCAACCATGGGAATGATCATTCCTCCATCAACACCTATGATTGTCTATTCGATGATTTCAGGAGGTTCGGTTGGCGCTTTGTTTATGGCGGGTGCTATTCCGGGAATCCTCATCGGTATCACACAGCTTATACTTGTATATATTCTTTCGGAAAAGAATCATTGGCATCCAAAGAAAACAAAGATTTCAGGCAAGGAAGTAAAGCAGGCTTTATTTGAAGGTCTTCCGGCACTTCTTCTGCCATTGTTCATAATCATCTGTGTATCAGGCGGAGTATGTACCGCTTCTGAAAGTGCCGGTGTAGCGGTTTTGTATTCATTGATTATCGGATTCTTTATTTATCACGAATTAACATGGGCAAAAATCTGGGCTGCTTTAAAAAAGAGCTTTATACAGAGTTCTTCCATAATGATAATCATTGGATTTACAACTATTTTTACATGGGTTCTTACAATGCAGGGAGTCCCTCAGATGGTTGCAGCATTTTTTGAGGGATTGAATCTTCCGAGATTTTGCGTAGCAATCATATTTGTTCTGCTGATTCTTATGATTGGAACATTTATCGATGTTTCTCCTGCCATACTGCTTCTTACACCGATTCTTTTACCGGTTATGCATGCGTATGGTTTTTCTACACTTCAGTTTGGGGCAATCATTATAACCGGACTTGCTATAGGCCTTGTTACGCCCCCTGTAGGAATGTGTCTGAATGCATGTAACAAGATAAACGGCATGCCGGTTATTGAAATATTCAGACATGCACTTCCGTATATCACCTGTAATATAGTTGTTCTTGTTGCTATAGCAATATTTGAACCTCTCACAACATGGCTTCCGCTAATGTTGGGATATAGCTTAAACTGATTGAAATAATACTCCTTAAATACAAATCAGGAAATGATTGAGTCATGAATTATCCCTTGAAATCCTACTACTTATAACTGATGGAGTTGTTGCCGAGTGATAATGTAGTAACTTAGGAAATAGTATTGAGGGATTTATTATGAACGAAGAAGAGTTAAAGAGACAGCTTGCTGAAGCCGGTGGCATTTCGGTGTGGATGAATAATAGTGATCCCGTTGCTGCAGGAATGAAGATGGCCAGTCTTGCGCATTATTTAAAGGATAAGCCTGATGCTGAGCAACGTGCGATTATCAATGACATTAGGATCAGAGGGATAGATGATGCTTTGAAATGAACCTGTCCGGGTGTCTATGATTCAGTGCCTGTTATTATGATGCAGATAAGCCAATAGTCATAAATGTAAAATCGAAAGCTTGTCATTCCGGTTTTCATGAAATCGTTGCATCCAATAAACATTTTTCATATCTGTTTTTAATTTTTCATATCATCCTTCAGGCATTTCGCCCGAAGGATTTTTATTTTGTTTTTATATTCTTTATACATATTTTCCTAAATTCTTGTATTAACCTCTCTTTTTTAGTAAAATACTTACATATTACATACTTCGTATGCATACAGCGGTTTGGGAAGTCGTGAAATCCGGACCGCAGCGCCCGGTCACTTGCCGAAGGCGAATATAAAAGTGACAGGCGTTTGAGAAGACAGGAGGTAAGACTTATGAAGGTATTTGACACCGGCAACATACGTAATGTTGTTCTCTTGGGACATGGCGGCGCAGGAAAGACAACTGTAGCCGAGGCGCTTGCTTACGTAACCGGCACAACAAGCCGTATGGGCAGCATCCCAGAGGGCAACACAGTTTCAGATTTTGACAAAGAAGAAATCAAAAGAAAGTTTTCTATCTCCACATCAACCATCCCGGTTGAATACAAGGGTGAGAGCGGAGATTTAAAGATCAATATACTCGACACTCCGGGTTACTTCGATTTCGTGGGCGAAGTAGAGGAGGCTATCTCAGTTGCTGACGCAGCCATCATCGTTGTGAACTGTAAGGCAGGCGTAGAGCCCGGCACAGTCAAGGCATGGGATATCTGTGAGAAGTTCCACATTCCACGTATGTTCTTCGTAACCAACATGGATGATGATCATGCATCATTCCGTCAGCTGGTACTCGATCTTGAGAAGCGCTTCGGCAGATCTGTCGCACCTTTCCAGATTCCAATCCGTGAAAATGAAAAATTCGTAGGTTTCGTAAACGTAGTTAAGATGGAAGGACGTAAGTTCACCAATCTCAACCAGTATGAAGCCGCAGAGATTCCTGACTATGTAGAGAAGAACCTTAATATCGCAAGAAATGCGCTCCTTGAAGCGGTTGCCGAGACTTCCGACGAGTTCATGGAGAAGTATTTCGGCGGTGAAGAGTTCACAGTCGAAGAGATTCAGGCTGCATTAAGAGCAAGCGTAAAGACCTGTGAGATGGTTCCTGTACTTATGGGTTCCGGCATCAACATACAGGGATTCAATGTTCTTCTTCAGGTTATCGACAAGTACTTCCCGGCTCCGGACGAGTTCGAGACTGTCGGCGTTGACGCTTCAAACGGCGAACGTTTCACAGCGAAGTACAATTCAGATGCCACACTTACCGCTAAGGTCTGGAAGACCATCGCAGATCCGTTCATGGGCAAATATTCTCTGCTCAAGGTTTGCACCGGAACCCTTACACCTAACACTGAAGTTTACAATGTAAACAAGGAACAGGTTGAAAAGGTAGGAAAGATCTACATACTTCGCGGAAAAGAGAATATAGAGGTTACTGAGTTAAAGGCCGGAGATATCGGTGCAGTGGCAAAGCTTACTGTTACCGCTACAGGCGACACCATGGCTGACAGAAATGCTCCTATCATTTACCATGGACCTCAGATTTCAAAGCCTTACACATATAAGGCTTATCGTGCCGAGAACAAGACTGATGAAGATAAGCTTTCAACAGCTCTTGCACGTATGATGGACGAGGACAAGACACTGAAGACCGTTGCAGATCCCGGTAACCGTCAGTCACTTATCTACGGTATAGGTGATCAGCAGCTTGAGGTTGTTGCATCCATGATCAAGGAGCGTTTCAATGTAAACATTATCCTTGAGAAGCCAAGATTCGCTTACAAGGAGACCATCAAGAAGGTTGCCAAGGTTCAGGGCAGATACAAGAAGCAGTCCGGCGGACACGGTCAGTTCGGCGATGTCATCATGCAGTTCGAGCCATCAGGCGATCTTGATACACCTTACATCTTCGAAGAGAAGGTATTCGGTGGTGCGGTTCCCAAGAATTACTTCCCTGCTGTTGAAAAGGGTATCCAGGAAGGGACAGAGAAGGGACCTCTTGCAGGTTACCCTGTAGTTGGTATCAAGGCTACACTCCTTGATGGTTCATACCATCCTGTAGATTCTTCCGATATGGCATTCAAGACCGCTGCCAATATGGCATTCAAGGATGCTTTCATGAAGTGCCAGCCTGTCATCCTTGAACCTATCGCAGCCGTCAAGATCACCGTTCCTGACGCAAACACAGGTGATATCATGGGCGATATGACAAAGCGTCGCGGAAGAGTTCTCGGCATGGAGTCTATCGGACAGGGCAAGCAGGTCGTTCAGGCTGAAGCTCCTATGTCAAGTCTCTACGGCTACAGCACAGACCTTCGATCAATGACCGGTGGTGCCGGTGATTACGAGTATGAGTTCGTAAGATATGAGCAGGCTCCTGGTGACGTTCAGAAGCAGATCGTTGAGGAGAATGCTGCTGAGGCAGAAAAGTAAAACTGAATTTAAGAGTTTTCAACTCCCTTGCCCTTCCCGGTCAAGGGAGTTTTAGTGTATAAATCCAAGGCGTGATCGAAGCGTCCTTTATGTCAGAGAAAATCGATCACATCAGTATGTTCCGTGCCCGGCAATGCTTTATCCCCCTACTTGACGCAAAACATCGTGCATATTAGAATAGCAAAGTATGTATAAAGCATTACTATGCCCATAAGCGGCATGATTAGTTGACTGCCAAAATCCCAAACATGGCGCAGCAACAATACATCAGATTGGAGCAAGATGGTTAGAATAGCTATAGATTGTATGGGCGGAGACAATTCACCTTCCGCCATCGTTAAAGGTGCACTTGATTCTCTCAAGTCAACAGCCGATACAAAGCTTTTTTTATTTGGACCCGAAGAAGCCGTAAAGAAGGAGCTTTCCTATGCAAAGGAGTGCGGAATCAGCGAGACCGAGCTTTCTGAGCGTGTAGAGGTCATGGATGCCGCAGAGGTCATCACTCTTCATGAATCACCAGTCACCGCAATCAGACGAAAGAAGGACTCAAGCATCGTCAAGGCCCTTCACTTTATAAAAGAAGGCAATGCTGACGCTTTCATCTCAGCCGGTTCCAGCGGAGCCGTACTTGCAGGCGGGCAGCTCATCGTCGGCCGTGCCAAGGGAGTACCACGTCCTCCATTCGGAGCACTTATCCCGACTCAAAAAGGAGTTACCCTGCTGCTTGACAGCGGTGCCAATGTTGACTCAAAGCCTGAATGGCTTGTTCAGTACGCCAAGATGGGCACCATTTATATGAGAGAAGTCGTAGGCATCAAAAATCCTGTTGTAGGTCTCGTAAATGTTGGTGTCGAGGAAGAAAAGGGTAACCAGCTCGTCAAGGAAACCATGCCTCTTCTTAAGGAAGTAAAGGACATCAACTTCAAAGGCTCATGTGAAGCAAGAGACATTGTTTTCGGAGAGTGTGACGTAGTCATCTGTGATGCATTTGTGGGCAACTGCATTCTCAAGATGTACGAGGGCGTCGGAAAGATGCTTCTCGGCGAGATAAAGAGTGCCATCAAGTCCAGCCCGATTTCACTTCTGGGCGGTGCGCTCATCAAGGGCTCTCTTAAGAACACACTCAAGAAGTTTGATGCAAAGCAGTACGGCGGAGCGCCTGTACTCGGTCTCAAAGGACTTGTTGTAAAGGTACACGGCAATACCGACGGACGCGAAATCACACACGCGGTTCAGCAGTGTTACGATTTCGTAAAAGCTGATGCGGTGGCAAAGATTGCCGAAAGCATCGAGGCTGAGACTGCCGAAAAGGAAAACAGTACAGTAAACCCTTAATAAAGTCATCATGGTGACAGATTGGAGAATATTATGGAATTTGAAAAATTAAAAGAGATCATCACAAAGGAAGTTTCACATGTTGAAGCTGACAAGATCACTCTTACAGCAAAGTTTGTAGATGATCTTGAGATGGACTCGCTGGATGTTGTTCAGGTGGTTATGGCCATCGAAGAGGAGTTCGGAATCGAAGTTCCCGATGATGCTGCAGAGCATATGATCACAGTTCAGGATGCTGTATCAGCCATTCAGGAAGCTGTAAAGAACAAGTAAAACATGATTCGGGTGAGCTTCAGATCCCTCATGTTTTCCTGCGATGCCTAATGAAACGCTGATTAAAGCGTTTCCCCGGCCGGATTTTCGATGTGAAACATCAACTTCCTTTAAAAATCCGTGCCCCGGCGCCGGAGGCTCTTGGCAAAACACTGATATAATCAGTATTTTGCCAAGTTGAATTCTTTTGACACGCATCACTATATACGTTCAGAATTATGTGAGTGGCATTTCGTGTCACTCACTGATTTACTTTCCGGTCGTTACATAACGGCCTATCACAAAACCATAAAGGAGAATTAATGAACACCAATTTAGAAATGCTCCAGGACGCGCTGGGGTATCATTTCAATGATGTAGGACTGCTGAAACATGCTCTTACTCATCCATCATTCAGCAACGAAAACGGAGAACCCAAGGAAGCATCAAATCAGAGACTGGAATTTTTAGGAGATGCTGTTCTCGAGTTGATATCAAGCGTATTTCTTTTCAATCGCACTCCTGTATTACAAGAGGGTGTCATGACCAAGGTTCGTGCCGCGCTGGTATGTGAGCCAACACTTGCAGAAGCTGCCCGCAAGGTAAATCTTGGTGATTACATCATTTTAGGCAAGGGTGAAGCAAGAGAATGTATCAACAATCGTGATTCAGTCATTTCGGATGCATTTGAATCTGTTATAGGTGCAATGTATCTGGATGGCGGTTTTGAGCAGGCAGAGAAATTCGTGAAAAAATTTGTGCTGTCTGACATTGAAAATACAGGCCTTTACAGAGATGCCAAGACTGTTCTTCAGGAATATGTTTCACAGAACAAGATGGAACTGGAATATAAGGTCATAGAAGAGTCCGGACCATGTCACGACAGATTCTATCGTGTACAGGCCATCCTCGACAACAAGGAGTATGGTATCGGTGAAGGCTCAAGCAAGAAGAAGGGTGAGCAGGGCGCTGCCTACCAGACATTAAAGCAGATTAAGGCGGAAACCGGATATGTATTTAAAATCTATTGAGATTCATGGCTTTAAGTCCTTTGCAAACAAGACTGTCCTCGATTTCAGTAAAGGAGTCACAGGTATAGTAGGACCTAACGGCTCCGGAAAATCAAACATCTCCGACGCAGTACGTTGGGTACTTGGTGAACAGAAGGTCAAGCAGCTTCGTGGTTCATCCATGCAGGATGTCATCTTTGCAGGTACCCAGCTTCGTCGTCCCCAGAGTTCCGCATTTGTAGCTATAACTCTCGACAATTCCGACAGAATTCTGAATATCGACTATGATGAAGTGACTGTTTCGAGACGTCTGTACCGTTCCGGTGAGTCCGAGTACATGCTTAACGGTACCGAATGTCGTCTCAAGGATGTCAACGAGCTCTTCTACGATACCGGTATCGGTAAAGATGGATACAGTATCATCGGACAGGGTCAGGTAGAGAAGATTCTTTCCGGTAAACCGGAGGAACGCCGAGACCTTTTCGATGAAGCAGTAGGTATCGTTAAGTTCAAGCGTCGTAAGGCTTTGGCTGAGAAAAAGCTCAGCGATGAGCAGGCCAACCTCACCCGTGTCACTGACATTCTGAATGAGTTGGAACGTCAGGTCGGGCCTCTCAAGAAACAGTCCGACGAAGCAAGACAGTACCTCTCTATCCGTGATGAACTTGTCAATGCAGATTCAAACCTCTTTATCCGCGACATGGACGATACCCTGAAGGGTCTCGATTCTGTCAATGAAAACGCCAACACCGTCAATGACGAGTTGGATGCCGTAAAGAAGGAATCCGAAGAGCTGAACGGCAAGTACACAGAGATTGAATCAAAAATCAGAGCTCTGGATGAAGAACTCAGCCGGGCAAAGGATGAGATCAACAAATCAGACCTTTTAAAGACCAATCTCCGCGGACAGATAGATGTCTTAAACGAACAGATAAATACAGAGAAGAACAATGCCCTCCACTATACCCAGCGTATCAATGCATTACAGAAGGATATGTTCGACCGCATCTCTCAGATTGAGGATAACCTCAGTCTCCTGAAGTGGATAAAAGAACAGATCAGTTTCATCAAGGATAATAAAGCCGGCACCGACGAGATGATGGAGAATATCGATCTTGATCTCGAGATGATCCGCTCAACCATGGATGAAACAGAGCTTACGGTATCATCCTGTATGGGGGCTGATTTCCAGCTTGAAGACCGTCCTGTAAAGGAGTCCGAAAAGGCTTCCAATATAAAGAGTGACGGATTCCTTTCAAACATTGAAGAGCAGCGCAAAGAACTGGAAAGACTTAACCTGAGACTGGAAGAGGTCAAACAGCTGATTGCATCAGATTCACAGCTCGTTATGAAACTTGGCGAGATGAATCAGCAGTTACGCGATCAGATAAATCACAAAACCCGTGAGCATGACAGTCTCCGCAACCGTCTGGAAACTCTCCGCAATCTGGCTGAGCGTTATGAGGGCTATGGTAATGCCATAAAGATGGTCATGGATCGTCGTGATCAGGAGCATGGAATCCTCGGCGTTGTGGCAGATCTCATTGAAGTTCCAAAGGATTATGAAACTGCCATTGAGACAGCTCTAGGCGGTTCCATTCAGAACGTGGTAACCGAAGACGAAAATACCGCCAAAAACATGGTACAGTTCCTCAAGCAGCACCGTTACGGTCGTGCCACATTCCTTCCTTTGACCAACATTAAAGGAAAACGTGACGAGAACTGCGAAAGAGCAAGTTCCGAGAAGGGGGCCATCGGTCTTGGATGTGACCTCATCAAGTTTGATTCGAAGTATAAGACGCTTTCCGAGTACCTTCTCGGAAGAGTTCTGGTAGTTGACAGGATTGAAACCGCGCTTCAGATTCAGAGGAAGTACCGCCAGTCCCTTCGTATCGTTACTCTCGAGGGTGATCTTCTTAATCCGGGAGGTTCAATCTCCGGTGGTTCCTTCAAGAACAATTCGAACCTTATGGGACGTAAGCGTGAACTTGAAGAGATAGAAGAACACATCGAGACATCAAAGAAGACCATCGATGAACTCAGTCGCAAACTTTCGGATTCCGAAAGCAGACGAGACATTGCCAAGGCATCTGTCGAGTCTCATCGTCAGGAGATAGAAAAGCTCACCATCGAGCAGAATACTCAGACCATGGCCATTGCTTCACAGATCAATGTCGAGTATTCTTCACTTTCGACACGTACAGATTTCGTCACAGAGAATCTTCACAGACTCAACTCTGAGCTCGAAGATATTACCGGCGAAAAGGGTATGATGGAGGATTCACAGCAGAATTCCGACAGTGTTCTTCAGGGAAAGGAAGAGAAGATCCGTGAACTTGAAGCATTGATTCAGAATGCCGACACCGCAGCCGAAGCTCTCAACGGACAAATGGCAAAAAATGAAGAAAGCAAGGCGAAACTTCAGGAAGAGCGTGCCTCATTCTTCCAGAAAAAGGACGAAATATCGGTTCGACTCCTTGATATGGAAAAGGAATCCATGCGTGTCCAGAACAAGAAGGAAAAGCTGGATGAAAAGATCGATAAGCTCACCAACTACATGTTTGACGAGTACGGTCTCACCTACGAAGAAGCAAAGAAACGTTATTCCGATGAGTACAAGAACACCAACGAGGTCCGCACACTTGTTAATCAGTTGAAGGGGCAGTTAAAGGCTCTCGGTCCTGTTAACCTTGATGCCATTGAGCAGTATAAGGAAGTATCCGAGCGATATGAATTCCTGAATAACCAGTACCTTGATCTTACAGAATCAGAGAAATCTCTTAACGAGATCATCGAAGAGCTTGATCAGGGTATGCGTAAACAGTTCAATGAAAACTTCAAACTCATACAGGAACAGTTCAACAAGACCTTCAAGATACTTTTCGGTGGCGGACAGGGACGACTCGAGCTTGACACGGATGATCCGGATGTTCTTACAGCATCCATCTCCATCATCGCAGAGCCGCCCGGAAAGAAGCTTCAGAACATGATGCAGCTTTCCGGTGGAGAGAAGGCCCTTACCGCCATAGCTCTTCTGTTTGCCATCCAAAGTCTGAAACCTTCACCATTCTGTCTACTTGACGAGATTGAGGCGGCGCTGGATGACTCAAACGTATCACGTTTTGCAGAGTATCTGCACACGCTTGTACAGACACAGTTCATCGTCATCACACACCGTAGAGGTACCATGGAGAATACCGACCGTCTGTTCGGTATCACCATGCAGGAGAAGGGTGTATCAACTCTGGTATCCGTAGATCTGGTACAGGATCAGCTGGACGCCTGATTAAGGAAAAACTCATCTATCACAAAGGAGATATCAGCTCATGGCTAATTTCTTTTCAAAACTTATAAACAATATCTTTCAGTCCAACGAAGTTGCGGATGACGCATTCTACGAGGATCTGGAAGATGCGATGATCATGTCCGATGTAGGCGTCACTACAACCCTGAAGGTTATTGACGCTGTAAAAACCGAAGCTTCCCGCCAGGGAGTGAACACCACCAGAGAAATCAAAAAGATTCTTCGTGATTACCTTTACGAACTGATGCGTGTGGATGATTCCTACTATGACTTTGAGAAACAGAAAAGCATCATTTCCGTCATCGGTGTAAATGGCGTCGGAAAGACTACTTCCATCGGAAAGCTCGCAAAGAACTTCAAGGACCAGAATAAGAGAGTTATTCTTGCGGCAGCCGACACATTCAGAGCCGGTGCCATTGAGCAGCTCAAGGAATGGGGAAACCGTATCGACGTTGATGTCATAGCACAGAAGGAAGGTTCCGATCCTGCCGCAGTAGTATTTGATGCCCTTCAGTCATTCAAAAGAAAGAATGCGGATCTCCTCATCATTGACACAGCGGGAAGACTTCATAATAAGAAGAATCTCATGCAGGAACTCGGGAAGATCAACAGAATCATTGATAAGGAATTTGCCGAAGGCTACAGAGAGACACTTGTAGTTCTCGATGCCACCACCGGACAAAATGCCATGTCACAGGCCGAGATATTCAAAGATGCCTGTGAAGTAACAGGCATCATCCTTACAAAGATGGACGGAACAGCCAAGGGCGGTATCGCACTTGCCGTGCAGTCAGAGCTTGGACTCCCTGTAAAGTATATCGGTGTAGGTGAAAAGGCTTCTGATCTGCGACGCTTTGATTCCAAAGAGTACGTGGATTCCATATTCGAGGATTGATTTTACTGATTTTGGGCAAGTTTCCCCAATAATAATCCTGCATTAACCAGATGATCAATGGAACGGCTAAAGAGAGCTCCGCGTTTCAACTTGAACGCCACTGGGATTGAGCAGGTGGATTGCATTTTATAACGGGACGCTTCGGTGGAAAAATCTGAAACAGCCCCCTAAGAAACACCAGGCCCCCGGCAGTTTCTTAGTATTCCTGATGAATACTAAGAATTGCCGGGGGAAACAAGGAAAAATCCAAGTGTTTCTAATGGGACTGTTTTGATTTTTCACACCGTAGCTTTACGTTATAAAATCGCACCCCACCTGCTCAATCCTATCATCGCTCAGGCCAGAACCGTGCACCATCTTTAATCTCAATAAACATAATTATTTTCAAAACAAAAAAGCGCCTGTCAATATTTTTTGTTGACAGGTGCTTTTTTTATGTTATACTAGCAAAGGTTTGAGGGAGAACTCTATGGATGATTTTGTAGTACGCGGCAATCTGTATGAGCTTTACGGCGGATTGCTCAATGAAAACCAGCGAAAGGTTTATGAGTACCACGTAATTGATGATATGAGCTTCACAGAGATCGGTGAGGAGCTCGGCACATCAAGACAGGCTGCTCAGGAGCTTTTCAGAAGAGCTGATAAAAAGCTTCAGGATACAGAAACCACTCTCGGACTTCAATCCAAACTCAGGCATATACGTGAACGTGCTGTAATGATACTCGAGCACACAGAAGATAAAGAAATCCAGAAACTGGCAGGAGAAATCATAGATGGCGTTTGAAAATCTGACAGACAGATTAACCAATATATTTTCCAATCTCGGTCATAAAGGAAAGCTTACCGAAGATGATGTAACACAGGCACTCAGAGAAGTACGTATGGCGCTCCTCGAAGCCGATGTCAACTTCAAACTTGTTAAGGACTTTATTGCCAAGGTCAAGGAGAAAGCAATCGGAGAAGAGATTCTCAACAGTCTTACTCCGGCACAGACAGTTGTAAAGATCGTCAATGATGAACTCACATCCATGATGGGTTCTGAAACTACTGAAATCGTGCTTAAGCCCGCGAGTGACATTTCCGTTATCATGATGGTAGGTCTTCAGGGTGCAGGTAAAACAACAACAGCTGCAAAGCTTGCGGGAAAGTTCAAGTCAAACGGACGTACACCTGTGCTTGTAGCCTGTGACATTTACAGACCGGCCGCCATTGACCAGTTGAGAGTCAATGCCGAGAAGGTCAATGTTCCTTTCTTCTCACTGGGAGATAAGGTAGATCCTGTAGAGATAGCAAGACGGGCTATCGTCGAGGCAAAGGAAAAGCACTACAACGTAGTTATCCTTGATACCGCAGGTCGTTTACAGATTGACGAAAGGCTCATGGATGAGCTTGAAAACATCAAGAAAGCTGTTTCGGTTCAGTGGACAGTACTGACAGTCGATGCTATGACCGGTCAGGAAGCCGTTAATGTTGCCGAAACATTTTCAGACAAAGTCGGCATAGACGGTGTCATCCTCACCAAGTGTGACGGTGATACACGAGGAGGTGCCGCACTTTCCATCAAGGCCATGACAGGTAAGCCTATCTTGTACCTGGGTATGGGCGAGAAACTTGATGACCTTGAGCAGTTCTATCCGGACCGTATGGCCGGAAGAATCCTCGGCATGGGCGATGTGCTTTCCCTTATCGAGAAAGCTGCCAAGAATATCGACGAGGAGAAGAGCCGTGAGTCAATGGGCAAGCTTACAAGAGGTAAGTTTGACTACAACGACTTCATGGACCAGATGGATCAGATGTCGAAGCTTGGTGGCCTCGGCGGTATCCTGAAGATGCTTCCAGGTCTATCCGGACTCGGGGATATCGATATGGACGATACCGAAAAGCAGCTCGGTAAAGTTCGTGCCATCATCCAGTCCATGACAGCAAAGGAAAGAGCCAATCCCGATCTCATCAATCCTTCCAGAAAGCGTCGTATCGCCAATGGTGCAGGAGTAGATATTGCAGAAGTCAATCGTATAGTTAAACAGTTCGAGCAGATGCGCAAGATGATGAAGCAGTTCGGCGGTGCTATGCGAAGCAAACACGGTCGCGGGGGCTTAGGCGGTTTCGGAGGTCTCGGTAATCTCGGAAATCTGGGCGGCTTTGGTCGCGGGGGAAGATTTCCTTTCTGATGCACTCACCGTCAGTGAACAATCGCAATATAAATTAAGTAATTGATACATTTAAACTGAATCAATCAAACACCGGGGTGTATTGTATTCCATACAGCCCGAACAGAAGCATTAACCATAGATTTAACAGTAATCAACTGTTGATCATATATACATTTATTTTTTGAAAAATAGGAGAAAAAACCATGTTAAAGATCAGATTAAGAAGAATGGGACAGATTCACGCACCTTTCTACAGAGTAATCGTTGCAGATTCAAGATCACCAAGAAACGGTAAGTTCATCGAGGAGATCGGTACATACAACCCATGTGTTGAGCCATCAGAGATCAAGATTGATGCTGAGAAGGCTAAGCAGTGGATTTCAAACGGTGCACAGCCAACTGAGTCTGTAGCAAAGCTTCTTAAGAGAGCCGGAATTAACTAATCCGCCGAGAGGAGACCTAATGAAGGAATTACTCGAAACAATTGCCAAAGCCCTTGTTCAGAATCCTGACGATGTTTCTGTCGTTGAGGAAAACAGGGATGGTGAGATCGTCCTGACCCTTTCTGTGAATGAGCAGGATATGGGTAAGGTCATCGGACGTTCAGGTCGTATCGCAAAGGCAATCCGTTCTGTTATGTCTGCTGCCGCTAGTAAGGCAGATATCAAGGTATCCGTAGATATAAAATAATCATTGATTACTCAGTATAGTTTTTTACTATGCTGAGTTTTGTTGTTAATATAAAGGAAATTATGCAGGAAAAACTTAGAGTCGGTACAGTAGTTACCACCCATGGTCTTAAAGGCGAAGTTAAGGTTTATCCGACAACTGATGATCCGGATAGATACTATGATTTAAAGAAGGTCTGGCTGGATCGTTCAGGTTCAATGAAGGATATGATCCAGCTTGAAGTACAGAATGTAAGATTTTTCAAGAATCTTGCCATCGTCAAGTTCGCAGGCTTCGACAACATAGATGATGTCATCCCGTTCCGTAAGGGAGAGCTTTATGTAGACAGAGCCGATGCCATCCCTCTCGCTGAAGGCGAATATTTCATCGGAGACATCATTGGCTGCAAGGTCATCACTGATGAAGGTACAGAACTCGGAACCGTTAAGGAGTTCATCGAAACAGGTGCCCATGATGTCATGCTTGTAAAGACAGAAGGAAAAGACCTTATGATTCCTTATTGTGAGCCGTTTATACTTGAGAAGGCTCCTGAAGAAGGATATATCAAGGTACACCTTATACCGGGACTTTTAGATCTATGAAGAATTATTACGTGATGACACTTTTTCCGGAGCTCATCGAAAATGTCACAAAAGAAAGCATTTCCGGAAGAGCTATCAAGTCCGGACTTATGTCAGTTACCGCTTTCAATATACGAGACTATACAAAAGACGCCCACAATCATGTGGATGACTATCCCTACGGCGGTGGAGCCGGTATGCTCATGCAGGTGCAGCCGGTAGTAGACTGTTACAAGCACATAGTCAACAAGATCGGACACAGACCGGCTAGAGTCCTTTTCATGTCTCCACAAGGCAGAACATTTGATCAGAAGATGGCTGAGGAACTGGCACAGGAAGAAGATATCCTGTTCCTTTGCGGTCACTACGAGGGCATAGACGAACGCGCACTCGAGATTCTGGATGTTGAAAATGTTTCCATCGGAGATTATGTACTGACAGGCGGTGAACTACCTGCCCTCAGCATGATAGATTCCATTTCCCGCCTGGTTCATGGAGTACTCAATAAAGACGAGTCTCATGAAATCGAAAGTTTCTCTGACGGACTGTTGGAATATCCTCAGTATACAAGACCTGAAAATTTCGAAGAACATTACGTTCCAAAGATCCTTCTTTCAGGAGACCACAAAAAGGTTGATGAATGGCGTCATCAGATGAGCCTTGAAAGAACCAGAGAACGCCGCCCGGATCTGTATGAAAAGTACGTTGCGGAGCATCCCGACGAGTTTGCTCCAAAGAAGCCGAAAAGGCGTCGCAGAAAGACTAACGGTACGGAAACACAGTCAACTGACAGTATCTGAGGAAACACTGATTATATCAGTTTTTCCTCAGAGTCTCCGGCACCGGGGCACGGATTTTCAAAGGAAGTTTACACTTCTCATCGAAAATCCGTCCGGAGAAACGCTTTAATCAGCGTTTCCTAAAAATAGTCTAAATTCGCTTGCATTATGCATGGATGTATGTTAAATTACAAAAGTTGTGACTAAAAGAGATATTCCTCTGACGGTTCCGATGCTCGGAATAGGGGATTCCGGATATATAAGGCCGGACGAGAAATCCGTGAATGAATGTCAAATAGTATTAGGAGGTAGCACAATGGCAAACAGCGATATCATCAAGAGCATTGAGCAGGGTCAGCTTAAGGCTGAGGTTCCCAGCTTCAACACAGGTGACACAGTAAAGGTTTACAACAAGATCAAAGAGGGTAACCGCGAGAGATTACAGGTTTTCGAGGGTACAGTTCTCAAGATCCAGGGTGGTTCAAACAGAATCACATTCACAGTTAGAAAGACATCTAACGGTGTAGGTGTTGAGAAGACCTGGCCACTTCACAGCCCAATGGTTGAGAAGGTTGAGGTTGTTAGAGCTGGTAAGGTTAGAAGAGCTAAGCTTACATATCTCAGACAGCGTACAGGTAAGGCAGCTAAGGTTAAGGCTCTGTAATCTGTTATTGATTAAGATCTTTTGGGGTGTTCCGTTTACGGGATGCCCCTTTTCTTAATTAACCAAATCGAGGGATCATTATGCGGGAAAAGAGTTTCATACAAAAAACAGTACATACACTAACCAATATATTTGTTCTTATCGCGCTGGCCTGGTTCATAGTACACAGTTTCCTCACTACCGTGGAGATATCAGGGCACAGCATGGAACCGGGCTTATCATCCGGTGAGATCGCACTGGTCGATACATTGAAATACAAGTTCTTAAAGCCTTCACGCCTTGATGTGGTTATTTTTCAGAAGAATGATTCTACAGAGAATATCAAAAGAGTCGTAGGTCTTCCGGGCGAAACTGTGGTCATCCAGAATGGCCGTATATACATAAACGGAACACTTCTTGAAAGTGATAAAATATCAAACATTTCCCTTGCCGGCATTGCAGAAAAGCCGGTTCAGCTCATGGAGGACGAATACTTCCTTATCGGAGACAATGCCGACTCTTCCGAAGACAGCCGTTTTATCAACGTCGGAAATGTTCATAAATCCCAAATCACCGGTAAGGTCTGGTTCATATTATTACCTTTAGATAAAATAAATTTTGTCAAATAAAACTTCGGAGAAAAACTCCGTATTTCCTCAGTTTGCAGTTTTAAACATGGACAGTAATTCAGTCCGTATCTGTACCTAAAAAAGGAGATTTAAATGCATATTCAATGGTATCCCGGTCATATGGCCAAGGCAAAACGAAATATTCGCGAAGATCTGAAGCTTGTAGACCTGGTTATCGAAGTAGTTGATGCCCGTTGTCCGGAGTCTTCAAGAAACCCGGATGTAGACAGTTTTGCAAAGGAGAAATCACGTATACTTCTTCTTAACAAAGCCGACCTTGCAGATAAGAAGGAAACCAAAAGATTTGCTTCCTACTATGCAAAGAAGGGCTTCTATACTATGGAAATCGATGCCAGAAACAAGGGAAGCCTCAAAAAACTCCCATCACTTATCGATGAAGCATGCCAGCCGCTGATTGAAAAGAATCTGAAGCGCGGTATCAAAACTCCAACCATCAGAGCCATGGTTCTTGGCATTCCAAATGTCGGTAAGTCAACATTTATCAATACCTATGTTGGAAAGGCAATGGCAAAAACCGGAAATAAGCCCGGTGTCACCAGAGGAAACCAATGGATCAATGTGGGCAAGCGCCTTCAGCTTCTTGATACTCCGGGTATCACCTGGCCAAAATTCGAGCGCGAGATAGTCGGTCTCAACCTTGCCATGATCGGATCAATCAACGATCAGATCATCAACATTGACGAGCTGGTATTTTACCTTTTGAAATACCTGGTCCGTTACTATCCTGATGCCCTCACAAACCGCTATGGAGAGACTGTAACCGATGACGAGGAAGCTATCAAAGTATTCGATGCCATCGGAAAGAAGCGCGGCTGCATCAAGAAAGGCGGAGACGTTGACTATTCAAAAACCGCCAAGATAATCCTTGATGATTTCAGAAGCGGACGTCTCGGAAACATTACTCTGGAACATGTTCCTGGTGGTATTGATGACGAACAGGATCAATCCGAAACCTAATAATATGCACTTTCGATACCGGCATCAGCAGTATTTCCCATTAGACTGCGTGGTTGTGGTACTTATTTAAATTAAAGTATACCGATTCCTGTATCGAAAGTCAGTGCCGGAAAAAACGTCCTTACGTGCTCTATCGAAACACCGGCTCATTAAAAGTTGCTTTGCGAGAGCCGGCGCTACAAAGCAGATTGGACACATCAAGAAGCCTGTCACCTAACTTGCGTGCGAGCAAAAGAAGGAGACAGGCTTATGGCTTTTATGTCATACATTATTTAGAAAGGGCATGTCCGAATAAATATCGGATTCAGTATATATGAGAGAATTAAAAGGTGAACGTTTGGAAAAAGAGCTTGAACGTCTCAAACTGATGCATGAATATGAGGAAGCTCATTCTGAATATGCTTTGATTGCAGGTATTGACGAGGCAGGAAGAGGACCGCTTGCAGGACCTGTTGTTGCCGCCTGCTGCATACTTCCAAAAGATGCGGTGATACTTTACCTCAATGACTCAAAGAAACTCAGTGAAAAGCGCCGTGAAGCCCTGTTTCCTGAAGTAATGGAGAAAGCTTTGGCCTACGGAGTAGGCATAGTCGATGAAGAACGTATCGACGAGATAAACATACTTCAGGCCGATTATGAAGCCATGCGTATAGCCATAGACAAGACTTCGACAATGCTTAAAGAAAAGGGACTGGGAGAGACTCCTGAGCTCCTCTTAAATGATGCGGTTGAGATTCCCGGTGTCGAAATCCCTCAGATTTCCATCATCAAGGGTGATGCAAAGTCAGTGTCTATAGCTGCTGCAAGCGTACTTGCGAAAGTCACCAGGGATCACCTAATGGCAGAGTACGATGAAAAGTATCCGGGTTATGGATTTGCCAAACACAAAGGTTACGGCACAGCGGCCCACATAGCGGCTCTCAAGGAGTTAGGGCCATGCCCGATACACAGAAGATCTTTCATAAAGAAATTTGTTTAATGATTCCGGACATGACAGAAAACAGAAAAACATCTGACAGTGAGAAAACATTACCCCCTGTATTCAGTTCCTATAAAAGGCCTTCTCACTATGGAAGAATCTCTTCGACGGAATATTCATCAGGAGCCCGGGCAGATAAAAGGACATCATCCGATAACAAAAACAATGTCCGTTCGGAAGCAAGGCGGGATAATCACCTGAAGGGGTTTCTATCAGAAACAAAAGCTTCCTTATATCTTGAAGAGAATGGGTATACGATACTTGAGCGCAATTTTCGATTCCATAAGAATGAAATCGACATTATCGCAAGGGACGGCCAGTTTCTCGTTTTTGTTGAAGTAAAGGCCAGAAAGAGTTCCCGGCATGGTTATGGCTGCGAAGCTGTAGACATTAAAAAGCAGAGTCTGCTGAAGAAAGTTGCCACTGCCTACCTGATGTCAAAGCATCTCAGTCTCACAGGGACTCCATGCCGTTTCGACGTCATTTCTATAGACGGGGACTCCATAAGTTTGTTTAAAAATGCATTCTGATATGTTATAATTTACGGAAATGTGTTGATGTGCAGCCATTTGAAGGAACTTACGGGCATCTCAACAACAGTGAGGTTAAACCTCAGCTGTGCGTGTCAAGAGCTTTGACATTCACGTAATTATATGTATTTTACCGGAGGCACACATGTTAGCTAAAGACAGTGAAAAGAAAATAATCCTTACCGGAGACAGACCAACCGGAAAGCTTCATCTTGGTCACTACATCGGTTCTCTCAAGAGAAGAGTTGAGCTTCAGAACTCAGGTAAGTTTGATGAGATAAATATTCTTGTTGCAGACGATCAGGCACTCACCGACAACTGGGCAAACCCGAAGAAGGTTCGCGACAACATCATCGAGGTAACACTTGACTACCTTTCAGTCGGTATCGATCCTGCAAAGTCATTCATATCAATTCAGTCCGCGATTCCTGCACTTCACGCACTGACTTTCTACTATATGAATCTGGTTACAACCCAGCGTCTTTCCAGAAACCCGACAGTAAAGTCAGAGATGCAGATGCGCGGTTTCAGCGGTAATGATTCCGACGATAACGAAGCAGGTCTCCCGGCAGGTTTCTTTACATATCCTGTATCACAGACTGCAGATATCACAGCATTCAAGGCAACAACTGTTCCTGCAGGTGAAGACCAGATGCCGATGGTTGAGCAGTGCCGCGAGATTGCTCACCGCTTCAATACTATCTATAAGTGCGATGTTCTTGTTGAGCCGGATATCCTCATTCCTGATGTTGCGGCCCAGAGAAGACTTCCGGGTATAGACGGCAAGGCCAAGATGTCAAAGTCTCTCGGAAACTGCATTTATCTGTCTGATGATGAGGCTTCTGTAAAGCAGAAGATCATGAGCATGTATACAGATCCTACTCATATCAATGTTGCAGATCCGGGTCACGTTGAAGGCAATATGGTATTTACATACCTTGATGCTTTCCTTCGTGATGACAGTCAGTTTGCGGATTACCTTCCTGATTACAAGAACCTTGACGAGATGAAGGAGCATTATCAGAGAGGTGGTCTTGGTGACGTCAAGTGTAAGAAGTTCCTTCTCAAGGTTGTTGAAGAGATGCTTACACCTATTCGTGCCGAGCGTACAAAGTGGGAGAAGGATATCGCTTCTGTTTATGACATCCTTAAGGAAGGTACAGACCACGCAGTCAAAGTCACAAATCAAACTCTCGCAGAGTGTCGTGAGGCAATGCGCATCAACTATTTTGATGACAAGTCTACTATGGTTTCCGATTGGAGCGACTGGCTTAACGAGAGCCGTAAATAATGGGCACATGGAAATCCAGAGGTCTTCGAGGTTCACAACTTGAAGACCTCATTAATCGCACAAATGATGCGTATTTCGACAAGCACCTTGCAGTGGTGCAGAAGATTCCCACTCCTATCACGCCTATCAATATGAATGAAGACCACACTCAGATAACACTGGCATATTTTGACCAGAAATCTACTGTGGATTACATTGGCGTAGTTCAAGGCATTCCTGTATGTTTTGATGCGAAGGAATGTGCCAAGGATCTTTGGCCTCTTCAAAACCTCCATCCACATCAGGTCAGATTCATGAAGGCCTTTGAGGAGCAGGGTGGAATAAGCTTTATCATTCTTTCTTTCACTACAAGAAATGAAACCTACTATATTCCATTCAGAGACATACTTTACTTTTGGGAGCGAATGGAAAACGGTGGCAAAAAGTCCTTCAATTATGACGAACTTGACCACAATTATTCCATACGTTCACACAAGGATATGTTCGTACATTATCTGGAACCGTTGCAGCGGGATCTGGATGAGAGGGATAAGGCAGGTTCAGGAGAAGAGGATAAAACCAATATTTAGTAATTATGTATAAGTCCCGTCAATACTTCTGCACAGGTGATTCTGAAAAAATATTTCATTTCACATTTGCTATTTGACCGGACTTATTCATTAATGGAGATTTGTATGAATATAATCGTTGTAGGTTGCGGCAAAGTCGGTCTGACTCTGGCCGCACAGCTCAACAAGGAAAATCACAACATTACAATCATAGATCACAACGAAAAGGCTCTTCGCCATGCTGTGGATACCATCGATGTAATGGGAATTAACGGAAACGGTGCCATGCTGAAAACACAGCAGGAAGCCGGAGTTAAGAATGCAGATGTTCTCATCGCTGCCACTGATTCAGATGAGATAAATATGCTTTGCTGCCTTATCGCAAAGAAGGAGGGTAACTGCAGCACCATAGCACGTATCAGAAATCCGGAATATACAGATGAGATCACATATCTTCGTGATGAACTTAACCTGGCTATGGTCATCAATCCCGAAATGGCGGCAGCCAAGGAAGTTTCAAGACTTCTCCGTTTCCCGTCAGCCATGAAGATTGATAGCTTTTCACGAGGAAAAATCGACCTTATCAGAGTTAAGGTTCCTGAACACAGTGAAATCTGTGGCATGAAGATCATGGATATCTCCAGAACTCTTGGCATCAATCTCCTGATATGTTCAATCGAAAGAGGTGAGGAAGTTATCATTCCTTCAGGTATCCATGAGATCATGGAGGGGGATGTCATCAGCTTTATAGCAGGTGCACAGCAGGCAAACTCCTTCGTAAAGAAACTGGGCATCAGCTTCTCACCTATAAAGGATATCATGATCGTAGGCGGCGGTCGTGTGACTTACTACATTGCAAAGTCAATGAAAGCTTCAAAGCTCAAGGGTAAACTCAAAATCATTGAGATCGACAAGGATAGATGCGATTTCCTGGCAGACGAGTTCCCTGATGCCACAATCATAAACGGAGACGGAACAGATCAGGATCTTCTTATCCGTGAAGGTCTAGAGAATACAGATGCTTTCTGCTCACTTACAGGCTTTGACGAAGAGAATATCATGCTTTCTCTTTATGCCGGAAAGATGTCACATGCACGTCTTGTCACAAAGATAAACCGTATCTCTTTCGATGATGTTGTCAATGAGCTCAATCTAGGCTCCATCATTTATCCAAAGCAGATTGTTGCAGACTACATTGTTCAATATGTTCGAGCTCTTCAGAATTCACAGGGTTCAAACGTTGAAACTCTGTACAAGATTGCAGACGGCAAGGCTGAGGCTCTTGAATTCAAGGTTGGAAACAACAATGAGCTCATTAAGCATACATTTGCCGAGCTTAAGTTCAAGAAAAATGTCCTTATCGCAGCCATCGTTCGAGGAAACAAGCTCATCACACCGGGAGGTTCTGATTACATGCTTCCGGGAGACAATGTTATCGTTATCACCACCAATACCGGATTTAACGATCTTAAGGACATTCTTGCATAAGGGAGCTTAGTTTAATGAACATCAATATGATCGTATATGTACTTGGATGGGTATTACAGCTCGAGGCGGCGCTGTTGCTTCTGCCCATGGTTTGTGCATTGATTTATAAGGAAATCTGGGCTTTCCACGCACTGGGAGTTGCTGCTATTATCGCTTTTCTCATCGGCACCCTGGCCACATTAAGGAAGCCCAAAAGAACTTCCTACTATATTCGTGAAGGTTTCGTAGTCTGCGCTTTGAGCTGGATGGTGATGTCTCTGATAGGAGCATTACCATTCTATATAAGCAAAACGATACCTCATTACATCGACGCTGTATTCGAGATAGTTTCCGGTTTCACAACAACCGGAGCCTCGATTCTCAGTGACGTTGAACATCTCGGCAAGGGACTGCTTTTCTGGCGTTCCTTCAGTCACTGGGTAGGAGGCATGGGTGTTCTCGTTCTGGTTCTCACCATTCTTCCTCTTGGGGGAGGATACAATATGATGATCATGAAGGCCGAATCCCCCGGACCTGATGTCAGCAAGATGGTTCCCAGAGTTGCAGACACGGCAAAAGCACTTTACAAAATCTACTTTTTACTGACATTGGCGTGGGTGATAATATTTATGCTCAGCGGAATGTCACTTTTCGATTCACTGTGCATCGCCTTCGGTTCAGCCGGAACGGGCGGTTTCGCTGTCAGAAATTCAGGAATGGCCGACTACAGCATGTTCAGCCAGTTCCTCATCACTATAGCGATGCTGATGTTCGGTGTGAATTTTAATGTTTACTACCTGTGCGAAAAGAGAAAGTTCAAAGATGCGCTGGGATGTGAAGAAGCAAGGATGTACCTGATTTTTGTCTTATCGGCAACCCTTTTTATCGCTTTCAACATCCTTAAGCTGTGTGGAGGAGACCTGATTTATTCACTGCATCACAGTTTTTTCACTGTTTCATCTCTGATAACCACCACAGGTTTTTCAACATTGGACTTTGATACATGGTCGCAACCATGCCAGATGATCATACTATTCCTTATGTTTAGCGGTGCCTGCGCAGGCTCCACCGGTGGTGGAATCAAGGTATCACGAATCATGATCCTGTTTAAGGAGATTGGAAAGGAACTTCTTGTACTGATTCATCCTGAAGCTGTAAAGCACATTAGAATGGAAGGCAAGAAAGTCGATAAATCCGTTGTAGCTTCGGTTAACAGCTACCTCGTGATGTATGTATTGATCATCCTTGTTTCAATTTTCATCATTTCATTTGACGGCTTTGATTTTGTCACCAATTTCTCAGCAGTCGCAGCAACTTTCAACAACATCGGACCGGGTCTCGGTGCAGTCGGACCTGTCAGAAACTATGCAGAGTATTCTGATCTAAGTAAGATAGTCCTTACTATAGATATGCTGGCAGGAAGACTTGAGATTCTTCCTATGATGATTCTGTTCCTTCCGAGAACATGGCGAAAGGGAAACTGAGTTATCAAGACTATAATATAAGTCAAGGGACAAAAGCCTGTCCCACATATCAAGCTTGCTTGAGAATGGGGGATAGGCTTTATGGCCCGCCCAACATGATTTATGGCAGATTCCTAAAGGAATCTGCCATAAATCCCTGTCATTTCACAGTAAATAATTATAAAAAACCTGCTCCTTAAGCTTTAAATGCCAAGGTGAGCAGGTTTTCGTATATATTCCATTAATTTTCACGTCAAATTTGTCGAAGTCTATTGATAGAATGAATGATATTTCGGCATTTGTCATATAATGGAATAAATGCCATAAGGATTTGCCGCTCACTGATGATGCGCAGCACGCATACACGGTATTATGTTGGCAAAGCAAAAAAAGAGAGGAGGCTAAGGATTTATAATGAGCAGGAAATACAAACACTCATTGCGCTATAAAGCCGCACTCTTTATCGTGATAATCACATTTATTGTCAGCTCCGCTTCCATACTGGCAGGAGCACATATTATCAACAATTATATTACGAGACGATACAAGCTTAAAGCCACTGAGCTCGCTGCAACCATTGCTGCGACAATAGATGGCGATACTGTCATGCGTCTTAAAGATAAGATAATTGAAATCTATGACAAAACAGAGCCTAAAGTCAGTACAGAATACTGGGATTCTGATGACTTCAATGTATATATTTCCCGTTTTTCATCTATTGAAAACGATTCAGACTATCTGGCTTTATTGGAGTATCTGAGAAAAGTTCATAATGTAAACGAAATACAGTGCACATATATAAGTTGGGTTGATGCTGACACAAAGTCGGTTTTGTACCTTGTAGACTCAGCTATGGAAGATCAGTGCCCACCGGGAAGTTTTGACCCACTCTTTGAAATAAACAAAAATATCCTTACGAATCCCGATGCTGGTTTTCCTGCATACATGACAGATACAGAACTGTACGGAAACCTTGTCACTGCCGGAGTTCCCATCTATACTTCCGATGAAAAGATAGCAGGTTATTCATTTGTAGACATATCAATGAAGAATATCGATCAGGAGCAGAACAGGCAGGTTTTATGGCTATTCCTTATGGATGGATTCATTTCCTTGATCATATGCTTTATATGCATAAAATATGTCCATAGAACCGTTACAAGCCCTATAAACAACCTCCGTGACGCTGCACTCAGTTATTCCGGCACAGACAGAAAAAATTCTCTTACCAGCTCCCGATTCCTTGAGTTGGACATACATACAGGCGATGAGATTGAACAGCTCTGTGAATCCATGAAACAAATGGAACGTGATATGAATGACAATATTACCAGCATTATTTCCATGACCAATGAGCTGACCGAGAAGAAGATAGAAGTTTCACAGATCAGTAAAATGGCAAGAACAGATTCATTGACAAGTGTTCACAACAAGCTTGCCTACGACGAAGCCGTTTACAATCTTACAGAAGAAATCAAGGCTGGCAATACTGTTTTCGGGCTTGCAGTATTTGACCTGAATAATCTTAAGGCCATAAACGATACTTACGGTCATGATCGAGGTAATGATTACATTATCCATAATGTACGTGTAGTTTGTGAAGAGTTTAAATACTCGCCCGTTTTCCGCATCGGCGGGGATGAATTCGTGGTCGTACTAAAAAATGCCGACTATGAAAACATTGATTATCATTTGGCTAAGATTGATGAGTTAAACAGTCAGTCAGCCATGGCTTTCGAAATAAATGATTGGGAGAGAACCTCAATCGCCTTTGGATACGCGCTTTATGACAGTCATCAGGACAACAGTGTTGCTTCGGTATTCCATAGGGCAGACATGGCTATGTACAAGAAAAAGAAGATAATGAAAGGGCTGTGACTGAAACGGCGTAAACAGTCATATAATGTGTCAGATTAAAAATGATATCTCTATTGATAATGGCCTTTTAATATCATTATGCTGATAGTATGGTAAGGAAGAAGGAGTTCGGCAATATTTAATTGTTGCCTTATAGTGTGTAGTAGACACTACACCTCTATTCGGAAGGGGAAAATATTATGAAAAATAGAACTATTACCGCGGCATTGCTGATTACAACATTATCCGTAACACCTGTATTAAGTTCATATGCAGATACGCAGAGGCTTTCTGAATCTGCAAATGAAGCATTTCCAACTGTTCCCGAAACGGAAAGCACGGGTATATATACACCCGGTTTGACACAAACAGATTACGCGCTTACAGGATCAGGAGAGGAAACAACAGCAGGAACATTGACAGAGGAAGAAATTCTTCGGGAACAGCAGAACAGAGCATGGCTTGAAGAACAGAAACGACTTCAGGAAGAAGCATTGCATGCACAAAAAATCAGCGAATTTTTCAAGGATTCTGTTGTTATAGGCGACTCGGTAGCTCAAGGCTTTGCAAATTATGCTGCAAATAATAGTGCATTTCCTGTGTTTCAGAATCTTAAATTTTTAACCCGTGTCAGTTATTCTGTTCATAATGCCTTTATGAACATTTCCGGCAAATCCAAACATCCCATATATCAGGGACAGCAGATGTATGCCTGGGATTCCTTAAAGCTTATGGGAGCAAAACACATTTATACTTTCTTTGGGCTGAATGACCTTTGGGGAGGTACAGACCAAACTGTGGCAAAGTATATTCAGTATATTACGAGAATACAGCAGGAGATACCTGATATAAAGATCACTATTGTAAGTACAACACCCATATATAAAAATGCTAAAGAGGACTTTAACAATGACACCATCCGTGCGTTTAATGCGCAGATGGCAGCATTGGCAGCAGAAAACGGTTGGGGCTATATAGACATAGCGTCAAGGCTCTATGACAGTGAGGGAAATCTTGCAAAACAATATTGCAGTGATAAGGGGATTCACCAGACAAACGCAGCTTACAGGATTTGGCAGACCGCCTTTGAGGAGTATGCTGAGGCACACCTTGATGATAATCAATCGTAGTCTACTGACCATCACGAAGAATCATCTGAACATGCAGGATACATGCAGGATGAAAGCATTGTTAATAATTATGTGGGAAGTGAGCGTTTACATTTACAATTGATAACACATCGCTATACGTCACTTGCAAAGGTAAACGCTCATTTGAGCATTAACTGTTGCAATTAAGCATTTAACATTTCATTTGACGGACCTATCACACTTGAATGAAAAAGTTAACGAGACCTTTTGTGGTATAATAATCCATGAAAGTCTCGTTAACTTCTTCAATTTAGGGACGGACCTATCACTATGCGTCATCATCATTTCGTTAAACTGGTGTTTCGCGCAATATTGAATTATGAATTATTTGGACAATTTCGAACTAAAATTTGACATGGACACCCGCCCTGTTCAGACCCTGATGTCTGTATCCTGCCTCAGAAATAAAAATATCAAAACCAGATATTTTACTGCCGATGGTTCATATTCCGAAATAAAAACCGGAATTGAATCTCTTCGTGCCGAATCAGTATGGATAAATCAATTCAGGCGCTTTTATATTGAACATCCGGACAGTTTATTCTTCCTTAGTATAATTACCGGCAAAAATAAAGAATCCTGCAATACTTTGGATCAAATATTGATTGATAGGAATTCTTTTTTAGAATTAAAATCCGAAATTCAAAACCGTCGTATTTCTGACAGCTTTGAAACTTTTAATTCACTTCCTTTATCGCCACTGTTTTATCTCGAACGTATAAACGATACCGGAACCGTTTTTCTTTATACTATTTACTCTATTCCTGTATCTGAATTAACAGATAATATTGTATACAATAAAATTTATTCATTATGCATGCAAGGCGATTTTTTCCTTCATGAACATGGTATTTACAATAATGATCCGGAACATGCACTTTTGTACACAAGACAATACGTTCATGACGGTCTGTTGGTTCATGATACCGAATATCCCTGGTTTCAAAAGAAATATGAACTGATAGGCAACATCCAGTCAGCTGCCTCACTTTTTATCATGATCAGCTCTGTTCTTCTCATGAACGAAATCATAAAACTTCCATGTGGTTGGCTTGTTTTTACATTTCTCATTGCTTTGGGTGTCTATATATTCATCGTATCACGCAGAAATACAAAAAAGGGTTAGAAAATCGGCATCTTTTAAATGTTGCCGTTTTAATGATATTCCAATACACTTTTCTTATATACAATTTCGGAAAGTTATTTTGTTTCATGTAAATGATTTAATCTATGAGTCGATTATCCCGTCCATGAAAATAATATTCATGAGTCGGCTGTCTTCTCATCCATGCCATTTGGATTTTTATGATTATATTATCTTTACAAAACAAGACCTGTTCTTATGCTGCAACCGCATCAAGAACAGGTCTTTATATCCTTAAACAATATTTATTGATTACCCCGAGCAAACATCAACCTACAGATTCTGTATCAACCAGATATTGCAAAACATAACCGGTGATTCCATCATATGTAACCCGGTAAAACATATCATTTGCGTATGAAATATCCTTTACCATCGATCCTGCAGGTATCTGTACATATACCATAGAATCGGTACTGGGCAGGCTTCTGAGACTTGCAGAATAATCTACATTTACTATCCAGCCATACCTCGACACATATGTCTGAGGCTCATAGTAATCAAGATAATCAGCAAGTATAAATCCATCAAGACCATTGTAGTCCACATATAAATAGCCATTTCCTACATCGGAAATAAATGTAACACATTCGCCCACCGGAACCTGAGTCACAATATCAGAACTCATAGTCGGATAAGTTCTTAATGACACACTGACATCACATAAGACCACATACATAGGATCACCTTCCGTAACAGTATACTCATATGTCGAATAATACGGAACGTATGTAACATCATAATCTCCCCAATCTGCATAAACCGTTACAGGTAGTAACAAAGCCAATACTGCCACCATAATTATAATCCGCTTACGAAAATCCATAATTCATACCTCACTCAACTAAAGCTTCTGTTTATTGTTTCTTTTGGTTATTGATATTACCGCTATCATTATACTCTCTATATAATCTCACAACTCACATTTATGGAATTTTCATTTATTATGCATTAAATCTTTAAAATTAATTTTCTAATGTACCCAACAATTTAATAGCTCCTCTTTTCCTGTCTGATGTTCATTTAACCGATAAAAATCAGCTTAAAACGACAAAAAGGCGGTACAGCCTAAGCTGCACCGCCGGAAAATCATCTCAATATAAGATTATCTCTTAACGTTGAATGCGTTGAACTGAGGATAGTCAGCACCATCACCAAGAGCCTCCTCGATACGAAGGAGCTGGTTGTACTTAGCTACACGCTCTGATCTTGAAGGAGCACCTGTCTTGATCTGGCATGTGTTAAGAGCTACAGCAAGATCTGCGATTGTTGTATCCTCTGTCTCACCTGATCTGTGAGAAACAATAGCTGTGTAGTGATGCTTGTGAGCAAGCTTGATAGCATCCATTGTCTCTGAAAGAGAACCAATCTGGTTAAGCTTTATAAGGATTGAGTTAGCAACTCCAAGATCGATACCCTTCTGAAGTCTCTCAACATTTGTAACAAAAAGATCATCACCAACGAGCTGAACCTTATCACCAAGAACCTTGGTCATCTTCTGCCAGCCTTCCCAATCTTCCTCATCGAGACCATCCTCGATAGAGATGATAGGATACTTCTCTGTAAGCTTCTTCCAGTGCTCGATGAGCTCGTCAGTTGTGAAATCCTTACCAGCCTTTGGAAGGTGATATACACCCGGCTTATCGCTCTTCCACTCAGAAGATGCAGCATCCATAGCAAGTACGAAATCCTTACCAGGCTCATAACCAGCCTTCTTGATAGCTGCTACGATGTAATCAAGAGCTTCCTCATCTGAAGCAAGGTTAGGTGCGAAACCACCCTCATCACCTACAGCTGTTGCAAGACCGTTAGCCTTGAGCTCTGACTGAAGTGCGTGGAATACCTCTGAACACCAACGAAGACCTTCCTTGAAGCTTGGAGCGCCTGCTGGCATGATCATGAACTCCTGAGCATCGATGTTGTTTGCAGCGTGTGCACCACCGTTAACGATGTTCATCATAGGAACAGGAAGCTCACAGCCGGCAGCACCGCCAAGGAACTGATGAAGAGAAACACCAAGAGACTCAGCAGCTGCATGAGCTGATGCAAGTGATACAGCAAGGATAGCGTTAGCACCGAGCTTTGACTTATCCTTTGTACCGTCAAGCTTTAACATAGCTGCATCTACTGCATATACGTCTGATGCATCTACACCCTGTAAAGCGTCATTGATAAGAGTATTAACATTCTCAACAGCCTTGAGAACACCCTTGCCTACATAACGGCTCTTATCGCCATCACGAAGCTCAAGAGCCTCAAACTGACCTGTGGAAGCACCACTTGGTACGGCTGCTCTTCCAACAGTACCGTCTGCAAGAGTTACCTCAGCCTCAACTGTTGGGTTAGATCTTGAATCAAGAATCTCACGTGCGTGAACATTTACAATTTCCAAATAATCATTCATGTCATTTACCTCTTTCGCTCTGAACAACAGTCCTTTAATATTTCGCTTCGCGAAGGACTGATGCTGCATATCAGGCATTCGCAAACACCTGACATTGTCTCTTTGGTCTCTCATTGTACTTGACCAAGTGCAATTATATCACCGAGAGTAGTACCTCGCAACCGCAACATAGTTTAATAATATGAAAATAATAGGCATTTCGTATGTCAATATGTTTAAATTTCGTTCTATTTGTTTGTTAAATACGTCATTATTTCGCAAAACCTTTTAACTCTCTCCCGTTTCTATTTGTTATAATAGACAAAGAATGTGAAATTCAATCGCTTGTTTGTGAATTTATTATCATATATGTGTAAAATATATCAATGCAGAAGCATTTTACTTCAAAAACAACAATCAGCGAAAAATAATACTCAGGAGGGCATAAATGGCCTTAAAATATCATGAACAGGTTGACAGGGATAATACAATTAAACTAAGAGAACTTCTTTCTGAACTTCCAAAGTTCTGTACCACTTTCTTCAGAGGCATCGAGCAAAGAACCTCATCAAGAACACGTATCGCATACGCATACGATCTGAAAGTTTTCTTTCAGTTTCTTATTGATCAGAATCCTTTATATAAGGGTCGTAAAACTTCGGATTTCAATTTGGATGATATTGATAATTTATCGGTTCTTGATATCGAAGACTACATGGAGTACCTGAAATATCGAAAACAATCAAGAAAAGATTCTAAAGGCAATGTCATTGTCAGCGACGTTATCAACAGCCGTACAGCAATTAAGAGAAAGGTTGCTTCACTACGCACCTTTTACAATTATTTCTACAAAAATCAGCTTATAAAAAATAATCCGGCCGCTCTGATACAGATGCCCAGGCTTAAAGATAAAGAAATAATCCGTATGGATGTAAATGAAGTTGCTGATTTTCTGGATGAAGTCGAAAACGGAGACGGACTCACTAAAAGGCAGCAGATATTCCATGATAAAACAGAGCTTCGCGACAGTGCCATGATGACACTGATGCTTGGAACAGGCATCCGTGTTTCAGAATGTGTGGGACTGAATATCGGAGATATAGATTTCAATAATGATGGTATTCATATACATAGAAAAGGTGGAAAGGAAGTAACTGTTTACTTCGGTGATGAAGTTGAAGGAGTCCTCAGACGATATATGGATTACAGAAAACATATCATTGCAGAAACCGGTTCCGAGGACGCTCTGTTCCTCTCCCTTCGTAACCAGCGAATTACCGTGCGTTCAGTTCAATACATGGTGAAAAAATATGCAAAAACTGTTACACCACTTAAGCATATAACGCCACACAAGCTTCGCAGTACCTACGGAACAAATCTTTATAAAGAAACCGGAGATATTTATCTTGTAGCGGATGTTCTAGGACACAATGATGTAAATACAACAAAAAAACACTACGCCGCCCTCGAAGATGAGCGTCGCCGCAGCGCTAGAAACAAAGTGCATCTCAGAAACGATTAACTAAATGGAAGGTTCTTTGAGAACCTGCCATTTAATTGTTAATTACTGTTTTTCATAAGTTCTTCATGTATGCGACGTTTATTCTCATACATACGCATATCAGCTATCTTTCTAAGTTCATTGGGATTGGTTCCGTCAACCGGTGCCATCGCAAAACCCGCACTGATGCCGATATTTATGGTATATTCATCCGTTTCCAACACCGGCTTTTGAAATGCCTCATCCAGACTTCTGAGAATATCCTTGTATTCCTCTTCTGAGATATCATCATCCACAAGTATAGCGAATTCGTCTCCGCCCAACCTGTAAACCTCATAATCAGAAGCAGCTGAAAGTCTTCTGGCAGTTTCTTTAAGGACTTCATTTCCAACCATATGCCCGTAATTATCATTGGCATGCTTAAAGAAATTGAGATCCACATAAAAAATACCGAAATGATCCTTTAATCTTGACGTAACCTTGAGAGACTCTCCAAATACACGTCTGTTTTTAAGACCGGTCAACTCATCATGGCTGCCTCTGTAATCCAACAGCTGAAGCAAGGTATGATTTCTTATTCTAAAACCTATAAAATGAGAAATCGTCCTTATAAGCTTGATAGTATCTATCTTTTCATTGGCCACATAATTGATTGTACATAAAAATCCCAGGAGCTTATGTTTATTGTCATAAAAAGGTGCACAGACAAATCTCTCTACTCCACCCTTCATGAGAGCATCATATACAGCCGGTTCGCTTTCCTTCAAAGTGGCAGCATCATCTATCTGTATCACTTCATCATCATTGAGATAATGTCTCCAGTTTATGAAATACTTCTCAAAGCTCAGGCTCTGCAATCTGTCTATATATGATTCGGCACCTTCCGTACACCACTCAAACCTGGCATCCATAGTCACATCATCAGTGATCATGATATACAGTCTGTCAGAATGTATGATCAGGCTGAGTTCTCTCAGCATATTATTCATGATGTCTTCAAAAACGCCTTCACTGCTAATCATTCTTGCAATCCGCACGATAGCATCATCAGTAGTGGAATTACGGCGAAGAAGTTCTCTCTCCAAATGGCTGTCATCAATGAATGTGCTGACCACGATACAACATCCGTCTATATTGGTTGGAGCAATGGTAAACTCTACCCAATGCCCCAGTGAATAACTGTATATGGTATGATGCTTTTCTTCTCCGAAGTAAGCTGCACGATAAGTAAAATACAGCAACTCTTCGCAGTTATCGGAATAGGTATCCGTCAAATGCTGGTTCAACAGTTTATCCTTTTCATATCCGACTCCCTGGCAATATCTGTCATTGGCATAGAGATACTTTGCATCCACAGCTCCATCACCTTCCGGATTCATGATAACGCGAAAAACGGCATAAGCTACAGGAAGATTCTTTTGTATCTCAGACATCTTATCGAAGAGCATAAATGCACTTTTGATCAATGAACCATCTGTTTCAATACTGTTAATATCCATCCTCATCGCCTTTCCTAAAACAACCTGTATACCATTTATACGGGTCACAGGGTTACACACAATGCTTTAGAAATTATGCAAAGACTTCAAAGTGTGAGATCATGATTTAAAACATATTACTGTTGTTCTCATGCCATTTACCGGCATTTTTAAGTGCAGTCTTCCGATTGTATAGTGTTCTAACGGAAACGGCGGCAAACTCCGCCGTTTCTTTAGTATTATGGCTTTGAGAATACTCGTAGACTTCAGCGACCGTAACCCTGGTCTCTTTTCTTTTAAACCACCCTGCACCTCTGGTCCTGTGGTGTTCATGTATACCCACTTCCACATTTATGAAACCGTCCTTATGTCTTCCGGTTCTTTTCTCGACACTGCTCTCAAGAAAATGCACATAAATACCGCAAGCCTTCAGTTTATCCGAAAGCTCAGCTATATCATGTTTCAGATCATCAACGGTTTCTCCGTCTCTCGGGGCCATCCTGAATCTGTGATACATGATATCGTATCCGAATGTGTCTTTTTTCTTCTCGATCATAAGTATATTCCTATATGTCCGTTTGTGTATACTGCTTAATCACTTCACGCCCATGCGGATAAGACCGATGACCTTGCCAAGAACCTGACAGTCAGGAACAATAATCGGATCCATGTTGTCATTCTCAGGCTGCAGTCTGATATGTCCGTTTTCCTTGTAGAAACGCTTAACAGTGGCACTGTCATCAACCAGCGCAACTACAATCTCTCCGTTATGGCAGGTACTCTGTTGTTCAACGATAACCTTGTCACCGTTCAGGATACCGCAATTGATCATGGATTCACCCTTGACAGTAAGCATGAAGACTTTTTGATTTGGGAGCATATCCACAGGAATAGGATAATAATCTGTGACATTCTCCTCGGCAAGTAAAGGTATACCTGCTGCAACTGTTCCGATAAGTGGAACCTGCGCAACTTCACGATCAGGAACTATAGATTCTGAAGGTTCAGCATGAAACTCAGAGGTTGTGATCATCAGTGCTCGTGGATGCGCCGGGTCTTTCTTGATAAGTCCCATCGTCTCAAGATCATTGATATATGTAAACACACTGGATGTAGACTTAAGTCCTACTGCCGCACATATATCTCTGACTGAAGGCGGATAATTTCTTTCAATGACACACTGCTTGATATAATCAAACACCGCCTGCTGCTTAGGGGTCATATGATTTGCATCCGGCTGTTTTTTATGTCTGCCCATGGTAAACTCCTTTTTAAACAGTTACTACTTTTATATGGATTTTATCACAAACATCTGTTCATGGCAACCTAGATTAAACATTTGTACGAAAAAATCCCTATTTGTAAGGAATGTGTCAGGTTTCATCAAAAAACCTAAGTTCCTCACAAACAGGGATTATAGCCACACATGAATGTGCATTTTACTTAATCATATCATTTAATTAGATATGTCTTCTCCTGATCCGATCAATTATCAGATCTCATTCACATCAACGACCTTCTTACCGTCTGACCAGATACGCTCAAGGTCATAGAACAGACGCTGATCCTTATCAAAAACATGAACGATTATGTCATTGTAATCAAGAAGAACCCATCCGCTGTCAGGAACTCCCTCCTTACGTCTCAGGTCGAACTTAAGCTCTGCCATCTTATCCTCAACAGCGTCGCTGAGGGCATCAACCTGTCTGATATTATCGGCGGTTGCAATCACAAAATAGTCCGCAATGACCGATACCTCAGAGATATCTATAACAGTAATGTCATATCCTTTCTTATCGGAAATGGCATCATATGCTGCCTTGACCATTGTCTTTGATGTTTCACTAGCCATTAAATATTACTCCTTTAAATAGAATTATGCTCGTGTCAATTGTCTTGTAATGTTAACAGAAAGTTCTACGTATCCAAGGGACGTGTTTACGGAATCGTCCAGGCAGAACCATTCGTTTTCGAAATGCACCTTTCCACACCTGGTTCCGCAAAAAACTGCCGTCAGTCCTCCCAAAAGAACTTTATCATCTATATCGGTAACTCACGGTTTTTCATAAGTTCTTTATAGTAATTATACGTATCATAGGAGTCCTTGCAGATATACCCTCCGGACTCTTCGAGATAAGTGATGGTATCATGATTTATCTCATAAACAGCTCTATCAAGATCTGTAAATGCAAGCATCCGTATCTCCGGAAGTCTCTCTGCCTTAAATCTTCTCGCCTCAATATAATCGGACACAAATACTATAGCCTCGAGAAGACTCATATCCGGCCTTCCAAGGGTATGATAGTATATAGACGATAAAATATCCTTATCCTCTATTCCGAACTCTTTACGGGCATATACGGCGCCAAATACCGAGTGTATAACCTGAGGCGCTTTCAATATGTCTTCAGTAAGCTCAACATTTTCCTTTTTGCAAAGCTTAATAAGTTCTTCATCAGAAAACTGTTTCGCACAGTCATGAAGAAGCCCTGCTACCTCCGCCTTGTGAAGATCAACTCCGTATCTCATAGCAAGACATACACAGGTGAAACTCACACTGAGAGAATGTTCATACCTTTCCGGTTTCAGAATCTTCTTCAGTTTCTTTCTGTACTCGTGAATATCCGAAATATCCGGATTCACGCCGTTTTTCTTTGCCTTCTTATCTGATGCCATGTCAGCCTCCGGTTAAAATACTGGTGAAATCATATCACGATGTAATGGTCAATAGTATCAAAGAACTTGCCTGCACGATGGTTTGATGCCTTATGATCATTTATACAGATGTTTTTCCTCTATATAATGCATAACCGCTTCAGGTACCAACAGGCTAATGTCTCTGCCCTCAGCCACCATCTCACGAATCATGGTACTTGATATATCCGTTTCCGAAAAATCCAGAACTTCGATATCAGCCTGAAACCTTTCCCTCAGATAGTTCACCTGTTCCTGAAAACTCCTCTGACCATCAGGATAATGTCTTCCTGCCACAACAAGTGTGCAAAGCTTCATGATGTTTTCCGGATGCCACCAGGTATCTATCTGGTACATTGAATCCGCCCCGATGATAAAATAAAAGTGAATATCCGGAAACTTTTCACTAAGCAGTTCCAATGTTTCAGCCGTATAGGTTTCTCCCTCTCTTTCAAGTTCAAACAATGAAAGTCTGAAACCCGGATGCCCCGAAACCGCCAGAGAAGTCATGTCACACCTTAGCTTCGCCGGTGTAACATTCTTCTTTTTCTTAAAATACGGATCCCTGGCAGGCATGAACCATACTTCATCCAGAGAAAGTTGTGAAAGAGCACACTGTCCAAGAGACAAATGAGCATTATGAACAGGATCAAAAGTACCTCCCATAATTCCGACTTTCTTCTTTATATTCTGACATTTCACAGATGACTCCTGCGAAACCTTAGTACCGCACATGACTGCACCTCTAAATCCCTGAACTCACCTTAAAACCAATGTTTTTCAGGGAAACGCTGATTAAAGCCTTTCCCTGACCGGATTTTCGATGCGAAGTATCAACTTTCCTTTGAAAATCCGTGCCACGACGCCGAAGACACTGAGGAAACACTGATATAATCATTGTTTCCTCAGCTTCAGCCATCCTAAGCATAAGACTTTCATTCTGCCCTATGCATAAGATAATGCAGTTCTTATTCTACGTCGTTATCGAACTCCTCATCGTCCTCTTCAACAAAACGGAGGCTCATACCGCTGCGTGAAGCCTTATTCTTGGCTCCTGCGATTTCAGTGTTATGATTCCTGCGCTTTCCGACATTACCGGGCTTTCTGCTGCCGCTCTTGATCTCTGCCTTGGAAATCTCAAACTTTCTCTTCTTAAAGTCAGGATTAGGTTTGTAAAGCACGATCTTACGACCGATAACCTGAACCACCTCTGACTGTGTACGTCCTGCAAGAGTATGAGCGATGGCCTTTGGATCATCATCACAATTCTTGAGAATATTTATCTTGATAAGCTCATTCTTTACGATGTTTTCTCTGACTGCATCAATAAGTTCCGGTGTAATGCTGTTCTTTCCTATAGAAAGTACCGGCTCGATGGTCATTGCAGCGCCCTTTAATTCAGAACGCATCTTACTGTCTCTGATATATTTCTTCATTCTTCTTCTCCGTTCTGTTTTGGCTGATGACGCTTAGGGAATGCTGTCTCGATAGCACTTTCCATATCCCCCTCTTCGTATGCGTCTGTATCATAGTACTCAAAGGTATGTCCATAGATTCTGATGGTATCACCTTCCTGAATACCCATCTTCTTAAGCTGCTTGATAACGCCCTGTTCGTCCATAAAACGCTGGAAGAACTCGAAGCCCTTTTCAACCTGAAGATTGGTGTAGCCAAGCATCTTCTCAATCTTAGGTCCTTCAACGGAGTATGTATTGGCATCAAGTTTCTTGTACTCGATATCAAGCTGCTCCTTGTGGCCTAATGTCTCGAGATCCACTTCGCTCTCGTAAACCTCAATCTCCTTGGCCCCGGCTTCTTCTACATATGTCCATGCAGCCTCAAGAAGATCACGGAGACCGGTATTGGTCGCTGCAGAAATTGCAAAAACTTTCACACCCTGTGGCTCGTAGATTTCTTTGATTCTGGTTACAGCACTGTCTGTTCCCTGCTCATCGATGATAAGATCAGTCTTATTGCATGCGATGATCATAGGCTTCTTCAGAATCTCAGGATCATACTTCAGAATCTCATCATTTATAGTCTTGATATCCTCTACAGGATCTCTGCCCTCGCATCCGGAAGCATCAACAACGTGAATCAGAACTTTGCAACGCTCGATATGACGAAGGAACTCATGTCCGAGGCCGATACCCTCAGATGCACCCTCGATAAGGCCCGGGATATCAGCCATTACGAATGAACGGTCACCCTTAAGTCCTACTACACCAAGATGCGGAGTAAGTGTTGTGAAGTGATAGTTTGCGATCTCCGGTCTTGCGTTTGAACACATTGAAAGAATGGTTGACTTACCCACATTTGGAAGTCCTACAAGACCAACGTCAGCGATAACTCTGAGCTCAAGCTGTACCCAGATTTCTCTTGCATCCTGACCGGGCTGTGCAAACTTGGGAGCCTGCATGGCAGGTGTGGCAAAATGCATATTGCCGAGGCCGCCCTTTCCTCCCTTTAAAAGTACCATGCGCTGATTGTCTCCGGACATATCCGCAATTATCTTCTTCGTTTCGAAATCACGAATGATGGTGCCCTCAGGCACTTTAAGAACCAGATCCTTACCGTTCTTTCCGTGCATGCGCTTTCCGCCACCTTCCTCACCGGGAGTTGCGACGTACTTCTGACGATTACGAAAATCCTCAAGGGTATTCATACCCTTATCTACCTCGACGATGATATCGCCGCCCTTTCCGCCGTCTCCACCGTCAGGTCCCCCACACGGTACAAACAATTCACGTCTGAAGGAAACGTGACCGTTTCCGCCTTTTCCACTTTTGATGAAAATTTTTGCAATATCTGCAAACATAAATTTTTCTCCTTTCCCAAGGGCATCCCCGCGCCGACTGAATAGATGCGTCGCTAACCCTCAGAGAGCCAAAATAAAATTGAAACAATGTATAAAACCCCCGCGCCGAAATATCGGCACAGGGGTAATAAACAGAATCACTAAGCTAAATTACTCAGCATCCTTTGGCAGTACGGATACCTGCTTTCTGTCTCTTCCAAGGTGGCTGTACTTAACTACACCGTCAACCTTTGCAAAAAGAGTGAAATCGTTGCCAAGGCCTACATTAAGACCTGGGTGAATTCTTGTTCCGTTCTGCTTGTAAAGAACATTACCAGCCTTAACGAACTGACCATCTGCTCTCTTCTGTCCAAGTCTCTTGGACTCCGAATCTCTACCATTCTTGGTAGATCCCATTCCCTTATGATGAGCCATGATTATCCTCCAATAAATACTATGAAAAAATTAGCCAATAGAATCAATCTTTACTTCTGTAAAGAGCTGTCTGTGACCATTCTTCTTATGGTAACCAGACTTTCTCTTGTACTTGTAAACGATGACTTTCTTAGCCTTGCCATTCTTAGTAACAGTGGCTGATACCTTAGCACCATCTACGACCGGTGTTCCGATCTTCATAGCGCCATCATTAAGAACAAGCACCTGATCGAAAGTAACCTTGTCGCCTTCCTTTACATCAAGTTTCTCAACTCTAATGATATCGCCTTCGCTTACCTTGTACTGCTTTCCACCTGTAAGGATTACTGCATACATTACGAGGGTCCTCCTTTTTATCATTACTCGCTGGCTTTGGTGGTGATAAATATCACACTTAAACCTCGCCACGCGGCATACTCAAGTAATTTAATTGTTTACCCCAAAATTGTCAATGGGTTTTGCATAATTAATTTATTAACTTTCTATAATATGGATAACTTGCTGTCACCTCATTGACGGAGACATTATTCGCCGATGAATTCTCATGTATAACTATCATTTTTCCGTTTGCGCCCCATCCAAGGAACATGACAACATGGGAATCTGCACCGACACGTATAACTATATCTCCAGGTTCAAGATCCGCACGCCTTATACTTTCTCCCTCACCGACCAGAGAACCGGAGCTGCAGGATCCGTTTAGATTGTTATTGATGGCCGACCAGTAAACCCACTGGACCCATCCTGAACAGTCAAGTCCTCTGAGAACACGTCCACGGTAATCCGACTGGACGACGGAGCCGAAATTGTTCTTCTCGTAGTTCTTTCCTGCTGCCTTTCCGCCCCAATAGTAAGGCACCTTTCCGACAGACTCAAGAGCAAACTTTATGACCTTCTTTCTGTCCCCGGAAATATCATCGGGCAGTCCGTCAAGATATCTGGATATCTCTTCCTCCGTGAGAGGATTCTTAGGATCAATGGTCGAAATGGAGAACCCATAAGTCTTGAACCAGTCTCTGGAAACCAGCCTTTCCACTTCAGAGATACTCTCCTCAGTCCATCCCTGCCAGCCTGACGTTCCGTCCGAAGCCAATGTTTCATCCATGTCATCAATCATACCTTCATTGGGTTTTTCCACCGTTTCCGGCTGATTTTCTCCTGACTTTTTCAATCCCTCCGAACCTGATTTTCCAGACTTTACGCCTGCCTTTTTTGACTCTGCACCGGATGTTTCATCAGTCGCTTTTTTCTTAGTATTCTCTGCTGAATCAGATTTACCGGATGTTTCAGTCTTTTCCTCATGAGCCTTCACATCCTCAGCTTCAGAATCTGTGCTCTTTGGCTCAAACTCAATAGTTTTCAGACCCTTCTCATCCTCAAAACCCTTTATGGTTACGCTGACATAAAGATCCACATGTCCCGGGCAATAGTTCTTACTCTTTACATCAGTCTCGGAATTGCTGTCCTTCTTCTCTGCCTCAGCCTCCAAAGCTTCCTTTATAAGACTCAGAAGCATTGTATCATCCATATTGCGAAGATCATCCACAGAGTACTTTTCTTTGAGAATCCGTTCAATGTTTCCTTCGGAAGTAACGTCACTTTCCTGAGTGGATTCCTCTGTTGAAGCATTGGTGGATTCAGCGGTGTTCACATTCTCTGCCACAGATTCCGAAGTATCTCCGGCAGCCGCATCCTCAAGTAACACCTCACCCTCCGATACTTCATTAACGGTTTCCGTGGCAGCATTCGGATTGCCGGGCAATGGCAGTGTATCCAAAGGTGTAATCGCAACACTTGTGTCTCTTCCGGCAGCCGCTACAGATCCGCCTCCGCTTTGGATAACTTCCTGCGGAGCACTTTCTACAGCGAAATCCTCCATCAGTACGGATCCGTTACTTCCGTACCCGGGCTGCATTATAAATCCTGCAGAAGTCTCTGCAGGATTTGCATCAGCAGAAACCGCTGTTTGTGAAGATGAGGTATCCGTTGCTACGGAATCATCCACTTTTTCACTTGTCGAATCAGCCAAAGCTGCAGTTTCAACCGCCTGTGACGAGGCCACAGTTTCATTTCCTGCCAGAGAACTTTCCACGGCCTGATTCGAAGCACCTGAAATAATTTCACCTGATACAGCTTTAGCAGAGGTACTTTCGCCTGACGCATAATCCCCCGACGAACTTTCAACCGATGAGCTGTTTGCTGATGCAGTCTCACCGGAAGCGGAATTCAGTGACCCGCTATCGCTTTCCGGAGATTCCACTTCAGAATCCACCTTACTGAGATGTTCCCTCAGGATTTCAAGAATCTTATCCGCCTTCTTCGCATCGTCAGCTTCTTCCTTTGCCGAACGGTTTATACAACCGTCATCATAGTAAACACTGCCAATGCTCATCTTATAGCTTCTGGACTTGCTGTAAAGCTCCCGACAGTACTCCTTGAATGTCTCCACATCAAGATAGTCATGATGGTAGCAGTAAACCGACGCCATAGACATGATATCCTTTACATTAGAATATTCGTTTACTCTCTTTCCGTCAGAATTGTAGAAAGAGACATTAACATTCTTAAATGAAGAAATGTACCATGTGGCAGGATTATCCTTATCATGAGTGGAATCCTTGGGATTGTACTTTCCCATGACACGACTTCCGCTCACCCCAAGTCTTCCCGCAACTGTCCTCGGAGAGTCACCTGCAATGTCATAAATGTCTGCTAGATAGGCATTATCCTCCTTCATCAGTTCCTTGTAAACTTCTCCTGCATAACTGTTCAAAGGATCCGACTCATCGGCCCCTTCAGGGAAAATGTAAGCGAGATTCAGCTTATCAGCCTCCGGTACAAACACCTCTTCCGTTTCTGCTTCGGTTGTATCACTCGTTGTATTCTCCTGCGTTATCGGGATCTCCGACGGGGTCGCAGCCCGGGGAGTCGTTTCTTCCTCTTCGCCACCGCCAAATGCTCCAGTGGCAAGTCCCACTATAAGCCCGGTGGCGAGCATCATAATGATGATCAGAAGCCACTTCCTCACATCCCGAAGATCCCGGGATTTCACATATCTTTCAAGTAAAGAAACCGCATTCTTCACTCTCTTATCAATTTCAATATTTTTCTTATTAGATTTTTTGTTCTTTTCTTTTCCTGACTTATTAAACTTAGACATAAACCAAACTTTAACTGCTCAACTGTTTTCAGCCCCGACTATCAGCCATGAGGGCAAACATACATATTTAGTTTAGCATATTGTATGCACGGAAGTTTTAAAAAACACGAACATTTTTGGAAATAAATTCCACATAAAAACAAGTGCAGATATCAGAGATAACATTTCTCTAACATCTGCACTTGCGAAATCACTTTCTAAGCTTCTCCAGAAGCTTTTTGAAGTACTCCGGATATTCTGAATCAAACTCCACATACTTCCCTGTAGTCGGATGTGTGAATCCCAGCACCTTCGCATGTAGGCACTGTCCCTCAAGTTTAAACGGGCACTTCTTTGGGCCGTAAACGTCATCCCCCAAAACAGGATGCCCGATAGACGCCATATGCACACGGATCTGATGGGTACGTCCCGTTTCCAGCACACACTCAACAAGTGTATAATCACCAAAACGCTCCAAAACCTTATAATGAGTCACTGCATCACGACCGTTTACCTCATCGATAGCCTGCTTTTTACGATCATTCTTTGACCTTCCGAGCGGCGCATCCACTGTTCCGGTATCCTCTTTTATGTTGCCGCAAACGATAGCTGCATATCTTCTTGTGATGGAATGAACCTTTAGCTGCTCTGCCAAAGACCTATGAGACTTATCATTCTTGCAAACCACCAGAAGTCCTGTCGTGTTCTTGTCTATACGATGAACGATGCCCGGACGCATGACTCCGTTTATGGTACTGAGTTCGTCACCGCAATGATTCATGATGGCATTCACAAGCGTGCCCTGATAATGTCCTGCCGCAGGATGAACCACCATCCCCTTAGGCTTATTGACTATCAGAAAATCGCTGTCCTCATAAACTATATCAAGCGGAATGTCCTCTGCCACAACATCAAGGCTTACAGGTTCCGGCATATCTATAAGGAGAATATCTCCGGCCTGAACCTTTGCACTTGCCTTGCAGCTTCCGCCATTAAGCTTTATACGATCTTCCTTTATAAGCTTTGAAGCATAGCTTCTGGATATCTCAAGATCTTCAAGTGTCCCGAGAAACTGATCAAGACGTACACCGCTTATCTCTTCAGAAACTTTAATCTCTATCATTTCTCCTCCGGTGTGGCTTCACTATGTGAAGAAACAGCATTTTCCTTTTTTACAGGTCTCAAAAATGCAAAATCCTCATCCTTATAGTAGAAAAGGAACAGCAGAACCATCACTATACAGCCACATGTCACATAAATATCCGCAACATTGAAAACCGGAAAATCTATAGGGCTGAAATATATAAAATCAACTACATACTTCTGACTGACACGATCGATAAAATTACCTATGGCACCGGCAAAAACAAGTTCTGCCACCAGAAGCATAGGATAAAAATGTCTATCCTTTAAAGGAGTTTTGTAAACCGCATACAGGATACCGAAAAGCACCACAATAGTGATGATATAGAACATATACTGTGCGCCCTGGAATACACCGAACGCAGCACCCCTGTTCTCTACATACAGGAAATACAGTATATTCTTTATCACCGTGATCCGCTCACCTCCCTGAAGATACTCTACAGCAAGCTGCTTTGTGTACTGGTCAGGTATGATAAGTAAAACTGCTACCGCTAAAAAAAGAATAATTCTTTTAAAACTTGATTTCATAAATTTCCTCTAAAACATCTTTAATTTAATGCGAATCCTCTCTCGATATATTGAAGCGCAGAGAGCATCTGCTCATCCGAAACCTCATGAGAGATAAAGGCATCGCCCACTGAATGAAGCAGGATAAAACGCACATGCCCTTTATCCATCTTCTTATCCTTACGAGTGGCAAGAAGGATATCTCTATGATCCATCTTCCTGAGAACCGTCTCAAGCCCAACAGCCTCCATAAGCTTTCTTACAGAATGCTCTTCCTCCTCTGTGACAGTGCCGGAAATAAACATGGCAGCAATGCATCCGAAAGCAACACACTGACCATGGCTGTAGGAAAACTCAGAGCACTTCTCTATGGCATGTCCGAGAGTATGTCCGAAATTAAGAAGCTGTCTTTCCCCCTTTTCCTTCGGATCTATCTCAACCACGGCTCTCTTAATAAGGTTGCTCTGATAAACTGTTTCCTGAAGAACCGAAAGATCCCTGTCTTTAAGCTCCTCCACATGTTCTGTGAGATAATCAAAATAATCTCTGTTTCTGATAAGTGCATGCTTTATAACTTCACCCATGCCGGAAGCATACTGAATATCATCAAGTGTTGTCAATGTTGAGACATTGCTATAGACCAGTGACGGCATATGAAATGCTCCCACCATGTTCTTGTAAGCCCTGAAATCCACACCGGTCTTGCCACCGATGGAACTGTCGACCTGTGCCAGTAATGTTGTAGGAATCTGGATAAACTTTATCCCTCTCATGTATGTGGCAGCGGCAAATCCGGTCATATCTCCCACAACTCCGCCACCCAAAGCTATAAAGTAGTCATTTCTGTCAAAGTTCTCCTGTATGGCTTTCTCATAAATCTGAGCTATGGAGTCAGTATTCTTGTACTGTTCTCCCGGAGTCAGTATAACCTCAGACACCGAGCTGAAACACTCAGCAAGAACAGCCTTTACTTCCCTGAGATATAAAGGGGCAATGTTGGTATCTGTGATTATAAGTGCACGCCTCTCACAGACATCCAGTTCTGAAACAGCACTTTTCAGAGCATCAAAGGATTTCTCAAGAAAGATATGATACGAAAATGAATTCTCATAATTTACATCCAAAACTTTTGACATGACATCCTCCCTCAAATTAAAAGATGATGTAAAGAGGCATAAGTACCAAATCACGTGCTTACATGTTGATTTGACTTTATGACCTGCCCGAACATCATCCAGTGTGTGATAAGCTGCATGAGAATAATCATAGCACAAGATGTCTCAAAACAAAACAAAAGGCATATCCCCTAAGGATATGCCTTTCATAACATACACTATCAAACCCTGAGATTGAATCCACTCATGTTAACGTCTGATCCGCCGGCAAGAATATTCTGAAAATCTCCGGAAAGCTCAACGTTCTGAGGTGTAGCAATGAAGATATAATTTGATATCTTCTGAAGGTTTCCATCCATGGCAAATGCTGCTCCTGAAGTGAAGTCGATGATTCTTTGAGCTATCTCCATATGAAGCCCTTCCATATTGAGAACAACTGCCTTACCATCAAGAAGATAGTCGCAAATGTCTCTTGAATCATCCATAGAAGTCGGCTTAATCATAGTAACTTCCATACCTCTGTGTGACTGTGACTGTGGCTGCTGCTTTTTGGTGAACAATGTAGGTCTTGCAGGTCTGTCTTCTTCCTCGTCGTTATCTGCATTGCGCTTTATGAAAAAATTGCCCCTCTGCTGAGGCTCATCATCGTAGTCATCAAATTCGTAGTCGTCATCAAGCTCGTAATCATCGTCCTGATTAACTCTCATGTTTTTCATTATGTTACTGATAAAACTCATCTTAATTCCCCCGTCATGAACGATAGGCATAACTCGTCTAATATGTCTATTGTATACGAATTTTTTCCCATGTCAACATGATGATATAATACGTAAAACAATAGAAATGGCTTATTATGGTGATGTCAGAAAATTGTAATATTTCAGGAAAATATATCACTGATAAACGAGCTGACCGTCGCTCACAAGCGAAGCATCCATAACTATATGATCATACACTGCGATGCCGTGATCGGTATTCTTTTCGACTATGACGTATTCGTTATTCTGCTCAATCGGAACTATCTGTCTGAAAACACAGTAGCCACGATTTATATTGTAAACACCCTGAAGGGACTTCACCGGTCCCACATGATAAGCATTGGCACCATCCGTGCCGCTCTCCATGCCGGGCTTGATTACAAAATCGTTAAGTCTCACTCCTGCCTGATCCTGACTCTCCGGTACAGTCACATAACAGTACTGGTCATCAATCCTGTATATCTCGCTTTCGACAAACTCTGTTGTAGTTCCGGAGCCATCCTCCGCAACTATCTGTCTGTTGAAGCCTGTGGATCCGTCCGGATTTATCACCATAAAGTCCTTCGGAATGATGAAGAAGTCCTTCTGGGTAATGGCTGTAAGCGGAAGTTTAAGTCCTCTCTTGTTGTTTGTAATGATGGAGAACTGGACAAATCTCTCATTACAGAATTCTTCCATAAACTCCTTCATATAGAGTTTTCCATAGTTGTTGCCATCAGCTGCGGTATAAATATCAAGCTGGGCATCGGACTTCACGTCCTTCTCCGGGAAGTAGACCTGAACCTTATGTATATCCTGATACTTTTCCTTAAGTTCATCGTTTACAGGAAAAACCAGATACCAGTTGGAGCTTGTAATGATCTTATACGCCGGTGTTCCACCTTCTATAAGAGAACCCGGTTTTGTAATGTTCATCTTATAGCCGTTCATGGAAAAGATATCCGCTGTAACCGCATCAGGTGTAAGTCCTTCTTTGCCATCCACGGAATAGGAAACCACGCCTGCCTTATCAGCATGAACCTGAGAATAGTTGATACCAATCTCTGACACAACCGAGTCAAGATCCTGTGCATTGGAAATGTTTGTATACTCCATCGCTGTGGCATCCAGTGAGAACTTGACGTCATATAAATAGGAAAAATTGGAGTTCCTGAAAGTCTGTGAGAACTGTGACAAACGATATCTGATATCTGAAACCTGCTCTCCGGACATCTCCTGTGTGAGTTCAGGGTGATCCTTGAGATAAGCCTCAAGTGCTCCGGTCTCATCTATCATATAGACATTGGATCCGGCAGCCACTCGTCTGCCGTCCTGTATGAAATAATGTATATATCCGGATGAAGAAGCATCCACTGCCTCTTCTTCACGAATAGCTACCCCCGTGTACTGCTCCTGCCTTACTATGTTGCCATCCAGAACCTCATAGAACCTCACCTGATCCCTGGTGACATATGAGTACACACTAAAAACAATGTAGAGAAAGATGATCATGAAGATCACCATCCCTACATTGAGTCTAGGCAGATTATGATGTTTTATTACGTTAGATGTATCTTGCTTTTCTACTGCTGCCATTGTTTACGTATAACTTAAAGTGAAATAGCTACATCTCTCTTCACACTATCCGGAAGCTCTTCGGCATCCATGGATACGCTCAAAACGAATGTGATCTTGTACTTCTCGCCAAGGTCCTCAAGACGCTTGATGCAATTTGAAATGTCTGCGCCTTCGAGAGATGAAAGCTTAAGGAAACTATCTAGGAACATATATTCAAGATCGTGATCCTGAGAAATAATACCACTTACGAAGCCAATAAATGCGTCCTCTGAATCGATAGGATACTCGTTTACATTAATAAGACGGATCTTATTGTTCAGTTCATACATATGTTGTGCGGACTTATCGAGGAAATCAACGCTTCCGTTTGCTTCCTTAACAACACTGTTTGCCTTATCAAGAAGCTGCTTAGTCTTTCCTTTGCCTCTCTTGCCTACAATCAATTGTACCATAGTCAAGTACCTCCTAAACTTTGTAGTTTCAGTATAGTACATTAACCGAGCTAATTCAAGCAACAATTACCAAACAAAGTTGCCGAAACAGCCATTCTTTTGTACAAATCATCCTTAACATATGCATGTTCAAAAGCACTGAAACAAACTTTTTTAATGGTTTATTTAACGTGCCTTTGAAATAAGGTTTGTCATGTTTTTATACAGCTCGTCCTTGGTCTCCGCCTTCATAACAGTTGAGATATATTCTTCACCTGTGGATGTCTTCTGAACACCCATGGTAAGGCAGTAACCTGCGGCATTGGTGGTACCGGTCTTTCCGCCCAGTACTTTTAATCCCTCCGGAGTCTCGACCTCACCGAGCATATACCTGTTTGTAACGCTCCAGTTCTGTGTCTTAGGCATACCGTTGGAATCCTTATAACTCGGGCTGTAATTCACGGTACCGACTATCTTCCTGAACGCATCATACTTCATGACTTCGTTCATGGTGAGATAAATGTCATAAGGGGTTGTGTAATGGTTGTCATCCGGAAGTCCGTGAGGATTGACAAAATGGGTACCGGTTGCACCTATCTCAAGTGCCGTTTGGTTCATCTCATCCACGAATGCATCAACAGAACCGCAGGTGGCCTCGGCAATCGCAACCGCCGCATCATTACCGGAAGGCAGAAGCATTCCGTACAGAAGATCCTCAATAGTCAATGTCTCTCCCGGTCTGATCCATGCTTTGGATGAACCGGAGACGTTGATATCCGAATTCTTTGTCACGGTAAACTCCTGTTGCAGGTCGTCAAAATGTCTCAGACACACAAGGGCTGACATAACCTTGGTTATGCTGGCCGGATATGTCCTTACATAAGGATTCTTGTATGCAACAGGCTGTGGATCCTCCTGTCCGAAAGGAACAATGAGAGCCGCCTGTGCTGTGATTTCATCTGCATTGAACGTAGTCTCTCCCGGAAGTGCCAGTCCCACGGAGAACCCATCCGCATGTGATGTCTCTGTCATCGCCATGTTTATAGAGTTCATGCGCATAAGGCCCATGTCTGCATCATACTTTTGTTCCAGTTTCTGACCGCATCCGGATAAGGTCAGCAAACATAAAAGAACCGGAAGTGCCATATGAATATGGCCTCCTCCGGATCTAATCTTCTTTTTATCAGAAAAAAGTTTCGTCATCGATATCATCCTCAGATGTTTCTCCACTCGAGATCGCCTCTCTCAAGCGCCTTGATAAGAAGCTCTGCTGTAGCAAGATTGGTTGCTATAGGTATATTGTAGGTATCACAAAGCTGTACAACAGAATTGACCTCAGGCTCCTGTGCCTTCACATGAAGAGGATCTCTCAGGAAAATAACCATATCAAGATTGCCCTGCTCTATCTGTGAAGCAAGCTGTCTTGAACCGCCTGTCTCTCCCGGCAGGAACTTATGTATACGAAGATTCGTAACTTCCTCAACGAGAAGTCCGGTTGTTCCGGTTGCATAAAGCTCATGCTTACTTAATATACCACGATATGCTATGCAGAAATTCTGCATCAGTTTCTTCTTTGAATCATGTGCGATTAAACCAACATTCATTTTTTTAACCTTTCTATGGCTCGTCAAACCACGCCGTCTCTACGTTGCAGCGCGACGTTCAATACTAAGCCCATTCCAATATAGACTGATATCAATGAGCTTGCGCCTCTCGAAAAGAAAGGAAGTGTAATACCGGTGTTCGGGAAAATACCGGTTGCAACTGCGATATTGGTATATGTCTGAAAGCCTATCCAGGCCATCATACCTACGCATATCAGGCGCCCACTCATTTTTTTAGCCTTTGATGCTATTATAAGGCATTCAATTATAATCAACAAGAAAATTATAACAATAATTATAGAACCTCTGAATCCAAGTTCCTCTCCGATAACCGCAAAGATAAAGTCATTATCCTCTTCCGCAAGGAAGTTTCCGTTCTTTACAGAGAAAATCGAGTCATTATTGAGACCTTTTCCACTAAACTGTCCCGAACCTATAGCCATGATGGAATACATCTGCTGATAGAATGTCTGGCTGTTGTCAGAGGGATTCAGGAATGTAAGTATTCGTTCTGCCTGATATCCCTGCAAAAACGGAATGCGGTCATACAGGCCGGACTTGAACAGGTATACAAAAAACAAAACAAACGGCACAGTAGAAAGCAATACTCCCACTATCCACTTATAGCTGATATTTGAAGCAAATACTATAGCCATAATGATGACGGACATGATGATGGCCGTACTAAGGTTCGGCTGAAGCAAAACCAGACTTATAGGCACAAGATATGTGGTAAAAGCTATAAGTATGGTACGCGGAGAATTGATCTGGTCCTTTGCCTTATGAAAATAGTATGCGTAAAAGATGATAAGTCCTATCTTTACGAACTCAGCCGGCTGGATCTGTCCGAGAAGCGGAACCTGTATCCATCTTACCGCTCCGTGTCCTGATGCTGTACCGTAGATTTTAACCCCCAAAAGCATGAGCACCGAGAACAGATAAATAAGGTGTGACTGTCGCACTATACGACGATAGTCTATAAGTGACAGCACGATGCAGACTATAAGCCCCGCAAAAGAGCCTATGATCTGTCGTACTACCTGTGAATCACGAAAATCCGCTGCTCCAATGGCTGAACGCATGATAACGACACCAAGGATATTGAGTGTCACCATATACAGAAGCAACCGATAATCATAGTTTTTTAAATTATAATCAAATTTCATGATTTTAATCCGATACGTTCAATGCAGAAATATATGAAGCATCTCTGGAAAGAATCGCATCAAGACTATCCTTTCCGTAACAATAGTTATATACGTTGTTTGCCAGATTCGCAGCATTACCGGATGAATATCCGTACGGGATATTAACGGTAACGGATATCTCGGGAGCGGCATAAGGCGCATAGGAAACGAATACCGCATGGTTTCCTCGATCTTCACGTTCCTGTGCCGTACCTGTCTTTCCGGCTATAGGGATGTCCTGTCCCTGGAATACTCTCTTTGCAACACCTTCTGTGATCATCTCACGAAGACCTCTATGCACCGCATTCCATGTAAGTTCACTGAAATCAAGCTGTCTCACAACCTTTGGTTCTATGGTTCTCACTACAGTACCATCGGGAGCCGTGATCTTATCAAGCACAGAAAGATCAAACACTGTTCCGTTGTTGGCAACAGCGGTAATGTATCTCGCCAGCTGCACGTCATTGTATGCGTGATTACCCTGTCCCATGGCAGAACGTTCCGGATCGTAATCGGATATACGGGGCATGGCCTCATCTATCTCTACACCGGACAACGAATCAAGTCCGAACAGGGATGCATACTTCTGTATGCGTTCAAGTCCCAAAGCCTGATTATAGTTTCCGTTCTCATCAGTGGAGAGCATATGTCCTACAGCAGCAAAGAAAAAGTTGCAGGAATTCTTGATTCCGTCAATGACATTCTCTCTGCCATGACGCTGAGGATAAATCCAACACTTGATGTGAGGAGTTACCTCTTCATATACACCTGTACAGTCAATGACTGTATAAAGATTCAGTACGCCTTCCTGAAGAGCCGCAATGGATGTCAATGGCTTAAAGGTAGAACCGGGAGCGAGCTGAGTCTGGGTAGCACCGTTAAGAAGGGGCAGCGAAAGGTCTGCATTACACTTCTTGAGATAATCCGCTTCTGTGATACGGTTATTGTCAAAACCCGGATACGTGACAAGTGCTCTCACCTTTCCGGTTTTTACATCGGTAACGACAACTGAACCGTTGCAGGGATCAAGAGCAAGCTGCGCCGGTGTAAGTTCTATCTTTCTGACCTTGGAAATAAGGAATGTATATGCAAAGTGCTCATCCCCCGTAGCGAGTCTCTGATAGGACTCAGGATCCTCCTTCAAAACTCCCTGCTCGAAAAGAGCCATGAGGAGTGTATATCCGGGAATAGTTTTGTCTGCAATGGCATACTTATAAAGAACCTTATCAAACTCAGGATCATTGTTGAGATGTTCTATCAGAAGCTGAACGAACAGCTTGTAGATATTCTCTGTATCATAATAATCATCAGAAAGCTCAAGCTTTGAGGTATCAAGCCACGCTTCATCTATACCTTTTATGATGAAATCACGAAGATTGATAGTATCATCCTTCCACGCCTGATAAGCTTCCGACTCACGGTATGCCTGATTTGAGGCATCTATGATTCCTGAATCCTTTCCGGTCATGTAATCATAAATATAAACAATATACGCCTGCATATCCTGCGGCAGTTCCTTAAGTCCCTGTGTTGTAGGCGACAATAATTCCGACTGTATCTCAACCAGCTTGTTCTTCTTGTTGGCAGCAAAAGTAGCTGCTATGCTGCGTTCTGCCTCACCGGCTTCGGGTAATCCGAAATGAGCCGAATCAAGAACATTATTGTTTATAAGCTGAAAATATGCATCCTTAACCGGAATTGTGATCTCAGACTGCTCAACATTGGCATTAAGGTCACTCAGATCCTGCTCTGTGATCTTGGAAGCAAGTACGCCCGCAAGCTCCTGCTCTAAAAGATGATAGATGGCTATCTGGTCATTGGCCGAAATTGTCGTGTATATATCATTTCCGGCTGTTGCATCGGTTTCCGACACGACATCAAGAACGGAGCCAACAGAATTGAGATACATCTCGCGGGAACCCTTCTTGCCCTTAAGCTCGGATTCCATGCTCTTCTCAAGTCCCCAGACGCCTACAATATCGTTAAGCTCGTAGGAAGGATCTTTCTTCCTGAGTTCTTCAAGCTGGTCAGCCCGAACCTGTCCGGTATAGCCGACGATGTGACTGAGGTAAGGTGCATAATTGTACTTTCGAACGGAAACATTCTCTATATCAACGCCCTTAAGCTCGCCCTTTGCCTCAAGGATCTCGGCAACGCACTCTTCGGAGACATTTTTAACTATGGTTGTAGTCTGATATCTCTGATATGCCGTGAGACGCAGAGTATAGAAAATGTTAATCATATCCAATGCTGTCTCATCGGAGATAACCACAGTATTGCCGTCAGGATCCTTTATATCGTCAAAACGGTATCTCTTTTTCGAAAATTCAAAGGCCTCTGCAGCATCCCAGGTAAAATCCTTATCGCTCAGATCAGAAATATTTCTGCCCCTGATATTCGCGATGAATCGCTTTCTTTCATCCTCAGAGCCTGTAGTAAAGTAAGGCACGCGTTCATCATCAAGTTTTATCTTGTACTGCCCCTCTATAGAGTAGCCGTACTTTTCAATGATTTCAGCAAGCCTCATAAGCATGAAGTTTCTGCTGTTTATACCTGCATTCGTAGTGTCATACGAACCGTTATCTGCGATGGTAATGTTGTACTGAAGTTCATTGTACGCAAGCAGTTTACCGTCTCTGTCATATATATTGCCGCGGGTTCCGTCAGTTGTAACCTCTGCCAGAGTTCTTTCCTGGTAGTTATCGAGGTACTGCTGACCGTTAACTATCTGAAGATTGAACAGTCTCAGACCCAAAACCGCAAAAAGTATCGAAAATATAAGACCAAGGGCGAACAACCTTGAGCTTACAAACCGGACCGTAAATTCTTTTATGGCCTCGAGTATCTCTTTAATCAAAGTCTATGCTCCTATTCATCAATCTTTTCCGAAGCTGTAAATACAAATCTGTACAGTATCAATGTCACCATAAGTGAAAACACAATGGCAGGCAACACTACATGTACAAGATAATACGGCAGGTCATACTTGCCTCGTATCAGGAAACGGAAAATATAAATATAAACATGATAGATAAATTCATTAACTACGCACATAAGCATCGGCAATGTTATGTACTCTTCGTAATAGATATTGCTGAAGATTCCGTTTAAATATCCGATCACTACAAATATGAAACTGTAGAAACCGAATGGTCCTGAATAAAACAGATCCAAAAGCAACCCTGCACCGAGACCGTATATCATCCCGGGCAGATTACCATGAATAAATCCTATGGAAAATGTCAAAATGAGCAACAGATTTGGAGATGATGACAAAAAAGGTATCAGCGGAATGACACTTGTCTGTATCAGAAAGGCCAGAACCAGCGATAAGACATACATAACCACTCTGAACCTTTGTCGTGCCGCTTTTTTTGATGCTTTGTTTTTAAATATAGGTTTCATTCTGAAATATTAGTTAGGATTTTCCTCAATCAGTTCCTCATCGGCACCGTTTCCGGAATTCTCCGCACGGGTCTCCGCATGAGTTTCAACAGCCGCCGTTTCTTTCACAGTTTCTCTCTCGGTTTCTCTTTCGGTTTCTCTCTCGGCACGCACAGGTTCTTCATCCTCTGCTTCTGTTTCCCTGGTTTTCTTTTCGGAAGATTTCCCTGAAGATGTGTTTTCTCTTTCAGACTCCTCAGTCTCGCTCTCGTCTCTTCCCGAAGAGCCGGATGACTCCTGATTGACCGCCGGAGTACCTGCTATATCAGCCGCAGTGATGAGATCACCGTTCGGATCTACACTGCCATCTATCTCACTTAACGGTGTCAGGCCTTCCATACCCGCCCAAGTAGATGCAACGGTAATATTGCTGTCTCCGCTGTTGGCAGGAACATCCTTAATGCCGTCGCCGGAAGCTGTAGGGCTGAGTGAACCGTCATTCTCATCAAGGAAGCTGTCGCTCTTAAGCTGCTTTATGACAAGAACTTCGGAAAGGTCATTGAAATCCGCCGCCGGAATTAGATAACCATCCTTCATAAGCCGCTTATCATCTTCCTTTACGTCGACCGCATATCCAATGAGAATACCCGGTACAAACTTGGCAGAAATGTTTGAAGTTACGATTCGATCGCCTTCCTGAATGGATGCATCTTTTCTGATATCAGTGATCCTGAGTCGCCCCCGTTCATACAGCGTCAGATCCCCGGCCACGATACAGGTATCACTTGACTGGATACCCATGGCGGATACTCTTGACTCATCATCGATGATGGAACGTACCGTCGCGTAGTTGAGACCAACATCAGTCACAATACCGATAAGGCCGCCGTTTGCCATAACATTCTGATCAACACGGATACCGTCTTTGGAACCCTTATCGATACGGAATACCTGGAACCAGTTTTCCGAGTCCTTGGCAATGACTCTGGCGGCTATCTTCTCATACTGCATATACTCCTGATCAAGCTGATACAACTCTCTCAGTCTCTCAAGCTCACCGCTGTCCTGTGTGAGGCGGTTGTTCTGTTCTGTCAGAAGTCCCACCTTCTCACTCAGTTCCTTATTCTCTTTCTCGACTTCAGCAAGAGTTCTGTGTTCCTTCAGGTTCTCATAGATACCAAATCCGACTTTATTGACACCGGACTGGAACGGAACCAGAACATAACCTATAGTATTGCGGATAGGATTCATGATGCCGTCCTTAACCGAAGAAAGAACTATCATCATAATGCATAACACCGAAAGGACTATAAATATATACTTACTTTTTTTATTCTCCACTGATCAATCCCTGTTCCCTGAAACTGAAATAGACATTGTCCCCGATCACAACATGATCGACGAGGCCAATGCCGACAAGCTGTCCAGCACTATACAATTCTTCTGTAAACTGAATGTCATCCCTGGAGGGTGACGGATCGCCGCTTGGATGATTATGTACCATGATGATACACGAGGCACTGAGTCTCAGCGCCTCAATGAAAATATCCCTTGGCGAAACTGCCGACCGACAATTGGTGCCTTTAGAAAGCAGCTTTTCTCTGATAAGCTGCATATGATGATCCAGATAAAGAATCCTGACAACTTCATGGTCAAGATATCTGAGATCTTCCATGTAATAATCTGACACCTGACTGGCCTTTGTAAAGCACATATGATTTACACGTTTCTTACGATTCCATATCCTTCTGGCAATCTCGCCCACCACACTCAGCTGTACAGCCTTGACTTTTCCGATGCCGTTTACTTTCTGATACTCTTCCGGCCCGAAATGCATCATTCCAACCAGACCGTCATACTGCGGATTCAGATTAAGCACCTTCTCGGAAACCTCCATGACGGATGATCCATGGGTTCCGGTACGGAGCAACACAGCCAACAGTTCCCGGTCGGATAATGCTTCCGGCCCATACTGTAAACATTTCTCGTATGGCATCTCTTCAGATGTCAGTTTTTTTGATTTAAAATTCATTTTTTCTCCTGTCCCAGAGAGTCCAGGAGCCCACGATGTGTTATTTTAGCATAAAGCCCTGATTCAGTAAACACCCATGAAAGCCACGAGAGTAAGTCTTACTACGCAGCTTTATAAACTTATAAGTCCTCTGTCATACATTTTCTGTACCGCCATCATGATACCAAGCTTTGCATGATACCATGTGAGACCGCCTTGAAAATAAATATTATAAGGAGGTTTGATAGGACCGTCCGCAGAAAGCTCAATAGAGCTGCCCTGTACGAAAGCACCTGCTGCCATGATGACCTTACTGTCATATCCCGGCATATCATCAGGATAAGGTGTAACAAAGCTGTCTACAGGAGCCGCTGCCTGTATTCCCTGGGCAAAGGCAACAACAGCCTCCTCAGAGCCAAGTGTTATGGCCTGAATGATATCATATCTCACACTGTCAGCAGTCGGATGACAGGCAAAGCCGAGCTTTTCGAAAACCTTTGCAGCAAATATAGCGCCCTTTTCAGCAGCCGCAGTGATAGTCGGAGCCATGAAAAGTCCCTGATAGAAACTCTTGTTTGTATCAAGTGAAGGACCTACTTCCTTGCCGAGACCCGGTGTTGTGAGTCTCACTGCACATCTCTCGATGCACTCCTTTGTTCCTGCAATGTAACCGCCTATAGGTGCAAGTCCTCCACCCGGATTCTTGATGAGTGAACCTACCACCATGTCTGCGCCAAAAGCTGTAGGCTCTTCCTTTCTCACAAACTCACCGTAGCAGTTATCCACCATGCAGATAACATCCGGTTTGATGTCCTTTATAAACTTTATAAGTTCGCCGATCTGCTCCGGTGAAAATGTATCTCTTGTGGCATATCCCTTTGATCTCTGGATCTCTACAAGCTTTGTCTTTTCATTGATAGCGTCCTTAATGCCCTCATAATCAAACTGGGAACCCGGCAAAAGGTCAACCTGACGGTAGGAAACGCCATACTCTGCAAGACTTCCCACTGATGGTCTGATACCGATAATCTCTTCCAGAGTGTCATAAGGCTTTCCGGCAGGACAAAGAATCTCGTCTCCCGGTCTTGTATTGGCAAAAAGAGCTGTAGAAAGTGCATGTGTACCGCAAACTATCTGTGAACGGACAAGTGCGTCCTCTGTTCCGAAAAAGTTGGCATAAACCTTCTCAAGGGTATCACGGCCAATATCATCATAGCCATAGCCTGTGGTTCCGTAGAGGTGAGCCTCCGAAACCTGAGCATCCTGCATTGCCTTTATGACTTTGAGCTGATTGAACTCAGCTATGTCGTCTATCTCCTGAAATCTGTCCTTAAGTGTACGAAGCTCCGTCTCGCAAAAATCATAAACCGAAGGTTTTATCCCAAGAGACTCAAACATTTCTCTGTTATCCATTCTGTAATCCTATCTTTCTTATAATCAAAATCCTTTATATTCACAAAGTTCACATTACGTTCTCTCTTGAACCATGTGATCTGTCTTTTAGCGTAATTCCTCGAATCCTGCTTTATCTTCTCGACAGCTTGAACGATTATAGCACGTTTTTCCGATGCCGCAAGATTTCCCTTCTCTATAGCATCAAAGGCTTGAATCAGTTCACGGTATCCTATTCCCTTCATGGAAGTTCTTTCCATCGGGAGATGAAGATCATAAAGCCACTTCGCTTCCTCTACGAGTCCCTGCTGAACCATCTGATCAACCCGGCTGTTTATTCTCTCATAAAGCGATTCTCTGTCATCAGTAAGAACAAAAAATGCAGGATTATAGATTGCCTGCTTCTCACGCTCTTCTTCATTATGTTGAGAAATCGGCGTTCCGTGAAGCTCGTAAAACTCCAATGCTCTTATAACGCGGCGTATATTGTGCTCATGAATCTTTTCAAGAGAACCGGGATCCACCTCCGAAAGCTTCCTGTACATCGCCTCCGGTCCTCCGGGCTCCTTTGCCCATGCCTCAAGTCTGTCTCTCACTTGCTTATGGGCACCCTCATCCTCTTCAGTGAAGTCAATTCCATAAAGAAGTCCCTGAATATAAAATCCGGTACCACCGGCCAGAATAGGCACATGTCCTCTTTCATAAATGCCTTCAATGGCTTCTGTCGCCATCTTCTGGAAAAGGCTAACGTCATAATCGCTGTCCACGTCGATAATGTCTATGAGATGATGAGGCACCCCCTCCATCTCTTCCGCTGTCACCTTGGCACTTCCTATATCAAGTTTTCTGTATACCTGAACAGAATCCGCTGAAACCACCTCACCTAAAAGCGCCTTTGCAAGAGCCACGGAAGTTGAGGTTTTCCCGACAGCTGTAGGCCCGGCAATGATGATAAGGGGTTTCTTACTTAAATCTATTTTGCTCAAAATGATTTACCCTTCATTAAACTATTCTTTTAAATTTCTTCTCCAGCTCATACTTCGACATGGAAATGATGGTCGGGCGTCCATGCGGACAGGCATAAGGATTTTCCAGCTCCAGAAGCTCCGAAATCAGAGCGTCAGCCTCCATGAGACTCAACTTGTTGTTTCCCTTCACTGCCGCCTTGCAGGACATGGAAGCTATCTTATAATAGATGGAATCCGGTGTAGTCATTCCGGTTTCATCACTTAACCCGTCAAGCATCTCAAGAAGAAGTTCCTTCTTTCCTATCTCCGGAAGATCCGTCGGAACTGCGGAAATGCTGAAATCTCTTCCTCCAAGATCGCTTATTTCAAAGCCAAGATTCTGGAAATATTCCTCATACTCATTTAGGAGAACCGCCTCTTCGGAGGTCAATGTCACAAGGATAGGCGGGTTCAGATACTGACTTGCAGGTTTACGCTCCTTTAAACGCTTCATCATCCTCTCAAAGTTAACCTTTTCATGAGCCGCATGCTGGTCAATGATGTAAAGCTTGTCATCGTACTCTATGAGCCAGTATGTCTCAAACACCTGTCCGATGATTCTGTGCTGGATCCTTGCCTTTTCACTCAGGAACTTATCTGAGAACAGTGTCTCCTGCTGCGGCTTCGCAGCAGGTGTCTTCTGTTTATCACCGGAATTCACAAAAGCTTCATCATTGTCATGATTCTGATAGAGATCAGGTTCATTTGAAGAAGTACCCTGATCGCCAGTAAAGTCTGAAATATTATATTCAGATTTACTGGCAGTATATCCGGTCTCTCCGGAAGCATTTCCGGCGGATGCAGTGACAAATCCTTTGTTTTCGCCGCTAACAGGTCCGTAGTTCTTCTCAACCTCGTCTGTCGCCTTCTTGAAATCAGAAAGTCCGAATCCGGAATTGTGTTCAGCAACTCCTGCACCTTCGACTGAACTGCCGATGCCTTCGCTGCTGTGCTTTTCCGCATAGTCTCTTCTGTACCGGCTGTATCCGCCGCCGGCATTGCCTGACCAGACGCTTTTTTCACTTACACCTGAAGCCGAGGCACTGTTCTCATACTGCATAAAGCCGGTGCCGAACCCGGAAGGTCTGAACGTCTCTTCCGGAGTTTCATTTACAGCTCCTGTACCGGCAACATTCTTTCCATCTAAATATATATCCGACTTTGGCTTCGCCTCAGGATGTATCTCCGGTCTGAGTGCCTCCTCATACTGCCTGTTTGTGGTATCCTCCCTGTTTCTCTCGAAGGGTTCCACGTGTGGTAATGTCTTTTCCTTTTCTTCTATCTCAACATGCGGGTCGATGTTTGCCTTTCTGGAAGTATTCTCGTCGCGGCCGAAGTTCTCAAGGTCAGTATTCAGTATAAGTTCGGTTTCTCTGAGTGAGTTCTGTACAGAATCCACTATAGAATTGTATACAAGCATACCGTCCGAGAATCTGACCTCAAGCTTCTGCGGATGAACATTGACATCCACTATTTCAGGATTCACATCCACCATAAGCACAGTAAACGGAAACTTGTGCTGCATAAGAAAAGCATGATATCCGTCCTCGATGGCCTTTGTCACCATGGGATTCTTCACGAAACGGGAATTTACAAAATATATCTCAAAATTGCGGTTTGCTCTTGTAATCACAGGTTTACCGATGAAACCGCGCACTGTAACAGCCGGAAGTCCTGTAAGCTGGGAGCGCTGATACTGACGGTTCACTGTGATAAGCTGATTAGTAACGTCACGACCGTAAATCGAGTAAATCACATCAAGAAGTGAGCCGTTTCCGAGGGTTGCAAGCCTCTGACGTCCATCCTGAATGTATCGGAATGCAACCTCGGGATGGGCAAGCGCCTCCTTCTCAAGGATATCCTGAATACGTGCGGCTTCTGTCTGTGGACTCTTCAGGAATTTTCTTCTGGCAGGAACATTTTTGAAAATGTCTCTGACGATAAAAGTAGTCCCGTCCGGCGCACCAATTTCAGAGAAATCTTTCTCCACTCCGCCTTCAATCTCATAATGCGTTGCCATAAGCGCTCCGGGAGTCTTACTGATAAGCTCAACTCTTGAAATACTTGCGATGGATGCCAACGCCTCACCACGGAATCCGAGTGTCTGAATGTTCTCCAGGTCTCTCGCTTCCTTTATCTTAGAAGTAGCATGTCGTAAAAATGCAGTCCTTATATCATCCTTATCGATTCCGCCACCGTTATCCGTGATACGGATCATGGCGATTCCTCCGTCCCTGACCTCTACAGTAACAGAAGTGGAACCCGCATCGATGGCATTTTCCAAAAGCTCCTTCACGACGCTGAGAGGTCTCTCGATAACTTCACCTGCTGCAATCTGATTTATTGTTTCATCACTTAGAACTTTAATTTTCATAACGCTCGTCCTGTCTCTCTATATTCAGTCTAAACGAAATAACATCTCAACATAACACATTGTACCGAAGTCTGAGGTCATCCATTTTAAAGCGGGCGCTTCGGCAGAATAATCTAAAATCGGACCCCTAAGTGGCTCCGGGTCCTCGACAATGTCAGAGTTTTCCTGACAAAAACTCTGACTTGTTGAGGAATACAAGGAAAAATAACCAAGAGCCTCCAAGGGGTCCAATTTTGATTTTTCATGCCTTAACTTAACGCTTTTCAATGGATGCCATGGGGCTCCTGTTACTGATGATCTTTTACCTTTGAAACACTGCAATAAATTATATCAAACACCAAATTTTGATTTCAACTCATACAGAGTGTTCATTGCATCAAGCGGTGTCATATGATCAACATCCAGTTCCTTAAGGAAATCCATGGCCGCAGTCACATCAGCTCCGTACTCCTGAGGCTTTTCAGCCACCTTAAGCTTATCTTCTGACGGTGTCTTCGCCTCGTTTCTTCCCGCAAGGAATCCATCCTCGTCAAATGCTTCCTGTGTGAAACTCTCGCCTGTCTCAATCGTCTTGGCCTTTGCAATGATATCCGCGTCACTAAGCTCCGCAGCTATGACCTTCGCCCTGTCGATAACCGGCTTCGGAACTCCGGCAAGACTCGCAACATCAATACCGTAAGACTGATCGGCTCCTCCCGGAATAATCTTACGAAGGAACACTATATCCTGATCGTGATTTGTCACCGCGATACAGTAGTTATTTACACCCTCAAGCTTACCCTCAAGCTCTGTAAGCTCATGATAGTGGGTAGCAAAAAGCGCCTTTGCCTTAACCACCTTTGCAATGTATTCAACCACCGCCCAGGCAATACTCAGGCCATCAAAGGTACTGGTCCCCCTTCCGATCTCATCAAGAATCAGAAGTGACCTGGTTGTGGCATTTCTCAGAATATTGGCAACCTCGTTCATCTCTACCATAAAGGTCGACTGTCCGGAAGCAAGATCGTCACTCGCTCCAACACGGGTAAAAATTCTGTCACATATAGAGATTTCAGCGCTCTGTGCAGGCACAAAAGAACCGATGGATGCCATAAGTACGATAAGTGCCACCTGTCTCATATAGGTGGACTTACCCGCCATGTTAGGTCCGGTGATGACAGCGATACGATTGGCACTGTCGTCAAGGACTGTATCATTGGCCACAAACATACCGTCCCTTATAAGCTTCTCGATAACAGGATGTCTTCCATCCTTTATATTGATGATACCCTTCTCGTTGATCTCCGGACGGCAGTAATTGTTGTCCGTAGCCACCTTGGAAAGAGAAATGATACAATCGATAAGCGCCACATAATGTGATGTCTTCTGAATACGCTGAATGTTTCCGGCGATAGTATCTCTCACATCGCAGAACAGCTCGTACTCCAGCTGATTAAGCTTCTCCTCGGCACCGAGGATAGTGTTCTGAAGCTCCTCCAGCTTGTCGGTAGTATATCTCTCACTTCCTGTAAGGGTCTGCTTTCTGATGAAGTAATCCGGTACCAGATCACGGAAAGTATTGGTGACCTCAAAGCAGTATCCGAAGATACGGTTATACTTTATCTTGAGAGACTTGATGCCGGTCTTTTCTCTTTCAGACGCCTCAAGATCCGCAAGCCACTGCTTACCATTGACACGGGACTCCTTGTAATGGTCAACCTCCTCATGATAGCCTTCCTTTATGACACCACCGTCTCTTGATGACAGTGGCGGATTCTCCTCGATAGCCTTGTCAATAAGCTCATAGAGATCTGTCATAGGGTCAATGCCGTCATGAATCTCCTTCACAAGAGCCGAATTAAAGTTCGAGAGCTCCTGAATGATATCCGGAAGCATTTTCAAAGACTGCTTAAAAGCTATTAGATCACGTGGATTTGCCGATTTATAGCAAATGCGGCCCAGAAGTCTCTCATAGTCGTATATGGTATTCAGATACTCGGCTATCTCCTCACGGTCAATGTAATGTGAGCAGAAGTCTTCAACTGCATCCTGACGTGAAAGAATTGCCGCCTTGTCGATGAGAGGCTGCTCCAGAAAACGTCTCAGCATTCTGGCACCCATGGCGGTCTTTGTTTTGTCAAGAACCCAGAGAAGTGAACCTCTCTTTTTCTTCTCCCTCATGGTCTCGGTAAGCTCCAGATTGCGCTGGGTTGCTGTATCAATGATCATGTACTGATCGCTGGAGTAATATCTGATATTTGCGATATGCTCTACTGTGCTTTTCTGTGTATCGTAAACATATCTTAATGCTGCTGCCGCACTGAGTCTTGCCAGATCCCTGTCGGAGAGTCCGATACCGCTGATGCTTGCATGAAAATGCTCCTCCAGAAGCGCCGTGGCCTTCCCGTCATCGTAGACTTCATCCGGAAGTTCTGTAATGATAAGTCCGAAACGATTCTTGATGTCATCGGTATCGATACCGGAAATCATAAATGCCTGATTGCAGACAATCTCTGCCGGAGAAAATCTGCTGAGTTCATCCATGACATCCTTCTCATCAGAGCATGTGGTAGTCATGAACTCACCGGTGGTAATGTCTACACTGGAGATACCGAAACCTGTAGAATCATAGAAGATGCTCATGAGGAAATTGTTCTTTGTCTCGTCAAGTGCCTGCTCGGATGTAAGTGTACCCGGTGTGATAACCCGGATAACGCCTCTTTTTACAAGCCCCTTTGAGAGCTTTGGATCCTCAAGCTGCTCAGCTATGGCAACCTTATATCCGCTTGACGCAAGACGTGCCACATATCCATCCGCTGCATGGAATGGAATACCGCACATAGGTGCTCGTTCTTCCATTCCGCAGTCTTTTCCGGTAAGTACCAGATCGAGTACGGATGATGCGGTTTTTGCGTCCTCAAAGAACATCTCATAAAAATCACCTATGCGGTAAAACAGAATACAATCCGGATACTGCTTTTTCGTCTCCAGATATTCAGTCATCATGGGTGACATCTTCTTTTCAGCCATCTATAAGTTCGTCTCCTTTTTAAAATAAAAAATACCGGGCGTTTCTATTCCAGGGTTGTTCCTATACGACAGAAAATGCAGGGCGGGCACAGGACCACTCGATTGAAAGAACAGTTTGCTTGTCATGTTCGTCCCGATAGCACTTCGTGCTCTCGGATACGTACAGACTGCGCACTCTTTTCTTTCAACTCGCAATCCAGGTGCCCATCCCTTGCATTTTCGTCTGACTTCAATATATACCGAAACCAGCCTCGCCACTTGTGGCAAGTTCCTGACAGGAACTTGTCATATAGCGCCAGCCTATCGCATAGCGATTTTCATTGGCTGGCGTTCCCACCGCCTGGGGGGGCATCCTCATTGCTCATGCAATGAGGATATTTCAATATAGAGAAAATGCCATTAGATGGCGCTAAAGCGCCGGGCATTTTCGTTTGATTTCGGCTAACGCCGAAACCAGCCTCGCCACTTGTGGCAAGTTCCTGGCAGGAACTTGTCATATAGCGCCAGCCCATTGCGTAGTTTTTTTTTTTGGTTGTCGTTCTCTCCGCCTGGGGGGCATCCTCATTGCTCATGCAATGAGGATATTTCACCAAAATAATAAAATCCTTTGCTCTCTGTCAGTTTCACCATCTGCATGGTTCCGATGAGGCTCTTGTCCCCCGGGAAGTGTACAAGCACGCTGTTGGAAAGTCGTCCTGTCACATAGCCTTCCTGATTCTTGTTCTCATCCTCTACGAGAACCTCCATAACCTTACCGAGATCTCTTGTCTCATTTTCAGCAGAGCTGTCCTGAACCACCTTGAGAAGTCTGTCAAAACGCTCCTTAACAACGTCCTCCGGGACCTGATCCTCAAACTTTGCAGCAGGTGTGCCGGTACGCTTACTGTAGATAAATGTATATGCAGCGTCGTACTTGCACTCCTTAACAACCTCGATGGTATCCTGGAAATCCTCCTCAGTCTCTCCCGGGAAACCTACGATGATATCTGTGGTAAGTGTTGCCTCAGGAAGAGCAGTTCTTATCTTTCTCACTAGCTCAAGATAACTATCCTTTGTGTAATGTCTGTTCATACGTTTAAGTATAGCACTTGATCCTGACTGAAGAGGCAGGTGAATGTGTCTCTCTATGATAGGATGAGTTCTCATTACCTCGATGAGTTCATCCGAAAAATCCTTAGGATTTGAAGTCATGTAACGAAGTCTCTTAAGACCCGGAAGCTCCGCAACAGCCTTTAAAAGTTCAGGGAATGTGGTTGAACCCGGGATGTCGTTGCCATAGGAATTGACATTCTGTCCAAGGAGCATGATCTCAAGGCAGCCGTCAGCGATAAGCTTCTCACACTCTCTCAGAATATCGGTAGCATTACGTGACTTCTCACGGCCTCTTACATAAGGTACGATACAGTATGTACAGAAATTGTTGCAACCGTAGCTGATATTTACAGAACCCTTGAACCTGAACTTTCTGTCTGACGGAAGGTCCTCAACGATCATCTTTGTATCGTCGATGACTTCTACAGTACGCTTTCCTGTAACCAGTGACTTATACAGAAGTTCTGCCAGTTTGTATACATTGTGAGTACCGAATACAAGCTTTACATAAGGATAATGCTTACATATTCCTTCAACCTCATCTTTTTCCTGCATCATGCAGCCTGTGATACCGATGATCATGCCATCACGCTTCTCATACTGGTGCTTGAGTCTTCCCACACGGCCGTAAAGCTTCTGATTGGCATTCTCTCTTACTGTACAGGTTGTGAAAAGTACGATATCTGCATCCCAGTCATCCTCTGTAGCTGTATAGCCGCACTTCTCAAGGATTCCCAGAAGCTTCTCGCCGTCCTTGGCTGACATCTGACATCCCATAACCTCAACCATGCAGTGTGCCTTATAGCCTTCCTGCTTCTTTATCTCAACAAGCTCACGTACTCTGTCCATGAAGTAGTACTGTCTTGCCGGCTCCTCCTCGGGCGCCTGTTCGATGATTTCCTTGTAATCAATAATGTATTCCATAAAACCTCATTGTTAATCCCAGGGGATTAATAATCCTCTGGGATACTAAAAAAAATATAAACTTATTAAAACACTAACGCCCAATGACTCATCATGTATTTTGTGCCATTCATACGATACTTATATCCGTCAACCGGAGGAATCCTCTCATCTGGTCTGTCCGTTTCCGTATATCTTGTACTTATATGTCGTAAGTTCCCTAAGTCCCATAGGACCTCTTGCATGAAGCTTTGAGGTAGAAATGCCTATCTCCGCTCCAAATCCGAAACATCCTCCGTCTGTAAAACGGGTGGATGCATTCCAGTAAACGCAGGCGCTGTCTATGCCGTTCAGAAACTTCTCTGCTTTTGCGGCATCTTCCGTGATGATAGCCTCACTGTGATGCGTGCTGTTCAAATTGATATGCTCTATAGCTTCATCTGTACTGTCAACCGTCTTGACAGAAATCTTGTAGTCAAGATACTCTGTGGCAAAGTCCTCTTCCGTTGCTTTATTGACAAGCTCCATACGAAGACCTGCCCCTTCAGTCCCGGAAGCCTTCTTTAACACCTCAAAGGATGCTTCATCCGCGTAGGTGATAACATCTTTTTCCTGAAGCTTCTTTACAACAGGAACAAGTTTCTCAAGAGCATCTCTGTCGATCACCAGCGACTCGCACGCATTACAGACACCTATTCTTTGGGTTTTGGCATTATATACGATAGGAACCGCCTTGTCGATATCTCCGGTCTTTTCTATATATATATGACAATTGCCTGCGCCGGTCTCAATGACAGGAACAGATGCATTCTTCACAACTGCCTGAATGAGGCGCTGTGATCCGCGGGGAATGAGAACATCAACGTAGTCATTCATCTGCATGAAACGATTTGTGGTTTCGTGATCAGTAGCCTCTATAAGCATGAGTCCGTCCGGATCAACTCCGCCTGACGCCATTGCACTTCTTATAACCTCTGTTATGGCAATGTTGGAATGAATGGCATCTGAACCACCCTTAAGGATAACGGCATTTGATGTTTTAAAGCAGAGTGACCATGCATCGCTTGTGACATTGGGACGGGCTTCATAGATGATGCCTATAACCCCGATGGGGGCTGAAGTTTTCAAAAGCCTGAGACCGTTAGGACGTTCAATGGTTTCAAGTACTTCCCCCACAGGATCGGGAAGCGCCGCAATATCCCGGAGAGCCTGAGCCATATCCTGCAAACGTTCTTTCGTAAGACGAAGGCGATCCTTGAGACCATCGCTCATGCCCGATTTCACGGCATTATCAAGGTCTTTTGCATTACCTTCCAGTATCTTCTGCACATTCTCATCTATAAGAAGCGCATCTGCTGCACTCAAAAGTACCGCATTCTTCTCATCTGAAGAAAGCGCAGCAAGTTTGCGTGATGCCGATTTAGCTCTCTGCCCGATTAACAAAAGATCAGTCATAGAAACCTCCCTTGTTGAAATTTCGTTCACAAATGACATAAGTGTCAAAAGTGTTTGTCACTCACTGATGATGCACAACTCGCATACATTCGTATGCTCAGATGTGAAGATGACTGGAAACCTCGGGATTTGCCGCGCTGACTTCTATAACGCTTCGCTCCTCGTTAGTAAGCTCGGCATCCGTCTTCTCCATGGCCTTCTTAGCCTTAGCCTTGGCATCGCCGGACTCTGCACCGGTTTCACTCGCATTCTTTATATCCTTTAAGTAAACACCAAGGTTTGCCTTAACGGAATCGATATATGCTCTTCTGAGCCTGGCCTGCTCGTTCTTTTCCTCAGCGGTAAGTCCGCCACCTTCCTTTGACTTATGATAAAGCTCGTTGATTCTTGCTATTTCTTTCTCTGTAATCATTTATATCCTCTGTTTCATAAAGACTTACACGGGAATGCTGACAAAACACCTATCCCACATTGCCGGTTTACCGGAAGATTGGTTTATCACATCCGAAAACCTGAGTCTTTGAATTATAATCAAAAATTCTTCATCCGTATACGGATGCTTCTGTATTTTTAAAGATTCACTTTTCTGTTCTGGAAATGTATTCCTTCAGATCAAAGTCCTTATTCTTGTGCGCGGCGAAAAGAGTGCCAATGTTTTTGCCCTCCAGAATATCACTGATGACCTCAGCTCCCGTAAACCTTGCAATGACCATATCCGCCCCTGAATCCGTTGAGATCCGGGCTGCCGCAAGCTTTGCTGACATTCCACCGGTACCGACATTGGAACCGCTCTTTGATTTACCCATCTCCAGAATCGTTTCATTGATTTCAGGAATAAACGGGATGAACTCAGCCTCCGGATTCTCATGCGGGTCATCGGTGAAAAGCCCGTCGATATCCGACAGAAGTATAACGAGATCAGCATTGACTACGGCTCCTACTATGGCCGCCAGCTGGTCGTTGTCTCCGAAGGTCTCCACCTGATTGATCTCAGATGTAGAGATAGTGTCATTTTCATTAACAACAGGAACTGTTCCAAGATTCAGAAGTTCCTCGAAGGTATTCTTTGTATTGTTGCATGACTCCGGAATCAGCATAACATTCCTCGTAAGGAGAATCTGGGCCGCAATGACACCGTACTCCGAGAAAAGTTTCTGGTAGGTCATCATAAGACGTGCCTGTCCGACAGCGGCAAATGCCTGCTTTTCCTCCATGGTGCGGGGACGCCTGTGTATGCCGAGAGCCTGTCTGCCTGTTGCGATGGCACCGGATGAAACAAGGATCACATCCTTGCCTTCACCGTTCAGATCCGATATGACTCTCACAAGCTTCTCTATCTTGGAAAGATACAAACCGCCTGTTTTTGCGTGAGTAATACTCGCAGAACCAACCTTGATAACGATACGTTTCTTATCTTTAAGTAAAGCGCGCATTTCTTCGTTTGTCATATGGACCTCCATTCATATGCATGACACAGACTTTTAAGCCTCACGCATGACTTTGCATTTCATGCTCACGTCATGCTACAGAAATCTCGAATCCGCACTGCCGCGCTACTTCTCGATTCCTGTTGTCGTGTCATATATCAATTCGCTTATGTTTACAAGCAAACAAAACGAACTGATGCATGACACAGACTTATGCAGAAGTTTACAATGAATTATAATGTTTTACAAGCGCCTCGGCGGTTTTCATTCCGTCCATGGCAGCGCTCATGATTCCGCCGGCGTAACCTGCGCCTTCGCCACATGGGTAGATTCCCGGGATATTGGACTCAAATTTCTCGTTTCTCGGTATCCTTACAGGACTTGAAGTTCTCGCCTCTATACCGGAAAGGATGGTATCTTCTCCGGAAAAACCTCGTAGTTTATGTTCAAAGTTCTCCATGCCCTCAATAAATGTCTCATTGAAATCATTGAGTGAGGCATACTTTGAATCTTCCTCAAATTTAAATATGTCATTAAGCTTTGAAAATCCGTACTGTCCCTTTATCTGGGGTTTCACTTTTCCAAGACTTTCTTCTGTACTTGACACATCCTTCTTGAAATCGCCATAGGTCTGAACCGGCACCTTTCCATCGAGAAGTCTGTAGGCTCTCTCCTCAAGTTCTCTCTGCAATCTGATTCCGCCGAGAGGTTCCTGCTCACCGTTATAATCCGATTTACGGACTGAAACAATGATGGCTGCATTGGCATTGACACCGTCTCTTGCGTGGTAGCTCATACCGTTTACGCAAAGTTTTCCATCCTCGGATGAGCTGTTCACCACATAACCGCCCGGGCACATGCAAAAGCTGTATACACCGCGGCCGTTCTCAGCAGAAGTATGAGTTACCTTGTAGGCTCCCGGTCCCAGGGCAGCCAATGTCTTCTCATCTACATCTCCATAGAGATCCTTGTTTATCATGGACTGAAGGTGCTGAACACGGAACCCCATGGCAAAGTCCTTGGCCTGCATACCGAGTCCTGCTTCAAACAGTTCCTCATAGGTATCCCTTGCGGAATGACCGATGGCAAGGATTATCTTTCTGTCTTTATCTCTTTCCTTATCATAGGTAAACTTTGTGTTGAATCGGATCTCGCCGCCAAGCGCCTCTATCTCACGACGAATATTCTTAACTATATCCACCAGTCTGTCTGTTCCAACATGTGGTTTTGCATCTATTATTATAGAAGAATCTGCTCCGTAACCCACGAAAAGATTGAGGATAAAGCGGCTTCTTCCGTCCTTATCCTTCACAAGCGTATTTATCTTTCCGTCAGAGAAGGTGCCTGCTCCCCCTTCGCCAAACTGAGGGTTTGACTCACTGTGAAGCTCACCCTTTTCCCACAGATCCTGAACATTTCGGATTCTCTCATCAACATCCGCACCACGCTCAAACACAACAGGATGCATCCCGGCACGTGCAAGGATAAGTGCCGCAAACATCCCTGCAGGTCCGAAACCCACAACCACAGGTCTGTTCTTCTCATCTTTAAAGAACTCCCGTCTCTCAACGCCTGCTATTCTAGCATTAAGCTTCGGCTCCTGATACTCGGTCATTTCATCTATGCTGATATCTCTGTTTCTCAGCTTCTCCACCAGCTTCTGCTCTTTCTTTTCGTCAAATGCTGTCTTTATCAGAACTGTGTAGCTAAAGGAGATGTCCGGCTTTTTTCGGGCATCGATGGAACGTCTCACAACCTCCAGATTCTTTATCTCTTTTTCATCTATCTTTAAAAGTCTGGCAGCAGCGGCTTTAAGCTTCGCCACGGGGTCAGTGACTTTAAGTTTCAACTGGTTTATCTTGATCATGTTTTTTCCTTTGAATATGTTATTGATAACGTACAATTCGGTTTATTGTAACATATCATAGAGGGTATGAGTATATGGGGGAATAAAAAAGAATAGTTCATTTTGTAGCGCAATCCACGAGTCTGCCGATCACCAGCGCGCGTCCATTGGTACTTGCATCGACACAGGTCGAGAGCGCGATGAGTCTGTCTGTTGGCCTGATATCCATATCTTCGCGGATATTTGTCGCATTCTTCTTAATATAGCTTATGAACTGTTTCATATCCTCTTCGGATTTTTTATTAATGACATTGTACATAACATCATCGTATGCATCAGTCTCAACGCAGGCCCAAAGTTCGATTCCGTAGGTCATGTCCGGAAGATACAGACTTCCGGTCTTATGACGGTCAAAATATTTCCTGTCGATAAACTCCATTACGTCACCAAACATTGCGCCATTATCCATATGATGTCCGTACACAAGATTATATGGATCGCTGAAATCCCGACTGTTCTCCATTGTGAGGAAAATCGAACCGGACAGCGAAAAGTTTCCGTAAATGTCTTTGTTGACATACTCCATATCATCCTTGCCGACCACCACCGGGTAGTCAACGTGAGTATCATCCAAAGCTATCCATCCGATGACATCCTTGTTGATCTGCATCAGTTCTTCCAGTGTCGGATTCTCCTCTCCGGGTCCGCCATACGGCTTGTACTTCAAGAGATCATCATCAAGAAAAGCACCTCTGTAAATGTTGTAGGTATCCCAAAGCGCATAACCGCTGTAACTGATGGCAACCACCACGAACAACATCACAAAAATGTTTAATATTCTGTTTCCTACTCTTGCCACAAAAGATATTTTCTCCAAAACATCACTCCAAATTCCGTCTGTTTTACAAATACCCGGACAACTTCTGCCCGGGTAGTATTATCCTGGATGCATCACTAAATGCCGCAATTCATAAATACACGGCCCTTCCGATGTGATGCAATAAACCAGTTGATTCCGGTCTAAGCTTTCACTCAGGAACACTCCCGAACCAAATCACCAGACCCCTTATTTCACTAAAGGGGCATCGACATCCTTTTTCGAATGACAACGCCCCTACATATTATAAATATATTATGATCCGCACTTCCAATCACTTCGTTCTTCTCTTCACAAACGCCATGATCCAACCGGCAAAAACTGCCACTGCTGTGATACAGCAAAGAGCCGAAACCATCATGAAGCTGTTGTCACCTGTCTTAACCGCACCTCTTGCTGCTCCGAGAACACGACCTACAGGACTGTTCTCTACTGCATCACGGGCTGCACCAAGAACCTGACCGGCAGGGCTTTCATCAAAAGCATCTCTTACAGCTCCGAGAACGCTTCCGTCTGAAGAAGAGTCACTTGAACCGTTTCCGCTCCCACTGCCTGAGCTTCCGCCACTTGAACCACTTGAACTACCGCCACCGTTACTTGAAGTCTTATCAGAATCAGTGTTTTTATATACATTTACGAATTCGGCAGCTTCCTGCTTCTTCGTTGTATCATCATCCTTATATACCTTGACAACCGAAGCCTTTAATCCCTTGTTGTCATAATCATTCTCTACAAAAACCACAGCTGTGTATACTGTCTCATCATAGATATACGCATCTGTCTCACCTGCAACCTGTCTGATCTCATACTTGAAACTTACAGGCTCTGTAAATGTCTTTGTAAATGCCGCCTCAACTGTCTCGCCTTTTTTAGCGTCTACTGTTAATGTATTCTGGTCGAAATCATCCGCTCCGTCAATCGGTGTCAGAGTAACCGTCACCTTTTCAGAAGAAGCCTTCTCTCCGTCAAGTGTGATCCTTACAGGAATCTTTACATCCGCTTCATACTTTCCTGTCGCTGCAAATGCAGAAACATTAAGAAATAAAGCAAACAGCAGCATCAGGAATGCTCCCATATAGTTTTTTCTCAATACTCTACTCATCCTTTACGAGCCTCCTAATCAGTTTGCTCAGTTGATATCATGCGGCCCAAAACAACTGCTCGTCCGTTAGTTTGAGCATCAACACATGTCGATAAGCTGATGATCCTGTCATCCGCTTTTACATCAATATCTCTATAGTGTGTAGCATTTTCCCTGATATAGGTCTGAAATCCATCCATATCGTTCATGGCATCAACGACATTGTAAATATATCTGTCGTATGCATCACATTCAATCAATGCATAAATCTCTATATCAAATGTCTCATCAGGCAGAAAAAGCTTACCCGTCCGGTGTTTGTTGAAGTAATCTTCATCTATGAACTCCATGACGTCACCGAACATACCGCCATTGTCCATGTGATGTCCGTACAAAAGATTGTAGGAATCACTGAAATCCTGTTTGTTGTGAGCCGATATAAATATAGCCCCGGAAAGTGAGAACTCTCCGTATACATCCTTGTTGACATACTCCATATCATCGCTGCCCTGTACTACAGGATAGTCGATATGAGTATCATCTACCGTTATCCAGGCTTTAACGTCCCTGTTGATCTTTCTTAATTCCTCAAATGTCGGAGCATTATTACCCTGAACCCCGGGTTTAAACTTAAGAAGGTCACTTGATACGAAAGCACCGCTAAATGTTGAGTATACATCCCACAGAGAATATCCGCCGTAGGCAAACATCGTAAGGATCATAATTGAAGCTATGAATCCAAGTATCTGATTGCCGATTCTGGCAAATGCTGCAGCTCTTTCCATCAGGCCTCCCCTTTACATATTTACAATTCAGAAAATCTTATGACTTGAATGCCACTGGTATTGTCGCTCACCGATCAATGCCAATACCCACATCCATGTGCAATTGCTGATTCTTTTAATCAGTGAAGTGTTCACCTTTGGGAACACCTCACCGTATCTTTCAAATCAATTTTCTTTAAAAAACTTAATTATGTATCAGTCCTCGAAAGACTCTCTCTTACGAAGGAATGTTGCTGCTGCGCCACCTGCAAGAGCTACCATAAGAGCGTATGGAGCGATATCCATAGCAACACCTGTAGGAGTTACGTTCTCACGATTGTTTGTGATTGTATATTTAGCACCGTCACTTACTACATTAAATGGGGTTGCATCCTGATAATCATTGACAATGTCAAGTGCTTTTGTTGTATTCTGGGCTTTATCGCCTGTGCCATTATCTGTGATTTCATAAGTTGATTTATAACCATCCTTGCGTGCCTCAGGCTCAGCTATATAAACATCATAATCTTCTGTAATACCATGAATCACAAAAGACTCTCCACTTGATAACTGTATCTGTCTACCATTATTAGAATTTATTGGATCCGCAAGTTCTTTTCCGTTTAAATCAGTAATGGCAAAATACTGCTCCTCAGAAGCAGCAACACCTTTTGTTAAATTCTTCTTTGGCTTAACTGCAATATTAACAGCAAACTTCTTCTCCTGATTACCGGCATTACCTGTTACCTTATTTGTAACAGTAAGATCATGTGTTGTATCATAGCTCTTACCAAAGTCATTTGTGATTTCAGTAATTTTAGTACCATCTGCCTTAGCAATTATTACATTTTTATCTATCTTAAGAACTGCTTTCTTCTTATTTGTCACAGGATCAGTAACATATACGTATGATCCATCTTCATTCTGCTCATTTATAACACTCACATACATATAGTATGTAGTATCATCATACTTGATACCTGTGTACTTACTGTCAGTCTCTGTAACTTTGAATGAATAAACACCTGTTGCATCGAAAATATCCTGTGGAATAGATACCTTAAACTCAGATGTATATTCACCTTCACTATTAGGCTCTATCTTTGTAGCGGTAACATTACCTTCTTCATCTTTTTCATCAGTAAATGGTGCGAACTTTGCACCTGTAACTGTTATTTTTTCTGCCTGACCGGCTGTACCCTTTGTCACAGAATACTTCTCACCTTCAAGTGCCTTAAGCTCACCATTTACTACTTTTTTAAACTGTACAGAACTAGCATCTTCTTTTTTACGATCATCAGCTTCAACAGTAAGCATAAATTCTGTCTCAGGTGCATATGTCTTTTTATCTGTTGTTAATTTCTTTCCGATAGTAAGTTCTTTAACACTAGATGCTGCTGCAGTCTCAACCTCATCATCAGCGAAAGCTGAAAAACTCATGGATGCTGCAAGCATACCTGTCATAACAAGTGTTGCGAGTTTGTTTACATTCTTTCTCATAACTACTAACCCTCTTTTACTAATTAATATCCTATGGTTTCTTTTTATCCAAATAAGTACTGCAATATATAACCCCAGCGCATCAGATGTCTATACATCCTTACAAGTACGCCTATAAGATGTATAGGCGCCTGATACGGTCTTACATATTCCATACTTGTTTGTTCGTGTTTTCCGGATAAGTCCTCACAGATTTGATCGCCTGATGATGGTGATAACCTTACCCTTGATTTCTGATTTCTTCACTGCTCCGAAGTAACGGCTGTCTTTAGCTCCGTTTCTGTAATCGCAAAGGATGAAATATTCATCATTTGCGAGTGTCAGCGGATACTCCACATAGTCATCATACTTAGGTGTAGCGTAGAAAATGTCACTCTCAATCATCGTGCTGTCGTTGATCTTAAGTGCTGAATCATCAGTGACTTCAACCTTATCTCCTCCCTTAGCCACGATTCTTCCGGTATAGGTCTTTCCTTCCTTTTGAAAAACCACAACATCATCGGAATTGATACGTGTCTCAAGTCGGTAATAAAGCATCAGATCACCTGCGCTGATTCTTGGTTTCATGTCGTCATTAGCCATAGGCTGCAGTCCGAAGATAACGAAAAACATGATATATATCATGACAATCATCACTAGAAGTCTCGAGATAAATGACTTGATATCTTCAATCTGACTCAGTCTCTTTCTTCTGCTTCTTATCGCCTTGTCGACAACAGAACCTTTGGCCAATGCCTTCTTTTCGGGAGAACTGTTTCCATGAGCATCGTTTTTAGCACTCATCATCGTCCTCCACCTTCCATATTCAGTTTTTCTTTCAATGTTTTTATCTCGAGATCACGCTCCTCGAGGAGTGTCCGGTATCTGGTTTCCTGAGCATCGAATACTGATTTGTATTCATTGTTCAGGTCCTCGATTTTCTTCCAGACACTCTGCTCATCCACCCCTCCGAAAAGGGATTTCCGGAACCTCATCTCTTTGATAAACTCTGCAATATCTTCGAATGATTTTGATGCCATTTCTTTTGCCTTTATAACTACTTATCAGTCCCAATACAAACGACGTCTCTGACGACCATATGCAAGGAATGCCAAAGCTCCAAAACCTGCAAGTGCAAGGGCTATGAACGGGTATGGACTATCCGAAAATCCTGTCGGTGTAACTACCCCCTTCTTATTTACATAATCAACAAGGTTAACCTCACTAAGCTTAAGTACATCTGTAACTGCACCCTTCTTCTCAGTGGTCTTATTCTTTTTCCATGCTGATTCTGTGTCATAATCTTCATAACCTGTTCCGGTCTTTACCTCAACGACCTTGTAGATTGCATCTGCCGGCAAAGTGATGGTTAAAGAAGCTTTATCATTGATTGTTTCCGGTGTAACAGTGAACAGATATGCGCCCTTATAATCGCCATCTGTCTGTTTCTCCATTCCCTTATCATTGTTAAGACTCAGTATGTAATCCTGCTTTTCGGAAGAATCTCCACGAACTGCTGTCTTTGTCACATCCTTGTATGTTTTAAGCTTTGTTCCGGCTTCATCTTCATAGAGGTAAATTGCAAATGTAGTTGCCTGAGCATTAGACATATTTCCGGTGAAGGTATTGGAAACGGTAAGTTCATCAAACGCCAATTTGTTTGTTGCTGTAATCTTTCCGGATTCCGACTTCGCCCTGACCTTCTCTGTATTTCCATCCCGATACTTTTCAAGTTCAACCATAAGTTCCATTTTTGTGATTATTCCATCACTGATTGAAACATTATAAAGCACTCCATCTACATACATAGGATGATAAACCTTATCTTCAAGCTGGAAATGCTTGTTACCGCTCTTCTCATCGAACTTATAATAATGGCCTTCATCAAGTACGTAATACTTCTTAACCGTTCCGTTATCGTTAAAAGTAACAGGCGTGTTTCCCGGAGATTTAAATAAATCATCTCCAGCCTTATCAGGCACTGATACAAGAATTCCCGGAGCGACAGCCTTTCTTTCATTATGTTTCCAGATTATCTGATTGTTCTGTTTGTCTTCTGTTGCGGTAAAGCTATTGTTCTCAGAATTTTCAGGATCTGTAACAAATGTAATTCCTGATATATAAGGTTCAGGAGTGTTTTCCTCATCCTTAAAACTATCCTTGTACAAATCAAGAGAAATTAAATTGTCCTTATTAACAAAACTCTTCTGAGCTTCATCTGTTATATTGTTAAGCTGCCAAATCTTCTCAACACCAAGATCAGTTACGGAAATATTGATCGGATCTGGATTAGATAATTCAAAATCAGGTTTTTTAATCGGAGCATTGTTTTCACCGGTCACCTCATTTAGCACAGAATACTTAACATATGCCTGAGTGTTTGTGGTCCAACCCTCGTCGATTGTCTTCTGATCCTGTGCCGAAATCTCTTTTCCATTTGAACTGTCCGCAACAGCATCGAATATGCCCTGATCCGGCCATACAATAAAACTTGCCGAATATGTTACACCATCCAATAACTTATGGTTTGCACCACCCACCTGCCAATCAACAGTAGGTGTACCCTCAACTTCACCAAATTTTGCAGCATTAGCCTTAACAGTTTTTAGTTCATCATCAAGTTCTTTTGAAAGTTTCTCTGCCTCTGCCTTTGTGATTCCAAGCTTTTCCTTAAGACTCTTCGATGATGAATCTATCTTTTCTCCATTCTTGGTCATGTAGACATCGTATTTTAATCCCGATGTGATTATTCCATTATCCGACGTTTTAATACTTGTAGCTGTATGGCTTGTGATTCCGTCAGTTATTCCAACATTTGTGTATGATATGTTCTGGGTTATCTCATTACAAATCTTGTCAAATGCAGCATTTAATTTAGTCTGGTCCCAAGCATCGAAATAATTGTTTGTCTTATCTGCATCATTATCAAACAAAGATTTCATATGGTTTTCTGCTTCAGTTTTACTAAATGCGTTTACTACATAGAGTTTTTTGTTTGCATTTCTGATTGACTTTGCGGCTGTTTGCGCAGCAGTCAAACAAATATCACTAGGATCTTCGTCACCTAAACCATATACACGGTACTTTCCATAATGATCTAAAATACCAGGTTGTGTAAAGTCACTGTTTAGATACTTTACATCACTCGTATCCCCGTTAGCGTTTATCCTGAAAGTCGGTGCCCCATCTGATACAAAAATTATGTATACAGGGTAGCCATTCTTAAAATCATATTTGTTTGCTTCCAGCAGTGCGGCTTCCCAGTTTGTTCCGCCTCCTGCTTTCTGCTTATTTACTTGTTTCTCAAAAGCAGCTAACGATGTATATGATTTACTTGATATGTCTTTTACAGCGCTGGAAAAAGTGATAAGTCCGATTTGAACATTATCCTTTACTTTTTCATTATTTTTTAACAGTTTTTCAGCAAGATTGTTTATGGCGGTCTTAGCAATTGTCAATCTGCCATTACTATTTTCATCCATACTTCCGGACACATCTAAAACCACAAGTACATTAGCTTTTCCTGAATTTAAGTCTTTAGATTCTGATTTTCCCTCAACACTGAGTGTCAATGTGTAAGTGCCGTCATTATTCTTATTTGCCTCCAACTTCTTCTCTGCCACAGGTTTACCAAACTTATTCGGATCAAGACGTCCGCCCTCCGGATACTCTGTCTTTTTATATATCAGGAAAATATCTGTATTATAATCAACAGCTGCAACTCTTTTTCCATTCTCATTATAAAAATCAACTTTGTGACCAAAGATACCCATGTCTCTCGCGCTAACTGTCGCAACAACATCACCGGTCGCACTACCAAGTCTGGCCTCCTTATACTCATAGTCTGTCACTCCGCCTTGTACTCTTGATAGTACAACATCTCCATCTCCAAGATCCTTAAAGGGAACGTTTTTAACGGCTGTAAGTTCCTGTCCGTTCTCCTTAACATAATGCACGGTGATATTATATGTATCAGTCGCCAAAAGTAACCACCATGTCCAGGTTATAGTGAATGTAGAGAAGCTCTCAACTTCAAACTCTGCGATTGCACTTGTAACTTCTACTGCGCTGCTTTCTTCGTCATCCTCAGATGTCTCCGGGTTCACCTTAAGATCAGCCTCTGAAATCTGCTCGTCGTTTTCATCGAGAACCTTGACATCCTCAGTTGCAGCTACCTTTTCAGTTTTCAATGTGCTGTCTGTCTCTTTCAAGTGATGAACCTCAAGTGAAGATGCATCTATCTTCTTGAGAAGGTCTTCATCGTTAAGAGTGATTCTTACCTTCACAGGCTCGGAAGGTTCTACTTCCTTGCCCCAGAAATCTGTGAAATTGATATCAAGTGACTGTGAGTTGTCATAGATATCATTTTTCTTAAGCTCTGCTACTTCTTCATCAGAAAGGACATCTTTTGAATCTCCCTTTTCCTCCGGCTTGTAAAGCTTTTTAGCATTGAGGGTTGGAGTGCTCTTTCCGAAAGCATTCTTTGGTGCAAATACTTCTACGGTGTATCCGTCGACCTCAGTCTCGTAATGAACCTTTCCAAGTTCATTGATGGAGTACTGAGCTATCTTTGCAACCTTGATGCATTCCATGGCTGCTTCTTTATTTTCTTCAACAGCCTTCTTCACTTCAGCGATGAGTTCCTTTGCAAAGTCATCGTATTCTGAATCGATTTCAGATGCAGAAGCAACCTTGGGCCTCTTGTCTGTATTCTTTACATGAGCCTCTGTTTCCTTTGTTGCTGTGGTCTCAGTCACAGAAGTTTCGGCGACAGTTGTTTCAGCCATTGCGCTTTCTGCAACAGTTGTTTCTACGGCAGTAGTCTCTTCAACTACTGCTTTTGTTTCTTCAGAAGTGATCTCTTCAACTGCTTCTGTTTCAGCTGCTAATGTTGTCTCCTGAACAGCTTCAGCAACCGCTTCTGTTTCTTTCTCTTCTACATAAGCTGCCGTTTCCTCTTCAGGAACATACTCACGATTCTCGTCTGATTCATCATCTGCAAATGCTACTATTTTTCCGAAAAACTTGTCTGCAACATCATGAATAGCTGCTGCGATCTTCTCAGGAATGGTTTCCTTTGTTTCAGACTTATCGGTCTTTTCCTGAACTTCCTGTTTCTCTGTCTCAGCCTCAGTCTCTTCGATAACCACTACAGACTGCTCATCGTCACCACCGAAGGCCTCTGTTGCCATAACTTCACTTGCTTGAGAGTCAGACCCATCTATAAAAATCTTCTCATTAGAAGCTTCTGTAGTCCCGGTTCCTGTCTCAGATGAGATCTCTGTTTCATTGGCACCTGTATCAGGCTCCTCAGTTTCTGCAGTCTTTGTTTCAGTCACATTTGCATCTGACTCTACAGTTTCTGTAGTCTCTGTTTCAGTAACCTTTGTATCTGACACTACGGTTTCCACAGCTTCTTCAACAACTTTTGTCTTTGACTCTACAGCCTTTCGAGTTGTCTCTACTGTAACTGCTGTATCTTCCGATGCCTTTATTTCTGTCTTGTCAGTCTTCTTTACGGTAGACGCAGTAGCCCTGGAATCAGTCTTCTTGATGCCAGCCTCATCAAGGATCTTCTTGAGAGCAGCTTTTCTACCGCCAACCTCAACCTTATCATACGTGACGCCATCAACATTCAAAGTAAACTTAACAGTTCCTTCAGATTCATTGACAAACATGAATGTAATCTTTTCGTTGCCTGTAAGTTCATAGTCCAAGTTGTCGACTGCAACCTGCTCAGGATCAACGTAAACTGCATCTTCTCCACCGTTTACCAGAGTGTCTACATCTGATGAAGGCTCGTAAAGAATGATGTCCTTGTCCGTACCATAGCGGAACTCAACATCCTTTGATGCGGTTTCTGCATCTTCTGTTACTGCTGTTTCATCTGTCGCTTCAGTAACTTCAGTTCCTGTTATTTCTTCTGTTGTTAAATCATTGAAATCATCTTTGAGATCAACTTTCGCTTTCTTCGCGTCCTTCTGAACGAATATGCGGAGTTCCGCATCAGCCTCACCGGAAAGAGTATCCTTGACAGAATCAGGAACTTCTACTACATAAAGTCCCGGATTCTCGTTGAAGAATGCTTCATATTCTCTAATGGCCTTTTCACTGTCCGAGGTTGCACCCAGGTAATCCTGTGCATCGAAGAGACGATTCTCACGGATAGCTGTAAGAGCCGCTTCCTTCAAATCCTCGCTTAAAAGGTCAAGTACAATTTTCTTAGTAAAAATTCCGGAAACGGAAGCACTAGACTCTGTAACTTCCTCTGAATTCTTCGCGAAGGCCGGTATCTGTACCGCTGATACGACAAGGCTCGCAGTGAGCAGAGTCGCCAATCCCTTCTTGAACTTTCCCCTGATAGAATTTTTCTTTTTTTTCATAACTACACCCTAATATTAGCACTTAAAAATTTAGTACCTAATGCCGAAAAACAGCGGCTTTCTTAATATATCAGAACGATAGTTAGACTTTCACTTAAATTATGGATCAAATTTATAATTTGGTAATTAAATGTTAATACTTATTATTACTATTTAAGATAAATTGCACCAAATAAGTGTTAATTATTTAACGTTTTTAACAAAAATCCACAGACAAATGTGATTTCAAGGCATAAAAAAACCGCTCAAGTTTCATAAACTTGAGCGATCATCTCACATTTTACACTTCCGGACCACAAAAGCATCCTTATCATTTTCCGGCTGCTCTTCCTGCCAGATATCCTGAGCTCCAGGCCCACTGGAGATTGTATCCTCCGCAGATTCCGTCTATATCAAGAATCTCCCCTGCGAAATAAAGGCCTTTTACTAATTTTGATTCCATGGTTTTAGGATCGACTTCGGAAGTGGTGATACCGCCTGCTGCGCATTGAGCATTTGCAAAAGGATTCACCTCTTCACACTCCGCTTTATAACTTACTGTCAAAGCGCTAAGAGAATTGAGCTGCTTCTCGGAAAGTTTTGAAACCGGCAGTTTCCTGTCAATATTTGCCAGCTGCAAAAGCACATTTCCAAGCTTCTGATTGAGAAGCCCTGTAAAGAACCCGCCCATATCTCTATGTGAAAGTCTCTCTGCCCTCTTTTTATAATAGGCATATATCTCTTCCTTTTTATCGGTAATATGCGGAAGGAAGTTGATATACACTACCGCCTCCTTACCTTCTCTTAGTCCATAGGCCACATATCTTGAAATCTGAAAAACCGGAATACCCGAGATTCCATAGTCGGTAAGCTGAAGTTCTCCTTCCTCTGTAGCAACAATCTCTCTGCCAACTTTCACAGTAAGCTTCGCATCGGTTCTTACTCCGGCCATATCTTTATACTGTTTTCCCTTGCACTTTACTGCTGTAAGTGCAGGTACAACAGGCACCATGGAATGCCCCATAGACTTTGCCCAGACATATCCATCCCCTGTGGAACCGGTTTTGGGCACAGCTTTGGATCCGGTGGCAACAATCAGTTTCTTTGCCCGAATCACGGAATCATCGCCCTCGATTTCAAGTACAAAGCCATCGGATGCTTCCGCCTTTTCGGCATACTTTGAAGTAGCCGAACTTTCCGCCAGATTGGCTGATTTTTCCAGATTCGCAGCGGAATCTGGTTTCCTCTTATGCTGAGGCTTCAAATCAGCAGGCCTTTCTTTTCTTATCCTCCTGATAAGTGTGTCAAAACGAACCTCGACTCCGGCCCGGATAACTTCATCCCAAAGTGCCATAACCATAGAGGACGCCTGGTCGGAATTCGGATACACATAAGCGCCTCTGTACTTAGGCTCGATTCCCAGTTCACAAAACCACTCCACAGCCCTTTCAGGTCCGAACGCATCAAGCGCAAACTCGGCAAATTCAGGGTTTTGTCCTCTGTACTTCCCTCCAGCAAGACCGGTCATATCAAGATTTGTATAGTTGCATCTTCCGTTTCCTGTTGTGGCCAGTTTTTTCCCCGGCTGGGAATTCCTCTCGATGAGAAGAACCTTTGCTCCCGCCCCGGCAGCTTCTATAGCCGCCATCATACCGGCAGCCCCGGCACCTATGACAGCCACATCTATTCTTTTATTTACCATACTTATCCGTCAAATATTCAAAAAATCATTTCCGTCAGTTATCAATCCGTTTTTCCTTAGATATTCTATTTAATTAACGTACAAATCTCTTCAGTCTTCCGCCAAGGGGCATATTGTCGAGATCTTCCTCAGTGAAAGCATTCATCCTGATCAGCGCACCGAAGTACACGATCACTGCCAGCACCACCGCAGGTGCCACCATGATAGCACAACCTATACGACTGTATCTCTCAGCCTCAGGAAGAACCATGCGGATTCCAAAGGATGTTCCAAATGCAACTATTCCCATGAGGATTCCGGCAATAGTCGGAAGCACGTAAGTTTCTCTCATGCCGTGTCTCATACGCACATGCTTCTTGATAGCCACCTGATTAAGGAAGCACATCATGAATGCAAAGATAATGTTAGAGAGAACCACTGCATAAATGCCCATACCCGTAAGCATAAGTCCGATAAGACAGATCACGTGCATCACAAGTGACATCAAGGCGTTCACAAGAGGAATGCTTAAATGTCCAAGTCCCTGAAGGATAGCATTGCTTATGGTAGACATGGAGTAGAATACCACAGCAAGTGCGCCTATCCTTGTAAGCATGATGAGAAGTTCAACATTCTTTCCCGGGAAAAGCATGCGGCAGATCGGGTCAGCCAGTGCACAGAGTCCGATGGTGGACGGGATTGCGATAAGCATGGTGAACCTGATGCTGTATCTGACTCTCGATACCGTATCCTTTCTGTTGTGAGCAGCCACTGCCCTGGTAAGACTCGGGATCAGCGATGATGAAAGTGCATTGGCAAGTGCAACGGGAATATTGAAAAGAATGTGATATTCGCCGAAAACTCCCCACTGTGCAACGATCTTATCGCCATTACCGAGATAGGTCATAATGTTTCCGAATATAGCATCATCGATAACCGATGAAACATTGTAGACAGTTGACGAAATCAGTATCGGAAGCATCGTTCCGGCAAGAAGCATACCTATAGCGCCGTAGCTTTCAACCGGGCTGTCGTCTTTTCTTATATTTCTGTGCATTTCCCCTCTCTGTGAAAGGTACAGAATTATAAAAAACAGAAGGGCCGTCAACGCTCCCGCTCCGGTACCAATGGCACCACCTGCAGCACCGAAAGCGGTACCGTACTTGTCGCTTTGGTATACAAGATTGGCAGTCTGCCCCTGCTTGAACAGGATACTTGCAGCAAGTATAGATACGATAGCATTGAGTATCTGCTCAAGAATCTGGGATATCGCTGTCGGCACCATATTGCCGCTGCCCTGGAAATAACCTCTCAGGATTCCGAGGTATGCCATGATCCAGACCGTCGGAGCCAGTGCACGAAGGGCGAATCGGCAGAACGGTTTCTTCAGGAAAACAGAAGAAATAACATCCGAACCGAACCATAGTGCGCAAAACATGATGCTTCCTATGATGGTGGCATAAAAAAATGCCGCCTTCAGAACTCTGTGGGTATTTTTGTATCTGCCCTGAACCAGATTTCCGGATACTATCCTCGAAACCGCGGTAGGCATGGAAAAACTCGACAGAATCAGAAGCAGCGTGTAAATGCTGTAGGCGCTGGTGTAGTACCCGTTTCCTTCATCTCCGATGATTGCAGTAAGGGGCACCCTGTAAACCATGCCGATGATCCTAACAACGATACTGGCTACAGCAAGCAATGACCCCTGTACGATGAAGTTGTTTCTTCTGTCATGGTCTGCTCTTTCACTAAAGGTTCTCTGAACTCTTAGACTTTGTGATCTCGAAGTCCTGTACTCCGTTGTACGTCTGCCCCGACTTTCTCTTATCTGATCACTCATCTGAAATAGCCCTTTCCTTCCAATATTTCTTTCTGTCTTCTCTCCATCTCTATGCGCTCATCATCAACCATGTGGTCGTAACCAAAGAGATGAAGCATGCTGTGAGCCACAAGGAAAGCCAGCTCACGTCTCTCCGTATGACCGTACTCCGCAGCCTGAGACTCGATACGATTCTGATTGAGAACTATATCTCCGAGAAGCAGTTCCCCTGTATCCGGGTTGAATATATCAGAATTCTCCTCGTCAATCCTGTCAAAATCCGCCGGGTTCTCCCAGTCAACCATAGGATATGAAAGCACATCCGTAGGGGCGTCTATACCTCTGGTCTCCCTGTTAAGTTCGTGAATGCCGTCATCATCAGTGATAACCACACTCACTTCACAATCATAAGGGCACTTCTCATAGTCTATGGCCGCCGCTATGATTTCTTTGATTATATCTTCAAACTGAAGGTCCAGTTTTTTTTCAACTTCAAAATCTATATTAACTGTCATTTTAAAACTCCTGTATAACAGTAAAATGTTTTATCTTCTGCATCATCACGAGTCCATCCGGCTTAATCCCCGGTCAGCATACCTGATCATCGAGAGTTATATTCCTGCCAGAAAACAGAAATCATCCTCTTCTATGGCGGGTTTCATTCCTCTGCTCACCAAAGTCTTTCTCGGACGTTTCTCTTTGCCTTGCTCTCTTTGCGCGTTTCTCCTCATCCTTCTCGTAGGCATTGACGATGCGCTGTACAAGCGGATGTCTCACAACATCTGCACTGGTAAGCTCAACAAACTCGATTCCTTCAACTCCCTTGAGAACTCTCATGGCATCCTCAAGTCCTGACTTCTTTCCTTCTTCAAGATCCTTCTGTGTCAGGTCTCCGGTGATGATAACCTTTGAACCGAAACCGATACGTGTAAGGAACATCTTCATCTGAGCCGGTGTTGTATTCTGCGCCTCATCAAGAATGATGTAGGCATTGTCCAAAGTACGTCCTCTCATATAGGCAAGAGGCGCAACCTCGATCAGCCCCTTCTCCGAATTGGACTGATACTGCTCAGCCCCCATGATGGAATAAAGCGCATCGTAAACCGGTCTCATATACGGATCCACCTTTGACTGAAGATCGCCGGGCAGGAAACCAAGCTTCTCTCCGGCCTCAATGGCAGGTCTTGTGAGGATGATGCGCTGCACCTCCTGCTGACGGAAAGCTGTGATAGCCATAGCCATACCGAGGTAAGTCTTTCCGGTACCTGCAGGTCCGATTCCGAAGGTGATCATGTTGTTTCTGATAGCATCAACATAATCCTTCTGTCCGATGGTCTTGGGCTTTACCGGCTTACCGAGGACGGTTCTTGCCAGTATATCCTTATCGATCTCAATCATCTGATTGCCTTTGATCTTCTCGGAAAAACTGAGAGAAATGGCATAATCCACATTCTGCTCGGTGATGGTGTTTCCACGCTGGCTAAGCTGCAAAAGCTTCTTGATAACTTCCTTCGCTTTCTCGGCAGCTACCTCTTCTCCGATGATCTTCAATACACCGTTTCTGTCGATGATGGTCACATCAAAGGCTCTTTCTATCTTTTTTATATTAAAGTCCAACTGTCCGAGCACGTTCATTTCGTGCTCCATAGGGATATCCATAATTGACTCTACAATTGCCAAGAAACGCTTCCTCCAGTAATATTTTTGTTTTAGTCCTTTGCATCCACATGTAACTCCTGTACCGGACAAACGGGATACCTTCCCGATACTTTTGCTCATATGCGGAATTATACCGTTTCTGCATAATGTCTACACTATGCTACGGTAAAAAGATAAATCTGCAAGTCAAACAGATGCTACAATGTTGCGAAATATCTCTAATACGAGAAAAAGCCCTGAATCATCTCTGAATCAGGGCTACATAATCATATATTTACGATTAGTTGAACTTACGCTTTCTAGCCGCCTCAGACTTCTTCTTACGTCTTACAGATGGCTTCTCGTAATGCTCTCTCTTGCGAATCTCCTGCTGAATGCCAGCCTTAGCGCAGTTTCTCTTGAATCTACGTAAAGCGCTGTCAAGAGACTCGTTCTCTTTTACGATAACATTTGACATGCTGAAACCCAAACCTCCCTTCGGGTACAAACTCTGAATAATTATAACACATGATTCACATTCGTCAAGCATAAACCTTTATCAAATTTATGTTTCCTGTCAAAATGTTGGTCAGCATTATGTATTATACCTTGAAACCTTTAAAGATTTCAATATCTATTTTCAACAAGTGCATAACAAGGCCGCTGCCGGAATGCTTTGCGCAATGTGCCACTGCATCCCCGGCCTGCATACACATGGTTGACTGCTTCATAAAATCACATCATTTAATCTGCTCTTTGATAACTTCCTGAGCTTTCTCTACAGCCTCATCGATTCTGGAAGCATCCTTACCACCGGCCTGAGCCATGTTAGGACGTCCTCCACCGCCGCCGCCTACGATAGGAGCCACTGCCTTGATGAGGTTACCGGCATGTGCGCCTGCCTTTACAGCTGCATCTGTAGCCATGGCAACCATGGATACCTTGCCGTCCTTGTCAGAGATAAGAAGCACTACGCCTTCCTGAAGCTTGGCCTTGAGATCATCACCAAGGTTACGAAGCTCGTTCATATCAACTCCCGCAACATGTGCTGCAAGGAACTTCACCCCGTTGACTTCTGTTACATTGTCCATAACATTGCCAAGTGCGTTCTTTGCCTCCTTGCTCTTGAGAGCTTCGTTCTCACTCTTAAGGTCCTTGAGTTCCTTCTGAAGTGACTTGATGTGCTCCGCAAGAGTTGCAGGTGTAGCCTTAACGAGCTCGGCTGCAGCATTGATTTCCTTTTCAAGGTTCTCATAGTACTTACGTACATTCTCGCCTGTAAGAGCCTCGATACGTCTTACACCGGCAGCAACTCCGGACTCGCTTACGATCTTGAACTGACCGATCTGAAGTGTATTCTCAACGTGAGTACCACCACAAAGCTCTACAGAGAAGTCACCCATACGTACAACTCTGACCTCTGCACCGTACTTCTCACCGAAAAGTGCCATAGCGCCTGACTTCTTAGCCTCTTCGAGAGTCATGACATCTGTTCTTACCAAAAGACCTTCACGGATCTTCTCATTAACAATATCCTCAACTTTCTTGAGTTCTTCCTTAGTCATAGCCTGGAAGTGTGAGAAGTCAAATCTGGTTCTGCCTGCATCCTGGAATGAACCTGCCTGTTCTACGTGAGTTCCGAGAACTTCACGGAGTGCCTTCTGAAGAAGGTGTGTAGCAGAGTGGTTTCTTGAGGTATCCATACGATTTGCAGCGTCAACCTTAAGAGTAACTGTATCGTTAAGCTTGATCATACCGTTTTTCATCACACCGATATGTGCGATCTTATTGCCTCCGATATGTTCTGTCTTCTTAACTTCAAATACAGCAGCACCATTTCCGAGCTTTGCAGCCTCATCCTGAGAATCCTCGCCGAGAACGATAACACCTGTGTCTCCTACCTGACCGCCCATGGTTCCGTAGAATGGTGTAGCCTCAGTAATGATGGCACCCTCTTCACCGTCCGAAAGAGCCTCAACAACAGCTTCCTCTTCACCGAGAGATACCATGGATACAATTTTGCTCTCCATCTCAAGCTTATCATATCCATCGAATGAACAGCTGATCTCAGGATCAAGCTCGTCATAAACTGTTGCAGCGTGTCCGCTGTACTCAGACATCTTTCCGGACTCAAGTCTGTCCTTACGTCCCTGCTTCTTCTGCTTCTCCATGGCAGCCTTGAAGCCCTCTTCATCTACTGTGAAGCCCTTCTCTTCAAGGATCTCCTTTGTGTTGTCAACAGGGAATCCGTATGTATCATAAAGCTTGAATGCATCCTCGCCTGAAAGCACCTTCTCGCCTGATGCGGCAAGTGCTGCTTCCATCTCTTCAAGGATCTCCATGCCCTGCTCATAAGTCTTCTCGAACTTCTCTTCCTCAGCCTTGACTACGCTAAGAATGAAATCCTTCTTCTCATCAAGCTCAGGATAACCATCCTTTGAAGTCTCGATAACCCTCTCAACAAGTGTAGGAAGGAATGAACCCTTGATACCAAGCTTTCTTCCGTGACGAACTGCACGACGGATGATACGACGAAGTACATAGCCTCTTCCGTTGTTTGAAGGCATGATACCGTCTGAGATCATAAATGTCATTGATCGTGAGTGATCTGTGATGATACGTACAGATACGTCAGACTCATGTGTCTCAGGCTTGTCATACTCTATTCCGCCAGCGATCTCACAGATAAGGTCTCTAAGACTCTTAAGTGTATCTACATCGAAGATAGATGCCACATCCTGAACAGCTACAGCAAGTCTCTCAAGGCCCATACCTGTATCTATGTTCTTCTGTACAAGATCTGTGTAATGATTCTCGCCATCGTTGTTGAACTGGCTGAAAACAATGTTCCATACTTCCATGAAACGATCGCCTTCTCCTCCCATCACATCCTCAGGACCGTTGCCGTACTTCTCTCCACGATCATAGTAGATCTCCGAACATGGACCGCAAGGGCCTGAACCATGCTCCCAGAAGTTATCTTCTTTGCCGAACTTATATATACGTTCTGCAGGAATATGCATATCGTTGAGCCAGATGTTGTAGGCTTCTTCATCGTCAACATAAACTGACGGATAAAGCCTCTCCGGATCAAGTCCCACACGTTCTGTAAGGAACTCCCATGCCCATGGAATAGCTTCTTTCTTGAAGTAGTCTCCGAAAGAGAAGTTTCCAAGCATCTCGAAATATGTACCGTGACGTGCTGTCTTACCTACATTTTCAAGATCACCGGTACGGATACACTTCTGACATGTGGTAACTCTGCGTCTAGGCGGTATCTCCTGTCCGGTGAACCATGGCTTCATAGGTGCCATACCGGAATTGATGATAAGCAATGAATTGTCATTATGTGGAACCAGTGAGAAACTGTTTAAGCGTAAGCATCCTTTCTCCTCAAAGAAGTTAAGGAACAGTTCACGTAATTCATTTACGCCTCTGTACTGCATTATAATATCTCCTCGTTTTTCTAAAACATTCTGGCCATTTATGGCTAATAATAAATAGACATTAACTTGTAAAATATATCACAGGGTATTTTAACTTGCAAGATAGGATGAATAATCTTTAACAAGGTCCATGCAATGCTCTCTTGTGAGCTTAATGTACCTGTCCAGATAATCAATCTTTTCTATGACACTTACCTTATCATGCCCCACAGCCTTCATACACTCGTGATTTCTCGAAACAAGGAATGTATTTTCCGAATCAAAGTACATCTTCTTCTCATTTTCCATCATTCCACGGGAAATGTCATCTCCAAGTGACTTAAGTTCCCTGTCCCAGAGGCCGGCAATTTTCTTGTATGCATCAACGTGGGCTTCATCCTGTTCCATGCCGGAGGTCTGGTCATACAACATGTCCATCTCTTCAAAATGATCATTGTATTTCTTCAGAAGATCCACGGCATTTTCTCCTGTTTCCTCTATCTCGGAAGCAATGATGAGCTGTTCTTCCGTTTCCTGAGGCCGGGCAGCAGTCATGGCAGCCGCTTCGTAAGTCGCAAGTTTGTTTTTCAGAATTATCTTTACCCCAAGGGTTATGATGGTACACACAAGCATCAGCACCATTATCTCCCATAACATTCTATTCGAAACTCTTCGCATACGTCCCCTTCCGAAGCATAATCCCGTGTCCTTAACAATCCTTACATCTATGGTAAAAGTGTTGATCTATTGAAAGTTTTGCTTTCGTTAAGTCATCTCTATTACAGAAAATGCAGGGCGGGCGCCGGCCCACATTTTCTTACCATACTGTTGGATATACAGATACATTGATTAGTAAATGAAAATCATTTCATCGGCAACTATTATGACATATTTCCGACATTTTTCACAACAGATATTAAGACGTGAGTGTCAAAAGTATTTGCCACTCACCGATTAGCGCCAACGCACACATTCGTGCGCGGTTGTATAGCTAAACACGGTATTAAGCAGAGCTCCATTGCCGTCTATGAACAAAATATCAGAGCCACCCTCCCGGGTGGCTCCTCATTCACACGTTCGTGATTATCGTATCCATTTGTCATACAGATTGAGCATCTGATCCGTAAACTTGGCGAGATCCTTGTTGGTGCCTCCGTAGTTCGCCTTCACCGCAGTAAGAAGTTTATTGTATGCAGACATAAGCCTGTCATACGCGGCATCGGAGGACTTTCTTCTGCCGGGGATACCGCTTGATGAGTACTCTATAATTCTCACAGCCTCCACCGGAGCTCCGATGATCTCCCATTGATTCGATGCAAGGTCGAAAACCGAACCCGAATACGGGCACTCCACCGTATATCCGAGCCTTTCATTTATAAGTTCCGAAAATACCTTCATAGAGCCATCGTCACCGTGCACCAGGAATACTCTGTCCGGCTTATTGAGATCGTAGGCAGATATCCATTTAAGAAGACCTTCCTGATCCGCATGTGATGACATGGCAGGCATGCGGGCAATCTCGGCTCTTACAGCTATCTCATCGCCAAACATCTTTACATACTTTGCGCCATCAAGAAGTATCCTGCCCAATGTTCCCTCGCTTTGATATCCGGCGAAAACGATGGTGGATTCCGGCCTCCAGAGATTGTATTTGATATGATGGCGGATTCGACCGGCATCACACATTCCGGATGCGGAAATGATAACCTTTGGCGTATCGTCAAAGTTGATCATCTTTGATTCTTCCGATGTGATCGAGAGATTCAGTCCCTTGAAGGAAATAGGGTTTATTCCCTTCATGACAAGTTCCTTCGTCTCATCGTCATAGCACGCTGCAAGATTCTGGGTGAATACATGAGTCGCTTCAACCGCAAGCGGGCTATCCACGTAAACAGGAAAGTCTCCGTGCCCCGTCACAAGCTTATTGGCCTTTATCTGTCTGAACAGATAGAGGAGCTCCTGCGTTCTTCCCACTGCAAATGCCGGCATTACCACATTACCGCCTCTGTCCAGTGTCCGCTGTGTTATCTCCACAAGATCCTTGACATGATCGACATCTCTGTCATGAAGCCTGTCGCCGTATGTAGACTCCATGATAACATAGTCGGCATCGTGTATATATTGAGGATCTCTGATGAGTGGTTTGTCCGAATTTCCAATGTCTCCGGAGAATACCAGCTTCTTCGAGATGCCGTTTTCGGTGATCATCACTTCAATGGAAGCCGAGCCAAGAAGATGTCCGGCATCTATAAATCTGACTCTGACACCGTCTCCAAGCTCCACAACCTGGTTATAGTCTACGCCCTGAAAATGATCCAGAACGCCGTTAACATCATTTAAATCGTAGATCGGGAAGACGTCATTTACACCCGCTCTTCGTCCTTTCCTGTTTTTGTATTCAACCTCCTGCATCTGAATGTGTGCCGAGTCTCTGAGCATGATATTGGCAAGGGCTTCGGTAGCTTTGGTAGTAACGACAGTTCCGTTGAAACCGTTTTTGTATGCATAGGGAATCATGCCCGAATGGTCAATGTGCGCATGGGTCAAAAGAATGTAATCGACATCCGAATACTTGATGGGAAGCGGAACATTCTCATAATGATTCATCCCCTGCTCCATACCGCAATCAACAAGTATCTTGAGTCCTGCCGCATGAAGATAATGCAGCGATCCGGTAACTTCATGATTCGCACCAATGAAATAAAGCTTCATACTTCACCTCCCGGAAAAGACGACTCCGGTACACTTCCCCACAAATCCACTCCCAGTACCGGTGTACAAATACAGAAAAAAATCTATTGATATGATGACGCAAGGGTCAAAAGCACCAAATCACGTACTTGCACGTTGATTTGAGACTTTATGACCCGCCCGAACACGAATAATGTAGTCGTTTTGCATAGCAAAAGGACCCAAGTTTGAGTGTTCAGCAGCACAACTACCTTCGATATTAATCGAAGGCGCCAAGCGTCTTTGAGCGCTTCAAAGGAATCTGCAAGGATTCCTGCTTTAATTATATCAATAGATTTTTTTGAATTCTATGCTTCTATATTTATTTTTGAATAATATTTTTACATTTAACGATTCATGGGAAATAATTTGCTTCGCACTCAGACTTGCATTCATCTGTTAACACTGCTTTTCTGCCCGAATATCGGACACCCGAATATAAATCCAGCGAATGGCACGGATTTTCAAGGGGGAATTTATGCTTCGCATCGAAAATCCGGCCAGGAAAACGCTTTGATCAGCGTTTCCCTGATATTTATCCGTCCAATCCTGATTGCCCCGAATCAGTTCATCGTTACTCTGACAGATATGCAGCCTTTACCTTAGGATCGTTGGCAAGATCCTGAGCGGCACCCTCAATGGTTATCTTACCGGTCTCAAGAACATATGCACGATCAGCGATTGACAGCGCCTTATTGGCATTCTGCTCAACCAAAAGAACCGTAACTCCCGAATCATGTATCTTCTCAATGATATTGAAGATTTCATTAACATAGATCGGTGAAAGTCCCATAGAAGGTTCATCGAGAACCACCATCTCAGGATTGCTCATGAGGGCTCTTCCCATGGCAAGCATCTGCTGCTCGCCACCAGATAATGTTCCGGCCATCTGGTTCTTTCTTTCAAGAAGTCTCGGGAAATGCTCATAAACAGTTTTAAGTGTAGCCTCGATGCCGTCCTTATCCTTACGTGTGTATGCTCCCAGCATCAGATTCTGATATACGGAAAGTGTGGCGAAAACTCTTCTTCCCTCAGGAACGTGGGCAAGTCCGTCAGCCACAAGCTGATGTCCCGGAGTATGGGTGATATCCTTTCCGTTATACACTACACTTCCGGATCTCGACTGGATAAGTCCTGTGATGGTCTGAAGCGTGGTGGTTTTTCCGGCGCCATTGGCTCCGATAAGAGTAACGATCTCTCCCTTGTCAACATGGAAGGAAACGCCCTTAAGTGCATGAATCATGCCATAATATACATTGAGATCTTTTACATCCAGCATTACGCTCATTTCGTTTCCTCCTTAGTCACCGAGATATGCCTTTACAACCTCAGGGTCATGCAGCACATCCTGGGTATTGCCCTGCTTCAGTACCTGTCCGAAATTAAGTACCGTCAGTCTGTCGCAGATACCTGATACAAGCTTCATATCATGCTCGATAAGAAGGATAGTCATGTCAAACTTATCTCTTACAAGTCTTATGGTATTCATAAGCTCTTCTGTCTCGTTGGGGTTCATGCCGGCAGCAGGCTCATCAAGCAGAAGAAGCTTTGGTCCGGTAGCAAGCGCTCTTGCTATCTCAAGCTTTCTCTGCTGTCCGTAAGGAAGGTTCGATGCCTTGTATGTGCAGTAATCTTCCAGTTCAAATACACCGAGAAGTTCCATGGCTCTTTCATCCATTTCCTTCTCTACTTTACGGAACTTTGGTGTTCTGAAAATGCCATCCAGAGTCGAGTATCCGTGATTGTTATGAAGTCCGACTTTAACATTATCAAGAACAGACAGCTGTGAGAAAAGACGGATATTCTGGAAGGTTCTTGCGATACCCTTTTTGCTGATAGCCTCGCAGTCCAGACCTGTGATAATGTCTCCGTCAAGAGATATCTGACCGTTTGTAGGCTTGTAAACTCCGGTAAGAAGATTGAATACGGTAGTCTTTCCGGCACCGTTAGGTCCGATGAGTCCGTAAAGCTCATTCTTTTCTATCTCAACATTAAAATTGTCAACCGCCTTTAATCCGCCAAAGGAGATACCCAGACTGTCTACTTTAAGCATTGTAGCCATATCAATCCTTCTCCTTTCTTTCTGTCTTATTCTTCTTGAAGCTCATGAGAATTCTTTCACGATACTGTATCCATGATGGCGCTGATGTAAAGAGCATCATAAGGATAAGAACTATCGCATAAATAAGCATACGATAATCGCTGAGACCTCTGAGAAGCTCAGGAAGAACTGTAAGTACAACCGCTGCAACCACTGAACCACGTATATTTCCGATACCGCCCATAACCACAAATACGAGAATCATGATGGACTGGTTGTAACCAAAGTTCTTGGGAAGGGCCTGAAGTGAACTTAAGTTGTGAGCATAAAGCACACCGCCGACTCCGGCTATAGCTGCTGAGATGGTAAATGCCAGAAGCTTAAACTTTGTCACATTAAGACCGACTGACTCTGCTGCGATTCTGTTGTCTCTGATAGCCATGATTGCACGTCCGGTCCTTGAATTGATGAGATTGAGAACTATAAAAAGGGCCACAATAAGAAGAACCACACCTATGGTGAAGTTTGAGTTCTTGGGGGTTCCCGTGATACCCTGAGCACCCTTTATGATGATGTCTCCGCCCTCCATGTTGAGGTGCATGCTGTCCTCAAGTGAAAAATGCGCGCCTCTTGCGTCTATTCCAAAGTACAGAGCATTAACAAGGTTCTTGATGATCTCACCGAAAGCAAGTGTGACTATAGCAAGATAATCACCCTTGAGTCTAAGTACCGGGATTCCGATGATAAACCCGAAAAATGCGGCACTGACTGCGCCTATAACTATGGCTATAAAGAATCTAAGTCCCGCCGGCATGGCCGATCCTGACATAAGCATTGACCATGTGGCACTTGTGAAGGCACCGACACACATGAATCCGGCATGGCCGAGTGACAGCTCACCGGAGATACCTACAACGAGGTTGAGACTTACTGCAAGGATGGAATATATACAAAGCGGAACCAGAAGTCCCTTAAAAAGGGAACTAATGTTTCCTGTCTTAAGCATTATCTCCACAATCACATACGCGATGATAACCATCCCGAATGTGATGAGATTGCTTCTTGTGATCTTCTGTTTTTCAGCATTAACTTTATTCATCTGATATCACACTTTCTCCATGATCTTCTTACCGAGAATTCCTGTAGGCTTAACCAAAAGCACGATGATAAGCACAGAAAATACAATGGCATCTGAAAGCTTTGAAGATATGTAAGCCTTGGCAAGGTTTTCCAGAACTCCCAGAATGATTCCTCCGATAAATGCTCCCGGAATGGAACCTATGCCTCCGAGTACAGCTGCTACGAATGCCTTGATACCGGGCATGGCGCCTGTTGTCGGTGTAAGTGTCGGGTATGCGGAGCAAAGAAGTATGCCGCCGATGGCTGCAAGTGCAGAACCGATGGCGAATGTCAGTGATATGGTTCCGTTAACATCAACGCCCATGAGAGTGGCTGCGCCCTTATCTTCAGAGACCGCAAGCATCGCCTGACCGGCCTTTGTCTTGTTGATAAATGTAACCAGTCCAACTACGATGACCACACAGGTCACTATAGTAACTATGGTTTCTCCTGATATGGTCAGCTGTCCATCCGCAAGTTTAAGCGGCTTCATACCTACAAAGGAACTGAAACTCTTCGGGTTTGCGGTAAAGATGATCTGTGCAAGATTCTGAAGGAGATACGAAACACCTATGGCTGTGATAAGTACAGAAAGTGAATTTGCCTTACGAAGAGGTTTGTATGCTATTTTTTCGATAGTGATACCAAGTAATGTACACACCACCATGCTCACCGGTATGGCGACGACCACAGGAAGTCCCATACTGTTAAACGCGATAAAAGCCGCATAGCCACCAACCATAAGGATGTCGCCATGGGCAAAATTAAGCATTTTCGCAATACCGTATACCATCGTATAGCCAAGCGCTATGATCGCATAAACCGATCCAAGGCTAAGGCCATTGAGCAGATACGAAATAAAACTCATCATCTTGTTACCTCTTCGAACTAATTAATTATGCCGACAGGCTTCGGCATCGTCACATATATGAAGCCCACAGGACTTTTTAGAACTGCGCACTATTCTGAAATACCGGCTTGTCTCAATTCTGCCGGAAGGCCATATATAGAATTAAAGGGGAGCTCTATCATAGCAGCCCCCCTTAAGCTTAAAACTTATACTGATGTTGTATCAGAATGTATCTTCAGAAACGCTTTAATCAGCGTTTCCCTTAGAAAGCCGTACTTACTCTGCTGATACGTAAGCGCCATCCTTGATAACTACAGCCTTAGGCTCCTTATCAACATCGCCATTGTCATCCCAGGTCATCTCTGCACCTGTAATACCATCATACTTAAGGCTCTTCATCTGCTCCTCAAGAGCTGTACCGATCTCGTCAACCGACTTGTCAGGTGTAAGATTTGCAGCCTCTGCTGCAGCCTTCACGATATATACTGCATCGTAAGCATCTGCTGCGAACTGGATAGGTGTGCTGCCGTAAGCTTCCTTATACTTTGCAACGAAGTTCTTTGTTGCATCATCATCAGCGTCAGCTGAGAAAGGTGTAAGAAGCATGAGTCCTTCAGCAAGTGAAGTATCGAAGTTATCAAGGTCAAGGATACCATCCATTCCGTCTACTCCGAAGAATACAGGCTTGAAGCCCATCGAATCTGCCTGCTTAAGAACAAGAGCAGCTTCTGTGTAGTAGAAAGGAAGGAATGCGAGCTCAGCACCTGATGCCTGCATCTTCTGAAGCTGTGTTGAGAAGTCTGTCTTTGAATCAGCTGTGAACTGCTCTGTATCAACTACCTCGATGCCCTGATTTGCAGCCTCTGCAACGAATGACTCGTAGATTCCGCTTGAGTAAACGTCTGAAGAATCATAGAGTATAGCTACCTTTGTTGCTAACTTGTGCTCACCGATGTACTGAGCTGACTTGGCGCCCTGTGCAGGGTCAGAGAAACATACTCTGAAAGCATTGGCAGGCTTTGTACAGTCAACTGCTGAACCTGAAGGAGTGATCATAAACAGGTTATCGTTAACTGCTTCTGAACCGACCGCAATTGTAGGAGCAGATGTTGTAGGTCCGATAAGTACCTGCATACCCCAGTCCTTGAGTGAGTTGTAAGCATTGATAGCTTTCTCCTGATCGTGCTCATCATCAGCAGACTGGAACTCTATCTGATAGCCGTTGATACCACCTGCAGCGTTGATTTCATCAACCGCAACCTTGGTTCCATTGACAACTGCTGTACCGTAAACTGCCGCACCGCCTGTAAGAGGTCCCTGGGAACCGAACTTCCATGTAGCATCTGATGAAGCTGCCGCAGCCGCTGTCTCTGTCTTCTCTCCTGAAGCAGCCGCTGTTGTTGAAGCAGCAGAACCTGAACCTGAAGATCCGCATGCTGCAAGTGAAACAGCCATAGCACCTGTCAAAACAACGCTTAATAATCTTTTCATTTTAATCCCCTCCCATTTCTTAATAGGTAGGCATCAGTTCATTAACGATATGATCATCGCTGATACCCAATGCCGAATGTTCTTATGTCATCCGCGCATTCATGTTGCCTATGAGTTCGACTTCGTAAAGTCATGTTACAAAGTATGAGTCGACATACTTTTAATTTTATATAACCGAAAAGCCTGATTAAAACTTTTGATATAACTTACGTCAGGCTAAAACGGGTCCATCACATCTCATTTGCAACTGATTTGATGGTTAGATTATATTAAAAGGGAATATCCTTAGTCAATTGCTTTTATAACGTAAAATCAACTTATTTGGTTGTTTGATAACTTACAGTTATATGGACTATAAGCGTAGCGCAATGCTTAAATTTCGTATATGAACCTCATAAATATTTTTACAAAGTAATAGGGACGGGATTCCGGAGTCATAATCATGACACCTTATTCCCGTCCCTTTTGGATCTGTCGAACTGTTTACGTCAACCCGATAAACTATATTCTATTTTTATGTAAACCTTTACGTTATCTGTCAAATTTCAGTCCCGAATTCTCCAGTCGTCTGTCTCTCAGCATCAGATCATTCACCGCTTCTTCCGCTGACTTGTTATTGAACAGAATCTCATTAATCTCAGTAACTATAGGCATTGACACACCGTACTTATCCGCAAGCTGTCTGGCTGCTTTGGCAGCATAAACGCCCTCCACAACCTGACCGACTTCCTGCATAGCCTCCTGATAAGTTTTTCCGCTTCCTATAAGAATACCAGCTCTTCTGTTTCGTGAATGCATGGATGCACAGGTAACGATCAGATCACCGATTCCGCTGAGTCCCTGGAATGTCTCGATATCACATCCCATCTTCACACCGAGTCTTGTGATCTCTGCAATACCTCTTGTGATCAGCGCAGCTTTGCTGTTGTCTCCGTAACCGAGTCCGTCAGCCATCCCTGCTGCGAGGGCGACAACATTTTTGAGAGCTCCACCGATCTCAATGCCTTTTATGTCAGGGTTTATGTAAACTCTGAAGCAGTCACACATAAATGTATCCTGAATGAACTTTGCTGTTTTCTCGGATCTCGCACCGGTAACTATGGTAGTCGGTATGAACTTTGAAACCTCTTCTGCATGGCTCGGCCCCGAAAGAACAGCCACATCCGCCTGAGGAATCTCATCCTCTATAACATCTGACATGGTGTTCAATGTATCAGCCTCTATACCCTTCGCAACAGACACTATAACCTGTCCATGACGAATCATCGGAGTCATCCGTCTGGCAGTTTCTCTAATGCATACCGAAGGAACCGCAAGAACGATGAGATCCTTGTCTATCAATGCCTTCTCCATGTCCGAAGTGACCACCAGCCCATCCGGCAATACCGCCCCGGGAAGATGCCTGTGTTGTCTCGTGACAGACATTTCTTCTGCCGTGCTCTCTGATCTTGTCCAAAGGGTTGCCTCATGCCCGTTATGTGCAAGAAGTATAGCAAGTGCTGTCCCCCATGTCCCTGCCCCAATAACCGATGTCTTCATTTCCGTCTCCTTTAAAAATGGCGGGTATTGAGCCACGAACCGGCAAGTTAAACTGCCACTCCATTGACTCATCCCGCCACCGTATCATAAATATTACTTTTTAAAATGGAACTTGCTCTCTGTTCCGCTCATGAGTCTTCCTATGTTGCTACGATGCTGCCATACTGCAAGAGCCGCAATAAGGAATGTAAGCAGGCATATCACAGGATAGGCATCCATGGACATCTGAAGCATACCAAGTCTCCCAAATACAGCAGTCAATACAAAGAACATGGACACCGCTGTCATGGACGCCAGGCTCACATAGCCCGTGATGCAAACGATAAGTATGAACAGAAGGAGCAAAAGCACAGCCAGCTTCCATTCAAAGGCAATGATAAGCGCCCCTGTGCAGGCGATTCCCTTTCCACCCTTAAGCTTCGGAATGATAGGAAAATCGTGTCCGAGAATCGCACCGATGCCGGCAAAAAGAATAAGCATGGTGGAATCATCTGTAGTCGCCGGCTTCCATAACATATGAAGTATAAGTATGGGCAATATGGTTTTCGCTATATCCAGAAGCAATACAGTAGCTCCGGCTTTCTTTCCAAGTGTTCTCGAAATATTGGTGCTTCCCGGATTACCTGAGCCAACCTTGAAGATATCGACGCCCTGTGATTTGGCATAAAGATATCCGTTTGGAATATTACCGAAAGCATAGCCGACGATCAAAGCAATGATAATATGCTTAATATCCATCATTCTTCTTCCCCACCTTTTCTCTCACGAATAAGGAATTTAAGCGGTGTTCCGGCAAATCCAAAGGCATCACGGATCTGATTCTCGATATATCTTGTATATGAGAAATGCATCAGCTGAACATCGTTTACGAATATAACAAATGTTGGCGGTTCAACCGCAGTCTGTGTCATATAGAACAGCTTCAGTCTCTTGCCCTTATCACTAGGCGGCTGTTTCATGGCTGTCGCTCTGGTCATGATATCATTGAGCACGCCTGTACGAATACGGAGTGTCTGATTCTCTCTTACCTGATCAACGAGGTCGAAAATCTTGTTCAGTCTCTGACCTGTCTCGGCGGAAATGAAGAGATATTCCGCATAAGGCATGTAAGCGAACTTATCCTTCAGCTTCTCCATGTACTCTTTCATGGTCTTGTCCGTCTTGTCAAGAACCGCATCCCACTTATTTACGCAAATGATAACGCCCTTACCCGATTCATGAGCGATACCGGCAATGTTTGCATCTCCGTCAGTTATACCCTGAGTCGCATCAATCATTACAAGGCAGATATCCGCTCTGTCTACAGCAGCAACAGTACGGATAACAGAATACCTCTCGATATCATCAGTGATCTTACCCTTACGGCGAAGTCCCGCAGTATCGATAAATGTATATTCCTTGCCATTATGTACGATCTTTGTATCGATGGCATCTCTTGTTGTTCCTGCGATATCTGAAACGATAACACGGTTCTGTCCGAGAAGTTTGTTGACCAGTGAGCTCTTTCCTACATTAGGCTTACCGATGAGAGCCACCTTGATAGAATCATCCTCAACATCATCAAGCTTGTCTGCAGGGAAATGTTTAACGATCTCATCAAGCAGATCACCTACACCCATCTGGTTAACAGATGAAACTCCGAAAGGATCTCCGAGTCCAAGATTGTAGAACTCATAGATATCGTCACCGTACTTCTTGAAGCTGTCTACCTTGTTTACGCAAAGAACTATAGGCTTTCCTGACTTACGAAGCATGCTTGCAACCTCATAGTCAGCATCGACAACACCTGTTCTTACATCAGTAACGAAAAGGATGACATCTGCAGTATCGATGGCAAGCTGAGCCTGTGAACGCATCTGTGAAAGTATAACATCCTTTGAATCCGGTTCAATTCCACCTGTATCTACCAATGTAAACTTATAGTTCAGCCACTCCGCATCAGCATAGATTCTGTCTCGTGTAACACCTGGAGTGTCCTTAACGATAGAGATCTGCTTACCTGCAATCATATTGAACAATGTAGATTTACCTACATTCGGACGGCCCACAACCGCCACAATAACTTTTCTCATTTAACCACCTATTCTGGTACTACGCCACACAGACACCTGAACTTATATTTACAGCGCTATCCCGAGTGACGACAGACTTATGCAATTTATAGATATACTTTAACTAATACATCATAACACGAGAAAACGCATTCATCAACTATAGTGCCTGAGCAAATACAAGAAGTACTGAGCCTACAATTCAGCCTTTGATTGAATCAGTCAGAATCAGAGGGCATCTAAAAAACGTTAAGCTAAGGCAGAAAACCAAAACAGTTCCCATTAGAAACTATCACAATGTTATAGCAATAAAAAAGGAGCCGGCATTTGCCGGCTCCTTTTAGAGAAACTCTGTTCTTTATCAATTATTTGTTGTAAAGATCGTTGAGCTTCTTAAGGTGCTCATATCTAGCCTCTGACTCAGCCTGGTTCTGCTCATCGAGTGCCTTAGCTCTCTCAGGGTTCTTGAGACCGAGTGAAAGGTAACGAACCTCGCCCTTAAGGAAGTCCTGATATCCTGTGAAATCCGGCTCCTTAGAGTCAAGAGTGAACTTCTTGTCACCGCCGTTAGGGTTAAATCTGAAGTTATTCCAGTAACCTGTTGTAAGTGCAAGCTTCTCCTCTTCCATAGCCTTTGCCATGCCCTTCTTGATACCATGGTTGATACATGGAGCATAAGCAATGATAAGTGATGGACCTGGGTAAGCCTCAGCCTCAGTTATAGCCTTAACTGTCTGAGCCATATCACCACCCATGTTGATATGTGCAACATATACGTAGCCGTAAGACATTGCAATACCAGGGAGATCCTTCTTACCTGTCTCCTTACCTGCTGCAGCGAACTGTGCTACTGCACCGGTAGGTGTTGACTTAGATGACTGTCCACCTGTATTTGAGTAAACCTCAGTATCGAATACCATAACGTTGATATCCTTGCCTGAAGCAAGTACGTGATCAAGTCCGCCGAATCCGATATCGTAAGCCCAACCGTCACCACCGAAGATCCACTGGCTCTTCTTTGACAGGAAGTCCTTATTCTTTACAAGATCCTTTGAAAGATCATCAGTCTTGTCTGCAAGAGCTGCAACAAGCTTATCTGTAGCTGCACCGTTTGTTGCACCTACGCCGAATGTATCAAGCCACTCCTGGCATACATCCTTAACAGATGCATCCTTCTCTGCAAGTGCCTCAACTTCCTTCTTAAGTCTGCCACGGATAGCATTCTGAGCAAGAAGCATACCATAACCAAACTCTGCGTTATCCTCGAAGAGTGAGTTATCCCATGCAGGACCCTGGCCCTTAGCATTTACTGTGTAAGGTGTAGAAGGTGATGAGTTACCCCAAATTGATGAACATCCTGTAGCATTTGCAATGTACATTCTGTCACCGAAGAGCTGTGTGATGAGCTTAGCATAAGGTGTCTCACCACATCCAGGACATGCACCTGAGTACTCAAGAAGAGGCTTCTTGAACTGTGATCCCTTAACAGTTGTCTCCTTGAACTTGGCAACAACTTCATCCTTCTCAGGAAGCTTCTCAGCATAATCGAAGAACTTCTGTCTGTCGAGCTCCTGTGCGATAGGCTTCATCTCGAGAGCCTTGTTGCCCTTCATACCAGGACATACGTTTGCACAAGATCCACAACCTGTACAGTCAAGAACAGATACCTTGATACCGAACTTGTAACCAGGCATACCTGTCATATCCTTGAAAAGATCGCCCTCTGGAGCATTAGCTGCCTCAGCCTCTGTATAAGCGAATGGACGGATAGCTGCGTGAGGACATACATATGAACAGAAGTTACACTGGATACAGTTATCAGGATTCCACTGAGGAACGTTAACTGCGATACCTCTCTTCTCGTATGCAGCTGTACCTGAAGGTGTTGTACCATCTACATAATCCTTGAATGCTGATACAGGGAGACCATTTCCTTCCTGTGCTGAAACAGCGTTCTGGATGTTGTTAACGAAGTCAAGAACTTCCTTCTTACCTTCTGTCTTATCCTTGAACTCAAGTCCCTCATCCTGTGCGTTAGCCCAGTCCTCAGGAATCTCGATCTTCTCGAATGCGTTAGCACCGGCATCAATAGCTGCCCAGTTCTTCTTAACGACATCCTCACCCTTACGGCCGTATGTCTTCTGAGCTGCATCCTTCATGAGCTTGTTTGCCATATCCTTAGGAATGATATCAGCAAGTGTGAAGAATGCTGACTGAAGGATAGTATTGATACGAGTAGGACCCATACCTGTCTCGATACCGATCTTTACACCGTTGATGATGTAGAAGTTGATCTTGTGATCATACATGTACTTCTTAACCTGGCCAGGGATGTGCTCTGCGATCTCATCCTTGCTCCATACGCAGTTAAGGAGGAATGTACCGCCATCAACAAGCTCCTGTACCATGTTGAACTTTGTCATGTATGCAGGGTTGTGGCAGGCAACGAAGTTAGCTCTCTTGATAAGGTAAGTTGACTTGATTGGCTTCTTACCGAATCTGAGGTGAGACATAGTAACACCGCCGGACTTCTTTGAATCATAATCAAAGTAAGCCTGAGCGTACATGTCTGTGTTGTCACCGATGATCTTGATAGAGTTCTTGTTAGCACCTACAGTACCGTCAGCACCAAGACCCCAGAACTTACAGTTGATTGTTCCCTCAGGAGTAGTTGTAAGAGCTGGTCCGATAGGAAGTGAAAGATATGTTACATCATCGTTGATACCGATTGTAAATCTCTTCTTCTCTGTGTTCTTGTAAACTGCAACGATCTGTGCAGGAGTTGTATCCTTTGAACCAAGGCCATAACGTCCTGAGAATACCTTAACACCCTGGAACTTGCTGCCCTGAAGAGCTGCAACAACATCAAGGTAAAGAGGCTCACCGATAGAACCTGGCTCCTTTGTTCTGTCAAGAACAGTGATCTGCTTAACAGTCTCAGGAATAGCTGCAAGAAGTGCATCTGTAGCGAACGGTCTGTAAAGTCTAACCTTTACTACACCGACCTTCTCACCCTGAGCTGCAAGGTAGTCGATTGTCTCTTCGATTGTATCGTTAACTGAACCCATAGCAACGATTACGTGCTCAGCGTCAGCTGCACCGTAATAGTTGAAGAGCTTATAGTCTGTACCGATCTTGGCATTAACCTTGTCCATGTACTCCTGAACGATTGCAGGAAGTGCATCGTAGTAAGGGTTAGAAGCCTCACGTGCCTGGAAGAAGATGTCAGGATTCTGAGCTGAACCTCTCTCAACAGGGTGGTTAGGATTGAGCGCGCGAGCTCTGAACTCGTCGATGTACTCCCAATCTACCATGTCCTTGATATCCTCATAATCCCACTCTTCGATCTTCTGGATCTCATGAGATGTTCTGAAACCATCAAAGAAATTGATGAAAGGAATGCGTCCCTTAAGTGCAGCAAGGTGTGCTACAGGAGTAAGGTCCATAACTTCCTGTACTGAAGACTCGCAAAGCATAGCAGCACCGGTCTGGCGGCATGCCATAACGTCTGAATGATCACCAAAGATGGAAAGTGCGTGAGATGCAAGTGCACGTGCAGATACATCAAATACGCCTGGAAGCTGCTCACCGGCAACCTTGTAGATATCAGGAATCATAAGAAGAAGACCCTGAGATGCTGTGAAGGTAGTTGTAAGAGCACCTGCAGCGAGTGAACCGTGAACTGCACCTGCAGCACCGGCCTCAGACTGCATCTCAGTTACCTGAACGGTCTCACCGAGAATGTTCTTTCTGCCTTCTGTTGCCCACTCATCAACATGCTCAGGCATAACTGATGAAGGGGTGATAGGGAAGATGGCGGCTACTTCTGTAAATGCATAAGATGCATGTGCAGCAGCCTGATTACCATCCATGGTTTTCATTTTTCTTGCCATAAGAATTCCTCCTAAAAAATGAATCTCTTACATGAATGTGAATATTTTTTATATGAACCTTATAAAAAGGATATCATACTGTTTAGAATTATAGCATTTTCGCTATAAATTGCAAAGAAATCGAAGTTCGTACCCGAAAAAATACAACGAAAGTGCATAATACAAAATGCCCTTTTGAATTCATATCAGTATATATTGTACAAATAAAAATACAATTTTCGTTTAGTCTTCTACACAAAAGAGTTCCACCACAACAGACAGTACTTTCAGTTTTTTTGATACCTATATGCTGTATCTTTATGCACTTCTCTACCGCACATCCGCGATTCGTTTTCGGTATCTTCCCGAAAAACATAACATTATATCCGGAAAATTCATCTTAAATTTCCGGTTTTTCCCTATAAAAATAACCCGCAGGGAACGATGATGGCTTCTTTAGCCCCTCATTTCCCCACGGGTTTCATATCACATTATAAAAATTTCATAATTGTCTTTATAACGGCCCTTCTCCTATCAGCCCGTCATTTATCGGGAAGTCTCCGGGTTCAAGTCCCGGAATCTCCGGATTCTCATGAACAGGTTCCGATTTTGTCTCTGCCTTAGTTGCTTCTGTCTCCGGCTCATCGGACTCTTCCGGCTCGCTGTGATTATCAGGATCTTCTGCTTCTTCCTGAGTCTCTCCTGTTGTCGACTCATCCGTTGCACTGCTTTCGGCGCTCTCGGGCGCAAGTGATTCTGCGGCCTTGGATGCCTCGATGGATGCGGCAATTTCCGGAGTATACTTTTTCGGCGTATGTCCGCTGTAGTGTGTGTAGTGATCCTTTATCTTCTCTGTGGTTCCGTCAGCATTGTGAATGATCTTGTATGCCTGCCACTCTGAACCCGCAGTACCCTCAGACTCTTCGCCTTCTGTAATGAGCTGGGCGTCAGGTACAGGAAGATCCGCAGCCTTCTCTGAAACAAGCTCCCAGGATACGCCCTTAGGAAGGACTCTGATTCCGTAAATCTGAACATTCATGGTCTGATCGGAATACCATGCACGGATTCCGATGGCATGATCCGAATCATTCACAAACTTATAATCAGGTCCGGGCCATGATACTGTAGCATCGGTTCCGGGAGTTACATATGTAGGTGCAAATGTATGTGAACGTCTGTAGGTAGTAGTAAGTCCTGAACGGAATACCGCGTTGTACAAAGTTGATGAAACCTGGCAGACACCTCCGCCGACTTCAGTCACAACCTCACCTTCATTGTATGCAGGTGCTCCGCCATAACCCTTTTCTTCTGTACGCTGTCCTACTGTCTCATTGAAAGAGAATTCCTCTCCCGGCTGAAGAACAGTTCCGTTAATAGCCGCAGCCGCTGTCTTGATATTACCATTTCTGATTGAGTTGGCCGTCGTCTTTGTAGTAAATGATCCGATGACCTCATACTTATCCTTGATGGACGCAACCGAAGCGGAAATCTTACTGCCGTCAGCATCAATACTTGCGCTGTAATCGCGATCACTAATAGCCTTAAGGACTTTAGCCGCAGTGCTCTCTGCATTGATCTCATATCCGTCAACCGAGCCGCCAAACACGAACTCACCCGAAGAAGAATCGTACGAAGTGATATCTCCGTTCTTCGGGTTCATCTTCCATACTGTCGCAAGCTGGTTCATATAATCCTTGACTTTGCCGCTGAAATCAGGGAGTGCCAATGCATAATCCGCAACAACAGCCGTGTCTGCAGCAGATTCAGTGCTTTCCTCTGTGCCCGCGGTCTCGCTCTTCTGATTAATCTTTGACTCATAGTCAGCAAAAATCTGATCGATCATCTCATCAAGATTCGCTTCTATAAGATCAGGAACCGCAAAACTTTCAACTTCGGGTCTGATGGTGATATTGGCATAAGGATTGTCAACTTCAACAGTCTGTTCTGATCCGTCATTGTCCTGAACCTCTTCTGTTTTTTCGCCTGTTGTCTCAGCGGAAGTCTCCGTCTCTCCAAGTGCAGGCATCGAATAATCCGCCAATGACGGATTGGTATTCTTCACAACCAGATTCCACTCATATGTGGCCATGATCGCATTCTTAACCTGCTCACGGTTCATGCCCTTCATGTTCACAAGTTCCGCGCCGGGGGCGAAGGAACTTACATCAAGGTAAACATCATCTCTGATGCTGTCCGGATCAAATGTCTCTGCCGCAACTGTCGTCTCTTCCTTAATGCTGTCACCGCCGGAAAAGCCACTCTTCAATATAAACACCAGACCGCCGATGATGACAAATGCCGCCACAGCAGCTCCGATCAATACTATATAACCATTATCATTTCTATCCGGTTTTCTTCCATAATAAGAACTGCCATGCTGAGTTCCCACACGAGACGAACCGTTTCTGCTGCCTGCGGCACTTCCGTGTCTTGAACTGCTATATCCTGAAGGCTGTGCGCCTCTTGCGCGGGACTTACCTCTTGCTCTTGAGGCCGGACGCGCTCTTCCTATATCATCATATCTATCTGCCATAGAAAATATCCTCAAAAATCAATCAAATAACACCATGTATAAATCCCATGCATAACAAAGCTGTATTCCATAACAGTTAAATGTACATGCCGCAAAAACACATCATCAGCATTATTACAACCGGGACTAATACAGAAAATCTCACAATGCATATAATCTTATCAGCATTCAAACTGTTTGTATATTGTGATTTTCATTAAATCCGCGACAGAATTACGTAAGAACCCTAAACAGATTTTTAACCTTGCTGCCCTGTCACGACAACCTTACATCAATGAGCCCATCACTGATGCATTGCCATTCCGCATTGCAGTTCCGGGTTTTACATTTCAATCATCAGAGCTGCCGGTTTTCAGTTCCTGTTTCATGGTTCCTATAGCCGTCTTCGGATTATTATGGAAGAAATCATATACCTGTCTCGCAGAAAAATCATCCATGGACGGGCAGTTGATAAGTTCCTCCAATGGTGCCACTCTTATATGATCAATGTCTCCGAAACGCTTCATCAACGCTTTCTTTCTGACTTCTCCAATGCCTTTTATCTCATCCAGAAGAGACTTAATCTGATTTTTATCTCTCAGTGAACGGTGATAAGTAATCGCAAACCTGTGAACCTCATCCTGTATACGTGTAAGCAACTTAAATGCCTCACTGTTCTCATCGAGAGGCAACTCTTCATTATTATATAGAAGAGCTCTCGTCCTGTGATGATCATCCTTTACCATACCGCAAACTTTGACAGATGTGATTCCAAGCTCATCAAGGACCTGCAGGCAGACATTAACCTGGCCTCTACCGCCATCCATACAGATAAGATCCGGGAAATTGGAAAACGAGCCCAGAGAATCATCCTTTCCGGCAGCAGCATTATCCTTCATTTCGTTAAGACCGTGTTCAAAACGGCGTGTCAGCATCTCATACATCGACGCATAGTCATCCGGTCCCTGCACAGACTTGATACGGAACTTTCTGTAGTCATTATTCTTTGGTTTACCGTTCTGATATACCACCATAGAGCCGACATTGAGCGCCCCCATAGTGTTTGAAATATCGTATGACTCGATACGTATCGGCGGGTTCTCCAGTCCGATGATATCCTGAAGTTCCTTGACCGCTTTGGCGCATTTTGCGTCCTGTTCGCGATACTGCTGTCTGTACCGGTTCATAAGGATACCGGCATTGGTGATGGCAAGTTCCACAAGTTTTTCCTTTTTGCCTATCTGAGGTGTAATAATGCTTACCTTTTTGCCCTTCTCGCGGCTGAGCCACTGCTCCAGTATCTCTTTTTCCGGAAGTTCCGTCTGAACCCAGAGTTCATGAGGGATAAAAGGAGTTCCGTTGTAATACTGTTCAATAAAGTCATTGAGGATTTCCTCATCTGTGGACTCCTGATCGATATCCACAAACTGGTGGTCTCTTCCAATAATCTTTCCGTCTCGAACAAAGAAAATCTGAACGATACAGTCCGAGAATTCTCTTCTCATTCCGATGATATCTCTGTCGCCGGAATCATAAGCCACAATCTTCTGTCTGTTCTGAACCGCCTCGATGGATCTGATGAGATCTCTCATCTCCATAGCCGTTTCGAAGTCAAGATTGTCAGACGCCCGCATCATCTTTCTATGAAGTTCTTTTACTATATCTTCATATTTGCCGTTCAAAAAATCGATTGCCTTATCCACCTGAAGTCTATAGTCGGCTTTACTCTGCTTTCCAAGGCACGGAGCATCGCACTGATGAATATCATAGTACATGCACTTCTGAGGGAGCGGCGAATCTTCTGTAAAAACCTTGTTACAGTTTCTGATGCGAAATGTCCTTCTGATGAGGTCGATAACCTCATTCACCTGTTCATTGGATGCATAGGGGCCGAAATATTTTGCCTTGTCAGTTGCCCTCTTTCTGACTTTCAAAACTCTCGGATACTGTTCCATGGTAACTTTAATATAAGGGTAAGTCTTGTCATCCTTAAGGAGTGTATTGTATCTCGGCTTGTGCTCCTTTATCAGATTGTTTTCAAGCATCAGAGCCTCAAGCTCTGAGTCCACAACTATGTATTCGAAGCGTTCCACCAGACTTACCATCTGCTGGATCTTAACCGACTTTTTATATGATTTCTGAAAATACTGCTTTACGCGGTTCTTAAGCACCTTTGCTTTTCCCACATAGATTATCTCGTCCTTCGGGCCATGCATCAGGTACACCCCCGGAAGCGCAGGCAGTTTTTTCAGTTCTTCATCAAAATTGAATTTACTGTTATCTCGCATAGATGTCACTTTCTAAAAAGGATAATTCATGATTTTCAGTCAAAAGCAGTACAAATCCGGGATTATAATTTTGCTTTCCGGAATACATCATACTTATATACGCCAAAAATCCGCCGCAAACAAAAGTCTGCGGCGGATAAAATCATAACACGAAACTCTAAATTCGGGTTAATTTCAATTATTAAATCTGACTTTATAATTCCGAGTATACACTTGATTAAATCAGTATTTACTCAGCGTTTCCCCAATAAACCTGCCGAAGCCGGCATACTCATCCGCAAAAGCCTGCATTATCTAATGCACAGGCGGCAGTCTGAATATCCCATCACTTCACTACAAAGTTCAGAATCTTTCCTCTTACGAAGATAACCTTAACGATGTTCTTGCCATCAAGGAACTTATTGATCTGAGGATCTGCCTTGGCAGCCTCAACAGCAGCATCCTGATCAGCTTCAGCAGGAATGTCAACATTACCACGTACCTTACCGTTAACCTGAACACCCATGTTGATAACTGCGTCCTTTGTCTTCTCTTCGTCATACTGAGGCCACTCAGCAAGTGTAAGAAGTCCCTCACCGCCCATAGTCTCGTAGATCTCCTCAGTAAGGTGAGGCGCGAAAGGATGAAGAAGCTTGATAAATACAATAAGGTCGTCCTTTGTGATGGCTCCTGCCTTTGTGAAGTCATTGATGAGCGTCATCAATGCTGCAATGGCAGTGTTGAACTTCATACGCTCGATATCATCAGATACCTTCTTTATGGTCTTATGAAGCTTTGACTCAAGACTTGAATCTTCCTTATCGAGTGTTGCGATATCTGTAAGTCCTGCAACACGGTCAAGGAAACGCTTAACACCACGTACACCCTCATCACTCCATGGAGCAGCTGCTGTATAGTCGCTCATGAAGAGAACGTATGCTCGAAGGGTATCCGCACCGTAAGTATCAACGATGTTCAAAGGATCGATGACATTACCCTTTGACTTGGACATCTTCTCTCCATCAGGTCCAAGGATAAGTCCCTGATAAGATCTCTTTGCATATGGTTCCGGTGTAGGAACAAGCTTCTGATCATAGAGGAACTGATGCCAGAATCTTGAGTAAAGAAGGTGTCTGGTAACATGCTCCATACCACCGTTATAGTGGTCAACCGGAAGCCAGTACTTAAGCTTTTCCGCATCTGCAAATGCCTTGTCATTGTTGGCATCGCAGAATCTCAGGAAGTACCATGATGAACCTGCCCACTGTGGCATGGTATCAGTCTCTCTCTTTGCTGCGCCGCCGCACTTAGGGCATGTGCAGTTTACGAAGCTGTCGATCTTTGCAAGCGGTGACTGCCCGTCTGTACCCGGCTCAAAGTTCTCAACATCCGGAAGTGTAAGCGGAAGCTGATCCTCAGGAACTCCGACAGTTCCACATTCAGGACAGTGAATAAGCGGAATAGGCTCTCCCCAGTAACGCTGACGGTTGAATGCCCAGTCCTTCATCTTGTACTGAACGCCCTTGTGTCCGATGCCCTTCTCTTCAAGAACTGTGAGCATCTTTGCAATAGAATCCTTCTTATTTGTAAATCCGTTAAGGATGTCGGAGTTAACCATCTCACCGTCACCTGTATAGGCTTCCTTTTCAATGTCTCCGCCCTTTATAACTTCAACGATATCTACTCCAAACTTCTTCGCAAAATCGTAGTCTCTCTGATCGTGAGCAGGAACTGCCATGATAGCGCCGGTTCCATAGCCCATCATTACATAGTCTGCGATAAATACAGGAATCTGCTTTCCTGTAACAGGATTGACTGCCTTGAGGCCCGCAATCCTGACACCGGTCTTTTCCTTTACAAGCTGAGTACGCTGGAACTCTGTCTTCTTCGCCGCATCCTCACGATACTTAAGAACCTCATCCCAGTTGGTGATCTTGTCCTTGAACTTATCAAGAGCCGGATGCTCAGGAGCCACTACCATGAAAGTAACACCGTAAAGAGTATCACATCTTGTAGTATAGATCTCAAGCTTATCAAGAGACTCGCCGCTGTTTTCATCAGCAAGCTCGAAGTTTACGAACGCACCTGTAGAGCGTCCGATCCAGCTTACCTGCTGCTGCTTAATGCTTTCAGGATACTCAACATCTGAAAGTCCGTTAAGAAGCTTATCAGCATACTGTGTGATTCTCAGGTACCATACATCCTTTGGAAGCTGAACTACATCACTGTGACAGATATCACACTTGCCACCCTGTGAGTCTTCGTTGGAAAGAACCACCTTACAATGAGGGCAATAGTTTACAAGAGTCTTTGCTCTGAAAACAAGGCCCTTGTTGAAAAGCTGAAGGAATATCCACTGTGTCCACTTATAGTAGTCTGCATGAGATGTTGCGATTTCTCTTGACCAGTCAAACGAGAATCCAACCTGTCTCATCTGATCCTTAAAATGCTCGATGTTCTTCTCTGTGATGAGATGTGGATGAGTGTTGGTCTTTATAGCATAGTTTTCAGCTGGAAGGCCGAAGGAATCGAATCCCATCGGGAACAGAACATTGTATCCCTGCATTCTGCGCTTACGTGCCAGAACTTCAATACTTGAATAAGCCTTGATGTGTCCAACATGCATACCTGCACCTGATGGATATGGAAACTCAACAAGTCCGTACCACTTTGGACGCTTGTCAAAGTCCACTGCCTTAAAGGCATCAGCCTCTTTCCACTTTGTCTGCCACTTTGGCTCGATTTTCTTAAAATTATATTGCATAACTAATTTCCCCTTGTGAAATCATGTTGAAGTAACTTTGGAATATCTGACGCGGCACTTATCGGGATGCCTGCATCAAAGTCTTATTATAACAGAAAGTGTTCATTCGTCAAAGATTATAAAGTTATCTGTACTATATACGAAAAACTGCCGCTCTTCCGGATATTTTATTCCTTCGAGCGGCAGCTTCAAAACATACTTTATTCAATTTATAAAAACGCCGATATAATCAGCATTTCCTCAGTTTCCTGCGGGCAGAAATGCATCCCACTGATATTCATTGGCAGCATTCCAGATCAGCCACTCGTCATATCCCGCATCGTATACAGCCTGTATCTCCTTGCGGATCTCCTCCGGTCCATAATGTATATAAGACGAAAGGTAGGATGCGGTAAATCCCTGAAGCCACGGGCGAACCTTTGCCTGATGTACACCTTCAGTATATTCAAGTGCAAGATCCTTTTTGGAGGCATTGCACGCTCCGAGAATAGCTTCGTAAGGATGAATGTCCGGAACATCCAGTCCGAAATTGCCGTTTCCATAATGTGACGGGTAGATCATCGGGCACATATAATCTACAGCTCCTGCCATAACAGGATAATCCTGACCTACAGAAACCGTATCCACATAAGAACCTATTATAGTTCCAAAAACGTCAGCTGAAACAAAAACACCTTTTGCCGCCAGTCTGTCTGATGCAAAACGGACAAACTCAGTTATGATATCCGTCTTGTCAAGCCCACCGGTTTCTTCATCAGAATAAACAACATTATTCATGCCCTTTTCAGTACAGAAACGCACATAGTCAAATTGAATCTCGTCAAATCCGACATCGGCGCACTGCTCGGCAACCTGAACTTTGTATTCCCAGGCATCGCGATTGTACGGATCGATCCATGTCATGCCGGAATTGTCATGAAATACAGTTCCATCAGCATTGTGATTGAGCCACTCCGGTTTAACATTCTCAAGATAAGGGTCTCTAAATGTTACAATACGGGCAATAGCATAAATGTCATGCGCTTTCAACGTGCTGATCAGAGCATGGATGTCAGGAATGGTTTCTTCTGTTGAACCTATCTCAGAAATAAGATCCCCTGACATTGCGTACTCTATGTGTCCTTTATCATCAAGAATATCGATGACAACCGCATTAATCTCTGTGGCATCAATTTTCTCGATGATCCTCTGCATAGTACCTGAGCCGGCAACTTTGGCACTAAGGTAAATGCCTTTGACCTTGAGAGCCTGCTTATCCGGAGTCTTCTTTTTCCAAATCTGCGCCTCCGCCTGTGCTATGCTTTCTGATTCCGCTAGATTTCTCTGCTGTTCAAGTGACTCCTCAAACTGTGATTCTTTAATCGACTCTGACTCATATTCTCTTAACTCATCAGACTTGTTCACATTATATACCAGTGGCGTTTGGCTCTGGCAACCGAGAAGTACGAGGCAAAGCAGAAAAACCCATGCTAATGTTTTCTTCATAATATAACCTCGTAGGCTTGGTACATCAGCCCGCAATGAATCCCGGGAACTCACCAGTCAATGTTCCCTGCGAATTTCATCATTCAATGAAGGGCCGGCCCAACCATTTTTAACATCTTCCCATCCTGAATTTGCGCAAGGCAAATGGAAAGATATTTTGTCGGTTTCAGCATAAAACCGATACTTCCTTGGCGAATTACTTAAATAGTATACCACTTTCCCATGATTTAACAACTTTTTATAACATTCGTCCCCCACTACAGGCCTTTTTTGACATATTTTTTGGTATTTGTATCTTAGATTGCCCTGTCAAAGTCCCATAAACAACGTATATTTACTTTTGAATATTTAATCCGTTTTATCATCCGTCAAATGTTCAAATATACTGAATCAATAACTGCATATCCTCTTCGAATCCGTATAAATCGAAAAAACTCCGGAGAAAAAATCTCCGGAGTTAAAATTCTTTATTCAAGTTAAGATTAAGCCTCAACCTTAACGATCTCACGCTTGTTGTAAGATCCACATGCCTTGCAGACTCTGTGAGGCATAACAAGCTCACCACACTTAGAACACTTTACAAGGTTCATCTTACCCATCTTCCAGTTAGCTCTTCTTGAATCTCTACGAGCCTTAGATGAATGATTCTTAGGACAAATTGACATACTTACACCTCCTTCGTCATACCGGGTAATTATATCCAAACGGTTATTTTATGTCAAGCGAAACCCAAATGAATTTCGCGATTGCACACTCAAAGTAAAATACCACGTAACATCGATTTTTGCAAGTATTAATTTTGATAATCTTATATATGTATTAATTTTGATAATCTTATATATGAGAGAAATAGACGGGCTTCGTGCTTCGCACCACAAGCCCGTCTTATACATCCCGATCCGGCGGGATAAGTCAGTTTTCATAGAAAAAGAAAACTGCAAAAATTCGATAAAACCTGATTATGCCTCTACAAGACGAAGTGTATCACGAGCGATAGCAAGCTCCTCGTTTGTAGGAATCATGAAGATCTTAACCTTAGAATCATCAGAAGAAATAAGAGCAGCCTTGCCGCGAACGTTATTTCTCTCATCATCAATCTTGGCACCGATGAATCCAAGGTACTTCTCTACGATCTCCTTACGTGTTGCCTTGTCGTTCTCACCAACACCGGCTGTGAAAGTGATAGCATCAACACCGTTCATAGCAGCTGCATATGATCCGATGTACTTGGCAACTCTGTACTGGAATGCCTCGAGAGCAACCTGAGCCATGTGATTACCTTCCTCAGCAGCCTTCTCAACGTCACGGAAGTCTGAAGAAACGCCGGAAAGGCCAAGCACACCTGACTTCTTGTTAAGAATGTTAAGAACCTCATCAACAGAAAGCTTCTCATGGTTAGCGATGAACTGTACTACTGCAGCATCGATATCACCTGAACGTGTTCCCATGATAAGACCCTCAAGCGGAGTAAGACCCATAGATGTATCAACACCCTTTCCGCCGATTGAAGCAGAAATAGATGCACCGTTTCCAAGGTGACAAACGATAACCTTAGCCTTCTCAGGATCGAGGTTACCGAACTTGATTGTCTCATGAGAAACAAAGTTATGAGATGTTCCGTGGAAACCGTAACGACGGATACCGTACTTCTCATAGTACTCTGTAGGAATTGCATAGTAGTATGCCTTCTCAGGAAGAGTCATACCGAATGTTGTATCGAATACAGCAACATTTGGCTTACCCGGTACAACCTTCTCACAAGCCTCGATACCAAGAAGGTTTGCAGGGTTGTGAAGAGGTCCGAGATCAAAGCACTCACGAATGATATCCTTAACTTCCTGATTAACAACGATAGACTCTGTGATCTTCTTTCCTGCATGAAGTACTCTGTGACCGATAGCACCGATCTCATCAACAGACTTAACTACACCGTGTGCAGCATCTGTAAGAGCATCGAATACAAGCTTAACTGCTACACCGTGATCAGGCATAGCTGTCTCAAGCTCAAAGTCATCCTTACCCGGAGCCTTATGTGTAAGCTTTGATCCCTCGATACCGATTCTCTCGCAAAGTCCCTTTGCAAGAACCGACTCATCCTGCATATCGATGAGCTGATACTTGAGTGAAGAAGATCCACAGTTTAAAACAAGAATTTTCATTGGTTTTTCTCCTAAAAAATAAATTACTTATGTAAAGAAACAAACAGGGCCAAGTCCTTAGGGCTCGACCCTGCTATAAACAAAATCAGATCAATTATGCGTTCTGAGCCTGAACAGCTGTCATAGCAACTACTGCTACGATATCATCAGCATAGCAACCTCTTGAAAGGTCGTTAACAGGCATTGAAAGCCCCTGAAGAACAGGACCGTAAGCGCCTGCGTGAGCAAGTCTCTGAACAAGCTTGTAACCGATGTTACCTGCCTCAAGTGAAGGGAATACGAGTGTGTTGGCATGTCCTGCAACCTCACTGCCAGGAGCCTTAAGAGCTGCAACTGTAGGATCAAGAGCCGCATCAAGCTGAAGCTCACCGTCAAGCTTGATCTCCGGGAACTTCTCGTTTGCAATCTTAACAGCCTCTGCTACCTTTGTTACATCATCATGCTTTGCACTGCCCTTTGTTGAGTATGAAAGCATAGCTACCTTTGGCTCTGCGCCAACGAAGCTCTTGAAAGACTCAGCTGAAAGAGCTGCGATCTCTGCAAGCTTCTCAGAATCGAAATCTACGTTTACTGCGCAGTCAGCGAATACGAATGTACCGTTCTCGCCATACTCCTTAGCGTCTGTCTCCATAAGGAAGAAACCTGAAACAGACTTGATGCCGGGCTTTGTCTTAAGAAGCTGAAGAGCCGGTCTGATAGTGTTACCTGTTGAGTGGCATGCGCCTGAAACAACACCATCAGCATCACCGCACTTACACATAAGACATGCATAGTACATATAGTCCTTCTCCATCTGCTCCTGAGCAGACTCAGCAGTAACACCCTTGCTGCCTCTGAGCTCTACGAACTTATCAATGTACTTCTGCTTGTTAGGATCGTTGTAAGGATCTACAACTGTGATACCTGTAAGATCAAATCCTTCACCATTCTTGGCAATTTCGTCAGGAGTTCCGATCAGAACAACGTTAGCGATGCCCTCCTTTGTAATCTTGACAGCAGCCTCGAAGGTTCTCTTGTCCATAGACTCCGGAAGTACGATAGTCTTCTTGTCTGCTTTTGCCTTAGCCTTGATCTCATCAATAATAGCCATTGGTGTCATTCTCCTCTCAATATACACTTATAATATTAATCGCAACACATACGCTTAAGTCCCGTTCGCCGGAACACCGTCTGTATAGCGACAAGTTTATGATTTTACATCAGATTGTGTAAAATGTTTCCTTCGACCCGCAGTCAAATTCAACAATGTATACAATTCGACATACGCAATAATTATACTCTATATACTCCGCCACTCAAGCTTAAGTCAGTTGTTTTTCTGCACAAAATCAAAGACAAAAGACATTTCCGCCTGTCTCTTCGCCAAGGCATCAGAAATGTCTGCATATTGCGCTTCTCAGCCTCATCTTTTCCGAGGAAGCATATCGGCGATTTTCGCTTAAATATAAGTGAATATTGAAATATTGCTGATTTTATACCGAAGGAATCCCCAGCCTGATACTCTATGCGAAGCCCCTGTCTCACGAAGAACCCCTGTGTCCCCCAACAAAAACTTCAAGGGAAACTGATCAATCAATATCCTCAGTATTTTTCGAATCTTTCAAGATTCACCACCATGACCGTAGCTCCGCCTATCTCTACAGGAACCGGCATAGTTGAATAGCTGTTCATGGATGTGCCCGAAACATACGGCATATTGACTGTGATCTTCTGGCGTTTTCCGCACTCCGCCTTGATGATATCGATGCACTCGTCAACTCTCTCGTCATCGGTTGCTATCATAAGTGTAGAATTGCCCTTTCTCAAAAAGCCGCCTGTACTGGCAAGCTTGGTAACCTGATAGTGCGCACCGTTCAGCGCATCCATAACATCGTCTTCATTGTCATTACGTACTATCGCATAAATCAACTTCATATATGTATCTGCCTCCGAAAAATCAAAAACAGGATAATGTTTTCACATGATGCCCTATCACATCCCTGCCTTCTTCTGGTCAAATCACACTGCACGCGTTACATCGGAAGAAAACGTCAATACATGTTTTATGACTCTTACATCAAATAATAGCACAAATCAGCCATCGACAACTATAAATTTTTGTGCAAATTCATTGCCGCAGCTTATGGACGACGTCTCATCTTTGCCATGACTGTATAGCTGGTTGTATATATCAGCCGCATACATATCCTGATTGAACATGATCTCCGCATGAGAAGCATTGATACTCAAAATAAGTTCTTCGGGTGTCTCAATAGTCTCTTTTCTGCGAACGGCTTCAAGCTGCTTCTTATATTTTGCCGGAGATGTCACAACCGAAGTTTTTATCACTCCCAGAATGTCCCTGGCAGATTTTTTCACACCAAGCACCCTTACATATGGCATGACATCCGCAGAACCGAAAAATCTGCCCCTCAGTACTCGAGAATCTTTCTTATGTATATCAAGGACAATATGGAGAAGCGCTCTCGATATACGTGTATAAGTATAATTTTTCGACTTTATTTCCCGTATCCTTTCTGAAAATGTCAGCCTGTCATGTACCTGTTTTTTCAAAGCATCCGCAATTTCTCTCGATACATCAAGATATTCCATAAATGACGACGGCTGTTCAGGATCCATCTGATCCACATAGTACAGCTGTATAAGTCTGTATCCAAGCATTTCTGAAAGCATGTCCGGTTCGGCGTAGGAGCCGTACTCTCTTTCCGTCTCTTCGCCTGCCCTTATGGCATCGCGTATACTATGGGCACTTTCATACTGCATATTTCGGCGAATGCAGTCGACACGGAAGCAATCACCCTGCCGTTTTACCGCCTTAATATATTCAACCCCCAGTATATCGTTCGGTTTAAGTCTGGCCGCCTCTGCTCTGACCGAAAGCTTTTCATCAGAATTCCGGGTTTCTCCATCATGAATGATGTCTGCTTTACATACATCATCAAGCATTTTCTCGAAGGCGTTTTCATCATCGCCTGTCAGAACGAGCCGGACAGCTTCTGCCCTTGCCTTTGCATAACTCATGCCGGCAGCGACATTGTCACGGATAGCGGCATTCAGCTTTGCATTATCCTTGCTTCCGGTATCAAGTTCTATATCCGCAATCCGTTTAAGAACCTCAAGATCTCCGGATTCCGAGCCGAATAGTATGGTATCTACGATTCCAAGCGACCTGAGAACCGCAACACCTCCTGCCGCAAAATCCTCAGCGGATGAGGTGGAGAATATCTCCGGTATCTGAACCACCATGTCCACTCCGCCATAAAGTGCATCCCATGTTCTCTCGTATTTATCAAATATCGCAGGCTCGCCTCTTTGAACAAAATCTCCGGACATGGCAGCCACTATGTAGCAGTCGCCGTATCTGAGCCTTATGCTGTTCACGAGATAACGATGACCTTCATGGAAGGGATTGAATTCAGTCACTATTCCGATTACATTTTTTTCGTTAAACATATGTCCTCTGTTTTAATATACCGAAATACAGGAAGCGTCTTAATGCATGGCGAAAAAATCCGACCCGTGTCAGGATTTTCCACGATAAATGCCTTGCACTTTACTATTTCGGCATAAAATGGGTGTTTCATTACTATACTCCAAAAAAGAGGATATTTCATCCATCTTAAAAAACCAAAAACTTAGTAGAGACATGCGCAGGTTCAATGAATCCTACCAAAAAAGAGTCACACCTTTACAGATGCAACTCTTTCTATCTCATATCTCAGACCAAATCCGGACAAAAAACATAAGCATACTTTTATGCAGGACGCTGTGTGTCTGTAACACATTCTTAATGTCAGCCGAAATATATTCCTCATATTCCCATGTTAATCACAGAGATATAATTCCGGATTATCTAATTGTTTATTTGCTTCAAAAACGCATCACAGGAAAAGTAAATGCCTCTTTAATTCTTGAAGCTGTGAATAGGCGCCGGAATACGTCCCTTACGGCTTATAAACTCTGAACAGTCAAAGTTGTTTACCGCCATTACGGGGGCATGTCCGAGAAGACCTCCGAAATCAACGTGATCTCCCACCTTCTTGCCGTAAGCAGGAATAACTCTTACCGCTGTAGTCTTCTGGTTAACCATACCGAGGGCCGCCTCGTCAGCGATCATTCCGGAAATGGTCGATGCCGCTGTATCTCCCGGGATAGCGATCATATCAAGTCCCACAGAGCAAACGCATGTCATGGCCTCAAGCTTCTCGATGTTGAGTGCTCCGGCCTCTACAGCATTGATCATGCCCTGATCCTCTGATACAGGAATGAATGCTCCGCTGAGTCCACCGACTGAACTTGATGCCATGATTCCGCCCTTCTTGACCTGATCGTTAAGCATGGCAAGAGCTGCAGTTGTTCCCGGTGCTCCAACCTTCTCAAGTCCCATAAGTTCGAGGATATCAGCAACAGAATCTCCGATTGCCGGAGTAGGTGCAAGAGAAAGATCGATGATTCCGAACGGCACTCCGAGTCTTCTTGATGCCTCCTTGGCGACAAGCTGTCCAACTCTTGTTATCTTAAATGCCGTCTTCTTGATGAGTTCTGAAAGCTCCTCAAAATCAAGACCCTTTGCATTGAGAAGCGCATCACGTACAACGCCCGGTCCCGAAACGCCGACATTAAGGATACAGTCAGTCTCGGATACACCGTGAAAAGCTCCGGCCATGAAAGGATTATCGTCAGGAGCATTGCAGAATACAACAAGTTTTGAACACGCAGAAGAATCTGTATCTTTGGTAAGCTCTGCCGCCTCCTTGATCATCTCTCCCATAAGCTTTACTGCATCCATATTGATACCGGTCTTTGTGGACCCAAGGTTCACTGATGAGCAGACGATATCTGTTTCAGCAAGAGCTCTGGGAATGGCTCTCATGAGCATCTCATCCGCCGGAGACATGCCCTTCTGACAAATCGCAGAAAAACCACCGAGGAAATTGACACCTACAGCCTTTGCAGCCTTGTCAAGAGTATGCGCTACCTTTACGAAATCATCTATAGACTTGCAGGCACTACCACCTGCGATTGCAATCGGAGTTACCGAAATCCTCTTGTTTACTATAGGAACTCCATAGTCCTTTGAGATTTCTTCGCCTGTCTTTACCAGGTCTCTGGCATACTTAGTTATCTTCTTATATATATTGTCGCAGAATGTATCAACATCCTGTGCCGCGCAGTCCAAAAGACCGATACCCATAGTTATGGTACGGACATCGAGATTGTTGTGCTCGATCATATTGTTGGTCTCTGATACCTCTACAGCATTTACAACGTCATTTAAAATCGCCATATATTCTCCTTTATTTCATTGATGCTGTGCCGCTTTCCTACATTTCAGAAATCAGATTCTGTGCATCATTGTGAAAATCTCCTCAAGCTGCATCTTGATATCTACACCTACGCGGTCCTTTCCGTACTGCGCAAGCTCCCCTGCAACTTTATCAAAAGGATCCTTAACTCCGGAGACATCGACGATCATCATCATGTTGAAAAATCCGCCTGTTATGGTCTGTGAAATATCCAGAATATTGATATTTGCCTCTGAAAGAAATGTACATACCTTCGCAATGATACCTACGCTGTCCTTGCCAACAACGGTAATAATCGCCTTTTTCATAAGTCCTCCTAAGTTTTATAGCTGATCAAAAATGCTTTGAGTCATAAAATCGATACCGGTCCTATTCACGTTATATCCGCCCGGCATAAACCGTAAAGTCAGCGTCGAAGACGCCGCCTCAATACAGCAGAACCATTCGCAGGGAAAGTACTGACTTATGACACTCATCTCATATAATATAAAAATAAAGCAGGGAAATACAAGCGCTATCTTGTATTTTCCTGCTCCTATTTTAATTATAATCACCTTTGGTTATCGCAAAGATAACACAGTGAGTTTTTCGTAACTATTACCCGGTGCATGAGGAGGTTCGAGCCGAAGGATGAAAAATATCACTAGAGTTCAATAATTTCAGAAATCCTGTCTCTATGAGCCACGGTAATGTCTATCTCCTTCGCTTTATGCTCCGAATCAGATCCGTCTATCTCCTTCTGTACCGTTTTAAGAGCCAGATCCGGAAGGTTATTTTCCTTACTGAGATGTCCGAGAAAAACGTGCTTCACATGACTGCTGAGAATCGAATCCAAAAGTCGTCCGCAATTGTCATTGCTCAGATGTCCATGATCGCTTAGTATTCGTCTCTTCAAAGAAACGGGATATGGACCTGTGCTAAGCATCCGGATATCATGGTTTGATTCAATGACCATGGCATCCAGATCCATAAGATGGGATGCGATATAGTCATCATAATGGCCAAGATCCGTTGCAACTGCAACTTTTTTGACCGACCTGTTCTTTTCCAGCGCCCTCGCAAAAGACTCAGGATCCATACCCGCTTTCAGTTCTGTTACGAAACCTTTTTCAGCTTCTCCGTCATTTACGGCTTCATTCTGACAAACCGGAAATTCATAATCTGTCACTGCCTTTTTCGAACCGAAAGGTTCCTCTTCATCCGACCGATCGCAAGTTTCGATTCTGTATCCCAGAGGGTCTGCCGCATCATGATAAATACTGAATGGCAATACACTGAGATCACCTATACCTATCCTTTTGTCCGGAATGATAGGAAACAGTTTCTCATGAGAAAAGTCTCCCAAAGTCCTGTTGAGCATCACTTCTCTGAGGGTTCCAAGAGTACCATATACAGGTATATCGTACTTTCGGGAAATAGTCCCAACCGCTCTGATATGATCTATATGCTCATGTGTCAAAAAGATAGCATTAACATCGGAAAGATCCAGATCCAGCTCATGAAGCCCGGTATTAACTGCTTTCATATTGACCCCCACATCAACAAGGATATGGGTGTTTTCTGTTCCTATGTATGTGCAGTTTCCGCTGGAACCGCTGGCAATGCTGGTAAATCTCATATATAAAAAATCCTTTAAATCTTTAGTCATGCAATGGCATTGCACACGAATATGTGCATTAACGCTATCCGGCGAATACAAAAGTACCAGTCAAGCATTTCTGTAATGATCGAGACTTTGTGACTCATCCCAGCCCGAAAGTCATTCCGCCGCAAAAGGACGTCCATCATGAACATTCAGCAGTCATGTGAGCCATTATTGTACTAACCGTTTCCTGAGGTGTACCGCTATTGTCAATGACAAAACCTGCCATCTCCGAATACTCCTCATCGCTGATTTGCGAAAGAATCATATCACGAGCCTTTTTTTCTGTATAGCCCCTTGTTTTCATAAGCCTCTCCACCCTGACTTCTTCATCGGTGCATACTGCCCAGATTTCATCGCATAAAGTCCGGAAACTATCATTCGGCAATGCTGTCTCCACCACAACGTCACCTTTCGCCATAGCCACTTCCCTGCCAACATAATCCCATACAGCGGGATGAACAATGCCATCAACCCGTTCACGAAGTTCCTCACTCTCGCTTCCATAGAGCTTTGCGGCGAATGTCTTTATATCAGCACTTCCGTCTTCCTTTTCTATATCGTTTCCCAGCAACTCCTTGAGTTTTTCAAACACCGGATTACCCGAAACGTAAAAGGATTTCGCAATATCATCGGTTTTCAGGACTTTATAGCCATATTTCTTTCTCAGCGTTTCAAGTACCGTTGATTTTCCGGCACCTACACCGCCAATAACTCCTATCACCATTAAGATCACCCCAAAAACTTATATATAATCATCCCAAGTCCTTCCAGTCTCTCCATGAGTATGCTGCTTCACCCCAGTCTACAGACTGTTTCTCGGCATTAAGCCACTCCAGACCTTCCGTCACACCATCTTCCGTGAAATCAAGTTCCTTGAAATGTTTCTTTTCCTCGGGTGTTTTCTCGAATGAAAACGGCTCCGGCCAGGTCCAGACCCCGAGAGTAAAACGATCCTTTGTGGGATTCATGTTTTTTTCTCCCGTCTTTTTATCCACAGGATAATCTGCCTCTCCGGCCTCTATCTTTTTCAAAAGTTCTGTATCAGGATCATGATATACGATTTTTGACATACGGTAACGCATACCTTCAGAAGAGCCGGTATAGCTCTCCTTCTTCAAAAATCCTATATGCATGATATCTGTTTTTTCAATCAGTTTCATCTCAATATATCCCTTTTGCCCCGGATCATAATACGGGCGCCTTTGTATGTCTCAGCTGATCAAAGAAGCTGACGCCAATGAATCACTTAACGGTATGTCAGTGCGCCTCATCCCAGTTGGTTCCAACGCTTGCATCTGCCACCAGAAGCACCTGAAGATCAACAGCATTCTGCATCTTTTCAATGAGAAGTGCCTTAACCTGATCCTTCTCTTCAAGAGGTGCCTCTATCAGAAGTTCATCATGGACCTGTACAACGATCCTTGCCTTATATCCGCCCTCACGAAGTGCTCTGTCAACATCATTCATGGCTTTCTTCATGATATCCGCGGCAGAACCCTGAATAGGACTGTTCATGGCAACTCTCTCGCTGAATGATCTTCGCATGAAGTTGGAAGCATTGATATCCGGCACGGGTCTGCGTCTTCCGAATACCGTCTTTATGTAGCCGTTCTTTCTGGCAAACTCTACCTCGCCGTCAAGATACTTCTTAACATCGGGATATGTCTCAAAATATCTCTCAATATACTCTTTGGCCTCCGCTCTGCTTATAGACAGACCTTCACTGAGTCCAAAGGCGGAAATACCGTAGACTATGCCAAAGTTAACAGCCTTGGCATTTCTTCTCTGCTGATCGGTCACTTCCTCAAGCGGAATATGGAATACCTGTGAAGCTGTAACCGCGTGAATATCTCTTGCATCCTTATATGCTGCGATAAGTTTCGGGTCACCGGACAGAGAAGCCAGGATTCTCAGTTCAACCTGTGAGTAATCCGCATCAATGAAAATGCATCCGTCCTTAGGCACAAATACCTTTCTGAATCTTCTGCCAAGTTCAGTTCTGATCGGAATATTCTGAAGATTCGGATTGGTTGACGATATACGTCCTGTGGCAGTAACCATCTGATTGAACTCACCGTGAATACGGCCATCCTCTCTGATGAACCCGAGAAGTCCCTCCGCATAAGTCGAATTCAGCTTGCTGAGTGTACGATATTCCTGTATATCACGGACTATCCTGTTATCCTCTGCCAGCTTATCGAGCACATCGGCAGCTGTGGAATATCCGGACTTTGTTTTCTTTCCTCCCTTGAGGCCAAGCTTCTCAAAGAGAATCTCACCAAGCTGCTTAGGAGAATTGATATTGAACTCCTCACCTGCCTGTTCATAGATTTTTGCCTGAAGCTCATCAATACCCGTTCTCAGTTCCTCTCCAAACCTAAGAAGTGCTTCCTTATCAACACGGATACCCTCCTTCTGCATATAATAAAGGGTATAGATAAGAGGCATCTCAATGTCTCTGTAGAGCTCCATCTCTGAAAGTTCAGAAAGCTTCTCCATGACAGAATCAGCTGCATCGCGGGAAATTATGGCAGTATAAGCCGCCATGATCTCTTCTACAGTCTCAGCCGACTTACTTCCTAATGCTGCATTATCCGTCTTCTCTCCTGATTCCGAAGAAGAACCCGTTCCTTTCCTGCCTGAGCCCTTACCTGCAGCTTTCTCTGCCTTGAACCTGTCTCTCAGTTCCTTTTCCGAAGGTAATGTCAATGACACAAAATCTCTCGCAATATCCTCATATGTATAGGTATCCTTCAAAGGATTCACAACATAAGCCGCAAGAGCAAGATCATATATATGGCTGTCCGGTGTGAATTCACACTCATAAAGCTGCTGTTTGAGATTTATGGTATAAAGCTTAACCCCATCCTTAACGGAAAGCTCCTTAAGCTCATTACTCCAGTCAAATCCATGGAATCTATAGTATCTCTCACCTGAAAGAGCAAAATAAAGCTCTGTTTCGTCTGCATTTCCCACGGAATCTGCATTAGCATCATCTGCATCGGGATCAGCGAGCATCATCTCCATCTGACCTGTCTGATTCTCAGTGACTCCTTCCTTTTTAACAATGAAAAAGCCCGCAGAACCTTCACTTGCAGCGTCCTTGAACGCTATCTTCGCCATGTACGGATCGGTTACGTCCTTGATCTTTCCGAGGTCGATGCTTTCCTTCGCAGTCATATCAAGGGATGTGACATCAAAACGCTTTATAAGTGATTTAAGCTCCAGATTCTTGATAAGTTCAAATGCTTCTTCATTGAACATGTCAGAAACCTTTGCATCGTCATAAGAAAAATCTATAGGCGAATCAATGTTTATGGTAGCAAGAGTCTTTGACATCTGAGCCGACTCCCACTCGTCCAAAAGCATCTCTGCAGCCTTCGGTTTACGCGGAACCTTAAACTCAGGATCACCGGAAAGTGCCGCCTCGTGAGCAGCCTCGATATTGTGATACTTTTGTATGATCCACTCTGCAGACTTAGGACCAAGGCCGGCAACTCCCGGAATGTTATCCGAAGTATCTCCCATAAGCGCCTTAAGGTCAATGAATTCCAGCGGAGTAACCCCCCACTCATTCTTCACATCCTCAGGATAATAGGTTTCAGCAGTGGTTACTCCCTTGGAGGTTTTAGGAAGATATATCTTGATATGTTCATCACTTAATTGCAGAAGATCCCTGTCTCCGGAAACGATGGTAACATCTGCACCATAAGCCTGGGCCCGCTTTGCAACTGTTCCCAGAAGGTCATCCGCCTCATATCCTCCCATTTTAAGAAGCGGAATATGCATGGCAGTAAGAACCTCCTGAATAACAGGAATCTGCTCATGAAGTTCTGATGGCATCGGCTTTCTCGTACCCTTGTAGCCCTCAAACATTTTGTGACGGAATGTCGGCTCATGAACATCAAATGCAACAGCCAGATGATCTGCCTGTTCCTCATCAAGCACCTTGAAAAGGATGTTCAAAAATCCATAAACCGCATTGGTATGAAGCCCCTGTGAGTTTGTAAGTTCAGGTATACCGTAAAATGCACGGGACATTATGCTGTGACCGTCTATAAGTAAAAGTTTATCTGACAAAATAAATCTCCTCGTTAAATAATAAAAAAAGCCGCGCAAAATCAGAGCAGCCATATCCTCATCTGCATAATGAAAATAATAAGAACCGCCCAGAATACTATGGTGTCAACAGACATGGCCATAACCTTTATGACAAACAGTCGAAGCAGATAAAATCTGGATTCGGTCATTTGTCTTTTTAAAGCGCCGTCGATATCAAGATCCGAATCAGAATCTTCATCCGAATCCAGCTCTGCAACACCGCTGTATACCATATGAGTGATACGCATTTCTTCCATGCATGCATCACACTTGGAAACATGTTCAATGAATTCCTTAAGTTCCGCATCCGGCAGCTTGTTTTTCAGATAATCATATATTCTTTTTCGCGCTTCAAGACATGTCATAATAATAATGGATTGTCAATATAGATACCGAATCTCTCCGTACTTTACGTTTACACCGATATCAAATATTCGACTTGAAAACCTTTCGATAATATGCTACTTTAGATAGGTCAGGCCGCCATGGCGGAATTGGCAGACGCACGCGACTCAAAATCGCGCGGTTTTTACCATGCCGGTTCAAGTCCGGCTGGCGGCAGGCATGAAGTGGATCGGGTTTCCCGGTTCACTTCTTTTTTTGATGTAAATCATGTATCATGACAGATACTCATCCTCTGATATGTTCCGGTAATGCTTATAAAGATAAACAGCCATCTCAAAGAGCAATAGAATTGAGTATTCTGCTTTATTGAATGAGTCGCCCGACAAATGAATCATGCTATAAAAGTAGGGAGCATTTGCCCCCTACTTTTTTAATTCCATTACTTTGTTCCGAAGATACGATCTCCCGCATCACCGAGACCTGGGCAGATATAGGCATTCTCATTGAGACATCTGTCAACATTTCCAACATATACCTGTACATCAGGATGCGCAGCAACAAGCTTCTTGATCCCCTCAGGAGCGGCGATGATACAGATAAACTTGATCTTCTTTCCGCCGTGACGCTTGATCTGTGTGATAGCATCAACCGCAGAACCACCGGTAGCAAGCATAGGATCACAAACTACGATCTGACGCTCCTCGATAGGATTCGGAAGCTTGCAGAAATACTCTACAGGCTGATGTGTTGTCTCATCTCTGTACAGACCGATATGACCGATCTTTGCACTTGGAACAAGTGCTGTAAGACCTGACACCATTCCAAGACCTGCTCTAAGGATAGGAACGATGGCAAGCTTTCTTCCTGCAAGCATCTTTACGCTTGCTCTCTCGATCGGTGTGTCGAGCTCAACATACTTTGTAGGAAGATCATGAAGAGCCTCAAATCCCATAAGCATGGCAATCTCTTCAACAAGCTGTCTGAACTCATTTGTTCCTGTTGACTTCTCACGAAGAAGTGAGATCTTATGTGTAAGCAAAGGGTGGTCAAGAACTGTTACATTTGGTCCGAAATTGTTTTCCATTTAGTACTCCTTATAAATAATTTCTAAAAATATTCCGATATGCGAGTCGTATGTCCATCAGTCTTCTGTCTTCTTCACGATGTCATCTTTTGACTTATAGATAGAATCTGAATCAATGCATCCTCTTACAGAACTGAGCGGATAAATATTGGTATTTCTTCCGATGACTGTACCGGGATTAAGAACCGATCCACAGCCTACTTCTACATGGTCGCTGAGCATGGCACCAAACTTCTTAAGTCCCGTCTCGATATCTCCGTCCTCAGCATGCACTAAAACCAGTTTCTTGTCTGACTTGACATTGGATGTAAGTGATGCTGCACCCATGTGTGACTTGTAGCCAAGAATTGAATCTCCTACATAATTATAGTGCGGTGTCTGAACTCCGTCAAAAATGATAACATTTTTGAGTTCACAGGAATTGCCGATGACGCAACCCTTTCCGGCAATGATATTGCCTCTCAAAAAGGCACACTGCCTGACCTCAGTCTCCGGCCCTATGATGATATACTCTGCGAAATACGCAGAATCGAAGACCTTGGCTGTCTTGTGAATCCATACATTAGGCTTTACCTCATCATACTCGTCCTTCGGAAGAGTTGGTCCGTATGATGCAATAAAGTCATGAATCTTCGGCAGCACCTCCCATGGATATGTACATCCGGAAAATGCCTCACCCGCTTCTGTATATTGAAGGTCATACATGGCCTCAATAGTCATATCACTCTTTTTCACTTTATTCTCCTATCACTGTCAGCTCAACAGTATCACATAAAAAGCTGATTTTTTCAACATACTTTGTTGTATTTATAAGCAGTATTTTCTATATGGAAACGCTGATTAAAGCATTTCTCTGGCCGGTTTTTCCCAAAAAGAATCACGCAGCTTTGGGGGCTCACATGAACCGCAAAAAACATTTTACATCGATCGTATCTTTTCGGTCTTCTCTCTGACAAACTGCTCAAGCTTATCCATATATTCCCTCTCGGAAATCTTGCCTTCTGCAACGGAACTCAAGCCCATCTCCCAGGATGCGGTAAGTTTCGGATTAAGCAGATGCGGTATGGAGATTTTCACATAATATGCTATATGTTCTCCAAGCTCTGTGGGTGTCAGAACCTGAGTCTTTTTCTGAAGTGACACATACTTGTCATCCACAAGCTTTGTAAGTATACCTGCACGTGTCGCACTCGTGCCTATTCCCGCTCCCTTTATCTGAGCGCGCAGATCCTCATCCTCTATGAGATTACCTGCATTTTCCATGGCAAGTATCATAGAGCCTGAAGTATATCTCTTGGGCGGAGAGGTCTCACCCTCCTTTACCTGAAGTGTCAGTAGATTTATCTTCTGCCCCTTCTTAAGTTTAAGAAGAGCTTCACTCAGGCGGCCATCCTTGTCGCCTGCATCTTCCGTATCCGCCTCACCGTCAGGCTGCCCGTCACCTGAAACACCACCCGCATTGCCATCCGCCGCTTTTACCGTGTCTTTTTTAACATTGGCAACCTTAAGGTAGCCCTCTTCCTTCATAGCTCTGGTTCCGGCTGTGAAGTTCTCGTCATTGCAGTTTATGGACAGAGCAATCCTCTGGTACACGGCAGGCGGATAAAAGATAGCAAGAAATCTTCTGCAAATCAACTCATATACCTTTTTTGAAAGAGGCTTTAGTGATTGATACTCCCTTTGCCCCTGACCGGTAGGAATGATTGCATAGTGATCCGCAATCTTCTTGTCATCCACATATCGGGTTTTCCCAATGTTCCTGTAGGAGCCACTCTCAAGTATCTCCCGGGCACATTCCGAAACCGGTTCATAGTCGGAAAGCCCCTTTATATTCTTTCCTATCTCCTTTGATACAGCCGTAGAAAGTACTCTTGCATCAGTTCTCGGATAGGTTGTGAGTTTCTTTTCATACAGTTCCTGAGCGATAGCCAATGTTTCGTCCGGACTTATCTTGAACATCTTTGAGCAGTCGTTCTGAAGCTCTGCGAGGTTATATAAAAGCGGCGGATTCTTGGTTTCCTTCTTCTTTTCAATCCCGGTAACCACTGCTTCCCTCGGAAACGGCATGAAGCTCTTCATAAACTCCACTGCACGTCCCTGCTTGAGAAATCCTTTACCGTCATAGATCTCGGTAGGCGCATACTTCTTTGAGCCCTCTGTTTCCTTCCAGTCTGCAGTTACTCTTGCACCTTCCCCGATATCAAAGTCTCCCAATATCCTGTAGAAGGTTGTCTTCTGAAAAGCCCTTATCTCCTGTTCACGTTTGACTATCATACCAAGGACACAGGTCATGACACGGCCCACCGCCACTACCATCTTGTCCTTTCGATCCATATTGAGCTCACGCCTGATACGGTTACTGTACTTAAGTGATAATGCACGGCTGAAATTTATGCCCATGAGATAATCCTCTTTGGCACGGGAAAATGCCGCGGCCGAAAGATTGTCATAGGCACTGTCCGGTTTTGCCTCTCTGATACCTCTGAGTATCTCCTCGTTGGTCTGGGAATCTATCCAGACTCTCTTTTTCTCCTTTGATTCCGGCACCTTTGCCATCATCTCCACAAGTCTATAGATATATTCTCCCTCGCGGGCACTATCGGTGCAGACATATATGGTGTCGACATCTTCTCGATTAAGCTGCTTTGACACAACCTCAAACTGCTTTTTCGTACTCTTTCCGACTTCGTATCTCCACTCGGAATCTGCCGGAATAAAGGGTAATGTATCGAAACTCCACTTCTTCAAGGACTCGTCATAAGCCTCCGGGTAGGACAACTGTACCAGATGTCCCACACACCAGGTTATGACATAATTCTCATCCTCCAGAAATCCGTCGCCTCTTCTGACGCTCTTCATGCCGAGCGCCTGGGAGAACTGCTGCGCAACGGAGGGTTTCTCCGCAATAAATAACTTCTTCAATAAAACCTCTCTAAAACCCGGTTACTATTCAGTGTTTGATCAGGAAAAATCAGGATGTGCACCTGCCATAATGTTCACATCCCCCGGCACACATCCCCTCAATCTCCTGTTTCTATCCGGCTATATCCACCTCACCGAACTGTAACTTCAATTACTTTGCTTCCCACTTGTATATCGTGGTGGTGTCATATTCCTCACCAACTTTGACTACAGATGTCGGCCAGTCTGCCTTATGTATGCAGTCGGGATAATGCTGAGTCTCAAAGCAGTATCCGTGGCGAGGTCCGAAATGAACTCCGCCCTTTCCGGCAAAGTCAGATGCCATATAGTTTCCTGTATAGAACTGCATTCCCTCAAGATCAGTGTAGACTGACATCTTTATACCCGACTTTGCGGAAAAAGCTGTGGCAACAAGTCTTACGCTGCCGTCAAAGTCATTAAGAACCCAGTTATGGTCGAAACCGCCGGCAAACTTAAGCTGGTCGAAGTCTGTTCCGATATCTCTTCTGATAGGCTTAGGTGTTGTGAAGTCCATAGGTGTTCCCTGAACTGAAGCTATATCACCATAAGGTATGGACTGCTCATTGGCCGGAGTAAAACGGTCTGCATTGATCCACACGATCTGATCGGTTGCATCTCCTCCATCATATCCGTCAAGATTGAAATATGCATGATTTGTCATATTGAAAACAGTGTCCTGATCAGCAACACCGGTATAATGAATGCTGAGACTGTCGTCCTCTGACAATGTATATGTCACTGACACTTCAGCAGTTCCAGGGAATCCCTGATCACCGTCAGGTGATGTAAGCGAGAACATCACATAGCTGCCAAGGCCTGCATTATCATACTCTGCTTTCCAGATTCTGGTTCTCCAGTAATCAAGACCTGAATGAAGGCTGTTGACACCTTTATCATTCTTCTGAAGTTCATAAGTCTTACCGTTTATCTCAAAAGAAGCGCCGCCTATACGATTCGCGTTTCTTCCTACAGGTTCTCCCATGTGTCCCGGATTCCTGAGAAGCATATCAACATCATCAACGCCGAGAACCACATCTCTCTTGTTTCCTTCTTTATCCTTTACAACCATGGTAAGCCAGATTCCGCCAAGATCGGTAAAGCTCGCCTCCGTTCCGTTGCCATTGATCAATGTATATCTCTTTACTTCTGTTCCGTCCTGAAGCTTTCCAAGAACTGATTCCTTTACTGCCATTTCAACACCCTCCAATCATTCAGGGAACGTCAGCCTGTCTTAACCCCCAAGGTTAACGTATCACATCAGGCTTCTAAAAAAGCCTGTGTATCCCACAATTTGCTCCGATCATTATACAACAAAATCCCCCCTCAGAGTAGGGGGATTTATCACATCATACTTATCCGTCTCACTTGCCTCGTTCCGCATTTTTCATCAGATTCAATCATCAATAATGCGGCAGAATTGATCACAATCAAAATCACTCTTTCATTTTATAGTCTTTATCCTCATCTATCATATGAAGCATGATTTCAGCAAAGACCGGATCGAACTGCGTTCCGGCACCCTTTTCGATGATATCTCTCACTGTCTTCTGAGGCAAAGGGTCTCTGTAACTTCTCTTCGACGTCATGGCATCATAGGAATCCGCCACCGCAATAATTCTTGCCATTTCAGGGATATCTTCGCCACAGATTTTGTTCGGATACCCTTTTCCGTCATATCTTTCATGATGAAAATGTGCGCCTACACATAAGTATGGCGATGTACTGATAGTTGAAAGTATCTGGGCTCCGATAGTCGGATGAGTCATTATCACTCTACGTTCCTCAGCCGTGAGACTGTCTCCTTTGGTAAGAATGGAATCAGAAATGCCTATTTTTCCGACATCATGCAAAAGTGCGGCATAATATATCTTCTTGCAGTCTCCATCGGATTTACCTGCTTTCTGTGCTATGGCAACCGCATAATCCGCCACACGTTTTGAATGTCCGTGGGTATATCTGTCCTTTGCATCGATAGCACTTACAAGTGCAGATGCCGTCTGTTCAAACATACTCTGCAAATGTCTCTGCTCATCACGAAGCATTTTGATTTCAAGTTCTTTTGCTCCCTCAGCTTTTTCATTCATATCTATCAACGAAAAAACATAGAGCAGCATACAGATACCGACTGTTGACAGATTTGTCAAAGAAAGTCCATAGGAAAAGGCCTGAATAACCGTAGCTATAACGGGAACACTGGCGAAAAGAAACAATGCAATATACATTCTCCTGCTTATAATATGCCTTATTCTCGTAACAACCACCAGCTGAACGATCAGAACCACAAGCGGCACAATATAACACACTATCATACCTATATTGCGATGATAGATGTTATGTTCGTCAATAGTATAGTAAAATCCCGTAAACTGTGAAATGACCAGCAGAATATCTCCAAACATCAATACAAGCTCATTTATATTAAGCAGTCTCTCGATATTTTGAGTATCTACTTTGCGATTATCCTCGTTCTCATTTGATATGGTAATCTTCAAAAAATGATTGAACCCATGAATTATAGCGAGGCTTAACATGAAAACAAAAAAATTGCTGAGTCTCACCATTATATATCCAAGTCTCGAAGTATCGCCTCTGTAAATATATGCCAGTCTGTCAAAAAGCAATAGGAAAAAGGAACCGCTTTCAAGAAACAAAAGCGTATGTCTGCGTCTGCGAGGAATGGACTTCGAGATGAGAACCATAACAACAAGCGCACCACATACCCCATTCATAAACAGTATGAGGTCTAACTGATGCTGTATAAGAAAATCTTTGACTGCCATAGTCATCCTACCGTCCTCCACCGAACTTTATTAAATTCTATTATATCATACCATGATTTAACATTACACACTTCCGTTAATACACTTCCGCAAAGCAAAAAAGATTGCAACCGTTCAACCGGAGGCTATGCAGGTTTAAGCCTAAGGGCATCCTTTTTTGTACTTTAAACCGAGTAAGAAATGAATCGAAATAAGACGGCTCAGGAGGTTGATTTCAGATTTTTACAGCAAGGACGACCCGTATAAAAATGGATTTCCTACGGATCATGAGTGCTTGCACAAAGGTTTAACTAAAAAAGGTTTCGTCGGTATATACCAACGAAACCTTCATATACCATTATATATATGACGTGAGTGTCAAAAGCATTGTCACTCACTGATCAGCACCAACGCACACATTTATGTGCGTTCCGGCGTATGGCGCCGACCGCTCAGCACCCGTTCACACTAATGCAAAGAATGCTTCGGATATCACAGTCACTTCTTTGTGATATATCCCTTGGCTGCAAGATACTCTGCGGCCTCTACTCCGCCGCCTGCCGCACCGCGAAGTGTGTTATGGCTGAGACCAACAAACTTCCAGTCATAGATTGAATCCTCGCGAAGACGTCCGATGGAGATACCCATACCTCTCTCATAATCAACATCAAGTGTTACCTGAGGGCGGTTGTCATCCTCAAGATACTGGATGAAATGCTCAGGAGCTGATGGAAGCTTAAGTGTCTGAGGTTCGCCTTCATAATCTCTAAGTGCCTGAATAAGCTCTTCCTTTGTTGGCTGCTTATGGAACTTAACAAATACAGTTGCTGTATGGCCGTTAAGGATAGGTACGCGAATGCACTGTGCAGAAATCTTGATATCATCAGCAAGTTCGATGTGATCTCCTTCAAGAGAACCAAGTACTCTCAAAGGCTCCTTCTCCGACTTCTCTTCCTCACCACCGATGTAAGGAATGATATTGTGTTCCATCTCAGGCCATGACTCAAAGTTCTTTCCGGCACCGGAAATAGCCTGATATGTTGATACGATAACCTCATAAGGCTCAAACTTACGCCATGCTGCAAGAGCCGGTGTATATGATTGAATTGAACAGTTTGGCTTAACTGCGATAAATCCCCTTGTTGTTCCGAGTCTCTTCTTCTGAGCTTCGATAAGCTTATAGTGATCAGGATTGATCTCAGGAACAACCATAGGAACATCCGGTGTCCATCTGTGCGCCGAGTTGTTGGAAACAACAGGAGTCTCTGTCTTTGCGTAGGCCTCCTCAAAAGCGCGTATCTCATCCTTCTTCATATCTACTGCGGAGAATACGAAGTCTACATCTTTAACAACTTCGTCAATCCTGGATACATCCTTGACGATCATCTTCTTAACTGATTCCGGCATAGGAATATCAAGCTTCCATCTGCCTTCAACTGCCTCTTCATAAGTCTGTCCTGCAGATCTTGGTGAAGCAGCAAGTGTTGTAAGTTCAAACCATGGGTGATTCTCAAGAAGTGTGATGAATCTCTGACCAACCATACCTGTTGCGCCGAGAACGCCAACCTTTAACTTTTCCATAATTGCTTTCTCCTTACCCGGGATCATCAGCCCATCTTCATTCGCATCGCGAAAATCCGAAGCTGCACATCGTATTCCTTCAATATCGACATGTCCCTAAAATCTCATAATAATGTCATGGGCGTCAATAGGATCTGACACCCACTGATGATGCGAAGCTCGCACACATTAATGTGCAACATCCCGCATCCTAATAATCAAATCATATATCCAATCCCACTTTAAAGCAATAAACTTTTAATTATATCTGTTCTAACCGGACTAATAGCAAAAAACCGATGGACATCCATTCAAAAACGAATCATTTGCGGCTGAAAAAAGCCTAAACTCGACGTTTTTAACAGATATCCACCGGCTCTTACCAAGACTTTAACACCGGCTGAGCTGTTGAACTCACATCATCACACTAATATCAGTGTTTTGTGCCTTTTCCTGCGCGGTTCGCAAGCTTCAACCTGTTGAGCGAAAGCATCTTTCCGCTCACCTTTATATCTACAGGATCAACGCCCATGAGATAAACATCTGTAAGCTCGTCTCCCTTTCCAAGCTTAATGGCAACGACACCCTTACTGTTCTTCTTCTGTAACGGCACATCGCTGAGTGAACATCTGAGGAAATATCCGTCTCTGGTTCTGAAAACGATATCCGTCTCATAGCCCATCTCCTGAATACTTACAACCTTATCGCCGTCATTCAGTTTTGTTGCCGCAACCAGCTTGTTTGCAGTTTCAAACTCACTTGCTTCAACCAGTTTCACCATGGCATCCTTTGTGGCAAACACAAGCGTCCTGCCGTTTAGTGCCGATTTAACATTAACATAAACGATCTCTTCGTCATTGGCATTGTACTTGCTGATATTGTCGATAGGAACACCTTTATCCTTAAACTTTCCGAGAGGCACATCCTGACACTTTATCTGGTGCATATTGCCCTTGTCCGTAAAGATAAGTACACGGTCTGTGGTCTTACACTTAAAGACAAAACGGCTGTCAGACTCAAGAGCCTCCTGATTACGCTGATAAGTAGCCTCATCAATCATCTTGCAGTATCCGAACTTGTCCTGAATATAGTATCCATCTATCTCCTGAACTTCCTTATCGTTGAATACAGCTTCCTTACCATCCTCAATGAGCGTTCTTCTTGGCTTTGCATACTGAGACTTAATGAACATAAGATCTTCCGAAATAACCTCGTTCATGCGGTCACGGCTTCCAAGGATGCCTCTGTACTCCTTTATCTTCTTAAGAGTCTCTGCATGGCGTTTCTTCAATTCAATAAGTTCAAGACCAATGAGCTTACTGAGTTTCATGTCAAGTATTGCCTGAGCCTGACGTTCTGTAAATGTAAACTCCTTTATGGTCTCCTCAAATTCCTTGTCCCTGTCACGGAACTTAATGCCTGTGATGTCTCCGCTCATAAGAGCTTTTTTAGCATCAGCCTGAGACTTACAGTTTCTAAGAAGTGCGATGATGGCGTCAATAAGATCAACCGCCTTAATGAGACCATCCTGAATCTCCTTCTTGTCTATCTCGGCATCAAGCAGGTTCTTGTACTTCTTTCCGAGTATCTCGTACTGGAACTTAAGATACGCCTTGATAATACCGCGAAGAGACATGGTTTCCGGACGTCCTTCATTGATGGCAAGCATATTTACGCCGAAGGTATCCTCGAGCTTGGTTTTCTTATAAAGAACGTTTGTTATTCTCTCGATGTCCGATCCGTTTTTAAGATCAAGTACGATACGTATACCGTTCTTGTCTGACTGATTGGAAATATCTGTAATTTCAGGAAGTACTCTGTTCTCAACAAGCTGAGCAGTATCCTGCATAAACTTCATGATACCCTGACCTATCATGGTGTATGGTATCTCTGTCACAACCAGCTTATCCCTGTCAGATCTTCCCTCTTTCTTCTCAAACACAAGCTTTCCGCGAAGCTTCAGCTTTCCTGTTCCGGAACGATAAATGTCAACCAGTTCAGATTTATTGGCAATGATTCCACCTGTAGGAAAATCCGGTCCCTTAAGATACTCCATCATCTCAGCTGTACCCATGGCAGGGTTTCTGAGATAAGCAAGTATAAGATCAATGATTTCTCCCAGATTGTGGCTTGGGGTTGATGTAGTCATACCTACAGCAATACCCTCAGAGCCATTTAAAAGGAAATAAGGGATTCTGGCAGGAAGTACTACAGGCTCTGTCAGTGTCTCATCATAGTTAGCCTGAAACTCAACCGACTTATCAAGATCTGCCAGCATACAGTCATCGGTAAACTTCTCAAGTTTCGCCTCTGTGTATCGCGGTGCCGCTGCAGAATCACCCTCAATAGATCCAAAGTTACCCTGTCCGTGGATGACAGGCTGCATGCGCTTAAAATCCTGTGCCATGACAACCAATGTATCATAGATTGAAGCATCTCCGTGTGGATGATACTTACCCATGGTATCACCGACGATACGGGCTGACTTATATGTTGGATGATCATGGTTAGCATGAAGCTGATCCATGTCGAAAAGCACTCTTCTCTGTACCGGTTTAAGTCCGTCTCGAATATCCGGTACAGCTCTCGAGGTGATAACGCTCATGGAATAATCCAGATAACTTTTCTGCATCTCCTCCGAATATTCGGTTGTTAAAATCTGTTCTGCCATAATATATCCTTAAATGTATATACTCTCTTTTCTCTCTGCTTAAGATCAGCGAACACGGTTCTCTGTAGGCGCTAATCCTGCTTCGCAGAAGGAATCCTTACGGATTCGTTTCTATGCATCAATCACTGCTTCGTCGGCGTGATCGTGTATAAAGTCTCGGCGGGGACCTACCTCTGACCCCATCAGCATGCTGGTAACCTCAGATGCAAGGCGTCCGTCCTCTATCTCAACTCTCTTCAAAACCCTGTTTTCCGGATTGAGGGTTGTCTCCCAAAGCTGCTCCGGATTCATCTCACCAAGACCCTTGAATCGCTTCAGATCATAAGTTCCGGCCTTGTGGTTCTTCTGATACTTCGCAAGAGCTGACTCATCATAAAGATACTCTGACTCTTCTTTCTTACTGTGAGGGATAGCCTGATAAAGCGGCGGCATGGAAACATATACATGTCCCTCAGTGATAAGGTCAGGCATAAATCTATAAAGGAATGTAAGAAGCAGGGTATCAATATGTGAACCGTCTACGTCCGCATCCGTCATAAGGATGATTTTGTCATAACGAAGCTTTGTGATATCAAAATCATTGCCGTATCCCTCAGAGAAACCGCAGCCGAAAGTATTGATCATGGTCTTGATCTCAGCATTGGCAAGAACCTTGTCCATGGAAGCCTTCTCTACATTAAGGATCTTTCCGCGAAGAGGCAGAATTGCCTGTGTACGTCTGTCTCTGTGATTCTTTGCCGAACCGCCCGCAGAGTCTCCCTCTACGATAAAAATCTCACACTCTTCAGGATTCTTGGAAATGCAGTTCGCAAGCTTCCCATTTGAGTCAAAGCTGTACTTTGACTTGCTGAGCATATTGTTTTTAGCCTTCTGCTCCTGCTTTCTGATCTTGGCGGATTTCTCGGCACAGGCAATGATAGCCTTAACCACTTCCACATTTCTGTCAAAATAATGCTGAAGCTCAGCATCAACTATGGATGCAACATGCTTTCCCGCCTCCTGACTGGCAAGCTTTGTCTTGGTCTGTCCTTCAAAGATAGGATCAGGATACTTCACTGCCACAACAGCTACCATTCCGTTACGGGTATCGGCACCGGTAAAGTTCTCATCCTTTTCTTTGAGAAGTCCAAGCTGTCTTGCGTAGCTGTTTATAAGCTGGGCAAACTTGGTCTTGAAGCCCGTGATATGTGTTCCGCCTTCCTGAGTGAAGATATTGTTACAGAATCCGTGAACATTCTCCTCGAAAGCATCACAGAACTGGATACAGCACTCAAGAATAGTACCCTCTGACTCACCCTTAAAATAGATCTCAGGTGTAATCTTTTCTTTTTCTTTATTCTCGTCTTTTACGAAAGCAATGATTCCTTCAGGCTCATGGAACTCCTTGATAACCGGCACTTCATCTCTGTCATCACGGTAATGTATGGTGAGATCAGGGTTCAGATACGCAGTCTGATGGAGTCTTGACTGAAGCCAGTCCTCTTTGAATCTTGTCTTCTCAAATATTTCGGGATCCGGAATGAACATAGTCTCTGTTCCGGTTTCCTTTGTCTTTCCTACAACCGGAAGAAGTCCCTTGACAAGCTCTGTGGTAGGCTTACCACGCTCATAGGTATCCTCTGAAATCTTTCCATCCTGATAAACTCTGATTCTCAGGTACGATGACAGGGCATTAACAACGGAGGAACCGACACCATGAAGACCTCCTGAGGTCTTATAGGCCTTGTTGTCGAACTTTCCGCCGGCATGAAGTGTGGTGAGAACCACTCGCTCCGCAGAAACTCCCTTCTGATGCATACCTACAGGGATGCCTCGACCGTCATCACGTACTGTACATGAGCCATCCTTTCCCAATGTTATCCATATATTCCTGGCATATCCCGCAAGATGCTCATCCACGGAATTGTCCACGATCTCGTAGATGAGGTGATTGAGACCTCTGGAACCTACCGAACCGATGTACATACCGGGTCTCACTCTTACCGGTTCAAGTCCCTCCAGGACCGTGATACTCGATGCATCGTATTTCTCTGCCATGTAAAACTCCTCAAACTGTATTTCTTAGAAAAGTCCATACCGGACTTCAATAAATGTTTCTTCAATGCATATATCATCTATCCGTTTTCAAAACACAAAAGCCAGAACAAACATATATGCTGTATAAGTCCAAAACACCAAACATAACAAGTTTAACGCATAATCGTTTGAAACTATACCATATTTAAATCGATTATTTCAAGCCAATGCCTGTCTTACGGCATCTTAACCGCAATATACCTCTTAATATAATCCTCTTTTACGCAAAACGCAATACATATGTTCGCATATAATGAGTTGTCCCACACCCAAGTCAAACCATTTCATACACATCCTATAAAGCAATTAAAAACCGGCACCAAAAGGTACCGGTTCGACAAAGTATAATCTCTGAAAAACATGTGCATTGCTTTGCAATACTTCTTGAATAATCATAATGACGTGAGTGTCAAAAGTATTTGCCACTCACTGATGATGCACCATAAAGCCTCAAATCAACGTGCAGGCACGTGATTTGGCACTTTTGACCCTTGCATCATCATAATTACATTCGACCTGTCACCAATGTACGCTCGCATCAGATCATTGACACACCGAATGAATTTACAAGTCCGTCTATAGGCTGACCGGCCTTACAAAGCGGACAGTCATTATAGTCCGTGTACTCGTAGTCAGGAAGATCATTCTTACCATATACCGAAACTACAGGCACTCCGTTATAAGAAGTGATGGCACTGAAAACAGCCGATATTCCGCTGAGCTTTCCGCCATAATACTTAACAGCTTCCATAACTCTGTTGATAGTCTTTCCGGTAGAGACAGAGCCCTCAACTATGAGGATATTCTTGTCACGAATCATAGGCTTTATATTATCTCTGAATATAATCTGAGAGTTCGTGTTAAACTCCGGCTTTACGATATAGACGGTTTTGTGAGCATTGGTATTCATTGCTCCGCTCTTGGTAAGTTCCTCCGCAATAAATGCACCAATAACCTCAGTTCCCTCATCACATATGATGGTATCCACAACCATGCCGAAAAGATAGTTTTCCACCAGCTTTGTGGCTACGGCATGAGCTTCTGAAGCACGGGCTTTCACGGTGGTGAGATCAATGTAGTAGTTAGTATGAGAATGGTTCGTCGCAAAATGTCCCTTTGTAACCTTAAGAGGAACCGAAATTCCTGATACGTCGATTTTCTGATAACCTTGCTGCATATTTACTCCTTTTCCGGTTTCCCGATGATTACAGAGTACACTTCCTCGGCTTAGACTGAATCATAGTTGATTTTCAAAAACCACGCATCACTTCAAACGGCACCTGACCACTCAAATCCAATCAAAGGATTCTGATGCCCAAATACAATTTCATCAACCAACTACACGCCTTGCATTCCGGATTCCAGTACTACTTTGCAGTTCACGAACCTGCATACCGAAAAACCTGTCTCAAAAAACATCCTGCCAGACAGGATGACACGCTACTGATAGCTTCATTATAACATCTCACCGCACAAAATAAATGAATTTTCCAAGAATATAAAATCTGTATTTATACCATTACAATTTGCATTAAAATTTATTTATTCTTTACCAATTCACTATGTTCAACCATAATTTATTTCAATCGAAGACCCGTTCAATTCCTGGGTTATAATATTGCCATGAGCACCCGCAGGGGCAACAAACGAACAGCTGTTGAAATTAAGTCTGGCACCTGCTTTATCAAAATCATGAACATCCGAATGAACGTATATAGCACCATCTTTCCATCGCTTTAAGCTTTCATCTGCCCGATTGGTAAACTGACAATTCTCGAAGGTGACTTCGCTGTCGTGTGTCAATCCCATACCTACCGAAGCTGTCTGATACGACAAAAAGGAACAATCTTTGAACTCTGTATGCTGTGAACCATAATCCGCATGGACCGCATAAGCTCCGTCATCATCCGGCGGCACTTCGCCTTTTCGGTGTGTCGCCACAAAACTAATACCTTCTACCTTCCCGTCAAGTCTGAGTTTTGCAGCCGGAGACTCATATCTGCCGTCATCGCTTTCCACAACCACCATACCCATCCCGATAAAATCTATGTATCTCGGTTCCTCAGCCATATCCGACACCGCATCAAAGGGACTGTATGTTCCGGACTCCATATAAATCTCCACCCTGTTATAGATACTATCATTACAGGTATCTATGATCTGCTGTAAATCATCCTCACCGGAAACAAAATACTGTGTATCAGCCTTTCCTGTTACAGACATACCTATACAGGCAGACAAAGTTACTGCTGTTAAAAGTCCAATCTTCTTCATTAACTCTCCCGAAATCCCTGACTTCATCTCGTGCGAAAGTACAAAAGTCACCTTCCTTCAGATGACAATTTCCTTTGCATATATATCGACAGAAGAATGAAATTGTTTAGATGAACGAAGTATATTAATATTAACGCTTTCGAAAATCAGAAAATGAGGATTCAATGCCAACCGGGCATGCTGCTTGAAAGAACATGAAGAAAAAAGTCCGGCAGAGATGGACACTTAAGTGCCCTATCCCTGTCGGACTTTTTGAACGGAATGTACTTTCAACGCAATGGAGCATTGGCATGAAGCCTCATTTTTTATCCTCAAAGCCACTAACAATCATAGTGTCTTTATAAATCTGTCAAATGCAGCCTGTCCCTCCTGGGTTCTCTTATAAACGCCGGCATCCTCAAGAACATGCATGAATACCTTTCCGATCTCGTCCTGAAGTATCTCGTCGAAATTCTCAGCATCAACCTCGATATCCCGTCTATAGTACTCGTCCATAAACTCATCGAACCAGTCAGCATGCTTTGCAAGCTCCGGAATATCACGAATATCCTTTCCGGAAAGGAACGCCTCCTTAAGTTCTGCCATCTCATTCTTGAGACGACTCGGGAGAACCGCAAGACCCATAACCTCAATGAGTCCGATATTCTCCTTCTTTATATGATGGAGCTTTGCGTGAGGATGGTAAACTCCCAAAGGATGCTCCTCCGTAGTGATATTGTTACGAAGCACCAGATCAAGCTGGAACTCGTCCCCCACCTTTCTTGCTATAGGAGTGATGGTGGAATGAGGAACTCCGTCGGTTTCAGCGAAGATAAATGCACTTTCATCGGTGTATCCTCTCCAGGAAGTCAGAATATGATCAGCAAGATCTGCAATTCTTCCTGTATCCTCGCCACTTAACCGGATAACAGACATAGGCCACTTGACTACTCCTGCCTTGACATCCTCGAATCCCGGAATATCAAACGTTCTCTCAACAGGAGCCTTGGCCATGGCAAACTCATAGTTTCCGCCCTGGAAATGCTCATGTGCAAGGATTGAGCCGCCAACTATCGGAAGGTCAGCATTGGAACCCACAAAATAATGCGGGAACTGCGCCACAAAATCGAAAAGCTTCAAAAAAGCGCTCTTATCTATCTTCATCGGTGTGTGCTTAGTATTGAGAACAATGCAGTGCTCATTGTAGTAAACATATGGTGAATACTGGAATCCCCACTCCTGTCCGCGAATAACTATAGGTATGATACGGTGATTCTCTCTTGCCGGATAATCGGCTCTTCCACTGTATCCCTCGCACTCACAGCAAAGCTGGCACTTGGGATATCCCGTCTGCTTTGCCTTTCCTGCCGCCGCGATAGCCTTCGGATCCTTTTCAGGCTTACTTAAATTTATGGTAATGTCCAAATCCCCGTACTCGGTCTTCGTCTTCCACTTAAGGTCCTTCTTTACTCTGTAGCGTCTTATGTAGTCGGTATCACAGCTGAAAGTATAGTACCAGTCCGTCGCAACCTTGGGAGACTCCTCGTAGAGCTCTGAAAAATCAGCCTGAACCCCGGAAGGTCTCGGAGTAAGTGCCCCCATAAGCTTCGTATCGAACAAATCTCTGAAAACAACAGAATCTCCGTCAGTAAGTCCCTGCTCTACAGCATAATCAGTGAGAACCTTTAAAACATTCTCAAGATAAGAACCGTCATCTATGATTCCTTTCTCTGAAGCAGTCTTAAATTCCTTCGCCTGAACCATATCAAAAGGTATCTTCTCAGCCTCTTCCAGAACTTCCTCTTTGGTAGAAGACACTTCCATAACCTTTAAATTAAGAGCGATGGTATTAAGCGCCCAAACAATATCGCTTTCCTCTATAAGTCCTGTCCTGTAAGCATAAGCGGCAAGGCTCTTTATTCCATTCTGTATATCCATAGTTTCACACCTTCAAAAAGCTTTTCACATTAAATCATTCAGACGAAAACGCCAAGGGCAGGCACCGGCCTACTCGAACCACCACCTATCCCGAGACAGCAGTTAAGGCATAGCATAAGGGCATCTATTAAAAAGCATTAAGCTGAGGTAAAAAAAATCAGAATTTGATTCCTTAGTGGCTCTTGGTTTATTTTTCCTTAGATTCCTCACCAAGTCAGAGTTTTCATCAAAGAAAATCTCTGACATTGGCGATGACCATGAGCCACTTTGGAATCTGATTCCAGATTTTTCAACCGAAGCGACCTGCTTTTAAATAAATGCCCTCTGGCTATGTAATGACGTGAGTGTCAAAAGTATTTGCCACCAACTGAACTATTATCGCCCTTGCATTTTCTGTATCATTTAACAATAAAATCAGGAATTATATCCGTCCGGATTCTTCTGCTGCCAGTTCCATGAATCACGGCACATATCTATGAGATCAAACTCAGCCTTCCAGCCAAGCTCCTTCTCTGCCTTTGCCGGGCTTGAATAGCAGGTGGCAACATCACCGTCACGTCTCGGCTTCATAACATAAGGAAGCTCCTTGCCGCAGGCCTTCTCGAAAGCATGGATAACATCCATAACAGAATAACCGTGTCCGGTTCCGAGATTGCAGATGAATACTCCATCCTTCTTCTCAAATCTCTCGATAGCCTTCACATGGCCACGGGCCAGATCCACTACGTGAATGTAGTCACGAACTCCGGTTCCGTCAGGAGTAGGATAGTCATTACCGAAGACATTGATCTCCTTAAGCTTTCCGATGGCAACCTGAGCAACATAAGGAAGAAGGTTATTAGGAATACCCTTAGGATCCTCACCGATGAGACCTGACTTATGCGCTCCGATAGGATTGAAATATCTGAGAAGAATAACATTCCACTCAGGATCTGCTGTATGAATATCTGTAAGAATCTGCTCCTGCATCCACTTTGTCCAGCCATAAGGATTTGTACATGTTCCCTTAGGGCAGTTCTCTGTGATAGGAATCTCCGCAGGATCGCCGTAAACTGTAGCAGAACTTGAGAAAATAATATTCTTGACTCCGTGGGCACGCATCTCTTCCACAAGGTTGAGAGTTGAACCGATATTTGTGCGGTAGTACTCAACAGGCTTGTGAACTGACTCACCTACTGCCTTGAGTCCTGCAAAATGAATAACAGCATCTATCTCATTCTCATCAAAAATTTTCTTAAGAGCAGCTCTGTCAAGAAGATCATCCTGATAGAACTTTACCTTTTTTCCGCTGATCTCTTCGATACGATCAACAGCCTTCTGATTTGAATTATAAAGGTTATCAACGATAACCACTTCATATCCTTCATTCAGAAGCTCAACGCAAGTATGGCTTCCGATATATCCTGCACCACCTGTTACAAGTATTCTCATAATGTCTCCTCTCTTAAATAACGCTCGGACCGTCTCCGATGCTTACTTCATAGAACGTGCAGTCATATCCTACTCTCTTTTTATAGGCTTCGCCAACCTTTTTCTTGAAATCCTCCACAGAATCTTTCTTTACTATGGAAACAGTACAGCCTCCGAAGCCGCCTCCTGTCATACGTGAACCGAGAACTCCCGGCACTTTCCATGCCTCTTCAGCAAGAACATCAAGTTCCTCACATGTTACTTCAAAATCATCTCTCAGTGATACGTGAGAAGCATTCATAAGCTTTCCGAACGCCTCAATATCACCCTTCTTCAATGCATCAACTGCTGTTACAGCACGATTATTCTCATAAACCGCATGCTTTGCACGTTTCTGAACAACCGGATCCTTTATGGCGTCCTTGTACTTTTCAAAATCCTCATTACTGAGATCTCCGAGAGTCTTGATTCCTGCAACTTCTGCAAGGATCTCTCTTGCTTTTTCACACTCGTTACGACGATCATTGTATGCAGAACCGACAAGCTTATGCTTCTTGTTGGTATTGGTAACCACAAGCTCCATATCATTAAGAACAACAGGTGCATATTCAAAATTCAAAGTTGCACAATCAAGGAACATGGCATTGTCCTTCTTACCCATGGCACTTGCAAACTGATCCATGATTCCGCAGTTCATTCCGCAGTAGTTGTTCTCCGCATCCTGTCCGATGATCGCAAGATCAACATTCTTCACATCAAATCCGTAAATGTCTCTGATGATAAATCCTGTGAGAACCTCAAGAGATGCGCTGGAGGAAAGACCTGAACCATTGGGAATGTTTCCGTTGATGACTATATCAAGGCCACTGTCCATTCTGAAACCGCGCTTTTCAAATGCCCACATCACTCCCTTTGGATATGATGTCCAGCCGTCTTCATTTAAAGGCTTGAAATCATCAAGAGAAGTCTCTATAACACCGCTCCTGTCAAGGTTTACACTATAAAAACGAAGCTTTCTGTCTGAACGCTTTCTTGCCGCGGCATAGGTTCCGATGGTAAGCGCACATGGAAAAACATGACCGCCGTTATAGTCTGTATGCTCACCGATGAGATTCACTCTGCCCGGTGCGAAATAACACTTTACATCATTTGTATCTCCACCGAATTTATCTGCAAATGCTTTTAACGCTGCTTCCTTGTATGAAAGGTCCATAATCTCCTCCTGAATTACTATTCACGATAATTGCAGCACTCAGGTTATGTGCTGCCTGCCACTGCCATCATCAAATTATAAAAAAGAGGTTTTTCACAGTCAACGCGAAAAACCTCTCATAAATCTTGGAAATCCTTTACTACCGGCTCATCGCTGATGACATCTTGGGAACCACTTTTCCTCTGATAATCTACCACATTTTGATTTCCATCTCATATCTTCAGTGATGATTGACAGTTTCTGCATCTATAATGGTGGAAAATGCAGTTGTCTGTTCATTTTAGTTCATGCCTGCTTTTCACCATGCCATCAGAAGATACCGATGGCTGTAAGTCCCATGATCCAGAAGAAAATGGTAAACAGGGATGCCACGGTACTTATGGCGAGAAGCTGCCCCTGCAGTTCTCCGTCTCCACCCATGTTCTGCGCCATAGGGAAAGATGCTCCGGCTATAGGTGTTGCGTAAAGAATAAATGCTATAAAAAGTTCAGGGCCGCGATAGCCGAGAATATACATCAGAACAACTATGAAACCCGGAACAAAAACCAGCTTCAGGCTAAGCGTTGCAATGATAATCTTAAGATTCTTTCCTATATCCGGAATCGAAAGTGTAGCTCCAAGAATAAAAATGCAAAGCGGCGTGGTCATGTTGGCAAAACTTGCCACAGGACCGGAGATGGATTTGGGCAGCTGCCAACCGGCCATCTTAAATACCGCTCCCACGATAGCGCCCATGATAAGCGGATTCGTAAGGATATTCATACCTATCTTCTTCACATCTGTCTTTGAACCGTTCTGTCTGTCAAAAAGGGTGAATATCACTACGGCGCCAATGTTATATACCGGCACTATCACTGCGATGACCAGGGATGCCAGAGCCCCCCATTCATCACCATACATACTTACACACAAAGGATATGCAAACATCAGCGTATTGCTTCGCCAGATTGACTGAATGATGACACCTCTTCTCGGATTCTCTTTTATGCAAAGAGGCACAACAAATACACACAAAAGGATTATGGCTATGAGGACACCTGTGAATACGGTGATAAGTGAAGCATTGGCACCGATATCAATGTCTGCAGTATAGAGATTATTGAACATCAGGATAGGAAAAAATGCCTTAAATACTATCTGATTCAGTCTTTTGTAGAAGGAATCGTCACCGTAACCGAGACGCCGGAAAAGATATCCGTACAACATATAACAAATAAACGGTACTACGGCATTGGCGGCGATAAGGAAGCTATTCATATTGGGTTCTCTCCTATAGTAAATAATTATGCACTCTTCAGGCTGATTCAACCGCACCGTAAAAAGACGGCAGTTATGCGTGTTCAGCAGCGCTGCTACCTTCTTTTCTTGTTGAAGGAACCTTTTGACGGCTTTTAGCAGATACATGGAAATCGAACGGATTTCGGATTATCTATTTCTTCTTCGATGATTTTTTGGTTTTCACCACATGCGAAACTCTGAGATTGGGCTTCTTGAGTTTTCTCCCGCCCGGTGTAACCGTCACTGAAGATTTCTTTGAGATTTTCTTTCTGCGACGGGGCTTTTCATTGTTTTTAGCCCGGAAACTGTTGATCTCATCCAGAATCGTATTATAGTCCCGCTCAAACAGCTCTGTCGACATCTCTTTTCTAATGTCATCATAAGACATTTGATCACAGATCCTTCTGATGACCTCTTTCTTACTGAGATTCTCGTACTTGTGTTTCAGGTTACGATAAACGATGTGCTGAAGCTCCGGACGCCAGAGAAGACTGAGTTTATCTTCGCATTTGACGCCATCATTCTCCTTCGGTCTTCTTAATATGTAGAAATCCGGTTTCCCATCCACCTCATCTACAGTTATAATCCCCCAGAAATCAGGCACATGTTCCTCGATGTGCATGGCGTGAGTGGTACCAACCGCAATGTAGTTATAGTCAAAAAAACGATTATAATCTTTAACCTGCCCTGATAAACGCACATAAGTGTCCGCGTCGGACTTAATCTCTATCCCATAGAGGCTGTCCTCTGTCACCATGACTACATCCGCCCGGCTGTCTCCCATGATCTTTTCTTCTATTATTCTTGTCTTCCCGTAGGTCTCCTCCAGAAAAGAAAACAACGGCTCTCTGATATCCTTGTCGTACAACATATTCTATAAATCCACCTGAAAAAAGGTCTGTTTTCTGCCTAACAATGATAGCACAGGATAAAGGCATTCTGTAGCTTCAGAATCATAAAACGAAGTGAGTGTCAAAAGTATTTGCCACTCACTGATTAGCGCCAACGTACACATTCGTGTTCGGGCGGGTCATAAAACCTCTAGTCAAATATCATTTTCCTTTTTATAATTAAAAAAGCTATACATATAAAGGAATTTTATAATTATGAGTGAGAATGATAACAATCAGAAAAAAACAGATTCAGCGGATCAGAACAAGGATCTCAAATCACAGGAGCCATTAACCGAAGCTCAGGTAACTTCCAAAAAACCGGTTGTGCTCCTCACTATCCTTATACTTATGATACTGACCATCATAGGTGTTTTCGGATACATGGTAAGGGATGCCATGATGGAATCAGCCATTGACGAATCACTGACAGCCGAAAAAATGAATGCTGCCGAAGAAAAACTTCAGTCGGAGACATTTGCCCCCGAAACCGGTGCCATGATGTCTGCCGCTCAAGACAACAGCTTTTTCTCAAAGCTCGCAGAAAAGCAGCCTGTTTCCATGCTTGTCATCGGTGACATTTTCGGCACAGGTGCAGGCGCTTCAGACGGAAGCAACTGGGTAAACCTTATGTCTCAGGGATTAACTGCTGATTTCGGCTCAGAGGTCAATGTTCAAAACCTTTCTCTTCCGGGTGGCAATGATGCCTATTCAGCATACGTAACCCTTATGAACGAAGCTACAGGGCACAAGGATATGACTTACGATGCTGTAGTGGTTGCTCTCGGATACTACGACGACCCTTTCAGCTTCAACCTTTACTACGAGGGTGTGCTCCGTTCCATCAGAAACTGCTATCCAAATGCCTGTGTCATCGGCCTTATAGAGTCCGCTTCCATCACATCTCCTGACGGAAACTCGGATGAAACCGCACTCTACGCCCGCACATTGCTTGAACATTATAACGGAATAGTTGCAAACATGGGCGAAGCCTTCAGTGTATCCGGAGAAGCACCCGAATCTCTCACAGATGACGGAATACTTCCGAACGCCAAGGGGCAGCAGATATACGCCGACTGGATTGTAAAGAAGATTAATGAAAAAATAAATGATGAACCAGCCGGAAATGCAGGCGACGATTCTCCTGTGAATCCGGATGCAACACTCTTCGATCATTACTATTACATCTCATCTGAACATTTCCTGCGCCAGGATGATAATGACTACGTCATAAACATTAATGATATCTCTTCCCTTGGCGCCGAAACCACAGGCATGATGGGTATAGACTATGACTATCTGAATGAGAAGAATACTGCTCAGATACTGGTGGACAGAGACATTTTCAGCGGAATGACTGTTGAATTCGAGGGCGCCGCTCCGGAGAGACACATCCGCATCGTAAAGAACAATGCAATCATCAATCAGGAACTGACTGTAAGTTTCGCAACAAAAGAACAGGCTGACGGTTTCCACGGAATCATCATTTCCGGAAACCTTACATCTTCCACTAAGGAAGAAAAACACGATAAGCTGCCTATACCTCCTGAAACTACTGCTCCGGAGACCGAGCCCGAGACAGAGCCGGAAACTGAAACCATAGAAGAAACCACTACTCCGGAAACCGCTGCGAAGGAGACTGCAAAGGCTGAAGAAACATCCGCTGAGGATAAGGACAATAAGAAGGCTTCAAACAAAAAAGATGATAAGAAGTCCTCTGATTCATCTTCCAAAACCAATGAAACCAAAAAGTCTGATGAGAAGTCTGATGGCAAGAAATCCGAAAGCAAGAAGGCTTCTGACAAACCAAAGAAATCAGATAGTTCTTCAAAGTCTGACAATAGCAACGAAACCGCTGCTCAGGTTCAGCCTGTAGAGACGACCACTGCTGCAGAGACACAGGCTTCAGTTCAGGAAACCGCTCCATCTCAGGCTGCTTTTCCTACAGTTCCCGACACTTCAGGAACAGAACATGTTATTCTGAGTGATCCTTCAGCATCGGGAACATACTCCGTATCACCGGGCCAGGGTATAGATATTTCCCAGTGGAACACCATTGGTCCTACAGCTGGCTAAATCTTTTATATATTCATCTATTTCAGGGCTGTCGCAGGACAGCCCTTTTTCGAGCTTACAAGAAATGTAACAGTTCAGCAGGGGATTGAGTTAGTTCGAACCGTAGGTCATCAATTTAAGAAACGGGACGCTTCGGCTAAAAAATCTAAAACAGCCACCATATGAACCACGTAGGTTCTCGGCAGTTTCTGAGTTTTCCTGATGAAAACTCAGAATTGCCGAAGAAATCGAGGAAAAATCCAAGTGGTTCTAATGGAAACTGTTTTGATTTTTTTAGCCTTAGCTTAACGTTTTTAAATTGATGACCTCTGGTTCTGATCAGAACTCAATCCCCTGCTGAACTGTTACAATGAACTATCTCTTTGCACTAATTCTTCAAAGAAACTTAATTGATTTTTGTATTCATAGAAAGTATCATAAAACGGTGTATCAAATTACCAATTCAAGGAGAAAATCATGGATTTCAAATCATTCTTTGAGCAGAACAAAAAAGCCTGCGTTGGCGGACTTGCCGGCGTTGCAGGTGTTCTTTTGGTTTTGGCTGCCGTCACAGGACAGGGCAACAAAGCATCAAGTACTACAGTAGAAACAGCTGCCGCTTCAACAGAGGCATCTGAAGAAATAAACACTGACGCAAATTCATCTGTTGATTTCACAACAGGTAATTTCTACGAGAAGCTCGCTCACAATCAGCCGGTTTCAATTTTAGTAATTGGAGACGGATTCGCAAGAGGAACCAATCTTGAGAATGTCTCAAACTCCTGGGCTGAACTAATCGCATCAAAGCTTGAAACCGGTTTTTCAGCTGATATTCAGATAGACAACTATTCTCTTCCATCAGATAACACAGCCTACTCCGGCTACGTTATGGCCAACGAGATTCCGGAGGGCTCAGAATACGACGCTGTCATCCTTAGTTTCGGCAACTACGACGATCCCGAAACATTCAGCACCTTCTATGAGAGTATGGTACGCTCCATCCTTTCAAAGTGCCCGGAGACTTCCATCATCTCACTGATCGAGCCTGCTTCTGTGACAAACACAGACGGTTTTGCCGATGATAATGCTTCTGCGATTCAGACAATCACAGATCATTATCATGGTCTCACTATTGACATCGCAAAACTCATGGAGGCTGACGGAAAGAATGCCTCTGACACCGCTCAGGATGACAAGATAAACCAGAATGAAGACGGAAATATCATGACAGCTGACATCATCCTTAAGGCGATAAGGGACAAAGCTTCAGAAAAAGCCGAAGAAATCAGCTCTTCCATCGAGCCTCTCAACGAGAGTGTTTCTGTTCTTGAAAGCTATACTTACATTCCTGCAGGGGATTTCGTCAAGGTTGACGATACAACCTTTGAAATTCCTGCCGGCAACATTCTTGATAATTATGGTGATGCAGTTACAGGACTGCTTGGTGTAGACTTCGACTATCAGACAGGTTCAAACGATGTTTATGTAAGTGTAGACGGAACACCTTTCGGCCGTTCAACTGTTGATTTCAATGGAACAGATTCTGAGCAGCATATCGTTCTTATCAATGATAATTTTGCTCCTGCACAGTATGTTACAGTTTCTTTCGGATCAGCCGAGTCAGCAGCATCCTTTGCAGGCATCGTCGTTTCCGGCAATGTAACTCTTCCGGATAGCTTCGACAAGTTCGAAAAGAAGGAAATCAAGGAACTCAGCGTTGAAGAACTTGATGCAATGCTTGACGAAGCAGGTGATACCGCAGACGGTGGTCCGGGTTCGGGTGAAGATCTCATTGAAGCGGACGAAGTCGAGGAAACAACTAAAGCTAAAGACAACACTCTTCCTACAAAATATGTAGACGGTGTTCTCTATGAGCAGTTTGAAGGTGAATGGTACGAGGTCATCAACGATGATACAGGCAACCCAAACATCGGTGTAAAGCAGGAAGTGGTTGAAACCCGTTCAGCCGGTAATGTCATAACAAACAAAGAGGTCGTTAAGTCAGCTGATCCTTCCACTGCAGAAAGCATCCCTGAAAGTTCAACAGCAATACTTCCTGTTGAAAGTCCGGTTCCTGAATCAGTTGCAGAAACCCAGGCCGCTGAGATTCCTATGGAAACCCAGGCTGTAAGCGCTGAAACAGCTTATGATCCCGTTGCTGCCGCAAACGCCAGCATCGCAGCCGCACAGTAAAACCAACTATTAAAAGAGCGACAATAAAATAATATTCGGGTAGAGGAAGGAATCCTCTACCCGATTTTTTTGTGTTGCAAAACAATATATTGGACGGTTATCTTATCTTCGCTCCGTCAGGTCCTACAAAATGGCCGTCAGGTGTCATCTCATTGGCATAAATACGTCCCTGCGTCTTGCCTTCTACTGTTTCAAAGTAATACTCCTTGCCATCGATAGTCTGCCAGCCTGTAAGCATCTGACCAAAACGGCCGTCATGATCAGGACAGAAGTAATAAAGATTATTGTCTTCATCCTGGAACCATCCGCTTATGATATAACCATCCTTATCGAAACGATACCAGGCAACCGTGCCGTTGTATTCGCATTGTTTCCAGCTGTTTACGGCTGATTCTCCACTGACAGAGCTGAACTTCCAGCCCTTTTCATCCTTTGACCAGAATCCCATAGTGCTTGGCTCTACTCGATTTGCACCGAGAACTCTTCCGGCTTCGTATCCTTTACCTGAAACTGAACTGTTTCCCGAACCGGATCCGCCGCCAGATGAACGTCTGACATGTTTTCTACCGGATAAATCATCCTTATTTGTGTCCTGATATTCATTCTTCTCTGAATCATCTTTCTTTCCGTCAGTTTCGTCATCTACAGTCTTTGGATCTGTGTTTTCTTCCTTCTTCTCAGGATCATCAGTTTCCTTCAAAACTGTCCACTTTCCTTCAGCAGCCGCATTTGTCCAGTGGTAAGGAGCTTCATTCTTTCTGGCCCTCCACCAGTTATCACCTGCTGTAACCTTGAACTCATGATCAACAGTAAGATCAAGTCCGGAAACGATGAATCTGGTATCTTCGGTTGTGTATGCACCATTCACATGATTGAAGTAGTCTCCGTTGTCTGTGTAAACCGGCTTTCCGTCCACATAAACACGGTAACCACCGATTCCGCTTTCATCATATGGTTCATCCCAGCTGAGAGCGATGTCATCTCCATCTCTTTCTACCTTTAATTCCTCAGAAGTCCACTCAGGTGCCTTAAAATCATACATCTGCCATGTGGTACTGGTTGCTTCATTATATGTAAACTCCGTACCATCATCTGCAAATGCCGTAACTCTGATATCGTTATACTTACGGTTGATTTCCTCACCAGGGTCACCATCTGTGAGACGGTCTGCAATAAGAGTCACGTTATTTCCTGAGAATTTCTTGCTTCCAAGCTGATAATAATAGTATGTACTTCTCGGCTCAGTTTCTCCGTTAATATAGATATGATATCCACGGACTCTTGGATCAACTTTTCTTGCATCAGCCAGTGTTATAGGAACAGATGTGTAAACATCTGCCTTAAGTCCTGTCATATCAAGATTTTCAGGAATCTTCAGATCATCATTATCACCTTCAATGGTATGTGAAAATGAAGGTCCCTCTGTCTTGTTACCGGTCTCATCATAGGCAAATACCTTGAAGGTATACTCAACACCGGCTGAGAGGTTCTTCATCTCATACTCGGTTTTCTTGAAAAGCTTGGTAACATCAATAAGTTTTTCTCCACCATCAATATAGGTTTCAATACTGTACCTGATACCGTCTGATAAATCCTTACCATCAAGATCCTTATCTACTGCCGCATCAAATACAAGCTTCAGGCAATCGCTATTCTTTGCAGTGTCTGTTGCCTTCTTGAGTTCTGATCCTGTTGCAACTTCGGTATCTTTTACCCTCTTAAGCTCAGACCCTGTTGCAACCTCGGTATCAGTCTCTGCTTCTGATGCCACATTTAATTCTGCTTCTTCATCCCATACAGGTGCAACTTCTGCATTCTTTGTCTGTGCCGACTCAGAACCATCAATGAAACGAAGATTCTTGCAGTTTATGATCTTGTTCCAGATTTTGTTGTCACCATTATGATTTATCTTGACATTATAGAATGTGGCATCCTCAATTCCATCCAATACTTCACCCTGAATTTTATCAATATTCAAAGCTTTATTATTCTTACTATCTTTATCTGCAAATTTTGCCGATTTCTTCACAGTTATATCCTGGAAGTAGAGATCATGATGATGGTGTATAGGCTTTGAAGGATCGTTAGGATCAATGTCCGCGATCAGGCTGAATGCATTCTTCGTTGTAGTGTCGCAGGAAATGTTGAAAGCCGAAATATTATAAAACTCCGCAGGCTTATCAGCAGTTTCTGTGTCACTGACACCGTTTGAATCGCTGTACATTGTGGTCATGACAAAAAGCTGCTCGCAGTTTGCCACTGCACAATCACGGATCTCTACGTCATGAATACTTCCACCGTTTGCAGGTGCAGACTTGAAACGGAACGGCATATCTGCGTAGTTAAGGACATTATCCTCAACCAGCATGTCGCTGATTCCTGCTCCTGTATGACTTCCTGCGGCAATGGCTCCACCATGGCACTCACGAAAGACATTATCAAAAGTCCAAATATTGCTTGAAGACTTCTGCTTTGTATCATCAACAGCTTTACCCATACCTGTTGCAAAGTTTACGGCATCATCTCCGGTGTCGAAGAAGCAATTGTAAACCATGGCATTCTGAGTATTTCCGATTTCTATACCGTCACCGTTGTTACAATCGTAGGTGAGATACTTTACGTTATTGGTGGTTACTGTATCACTGTCAAGAACAGCAAGTGTGTGATATGCCGGGTTAACCAGTGTTACGCCTTCCATGTAGAAATTTCTTGTTCCACGAATCATAACGAGAGAAGGGCGGGTGTTGTAGGCAACCTTTGAAGGCTCCTTACTTAAATCTTCACCTCTTGCTTCCGCCGCCTTCTTTGTGGCATCCTTTGCGAGATAACCTCCGGTTAATACATTTGAATTCTTGCCGGAAAAATACTGAGGGCTGATGTAATCCTTATCGGAAGGATCCTCCGAATGATCACTGTCCTTATCTATGGATTTCCAACCGTTTCCATCGATAGTTCCTTTACCCACGATCCTGATATTCTCATACGGATGATCTTCATCGGCTGAGTAAACGTTTACCAGTGACCAGGAACGTGTATCGGTTGAATACGGATACAGGATATAGTTCTGATCATAGTGATCAACATTAGGTGAACCCTTCAGAACTGCGCCCTCTTCAAGCTCAAGAGTCATGTTGCTGTGAAGATAAAGTGCTCCTGACATGAAGATACCCTTAGGAATGACAACTTTTTCACCCTCACCGCAGGCATCGATTGCCGCCTGAATAGCCTTTGTATTCGCAACAATCTCCTCGTTTATCTCATCATTATAAGTTGTATATGCATTCTCTACCGGTTTTGCACCGAAATCCGTTACATAATGAATCTCATCCTCTGTGAGTGCCGGATTTGTTTGAACATCTATGGTTGCTGCACCACCGATTTCATTTCCGGACTTGTCAACCGGAACTACAGTAAATGTATAATTTGTATCCGGCTTTAGATTGTCAGCATAATAAGTGTGAATGCTTATCTTGACAGCATCTTTGTGTTTTTCGTAGAAAGCCTTTCTATAAGTCTCTGCCCAGTCGGCATGCTTTGCATAGTTCTCACTTGCTGTTTCAAGATACTTCTCTTCACCGTCCCCTTCGGCAACATATATCTTGTAATCCTCGATATCCTTGTAGTTTTCAGGCTTCTCCCATACGAATGATACAGAGCTTTCATCCTTGGCAAGTTCCGGAACAGTGATTTCTGTTATGTCTGTACTTCCCTCATCGTTATGAAACCGTTTCTCAGTATTTTCCTTTTCGGAAAGCACCTCATCGATATTACTCTTGATCTTTTCTTCAAGAGTATCACCGGATTTTGCCTCAAGTCCGAGTAATTCTTTGTTTTCTACGAGTTCCTGAGTGTTTACTTCAGGGTTAACATTCTCTTCGACTTTACCTGCATCTGATACAGCACTTTTGCTGTTTAAAGACTCATTTGTCTCCTCAACTGCTTTCTTATCGCCTGATGTTCCATTCTTCTTTTCGGATTTTTCTGATGCCTCTTCTTCAACTACAGATTCTTTATCTTCAGCCTCTGATTTTCCATCCTCAGCATTTTCTTCCCCGGCCTTTGTCTTCCCTGACTTTTCATCCCCGGACTTACCTTTTTCTGTCGCATCCGAAGATTTCTTTCCGGTTGAACCTGCACTATCGTCATTCTTTTCGGATGAATCTGCATCTTTTACAACATCTTCATCCGAGGTTTTTTTCTTGGATGAATCGGCTGAATCCTCTGTATTCTCAGTATTTTCTTTGCTTGATTTTGAAGCATCCTTCGATTTTCCATCCGGATTTTCAGATGTTTTTCCGTCGGAAGCTTCTTTTTTCTCACCGGATGATTCCTTGTCTTCTGAATCTGCAACTTCAGATTTTTCGCCGCCACCCGTGGTGTCTTTCACGTTTTTTTCTTCTGAATCATTTTCCTTATCAGCTTTTTTATCCTGCTTATCGTCTGATTCTTCCTTATCGTCCTTTGCTCCGGAATCATCAGTCACATTCTCTTTTTCCTGTCCGGCTTCTTCTACGACATCATCCCGACTCTCAACTTCGGTCTTTCTCTTTGATGTTTCCTCATCTGCTGCCTGCTCTGCTGCATAAACCTGCATGCCTACATTCGTAAATGTTGTTCCTGCGGTCATACTCATTATCAGGGCGATAGACATAGCTCTACGGAACGCTAAACGACGTTCTCTACTCATAACTACTCCCTCCGGATACGTTTCGATCTTATCCCGGCTGCATTTCATTGGAACCTGATATCACGCCACAGTTTCCAACATAATTTACCGTCTTCATCAAGGGGCCAATATTCCCGCCAAAATAACGGTTCATAGCCGGAATAATCATCTCATCCCGATATATCCTTCTTCCTAAGTTTTCTCTTATCAAGTTTTTCAGATCTTTCTTTTTCCCGGGAAGAAAGATCATAATATTTATGTAAGCACTTACATTTACGAACGATATAATATTAACAGATATTAAATTTTGTCTCTATAGACCATGATTTACGAAATAATTCTTATTTTTTCGTCATATGACACAATTTTTAAATCATTTTACCGGTTTATGCCTGTCACTTTGTCGGTTAACCATAGTAACCAAACCGGTTTACTGAGCAAATTAAACACATGCACATTAACGTTTCAGCGCGTCGAATCAGGATGGCCATATGTCGTGAGTATATAAATAAAGAGACCGGACAGATATAGTCCTGTCCGGTCCCCCAACGTATATATAATTCCGAATGTCTTCTACTACCAAAGACTCCCTTAACATAGCAGCACCAATATGAAGCTGCATCAAAAGCAAAACAGTGCAGCCGGGGATTGAATAAGATTTTTAACCAAAGGGCATCAATAAAAAAACGAGGCGCCTCGGCAAAAAATAACTCTACTATGCTCTCGCAGCTGAACGATTCTTTGCCTCAGAAAGTGAGAATGCGATATTGATAGCATGATCACCTACACGCTCGATACCTGAAACCAGGTCTGAGAAGAATACTCCTGCTCTTACAGAACATCTGCCATCACTGAGACGCTGTACATGCTTATCCTGTAAGGTTATCTCAAGCTCATCAGTCTTGTCCTCAAGAGCTCTGACCTCTTCCATGTTAGTCATATCACCTGTAACGAACATATCAAGAGAATCTCTCAGGAGCTTATTGACAACTTCTATCATTCCCTTAAGGTCTTCCTTGCCCTCATCCGACAAATGAACGTCCTTCTCGTCAAAATATCTGACCACATCGGCGATGTCCTCGGCATGATCACCGATTCTTTCTATATCAGAACATACATGGAAATATCCAGAGATAAGATCCGCATCACGAAGAGGGATGGCGTTCTGGTTGATCTTTGTCATATATGTATTGATCTGCTCGCAAAGCCAGTCGATATACTTTTCGGTTTCATAAACCTTCTCGATGCCCTTGCTGTCTTCTTTAAGGAGACATTCAGCAGCTATGTTCAGGTTGCTGAATGCCGCATTGGCCATCCTCTCCATCTCCTGTTTAGCCATGTAGATAGCCACCGCAGGGTTCGGCAGCTTGCTGAGATTGATGTACTTGAGACGGTACTCTCCATCTTCCGAAGCCGACTTGTCCGTTTCTTCCTTTGCAAGAACATAGGTGAGCGCGATAATCTGATCCATAAAAGGATAGAAAACGATAACCTGGAATACCTTAAATATAAAGTGTGCAAATGCTATATTTCGTCCAAGTGAACCCGGATCATCGCCGGTACCTGACACGAATCTGATGATGCCTTCTATCTGTGTGGAGAAAAGCATCAGAAGAATAAACATAAGTACGGTTCCGAAGATATTGAACAGCAAATGTATGAGTGCCGCTCTCTTGGCATTAACATTACCCTGAAGTGCAGTAAGTACAGCACTTGAGCAGGCTCCGATGTTACAGCCAAGGATGATGAACATACATATACGGAGATCTACAAGTCCCATGGAACCCATAACTACCAGAATAGATACTGTTACGGATGATGACTGTACGATGGATGTGATGACAAATCCCATCAGAATGCCGAGAATCGGGTTTGTGAAACCGGAAAGAAAACTGATAACAGCCGGAATTTCACGAAGATCCGCCATCGAGCCGGACATGGTCGAGATTCCAAGGAACAAAAGTCCGAATCCCATGACTATCTCACCGGATTTCTTCACTGTCGGATACGGGATGAAATTCATCATGATAGCGCCCGCAAATGCAAAAAGCGGTGCTATAGCTGAAAGTCTGAAGGCAACGAGAAGCGCCGTCACTGTGGTACCGATATTGGCACCGAGGATGATTCCGCAGGCATTGGACAAAGCCATCAGCCCGGAATTAACAAATGTCACGACCATGACCGTCGCAGTACTGGACGACTGGATGACAGCGGTAAAAAACAGACCTACAAGAACTCCCGTCAGTCTGGTTCTGGTAAATGTCTCAAGTATCTTTCTGAGCTTGTTACCTGCAACCTTTTCGATACCGTGGCTCATCATATACATGCCCGCAATGAAGAGTCCCAGTCCCCCCAATAGACTTACAAAAATTGTAATCATTCGATTCCCCTATTCTTTAGGAAAGTCAGCCCACTTGTATTTCGCTACGCGAAAGACTGACATGTATGTCTAAAATTAACCATACGAAATTAAGTATATCGTACAATCTATGTTTAAACATTGTTATTTTTGCGAAAGCCTGCCAAAGTTTTTTATTATATTTTCGATACTTTCACCAAATTTTGAGTGACAGGAATTTATAGCCCCATGAATCACCCTAATAATACATCTTCCGCTTCGAGCTTCTCCTTCCACCCCAAAAGCAGCGCAATTGCTGTCAGCATCATGATACCGCCAACATAAAAATAGACTTTTGAAAGATTGCTGGTGGTACCGTAGATATCAAGCACACCGTGAAAGATCGATCCGACTGTCAGAGTTGTGATACCCGATGTCCAAAGTCTGTCGGGAAGTACCGGCATACGGACATTTCTTCCGGACTCCTTCATTTTCAATATCAGTATCATCCAGGGCAGTATTCCCATTATAAACGGGATCAAAAAGGCGTACAGCATATAAAAAGAATATACGCCGAAGCTGAAATACTCATATACCGCTCCGAGCAGTGCCACAAATATGGTACTTATCACATATCGCAGCACTCTTTGCATTGCATCTTTATCTCTTATGGTTTCTGTCATATCTTTCCTCCTCATGATATATACACGATATCACTGACGGATCGTTCCTTTATCTCATTGCCGCCGGTGGTGGGATTGTTCACCACGGTACCTTTGAAATACATGGTGCTGGATCCGCCGCCATCCAGATTGTAAGCCGTTACACATCCGAGACTCTGCATGAATTCTGCAAGCTGATACAGCGTCAGGCCTATTGATTCCTCTGTTCTTCCGTCGGTAACCACAAATACATAGTGCCCGTTCGAAAGTACACCTATGGCGGTTCTCGGGTTGGATGCCATGGCTTTACCGACTTCCTCATCCTTTGTGACTGCGATCTCTCCGTCCTCAACAAGTCCAGGTCCGAAACTCAATACATCAACTGCCCCGGCCGCAAGCACTTCTTCTGCTGTCAGATCGTCTTCAGAAAATATCTCGAAACTTCCGTCTGCAAGGATGGCCAGATCCTCGTTGCCGCCTGATGTTGCCCTGTAGAGCACTCCGTTTCTGATGACATATCCATCATTCTGCGCTCCATAAAAGTCACCGTTTATGGCAAGGATGGCATCATTGGCCTCTGCTATATCAGAAGTTGCCGCCTTGATGTTTTTACCATAGGTGTCGTCCGCAAGAGCCGTTTTAATGATATCCGTTCCCGATGCCAATGTTCCGTCCGAAAGCGTTGACTCTCCTGTCATCTCTACATCCGCCACATAAATCGAAGTTTCATTTGCTCTGTATTCGCTTAATGTTATAGTCTTTACATCATCACTGTAGGTTCCTATGATCTCATCGGAGCTTACGGTTGAGATGGTGGTTGTCACGTCTGCAGTTTCAGAAGAAGCTTTTGTCTTTGATGATTTGCCTGGTCCGAAAGATCCTCCGTGACCATCCTCTCCGGGAATTTTGTCACATGGAGGTTTGCCTGATGGCTTTTCTGATGAAGCGTTTTCTGAGGAGTTTTCATCCGATTGATTCATATTGCTCTCATCAGAAGTATTTTCCGAACTGTCTTTTACTTTATCGGCGGCTGGTTTTTTCGGAAAACTTCTTTGTTCTCCGCGGGTTTCTGCCGCAATTTCGCTGTTTTCTTTTTCCGAAGACGCATCACTGACAGTTTCTTTACTCTCAGCATTTGCAGCTGTTCCCTTTGCATTTTCAAATACACTTTTATCGACCGTGATACTTCCGTCACTGTTTGTCGAAATCTCTGCAATGATCTCCGTGGAACTGTAGCTTCTCGGAATTACAAAGGTATCCAGCAGTGCATAGCATGTAAATGCCGTAAGTCCCGCCGAGTATAAGATGCCCGCTTTCTTTTTCTTAATAAAATCAAATAATCTCATATTATCCTCTGACTGTGAAAAACATCATTTTTTTCATGATTAAAAACCGGAAAGGTGTTACACGGTTCTATACTGTCCGTAGCCCAAAACCTTTATATCATCTTCAGCGTTGTCCGAAGCATTTTTCGTTCCGTTTTTTTCCTTGCGGTTCTCCTTGACTTCATTTGCAAATACATATCGCTTCTGAATGGCGAAGTTCAGGAAAAACACAATAACCTCTGTGACAATCTTTGCAAGAAGCGGGTTGATACCTGCTATGGCAGTGAGGATGTATATCACGGAAGTATTAAGAAACAGCACTCCCGCTGCAAGGAGCACGTACTTTTTCAGGGGGCTAATGCCTTTCTTTGATTCACCTGTATAGCTGTCGGAAACATTGGCAGAAAATACAAGATTCCGGTTAATGTTGTAGTTCGCGAGGGCACTGAAAAACCGGGCGAAAACATTGGCGAAAACCGTAATCTCAGGTGTTGTGCCGAAAAGGCCCACTATACATCCGAAAATTCCATAATCTATAAGAAAACTTATGAAACCGGAAAGGGCGAACTTCAGAATTTCCTTGTAGATCCTCACTGAATCGGCAAATGCATCGAAATGACTGCCGGAATTGCCGTCAATGTATATGGTCTCAATGGGAAGCTCAGCCATGGGTACACCCTTCTGTGCAAATTCCATGAGAGTATTCATCTCATATTCATAGCGGTCGCCGGAAATTTCAAGCATCCTCTCCGTAAGCTCCTTTGAAAAAGCTCTCATTCCGGTTTGGGTGTCATAAACTCCGACTCCCGAAATCATTCTGAAAATCCTTCTTGTGACACAGTTTCCGATGCGACTTCTGAGTGGCGAGGACCGGCTCTGCCTGCGGCTGCCGAGAACCAGTGTTCCCGAATGAGCGGCTGCATATTCCACAAGTCTTACCGCATCAGTAACTCTGTGCTGACCGTCAGAGTCAATGACAACCACCGCATATCCGGGCTCATACTTGTATTTGTCTCTGATGTATGCAAATGCCTCTTTCATGGCATATCCCTTGCCTCTGTTTTCACTGTAGCTTATGACATGTGCGAATCTCTTTGCATCCTCAAATATACGGCGATACTGTTCTGCCGGAACTTTACCGGCTTTAACGGCGTTCCCACCGGTGGATCCGTCATCAACCACTACCACTTCAAATCCTGAAGCTGCCGCTTCAGATGCTACGTCTATAAGATTCTCATCCGGTTCATACGCCGGAATCACTGCAATTTTTATAAGTGCTGATTCAATATACATAATTCCTGCTCCTTTCAGAACGTCACTCTGACCCGGAATAAGAATCCTGATGAAACACTGCACAAAGCCTTCCACCGATCGGACTTTCGATTGATTTATCGATTTCCTTTAATAATCCGTGCCATCCACTTTTTTCATCATTACCGTAATAATCGGTAAATGTTCAGGACCACTACCTGTTTAGCTGTATTCTACGAAATGAAGCTTGAATGATGCTGAAGAAATCAAATCGAGCAGGAGAAATACTACCACTCGATTCTGCGCTAGCCGTCACATGCCTTGTGACAGATTCCGTAGGAATTTGTCATGCAGCTTCAGCCTTCGCGAAGCGAACTAAATGGCTGGAGTTCCCAAATGCTTTTGTACAAGCACAATGCACGCATGACAGCCTTATCACGAAAAAAATAAGCCATCCGGAACAAGTCACGTTCCGAATGGCTAAAACATTTCAACAATTATATTTACTCTTTTGCTCATTCCTTAAGAAGCTCCATCAGCCTCTTCATGGCCTCGCTGCACTTTGTTTCGTCATGTATGGCATACACAAGGTAATAGTGTATAGGCGGATCAAGTGACACTGAATGACAGTCTTTACCATAATCCAGGAGCGCATGATCCGGGAGAAGGGCAACTCCTGCCCCGGAGGCCACCATATTGGCCATGGCACGAAAAAGATTGATACGGCAGATTACGTCGGGACTGCAATTATGCTGATTAAGGGCTGCGGAAACTATATGCTGCACAGCGGTGAACTCCTGCTGCAATATAAAGCGTTCCCCGTCGAGTTTCTCCAACGGAACAGGTCCGGGATATTTTTCCTTTAAATCAAGAGGTGTTATCAGCTTTAACTCTTCCATATAGATTTCCGTATACTTTAGGGAGCCTCCGCTTAATCCCGGTACAACAAGAATCGCCATATCGACACTGTCCTTCAAAAGCAGCTCTCTGGCGCGGTCAGTATCCGCTTCTGTGATATCTATCTGAATGTGCGGGAACTCTTCTAAAAATGTTGAAAGCACCCGGGATATCATGAGTGATCCTGTCTGACGGCTTAAGGCAATGCGGATCTTATGTGATATTCGCCTTAGATGTGTATCAAGCTCTGTTCGAAATCCCCTGTCTATTTTCCGGGCAGTTTCAACTATGGTTATATATCTAAGCCCCTCTTCTGTAAATTCGCAGTGCCCACGATGCCGACAAACCAGTTTCCTGCCAAGCTTCCTTTCCAGTGAATTCAGATACTGTGTCAGGGCCGGCTGTGAGATATACAGGTTTTCCGCCGCACGAGTGATGCTACCGGTTTCATGTATTTCGTAAACATAGGAAAATGCCCTAAAGTCTAATGCCTCTTCCGCCTGTTTTTCATCACCCCTATAGTTCTTGAGTTCCGAAAGGATACGACGAAGCCTTACACCGTATCTTAGATAAAGCTTTCCTGCATAAGTGAGCTCATGGGACTTTCTTTCAAACAAGTTACATTCCAACTGAGACTCTTCTGCCAGAATACGACGGCTTAATGTTGATTGAAGACACCCGCGATGATTCGCCGCAAGTGTAAATGTCTTATATTCTTTTAATGCGGATAAATCCAAAAACACCTGATAGTCCATATAATTTCCTTCTGAGCCGTTATTCTAATCTCCCATGAGTCACACAACAATTGATTCGAACATATTTAACAGTCAAGTTGTAATATATGTAGATTCAAGCCGGAGGGCATCCATTTGTATGCGGGACGCCTACTTAACGCATACAAATGGATACTCTCCGGCTTGAGCGCTATTGCACCCACGGATTAACTATCAAAGCGCACCCGTATCAATGCACCAAACCTCAAATATCAATGCGTAAATCTTATGTACCGTATGTCTGGATTGTATTAGACCCTCAAATGACTGTCAAGCTATACTGAGACCAATAGTTGAGAGGCATTTTACGGTGAGACCGCTCTTTGAAAAAGAGACATGCGGCCGGAATCATACGTTTACAGGAGGAAAAAACATGGCAGATTATGATAAAGATTTTGAATTTAAAGACCCTTCATACCGCAGTGCAACTTTAACAAACGGCATTGCCCGATCAGGACAGCGTGCTCTTTTATACGCAAACGGAATGGATGAGGAGGACATGAAAAAGCCCTTTGTGGCAGTTATAGGTTCTTTTTCAGAGATGGTACCCGGACACAGACATTTGCAGGAGCTTGCAGAATACGTAAAAATGGGTGTCATTGAAGCCGGCGGAGTTCCGGTTCGTTCTGAAACCATCTGTATCTGCGACGGATTATGTCAGGGTCATATGGGCATGAGGTATCCTCTGGCAAGCCGCGAACTCATCGCAGATTCTGTAGAGATGGTTGTGGAAGCTCATCACTTCGATGCCATGGTACTTCTTGCGGGATGTGACAAGATTCTCCCCGGCATGATCATGGCAGCGGCAAGACTTAACATTCCTACGGTTATCGTTCCCGGCGGCCCAATGCTTCCGGGCTACGTTGACGGAAATCCTCTTTTCTGTTCATCGGAACTTCGTGAATTTCCGGGGCGGGTGGAGGCAGGCGTCGTGACGCCCGAGCATATGAAGGAAGTCGAAAAGCTGACATTACCCACAGTGGGTTCCTGTGCACATCTCGGAACTGCCAATTCCATGTGCATGCTTTCAGAGGTTCTGGGACTTGCTCTTCCGGGTGCCGGAACAGCTCCTGCGGTTTCAAACAAACGCAAGCGTATAGCAAAAGCTTCAGGCCGGGAGGTTATGAAGATGCTGAAGGAAGGCATCACCCCAAGAAAGATCCTGACAAGGGAGACTCTTCTAAACGGCATAACCGGAGCCATGGCTACAGGTTCCTCAACCAATCTTGTGCTTCACCTTATGGCCATAGCCAATGAAGCCGGCGTGAAACTGACTTTGGACGATTTCGACAGAATAAGCCGCGAAGTTCCTTTTATCTGCAACCTCCAGCCATCAGGAAAGTATCCTATCGCATCTCTTGACAATGACGGCGGTATCACTGCTGTTTTAAAGACCGTGGAAAGCAAACTCAATTTAAATGAGCTGACACTGACAGGAGAAACCATAGGCGAAAGGATAAAGAATGTGACAGTTCAGCATGGAGACGTGATAAAAACCATGGAAAATCCTCAGAAACCGGAAGGTGGTATCGCGATTCTCCGTGGAAACCTGGCACCTGACGGTGCCGTCATAAAACAGTCCGGCGTTAAGGAATCCATGTTCTATTTCAAGGGAACTGCAAGAGTGTTTAATTCAATGGAAGAAACCGACGCGGCAATCTCCGGCGGAGAGATCAAAAAGGGAACTGTTATCGTCATCCGCTATGAGGGTCCAAAGGGAGGCCCCGGAATGAGGGAAATGCTTTCCACAACATCTCTCATCATGGGCCGTGGAATGGATGAAGACGTTGCCCTTGTAACAGACGGACGTTTCTCCGGAGCCACTCACGGTCCATGCATCGGTCATGTGTCGCCCGAGGCGGCTGACGGCGGACCTATTGCTTTTGTTCGGGACGGTGACGAAATCACCATAGACATCCATAACCGTAAACTTGAAATCAATGTAAGTGATGAGGAATTTTCAAGAAGAAAAGAAGGATGGAAGCCTCTCGTGAAGCCACGTCTTAAGGCATTGGCAAAATATGCAACTCTTGTGACAAGTGCAGACACAGGGGCGATCGTTGATGAAAGCAAGTTGATACAGTAACAGTCAACCAGGAATCAATAAAAATCCCTCTTAGGTACATCCAGATTGTTGTACCTAAGAGGGATTTGTTTATGAAATTTCAATAAGTTTTATAAACCTTTCTCACCGTTCCATCACTGGGCCTCTGTCGGCATCTCAGGTGGATTTCCCATCTGACCGGCACCTCCCATATCAGGTGGTGTTCCGCCCATGTCAGCCGGTGGATTTCCACCCTGACCGTTCTGACCGCCCATTCCGCCCGGGCCTCCCTGGCCGGGAGCACCATGACCCTGAGCCACGCCATTCTGACCATCTGCCCCGTTCATCTCCGGAGCGCCCTCCGGCGGTGTACCCATCTCACCCTGGGCTTCGTTTCCGGCCTGTCCATCCTTTTCGCCTGCACCGCGACCACCATTCATACGGCCGCCCATCATACCGGCTGATCTCTCACCGATAGTCGCGATATTTCCGTCTACAGTAACCGACTCTTCCTTATCTCCTGTCTTAACTGTATAGGTTTCGCCGCTCTTAAGTTCCTCACTTGAAAGCAGGAACGCCTTAAATGCCTGAGTTGATTCATCATTTTCATAAATGACATTGCCCTTGGAATCTGTCACTGTGATCCTGGTTCCGGCCGCCTGCTGCTCTTCATAATAAACGATCAGCTGAATCTGTGTTGAATCCTCACTGAAGCTCTGGAACATATCGGAAGCTCCTGTCAGTGCAAAAGTTCCGCCGGTGATAGTTCCTGTTCCATTGAAATCAAGGGAACCGTTTGCTCCTATTTCAGGACCGTCTATGTATATCTCGCCGCCTGTAACCACCACATCGCCGTTTGAATCAAGACCGTCTCCGGAAGCCGCGATGTAAACATTACCACCGTTGATAGTGATGGCCGCACCATCAGTAACCGCAAATATATCATCGGAAGTATCCGATCCGCCGGCGGCATTGACACCATCGTCGGAAGCATTAACGATAACTTCACCACCGTTGATAGTCACCGAAAGTCCCTCAAGTCCCTCATAGGAATCTGCCACATCAACTTTTCCGCCGTCGATGATCAGCGCAGCATCCGCATGGATTCCGTCATCTTCCGAATGTATCTCCAGAGATCCGTCACTGATAGTCACATCCCCCTTGGAATGAAGGCCGTCTTCACCTGAAGTGATAATGATTTCTCCGCTTTGAATCTCAAGACTGTCCTTACCGTTTATTCCATGCTCTGCCGCCGTTATCTCAAGCCTGACATCGTCAGAGATAACCAGTGCATCCTTACCGTGGATACCGTCACAGTAACCGCCGCTCACCGTAAGAGAACCGCTGCCTGTGATGTAGAGATCTGACTTACTGTAGATAGCTGCATCGGGTACATCAGATGATGTCTCAGTTCCTGAAGATTTACTGTTATCAGAACCCGGCTTTTCCTTTGATATATCATTCTTTTCCGATTCAGAGCCTGACTGTTCTGATGTTTCGGATGTTTTCTGCTGATCAGCAGGACCACCATTCTGTCCTTCAGCCATGCCATTTGCAGCACCGCCTCCCATGGGAGGTGCTTCCATTCCATGCTTATCCGAGGATGAATCCTGATTCAGCGCTTCACGCTTATCCTCCACCACATTCTCGCTTCCATCAGCAAGTTCAATGAAGAAATTGCCTGAAGTTACCACATTGATGGGGGCTGTTTCGCTGTTTGTAATGCTGAAACCATCAAGCACAAGTCTCACATCATCTTTATCTCCGGCTTCGACTGAAATCTGTCCTTCCTCAAGTTCACCGCTAAGCCTGTACGTTCCGGCATCTGTGATAGTCACTGTAGTACCGTTAATGCTTACGCCCTTTGAATTGACACCGGAAACCTTGATTTCACCGGACACTACAGTTATTAGCGTTTCATCTTTTGAAACATTGGCATCAGTATCTGTTGTCTTTTCTTCCGCTGAAGCCCCAGCCTCAACAGCCGCTGCTGTCTCAGTCTGTTTCTTTCCGCATCCGGTTCCAATCACTGCAGCTGCGCATGCAAGCGTCACAAGCGTTGCAGCACCCTTCATTGTTCTCTTATATGTATTTTCCGAAAAATTCTTTCTTTTCATAACTTCATTTCAACCCGAAAATGTACCCGGGTCATCCTTTCCATATGTATATATAATGATGTCGGAGCACGGATTTTCAAAGGAAATTGATGCTTCGAATCGAAAATCCGCCCCGGAGAGACGCTTTAATCAGCGTTTCTCTATTTACAGTGTCTCTGTCTTTTCAGCAATTCTTCCGCAAACTATCTCAAGATTTCCGTTTCTTGCTCTCAGGTCATCTATCATCTTCTTTTCATCATTCTTATCCTTAAGTGTCAGATGATAGATCAGCTCGTAGAGTGAACCCATATTTACTGTTTTCACCTTGATAAGCTCTGTACCCTCGGTGAAAGTCTCAAATACATCATCAAATATACCCGCATAATCAAGATTCTCAGGGATGACCACCTTAAGTTCTCTCTCAAGTGCTTTGGTCTCTCCTATAGGTGCCGCCACAAGCGCCATGGTCACTATACCGATGACTACTGTAAATACCGCTGCCAGTATTATATATCCCATTCCTGTAGCGAGTCCGACTGCCATAGCCAGGAAAATCGATGCGATCTCACGGCTGTTTCCCGGAAGTGATCTGAATCTTACAAGCGAAAATGCTCCCATGACTGCAACTCCGGTACCAACATTACCATTCACCAGCATGATGACCGACTGAATGATGGCCGGAAGAAGAACCAGTGTGATAAGAAAATTCTTGCTGTATCTGTTTTTAAAGCTGTGAAAGGCTGCGATAACCGCGCCTAAAACCAGTGAAGTTATAAGGCATATCATAAAGCCCTCTGCTGTGATGGTGCTTCCGTTTATTATCGAATCTAACATGTTGTACCTCCAAAATCCATTTCATATTGCGGATTATTTTTCCGCAGGCTTATTTCAATTCATATTCATCCGAGATGCTGAAAAATGAACATTTCTCTCATCCGTTTATAGTAATGCAGGTGTCAGAGAACCTGTCACTTACCAAATGCTATCGCACACGTACGTGCGAAATATAAATACTGACTTATGTGGCATCATGCCATAGCTCTTCGTCCGGCTATTCCTACGTGACCCAATGTTTCCGCATAGCCGCTCTTCCGAAGTTCTATTGCATTGAACTGCTTAAGTGCTATGATCTTCGCTTCATGCCCTACCCTGTCCGCAAAATGCTGTTGATAATAGGTCCCATATTTTGAAAACGACATCATATTGATATTAAGTTCTGCAAATGCCTCAGCCATCCACATTGGCATGGCTCCCGGAATCTTCACTTCCATGAGCGTCTTTCCTTCAGGAAGTAAATGTTCTCCCTGATCGCCACATGTGAGCTCCAGATCATTTTCTCTCGCTCTTATAGCATTGTCGAAGGTGACTCTCAGGTCATTATCTTCATTTCCGTGCAGTGCCACTCTGTCATATGCGATAAATGCCTTTGGTTTTAAACCATAGAGCTTTTTGGCATAATCGATTTCCTTCAGTATCTGACTGTTTGTATAGTTCATTTCAAGCTCCGGCGTTTTATCTTCATAAAGATATTTTCTGGCCTCGCTCATCTTCATGGAAACTCTGCGTTTATATACTATGCCGGCGTACTTCTTTTTAAGTTCAAGAAAGACTTCCTGATCCTCACCCGGCACGCCGTAGGATCTGAGTCGCAACTTTTCCTTGTAATTCGGTTTCTCCAGAGAGGTTCTGATTAGTTGAAAATTATCTGTATCAAAATATATGTTACATATGGTGTAATCCGTGAATTTATCCGGAGACATATACTTATCAAGCACCGGCTGAAGTTTCTCCAGCTGTTCACCTGTAAGCATGAACTTCTTTTCTATTCTTTCAAAAATCTGTCCTGCCATGTCGTACCTCCTTTTGATGGTTGTAGCTTACATGTCAAAACTGAAAGTCCGCTGAAAAATGTCCCGATAAAATGTGTATATTTTGTGTCCGGATCTTCTTTCTTCAAACTGCGATTTTATGACCCTTACATCATTCATATACGAAAAAAAGCCGGGGCATCACTGACCCGACTAAATCTTCAAACTATATATCATATTTCAAAAAACTGTGAAGCAATCTGACAAATCCCTTTCTTAAATTGGTGATACTTCTTACGGGTATCACCAACTCAGAAAATATAAACTGTCATCAAGCCTCATCTTCATCGTTGAGCCCAAGCACATACGGAAGAAAATACTCCATCTGCTTGCACCACCAGTACCAGTCATGAGTTACATCCCTGCCCCAGTAGTCACACCATGCATCGATACTTTTGGTAATGAAACGTCTCTCCAAAGTCTTAAGGGTGGAAAGGCTGTCAAACTCCTGCGACCCCTGTCCCGCACAAAAACAAAGTTTTCTCTTATTGTAAAGATCGATGTACGGATGATCAGGCGGCATATTCTCAAGGAAGCGTTCCGGAGCATTCTCATAGAGATCATGATCGATATAATTGTCAAAGAAGTATCTTACATCGTGAATTCCGGACAGAGATATCACTGCCTGGAACAGATCCGGTCTTCTCAGAAAAACTATAGCTGCATGATTGGCACCCATACCGACTCCGGCTGCTATAGGCAGTTCCTTTGTCTTGTTTTTCTTCCTGATAAGCGGCAGAAGCTCTTCTATAATGAACTGATAGTAGCTTTCCTGTCTTGAAGTTCTCCAGGAATACTCTCCGCTTTCATTAAGCCAGCTTTCATTGTCCACCGTATCGACAGTATAAAGCTGTATGATTCCCTTATCTATATAATCCTCAAGGCACTTGACCATACCGTTGTTTTCCCAGTCATCCGCCTTTGTACTTTTGGTTGGAAATCCTACAACCGGAACGCCTTTTGTACCATATATGATCAGATTCATATCTCTATTCAACTGTTTACTATGCAATACTACCTGCTCTCGCTCCATAAGCCCTCCTTCTTCTAATGTCATACAACAGGCACTATCAAGCCCACAAATATAATTCACGAACATTGGCAATTAATTAACGATATTATACCATGATTTGAAAAATAATGACACTTTAAATGTTTTTCAGGTTTCGAAAACCATAAATTTGACAGAAGCAGTAAACTGAGGAAACACCGATTTTACCAGTGTTTCCTTAGAGCCTCCGGAGTCTGGGCACGGATTGTCAAAGGAAATTGATGCTTCGAATCGAAAATCCTGTCAGGGAAACGCTTTAATCAGCATTTCACTAAAGATTCAGCCGGAGCAGGTTCAAGCCGGCAGTCATCCGAATGTTACAATAGTTCCTGTTTTACCGCACATTTTTCGACCCATTGACTGTTTTTTATCGAATAAAAATGTATAATAGAAATGTTAATACGCATTGCTTTGAGTAGCGATCTTTACCTATACGGTTTAGATGTATTCGCCACCCACATAAGTGCTGATACATTCATACACAATTACTGACACCATGGTTTCGATCTTATATTACAAAATACTCAAGGGAGTTTACTTATATGAATTTCGTTTTCTTATCTCCAAACTATCCGGATAACTACTGGAAATTCTGCCGCCGTCTCAAGGAAAACGGTGTCAATGTTCTCGGCATAGGTGATGCTTCCTATGATGAGCTTTCACAGGATCTTACAGACAGTCTTACAGAATACTATCGCGTTGACAATCTTATCGACTATGAGCAGGTTTATCGTGCCGCAGCATTTCTGTCATATAAGTATGGAAAGATCGATTGGATTGAATCCATGAACGAATACTGGCTCTATCAGGATGCGGGACTCCGCACAGACTTCAATATCAAAACAGGTATGAAAAATGAAGAGCTTGCAAGCATCAAAGACTATGTTCTGATACTGAAGCGTTTTGCGGAAGCCGGCATTCCTGTTTATACCAGAGACATCTCTGCATTTGACATTACCGCATCTCCTGTGGAGGCCGAACTTTGCTCCTACGATGCAATCGTTGACAGTCACTGTGAGCCTCTGTTTGAATCCATGACTGTTTGGGCTCCGGCAAAGGACAATGCTGTTCACGCAGATACCGGAGAGATATATTATACATGTCCTGACATGCCTGCAAAGCTTCGCTCTCTTGGCCGCAAGGCTCTGAAGGTCATAGGCACAGGTTCCCGTTTCATGCACATCGAGTTCCTGCGTCTCACAAAGGATCACGGACATCTTGGCAAGACAGGTGAATATATTGCCGTCAATGCTTCCCTCTGTCCTGCAGGCGGAGCCGCTCCAGATATGATGAACTACGCTCACTCTGTGGATGTTTACAAGATTTGGGCTGATATGATCACTACAGACCGCCGCTATCTGGACGGTCGTCTCCAGACTGCCGCAGAGTTAAAGCATTATACCAGTGAAAACACTGAAGACTGCTTCTGCGTATATGCAAGCCGCAGAGAAGGGCCTTCTTATGTTTATCCGGAAAGCCGTATAGCCGACAAGTTCCATGACGTTCTTATGATGCGTCAGAAGGTAACTGATGACAATGGTACGGAAAGCATCAGGTATGCTGCAAAACTCCGTACACAGCATGAAGTAAATACTTTCATTCGTTTCCTTCATGAAACAAATCCGCAGCTCTGATTCACAGACATCAGCGAATTGATTTTCGATAATTCAACCACGAATAAATCATTGATCATAACCAAGGGCATCCATTTAAAAACGGGACGCTTTTATGGATGCCCTCTGATTCTGATCAAAATTCTATATTCAGCTGAACTTTTACTACTATCACCCGTAATTCAGCATCTTGAATGATATGTAATCGGTACGTTATGTTCAGCCTGAATAAAGACGCTTCAATGTATCAACAATATATATACGTTGTATCAGTTCTCTGTTCGTATTGTTTAATTTTACTTCCTGTTTTCCCAGATTCTGTTAATTCTCCAGACCTTCAGGTTCATTCCTTCCAGGCCTGTACCGCAGTATGCGCATATCTTGGTTCCAAGCCCTGTCACCGGCGCACCGCAGTTTGGACAGGTATAGCCTCTCATCTTGCCGTCAGTCTTTTTTTCATCCTGAACATATACAAGATCAGTATTGAACACTGACTGGAACTTTCGCATCTGCCATCCTGTGGATGATTCTCCCGTAGAATTGGATTTAGTTCCAACCTTTACCCTTCTCTCATAACTTGCAGAAGTCTGGGCATGAATAGTACAGATTCCGTCTCCATGTTCATAGCCTGCCACAACCGTTTTATACGCATATCTGCTCTTGTACTCCAGAACATCTTCTGAATAGGCCCGGCCGGAAGAAACAACGCTATCGTTTGTGATAAGGCTCTCAACTTCCCTCATGACCTCAGGATAACCGTTCAAAAGTTCAGGCTCTCTTTTGTCTATAGCCTCCATCCTGAGAACTACCGCATTCTGAATACGTGTCTTCCACTCATCCCAGCTGAACTCCGGAAAGTCCCTCTCTATTCTCGGAACATAAATCGAATCCATGCTGGCAAGAGACTTTGGTCTTGCGGTGGCTTCCGCCTCGTCAATAACACCTTCTCCAGTAACCATGGCCTTGGCTATGGTTTCGATAGCCTGTCCCATGATAGATCTTCGAAATCTTCTAACCCTGTAAGTAATATATGTCACTATTATTCCAAACACCGCCAATGTTAAAAGCGGTCCTACTATTGCATTCCAATCCATACTATATCCCCATTACTCTCATGATGTGAGTTTCTAATGTATTGCCACTCACTAATCAGCGCTAACACCCACGAACATTACATCAAAACTTCTTTCCGCATCTCGGACAGAACTCAAAATCCTCAGGTGCTTCATACGCACATCCATAACAAATTTTGGTTGCCGCTTTCCGGTTTTCAGCTCCGGCACCTTTCTGTTTCAGGTACAGATCGCTTGTACTGATGGAGACGTTTTGACCATGCTCGATAGCTCTTCCTGTCTCCGGTCTCAGTTCATACACAGATCCGCAGCAGGAAGTCACTACATAGTAGATCTTTCTCCACTTGAAAACAGGAATAAAGAAAATCGAAAATGACATATATGTCATCCATACTCTGTATTGCCCCATCCTGCCGCAGATATCACAGGTCATCTGCTGATTATAATTAAGGTCTTTACGACCTTGATTCATACCAAAAATAAAAAACATTGATTTTTGCTCCTATTTAAGAATTATACGTTCTGAATTATAGCATACTCATATGATGATATGATAGTCCATCGCCCACATCTCCATTTATGATCTCTCTCAGATATTAACCGTTTAGCCGGGGAATCTGTTGACCCAAGCGGGATGGAGTCCGGCTCAGGCCTGTAGGTACCTCGACTAAACTATTCTCTAATATAAAAATGCAGCCTCCATAAAGGAAGCTGCATTATATCCGATATAACACTTTCTGTTCGTCCGGAGTCTGCTATAGTTTGAAAGCCTTGACACTATGGCTTCTTCATGCCGGACAAAATGAAAGATATAATAAGGGAAACTCTTTAATAAGCATTTCCCTGAATCTTCAGTTCAAAGTCATCACCAGAATCTTCCGATAGCTGCGATATGTTCATAATGAAGAGCTCTTGTACCATGATCCTCAAAAACCCATCCACGACGACTGTTGGTGGCATGAACTATAGAGTTACTTCCTGTGTATATGGCAACATGTGATACTGTGCCAATGCTTCCGCCGTAAAAAATCAGATCTCCGGGCAGCATCTCTGCCTCGCTCACATATCTCGGAGCACTTGCCGCCTGCTGTCTCGATGTTCTCGGAAGATTTATCCCGAACTGTCTGTAAACTGCCTGAACGAATCCGGAACAATCCGCAGGCCCGCTTAATGTATTGCCTGTGCCATATCTAAGGATTCCTGCACCGGCAAACTGTCTTGCAAAGTTCACGATATCCATGCGACCGGTTCCTGAATATGCTGCAGATGCTGCAGCGGCATCAGCTTCTGATCCAAGGAATGCGGATAAGTCATCGTATGAAGCCATATCCGATGCTCCTGCCTCACCGGCCTGCTCACCACCCATATCCGGCGTAGATATAGTCTCAGTGTAATCTGCACTGCCTGAATCACCTGTATTTCCCTCTGCAAGATCTCCTGCCGCATAATATGTTCCGTCAGGGTTAAAGTAATAAGCTTCGGTTACACCGTCTCCGTCAGTATCAATCCATGTCAGGGTAGCTTCATCTGCAAATGCAGCCACCGAAGACGAAATCGCAAGCAGGGCAGTCACCGCCGCTGCAAGAAACAATTTATTTACTCTCATTAATTATCCTTAAAAATCAAATATTCACAAAGAATTTTAATATACAACAACTTCTATAGTTTACATTGAACATATATATTCTTGCAAGGAAAATATTGACCAAAATTTTGTATATTTTTTCCCGATATCGCCCCCGGTTTTGAAATATATTTTTTTATAACCCTCACACCATGTAACTTTGTCTTAAAGCAAAACCATTTTCCTGTATCTAAATAAGTGCAGATTCCAGAGTTGATTTAGCATGCCACCTCCAGATAGGACACCGAAATATAAACCTGCTTTTGTTGCAGCATATCAATTACTTTATGACACTAAAAAGGTCCTGATTCCTCGCATCCGGAACCAGGACCTATGTCTTCGGTAATATGCTTTATACTATAGTTCTGATCAGTTGCAACCAACCGAAATCTCATCATACAAAGTATATCGAGCTACTGACCGGACTTGAACCGGTGACCTTCTGATTACGAATCAGATGCACTACCGACTGTGCTACAGTAGCATGTAAACTTACGATAGATTATTACCGACCATAAGTTTACAGATTTTGAAAGAGCTTGTCAACCTAAGACTCTATTCATTAACATAATTGTAACAGTGTTTTTATCAGGAAAACTCAGAAACTGCCGAGGTCCTGGTGGTTCTTAGGGGGACTGTTTTAGATTTTTCTGCCGAAGCGTCCCGCTTTTTTATGGATGACCTCCGGCTCAAACATTCTTTTGCAGATTAAACTGTCCCCACATCTAATTATCTTTTGCTGATTACACCTTCACTATCCACGCTTATACCGCTGCTTATGCCTGCATAGTAGCTGTAAAAATCAGCTTTATCTGAATCGGCATCAAGTGTCTGTGTATATCCTGCTCCGGACTTTCCCGGGATCAGCTGAAGCTTCACAACACACTCTCTGCTCTTTTCAGAAGGCTTCACTTCATTTGAGCCTGAAGACCCGATTGCATTATCAGACACTGCATCAGAAACATTACCCGCATCACTGTTAATCATAGCCGGCGTTTCTGCCTCGTCTTCCGGATCCTCAGCATCTTCAATTGTCACCTTAAGAAGTGCTGTCTTCGGTATGGAACTTCCGAAAATAAAGTTACCAAGACTGTAAACTATAGGAACACCCTTATAGTACTCTGTCCCCTGCAAAACATGCGGATGAGCACCTATGACAAGATCCGCGCCGGCATCAACTATGGAATGTGCCAGAGTCTTCTGAACCTCATTCGGGCTTTCCTTTCGTTCTTCACCCCAATGCACGTAAACTACAACGAAATCAGCCTGTTCCTTTGCGGCCTTTATGTCCGCGATAAGATTGGCATCATCATATGTGGAGAATACACCTGCAGAACTCTCACCGGCTGCCCAGTTCGCCTCGGGAATAACCCTTGTGGCTCCGATAAAGGCGATTTTTTTGCCCTTGATGCTTACGGTTACAGTTTCTCTTGCATCTTTAAGATTTTCTCCCGCTCCAACATGTCGTATTCCGGCATCATCCAGAGTGCTAATGGTGTCTGCCAATGCTTCAGTCCCATAGTCAAGTGTGTGATTATTGGCAAGTGTCACCAGATCGATACCTATATCCTTGAAGATGCTGACATACTTTGGATCCACTCTGAATGTGAACTGCTTATCCTCTGCCTGCTTCCCGCCGGTACTGAAAGGAAACTCTTCATTAGCCATAAAATAATCCACGGAAGCTATCTCCTGAAGGTAATTATCAGATAATACCCCTGATATATCACCTGTCGAATGATATGCATCCATGACGTGGTCGCTCAGATAAATATCACCTGCAAACAGCAGCTCTACAGGCTCCGAATCCCCGGTTCCGATGGCCTTGACATCAATGGGGATGGTAGGATTCTGGACAGCCATGGCGCCGGATTCATTGACATAAACATCCGATACTGCCGTCTCTTCACCCATACTCTCAGCCACAGTTTCGGTCTCAGCCGGTTCTTCAGGAGTTTCTGTCTCGGGAATCATCTTCTCCGACTGAAACTTCCCGAGGAAATTCTCCTTCGCCATAACAGCCTTTTCTTTAACATTGCCCTTCAGGTCCGGAACCATGGAAAATGCTCCCAGAAGCACTATCTCATAGATAAATAAAAAGGCAAAAATACATATCAGGAGCTTTCCCCATCGATGCGAACGGCGTGAGTCTCTGTTATCACTCTCATCCTCATCACGAATATATGGATGTACGTCCTGAAACTGATTCTCTATTTCCCTTCGTTTCTGACTTTCCATCATTCGTTCCGAACGGACACCCGAATAGTTACTCTGACGGGTATTAAAAAGAATCTTTTTTCTGTCATTGTTTCCGGTCAGATCATCGCCGTATATCAGATTTACTCCCTTACCGGAAATATCTTCAGCGGAATCCTCTTTTTCCCCGGGCAGCCTGATCATATCATCCGAAAGTTCAACGTGTTCAGCTGCCTTGTGCTTAAACTTCTTTATGCCGGGAATGCGTTCACCGGACCCCTTTATGCTTCCATTTAAGCCATCGGATTTCTTATCGCCTTTTCTTTTTCCGGCACGCTTTCGACTTTTGCCATAATCGGCTCTTTCCTTATTTTCAAGAGTGCGGTATGCATTTCCGGAACACGAAACCCTACCGGGGCCCGGTCCAAGAACCTTTCCCACGCTCTCAACCTTGATGTGCCTTCCCTGTCCCGGTTCCTCAGGCTCTGTCTGCTGATCAAGCCAGCGGTATGCCTGTTCAAGATCCCTCATTCTTAGAATCTCTTTTTCAGTATCATTAACAGCTTTCTTTCTCCTTATGGGGCGATCTTCGATAATGTTTCTGCCTGAATGTCCTCCTCTTTGCACAGACTTAGCCTTATCCGGTCTGCTTTCTGCGACTCTACGAACATTTCTTCTGCTTCTTTGAGTTTTTATCTGACCACCGGGTATATCCAACTCACTGCGAGACTCCGGTTTTCCTTCAGACTTATCCCTGGATCCGCTATTACGGTTCGCCCTTGGTCCCTTATACTGTGATTTTGAATTATATCTATGTTCTCGTTCTCTCAAAATATCCTATCCCCTTAAAAAACATGAAAACCATTTTACTGCAAATTGCGCTGTTTTGCATCATGTTTTGTCGATAGTGTATTGTAACAGTTCAGTCTGAGCAGAACTTTTTTTAATTTCCGGATTGGAAATAAAGCACTAAAAAACCGGCTCCGGAACCGGATAAATCCCGATTCCGTAAGCCGGTATAAACCATCACTCAAGTTCGAATGCACCTGTATAGAGCTGATAGTAATTGCCCTTTGCCGCGATAAGCTCGTCATGTGAGCCTCTCTCAATGATACGTCCATGATCAAGAACCATGATGACATCAGAGTTCTGAACCGTACTGAGTCTGTGTGCGATAACAAATACAGTACGTCCTGCCATAAGTGCGTCCATACCTCTCTGAACGATGGCCTCTGTATGAGTATCGATGGATGAAGTCGCCTCATCCATGATCATTACAGGCGGATCAGCAACGGCAGCTCTCGCAATAGATATAAGCTGTCTCTGTCCCTGTGAAAGATTTGAACCGTTTGAAAGAAGCATGGTGTTGTAACCCTCAGGGAGTCTTCTGATGAAGTCATCCGCACCCGCAAGTCTTGCTGCCGCCATACATTCTTCATCTGTGGCATCAAGCTTCCCATAACGGATATTCTCCATAACAGTACCTGTAAAAAGTACTGTATCCTGAAGGATGATTCCAAGTGAATGGCGGAGATCCGCTTTCCTGATCTTCTTAATGTCTATGCCGTCATAGGTGATGGTTCCGTCCTGAATCTCATAAAATCTGTTAATGAGGTTCGTAATGGTGGTCTTACCTGCGCCGGTAGCGCCAACGAAAGCTACCTTCTGACCCGGACGGGCGAAAACATTAACCTCATGGAGCACAGTATGCTTTCCGTCATAGGAGAAATCAACATCCTTGAGAACCACGTCACCTTCAAGTTTTCTGAACTCGGCAGTTCCGTCTTCTTTTATGTGCTTCCATGCCCACATCTCTGTACGCTCTGATGACTCAACTATCTGACCGTTCTCTTCTTTGGCGTGAACCAGTGTAACCTCTCCGTCATCCTCCTCAGGGATCTCATCCATAAGGCTGAAGATACGGTTAACACCTGCAAGTCCCATGACAACAGCATTGATCTGCTGAGAGATACCTCCGATCTGTCCGGCAAACTGCTTCTCCATATTAAGGAACGGCACGGTGATGCTTATGGAAAGTGCCATACCGCTTAAGCTGAGGTTAGGCACCTTGAGTAACAGAAGTGCACCACCCGCAAAGGCGAGAACAACATAAAGAATGTTACCGATATTTCCAAGGATCGGCATCAGGGTATTGGCATATCTGTTGGCTGTTCTGGCCACCTCAAAAAGCTCATCATTTATCTTGTCAAAATCTGCTTCGGCTGCAGCTTCATGATTGAATACTTTAACAACCTTCTGGCCATTCATCATCTCCTGAATGAAACCTTCGGTCTTTGCAACGGCACTCTGCTGCTTCATGAAGTACCTTCCTGAGCCGCCGCCCACTTTCTTTACAACCTTTGTCATGACGAAAAGCCCGCCTACAACAATAATGGTAAGCCAGATGCTGTAGTACATCATGAGTGCAAATATGGTCACTATGGTAACCGCAGAAACTATGAGCTGCGGAATAGACTGGGATATGAGCTGTCTCAGAGTATCAACGTCATTTGTATAGTAAGACATGATGTCTCCATGCTCATGCTGGTCAAAATATCTTATAGGAAGATCCTGCATCCCATCGAACATCTTCACACGAAGTTTCTTGAGCGATCCCTGTGTGATGATGGCCATGCACTGGTTGTAAACTATACCTGCAAGGAGTGAAATAGCGTAAAGAACCGCAAGCACTGAAACAAGACCGAGAATCTGTCCTGATACAGCGCTCCAGTCACCGTCTTTCCAGTTCTGCTCGATAAGTGCGATGACTTTCTGCTGGAACATGGATGGTATCGCACTTACCACAGCATTGATAAGTATGCATACCAGTGTGAAAGGAACCAGCTTCGGATAAAACGAAAACAGCAACTTTATAAGTCTTATGATAGTGGTTTTTGATGGAAGTGTTTTTTTCTTATCCATTATCTGACACCTCCTTCTGTATTTTCTTCTGCATCTCCTGCTGCGGCAGCTTCCTCCGTCATCTTGTTCTGTGCTTTGTAAAGCTCCTGATAGGTTGTATTTCTTGACAGAAGTTCATCGTGATTTCCGATATCCTGAATCTTTCCGCCGGCAAGAATAAGTATACGATCTGCATCCTGTACCGAAGATACACGCTGGGCAATGATGATCTTGGTGGTTTCAGGAATAAACTCCTTGAAACCCTTTCTGATAAGTGCATCTGTCTTTGTATCTACCGCTGAGGTTGAGTCGTCAAGTATAAGCACCTTCGGCTTCTTAAGAAGAGCTCTTGCGATACAGAGTCGCTGTTTCTGTCCGCCGGAAACATTGGTACCACCCTGTGTGATAAAGGTATCATACTTGTCAGGGAAGCCCTGAACGAACTCATCTGCCTGTGCCAGCTTACATGCTTCAATGATCTCTTCATCGGTAGCCTTAGGATTTCCCCATCGAAGGTTCTCTTTGATGGTTCCTGAGAAAAGAACATTTTTCTGAAGAACTACCGCTACCTGATCACGAAGAGTCTTCAGGTCATATCTCTTTACATCAAGACCTCCGACAGATACTGTACCTTCAGTTACATCGTAGAGTCTTGGAATCAGCTGTATGATGGATGACTTTGATGAACCGGTTCCTCCGATGATACCGATGGTCTCACCTGACTTAATGTGAAGATCGATATCTGAAAGAACAAATCTCTCCGCTTTCTTCGAATACTTAAAGCTTACGTTATCAAAATCGATAGAGCCGTTCGGAACTTCCATCACCGGATTCTCAGGATTTGTAAGTGTACTCTCTTCCTTCAGAACCTCTGCGATACGCTCTGCAGACTCAGCAGAAATGGTAACCATGACGAAGATCATGCTGAGCATCATAAGTGAAATGAGAATCTGGAAACTATATGTAAGAAGTGCAGAGAACTGTCCTACATCAAGTGCAGTGCCCTTTGTTGAGATAATGAGGTATGAACCAAAACTAAGGACAAAGATCATTACCACATAAAGGCAGAACTGCATCAAAGGATTGTTGATGGCAAGTATTCTCTCTGCCTTCGTGAAATCCATCTGAACATCAGTTGCGGCAGTATCAAACTTCTTCTTTTCGTACTCTTCACGTACAAATGACTTCACAACTCTCATACCGGTGACATTTTCCTGTACAGAGTCATTCAAGGCATCGTACTTCTTGAATACCGCACGGAACAAAGGCATAACTGTTCTTACTACCATTGCAAGGCCAATGCCGAGTATGGGAATGACTGCAACGAAGATCCATGCCATTCTGCCACCCATGATAAATGCTGTTGCAAATGAAAAGATCAGCATCATCGGTGCTCTGAAACCGATACGTATCAGCATCATGAATGCAAGCTGTACATTCTGGATATCTGTAGTCATACGGGTAACAAGGGAACTGGTCTGGAATCTGTCGATGTTCTCGAAAGAAAAGTCCTGTATCTTATAGAAGATATCCTTTCGAAGGTTCCTTGAAAATCCCGTTGCAGCGGTAGCACTGGCATTTCCGGCAATCACGCCGAAGGACAGCGAAAGTGTTGCAAGAATAATAAGCACGATACCGAACTTTGTAATGGTCTCCATACCGCAGCCTGCTTTGATCTCATTTATGAGTTTCGCAGTAACAAATGGGATGATGGTCTCTACAAGTGATTCAAGAACAACAAACAGCGGTGACTGTATGGCAGCACCCTTGAATTCCCTTATGGACTTTGAAAGCGTTTTTACAACGTCCATTTTTATCTCCTTCCTTACTATGAAATTTTAATCCGAGTTTTGAAATAATGAAAAGACCTCTCGAATAATCACGAACGTCAGCAATACAATACGACTTGCAGTGACTGACGCTAAATGGCAGATTTCCTTTCGGAATATTGCCATATTATTTAGAAAGGCGCCGATAAATGAATCATCGGCGCAATGTTACTATACTAATAGATTGTTTAAAACTTTTCAAGGAATTCATAAAAACTTAAGGATACCATCAAAACTGCTTTTATTCATCTCGGGGAACGCTGCTTAAAGCGTTTCCCCGGCCGGATTTTCGATGCGAAGCATCAACTTCCTTTGAAAATCCGTGCCCCGACGCCGGAGTTCCTATGGAAACGCTGATTATAATCAATGTTTCCATAGGAGTTTTGTAAGGCTCTTCTCAACCTATACATTTTGCATTTCTGCAATGCTTCATTATATAGTCTCTCACAAAATCGAAGTCTTCCCGGGATGTATATACCTGATTGTGAAATAACATCTGATTCACATAGATAACATTACTGAACCGGACTGCCTTTACTTTCTTTACATATTCAAAAACAGAAATAGAACTGTCGCGGGTGGCCGCAAGCGCCCCGGCACCTGCGGCACTCACTCTGCCGGTTGCAAGGCCTGCCGCAGCGGTGAGCCACCCCATGGCGCGGGCTTTGTCAAACTGGCTCTTCATCTGGCGATGCTCTACACCCTTTTCATCCATTGTAAAAAGAACCATGTACTTCCAGCCATAGGATTGAGCCACGATAAGATAGGCTATCACACCTATCCCCATCATCACAAGGAGCAGTATCCCGAATCCTGCCATATGACCAAGCATATCCATCAGGTCATCATAGCCGCCCTCGATGAGTGTCAATCCGCAGACAAATATCATAACGATTGCAAATGTCATTGCCATCACACGCCATACCGTGAATAGAAGTACCGGATTTTTCACCATATCGAACTCATATATCCATCGATATGCTCCGTCAGGGCAAAGATATATATTCTCCGAAATCCTCTGCCCTTTTAACAATTCTTTCTCTTTGTCGGCTACAGCAGCCTTCTTTTCTTTACCGGCAGGTGCTCCGCAATTGCTGCAGAATTTCGCACCCTTCGGAATCTTTTGCCCACAATTTGTGCAAATGCTCATAGCATTTCCTCCATCAGATTTCTCTTATCATGGCAACTTCTCCGATAGCCCTGGTTCCGTTCAAAACCGTACCCATAGCATACTGTTTTCCGGAAACCTCAACATAATCATAAATCTGGAGATGCAGATCACTGTTAGCGCTGATGACATCTATACAACCGTAGTCATCTATCCAGTCACCGTTAAATACCATGGTAATACCGTCAGCCGTCTCCAGAGTCTCCATATCCTTAGACTCGCTCACCATAAACTGGTAACGTTCTCTCACATCCATGAGAAGCGTAACCTTATACCCCATGTATTGAACATCCGCGTCACTTACGACTATTCTGCACTGATCCTGTCCGTTTACAGGAGTTACCACTTTAATGATGGCTTTCCACTTTCCGCCCAGATCCCATAGTTCCGTAAGTGGTGTTCCGTCAATCGGAAAATCATTGTCAAAGTACCATACAAAATCATTAAGTGTAGCCTGCCCGGAAACTTCAGGAACTGCACCTGGACCCTTTTGTTTTGTGGCGAGACCATTGTTCTTTATTCCCGAACCACTCTCTTTCGTGCCGGTGCCTGAGGAGTCCTGATTCTTTACCTCTTTATTGGTTTTCGCCGCAACACCCCAAACCGGACTTTTCGAACCGGCTCCAAACGCGCTGAATGAAACACCCAGGGTTGAAATCATTACTGCTGCCAGGGATTTCAGATATACTCCCGCCAATCTGTCTTTCTTCATGATGATCCCCCAAACAAATTTCTTGTACGCAAAGATGCGGGTTTGGAGCACTTTCCAAACTCGCTGTCTTTGTCACTATTCATATACTCACACTAATCAGCGAAAGCATCACGTACCTCATAAACTCTCTAAACTTATGAGCTTTTCTTCACTTCATTGTGTAAGACGTCACACCACCCGATATCAGCCCTCACTTTGACTGTTTATCAACATCCTTTGTTTTGCAGATGTCATAGATGATATCTACGCAATTATCAACTCCCAGGGTTCCCGTATCCAGGGTAATGTCATAGTTCTGGCACTTTCCCCACTCCTGCTCGGTATAATATCTGTAGTTGAACTTTCTCTTCTTATCCATATCCTTAAGCATCTTATCAGTGTGCTCAGGATCCTTATAAATCTCTGTTATACGGTTCTTTCTGTATTCAAGGTTGGCATGTATGAATACGTTCAATACATCATTTCTGTCTCCGAGAATGAAATCCGCACAGCGACCTACGATAACGCATGGTCCCTTTTCCACAAGTTCAAGGATAACTTCTCTCTGCTTTGCCCAGAGATAATCCTCAGGGCTCATTCCGTAGCTGTTTCTCGCAGAGAAAGAATACTCGATCCAGTTTTTGGCATTGGCATATTCGCCCTGTTTCTTTACATACTCTTCTGCAAAACCCGTCTTAAATGCCGTCTGCTCAATGATCTCTCTGTCATATAATGGAATTCCCAGCTTATCTGCAAGCTTCTTGCCGACTTCACGTCCGCCGGAGCCATATTCTCTCGAAATCGTTACATATTTGATACTCATAGCGTCACCTTCTTCCGGATAAATGTCTGTCACGAATTATTTACTTATATTTTAACATCACACTTTTATCTGTTCAATATTTTAGAAAATAATTTTTAGTTGGTGTATCCGGCCTCGTTATAACTCGACAGGGTTATATGAAAACCATAGAACCGAAGAACATCCATCCAAAAAACGGGGCGCTTCGGCGGAAATGGTCAGAGCCGGAGAGCATCAATTTTAAGGCGGAACGCTTTTAAATTGATACCCTCCGGCTCTCTGTACATGAGTATTCTCCCACCGGCCTCAAAAAGTGGACTTGAAAGTTCTCCTCTCTAAAACCTTTTTCCAAATAAGCCAAAGCAAAACACTCATGGCCCATCCGAGAAAGACATCAACGACGGAATGCTGCTTTATAAGAAGCGTTGAAATACATATGAGAACTGCAATTACTGTTTCCATGTTCTTGTATTTCAGTTTTATGTATTTACACTCTCTCACAACAATGTCTATGGCTACAGTACTTGACACATGCATACTGGGACAGACATTTCTCGGCGGATCAATGGAACGAAGCCAAAGCACACATTTTGAAAAAAAGTCCGTGGTCGTAATGTCCTGTCGAAGATCAAGTCCGTTCGGCCAGAGGGTATAGACAACCATACAGATGGTGTACCCTCCGAATAGGATGAAACAGAGTTTGAGAAAATCTTTTTTTGTTCCCCAGAACAGGAAATAAAGCAATGCGCCCGGAAACAGAATCCACCAGAATCCGTAAGGCACAAAAAATGCCGGTACCGTCGGGATCATCCTGTCCAACGGCAGTTCAATGATCCGGACATCATCCATAGGAATATTCCTTAACTGGAGACTCGCAAAGTACATCAGATATACCGGCAGATACAACAGCCACAGGCTGTAGGTATTTTCTTTTATAAATTCAATAGGGTCTTTTGCCAAACTTTTAATTCTTTTCACTTATATCAAACTTCATGCAGATGCCAGCGTCAAAGGACTTCAAATCATCATTCAGATAAATGACTCGCTGCTTTGAACACCTGCATCCCATTTATTTCCCTTTCATTACTATTGGATTACTTTAGCACAAAATTGTGTATAAGAAAATCGCATTCCCGCTTATGCAGAAATGCGATTTCCATCAGCTGGCCGCGAACTGGCTGTTATAAAGTGTTGAGTAGAAGCCGCCCTTTGAAAGCAACTCTTCGTGCCTGCCCTGTTCGATGATATTACCATCCTTCAGTACAAGTATAAGGTCGGCATTTCTGATAGTTGAAAGTCTGTGAGCTACGATAAATGTAGTTCTGCCTTCCATCATCCTGTCGAAAGCATGCTGGATATGAAGCTCTGTTCTGGTATCGATGGATGAAGTCGCCTCATCCAGAATAAGCATTGGCGGCAGTCTCAACATAAGTCGTGCAATACAGAGAAGCTGCTTCTGTCCCTGGCTCAGTGAACCGCCGTCCTCGCCGAGTACGGTATCATAACCCTGAGGGAGTCTTCGGATAAATCCGTCGCAATGCGCCTTCTTTGCTGCCTCAACGATTTCCTCCATCGTTGCATCAGGCTTTCCGTAGGCGATATTTCTTCTGATAGTAGTCGCCTTAAGCCATGTCTCCTGAAGCACCATTCCGAAATTGTTACGGAGACTTTCTCTTGTGACTTCACGATTGTCAAATCCGTCTACCTTGATTCCGCCCTCATCAGGCTCATAGAATCTCATGAGAAGATTGATAAGTGTTGACTTTCCGCATCCTGTCGGACCTACGATGGCTACCGTCTCACCCGGATTTACGTGAATGTTTATATCGGTAAGAAGTTTCTTAGTCTTATCATATGAGAACCAAAGGTGATCAATATCGATTTTTCCTTCAAGCTCTTCTCCGTTCCCTCCGAGCACCACTGCATCCTTTGCATCCGGAACCATCGGTTCTTCATCGATGATTTCAAAAACTCTGGCTGCAGAGGCAATGGCGTTCTGAAGTTCTGTTACGACTCCGGAAATTTCATTAAACGGTTTCGTATACTGGTTGGCATAGCTCAGGAATGACACCAGCTCACCTACAGTGATAAGCGTTTTGATAGCCATAAATGCACCGCTGACACCAACTGCTGCATAAACGATATTGTTCACGCATCTTGTTGCGGGATTGACCAGTGAGGAAACGAAAACTGCCTTGAAACTGTAGTCTGATAATGTTTCGTTGATATCCTCGAACTGTTCCTGTGCCTTTTTCTCATGAGAAAACGCCTTGACAACCTTAAGATTTCCAAGCATCTCCTCAGTAAATGCAGTGATATTTCCTCTGCTCTCCGACTGGCGCTTAAACAGCGAATATGTATGCTTTGCAATGGCACTTGCCACCATGAAACTGAGCGGAGTCAAAACTATAACAAGCACCGTAATAACAGGCTCAATGTAAAACATGAATCCGAGGGTTCCAAGTATGGTCAGCACACCTGTGAAAAGCTGTGTGAACCCCATAAGGAGTCCCTGGGAGAACTGGTCGATATCGGTAATGATACGGCTTGTCAGGTCTCCTGCCGGATGCTTGTCAAGATAGCTTATGGGTAGCTTCTCCACATGATTGAATGCTTTGGTACGTATATCTTCAACCACTCTGAATGTCACTATATTGTTGATATGGTTCATGAACCACTGGGCAAGAGCCGTCATCACAATCAAAATCGCCATCAGCTTCAGGGTCTCGAACAGTTTCTCCCAGTCGATGTCGCCCTTTCCTACGATTGTATCCACCGCTCTGCCGGTAAGGATAGGAAGATACAATGTCAACACTACCGTTACCGCTGCAAGAATGATCGAGCATATAACGAGATGAAGATACTTCTTAATATACTTAAGGATGCGGGCGATGGTCTGCTGATCCGCCTTGGTCATCTTTCTTGGTTTTCCCTTTGCCATCACTTTGCCTCCTTTCCGTTTTTCTCCAATGCTCCTGCCTCTCCGGCAATCACACCGATCTCAGTTGAATCTCCCGTCCGGGCTTCTGCATTGGCAGCATTCGCAGAACCCTTTTCAGAACCAGCCGCAGAACTTTCTGCTTCATCCTTGTTAAGCTGTGAGAGACAAATCTCCTTGTATACTTCGCATGATGCAAAAAGTTCATTATGAGTTCCTATGCCGGCAACCTTACCGTCATCGAGAACGATTATTTTGTCAGAATTACGTACAGTTGACACTCTCTGAGATATGATGAATACAGTCATATTCTCAGTGTCACGCTTTATGGCTGAACGAAGCGCAGCATCTGTCGCAAAGTCAAGAGCCGATGCAGAGTCATCAAGAATAAGTATTTCCGGTTTACGGATAATCGCTCTCGCTATGGCAAGTCTCTGCTTCTGACCGCCGGAGAAGTTTCGTCCCTCCTGTTCAACTTTAAGCTCGAGTCCTTCACCCTTTTGTGCTACAAAGTCATATGCCTGAGCGGTTTTAAGCGCAGCGTAGATTTCTTCATCAGTGGCATCTTCCTTACCCCACTGCATATTTTCTCTGAGAGTACCTCTGAAAAGAACACTTCTCTGAGGAACGATACCGATCTTCTTTCGGAGTTCTTCGATTCCGTACTCCTTAACCGGCTTTCCTTCTACATCTACCTCTCCCTTTGTCACATCGTAGAATCTGGGGATAAGGTTTATCAATGTAGACTTACCTGCACCTGTACCTCCGATAACGCCGACGGTCTCACCCTGCATAGCTTCAAATGTGATATCGGATAATGCCGGGTCTGCACCCTCAGTATATGCGAAGAAAACATTTTTAAAAGATACTTTGGAAATGTTTCCGGACTTATAGATTGATGTTCCACTGTCCAACGTCGCATCTGCTGCGACCTGACGGATTGTCATACTATCAGCTGAATTACGTCCGTCGGAATCCAGTGTATTTTCAGAAATCACCTCACTTCCGACAGAAACATTACCCGACTCCTGAACGCTCGGTTTAATGCTGAATACACCGTCGATACGATTCATACTTGCCATGGCACGTGTTATCTGGATGACAAGGTTTGCAAGCTTGATAAGCTCAACAAGTATCTGTGACATGTAGTTTACAAGCGCAACAAGACCGCCCTGTGTGAGGCTTCCGGCATATACAAACATGGCACCGCGGTTAATCAGATATACGATGGCGATGTTAATGATCACATAGGTCACAGGATTGAGGAGTGCTGAAATACGTCCTACGCTAACCTGCATCTCAGTAAGTCTGTCGTTCTCTCTCTTGAACTGCTCGATCTCCGAGTTCTGACGATTGAAAGCACGGACAACTCTCACACCGAGAAGATTCTCGCGGGTTGTCTTCATTATCTTATCGAGCTGTGACTGATTGTTCTTGTACATCGGCGCAGTTGTCAGGATGATACCGAAAACAACGACGAAAAGCACAATTATGGTGAATGTAAAAATCAGTCCGGCTCTTATGTTGATGGTGAATGCCAGAATCATGGCACCGAATACGATGAACGGCGATCTCATAAAGAGACGAAGGGCCATGTTTACGCCGCTTTCTACAGCATTGATATCAGAGGTCATCCTGGTGATAAGTGTACTGGTTCCAAGTGCATCGATGTCTCTGTAGGAAAGGGTGTTAATGTGTCTGAACAGATCATTTCTGAGACCTTTACCGGTATGAATAGCAACCTTTGCAGCAAAGAACTGAGCTGTGAATGAACATGTAAGACCTATGGCTGCCAGCACAAGCAGCAGTCCTCCCATTCGAAATACATACCCCAGGTCATTGTTATGTATACCTTTATCGATCATGCTGGAAATGACCATAGGTACCAAAAGGTCAAAGCAGGCTTCCAGACACTTGAATAGCGGCGCCAGAACTGCTTTGACCTTGTATTCTTTTATGTATGATAACAGTCTCTTCACGAACTACCTCCTGAGCTTTGGTTTCTGTTTTCGCAGGCGGGTCTCTATCTTTATATAGAAGAAACTTGCCTATAACAAAAAACAGGTCTGCCGCGGCAATCACCGCAGCAGACCTATTATAAACCCTTTGTCAAGGTATGTCAGTTTACGCTGTTTATATATAATCCGTCAATATGATTCACTGTCTGAATCTTACAAACCGTATTGACTGAAAAAAAAGATGATGTTAATATACTAATTGAAAAGAAGTGCTACCGGTAGACGGTTAGCCCTTACTTAAGTTGTTGAATAGTAACCGCTCAAGTTTTCTAGGCTTTGGGGCGGTTACTTTTTGTTTGCAATCTTATATACAAGACCGATGATAGCAACGATCAAAATTCCAAATTGGAATAATTCACCATAAGTTACCATAATATCCCTCCTTTCTGGAGGGCCTTACAAATCCCTCCGGGTGGAGGGCCAACCGCCTACCGTGTGTACTGGTAGCACGGCCTTAATTATAGCAAACACACGTTCTTTGGTCAATCATCAGCACCTTTTAATCAGTCAGGTTAATCCGTATAATTTCCCCATATCGATTCATATTTTTCATAGTCCAAACCATCTCCATCAGAAGGTATTGAAACCTTATTTAAAGGCAACGTGAAATAACCATTTGATATTTTCGCATAAGTACTATCACAATAAGATTGACTCCTGCTGTCACTTTGAAATATTATCTTATCACCGATGGCTGAATATGTCCCATACGAAATTAATTGTCGGTTTCCCGGATAAGTGAGACAGATATAAAAATGTCCATCAGGATATAAATCCACTTCAAGCTCACTGTTACCAAGCTCTTTTCCTTTGTATCTTCCAACAACTGCTGAATTTATAGATGATTGGTCCTGAGTAGAAGTAATCTTATAGAAGTAAAAGCTACTACCCAGAAAATCATCTCTGTCAAACACCAACAAATTCTGATCAGGATAGACTGAAATCTTTTTAACGCCTACTATATCATCATTTATGAGAATAGTTGCGGTGTAATTATATGATGAATCACTATCTCTGGTATAAACATCATAAAATCCATCAGTATAAACGTCCATCACCCTATCTTTTGTATATGTAGTAGTTACTTTTATATGATTTTCATCTATTGATTGTATAGTTAATAAAGACTCATTTCCTTTTTTCTTTTCCCCTTGATAGTCTATCTGGTACTGACATTCATACGTTCCATCTATCCATGACTTAATACCTTGTATCGTTGAGATCTGTTTAGTCTGAACAACTCCATCCTGAATCCAGGCACCGTTAGAATCAACCTTGGCATCGTCAATCATTGTATTGGTATAGAGATAGCCCTCGGCATCGAAACAATAGCATTCTGCTGTTCCGTCATTGTTGCCGTCAATCCACTGCCAACCTGATGTAGCATACGTTCCGTCATCATTAAGATAATACCAGCCGTTGGAATCCTTTCCCCAGCTTCCGGCAAAAGAAAATGATGCAATATTACATACTACTCCAGCTGTCGCCAGAAACAGTTTAATTGTATTTTTCATATACCCCTTATAGACACTAACTCTTACAAAAAACCTATTTGTTTTATTCCTTTACCATAGTCCAATATGTATCGTACCCGCCATCTCCTTCCCAATGGTTATGTATCACAAAAGAATCACCGGTTATATTAGAAATGGAATCAATATTAAATTCAGGATCACCATAGTAACTTGCGTTTCGATCGTAGGCATTACCGTATGTGTTAGAGATACTATATGTACCATCAGATTTACGAGTAAATGTGCCTTTCATTTTAAGAGGATGACTAGTCACATAGCCATTGTAGACCGTCGCATCGTAAAATTCGAAATTAAGCTTATTCTCATTACCGGATAAAATTATGTATTCATATTTATTTTCATCGAGATTTGTTCTTCCCCTTTCGATGTGATTGGAATCATATGCAATACTCCAATCACAATAACCTGATTTAAGGTAATAAGTTCCTGGCTGCAAGCGCCCCGTAATACTATTGTTATTGGAAGAACTATTTGAATTAATCGATTGATGCAATATTGAATTGTCAGATTTAGGAGTATTCTTAGTCTTAACAACTCCATCCTGAATCCAGGCACCGTTAGAATCAACCTTGGCATCGTCAATCATTGTATTGGTATAGAGATAGCCCTCGGCATCGAAACAATAGCATTCTGCTGTTCCGTCATTGTTGCCGTCAATCCACTGCCAACCTGATGTAGCATACGTTCCGTCATCATTAAGATAATACCAGCCGTTGGAATCCTTTCCCCAGCTTCCGGCAAAAGATAAAGATGATATAGCGAAAACCATACCGCCAACTGCCATTAACATTTTTTTACAAATATTCATTCCATACCTCTTATTTTTTGTAAACCACTAATTTAAAAACTAATCTTGGACCAATTAATTGGAAAATAGCTGAACCCAGTACCTTTCACCATGATCCTCATACATTCCTACACCGATCTTTGTGTATTCCGGTAATAGCATATTCTTCCTATGCCCATGTGAGTTGTACCATGCATTTGTAGCATGTAAAACAGTTTTCTGCTGTATTGTCCATCATTCTAGCCATAGCAAAATGTCGGGCTTTCAAATTCAACGAACAAAACAAAATCAGGATAATCGCCTACATTGGTGATTATCCTGCCTTAGAAGACAATAATCTAAATTTAATTTTTAGACAAAGAGATTTATTATGATGATATCCGAAATAGTAACCGCTCAAGTTTCTCAATTTGAATAATGTGTCCATCCGATATCTGCAGCTGCCCAGATTTACCATAACGCTTGAATGAACTATATCAATGGTATATAATTATGTATCATTGATATATACAGAGGTGAAATGAATGGCACAAAAATCAAAGATTAATGCCAGTGGTGTTGAAATAAGTGTTATTGATATCACTGATTCCGATAATAGCTATATCAGCCTTACAGATATAGCTAAATACAAGAATTCCGAAGACCCAAGGGTCGTTATTACTAATTGGATGAGTTCTTATTCGACAATTGATTTTCTTGCAGTCTGGGAAGAAATTCATAATCTGGAAGATTTTAACCGATTGGAATTCCAATCGGTTAGAAACGAACGAGGAAGACTCATTATGACTCCAAAGCAATGGATTGAAAGAATGCAGGCTAAGGGGATAAAATCGAAAGCAGGTAAATACGGTGGAACATATGCTCACTCTGACATCGCTTTTGAGTTTGCTTCCTGGATTTCTCCGGAGTTCAAGCTTTATATAATCAAAGATTATCAGCGGCTGAAGAAAGATGAAGCTGAAAGAAAAGCTATTGGTTGGGACGAAAAAAGAGCTCTTACAAAACTGAATTATCACATCCATACAGATGCCGTTCAAACATATCTGATTACAGACGAATTAACAAGCGAAGAAAAGACGTACACATTTGCGAATGAGGCCGATCTTTTAAATGTTGCGCTCTTTGGTAAACGCGCAACAGATTGGCGAAAAGAACATCCAGAAGAGGCGAAAAAAGGCGAGAACATAAGGGATTATGCGTCCGCCGAGGAACTGATAGTCCTTATTAATCTTGAAAACTTTAATGCAGAATGGATTTCTCAGGGGTTAACTCAACAGGAAAGACTGCAAAAATTACGTTCGGTAGCATTTAGACAGACGGAAATCCTTCAAAAAAATGCTGCTAAAAGAAAACTTGGAAATGTAAATCCAAATCTTTTAAAAGGCGGTGATCCAAATGCTGATTAAGGAATTACGAAAAATCACCGGATTGTCGCAGGCTGCATTTGCGAAAAAATTTCGTATACCTTTGGGAACACTATCCCATTGGGAACAGGGAGTCAGGACTCCCCCAGACTATGTTATATATATGATGTCAAGAATTATATATATGGAACGCGAGCAGTATAAAAAATAATTGAACCTGCCATGTAACCATCTTGATTAAATATCTCATGTCCACATTTTAAATTAATCACAACCACCCGTCAAACGGGTGGTTTGCTCTGAGGCTATAAGCCTCTGATTACTCAGCCGGCGTCTCAAGGCGCTGGCTTTCACTTTGTTCAAGCCACTATGCGTTTGACTCGTCGAGCGTTTTATTTGCTTTCATTTATAACCTCCTCGATACTGTTATACACTGGCTTGGTAAATAATTCGTTTATTTCATTCACGAGACCTAATTCCATTGTCAGCTTCACGAATGATTCCAACGATATCTGCCCGCTACTCTCGAATTTTCTCAACGTGGCATAACTCACATTACTTCTTCCGGCCAATTGTTTTTGGGTAAGTTTTTTTCTCTTCCTTATATTTTTCATCCTTGATGCCAGTCTTTTGGTCACATCTGAAGGCAAATCCCATAAATAATCCATCTATGCGCTCCTTTAGAAACAGTTTTGAGATATTGCTATTATTATAGCATTTTCTTGGGATTTTATCATCAAATTGCTATTATAGTATCATGATGTGAGTGTCAAAAGTATTTGCCACTCACTTATGATGCGCAGGACGCACACATTCGTGTGCATAGAGCAGGAATCCTTACAGATTCCTTTGAAGCGCTCAAAGCCGCGTGGCTCCTTCGATTAAAAATCGAAGGCAGTTGTGCTACTGAGCACTCATAACTCACGTCCTTTTGCTGTGCAAAACGACTACGTTATTCGTGTTCGGGCGGGTCATAAAGTCTCAAATCATCGTGCAATCACGTGATTTGGTACTTTTGACCCTTGCATCGTATCATTTTAAAAAAATCGTTATAATTAAAAAACTGCCACCAGATCAACTGATCTGATGGCAGCAAATATATCATCTCTCATTTATCCAGTAGTCAAAAACTTCCTTTGCCACCGGTACAGCTGTTCTTCCGCCGGTCTCGCCTTCCTCTACAACTACACAGACTGCAATTTCCGGATCGTTATACGGTGCAAATCCTGTGAACCAGGCATTGGTGATGGTTTCGCCGTTTTTCACCACTTCCGCGGAACCGGTCTTTCCGGCTGCCTCATACTCAGCATCTCTCAGCTTTGACGCGGTACCTTCGCTTACAACCGAGCGCATGAAAGAACCGAGGATAGTAGCTTCACTTTCCGTCATCAGCTGTTCTGTTTCAGTGTCATCAAAGACTTTAACAACATTACCCTCTGCCGACTGAACCTGCTTGAGAAGCTTCGGTTTCGCCAGAACTCCCTTGTTGGCAATAGCCGATGCAAGGATAACTTCGTGAAGCGGACTCATCATGGTTTCACCCTGTCCGATGGCTGTCTGCATCATGGTCCATGTACCTGAACTCTCAGTAACATTGAACCTGCTTTTACTTGATGACACCGCTATAGGCAGCTCCTGATTAAACAAAAGCTTCTCCGCTGTCTCTGCAAGCCTGCTCTTATCTATAACCGTTCCGATCTTTGCAAATGCCGAATTACAAGAATATGTAAACGCCGCCTTAAGATCCTCAGAGCCGTGAACCTCACCGCTGTAGCAGTGAACCACGTAATCGGAGTTTTCTTCGTCATGATAAGCCCCGTTACAATGGAACTCAAAGTTCTGATAATCATTGGGATGCTCACGAATATACTCAAGGGCCATGACTATCTTGAAGGTCGAACCGGGCGCATACAGTCCCTGAGTACATCTGTTCAGGAGCGGTGCTTCATCACTTCTTTCATTTACGATATAGTCCCAGTCCTGAACGACCGAGTTTGGATCGTAACTTGGCTTTGAAGCCATAGCCAGCACCTCTCCGGTTTTCGGATTCACCGCAATGACCGCACCGTTATGCTCGCCCAGTGCCTCGTAAGCCACCTTTTGAAGACCGGCATCCAAAGTCGTGATAACATTGTCTCCCTGACTCTTTGTCTCAGTTATCTCATTCACCACCTGAACAACAGGATTGGAATTGGACTCCATGAGATAGAAATTAGCCAGAGCCTCAACTCCGGTTTTGCCCTTTGTCGAGTATCCTACCGCCTGTGCAAATGTTTCTCCGAAGGGATACTCTCTGGTCTCCGTGTATGCTCCGTCAGGATTGTCACTTCCATCAGAATTCTTTCTGGTATCGCTGACATTGGTCCTTGCCAGAACCTGTCCGTCCGAAGATATTATGGCGCCTCTAACGAATCTGTTATTGAAAACCTCCATTCGCGGGTTGTAGGCATTACCCATAAGGTCCCCTGATCCCCAGCCAATGAAATAAATCATATAGCCGATCATGGCAAAAAACAAAAGCGAAAAGAAGTACACGAATCCGATAATGTTTTTATTTGATTTTCTTGCTCCCGAACGGGAATTCCTGTTTGCCATCTATTTTGTCACCTGTTAATAAACGCATTTTTCCTGTTGATTTCCGAAAACACTCAGAGGCATATGACTGATCAGGCACAAAAGCCTGAGACAGTCGTGCTTTTCATCATGTCAGCAGAAAGGATATCGCGAAAACTTCCGCAAAAGTCCGGCATATAACGCGGTCTTGTTTAACTGTTCCATTCGCCTCTTGCCACTCTAATACTCACATGACATAAGCATGATTATATCCCGAGGTCTTCAACGGTGATCTTCTCGCCACTGTACCGTGGATCATCGTCGTATTCATCAGAATAATCCTCATCATATTCATCGGCATTGTATTCATCATCATAGTATTCATCATCTGCGTCATCAAGTTCGGACGAAACATCATTGAGAACTGCGATTTCATCCTCTTCATCTTCATTACCCTGAATGATATAGAGTGCCTGAATCAACGAAAAGACCATAAATGCAGACACCAGAGACGATCCACCGTAACTCATAAACGGAAGTGTGACTCCGGTTGAAGGAATAAACTTTATCGCTCCTCCGATAGTCAGGAAAACCTGCACTATATACTCTATCGCAAGCCCCACGGATACATATTTATAGAAGTTATCTTCCATATATGTGGCTATGACCATCATCTGTATGAAGCAGCCAAGGCATACCAGCGTGATACATATCGCCGTCAATGCCCCCATCTCTTCCGAAATCGCAGAAATAATGAAATCCTTCTCAACGATAGGTATCTTGTTCGGCAATCCCTGATACAGTCCAAGTCCCATGAATCCGCCGGTTCCTATAGCAAAGAGCGACTGGGTTATCTGATATCCCTTATTGTCAATATCCGCCCACGGATCCATCCATGCAAAGACTCTCGTCTTCACATGATCGAAGGCAAAATAGGAAAATACCGCAGCCATGATCATGCCGGCATTACCCAGGAACAGATATAAAAGATTGTTTGTAGAGATGTAAAGCATCACAAGATATGCGAGGAAAAATATCAGCGCCGACCCAAGATCCTTACATAAAACCAGTATCAGCATATGAAGTCCCGCAACCATAGTTGTTATGCAAATATCTCTGAAGTTCCCGGCCTGACTCAGCATACCTGCTGTGGCAAGCACAAAAGTTATCTTAACAACTTCCGAAGCCTGAAATGTCATGCCACCGATAGAGATGGACATCTTGGCTCCATAACTGGTGGCACCAATGATAAGGACTATTCCCTGCATCAGGATACCTGCTGCGGCAAAGACATACCTCCACCTGACAAGATCCCACACCTTGTCAATGATATACGGGATCACCATCGTCATGGCAGCCGCGCCAACCATTATCACAAACTGCTTGAGCGCCTTTGTCATATCAAGACGCTCAAGAGTTATGAGTCCATATGCCATAAAAAATACGGTATTGTTTAAAAGAAGTCGATTGATATTACGATATATACGCATCGAAAAAAACGTATACAAGAGGAAAAAGACCAGCTGCGCTCCGTAGAAAAACAGGGCACTTATCTCCCCGGTTTTCACATAGATAGCAACATTCATCAGAAAATGTGCAAGCAGAACGATGCGAAACTGCCAGTCACACAGCGGATTCGCATCTTCCTGATCAGGTATGGACAGAAATCTGAAATTACAATATGTATACAGAACTATCAGCACCAACTGAATATACTTTGCAGCTGTAATATATAAATTGATCATAGTAAAAAAATTCGCGTCCTAACTTTACTCGATTCCGTGACGAAAATGACCTCTGGTCATATTTTCAGGTATCGCTCCGGAAAGAATCTTAAGCACCTCTTCACCTGACTCTACCGAAAAGTCATAGCGCACACTCTCCGGTTCCAGTCTACGGATTTCATCCTCCAGGTCATATAACAGTAACGGCTCTGCATTAAAAATCTGATTGTAGCAGTACTTGCAGTAGCAACGTACCGGCATATTCTTCTGCATACGATCCCGTAAAACCAGGAATCTGTTCTGATGATCACATCTGTCCGAAGTTCTCTGGATACAGTTAGCGCTTACCATCATCGGAAGGTGACCGTACACCAGCATCTCATAAGGTATTTCGGAAGTGTCTCCTTCCTCTGAAGCCGCTCTGACAGAAGCTCTGAGATTCAGACATTCGCGATATGTAAGCTCTATAGGATATGTAAGCTTTTCTGCTCCAAGATCCCTGAGCATGGAAACCGCCTCTTTGTTATATCCATAACAAGTATAATCGAATATACGGCCAATATGGTTTAAACCTTTATTACCAGTTTCTGAATTCTCAAGCTCCGAAACCATCATAGCTTCATCAAAGCTACGGATAAGGAGCGCATCCGGTGCGGCATCCCTGTCTATAAGCTTTTTGATTAAGTTTGCAGAATCGAGCCCGGAATCCGTATCTCTCTCTATACGTCTGAGTCTTAACCCTGCCTTCTTCCCGACTTTGTGTATATTCTCAATTATCTTCGCAAATGCTTCCGACTCAGCATCATCACCTTTTACTGCAGATGACTCCGCCGAAGATCCGCCCTTCGCAGTTTCTCTGATCCCGAAGCATGCTTCATCTATATAGATGAGATTTACTCCCTCATGATGAAGAACAGCATCAAGCTGTTCCTCCGTCTCAACAGAAACCGAAACCCGGAGATTCCAGTCTCCGGCGGAAAGTCCTGTTTCCGTCGCATATCTTTTTTCACGGGGAATATACTTTTTCACAGTGCTGTCATTTCTATTTCCAGACGGCACCACTCCGGACCGTTTCTTATGAAAATCCGAGGCTTCTTGTCTTTTTCCGGAATCAGATCCTCCAAAGGCCCTCTTCTTTCCTTCGGTTCCTCTGGCTGCAGAACGCTTAGCTGACTTTGCACGGCCTGTATCTTCCTTTTTCCCTGATCTTTTACCATTGGAATATGCATTATCCGCAAAATCTTTTCTTACGGAATCCGACTTTCGTACATTTCCTTTATTCTGTTTCGGCGAGTTGTCTCTTCGAGCCACTTAAAATCTCCTCTTCGTACATATCAAGTGCTTTACGCCTAAGCTGATTGAGCTTTCCTACGGGATAAAACGCTGCACCTTCTATCTCTACCTTCACTTCATCAAACGTAAATACAGTTCCGCCTGTCTTTCTGAGTCTTGCTTCCACATCAGCCTCTGACATCGGATGACTTTCAGCCGCTGAAACCACATCATCAGAAACTACTGTCACCATTCTTCCCATACTGTCACTCAATGTAAGAACCGCAGGCGCACCCACTGTCATATTCATGTGAGCATCCAGCGTAAGTGTACGGTTTTTATCGATATATAATTCTTCGATTCTTCCGATCACTTCCTTGTCTACTTCTCGGAATTTCTTCTCTTCGATAGCTATCATATCGGCACCGTTATGCTTCTTCATATAGCTTGTTGTACCGCCTCTGTCGAAGATCTCTCTTAATACTCTAAGATCTTCCGGATCAACACTGTATGTTCTGTCCTTTCTGACACCCACACTTCTTATATCTGTTCCGGAATTATCCAGTCCGAGATAATCAAGGGCCAGATCGAGATATTTCCTGTAAACACTTACCACACCGGCTGTATATACAGGAGACTTCATTCGTCCCTCAATCTTGAAACTGTAGGCTCCGGCTTCGATCAATTCAGGAAGAAGATCTATGGTCTGCATATCCTTCATACTCAGGATGTATCCCTTTTTATGAGTTTCAGTTCTCTCACCATTATTCATAAAAGGAGATTCACCCATTGCGGTTTCACCGCGATTGATGGCTTCATAGCAGAGTCTGCATGTTCCTGCACATCGACCTCTGTTACCGGACCTTCCACCTAAAAGAGATGACATAAAGCAGGCACCCGAGTAGCTGTAGCACATTGCGCCATGGCAAAATACCTCAAGTTCCATACCTGTCTCATCATGAATCCGTTTTATCTCGGAAAGACTGAGTTCTCTGCTGCACACAGCTCTGGTCATACCGAACTTCTGAGCCATACGGGCACCTGCCACACTGGCGATAGTCTGCTGTGTACTTGCATGCACTTCAAGTCCCGGAAACATCTCGTGAATTTCCCTGATAGCACCGAGATCCTGCATTATAAGTCCGTCTACTCCGGCCTCGTAATACGGTTTTATGTATGAAAAAAGCTCTTTAAGTTCTGAATCCTTAAAGAGTATATTTACCGTCATATAAAGTTTTACCGAGAAGAGATGACAGTAACGGATGGCCTCCATCACCATATCTTCCTCCTCGGTCTTAGCTGAATCCGCATACGCGCGGGCACCAAATTTGCGGCCACCCATATATATGGCATCGGCGCCTGCATTAACTGCTGCCACTACAGATTTAAATGAACCTGCCGGTGCCAGCAGCTCCACTCTTTTATCTCTTTTTATCATATAAGTATCTTAATTCTTTTTCCTTGCTCCTGAGACGATGGATGTCACTTTTTCATCCTCAGAAAGAGCTCTTTCTCTGGCTTCTTTTGCTGCGAGCTTAGCCTCAGTCTCAGCAAGACGTCTCTGTGTATTCTCAAGCTCCTTGAGTGTTGTCTCAAGCTTCACCTGCATATTTACCAGGTCATGCTTGGCACTATAGCTCTCACGCTCTGCCTCATCCTTATCTCTCTCATATTTACGAGTCTTATCCTGCTCGCGAAAAAGATCATCACAGATATTTATTTCAAGCAGCAAAGCCTTAATGTTGTCATCAAGCTTGTTATAATTTGATACCTGCCTCTTGAAATCCAATATCTTCTGATTGAGATAACTTGCCACCTCATGCATATATCCTTCGGTAGCATCTCCTGAAAGCTGATAAATTTTTCCGTCGATAACAACTTCTACTGTTCTTTTCTCTGCCATAGATCTACTCTCTATCTTTCTTCGTAAACAAAATGCCAATGTCCGTCTCCGTAATAATCTCTCTACCCGGCGGTTACTCCCGCTGAAAATAAACATATTGCGAATGGTTCTGATACCACCGCTAATCTCAGACATCGTCAAAAATACACCGAATATTACTACACAACCGTAGTTTTGTCAAATCTGCGAGACTTTATCCGTCCCGCCACTTAGATTTATTGTACCACAGAACAGCAAAGAAACTCAAAAAACCTTCAATAAACTAACTCCCCATTAATACCATATACTACTCATCTCACCACTAATGCTGTATATGGCACATATAGCTGTTTTGACAATATCGAAACCAGAATCCGGGTTTGATCATAGATCCAATGTTTCCTGATGTGGTATGCCAAGATGTCTGTAAGCATTTGGTGTAGCCACACGACCTCTGGGAGTACGATTGATAAGGCCGTTCATCAGAAGGTAAGGCTCGTATACATCTTCGATAGTTCCGCTGTCTTCGCCAAGAGCCGCCGCCAGAGTCTCAACTCCCACAGGTCCGCCGTTGAACTTCTCGATGATGGTCATAAGATATGTTCTGTCATTCTGGTCAAGTCCCAGCTTGTCAACATCAAGTATATCAAGCGCCATATCCGCTGCCTCTCTGGTGATACGTCCGCCATACTTCACATCAGCAAAGTCCCTGACTCTCTTTAAAAGTCTGTTGGCAAGTCGTGGCGTTCCTCTGGATCTAAGTGCTATACGCTCGGCACCCTCATCATCTATCTCAACATTAAGCACCCCGGCAGACCGAAGAACAATGTTCATGAGCTCATCTTTATTGTAGAATTCAAGCTTTGATATGATTCCGAAACGGTCACGGAGAGGCGCAGACAAAAGTCCTGCTCTGGTTGTAGCCCCGATAAGAGTAAAGTGCGGAAGATCAAGTCTAATGGATCTCGCAGTGGCATCCTTACCAAGCATGATATCTATGGCAAAATCTTCCATAGCGGGATACAGAACTTCCTCCACCTGCCGGTTAAGTCTGTGTATCTCATCCACGAAAAGCACGTCTCCCTCGGAAAGACCATTCAGTATGGCCGCAATCTCTCCGGGCTTCTCAATGGCGGGCCCCGAAGTCACTTTTATATTTACGCCAAGTTCGTTGGCGATAATGTTGGAAATGGTAGTCTTTCCAAGTCCCGGTGGTCCGTAGAAAAGGCAATGATCAAGAGATTCTCCACGATTTTTCGCAGCTGTAATATAGACCTTCATCATTTCCTTAAGTTTAGACTGGCCTATATAATCATCAAGCTTCTGCGGCCTTATCTTCGGCTCAAGTTGTCTGTCTTCTACTGTTTCGTCCGTATTAATAATTCGACGTTCCATCAATTATATTTTCCTTCTGATTTATAAATTAGCTTTATAGATTTCCATGTCATAGAAAACTCAGATTTTTCAAAGCAAACTTCAGTATCTGGTCTACTGTCATATCGCCGGTTATCTCCACCTTCTTAACAGCACGGCCGGCCTCAGTCTCCGAGTATCCAAGAGCAACCAAAGCCTCAACGGCTTCTCTCTGGGCACTATGTGCCATAGCCGCTCCCGCAAATGCTGAACTTCCACCGGATGAACCATGATCCATAGCCGTACTGAAAACTTCAGTTGCGTCAAGCTTGTCCTTCAGGTCGATGACTATACGCTGTGCAGTCTTGCTGCCCACTCCCGGAGCTCTCGAGATAGCCTTGCTGTCTCCGGTAACTATAGCCATCCTCAGATCATCCGGTGTCATGGCACTGAGAATCCCAAGAGCCCCCTTTGGTCCCACACCACTTACCGTCAGAAGCATGGTAAACATCTCTCTGTCCTCGGGAGTCAGGAAACCGCAAAGCTCAACTCCATTCTGAGTCATGGAAAAATATGTATATATCTTGACCTCTTCTCCTATAGAAGGAAGTGCCCCGATAACTGTGGCCGGCACTCTGATCCCATATCCGACTCCGGACGCCTCAACCACTATCATTCCTTCCTGAATCTCAGCCAGCTCTCCATGTATAAAACTAATCATCACTATCTCCTGAAAAACTTTCAAATATATACAGTATGGTAGCACAAACGTTCGATAAATGCTACATATCCTTTTGACCTGAATTTCATACTGTGTTAGACTCGGTCTATCGGTCAGTATATTTTTATTTTGAACCTGTTTGCTGAGAGAAAGGATTATTTTGCTTAGAATCGAAAAACCTATAGAACTGACAACAGAATTTGAGATGTCACTCATTGCTCCGGCAGAAGACATTATGTTCTTTGATATAGAAACAACCGGACTGTCATCATGGAAATCCGGCCTCTACCTCATCGGACTTCTCACATACGATGACGGCTGGAAGATAATTCAGTATTTTTGTGAGGATGTATCAGACGAACCCACTGTTCTCGAGAACTTTTTTACTCTTTTGTCTTCAAAACGCGTCCTCATATCTTTCAACGGAGACGGCTTTGACATCCCGTTTCTTTCGCATATGGTTGAACAGTATGGACTTCCTTATTCTTTTGATAATGTTGAAAGCTTCGACATTTTGAAAAAGATACGTCCTCTGAAAAAACTTCTGAATCTCGAAAACATGAAACTGAAGACCTGCGAAAAATTCCTCGGGATATACCGCGAAGACATGTTCTCCGGCGGAGACCTTATCAACGTCTACTTCCGGTGGCAGGAAGACCGTTCTAAAGAAAAACTGGAATGTCTGCTTCTTCATAACTTCGAAGACATTGAAAATATGCCCAATGTCCTTCCTATATTGAACTACATTTACGCTTTAAACGGTGGTTTTTCATTGCAGTCACAGGAGCTTGTGAAGTCTCCCACAGAGAACCAACAGGTTTTAAGCCTTACTTTAAAGACCTCAGTTACCATGCCGGTGCCCCTTGATATACCGCTGGACAACTGGTTTATAAACCTCTCCGGTTCAGCTCTGAACCTTTGCGCAAACCTCTATGAGGGAGAACTGAAATTCTTCTACCCGAATTACACCGACTACTATTACCTCCCCATGGAGGACAGAGCCATACACAAATCTTTGGCTGAGTTCGTAGATCGGAGCCACAGAAAGAAAGCCACTGCAAAAACCTGCTATCAAAAAGTATCCGGATTATTTCTCCCTGAGCCGGAACCTGTCTTTTCCCCCGTTCTGTACAGGGAATACAAGGATAAGCTCTCTTACACTAAGTTTTCACCTGAGCTTTTCGATGATGAAGATCTGACCGAAACATATCTAAGGTCAGTTATCAGGCAGTTGAAGTTAAAAATATAAAAAAATAATATCCGGGTAAGTACAGAAGCACTTACCCGGATATTTAAACTTTTGAGATCCTATCTTACTGCCGGATTAAATTTGAATCCGCATAGCTGTAAGCGAATTGTTATGTGCTGCCTCGCCTGGCTTAATTTCTTTTTATCAGAACTTCCTTTTCCTCAAATGCAAAGGCCAGCTTTATTATCTTATCTTTGTTGAATCCTGCTTCCAGAAGTTCATTTTCGTACTTTTTATCCTCTATCTGTTTAAGCGCCATATCGCAAAGCTCATCAAGGGTCTTATTCTTTTCGCTTTGACTTATTAAAGAATACATTAAGAACATTCAGAATTGATTTTCTTCTTCTATAAAAACAAATTTCAGGATTGATTAGCGAACATCTGTTTGATATAATATTCGAGTGCTACCAGTACATCGGTAGGCGGTTAGTCCTTTTCCAGAGGACTGTGACCTCTGTTTATCATAGAAATCTCTAACGAGAAATCTAAAATGGAGGAACTTGCTTATGCTGACCATAACAGATCTCATGACTGTACTCGCATTCTGTGCGACTTTTTATAGTCTTGGATATATGCATGGAAAGCATGATTCCAAGACACAAAAATAACCGCCCGAGCCTAGGAAACTTGTGAGCGGTTACTTTTAATCGTTTTACTATTTCAGGGCTAACCGTCTACCGGTAGCACTTTTTCTTACAATTAGATATTAACATCCTTTGACTATTCCGTCAAACAAAGATTTTTCCAGGAAACTAAACTCAGGAAACAAAACTAACCTTTCGAAAACATCACCCATTCGTCACATACCCCTTAACTGCACTGTACGCCGCAGTCACAGGTGAAGCGAGATAGATATTGACCTTATTGGTACCCATACGGCCTAAAAAGTTTCTGTTGTTAGTGGCAACTACAGTCTCCCCGTCTGTGAGGATACCTCCGGAACGTCCGCAGCAGAGACCACAGCCCGGATTCATGATGATGGCTCCGGCATCATTGAAGATTTTCATGAGTCCTTCCTGTACAGCCTTTATGTAGATCGAACGGCTTGCCGGAGTTATGATGAGCTTTACATACGGTGCCACATGCTTTCCCTTCAGTATCTCAGCCGCGGCTCTCAAATCTTCGAGACGACCGTTCGTACATGAACCGATAAACACCTGATCGATCTTTATATCCTTAAGTTCCGAGATCGGCCTTATCTTGTCTACCTGAGACGGACATGCCGCTACCGGCACAAAATCCTCCGCCTTGTAGTTGAGAACCTCTGCATAGTCTCCGTCTCCTTCATCCTTGAAGCATCCGTGCGCTTCATCACAGAGAACTCCCGAAAACTCAGCGGTCTTCTCGTCTGCGTAGAAAAGTCCGCATTTTGCTCCGGCTTCAATAGTCATGTTTGCCATGGTGAGTCTCTCGGAAACAGACATCGCATCGAATGTATCTCCGGCAAACTCCATTGACTTGTATGTAGCACCTGCTGCAGTGAGATCCCCTATGATAGTAAGTATCACATCCTTTGAGGTTACGCCATAAGGCAGCTTACCGTTGACATTGACTCTGATGGTCTCCGGCACCTTTATCCAAAGCTCTCCGGTTCCCAGAATCCCCGCCATCTCCGTGTATCCTATGCCTGTTGAAAAGGCTCCCACTCCGCCGTAGGTCACCGTATGGGAATCTGTACCGAAAACCACATCTCCCGGCGTTGCATAACGAAGCTCCGGCATGAGCTGATGACATACACCGTCAGCTCTGTGTATATGCTCTATGCCCTGCTCTTTGGCAAATGCATCTCCGATTCTGAAATGTCTCGTATCGTCAACCTGACTTGCCGGCACCATATGATCATAGATGATGACCACCTTCTCAGGGTCCCAAACCTTCTTAAATCCCATCTCCCGAAACTTGTCCGCAACAAAAGGGATGAAAATGTCGTGTATCATAACGCGATCCGGCTTCACGAAGACGATGTCTCCGGCCTTAACATTATCATCATGAACATTTCTTCTGATGATCTTCTCAATAAGCGTCGCTCCCATGCTTCCTCCAAAATATAACGAATCTGACCCGTGATTCTCTCCCATCTGCAACTGCCGCTTTTCCGTCTGTAAATCTTACATACATGTATCGGTATAAGCCGCTTAATGTTTTTAAATCCGTATCCAACATGACTCCTATGCCGGACACATGACAACAGAAAAATTCAGGTCAATAATCTAATACCAGTTCAGCGATAATCCATTTAACCAAAACGTGAACATCCACGGCTTAGCCATCACATCATCTGACACCGTTTCTCTTCTTCATGGCGTTTACAAGCCCGCCATCATTCAGGATATCCATGAGATTGTCAGGCAGCGAACCTATTTTAAAAGCTTCCCCATTGAGAACCAGTTCCTTGCCAGGCTCCACTGTAAGCTCGTCGCCCTCTTTGATCTTATCCTGTATATCACTGTTCTCTATGAGAAGCAGTCCGTTATTGATGGAATTTCTGTAGAAGATTCGTGCAAATGACTTCGCCACCACACATTTGACCCCCAGTGCCTTTATCACTTCCGGTGCCTGCTCTCTCGATGAACCGCAACCGAAGTTGCTGCCCGCAACTATGATATCCCCGGGCTTGATCAGAGAAGGCAGCTCCGGCCGAAGCGGGTAGAACCCATAAGGTCTCATATCTTCTATTGATTTTAATGCAAGATACTCTGTAGGAATGATGATGTCCGTATCGATATCATCTCCCAGTACAAAAACTTTTCCGGTAAATGAAGCCATTCAAAACCTCCATTTTTTATCTAATTGCAATCGGGATTCATAAATACTGCCTATACATCCGGTATTCAAAATCCGTCAAAAACACGTCTTTTAAATCAGCATCTATAGGATCAATATCATACCTTTATACTTCTTATGATCTTACGTCCAAAAGTGTGATAGGCTCCTGAATCATCTCGTCCAAGCTTCAGCTTTGATTTCATATCATATCTGCTTTTACGATCTTTCCTGCCACAGCAGAAGCCGTTACTGTTGCCGCTGACCCAAGATATACAAAGGAGTTCTTGTCTCCCGCTCTACCCTTGAAATTACGGGTTCCCGTGCTGATAAGAACCTCGCCCTCACCTATCACACCCTGGCAGCTTCCCCAACAGACACTGCAGTTCGGATTCACCACAATGGCTCCTGCATCCATAAATGTCTCGATGATTCCCTCTTCCATAGCCTGATCATAGACATCACGGCTTGCCGGAGAGACAAGGAATCTCACACCTTCTGCCACTTTCTTTCCCTTTATGATAGAAGCGCCAAGTCTCAGATCCTCGATTCGTCCATTGTTGCATGATCCCAAAAAGGCTTCATTAATCTTAACTTCGCCTGCTTCCTTAACCGGAGAAACATTATCAACAAAATGAGGTTTTGCAACCACCGGAACTATCTCCGAGAGGTCAATGTCATAGACCTTCTCGAATACAGCATCCTCATCACTTACGAAACCATCCGCCTCCTCACGTCCATGCTCTTTGAGATATGCTTTTGCTATATCGTCGACTTCCATAAGAGCTGTCTTTGCTCCGGCCTCAACGCAGAGATTGCAGATACAGATTCTGTCGGACATCGTCAGATTCTTCATACCGGGTCCCGCAAACTCCATCGCCTTGTAGTTTGCACCGTTGGCACCGATACGACCGATGATGGTAAGAATGAGATCTCTTGCGGTTGCACCATTCTGAAGAGCTCCCGTAAAGTTAAATCTCAAAGTCTCCGGGCAAAGCACCCATGACTTTCCTGTAACCATGGCGTAAAGGTAGTCGGTACATCCGACGCCTGTTCCGAAAGCACCAAGCTCACCATAAGAGCAGGTGTGACTGTCTGCGCCAAATATAAGCTCCTTTGGATTGACATACTTCTCAATCATAAGCTCATGACAGATTCCGTCACCTTCATGGAAGGTAATGCCATGCTCCTTTGCAAAATCGCGCATCTTCTTCTGTGATGCGGCGGTCTTCGGACTGTCGCAGGGAACATTGTGATCCACTATCCAAACAAGCTTTGACTTATCATAGATCTTTTTATTCTTCAGTTTGTTGAACATATCTATAGTAAGGTGGGTGGTGCCATCATTACTCATTAGATGGTCAAGTTCCACCACATATATGTTACCTGCGTGAGCTTCTTGAACCTTTGCCGCTCTTGCAATTATCTTTTCAGCTATAGTCATTCCCATAAAACTTCTCCATTCTGCCCCGTTATAATGATTGTCCGTAAGCAGTAATCAAATATCCAGGGGAAACGTTGATTAACTCGGTTTTTCCTAAGAACCTCCGGCGCAGGGACACGGATTCCCAAAGAAAACCGATGCTTCGCACCGAAAATCCGGCCTCGGGAAACGGCTTTAATCAGCGTTTCCCTAAGCAAACACCTTACATCACTTATCAAGTGATTTAAGGAGTCCTCCCTGATCCAGAATATCTTTCATATAAGCAGGCACTTTGGTGCAGGCATACTTTACACCCTTTACTTCCACATAGCCCTCTTCCATATTGAGTTCCAGTTCATCTCCACGCTCAACATGGTCATAAACCTCGCTGCAAACGATGACAGGCACGCCAAGATTGATAGAATTACGATAGAAAATACGTGCAAATGACTTTGCCAGCACTGCCTTGATCCCGCATGCCTTAAGCACTGCCGGCGCCTGCTCTCTTGAGGAACCGCAGCCGAAATTTTCATCCGCAACGATGAAGTCCCCGGGTTTGACATTGGCCACAAATTCAGAGTCCAGTGACTCAAATGTATGCTCTTTCATCTCATCTATAGTCGGATAAAGCAGATACTGTGATGCTATGATCTGATCTGTATCAACATCTTTTCCATATTTAAACACTTTTCCCATATTTTTCTCCTGTATGAATATATTATAGTAGAAAAATGCACAAACAGTTTTGATAATCCCACTATATCATCTGTGCTTATATAATTCTAATATATGTTTTTGATGATTATTATACTCAATAGTTATCACATTTGACGGTTATCTTCACCACTATTCTTAATATCTGTTCAATATCTCATTAATTATAATCTTGTGTTATGACACAGATGTGTGTTATAGTACTGATAATTTGATACTGCAAAGAGTTAAAGCGTTACAGAGTCTGATTCTGTTCACCATCTCAAAAACATATATCGACACTTGCTGCGTACTTATCAATTGCAGTCATCATTTCCATCATCATAGCGGATGTTTCAGGTTTCACCCGATAACACGGCATACAGTATCAGCCCTTCGCAAAACGAAATCTCAATGGGCTGGCAGACCCCAAAAGAAAGAAGGTATCTCACATGGATCAGAATTTATCAGGCTACAAGATCTTCTACGAAGTTGCAAGCTGCGGCAACATTTCCAAGGCTGCAAAGAAACTTTATATTTCACAGCCGGCGATTTCCAAGTCCATAGTCAAACTCGAGGATGGTCTCGACACCAAGCTGTTCAATCGTAACTCACGAGGAGTTACTCTGACTGAAGAGGGACAGATACTCTATAAGTATATCAAGGATGCCTTTGACAATATCAATAATGCCGAAGTTGAACTTAAGCGCATGAAGGAGTTCAATATCGGACACATCCAGATCGGTGTTTCCACTACACTCTGCCGTTACATTCTTCTCCCGTATCTTCAGAAGTTCATGGAGAAGTTCCCGAATATCCGTGTATCCATCAACACTCAGGCAACTGCAACTACACTCGGTCTTATCGAAGCCAAAAAGCTTGATGTAGGTCTTACTGCAGAGCCTAAGTCAAGACGCCCTGAGATGCGTTTTGTTCACTCAAGACAGATTCACGATGTTTTCGTTGCAACTCCTCAGTATCTTGAGAATCTCAAATCCATCTGCGGTCCTGATTTCAATGTCTTCGAAGAGGCAAATCTCATGCTTCTCGATCAGAACAACATGACTAGACGACACATAGATGACTATTTCAAGGCCATGAACATTGAGCCTTCTCAGATTCTTGAGGTCACAACCATGGACCTTCTCATCGAGTTCGCCAAGATCGGCATCGGTGTAAGCTGTGTAGTTCGTGAGCTGGTTCAGAAGGAACTTGATGAAGGTTCACTTATTGAATTGCCTTTACAGCTTCCTATCCCGTCAAGAAACATCGGTTTTGTTTTCAATTCAGGAAACACTTCAAAGTCTCTTGATGCTTTCCTCAGTGTATTGGATTAATTGTAACAATTTCAGCGGAGCATTGAATTCTGATCAGAACAGGAAGGCAGCCATTTAAAACCGTAAAGCTGAGTCGTGAAAAATCGTAACAGAACCCTTTAGATAAATTTAGTAACTTTTCCTTATACCCCTCGCCAACGTCAAAGTTTTCATCAGGAAAACTTTGACGATTGGTGAGGGCTTAATTTATCTTAGGGGGTCTGTTACAGATTTTTCCGATGAAGGGCCCCGATTTTAAATGGCTGCCCTCCTGTTCCTGATTAAATCTCTATCCAATGAAGAACTGTTCAGATTAATAAAATGACGTGAGTGTCAAAAGTATTTGCCACTCACTGATTAGCGCTAACGCACATATTCGTGTGCAATGTGTTGCTGAACACTCACGTCATAAAATTTTGTGCAATCTAAAAGCCGTCGTCTCATGGACGAGGGCTTTTTTCTATGGTAGAATTATTCATTAAGCGCTATCAAAGAGATTCCGCTTATATTTCGAAGCACCACGAACACTAAGTACAAAAGGTGCCGAAAGGAGTTTAGATATATGGCAGAATTAGAAAACCAGACACCCGGTTCATGCAACAACAATTGCAGTTCCTGCGGCAGCGACTGTCCTTCCCGTAACGGAGCAGCTCCGGATCTTAAAGCAAAACTCGCTGATGGATGCAGCGTAAAAAAAGTTATCGGTATTGTTTCCGGCAAGGGTGGTGTAGGTAAGTCTACAGTAACATCTCTTCTTGCTTCAGCAACAAACAAGGACGGTTTCAAAACTGCTATCCTTGATGCAGATATCACAGGACCATCAATCCCTAAGGCCTTCGGTCTTGCCAATGACGGTGTAGGTGTAACTATTGACGGAAAGTTAATGATCCCTGACAAGTCAGCCAACGGTATCGAGATCATTTCAGCCAATCTCCTTCTGGAGAATGAGACAGATCCTATCATCTGGAGAGGTTCACTCATCGCACAGGCTGTAAAGCAGTTCTGGTCAGAGGTTAACTGGAAGGATATAGAGTTCATGTTCGTAGATATGCCACCAGGAACAGGCGATGTACCTCTTACCGTATTCCAGTCACTTCCTGTAGATGGAATCATCATCGTGACATCTCCTCAGGAGCTTGTTTCCATGATCGTAACAAAGGCAGTTAACATGGCAGCCAAGATGAATGTACCAATCATCGGTCTCATCGAGAACATGTCCTACCTTAAGTGTCCTCACTGCGGCGAACAGATCAATGTCTTCGGCGAGAGCCACATCGATGAAGTAGCTGCCGAGCACAATCTGAAGGTACTTGCAAAGCTTCCTATGGATCCTAAGAATTCGGCATATATGGACGCCGGTGCTGTAGAAGCCATCGAGCTTCCTGAGTTAAAGGACGCTGTAAAAGCTATTGAGGAACTGTAATCATATGACGTGAGTGTCACTAAAGAAAAAGTACACTGAATGCCGGCATTCAGTGTACTTCTTCGTGACCGGGCTTTATACAATAATATAGAACGCGGCCGGGAGCTCACTCCCGGCCGCGCTTTTTTAATTCAGATAACCAACACCCCAAACAAGTGCCCGTTACCCGCTTACAAACCAATATTCAGAAAAAAATTTATAGGTGTATCTCGTCCATTATCAGTCATTTAATAACAGAAAATACCAAGTTTCTGAAAATTTTAGAGTTTCATCAAAAAACTCTGTCCTCGCTGGTATACACAACACCCTCTCCAAGTCCTGAAGAAATAGCCTCTATAACAGCCTGAAGAGCTTCCTGTTCATCCGGACCTTCACACTCAACTCTGAGATGTGCGCCCTTCTTTACGCCTGCCGCCATAACATTGAGAACTGATTTAGCAACTATTTTCCTTTCACCGTTATAAAGGTAAATGTTACTCTTATATTTGATGCAGGTCTGTGTCAATACTCCTGCCGGTCTGAGATGTAATCCCGACTCATTTACTACGGTTACTTCGCCTGATACCATTTGCCATCCTCTTAAAAATAATAATTCTTTGATGTGCGTGGAGAAATATAAATCATGAAAATGATTTACTGCCCAATTTTCCGAATAGATTATAACTCGAATCAAATCTAAATTCCACTTTTATTGCTCTTGCACAGGATTTTGATACAAAGTCAATGTCGGCACCCAATATCACTAATTGCTAATCAGCATTTCCCTATTTATCATCTCTCATCTTTCGCTCCGCACGTTCTCTTTCGCTTGCTGCTTTCGAGAACTCACATCCGCAAAAGTCCTGTCTGTACAGATCATATTCCTTTGAAAGTGCTATAGACCTCTGATATCCGCCCTTTTTCTTGAAATCAGATGGCAGAAAACTCTCTCCATGACCGGCTCCAACCTCTTCGCCTATCTCATTAAGTATCTGAGCAGACTTCATCGGAGAAATGGTAAGTGTCGTACAAAAAAAATCATAGGGCAAGACCTCGCCGTCGGCAGCATTTTCTGCCTTTGAACGTATCTCATCCATATAATCCGCAGTCTTTTCCAGTCTCTGTCGATAACAAAGATGGCATCTCTCTCCTCTTTCCGGATCCTTTTCATGTCCTTTCGCTATGGCAAGAAATTCCTTATGATCGTAATCCGGCACCACTACTGATACGGCCCCAAGGCGTTTGCCATCTTCATCATAGCGCTCAACATCGATTTCCATCTCATGAATAAGTCTTTTAAGCTCGGATACTCTGTGCATAAACTCCTTCTCCGTAGAGATGTTTGGATTATAGTAGAAAAGGGTAATGTCAAAATACCGGCAAAGATAGTCAAGAACTGCACTGGAACAGGGTGCGCAACAGCTATGCATGAGAAGCCGTGGCCTTCGCTCTGACTTTTCCGGATCCTTCTGCCACGTCTCAATGATCTTCTCCAAAAGCTGCTGATAATTCTTTTTATTTGGTTCGGGTTTGATATATTCCACTTCTTTCTCCTATATCAGGTTTGTTTTATTATACCCCAAATCAGCCGACTCACATATGAGTCGGCTGATTTTATACAATACATCTTATTTTATGGCATAAGTGTCATAAGTCTATCTCACACTTGTGTTCGCACAAATGTGGGAGAATCGTGAAAGCGCACTGCACGTAACGATTCGATGTCAACTTTTGGTACTCACGTCATTTCGCTCAGGCATCACTGAAGGAAATCTCTGATACGCTTTGAACGAACCGGATTACGAAGCTTGCGAAGTGCCTTTGCTTCGATCTGACGTATACGCTCACGGGTTACATTGAACTCTTTGCCAACTTCCTCAAGTGTTCTCGGATGTCCGTCCTCCAGACCGAATCTGAGCACGATGACCTGACGCTCACGTTCTTTGAGATCTCCAAGCAAAGTATCGATGTGCTCACGGAGCATAACAGATTCAACATTACCCTCAGGTGATACAACATTGGAATCCGCAACGAAATCGCCAAGGTTAGAGTCATCCTCTTCACCGATAGGTGTCTCAAGTGAAGCCGGCTCACGTGCGATCTGCATGATCTCCTGAACTTTCTCTTCAGTCATATCCAGATGCTCCGCAAGTTCCTTTACACTCGGCTCATATCCAAGTTCAAGTGTAAGCTTACGCTGCATCTTTGACATCTTGTTTATGGTCTCAACCATATGAACAGGCACACGTATGGTTCTGGCCTGATCAGCCAGAGCTCTTGTTACAGACTGACGTATCCACCATGTTGCATATGTGGAAAGTTTGAATCCCTTCTCAGGGTCAAACTTTTCTACACCCTTGATAAGTCCGAGGTTTCCCTCCTGAACCAGATCAAGGAAACTCATGCCACGGCCTGTATATCTCTTTGCGATCGAAACCACAAGACGAAGATTGGCTTCGATAAGGCGCTGCTTGGCATCCTCATCTCCGTTTGCCTTTCTCATGGCGAGATTGTACTCATCTTCAGCTGTAAGAAGAGGAACCGTTCCTATCTCCTTCAGGTACATACGTACAGGATCCTCTGTACCGATACCATCAAGAAGATCTACAGCATCCAGGTCTACATTTTCCTCTTCCTCTTTCTCGAGCTCATCATCTATAGGCTCGATATCATCATCTGAATCAACCGGAAGTGCCCCCGTCTCCATAACCTTCAGAAGACTCTCATCCACTATCGGATTGATCTCAATGCCCCTGTTCTCGATCAAACGTCCGATATTGTCCATCTGCTCTTCAGTAACATTGTCCTCAGCAAACATATCATTGATCTCTGCCTGATCAATAGAGTTCTTGTTCTTCTGAGCCTTCTTGCAAAGCTGCTCTATCTTCTTTACAAGTTCCTCCTTGCTGAGTTCCTTCTTGCCTGAAACATTTGCAGTTGTCTCGTCTACATTCTTTTTATTAGCCATCCTAACTCCTTTTGGTTATAGCCACCGGACACCGGTAAGCTATCCCGGATTTTTGCTGTTTTATCCCCAAATAGATACAGCCGAAATGATCCCGATCCCCAATATGATTACTCCCACAAAAATCTGAAAGGATCCGCGAAAATGGAACTTCCGGTCATGATCTGAATTTGCGTTTATGATCACCGTAACGCCGCTTATGATCTTTAATGCTGCAGCCGCGAAGAAAATCAATGGAAACAGCACCATATTCTCTACCGGATTGATAAATGCCATAACCGCCATCACTGCGATGGTAATCCCCAGTACGATATGTATGAAATCAAGCTGTCTCGATGTTCCCCTCGATACGGTATTAACTTTTGCCATCTAACCTCCTTACTTTCCTCCAAGTGTTGTATAAACCACCGCCTTGATCGTATGCATACGATTCTCAGCCTCATCAAATACAACGCTATGCGAAGACTCAAAGATCTCATTTGTAACTTCCATCTCTTTAAGTCCGTATTTCTCATAAATCTGCTTTCCGATTCTTGTATTTGTGTCATGGAAAGCAGGAAGACAATGCAGGAAGATAGCATCCTCTTTGGCATATGAAAATGCTTTGGCATTAACCTGATACGGGCTTAAATCCTTTATTCTCTTCTCCCAGACTTCATCAGGCTCACCCATGGATACCCATACATCTGTACAAATCACGTCGGCACCTGTGCAGGCCTTCTCAACATCCTCTGTGAACTCGAGTATAGCATCGTTCTCTGCGGCAACCTCCTGACAGGTCTTGATAAGATCCTTATCAGGCCAGTACTCCTCAGGAGCACACGCCACAAAATGCATACCAAGCTTAGCGCAGGTAACCATATATGAATCCGCCATGTTATAACGGGCATCTCCCATATATACAAGCTTAAGTCCCTTGAGCTCGCCCTTATGCTCACGTATAGTCAGCATATCTGCAAGCATCTGAGTCGGATGGAACTCATTGGTAAGTCCATTCCAAACAGGGACATCACTATATTCTGCAAGTTCTTCAACAACAGACTGTCCGAAACCGCGGTACTCTATACCATCATACATCCTTGAGAGTACACGGGCGGTATCTGCTATAGACTCCTTATGACCGATCTGAGATCCGCTCGGTCCCAGGTAAGTCACACCCATACCGAGGTCAGAAGCTGCAACCTCAAACGAGCATCTTGTTCTTGTGGAATTCTTCTCAAATATAAGAGCAATGTTTTTGCCCGTGAAATCCACGCCATGTAAAGGCTTTCCATCCTTTACGCCGGCCTTTTTCTCAGCCTTAAGACGCGCTGAAATATCGAGAAGATACTTTATCTCCTCCGGTGAATAGTCAAGAAGTTTCAGAAAATCTCTTCCGGTCAAATCTATCATAGCTTCCTCCTCACATGTTTAGAACGTCAGCCCGTCTGCTCATATCCCAGATCCCGGGTCATACTGCCGTATCCCCACCAGGGAAATACATCTATGGAAACACTGACTAAATCAACGCTTCACTCTGAATGACTGACGCTACACGGCAGGTCATATCCTGCCTTGGCTTCAATTATGCGCGTTGTCTGACTGCCTCATACATCAATACAGTTGCTGCAACAGCTGCATTTAGCGATTCTGTTTCTCCCTTCATGGGAATCCTGAGATAAGAATCCGCCAATGATGCAATCTCATCAGAAAGACCGTTGCCTTCATTTCCGATCATAAATGCTGTAGGACCGGTGTAGTCAAACTCCCAATGATTCTTGTTCCCTTTAAGATGAGCAGCAAATACGGAAACACCATGTCTCTTCATCCTGAGTATTTCGGCAGAAAGATCGTCACAGATAAGAAACGGCATACGGAACATGGCTCCCATGGTTGCTCTTACGACCTTCGGCGAATAAATGTCCACGCAGTTGCGATTCATGACTATGCCATCAACACCTGCTGCCTCAGCCGTTCTGAAAACAGTACCCATATTGCCGGGATCCTGCAGTGTATCCAGGATGATAAAGAAATCACCGGATAAAGCGGAATAATGTTTCTGTCTCACAACTGCAAGTATGCCCTGACTGGTCTTGGTATCCGACATGTACTCCATCACCTGAGATGATACTTCGAATACCGGAACCTTTCCTGATCGGGTGCCTGCTGCATGACCATCTTTATCCGTCACCATGCCCTTCGGCAAACGTCCTTTATAATCGGAAGTCACAAATACCCGGACTATCTCTTCTGCAGGGATCTCACTGCACAGCCTCTCGCCTTCGGCGATAAAAAGCCCGCTGTCTCTTCTTGCTCTTGATTTCTTTTCAAGTTCCCTGACTTCCTTTATGAACTTGTTTCCGGTAGATGTGATTCTTTCCAATTTCTCCCCTATCTGCCCACCTTTTCGATGAATGTTTAATCTCATACATTTATATCCCGAAAAGTCCAAAAGACAACAAAAAAGTCTAAAGAGTGCGCACTATAAATATTGCTCACTATTTAGACTTTTTCAACTGGTTTTATAAAAAATGTGTCTCTTTATTCTACATATCAGATATATACCCGTTGACGCCTGATGAGATCCGCAAAAAGTCCTCCTTTTTCAAGCAGTTCTTCATATTTTCCGTCCTCGACTATCTCGCCTTTATCAAGAACTATTATCCGATTGCACTTTTTGATGGTGCTCAATCTGTGTGCAATAACAAGACGGGTACACTTAAGTCCGGAAAGAGACTCCGCTATCTGATCCTGGGAGATATTGTCCAAAGCACTGGTTGCCTCATCAAACATAAGAATCTTCGGTTTGCAGGCGATGGCCTGCGCTATCATAAGCCTTTGTCTCTGTCCTCCTGATATGGTGCCTCCGCTTTCAGATATTAAGGTCATCATCCCCAGCGGCATCGCCCGTATATCATCAGCTATATCCGCCATTTCCGCCGCCTTCCATGCTTCTTTCATGGTGAGCCCCGGACATGCAATGGAGATATTGGAGAAAATAGTTCCGGCGAAAAGATGTGCATCCTGCATCACCACCCCGATATTCCGGCGCAGCCTCTTCAGATCGATAGAGTCAAGATCTCTGCCGTCATAGTAAATTCCTCCTTCTGTCGGTTTCTCAAACCCAAGCAGAAGGCGAATCAATGTACTCTTACCGCAGCCTGTATGTCCGACTATTGCGATGTACTGCCCCGGAAGTATTTTCAGATTAATTTCCTTTAGGACTAAAGGGCCATCCTCAGTGTATCTGAAGCTCACATTGCTGAGTTCGATTCCACCGGTCATACGGGCCAGAGGTTTTTTGCTTTCTCCCACCTCCGGAACCGCCTCCAGGATCGGCTTAAGTTCTCTGCTCAACGGTCCTATCATACAGATTTCACCTTCAACAGATATCAAGGCCGAAAAAGATGCCTGAAACAGCGAAAAGGCCGCATAAAAAGACATAAAATCAGCCTCGCTCAACTTCTGTTCAACAGCAGACACACATAGCACCACCGTCCCGGCCAAAACGATAAACTCTTCAAGAACCACGGGAAGCGTGGTTATAGTCGGTGCATTGTAATTACAGTCAGACTCCATTTTGAACAGTTTTGCCCACTTGGCAAATGCTCTTTTCTCGGCTCCCGCAAGTTTGATTTTCTGAATACCGGAAAAAAGCTGATATGTAAGTCCGTTTATCTTCGACTTTACTTCAAGTAAAACGTAATTACAGTCCTGCTGTATCCATGCGATGAGAACAAAAACAAAGAGCTGTATGGCCACTATAGCCATTGTGACAGGGAAAAGTTTCGGTACCATCACCATTATCTGAAAAAGATATATTACAGCCAACACAGCTCCTACTATGGCAGCAAGTGCGATATTGATAGCTGTATCAACGATCTCTTTTCCGGCCATTATTCTCCGCTGCATCTCTCCGGAATTATGCTCTTCAAAAAAGCTCACCGGAAGATTCAGAACCCTTCCCATGATTCCGCCTTCCGAAGCTATCTCAGCTTTTCTCTGGATAGTCCTCAGCGACAATGCTTTTCCGAGTTTTATCAGCATAGCGGAAACAAGCATTCCCAAAAAAGAAGCTGCAATGACCATAAGCGCCCGTCCGTTTTCCATAGGAATGACTGAGTTAAATATCACTTTGGTAAAAACCGGTGTTGCCAGTCCGATAAGACTCACCATCATACTGAGAATAATGAAATATATAATCCGGTATACTCTTATTTCTTTTACTATATACTTGAAATAATCCATCAGTGTCATCTTCTTTACAGGCATGGGTCTGTAAAAAATAATGGCATCTCCTGTGAATATATCAACATTACTCCTGCCGGCCTTAATGTATTTGCCGGATTTGTAATCATACCACCGGTATCCTCCGAAATTCTTCGGGAGAAGAGCCAATGCTCCACCGTTTTTTGTATAGGCCAGTATGGGATTTGCATCATGTACCCACCAGTCTTTGGACAATTTCACATGTCGCTTCATGATACCTGTGGGGCTGAGCATATAATTCATTCTGTCTTCAAAAGATTCAAGCATCCTTGGAGGCTCTTCGCAGTTCACCCCATAATACAGAAGAATCTCTTTTAAGGCGTCTTCCTTTGAACCCTTACTCTGGAAGAACAGTTCTTCTCCAAGCACAGCCGCCCGGAGCTCTTCCAGCGCCTTCTCCATGGCATCATTATCATTTTTTCTTCTTGCTTTTATCTGATTATCAAGAAGTCCCATTCTTTACTCCATCATAATAAGCTGACGATACCTGCCGCTCCTTGCCATAAGTTCATCATGAGTTCCTCTCTCCATTATCTTGCCATTGTCCATGACGATTATCTCATCACATTCACGGATAGTTGAAAGCCTATGGGCTATCACTATTATGGAAATGCCTCTTTTCTTGATGGACTCCATGACCTTATATTCAGTCTCTGCATCAAGTGCGCTGGTGGCCTCATCAAGAATAAGCACAGTAGGATCCTCCGCCAAAGCTCTGGCGATCTCTATTCGTTGTCTCTGTCCTCCGGAAAAGTTCTTGCCGTTTTCTCTTATCATTCCTCGATAACCACCCTCTCTGGAGATTATCACATCATGAATATGAGCATCTCTTGCGGCAAGGATAACATCAAAATCCTCTATGGTTTTGTCCCAGAGAGAAATATTTTCGATAATCTCATCCTCAAAAAGCACGATGTCCTGATCGACAACCGACAAGGAACTGGTAAATATATCCCTCGGAATATCATCTATGGATTTTCCGTCATAAAGAATGTCGCCTGACCAGGGCTTGTACAGACCGGACAAAAGCTTTGCCATAGTACTCTTTCCACAGCCTGAATACCCTACAAATGCAACGCTTCCTCCCGCAGGAACCTTTAAAGAAAAATCTTCTATAAACGGTTCCGACAATCTGCTGTAGCCAAATGTCACATTCTTAATCTCTATTGCCCCGCTTAATTTCTTCGGTTCTTCATTTCTGTACAGATTCTCTACTATATAATCCTTTTCAATGTCTCCCTTTTCCTTGTCACTGTCCGATAAAACAATTCCGGCTTTCTCCATCTCTTCATCAAATGTTTCAGGGACATCCGCCTTATATCGCATTACATCTTCAACCCTGTTTATGGCATTTGAAAGCTCATGAAACTGCTGTCCCACAGAAATCAGGTTCTGTAATGGCGTTGACGCATTGCTGAGAAACCCCTGTATGGCAAGAAGCATTCCCACTGTAATGTTATCACTGAGTATCAGCCATGCACCGGCGATAACAACCGCCCAGTTCGCGATGTCCTTGAGAAATCCGAGACGTACCTCAAGCCTGGCTCCGCGGGTTGTATTGCCATAGTTCAGATAGTTTGCCTGAAGTCCCGCCCATCTTTCAAAGTATTCATCTTCAGTTCCGGAGGCTTTTATGGTTTCTATCATTTCGATTCCCGCGATGGTTGTATTGTCAATACGCCCCTTGTACTGGAGCTGGGCGCGATTCCTGTTTATGTCCACCGCAGTCGCTCTTTGTGTCACCACAATGTTTATGAACATTACAAAAACACCCAGAAACGTAAGCGCCACCGAATAGTGAAGCATGGCTGCCACAAAGAAAATCGTAAAACATATTTCTATGAATACCGGTGCGAGACTTTTTATGAGAACTCTGGCAATCTTCTGATTACTTTCCTGCCTTTGAACCACATCTCCCACATAACGCTGTTTAAAAAACTCCACCGGAAGATGAAGTACATGCCACATAAATCTTATTCCGGCATTGACACCAAGTTTCGCTTCAACCTGCAGTCCGTATATAGCTTCAACTATAGATGCGATTCCAATGAACCCGAACGTAAGTGCCATAAATCCGATAACAGCCTCAAACCATTCTTCATTTGAACCGGTGAGAATGTAATCAAGATAAACTCTGCTGATAAACGGACTTATGAGACCACCCAGTCCTACCAGAATGGAGAATATTGCGGCTGCCGCAAATGTTCTTCTGGAGTTTTGCAGTCTACTCCGCACAAAATTCTCAACGGTGTCCCGGTGACCTTCCTTTTTGAAATCAGGCCCCGGTTCAAGCTTCAGAACCACGCCTGTATAGGACACATCAAACTCTTCCATAGATACTACAACCTTACCCATGGCCGGATCGATGATCTCGACATTATCCTTGTTAAATCCGCAGAGAACCACAAAATGCTTGAAGTTCCAGTGAAGTATCAACGGAACAGATACATTTTTGAGCGCATCAACAGAAGCCCGGTATCCGCCGCCTACCAGGCCGTAATTTCTGGCAGCGCATACCAGATTAAAAGCATTGCTGCCATCCCTGTTTACGGCACAATCCTGACGAACCTGTTCAAGAGAAACCCACTTTCCGTAGTATCCCAATATCATGTTTAGACAGGCGGCACCACACTCTGTATTCTCCATCATCATAACTACAGGAATATTTTTGATTTTACTCATATGCCTCCCCATAAGTCATTCCATCAGTATTTCGTATGGCGTCCTTTCGTCCACAATGATTCTGGCATCCAGTTCAGCATTGACCGAAAGCTTTTCTTTATCATTGTCTTTAACTGTTACAATAACAGAGCTTACCCACTCTGTTTCATTAAGGTTGTTTTCAAGCAGCCACGGAGCATTAACGGCTTTTCCGGCATTGTCATAAGACACACTCATGCCCACAAAATCCACTATCCCGCCGATACTGTCATCATCATCCTTGATGATTATCTTCATTCCGGGCTTTACACGATGAGCCTCCTGTGCCGAAACAAAACAGGTTATCCCCTTCGGCGTTCTGATTCCAACGGCTCTCACCGTTTCCGGAACACTTCCGAAAATGCCCCACAGGATCGCAGATGAGACAGCTATGATCAATGCTGCGATAAGCGCCCATGTATTGGGACCCGGAATCGAAAGAAACTGATCAAGTTTCTCCGGTGAATTGATATGCTCATAACTTTTCTTTCTGAAGAGTTTATTTTTTTCCATATTCCAAAACCATCAGTCCATACCGGAATGATCAGAACAGATCACTTTTAACCATAGTATCCTGCCCGCCCAAAACTTTCTTCAAATCCTGGTCAGTTATAGGTTCAAATCCGGAGAATCCATCGATAAACTCATTGTCAAAAATATCTTTTGATTCTTCATTGCTCTCAAGAGACTTATTAATACCATTTATTTCACTCATATTACCCTCATTTCATGACATGAATGTCAAAAGTATTTGCCACCCACTGATTCGCGCCAACTCACACATTCGTGGGCAATGTGATGCTGACTTCATAAATGCAGAAAACTGCAATCAGCCATTTCTATAGTATATCGACCTGATCATAATGTTTTATAAGCAAAAAACTGTCATGAGCATAGCTCATGACAGTTTTTTCAACTCTTCTATCCATAATTTCACTACAGCATCACTTGGCATCCTTAAGTCTCCTCTCGGAGATACTGCCACAGAACCTACCTTTGGTCCATCCGGAAGACAGCTTCTCTTGAACTGCTGAGAGAAAAATCTCCAGTAGAATTTATTAAGCCACTTGTATATGGTTTCAGCATCATATGTCTCAACCTGTTCGATTCCAACCGACTTCTGGTTTTCCTCAGAAAATGCCTTAAGCGCCAATGCATATACCTTCCTGGGGCTGAATCCGAAACGAAGAATCTGATACAGGAAGAAATCATGAAGCTCATAAGGCCCCACAAGATCCTCTGTCTTCTGTGATATCTGGCCGTCCCCTGTAGGCGGAAGAAGCTCAGGGCTCACAGGAGTATCGAAAATATCATTGAGGCAGGCACTCAAGTCCTTATCCTCCGACGTATCGGCAACAAACTTGACAAGATATCTCACAAGAGTTTTCGGAACACCTACATTAACGGCATACATGGACATGTGGTCGCCATTGTATGTTGCCCAGCCAAGAGCAAGCTCGCTGAGATCACCTGTTCCGATAACGATACCGTCCGTCTGGTTTGCGATATCCATGAGAATCTGTGTGCGCTCTCTCGCCTGTGAATTTTCATAAGTAACGGAATGATCCTCAGGATCATGTCCGATATCAGAAAAATGCTGCATTACGGCAGCCTTTATGTTCACTTCACGTAATGTTGCATGAAGGCGCTTTGTCAGAGTCACAGCATTGTTATAGGTGCGGTCGGTTGTTCCGAAAGCCGGCATGGTTACGGAAATGATATTTTCCCTCGGAAGTCCAAGCATATCAAAAGCTCTCGCCGTTACGAGCAGAGCAAGGGTAGAGTCCAGTCCCCCGGAAATGCCTATGACGGCAGTTTTACAGCCGATATGCTCTAGTCTCTTCTTAAGTCCCAGAGCCTGAATGGTGAAGATTTCCTCGCATCTTCTGGTTCTTTCCTGCACATTGCCCGGAACGAATGGCTTCGGGTCGATGAATCTTCTGAGATCCGCGGCATCGGCACGAAGTTTTTCCGCCTCTGAGATACCATTGTATTCGCCCTCTGAAGAACCGCTTTCATTTGCAATGTGATTTACTTCTTCAATCACTCTGTATGTTTCAGAATCGCCAGAAGATGCCGATGCCCCATCAGCGGTTTCTCTCTCGCCAAAAGACTCGAAAGAACTCTGTGCTCCGGCTGAAGCCTTTCCGCCTCCGGCTTTATTTGTTTCAAATGTAAATTCCACCACTTTATATCTGTCTCTCAATCCCTCTGAAACCTCAGGATATGTGGTTGCCCTTGCTCTCTCCTGCACTAACTTCTGAAGGTCGATGTCTGCGATATAAAGGCCTGTCTCAAAACGCTTTCCTTCCTTTACTATCGAACCGTTTTCCGCAATGATGTCCTGTCCTCCGAATACAAGATCGGTTGTTGACTCTCCGTCACCGGCATTGGTATAGACATAGGCCGCCATAAGTCTTGCACTTGTGGATCGGATAAGTTCGCGACGATAGCTGTCTTTTCCTACCGTTTCGTCTGAAGCTGAAGTATTGGCGATGACAGTTGCTCCGGCGAGAGCATGGTTTGTTGAAGGTGGATTCGGCACCCACACATCCTCACAGATTTCTGCTGCAAGAACAAACTCCGGAATATCGGATGCCTCAAGAAGTATGTTTGTTCCGAAAGGAATCTCATAAACTTCTCCTGTAGCCTTTGACTTATGAGATATAAACCGGACATCTTCATGTCCCGGGGTGAACCATCTTCTCTCATAAAACTCACCGTAATTCGGAAGATTCTTCTTGGGAATGACTGCAAGAATACGACCGTCATGAAGCACAACCGCGCAGTTATATAGTTTATGATCCGTAAACCAGATGGTTCCCAGAACCACTACCATATCCTTTCCTTCGGTCACTTCGGCAAGTTCGTCAAGGGCCTGCCCCGCCTTCTCTATGAGAATCGTCTGATGGAAAAGATCTGCGCATGTATATGCAGTCAATGTCAGCTCCGGAAATACAATGAGCTTTACTCCCTGCTTCTCAGCCTCTTCTATATTATTTATGATTGCTTCTTTATTGAATGAAACATCCGCAACCTTTATCTTCGGTGTGGCGGATGCAACTCTAATATATCCTTCTATCATGGAGACCTCCCAATGAAAAGTATTAAAAAAGCTGTTCCTTTCAGAACAGCCTTTATTATACATGTTATATTGAAAAAACGCGAATTTTACTGGGCGGCATCCGTGTTTCAATGAAACACGGATATTAGCAAGGAGAAAACGCCATTAACTGACGCTACATGGCAGATTCCCAAGGGAATCTGCCACAAATCGCGCAGGGCGTTTTCGTTTGATTTCGTCAAAGCCGAAACCAGCCTCGCCACTCGTGACAGGTCCCCAAAAGGGACCTGCCATATAGCCCCAGCCCTCGCTCTGCGACTTCTCATGGGCTGGGGTTCCCATCACCTGGGCGGCATCCGTGTTTCAATGAAACACGGATATTAGCCATTATCCTCAACTGAGTAGTTAGGCGCTTCCTTTGTGATATGGATATCGTGAGGATGTGACTCCTTGAGAGAAGCACTTGAAATCTTCACGAACTCGCTTGTTGACTGGAGTGTAGGGATATCCTTTGCACCGCAGTAACCCATACCTGCTCTCAAACCGCCGACAAACTGGAAGATAGTATCCTCTACCTTACCCTTGTAAGCGACACGTCCTTCAACGCCTTCAGGTACAAGTTTCTTGGCATTGGCCTGGAAGTAACGATCTGCCGAACCGTTCTTCTGCTTCATGGCACCCATTGAACCCATGCCTCTGTATACCTTGTACTTACGTCCCTGATAAAGCTCGAACTCACCCGGAGCCTCATCACAGCCTGCAAATACAGAACCCATCATAACTGTGTTTCCACCTGCAGCGATAGCCTTGACAACATCACCTGAGTACTGGATACCACCGTCTGCGATGATAGGAACTCCGTACTTTGATGAAACCTCATAAGCATTCATAACAGCTGTGATCTGAGGAACACCGATACCTGCAACAACTCGTGTTGTACAGATAGATCCAGGTCCGATACCGATCTTTACGCAATCAGCGCCGGCCTTGATAAGCGCCTCTGTTGCAGCACCTGTAGCAACATTTCCTGCGATGATCTGAAGGTCAGGGAACTTCTCCTTAAGAAGAGATACACACTTGATAACATTTCCACTGTGTCCGTGAGCAGAATCAAGCACAACCACGTCAACATGTGCCTTTACGAGCTCAGCTGCACGCTCTACAACATTGGCAGTGATACCAAGAGCTGCGCCGCAAAGAAGTCTGCCCTGTGAATCCTTTGCAGAGTTAGGATACTTCATCTGCTTCTCGATATCCTTGATAGTGATAAGTCCCTTAAGAACTCCGTCATCATCAACGATAGGAAGCTTCTCAACCTTGGCTCTCGCAAGGATTTGCTTAGCCTCTTCTACAGTTGTTCCTTCCTTTGCAGTAACAAGGTTCTCAGAAGTCATGCACTCCTTGATCTGCTTGCTGAAATCCTCTTCGAAAACAAGGTCTCTGTTTGTGATGATACCAACGAGCTTGCGGTCAACTGTGATAGGAACACCGGAGATTCTGAACTTGGCCATAAGGTCATTGGCATCCTTAAGTGTGTGCTCAGGGCTGAGGAAGAACGGATCTGTGATAACGCCGTTCTCAGAACGCTTAACCATGTCAACCTCTTCTGCCTGCTGTTCGATAGACATGTTCTTGTGAATGATACCTATACCGCCGCAACGTGCCATGGCGATAGCCATCTGATGCTCTGTAACCGTATCCATACCCGCTGAAATAAACGGTATGTTTAACTTTATGGACTTGGTAAGATAAGTTGAAACATCAACAGAATTGGGTACAACCTCTGAATACTGAGGAACGAGAAGTACATCATCAAATGTAATGCCATCGCCGATAATCTTGGCCATTGGAATCTCCTTTCAATAAAACAAAAGACAGAACTGATACCGGTACGGCATCGCCTGCGCTTTAGAGGGCTCACATCCCGAAAAAGAATGACGTGAGTGTCAAAATCATAGACCCTTACATCATTTGGAAATAAAGGATAGGGAGCTGGTTGACGTGTTTTGTATAAAATTTTTACGAGTATAACAAAAGGAGGATTTAAAATCAACCCTCCTTTTTTGCTCTTTAAGACAAGTATTTTATATATATCATTAAAAACCTTGAATAATGTGTTATTCTTCCGTAATCACAGATATTTCTATGTGTAATATCTCCTAAGAGCACAATTTCTCCGCCGAAAAATTCGGCACTCTGTAATGTTGTTCTTTTCACGCACACCGGCTCGACAGTAAAGCACATGTGAAGCAAAAAGCCAAGCGCCTCTGCACCGTCATCTATGTAAGTAAGAAACCGGAAAGTATCAATAGTACTGCTTTATCAGCTGCTGATAGGAAGTACTGAAGGAAAGTCCCTCATACTTTGAAATCATATTCTGTGCCTTTTCCTTATCAGTATCTGTCTGCGGGAAATAAATGGTAAGTCCCGAAACTCCGCCGTCATCCTCCGGTGTCACATATCGGCACACTTCAACGGTTTTCTGAATTGCAGTCTTCAGTGACTTTGCGGCACTTCTTATCTCACTGTAGTCAATGCCGTCCTTTCCGTCACCGGAATAGTTCTCTTCTATAGCAGAAAGCCAGCTGCAGACATCTACAAGATCATAGCTGTAGCTTGCAGCAAATTCATACGCCTCTTTTCCGGACTGTCTGAGATGATCTCTTCCGTCCTCGGTTTTCTCTGCCTCTCTCAGAAGTTCTGCAAGATACTTCAGCTTGTCAGCAGTGTTTCGCTTCAGAGCCTTAAGGTCAACCACCGAGTATACAGCAACAACATTATTCTTGCCTTCACCCTTGCCCTTGTTAACCTTGATGAAATCATCAAGTATCTGCTTGCCCTGATCAACCGCCGACTGGGACGGATTGCTGCTCAACCCCTTGAACCAGTTTGTATAGTTTAGTCCTATTGAGTACTCATTGTCCTCTGACGCAATGAGATAATCAACGTGGGACGATAATGCATATCCCGTTTCCATAGCACCCATGAGGCGGGCATCAAACACCATGAGGTCAAGATCCATATCGGTGTTTCCAAGTGCATCGGCAATATCTGAAACCGCAAGCTGTCCGGCTGAAGTATTGACCTCGTCGTAACCGAATCCGCTGACAGGGCCACCGGCCTGTCCCCATAGAACCGCCTCATATCTGCCTGCAGGGAAGTTCTTCTTCACATACTTAAGGAAGTTTTCAAATGTATCCTTTGAAGTCATGCTGGTGCCTTCCGCATCTCCCGCATCCCCAAGATACTTAAGTTTGGTTCCATCCACCATCCAGCGCTGAATCTTTGAAGAATCGAAGCTCTGATCTGCAGTTGAGATATTGTGGAACTTCTTTGTGCCGCCTGTTTCGATGATAATGTTTACATCCTTTGTATCAACATTGGCAGATAACATAGTCACTATGCTGTTTGCCGCAAGGTTGGACTTGGTTTCAAGAGATGAACCGATCATATATACAAGTACGGTAAGTTTCTTCTTGGAAAGCGGCGTCTCTACAGAACTGCTCTTTGAATCAGAAGAACTTTCTGGCTTCTGCTGCGAAGTCTCCGCAACAGTCTCCTTTTCTCCTGAATTTTCAACGATCTTCTCGGAAGAATCTGAACTATCCTTGGAAGACGCGTCCATAACCGGCTCATTGCTTAAAAGAATATGAGTTTCTGTGGTTTTTGTTCCGCTGCCGTTTGAACTCTTGTCAAGCTTGGCAGTTGACATATCAATGCCAAGCGAAGCGCCGGAAGAACCTGACGAACCCTGATCTGCACCGCCGTTCTGTGCTGATGAAGTCTGTGATACCCCTGCGTTCTGTGATGATGTTGACTGAGTTGAATCGGAAATCTCAGTTGTTGCCGTACTCTTAACTGTTGAATCTGCAATGGATTTTCCGGCTTTTGAAGAATCCGCGTTATTACCTGATGCCTTTGAAGCCACAGCGTTTCCCGAAGAAGCATCAGCCTTTGATGCAGCACTTGACGAACCGTTGGAATCAGCTTTTTTAGAATCCCCTGATACGGCAGCTGCCTTCGAAGCCTGATCTTCGCCTGCGGCAGCCGCCATACCTGATGCATCAGTCGAAGCACCGGTGCCCGCCTGACTCTCTTCCGCACCTTCACTCTGCGCACCCGCTGCCTCAGTGAGGCCTTCGTCGCTTGTAATCTTTATGATCTCTCCGGTGGTCTCAACTTCTGCCACCTGCTGCTGAATCTGTTCATTTACAGCAGTGCGATTCATAAAATGATAAGTCATGGTTCCGAACAGCAGAAGAACTGCCACTGTTAACCCGCCGCCCATACAAAGAACCTTTTTATGTTTTGAGAAGAATTCCACGGAATCCTGTCTGAATTCATTCAGTTCCTGAATTTCCTTCCTCTCATCTGTTTCGTCATGCCTTTTTCTACTCTTACGTTCTCTCATACTGCAATACACCTTCCCTACGGGCGCTTCGGTCTGTGATATCCGGCTATGTGACATCACCCTCACTATGAGTTTTCCCTTCAACCGTCACTCCCTCTGTTTTTATATGTTACCCCAAATCCGCCTTACTTTGGTTGAAGTTATCCCTACAAAAAAGGAACAGGCTTTTACAAAAAAAGTCTGTTCCTTAACATTTGTAATTATTTTGTAAGCATTATCTACATGAGACTCAGAACTTACCTCCGCAAGTCATGCCGTTTCACCCCTTCACCCTTGCGCCATCATATGTACCCTCGTCGTCCGCCCTCTCTATAATCCGGTCACCGACATTGATACCGCTCTTTACCACCACGTCAGAGGCTGTCCGGTATTCTACGGTGATCTCGGTTTTTACAGCCTTCCCGTCTTCTACAGTATATACATAATCCCGGTCGCCCGAGTCAAATACCGAAGAAGCCGGAACAGTAAGAACATCTCTGGCGTCATAAAGAGAAAATGTCACATTGACACCGTATCCCTCCCGTCCTTTAAAAGCCTCCTCCACTGACTCATTTCCGGAAGAAGCACCAAGCGCTCCCTTCCTGGATTCTTCGTTTTCCTCTGCCGGTTCCTGAAGTTCCATCACTACATGAACTCTGTACTCATCAGTACCGAGAGCCGAAGTCCCTCTTTCGGCATAATCGTAGATTTCAGAGATCACCCCTTTATAGACCTCATCCTTCCCTCTCAGGGACAGTTTAATGTCTACATCATCACCTATATGAAGATAGGGTGCTACTGCGGTCAGTACATCCGATTCCACCTTAGGCGTAGCCCGGGTTTTTATCTCTGCGGTTTCCTGACCTGCAGATACCACCGACAGGTTTTTTACAGGAAGTTCCGAAATCACACCGTCTTCCCGGGCAACAACCGTGCACTTGTCTATCCTTGTCTTAAGCTCTTCAATCTGAGCCTTGGTCCCCTCAATGCTTGCTTCAATTGCATCTGAATCCGAGTTGTAAAATGCTTTTCTTATGTCCTCTCCGGACATTCCTTCCTCCTCCAGTTCCTTAAGGTATTTAGCCGCCTCACTGTAACGGGAACTGGCGCTCTGATATGCAGCTTCAGCATTCTCGTACTCAGCTCTTATGCCCTCGTAGTCAGTCTTTGCCACATCTCCGGCCGCAAAGAGTTCAGTATATGCCGTATAGGTAGACGATGCCGCTGAAAGCGAAGCCGCTGCGCTTTCCTTTTGTTTTCTGAGATCCTCAAGGTACTCCTCCGGGCTAAGGGTCATGACATTACCCACCTTTGCCTTTTCAAATTGAGCTTCATAACCTGCAAGCTGTGCCTTCAAAACCTCAAGTTCATAGCTGTAGTCATCGGTTCCTACGCTGTAAAGAACCGTTCCCTTTTTCACAAACTGATTTTCAGAAACCTCCACTTCCCGAACCGGACCGCTCACCTCAGAAACCACTTTGAAGCTTTCCCCGAGACTTATGGTGCCGTCCTCTGTGTAGCTGTCCGAAACCGATTTTCGCCCGGCTGAAACTGTCCTGACCTTTGTCGCCCCAAAGCCCGAAGAAAACCCGCAAATCAAAAGTACCGCCGAAACCGCTGCAATACATGTCGCTATCAAGATAACTTTTTTCTTCATTTCATGCCTCACTATACAAGATACTGATATAACATCCACCACAATTCATGACAAATGATACTCCTGTCATAGATGTTTCTTCATTCCCTCTCCTTCAGCGCGTCTGTCAGCTTAATGCTTTTCACGAGACGCAATTCCAGAAACCATGCAATGCCGGCTATCACTGCGCAGAGCAGCAATGCGTAAATCACTGACAGAGGATCAAATCTCATTCTGAATACATAGCTGTCGGTCTTCATCATTGATTCAAACAGCTTTCTTATGAAATAATTTCCCGGAAATCCCATGAATATCCCGAATGCAAAATATATCATCATTTCAAAAAAGAGCATCCATCCAAGCTCCCTGTCAGTTGTCCCCAGGACTCTCAGGGTCACAAGCTCAGTGGTACGTTCCCTCAGATTTATCATGGAAATGTTGTAGATAAGTATCACCCCCGCTATGACTGAGAGTATGTTGAAAACGTCCACCATGATAGTCATACTCCCGAACATATCAGAAAAAGTTCTTCTGGTCTTAAGCTTATCAACTATCCATGTCACTCGCCCGGAATCATAAAGCTCCTTTTTCACTTCGTCAAAATGTCCCGGTTCCGCAGAGATAAGCAGTATATCCGCCATGGAATCCATCCCAAGCACATCCGGAAAACTCTCAAGCTGAAGATAACATCTGCTTCCGAAGGTCTCACTTAAGATTCCTGATATCTTTACCTTTCTCCATCCGGAAATCATTCCCGGAACATTAAACTCCACCGTATCTCCAACCTTCACATGAAGTTTATCCATGAGACGCGCATTTATGAGAAGACCGTCCCCGGGAATGTCTACGTACTCCATCTTTTCATTATCCAGAACCTTCCACAGACTGCAATCCTTCGGAAGCCCTGAGAGAAGTGAATACTCTGATCTTGAATCCTTTTTGAGCATTATGGCTCTTTCAAATACCGGTTCTGCCCTTCTGACATGCATCAAAGAAGCAGCTGAATCCAACACTTTCGAGGGGGAACTGTATCTGTCAAGCTGTACCTCCAGATCATAGGCTTTACAGTCATCATATTCGGATTCCATAACGTTGTTTATGAGGGGGCCGTAGGAAATAAGGACTGATGACATGGCAAACGGAAAACCTATGGCAAGCGCTATAAGAAAACCTCTGAAGGGATTTCTGAGTATAGACATCAGTCCCATTTTCGTCATAAAGCTTATGTTCTCCCTGACAAAATCCGTAAGCTTTACGTCTCCAAAAACCTGAGGGCTCTGTGCGCGCATAGCCATTGACGGAGTTATCCCGAGTATCCCTCTTATTCCCGCAAATACTGCAGCCACGCTTGTCACTATGGCAATAACAAATGCAAGAACCTTTGACATTATCGGTTCATAGTAAACGGGATCGGGAAGATTATAGAAATTTCTGTAGAGATCAAACATGGATCTGCCAAATGGTGAAGCGAAGACGCATCCCGCCAGTGCTCCGAGAATTCCTATGAAAAGTCCCTGCAGCATGTATGCACTCATGAGTTCCGAATCTGTCATGCCAAAGGCCTTCATGGTTCCTATGAGACTCCGGTCCCTGTCGATCATCTTGTTAAGCACCACATAAAGCATGAACACCGATATACTCATGAAAAGAAAAGGAATTACTGTCCCCATGGAGCTAAGTTCTTCAAACTCTCCCTCCATCTCCTCAAAGCTCGCCTGATGTTCCTTATCGCAGAGGCTCATAAGGCCATATGGCTGGAGTCTGTCCTCAAGTTTTCTTTTCACATCAGCATATTCAAAGCCATCTTCAAGGATAAATCCGATCTCCGTAAAGTTTGAACTGCCAAGTATCCTTTTCATCCTGTCAATGGAGATGACCGCGATATCATAGACAGACCCGTCCGGTATCATAGCGCCCCCCGGAGGCATAGCATAGATATAGTCAGGTTCATTGACAGTGCCTGCATATGTAAATCTGTAACTTTCACCGTTGATTACAAGCCTTATTTCATCCCCCGGGGAAAAGCCGTATACCTTTTCCATGCTTGTCCCAAGGAAAATAGCATTATCATCGGGGAACTCACTTCCCAGAGGCAGAACACTTTCCAAATCTCCATCACAACGAATCAAAGAAGACAGGTTTACCTTATCATCCTTGCTGTAGCTCATAAGATGAACTGTAACTATCTCCTCCTGACCATCCGTGACCAAACGAACATCGGAAGCTATCTTCCCTCCTGCCTCCATTATCCCCGGAATCTCTGTAAAACGTTCTAGATCTTCGGGAGATATGCCTATGACCGTGGCAAATACATCTGTTAGCTTACGTTCTTTATATAATTCCCGAATCTGGCCTTCCAGATTTGTAAGTGTATCAAACATGGAGACCATGGCCATGATGCCTATGGCGATAATAAAGACCGAACCGAGAAATGATCCCTTGTTACGCCATGCCAGTCTCAATGCATTTTTCCGAAACTGTTTCATTTTGCCTTCCTGTCAGACACCTTAGTTATTCCTTCTCTGTAAAGCTGTCTTTTCCTTTATTTCTGTAAAACAGATTTCAATCCAGACAGCTCCATGGTTTACCGGCATCTCTCTGGCATATTGCCGGAACTTTGTATCGTTTCACCACTCGATGTCACCGGGATCCATGGGATTCGGATTTATATTCACCGATTCAAGTATGCCGTCTTTAAAATGGAATACCCGGTCTGCAATCTTTGCTATATCTACATTGTGTGTGATGATCACCACAGGCTTTTCGTATCTTCGGCAAAAATCGTGAATCAAACGAAGAACCTGAACTCCTGTTTTGGAATCAAGAGCGCCTGTCGGTTCATCGCACAAAAGAAGATCCGGATTCTTGCAAAGAGCTCTCGCAATAGCTATTCGCTGCTGTTCACCTCCGGAGAGTCTGTTGGGATAATGATGAGAACGTTCCTCAAGCCCCACCTCTTTTATAAGTTCCAGTGCATCTATAGGTGAGCTTCCCATCTCCCCCGCAAGTTCGATATTTTCAAGAGCCGTAAGCCCGGGAAGTAGGTTGTAGAACTGAAATACGAAACCTATGTGCTTACGTCTGTACAGAGTGAGCTTCTTTTTATCATCCCAGTCGAGCTTCTCACCGCCGTACCATATCTCTCCCTCAGTGGCTGTCTCTATGCCTCCAAGGATATTGAGAGTTGTAGACTTGCCGGAGCCTGAAGGTCCCAGTATGACGATCAGTTCCTTATCGTAAATGTCAAAACTGACACCCCTAAGGGCCTGTACCGTCACTTCACCTAACTGATATTCTTTCTTTATATTGATAGCTCTAAGTATTGGTTTTCTGTTATCTGTCATAAAGTGCCTCTGAAAACTACCGTTGTGGCGAATATTCAGCACTAACTCGCTTCATCTTCTTACCCCTCCGCCCGCATTGGCTGTCAAATACATCCATGATCTTTTGTACAAGCACAACACCCATGGGTGAGTTTGATGGGCTTATTGCAAAAAATGAGGAGCCAAATCCCGACTCCTCACATACAAATCATCTTCTCGCAGAACCCGGTTAGCTTTCGCTAACCATGATAGCACCAAAGTTTTTCTTATTCAATGTTTAATCACGCCACAGCTCCGGCATTTTGATTATTCTGTCATCACTCTTCATACAGCAAAATCCCTTCCCTTTGAATAGCATTTAGAAAGGTCTTGTCTTCTATACCCGTAGTGACAACATCAACATGACAGTTAAGTGCTTTCTCAAGATCTGAAACAAAGCAGTAATATCTTATAAGGCTTTTGAGTTTCCTTTTTTCGATATAAATATCCACATCACTCTCATCATTGGCACTTCCTCTTTCAGACTTGAACTGTAAATCCATTTATACTGAGTGTCTACCTATCGTTTCAGGTTCATAATAACAAACTTCACATATGAATATCACTCCATCCGGTGTGAGAATACCACCTTGTTCACGATCTATGCATTCCGGAATCTGCTTTTGTCAAATGTTCTTTTACAAATATTCTTTCTCATTATCGAGCGAACATTAGTTTGCTATAATACTACAGGTGCTACCTGTATCTACCATCACCACTCGTTATCGTCAAACAAACATTCAGTAAAAAACAAGAAAAGTCCGTTCTTTAATGTCTGCCATTCATCATTCCACTTCTTTTTCCTACGCAAAAGGTTCCCACGATATCGCCAAACACATTATTGGCTGTATTAAGCGGATCTGTTATGGCATCGATACCTATGAAAATTGCGAGTGCTTCCATAGGCACATGGAACTGCATAAGAAGCACCGACATACATATGGTTGAAACGCCGGGTATTCCCGGTGCTCCGAAGGAAAGCAAGACAATAGTCACTATCAAGGATGCGATTTCGCCGCCCGATAATTCAACTCCGAATACTTTTGCCAGAAACAGCGTGGAGATAGTAAGTACTACGACAAATCCATCCATGTTTATGGTTGCTCCAAGCGGGATGGAAAATGAATACAGCTTTGGAGAAATATTAAGCTTTTTATCACAGGTATCCATAGTAAACGGCATGGCTGCGCTGCTTGATGACAGGGCAAAAGCATTTAGCCAGGCAGGTACGGCATTTTTGAAGAATTCAAAAGGATTACTTCCTGTCATGATAAAAACCACGGTTAAATAGAAAATCAGCATCACGATCATTCCAAGCAAGATACAGAAGAACAATGACAACAGCGTCATTATTAACTGGAAATCCATAGTCATGACCATTGAGCCTATAAAGGCAAATACTGCTATAGGCAGACACTTTGTTATGGTAGAAGCCACCCGTAGAAACAAATCGTTTGCCGCAGAAATAAAAGACGTAATCTTCTCAGTCTTTTCGCCCATAAGCGGTACCACTCCACCCACAAGTATGCCGAGGAAAATAAGCTGCAGCGTTGCAGAATTAACAAAAGCACCTATGAAATTGTCAGGAACTATTCCGATAATCGTATCAAGGATGCTGACCGTCTCCTGTCCTCCGACCTGCTGTGTTTCACTTATCATATAGGAAAGTTCATTGAAGGTTCCGGGATTAATGATATTGTAGGCAGTAAACGCAACTATAGTAGCCGCAAGGGTGGTCATGGCATAAAAGCCCATTACCCGGGCACCTATCTTCCCTAATTCACTGAGGTCTGTAACAGAAGAAACCGACGCAGCGATGGAAAAGAATATAAGCGGTGCAATAACTGCTTTTAAAGCATTTAAGAAAATGGTTTTAATAGTCATAAACACATAGTCATTTATTGCATTACATATATTTTCGCTTAAAGCAAACCTCATGATGCTGCATACGATTACTGCAAGAAGCATTGAAAATAGAACATTCATAAGATTTTTCTGGCTTGATATTCCTGCAGTTATGACGATCTTATTAATTCCGTTTCTGTAGCTCTGTCTGAGAATATCGCTGTTGGCATTGATTATCATGCTCCTGATAGCCGCCTCGGCATTGGGGGCAGATTCATAGCAGTCAAGATCCAAAATGGAATTTACTGTACCCGCTGTTACTTCATTCCTGCTTTCACTTATTAGAGTTACGGTGGTTTTTCCAAAAAATCTTTTAACACGTATGATCACGCTTCGGTTTTCTTTGGTAACCTTAAAAAGTTCAACTAGATACTCTTCCGCAAGAAGCACCGCCTTTGCCCTGTCCTTGCTGCCGGTCTTACACTCTATCAGCCTTTTTTCTATAAACTCTATGGCATTTGTTAAGTTTCCCTGCTCCGGCAACACCTTGATAGTAAATTCTTTCATCCCCCGCCTCCTCATGAACTATTGAATTCACTTTTTAAACATAACCAGTATACCCGTTTTTAAATAATGTCACTGTTGGCAGATCATAAAAGTGCTGTAATTACGCCAGGTTTAAGGCGATGTATGGTACAGCTATTTAAAAACGCTAATACAAGTTTCACGGCTCAAAAATGCCGTTTTGTTACTATATCAGTTTTATCGTCATCACCATACTTCTTATAATCTTTTCTCAAATATGACTTGTTTTTTATAACCTTGTTTTTAACAACTCTGTTTTTTTATTATCATCTGATACAGAAAAAACTGCCGCATCCGGATTGTTACATCCTTCATGCGACAGTCTTGGTTTTAATGAAACACTGAGCAAAGCGTTTCTCTGGCCGGATTTTCAAAGTGAAGCATCAATTTGCCTCAAAAATCCGTGCCCCGACACCGGGAGTCCTAAGGAAACATTGTGTCAATCCGTGTTTCTTTAATATGCTTTGTATTTCTGTGGTGTATTTCTTCTCACCTGCTTAACGAGTTCATCATTACCCTCGATATACATGCATACCTTGTTTCCGTTTCTTACATAAATGTATGCATACTTCTTATCCTCAGGGCCGTTGCCGGAATAGTCGAGAACCTTGGCATTGCCGATCTCTGCCTTGGCTGCATCGGAATTCTTCGGAGCAAAAAGAACAAGTTCTTCACCATTTGTCTCAACGATCTTTCTTCTGCGGGTCTTGTTCAGAACTTCATCAAGTTCCAATCCACCGCCGAAATAGGTGTACTCATATTCAACACTTGAAAACAGCCATACAGCATAGTCAGCTGCAAGCATCGCGAGAAGCAAAAGCAACGCAAATGCATACTGAAGTGCCAAAAACAGAGAGATAACCGTCAAAACTGCTGCAACACCTAATGCCGCCTTCCAGTAAACGGGATCGTTTCTTTTCACCATGTGCTCTACATATTCGTCCATATATGTCTCCGTTCCGCCGGATGTTGGATCAAGCCGGCAATTTATTAATCGAGTAACGGGAAACACCCCATTGGCTCGTCTGCGGGTTGCCTGTCTGCATAGAAAACATTTTCCAATTGGCCGCCTCGCGATTATTTAAAAAAGCCCGAATTGCTTTTACGCAATCCGAGCTTAATTATACGAACTTTATATACATAGTACAAGTCCCACGCATTGCTTCATTGCTTCGCAACTCCCGCAATGCTAACGGATATCTCAAACCGCGCTAACGCGCTTATTTTCGATATCCGTTGTCGTGTCAAATGTCGCTTCATCCTTACAAGCAAGCTTGAAGGATGAAACGCCGCTTGACACAGGACTTATACGCTTACATCATTCCGCCCATTCCAGGGTTTGGCATTGCAGGAGCTGCAGGCTCTTTAATGTCAGCGACAACAGCCTCTGTTGTAAGAAGTGTTGATGCAACTGATGCTGCATTCTGAAGAGCTGTTCTTGTAACCTTTGCAGGATCAAGAATTCCGGCCTCAAGCATATCTACATATGCCTCGTGAAGAGCATCGAAGCCCTGTCCGTCCGGTGTCTCCTTAACCTTGTTTACGATGACTGCGCCCTCAAGACCTGCATTTGATGCGATTGTGTAAAGAGGAGCTTCAAGCGCCTTAAGGATGATCTTAGCACCTGTCTTCTCATCTCCGTCGAGCTCTTCAACAACCTTCTCAACAGACTTCTGAGCGTGAATGTAAGCTGATCCGCCACCTGCGATAACACCCTCTTCAACTGCAGCACGTGTTGCATTGAGAGCATCCTCCATACGAAGCTTAGCTTCCTTCATCTCAGTCTCTGTAGCAGCACCAACTCTGATAACAGCTACGCCGCCTGAAAGCTTTGCAAGTCTCTCCTGAAGCTTCTCTCTGTCGAAGTCAGAAGTTGTTGTAGAAATCTGCTGCTTGATCTCAGCGATACGTGACTCGATGTCAGACTTCTGACCCTCGCCATCAACGATAGTTGTCTTCTCCTTAGATACCTTAACAGACTTAGCACGACCAAGCTGCTCCATAGTTGTATCCTTAAGCTCAAGACCGAGATCTGAAGAGATAACCTGTCCGCCTGTAAGGATAGCGATATCCTGAAGCATCTCCTTACGTCTGTCACCGTAGCCCGGAGCCTTGACAGCAACAACATTGAATGTTCCACGAAGCTTGTTAACGATAAGAGTTGTAAGAGCCTCACCCTCAACATCCTCAGCGATGATAAGAAGCTTAGCACCGCTCTTTACGATGTTCTCAAGTACAGGAAGGATATCCTGAATGTTTGAGATCTTCTTGTCTGTGATAAGGATGTAAGGATCGTCAAGATTTGCTTCCATCTTATCCATATCTGAGCACATGTAAGCTGAGATATATCCTCTGTCGAACTCCATACCTTCAACTACGTCAAGCTCTGTAAGCATGGTCTTTGACTCCTCAACAGTGATAACACCGTCCTTGGAAACCTTCTCCATAGCGTCAGCAACCATCTCACCGACACGCTCGTCACCTGCAGAAATACCGGCAACCTTAGCGATCTGATCCTTGCCCTTAACCTTTGAAGACTGAGCCTTGATTGACTCTACAGCAGCCTTAACTGCCTTGTGGATACCCTTACGAAGGATGATAGGGTTTGCACCTGCCTCGAGGTTCTTCATACCTTCCTTAACGATAGCCTGTGCAAGAACTGTAGCAGTTGTTGTACCATCACCGGCAACGTCATTTGTCTTTGATGCAACTTCACGAACAAGCTGTGCGCCCATGTTCTCGTATGCATCCTTAAGCTCGATCTCCTTGGCGATTGAAACACCATCGTTTGTGATAAGTGGTGCACCATAGCTCTTATCAAGAACTACGTTTCTTCCCTTAGGTCCAAGTGTAACCTTTACTGTATTTGCAACCTGATCAACGCCGGCCTCAAGTGCTTTTCTTGCTTCAACGCCGTACTTAATTTCCTTTGCCATTTCGAATTCCTCCTAAATGTCTCCGTCCTGCGCTATCTTTCCATAGCGCTTCCCGACGGGAAATATCAATTTATGTTCTGTTGGTCCTTCGTGACAATGTCTTCATCATCTCTCCGGTTCCGACAATATATTCAATTATTTCTCTACGATAGCGAGAATGTCATTCTGCTTAACAACAGTGTACTTGGTTCCTTCGATCTCTACCTCCGAACCTGCATACTTTGAGAAAAGAACGTGATCTCCAACCTTTACCTGCATTGTGATCTCTTTTCCGTCAACAACTCCGCCAGGACCAACTGCAACAACAACTGCCTGACCAGGCTTCTCCTTGTCATTCTGTCCAGGAAGAACGATACCGCTGGCTGTTGTCTCTTCCATCTTCTCTTTCTCAAGAACTACTCTGTCAAATAATGGAACTAACTTCATGATTGACCTCCTAATTTATAATCTGTCCGGCTAGAACGGGATATTGAATTTTCACAAAAATCCACATTAAACCAACCGGATTTCTGTTTTTATGTCTAAAAGACTTTTTCTCTAGCAACAAATCGTATTATAAAACGCATTATTAGCAACGTCAAGCATCGAGTGCTAACAATTTTCAGTTTTCACATTTATTTCACATTCAAGGCCGGAAATAAAATGTCTCCTTCCCGCAAATTCTCTCCTTATAACAAAAAGGCATGGCCCAACGACCATGCCCTGACGGATTCTATATTTTTATATCTTCTGTACAAATCCGAAATACTCTTTCACATGTAAACGTCGCCCAACAATGTTTCCTCGAAAACATTCACAGAGCTTCAGAACTTCCCCTTCTTTTTATAATGAAAATAAAATGCTCCACATATGATAACACTGAGAAGTGATCCTGCCGGTGCCGCAAGTCCCATGGCGTACAGAGTTTCCGGATACATTTTAGTGGCAAGCCACGCCCCGGGCACACGCACGAGAACAACCGACATGATATTGTGAACGAATCCAAGTACCGACATATTGCAGGCACTGAAGAAACCGGAAAACGGGAAATGCACTCCCGCTATGGCACAGTCGATGACATAAGTCTGCATATACTGTACTGCATACTCCTTCACAACCGGATCATCCGTGAACATTCTGAAAAACCACGGTGAAATAAACTGAAAAAGTATCGCGAAGAACACACCGATGGAGAAAGACATTATCACACCGTATTTTAATGTCTTGCGTGCTCTTACCCTGTCTCCCGCACCCACGGACTGTGCAACTATGGTGGAGACTGTCGAAAGCATGCTGGATGGCACCAGGAACAGGAAACTGATAGTCTTTTCCACGATGCCTACCGCAGCGGAAATGTCTACACCACGCTGATTGGCTATAACCGTTATGATAAGGAATGAAATCTGTATGAATCCATCCTGACAGGCAACAGGAACTCCTACGCCCAGAATCTTTTCCAGCACAAATCTGTCCGGTCTCAGATCCGACAGATGAACCTCAAACAGCTTTTTCTTTACTATTGCAGCAAATGCGATGATGACGCTCACCGCCTGAGCAAGAACAGTTCCGTATGCCGCACCGGCTGCCCCCATGTGCATTGGACCCATAAAGATGAAATCCAGCACTATATTCACAAAGCAGGCTATAGCAATAAAGATCAGCGGACTTTTTGAGTCACCCATGCCTCTGAAGATAGAGCTTAGTATGTTATATGCGATGATAAAAGGGATTCCCGTGAAGCAGATCTGAAGATAACTCACAGTTCCCCGTACCGCCTCTGCCGGGGTCGACAGTGCTCCGACTATGGGGTGGATACACACATGCAACAGCAATGTCACTGCCACTGCTATACCGGAAAAAAGTGTGATGGTATTACCGATGGTTTTGCTGACTCTCTTTTCATCTTCAGCACCTACAAACTGCCCGATCATAACTGTTGATCCCATGGCGAGGCCCACCAGCATTACCGTCACCATGTGCATAACCTGAGATCCGATGGATACCGCAGATATGACATCTGCCCCGTTGTAGCGTCCTGCAATGAGAAGGTCTGCGAGTCCGTAAAGTGTCTGCAGGAAGTAGCTGAGAAGATACGGCAGCGAAAACCATATCATATTATGAAGAAGATTTCCCTTTGAAAGATTATGTTGTGCCAATGTTGTCTCCTTTAAAAAAGTTTTTGACCTTAGATGCAACTCAGTCGGTATTTCTGAATTGATACTGATAAAAACAGTGCAAATACATAGTCTTATATATTGCTTCAATTTCAAACATTTTAATTAACCTTTTCAAAATTAACAACAGCTTTTTATCTTTGAGTTATACTTCTTTATATATCTTTATTGCCTTCGGAATCACTGTGACCTTCACATCCTTCCTCATACCGCCAAACTCTCCGTCAAGAGTCCAGCTCACATCCTGACTTGAATCAAAATGCACTTCCTTTGCAGTAAAAACATGAATATAGGGATTGTCATAATTGCCATCCATTGCGGCTTTAAATATTTCCCCCACATCCTGAAGATCCTCCGGAGCTTTGATAAGCATAACCTCAAAAACTCCGTCACTGAGAGATGCATGTGCCAATGCCGGAGTCTTGAATCCGGCCACGGATGTTGCATTGGAAACCGCTCCGAAGATATAGTCTCCTTCTTCCGTTTCGCCCTCGTGAGTCACTTTTATATGATACCTGGTCTGGAGCGATGAAGGTGCTGAAATTATGCCGTTAAAAAGATAGGCAAGGTACCCGAGCATATTTTTCTGATCCTGAGGCGTTTCGTAGCTTACATTTGTGAATGCTCCGAATGCCGCCACGTAGTTAAAGAACTTTCCGCCGAAATCTCCGACGTCCAGACCGTAGACATTGGCAGCCTGTACACTTTGCATCAGTTTCTGAATATCTCCGCTCAGGCCAAGTGTCTTTGCATAATCGTTGGTGGTTCCACTGGGGATATAGATCACGGGGACTCCGGCCTTTTTCCGATCATTCACGGTCATGAGGGCATTTACCACATGGTTTAATGTCCCATCCCCTCCTATGCATGCCACAATATGAAACTTCCTATGACGATACTCCGATATCACCTGCTCCGAAGTGATGCCGCGATCAGGAATAACAGGAAAAGTCACAACCTCAAAACCCTGTTTCACAAGTTCTGTGATAAGCTCAAAAATCTTGTCCTTCGCATTACCCATACCAGCGCTCTGATTAACCATCAGAAGCGCACGTTTTTCAGGTTTTGACCACATATTGCCAGATCTATTCTTTTCTATAGTCTCCATAACGTCCATATTTCTTTTACCTTTTTATCAGGCACTTATCCTGCTCAAAAGAAAAACTGTAGTACCGTTCAAAGCCGCGTGACTCCTTCGATTAAAAATCGAAGGCAGTTGTGCTGCTTAATTCGCGTAATTTCTTTTGCCGAAAATTGCAGTTCCGACTCTCACCATCGTGGCACCCTCTTCAACTGCCACCTCGAAGTCTCCTGTCATTCCCATGGAGAGCACAGGAACATTGAAGTCCGGATCCGAATCCACTATCAGCTTTTTATCATACAGTTCGTGAGCCAGTGCATTAAGCTCTCTGAAGAAAAGCCTGTTGGTTTCGGGATCTTCCGTATATGGGGCCGAAGTCATGAGCCCCAGCACTTTCACATGAGAGAAAGACATTATCTCTTTACATGCCTCTTCAACAGAGTCCCTGTCAAAGCCCCATTTACTCTCTTCTTTGGCAATATTTACCTCCAAAAGCACCCGCATGACTTCATTCTTTTTTGACGCTTCCTTCTCGATCTGCTCCGCAAGAGCTATGGAATCAACCGAATGAATCAATGCTGTATGTCCTATAAGATACTTCACCTTGTTTTTCTGAAGATGCCCTATCATATGCCACTTTACAGATTCTGTCTCTCCGCTTTTACTAAGCTCCTCTATCTTGTCCATCAATTCCTGAACATAGTTCTCTCCGAATTGTGTTGACCCTGCTTTATGAGCCGCCATTACATCTGAAAAAGGCTTGGTTTTACTCACTGCAATAAGCGAAACATCCTTCGGATCCCGCCCGGCTCTTTCACAGGCTGCATTTATTCTTTCTCTTACGTGCCGAAGGTTCTCCGCTATACTGTTTTCAACATCCGCTTCTGCATTTCTTTCATCGCGCATTCTCTCATCTCCTTTTGAGTAATAGATTTTCACTCTACTCTACAGCCCAATCTGACAGACTTCTCTTTTCGGAATCAAATGCCGCTTCCCTTATCTTTTCAACCCCCCTGAATACCTGTCGGCAGCTTTCTATCCGAAAATCCCACCTCGCTTTACCGGATGCCATTAGTCCAAACACCGCTCCGCTGATACCTAAATACTAGCATAATTCCCTTAGCACATCCACAAGCGCCGGTATGGTTGCCTCAAAATCAACTCCGTACCAGGGCTTATCCGGATTTTTTTCTGTTTCCGAGATTGTGAGAGCTGTGTAGTCCGCAGCTATCTTCAGTGCCTTGGTTCTTTCTATTCCAAGCACAAAAGCTCCCGCAAGAACACTTGAGAAAATATCTCCTGTTCCATGATAGGCTGCCGGAATCCTGTCATTCTGATAATTAAAAAATGTCTTTGTACCGGCATCATATCCCATGGCACCGGTCTTTCCGTCTGAAAGAGAAACACCTGTGAGAATCGGAGTCTTTGTTCCAAACTGAGCAAGCTTAAGAAGCAGTTCCTTCACATAATCCTCGTCGTAATTTTCCCTGTATGGAAGTCCGGTCATAAAGCTTGCTTCTGTGATATTAGGATCAATGATGTCTGCCACTGCACAAAGAGAAGCATTTTTCTTTGCATAATGTTCATCAAAAGCAGGATACAGCTTTCCGTTATCTCCCATGGCAGGATCCACGAAAACCAAAGTATTTTCATTTCTGAAATTTTTTATAATGTCTATGACTGTATCAATTTCTTCCTCAGTTCCAAGATACCCTGTACAAATTGCATCAAAGGTTATCCCTTCCTGCTTCCAATGATCAGTAATGGGTTTTAACTGATCTGACAGATCCTTGCAGGTGAACCCTTTAAACATCGTATGGGTACTGAGAACGGCCGTAGGAAGGATAACGGCCTCTATTCCCATTGCTGAAAATAGCGGCAGGGCAACTGTCAGTGAGCATTTCCCAAAGCATGATATATCCTGAATCGTAAGTATTCTCTTCATTTCTTCCATCCTCCTCTATATTATTTGAATCTCATTTAGGATTGAGTTTAATTCAAATCTGATCATCAAGAAATAACCAGATTTCAGTCAAAATATATGATCAGTTTTGCCGATCTATATGCAAAAAAGAGACGGCTCTATTTATTAGCCGTCCCCTCTTTTAGTCTCTCCAACAATCCAATAAGAATGTGCATTAATCCATAACTGATTTTTATCTCTAGTATTGACATCCTGTCTGGATATCCCTGCTGCTCTGCCTCATATATCAGCTGAACAGCATCCTGAATGCTTCCATCTCGGCATCCTGAGGTGATGAGCCGCTGTCCTCGAAGTGGTTAACCGCATTCTGAACCTTCTGATAGTCATTCGGAACTATCTTCTTAAAGGATGGCAGGAACTCCTCAAAGTTCTCAAGTATCTCCATTCCGCGGGCTGAATTTGTTTCCAGCACATAGTCCTTAAGTATGGATTTAAGTTCCTTTACATCATATCTTTCTGTAACTTCATGAAGCTGTACCATATCCTTGTTGAGTTTCAGATACAATGAATGATCCTCATCAAGAACATAAGCGATTCCGCCGGACATACCAGCTGCAAAGTTCTTTCCGGTGCGGCCAAGGATTACTACACGACCGCCTGTCATGTACTCAAGACCGTGGTCACCACAGCCCTCAGCTACAGCTGTTGCTCCTGAGTTTCTTACGCAGAATCTTTCTCCCGCAACACCTTCAACGTAGCACTTTCCTGAAGTTGCTCCGTAAAGGGCAACATTACCGACGATGATATTCTCACAGGCACGGAATTTACTCTCACGGTTCGGAGTAAGTATCAGTTTTCCTCCGCTTAAGCCCTTTCCGAAGCCATCATTTGCATCACCGTGGAGTCTTATGGTGAGACCCTTTGGAATAAATGCACCGAATGACTGTCCACCTCCGCCTATCGCTTCAACCACGAAGGTATCATCCTGAAGCTCCTGGGTCTTAGCGCCCATCCAGTAGTTATCGGTTATCTCTGAGCCAAGGATAGTTCCGAAAGTACGGTTTGTGCTTGAAACCTTAACCTTTTCCTCATGATGCTCGCCCTTCTCCAAAGCCTTCTTGAACTTAGGCAGAAGCACGTCTTCATCCAATGTCTTCTCCAGATGGAAATCATAAATATGCTCAGGATCGAAATGACGCACATTCTCAGGAAGACTTGCAAATTCAGGATCAAGAATTGCCGAAAGATCAACCTTCTTTGCTCTCTCCGAAACTGCGGTCCTCTCCTCGGAAACTGCAAGACAGTCAGTACGTCCAACCATCTCCTGAACAGTCCTGAAGCCAAGTTCTGCCATAATCTCACGAAGTTCAGTAGCCACGAACTTCATGAAGTTCATAACATACTCAGGCTTACCCTTGAACTTTGCGCGAAGCTTCTCGTTCTGGGTTGCAACACCGAAAGGACAGGTATCCTTGTGGCAGACCCTCATCATCATGCATCCGAGACTCACAAGTGCTGTTGTGGCAAAACCATACTCCTCTGCACCAAGGAGGGCTGCGATTGCAACATCACGACCGGTCATGAGCTTACCGTCCGTCTCCAGCATTACCCTGTTACGAAGTCCGTTACGGATAAGTGTCTGATGAGCCTCAGTGATACCAAGCTCCCATGGAAGTCCGGCATGGTGAATGGAAGTCATCGGCGCTGCTCCCGTTCCTCCGTCGTAGCCCGCGATTAGTATCACCTGGGCTCCCGCCTTGGCAACACCGCAGGCGATGGTTCCTACACCGTTTTCAGAAGCAAGCTTTACTGAAATACGTGCACGGCGATTTGCATTCTTGAGATCATATATAAGCTGTGCCAGATCCTCGATACTGTAGATATCGTGATGCGGCGGAGGTGAAATCAATGATACTCCCGGAGTTGAAAATCTGGTCTTTGCAATCCATGGATAAACCTTCTTTCCCGGAAGATGTCCGCCCTCACCGGGCTTCGCACCCTGAGCCATCTTTATCTGAATCTCACTTGCTGAATTAAGATATGCGCCTGTCACACCGAAACGTCCTGAAGCCACCTGCTTGATGGCAGAATTTCTCTCTGTTCCGTATCTTGAAGGATCCTCACCGCCTTCACCGGAGTTGGACTTTCCGCCCAGACGATTCATGGCGATGGCCATTGCCTCATGGGCTTCAAGAGAAATGGAGCCGTAAGACATTGCCCCTGTCTTGAAACGCTTCACGATAGACTCCACCGGCTCGACCTCATTGATAGGGATGGGCTTGTTCTTCGGAACAAACTTCATGATACCGCGAAGTGTATGCGGTACTGTGGCATCATCTACCATAGCAGTATATTCCTTGAACTTTTTGTAGTCTCCCTTCTGTACTGCCTTCTGAAGCGCCATGACGGTCTTAGGATTGTAGAGGTGATCCTCAAAGTCCTTTCCGCGGCAGAAATTGCTGCCGTTGAAGTTCACAAATTCAGACTCCACATTGCCGTTCACACCCATAGGGTCAAAGGCCAGCTCATGTCTCCAATTGACACTCTCAGAGATCTCCGGAATACCGATACCGCCTACTCTTGAAACGATTCCGGTGAAATATTTATCCGTAAACTCACGGCTGAGTCCGATGGCCTCAAAAATCTTTGCAGACTGATAAGACTGAATGGTTGAAATACCCATTTTGGCTGCAATCTTAACGATACCTCCCATTACCGCCTTGTTGTAGTCCTCGATGGCAGTATGAGTATCCTTATCAAGAAGTCCTTCGTCAATGATCTCGGCTATACACTCGTGTGCGAGGTAAGGATTTATGGCACGGGCACCGAATCCAAGAATTGCCGCAAACTGATGCACATCTCTTGGCTCTGCAGACTCGAGAATCAGGGATACCGCAGTTCTCTTCTTTGTAAGGACAAGGTGCTGCTCCACCGCACTTACAGCAAGAAGTGAAGGGATGGCCACATGGTTTTCATCAACTCCTCTGTCGCTCAGGATGATAATGTTATACCCCCTCTGGTATGCACGATCCACAGCGATCTCAAGCTGCTGGATGGCACGCTCCAAAGACGTATTCTGATAATAAAGTAAAGAAACGACCGCAGTCTTGAAGCCGGGAGCATTAAGTTCCTTTATCTTCAGAAGTTCAACCCCTGTAAGGATAGGATTTGAAATCTCAAGCACACGGCAGTTCTCCGCCTTATCCTGAAGGAGATTTCCGTCGGAGCCGAGATATACAGTTGTATCCGTAACCACCTTCTCACGAAGAGAATCGATAGGCGGATTGGTAACCTGGGCAAAAAGCTGCTTGAAGTAACAGAACAGGGGCTTATGTCTCTTGTCAAAAACAGCAAGAGGTGTATCGTGCCCCATGGAATTTGTGTCCTCCACACCATTCTGCGCCATAGGAAGAATGATGGACTTCACATCCTCATAGGTGTAGCCGAATGCCTTGTAAAGCTTGCCGCGGAGTTCCTTGCTGTGAGTCTCAACCTTGTGGTTCGGTATCTTGATATCTTCAAGATGAAGAAGATTTCTGTCCAGCCACTCTCCGAAAGGATGTGCCTCAGCGAAATGCCGCTTTACTTCATCATCAGAAATTATTCTCTTCTCCTTTGTATCCACAAGAAGCATGCGCCCCGGCTGAAGTCTTGACTTTTCAACTATATGCTTAGGGTCAATGTCAAGAACTCCCACTTCTGAAGCAAGTATCAGTCTGTTGTCGTCGGTAATGTAATATCTCGATGGTCTCAGACCGTTTCTGTCAAGAGTTGCTCCCACCACGTCTCCGTCTGAGAAAATGATGGCTGCCGGTCCGTCCCAGGGTTCCATCATGGTTGCATAGTAATGATAGAAATCCTTCTTCTTGTCATCCATGAAGCGGTTGTGCTTCCATGGCTCAGGAATGGTGACTGTCATGGCAAGGGGCAGTTCCATTCCGTTCATGTAAAGGAACTCAAGGGAATTGTCCAGCATCGCAGAATCGGAACCGTTTCTGTCGACCACCGGGAATATCTTTTCAACTTCCTTCTCAAGGAAAGGTCCCGACATGGTCTCCTCACGGGCAAGCATTCTGTCAATGTTTCCCCGGATGGTATTGATCTCACCGTTATGGGCAAGCATGCGGTAAGGATGCGCGCGGTCCCAGCTTGGAGTGGTATTTGTCGAAAATCTGGAGTGAACTATGGCGATGGCTGTCTTATAGTCCGGATCTCTCAGATCATCATAGAAGGCACGAAGCTGTCCCACCAGAAACATTCCCTTGTAAACGATGGAACGGGAACTTAATGAACAGATATATGTGTCCTCCGATGACTGCTCAAATTCCCGTCTCTGTACATATAAACGTCTGTCAAAATCTATCCCGGCATCAACACCTGAAGGTCTTGCTATAAAGCACTGCTCGATATATGGCATGCAATCAAGTGCCACTTTACCGAGAATCTCCGGATGTGTGGGAACTGCTCTCCATCCAAGGACGGTAAGCCCGTTCTTCTTTGCGATAACTTCAAACATGCGCTTCGCAAATGCTCTCTTCTTTTCATCCTCCGGAAAGAAGAACATGCCGACACCGTAGTCTCTCTCATTTTTCAGTTCAATACCCGCAGCTTTAGCAGCCTTTTTGAAAAAATCATGACTGATCTGAAGAAGAATTCCGACACCGTCACCGACCTTTCCGCTGGCATCCTTTCCTGCTCTGTGCTCAAGCTTCTCAACGATGTGAAGAGCATCATCAAGGACCTTATTGTCCTTTGAGCCGTCGATATTAACCACTGTTCCGATACCACAGGCATCATTTCCCATTTCCTCGGGATGTCCTCCGGACACCGGTCTCCATAACGTATTGTGGCCGCGAAGCTCTTCCGGAACTGTATAGCAGTTACCGTATGTTATATTGGCCTCCTGGTTTAAATTTTGATAATTCTCCATTTATATATACTCCCTCTAAATGTTGTATTTTTTCAAAACATTCATTAAGGAAAATGTTTGGGCGGGTGCCGGCCCACTCGATTGAAAAAACATCCTGTTTGTCATGTTCGCACCCGTGAACATTCCGCACTTTGCGCTCCATGTTCTTGCACCGGACAATGTCTGCTCGTGCAAGAACGACATTCATTGTCGGGTTGATGCTACAAATCAAGCAGGAATGATCTCTCACCCCTGCAGGATTTGCCCTGACTGCTGACAAAAGATCAGCAGTCAGGAAATCTTAGTCTTATGTATGATTTCGCCCGTATTGCCGAATAATTCATCGGATTCAACAAGCGGAAACACTGAATTTCAAGCGGATTAAATATCAAATTGTTGTGCAAGCACTCAATTCGATCCTTTTACCCCCTACTGATAATGCACCGGTGCACTAGTTCATATGTATATGCAGCCTGACATCATCACATTATCTAAGTGAGAACAGAAGCTTTGAATATGTCGGATATGGCAGGCAGCTCTCAGGAATCATAGCTTCTGCTGAATCAACATGCACTCTCAAAGCATCCATGTCTGCAAGAACGCTGTCATGATAAGCTTTTGCCTGAGCGAGGCTGTCTTCAAGTCCCTCTGCATCATGGATATCATTTTCAAGCTTCTCAACACCCTTGCTGATCTCCTCTGCCGCCTTATCAAGCTTTGCAAGGATACCTGTCTCAAGTGCACATGTCACACCGGAAATAAGCTGCTTCTTGGAAAGCGCTGTGGCTGTAACCTCTATCTGATACTTGAGAAGTCCCTCAGTGAAATCCTTCTTTACCATCTCAAGCATTGTGAGTGCCTCAATACGGATTGTCTTTGAATAGTTCTCAAGGAAGATCTCGTATCTTGAATCAATCTCAGTCTCAGTAAATACATGATGCTTTACAAAGAGCGCCTTGTTCTTCTCAGCTACAAGTCTTGGCATAGCCTCGGGAAGTGACTTAAGGTTGTAAAGTCCTCTTCTTTCTGCTTCCTCAACCCACTCGTCTGTATAACCGTTTCCATTGAAAACGATTCTTCTGTGCTTTTCGATGAGCTCCTTGATAAGCTTTCCTGCCTCTTCCTCGAGATTCTCAGGAGCGACTCCTGAAAGTCTCTCAACTATCTGATCAAGAGCCTCTGCCACAGCTGTGTTAAGTACGATGTTAGGGTCTGCAACTGAAAGTGATGATCCCGGCATACGGAACTCGAATTTGTTACCTGTAAATGCAAACGGTGATGTTCTGTTACGGTCTGTGTTGTCCTTTCTGAAATGAGGAAGTACGTGAGCACCTGTCTCCATCTGTGCCAATGCATCTGACTTGAAGTCTGCCTCTTCATTTTCGATTGACTCGATAACCTTCTCAAGGGCATCACCTACATATACGGAAACGATAGCTGGTGGTGCTTCATTTGCGCCGAGTCTGTGGTCATTTCCGGCTGTTGCAACGGAAACTCTCATGATATCTGCATACTCATCGATAGCCTTGATGATGGCTGACAGGAAAAGAAGGAACTGCGTATTCTTTTCAGGATTCTTTCCGGGATCAAGAAGGTTCTCACCCTCTGATGTGATCATTGACCAGTTATTGTGCTTACCTGAACCATTGATTCCCTCAAATGGCTTCTCATGAAGGAGACATGCGAAGTTGTGCTTATCTGCAACCTTCTTCATGATTTCCATAGTGAGCTGGTTATGATCAACAGCGATGTTTGCGGTCTCAAAAACCGGAGCCAGCTCATGCTGTGAAGGAGCTACCTCATTGTGCTTTGTCTTTGCAGGAATTCCAAGCTTCCAGAGCTCTTCATCAAGATCATGCATGAATGCGGAAACCTTTGGCTTGAGAACTCCGAAGTAGTGATCCTCCATCTCCTGTCCCTTGGGAGCTGATGCACCGATAAGTGTACGTCCTGTAAGAAGCAGATCCTCTCTTTCCTTATAAAGATCCTTGTCGATAAGGAAATACTCCTGCTCTGAACCAACTGTTGTATCGACTCTTGTTACCTCGGTTTTTCCAAGGATATGAAGAAGCTTTGTGGCTGATTCGCTGAGAGTCTCCATTGAACGAAGAAGCGGAGTCTTCTTATCAAGAGCCTCACCGGTGTATGAACAGAAGGCTGTAGGGATATAAAGAGTTCCGTCCTTGATAAATGCAGGTGATGAAGGATCCCACGCGGTATATCCACGTGCCTCGAAGGTTGCTCTGAGACCGCCTGATGGGAATGATGATGCATCCGGCTCACCCTTTACAAGCTCCTTGCCTGAGAACTCAAGAAGTACACCACCATCCGCTGTAGGTGTGATAAAGCTGTCGTGCTTTTCAGCAGTAAGACCTGTCATAGGCTGGAACCAGTGAGTGTAATGTGTTGCTCCCTTTTCAAGAGCCCACTCCTTCATAGTTGCAGCTACAGTATTGGCAACATCTATCTCCAGATGTGTTCCGTTCTGTATCGTCTTATGAACGGCTTTATAGATGTTCTTAGGGAGTCTCTCCCTCATGATCTTGTCATTGAAAACAAGACTACCGTAGATTTCAGAAATGGTTGATGTACTCATAGCTTTCCTCCTTTTATGTAAATCAGATGAATTCAATCTGATCTTTGCTTATCCTGCACAGTGATTTATTCCATTGACAGGTTTTTGCACTTTTATAAATGAAGAGAGGACAACAGCGTACGAAATAATTCGCAGAACGCCATTGTCCTCTCAGTCAATACATATTTAATTAATATTTCTATCCGGCCTCTTGAAAAGGCCTTCCGATCATCAAAACTCCTTAAGTGAATGATCCTCTGTACAAATCGTCATTCTCCTGATCGAAAAGTTTTTACTGTGTGCTTATAATTATCCTTCCGCTGTCCCGGATGACTTTCATAGCCACCTCGCGTTTTGTAACGGAAGTATTCATAGCCTGCTGCTCCAGATATCTATGGGCATCGGCCTCTGTCATGCCTCCTCTTTCAATGAGGAGTCCCTTTGCTCTTGAAATATATCTCTCATCTGAAAGCTTCTGCTGCAGCTTTAGGTTATCATTGACCAGTCTCTGAACCTTTCTGCTCATGGTACCAAGCATCCTTACTGTAGCCTGGAAGCTTGATGCACTGAGCGGTCTCGCCAGCATCATGATGCCGGAATCCCCCGCCCTGTACACCGCCTGTTGATAAACGTCTTTGTCTACCAGCATCAGTATGCTTAAAGCAGGATATTTGGCCGCAAGTTCGATGACCGACTGAAGTCCGTAGTCCGGAAGAGGTGTACAGATAATGACTACATCGTATCTCTCCTCCGTCAGCTTCTGCTTAAGTTTTGTCATGGATGGCTGAAATGAGACTTTCCCGAATCCGGCAGGTAGTATGCCCTTGATCTGGACAGCTATCTTTTCAGCAGCCGCTGCGATGAGTACGCTGCTCCCTTGCTCCGCTCTCTCCATGTTTATCTCCCTAAAACGGTACTTTTGCAGTACCGGAAATCCTCAAAAAACATGCCCCTTCTCCCGAAAAGCTGTATCGTGTATGTTCACAATAACTTACTTTTGGAAATCGTCCTTAATCTTCAATAAACCTACAGCTCTTCTCCGGAATATGCCTGAAGATATCCCTCCGGAAGAAGTGTTCTCACAAAGTCTGACCCCTTTGCGTATGCTATAGCCTCGTCCAGTGACTGCGGAAGTCTTTTAAGACCATCAGTCACAGTGGTATCTGCCTTGAAAAGATTTACATCCAGTGGATCCATAGGTTCAATCTTTCTGTCGATACCATCTATACCCGCATAGATAAGAAGTGTAAATGCAAGGTACGGATTGGCCATAGGATCCGGGGAACGAAGCTCTATTCTCTTAAGCTTCGATCTTGTGGCCGGAATTCTGATAAGCTGTGAACGATTCTGCTCGGACCAGCTTACAAACTTAGGCGCCTTCATGTCACCAAGTCTCTCATAGCTCTCTCTGGTCGGATTCAGGAACAGCGAGATCTCTCTGATATGCTCCATGATTCCCGCCATGAAGTACTTTGTGTAGTCCTGACCATCCCTGGCCTCAACGGAGATATTGATATGCATTCCGTTTCCAGGTTTATTGGGAAGAGGCTTCGGGCCAAAATCAGCCCAAACGCCATCGGAATGCGCAACTGACTTAACCACCCATTTGAAGGTTGATGCATTATCCGCTGCAAGAAGCGGATCAGCATACCTGAAATCAACTTCATTCTGCCCCGGTCCCATCTCATGATGGCTGGACTCAGGACGAATACCCATGTCCACCAGAGCAAGGCTGATGTCTCTTCTGATATTCTCACCATGATCCTCAGGTGCGATGTCCATATAGCCTGCATTGTCCTGAGGAATATTGGTCTGGTTTCCGTTCTCATCAAGCTTAAAGATGTAGAACTCAACCTCTGTTCCGAAATTGATGCGGAATCCTTTTTCCTCTGCGAAGTTCACTGCCTGCTTAAGGAGCCAGCGGCTATCCCTCTGAAAAAGGCTTCCGTCAGGATACTCTATATCGCAAAACATCTTGGCAACTCTTCCGTCTATAGGTCTCCAGGGGACTATAGACATCGTGGTAGGATCCGGTCTAAGGAAAAGATCCGAATGTACCTCTGCACCGAAGCCTGCAACCGAACTTGCGTCAATGCTTACCCCTTCTGTAAATGCTCTTTTCAGCTCATCCGGCATGATTGCGATGTTCTTCTGAACTCCAAACACATCAAAAAATGCGAGTCTTATAAATTTGACATTTTCCTCTTCAACAAACTCGAGGACATCTTCATAAGAATTCATGTCTTTCACCTCTATATTCGGGAACGTCATATCTCCTGGTCCCCGGGACCCGATAGACTGACGCTGAATGTCTGACTTGTCATCAAAGTCTGACACAATATTATCATAAGAACTGAAAATTGTATTGTTGAAACTCATTTTTTAAACTCGCTGTTCTACTTACATAATCATCCGGAAAACGTCGGGCGTGTACCGACTCACTCGATTGAAAGTACATCCTCTTAACATGTTCGTCTCGTCTGCACAAAGTGCATCCGATCACGTACATGTCTGCGAGATGTTCTTTCAACTCGCAAGCCTGGTACACATCCCGCCATTTTCCTGCATTACTATCTCAGTTTTTCTACGAAAACTTCAAATCGCTCCATGGCTTCTCTGGTATTCTCATGTGTAGAGAAAGCTGTTAGTCTGAAGAACCTCTCTCCTGACTTTCCGAAACCGGCTCCCGGAGTTCCTACAACATAGACCTCCTTGAGGAGTCTGTCAAAGAACTCCCAGCTATCCATCTCTCCCGGACACTTGAGCCAGATATATGGGGAATTCTTACCTCCGGTGTAATAGATGTTTAGCTTATCCATGGTATCGGTAATGATCTTTGCATTATCACGATAGTAACGGATATTCTCCTCTATCTCTTCTTCGCCATCCTGTGAAAATACTGCCTCAGCGCCTTTCTGTGTAATGTAACTTACTCCATTGAACTTGGTCGTCTGGCGTCTGAGCCACATCTTATTAAGGTTTCCGCCGCATCTTTCCAGTGTATCGGGAACGATTGTGTAACCGCATCTTGTGCCTGTGAATCCGGCCTTCTTTGAAAGACTGCAGAACTCTATGGCAACTTCTCTCGCTCCCGGAATCTCGTAAATGCTGTGAGGATAGTCACCTGTCACAAAACATTCATAAGCGGAATCAAAAAGGATGATAGAACCCTGCTCCTTTGCAAACTCTACCCACTTTGTGAGTGCTGCTCTGTCATATACAGCACCTGTAGGGTTGTTTGGACTGCAGAGATAAATAATGTCTGCCGCATACTCCGGTGCAGGCATCGGAAGGAAATCATTTTCCTCGCCTGCTTCAGCATATACTATCTTTCTTGAATCCATCATGTTGGTATCAACATAAACGGGATAGACAGGATCAGTCACCAGGACGGTGTTATCCTTGTCGAATAAATCAAGAATGTTACCCAGATCAGACTTGGCTCCATCCGAAATGAAAATCTCATCGGATTTAAGTTCCACACCGAACCTGGTGTAGTACTTCTGAACCGCATCTTTTAAGAAATCATAGCCCTGCTCGGGACCGTAGCCGCGGAATGTTTCCGCCTCTCCCATCTCTCTTGCAGCGCTTACCATTGCTTCCACTACCGTTTTAGGAAGAGGTCTTGTGACATCTCCTATTCCCATACGGATAAGTTTATCTGCCACCTCAGGATTCTCAGACTGCCATACACGAATGCGTCTTGCAATCTCAGAAAAAAGGTAGCTCTCATTTAATTTCAAGAAATTCTGATTGATTTTTGCTGACATTTTTATACTCCCCAGTATTTTCTAACTGTACAAGTAAGCTTGACACCGGACTTATACACTTAAAAAAAGGCAACGTACACCTGGTCTCAAACCAGGACGCCGTTGCCCTTTGCGCTAATTATACGGGATGAGCCGGTTATGTCAAGAAATTTTCAAATCACTATTTTTCATATCAGTTATAGCCGATAAATTCCCCTTGACATTCTCTTTCCTCTGCGCAATAATCTTGAGCCATAAAGACGGCAAAGGAGTCGGTTTTAACCACCGGGTTTCTTTTGCCGTCTTTTTTCGTGCATAAGTCCTGTGTCATATGTAGGCCTTTGAATATTCATATATCCTTGCGTGGACGAATGTTCAAATACTCTACGGGCAACAGAAATCGAGAAGAAGTGTGATAGCACGGATTCGAGATTTATGCAGGATTGTCAGGGTGCCACTGGCTCGAAACAATCCGTAGCTTATGCCCTTTTCAATACATTTTTTCAAGGGAGTATCTATTATGTGTAGTATCATTGGTTTCTGTGACAGACGTGCACAGTACGAAGTAGTGAAAACCGCCCTCCTTAAAACATTATCCAGAGGGCCTGACTCAACAAGGATCATCGATACAGGAAACGGTTATCTCGGTTTCAATCGTCTTTCTATAATGGGACTCAATGAAGCCGGCATGCAGCCATTCGGACTTGATGGTTCATGGGTAGTATGCAACGGAGAGATTTACGGTTTCCGCGCCATGAAGAAGCGTCTTATCACAGAGGGCTATACATTTAAATCTGATTCAGATTGCGAGATACTGCTCCCTCTTTATGAAGAATACGGCACAGACATGTTCAGAATGCTTGATGCAGAGTACGCTCTCATCATCTACGATGCAGAGACTGAATCCTACATCGCAGCCCGTGATCCGTTTGGAATCCGCCCTCTTTACTACGGAACCACAGAAGACGGCATCATGACATTTGCATCAGAGCCCAAGAACCTTGTAGGTCTCTGCCACGAAATCAAACCATTTCCACCCGGACACTACTATAAGGACGGAAAATTCGTCTGCTACCACGATGTGTCCAAGGTAAATAAATATAACTGTACCGATGACATGGATACCATCTCTTCACACATCCATGACCTTCTTATAAAAGGTGTTGAGAAGCGACTTGATGCCGATGCCCCTGTCGGATTCCTTCTTTCCGGCGGTCTCGATTCATCACTCGTATGTGCAATTTCAGCAAAGCTTCTGAACAAGCCTATCGAAACCTATGCAATCGGCATGGACATCGATGCTATCGACTTAAAGTATGCCCGTGAAGTTGCAGACTTCATCGGTTCAAATCATCACGAGATAATAATTGACCGTAATGATGTTATAAATGCCATCGAGCCTGTCATAGCTGCCCTTGGAACCTACGATATCACAACAGTTCGTGCTTCCATCGGTATGTACCTTATCTGTAAGGCCATCCACGAGCAGTCTCAAGTCAGAGTTCTCCTTACGGGAGAGATTTCCGATGAGCTCTTCGGCTACAAATATACCGATTTCGCACCTTCTGCAGAAGAATTTCAGAAGGAAGCCGAAAAGCGTGTACGCGAGCTCCATATGTACGACGTACTCCGTGCGGACCGCTGCATAAGTGTTAACTCTCTGGAAGCCCGTGTTCCATTCGGCGACCTTGATTTCGTTGATTATGTTATGCATATAGATCCCGAGAAGAAGCTCAACAAGTACAACAAGGGTAAATATCTTCTTCGTCACGCATTTGAAAAGGATCATATTCTTCCTGAAGACATCCTTATGCGTGAAAAAGCAGCATTTTCAGACGCTGTAGGTCATTCCCTCAAGGATGACATCGCAGAGTACGCAGAGTCAAAGTACACCGACAGTGAATTTGCCGAAAAATGCGCAAAATACACTCACGCAACTCCTTTCACCAAGGAATCTCTGCTTTTCCGCGAGATATTCGAAAAGTACTATCCGGGTCAGTCAGAAATGGTTGTTGACTTCTGGATGCCAAACAAGACATGGCCGGGCTGCGATGTAAAGGATCCTTCTGCCCGTGTACTTTCAAACTACGGTGACTCAGGAAAATAAATCCTTTCAATTGCTAATTCCTTATTTTTGACCGGGAGGTGATTTCTTCCTCCCGACACTCTGCTTCTCCTGACTTTTGAGCAGAGTGGATATTGTAGTTTACGGCTCTCAGCCGATAAACTAATACTCCCTATAATGCGAAAAACCCGCCTCATCTGAGGCGGGTTTTTCGGTCTACAAAATATACATCTTACTTTACTTCTTTGTTTTGGCTGCCTCTTCAACAGCTTTATCTGCTTTTTCGGTTTCCTCTGATGCTTCAGCTACATCAGAAGTTGTCTCACTGTCTGCAGCATCCTTTGCTCTATCGGCAGCTTCTTCTGAAACCTCTTCAGAAACAGCCTCAGAAGTCTCTTCCGCCGCCTCTTCCTTTACTTCCTCATTTACAGTATCCTCGTCTTCGACTGTATAGAACTCGATCTCTACATCGTCATCGGAAACAACATCTTCATCGCAGATGTCTTCATCATCCTCTTCTTCCTGTGAACCAAGCTTATCGTTCAATGCATCCTTAACTGTTTTGTATGCGTCCTTACCGGCATCGATAGCAAGGTTTTTGGTATCGATAGCAAGATTCTTTGCAGCACATCCAAGATCCTTGGCTGCCGCCTTGATGTCTTCCTTTGCCTGACTGTTCTTCAGAGTTACATATGATCTCTTTGCAGAATCCTTGACTCCCTGTGCGGAATCAAGAACATCCGTGAAATCTTTGTCTACCTCCTCAGAGAACTTCTGATACTTGTAGAGGTACGAAACAACAGCAGCAACTCCGCCAACGAGTGCAGCTAAACCTAACAGACCGCCTAAACCACTTTTTCTTCTAGCCATAATTATGTCCTCCATTTCAGTTGACGTCATAACGTCATACGATGTGGGTGTCAAAAGCCGATATCGTACCGCTTTTCCCACATCCGCACTCCCGGACCTCAAAAGTGTCCTTACGTGCTGCATGTCATTTATCCGACATACAATTCGGGTCTTAACCCTTTACTTCCAAACATATCTTAATGATACCACTATCAGGTTTCAACGAAAACATAGATTTTATAAAAAGAGTCTCAAACGAGACTCTTATTTTTCATAATAATCAATTTTATTTTTTTCATAATCCTCCCTTAATGTAAAATAAAACAGTGAAAAGAGAATCGCACTTTATCGAGTGCTAGTTTTGGAAGTATTTTCTGTATCTGTATCCCATCCAACAGCTTCGACACTTGCGCCGGCCACATACGACTGACCATCACTGTCACCCGCAACTGTAACATCCTCCCTGATCTTGACAGTCACTTCATCTCCGCCGCTCATTGAAATGCTCACAGCCGGTGTGCCATCGTTTGTATCGGCAAAATCCCTTTCTATTAAGGCTTCATGCTGCACCTCAGAAAAAGCCTCAACAGGCTCCGCTATTACCGTAACTGCCTGACTAAGGCACATTGATGCCGCAAGTATGATAGCCAGTAGTCTTCTTCCGCATAAGTTCCTTCTTTTCAAACCAGGACCTCCATATCTTATCTGCCAATTTTCCCTGTAATTACAATCAATTACAGAGAAAATCGATGCCCAATCTCCCATGGTCTTATGTCGACACAAAATTATTATTCTGATAAGAACATAATCATGAAAATTCAGAAAAGTCTTTACCTGATTCAATGCGCGAAAGTCCAAAATCAAGTGCATGGTAACAGTTCAACCTGTGCATGATTGTCAGAAGAGTCTGGTGGTATCCATTTAAGACCGTAAAGCCAAAACATGAATATTGCTGTAAACTACACAGTCAAAGTATATATCCGGAACTTAGGCAGCGGATATTCCGGAATGAAAAAGCCCCGGCCCCGAATTGATGATCATATCAATTCGGGGCCGGAGCTCTGATATTGCCATAAAATGACGCGAGTGTCAAAAGTAAGCCATTCACGTCAATTCATTAAAATCACTTTCCCTGCTCAGGAAGCTTGAAGGATGACTTAAGTCCTACAACCCTGTTGAATACAGGCTGTCCCTCTGTTGAATCCTTACTGTCTACACAGAAGAATCCGTTACGAACGAACTGGAAACTGTCATATGCCTTTGCCTTCATAAGCTCAGGCTCAACCATACAGTTTGTCACAGTTGTAAGAGAGTTTGGATTGAAGTTCAGTGTTCCGTCATCATTGAGCTTACCCTTCTCTTCATCGATAAGCTGCTCGTAAAGACGTGCTGTAACCTGACCTGCGGTAGGAGCATTTACCCAATGGATAGTTCCCTTTACCTTACGGCCTGTAAATCCTGAACCTGACTTTGTCTCAGGGTCATAAGTACAATGCACAACAGTAACATTACCATCAGCATCAGTCTCGTATGACTCAGCCTTTACAAAGTATGCAGACATGAGACGAACTTCGTTACCTACATAAAGTCTCTTGTACTTCTTAGGCGGCTCGATCATGAAGTCATCACGCTCGATGTAAAGCTCTCTTGAGAAAGGAACCTGACGTGAACCAAGCTCCTCGTTCTCGAGGTTGTATGGTACTTCAAGCATCTCTTCCTGTCCTTCAGGATAGTTGTCGATAACAAGCTTGATAGGATCGATAACTGCCATCATACGCTTATCCTTAAGCTTTAAGTCCTCACGGATGCAGTACTCAAGAAGTGAATAATCAGAGCTTGAGTTTGCCTTTGAAATACCTGAAAGCTCTACAAACATACGGATGGACTCAGGTGTATATCCGCGTCTTCTGAGAGCTGCGATGGTAACAAGACGAGGATCATCCCATCCGTCTACCACTCCGTCCTCAACAAGCTTCTTGATATATCTCTTTCCTGTAACAACATTTGTGAGATAAAGCTTTGCAAACTCAATCTGTCTTGGAGGATTCTCAAAATCACAATGCTTAACTACCCAGTCGTAAAGAGGTCTGTGATCCTCAAACTCAAGTGTACAGATAGAGTGTGTGATACCCTCAACAGCATCCTCGATAGGATGTGCAAAGTCATACATAGGATAAATGCACCACTTATCTCCTGTGTTGTGGTGATGCATGTGAGCAACTCTGTAAATGATCGGGTCTCTCATGTTGAGATTCGGAGATGCCATATCGATCTTTGCACGAAGTGTAAGTGTTCCGTCCTCGTACTTTCCATCCTTCATATCCTGAAACATCTGAAGATTCTCTTCGATGCTTCTGTTTCTGTTAGGTGACTCCTTACCCGGTGTGGTGAAATCTCCACGGTATTCTGTGATCTGCTCTGCTGTAAGATCATCAACGAAAGCAAGCCCCTTCTTGATGAGAAGTACAGCCTTCTCATACATAACGTCAAAATAATCAGATGCAAAGAAAACTCTGTTCTCAAACTCTGCACCCAGCCACTGTACATCTCTCTTTATAGCCTCTACAAACTCTGTCTTTTCCTTTGTAGGGTTTGTATCATCAAAACGAAGATTGAACTTTCCACCATATTCCTTTGCTATACCGGAATTGAGGATGATTGACTTGGCATGGCCGATATGAAGATATCCATTTGGTTCCGGAGGAAATCTGGTCTGCACATGATCATAAACTCCCTCTGCAAGATCCTTGTCGATCTCACGCTCTATGAAATTCTTGGACTCCTGTGGCTTGACCTCAAGTTCGCCCTTCTCGTTTCTAATTTCCTCAGACATAATAGTTCTCCTTGAATCACAATGTATTAAATAAGTCATGGCAGATGCGCTAATGCAGCCATGTAATGATGTAAAGGACAAATCCTTTTGACACTCACATCTTAATATAAAAGCCAGACGGCTGAAATATAACCTTCCAGTCAATCTGGCATATACTCTAAAACTTACTGAATTTTACAACTTTCCGCGGTTATACGCAACAGAATGATTGGATTTTCCCTGTCATCACTGAATTTTTTCATCCTTGGAATCTCTCTCCTTGTGCATTCGTTCCAATCCCAGCTTAAGCATCTCATTCAGGTCACCGACTTCGGAATATCTTACCCCTCCAACAGACGGCTTCAGATCACATATATATCCGTTAACCTGATGTATATCAGATACCAGGCCTCTTATCTTATCCGCCATGACATCTACATCACGCTGGTTGTTGCACTGCATAATCGCAACGAAATCAAAGCCTGAATGTCTGACAAGCGTCGCACTTGTTCCCAAACCTACGGAGAGCTTCTTTCCTGTGGCATAAAGAATCTCATCGCCAAATGCATGCCCCTGCTGGCTTATGAGCTCCTGGAAATTGTCTATGCTGAAATAAATCTCCGCAAAGTCGTTTCCTCTTCTGTCATACTCATCTTTATACGTCAATACTGCAGTACCCATTCCTCTGGAATTGAGCAGTCCGGTCAGATTGTCTGTCTCCTGAAGATTGAATTTTCTTGCCCGATTCCGTTCGGTTTCCGTAACATCTTCAAAATAACCGACAAGTCCTACTATTCGACCGTTATCGTATATCGGCATCTTGGATGCACGAATATCTCTGATGCTTCCGTGAGCGATACAGTGTCCCGGAACCTTATTTGTTACAGCGCCTTCTCTCAGCACACGATACTCGTCTCTTCTATAGGGTTCAGAAGCAACATGCCATCCCATGTCCTCATCTGTTTTGCCGACAAAATCGGATTTATTCCTGAAGCCATAGTAATCCATAAACTTCTGGTTCGCACCGACAAAACGACGCTGCTTGTCCTTCCAGAAGATACCTAGCGATGAATTCCTGACAAAATTGTCCCAAAGAAGCTCTGTCGTCAGCTCGGCGCCGACATCCTGGCTCACATTAACGGGGAAAGTCTGATAATACTCCGACCAGGCGTTAGCCTTGATGGAATCCGCATTTCTGACAAATACAAGGGCCTGCTTCGGCGCAACCATCATGGCAAGATATATCTTCCACGTATAGTCACCGTGTACAGTCATGGTTCTGATGTAAGCATTGATAAATCCCCGATCAGACTGATTGATCTTCTGTTCCAGCGTGCTTATCTCAAAGAACTTGCGGTAATGCTTACTGTCCTCGTCAAATACATACTTATCAACGAAATCATTGGTCACGGTAGAAATCTTTCCGTTTTCAATGACATCATTATCCGATGAACCGAGGTACAGAACCTCAAAGGAATCCTGTTCCAGATCAAGAAGATAAACGCCGTTGTAGATTCCATACAGATAACGAAGATTGGCGTCCAGCTTTTCCGCTCTTTCCAGTCTGCCGTCCTTGTTAATGTTTACAGCGCTGAATACAATGGCACAACGCTCATCATCCTGAACTATCCTTCTAAACTCAAGAGATGAATAATTGCCATCCAATGTGCAGTCATAATGTGCTTTTCCTTTAAGTCTGGTAGTTTCAAGAGCATTCCAGAATTTCTTGGCATCCGTTCCGCTGTTAGCCATAATACTCTCTATGGAATCTTCTATACTTTCGTATCCCATGGCTTTCAGGGAATTCAGATGCTCCATATTGTGATAGAGATATCTGAAGCTTTTACCATCATACTCAACTATGGCAAGCGGTATGGAACTGTCCCATCTTTCCTCCTTGAGGCTGTTCTCATCCCCCATGGTTTCATAAAGTGGCCTGTTACTGAGAAGATTGATCCTTCCTATCTCATCATAATACTTTATCTCACTGAGCTTCTCTAACTCATAGCCTCTGGCTTCGACCTCATACATGCACTGGTCCAGCGGCATAGGCTTTCCGAAAAGATAGCCCTGGGCTTTTTCACATCCTACGACCTTAAGGAACTCAAACTGTTCTTCCGTCTCGACACCTTCAGCAAGGGTTTTGATATTCATCTCCTTGGCCATATCAATGACGGCAATGATAATGCGACGAGACTTTCTGCTGAAATTCTGAATGAACTTCATATCTATCTTAAGTTCGTCGATTTCGAAGTCATTAAGCACATTAAGGGATGCATATCCGCTTCCGAAATCATCCATACAGACCTGATATCCGGCACTTCGGAAACGTTCAACCTCCCTTCTCATCCTCTCATAGTCATGAGAAAGAACTTCCTCCGCAACCTCAACATGAAGATACTCCTTCGGCACCTCATATCTTCTGACGGTAGTGTCAATGATTCCGAAAATATCGCACAGCAAAAAATCTCTGCCGGAAAGATTGAACGAGAAAGGCACCAGCTTATCACCGTTTTTCATCCTCTCATGGATAGTCCTGCAGACTTCATCAATGATAAAACTGTCAAACTTACCTATCTGATCATGTTCTTCCAGCACATGTACGAAATCATTCGGCATGATCAAACCATATTTAGGATCATCCCATCTGGCAAGGGCTTCAAGACCACACAGCCTGTCATTGATCACTCGTATGACCGGTTGATAATATACCCTGATCCATTTATTTTCTATCGCATTGTCAATGTTTTTGACGATATGCTCTTCGAGCTCAAAATTGTTCATATTACACCCTATACGTGTCTTATAAATCAAGCCATTCTGACAATTTTTAAGGTCCAAATATAAAATTCACGAAAACATAAAAACTCACTCTATTACTTAAATTATATACATTCGCCTATGACAAAGTCAACGAAGTATAAGCATATAAAAAGCGTCTGCGGACTGAAAATACAATCTGTAATTCCAATCCGCAGACACTGATGATTATCTGCACACAAGGTCAATCATGACATCCGGAAGGATGCCATCATTCTCTGCCCATATTCTGTTTATCTGAGACTCTTCAACCGGTGATGTTCCGAGACCGCACTCGATGGTAACGGAAGGAATATCAAGCTTCTGTACAGCCCAGTCCTTGAATCCCGCAGCATCCTTTTCCGACCACGAATTTGAGATGCTGTAGTTTGTATTGTTATGAACTATGTTGGCGAGATTGAATCCTCTGTCCTTATAGGTTCCGGTCTCACCGAAATACCAGTAGATAACTCTGCCCTGAGTATGATAGCTCAGCGTAACCTCCGGCATGATGGAACGTGCGAGATCCGCAAGTGTTTTTGACTCAATCTCACATTCTGCAGAAGTTCCCTTGTAGTTCATGGATGAAGGATGCGCAACCTTTTCCGAAGCCTGTTCCCAGTTTGCATCGAAGTTTCTGTTGAGGTTGACACCGTTAATGTTGTTCTTCCAGGTCTTGAGATAAGCCGCAAGATCTGTTGCACCATCCATCTCGGCGATTTTAAGAACAGACATCTTGGCCGCATCTGTATTGAGTGCGTCAATGCCGCCCTGTACCAGTGTGATACCGTCCGGATTCACCATCGGAACAAAGTGAATGCAGGTATTCTGAAGAAGATCCTTTACGGCACAGCCATTGTATACTTCGCCGTTCTTCTGCATCTCAAGAAGTGAGGCCATCTGTCTCATGACAACCTGGCAAACGATATATTCTCTCGCATGTATACCGGCATGAACAAGAATCTTGTGTGATGCCTGAGGATTACCAACTACAACGTGATAAATATTTCTGTTATCGGGGGTTGTGGCAAGTACATCCATCTTCATCTCCGGATAAACACTCTGCATAACACTTAAGTCATCCACCATATTCTGATAGGTATAGGCATCGATGTTATTGAAATGATACCCGGATGGAAGTGTCAATGTATCACTGTAAGCGTCAGTCACTGTCGTCTGCGCCGCTGTCGTGTCCTGTGATCCTGTTCCGGAAGATGTATCGGCACCGGTTGCAGAGTTTGAAGAATTCCCGCCTGCTGTAGGTCCGAACTCCAGGGCAGCATTTACCGCTGTCCCGACTGCAGGTCCGTTCGACACTGTTTCGGCACTCGCAGACAGTTCCGTTCCTGCTGAAGCCCCGTCTACAGGCGCAGTAGCCACTACAACATTCCCCGAATCAGACCCGGGAAGCAGCTCCTCTGCATATACATTCATATATAAACTCATGCTCATCGCCAGGGCTCCCGCCATGACAAATAATGCTTTTTTTCTCATACTCTCTCCTTGATAATGCAGATCTTCGATCTGACGGGAAATCACCCGTTAACCTGACGTCATTATATCCGATGTATCAGTTCATGAAAACGGACAATTTGTTTACAATATATGACATACTTTTTATTGCTATTTTGTCAAAAAACTGATACACCAAACTGAGAAAACACTGAAACACTTTACACACGAATATGTGCGTTGGCGCTATTCAGTGAGCGGCAAATACTTTTGACACTCACATCTATATGATTCAAGGCTCAAAAGCCTGTCCCACTGATCAGGCTTGCTTGAGTGTGCGGGTATAGGCTTTATAACACACCCCCACTTCATCCGTAGATATAAAATATGAAACCAATAGTACACTTCAAGAAAAACACACCCTATATCATCGCGCTTTCAGCAGACATTATCACTGTAATCTTTTATATGCTTTCCTCTGCTGATCCTGCATTTGCCAATGCCTACTCCCGCAGCGTCTACCGTTACGGAAGTCTCGTTGTAAGTTCCCTCACAGGACTTCTTCCGTTTTCCATATCCGAGCTTCTGCTCTACCTGATTCTGCTTTTCATCATTTTTGATTCAGGAAGACAGCTTATACACTGTTTCCATAACCTGAAACGATTATCACCTGAAATAAAAAAAACACCGGAAAACAGACATTTTTCTTATTATATGAACACAAATCAGGAGTCTTCCCTCTCCTCAGGCAATCAGAACGTTCATCATAGTACCATATATAAAATCATCTCCTGTCTTAAACCGGTCTTAACTTTTGCAGGACATCTTTTTCTTATTGCCTCGATACTTCTGACTCTTTATGTCTTTAACTGCGGAATAAACTACCGTCGCACAAGTTTTTCCGCAGAAGCCGGACTCAGCGCAGTAAGCGACGATGTAAATGAAGAAACATTGGCAGAACTCTGTGAATATCTGGTTAAGGAAATCAATGCTTCAGTTGAAAAGCTCGAGAGTCAGGCACAAACTCCTGACAATTCCGGCGAATCATCAAAGGAAAATCCTCCGGAAACTTCTGAAAATGCTGATGCATCAGCTTCGAAGGAAAATGGGGAAGCATCGCGAAACTCAGGCATTTCACCGGTAAAACTGTATAACGGCGCTTACCTCGGAGAAGATGCGACAGGCTATGGTATTTCTCCCTCAAACCTTTGGAGCATGGGAAAAACCGGACAGATCGCCATGGAAAGCTTAGGTAAAAAATATGACAGGCTTTCAGGACATTATCCATTCCCAAAACCTGTCATTAATTCTTTACTGCTCAGCATCCAGCAGGTCACCGGCATTTATTCTCCATTCACCATCGAAGCAAACTATAACAGAGACATCCCCTGCTACGACATTCCCTTCACTATCTGTCATGAGCTGTCGCACCTTCGGGGCTACATGCAGGAGGAAGAGGCAAATTTCATCGCCATTCTTGCAACTGTCGGTTCAGATGATCCGTACTTCAACTACTCCGGTTACGTCTCAGCATGGGTATATGCAGGTAATGCTCTTGCCCGGGCAGACAGCGCAAAGTTTTCAGCGCTCTACTCTCAGCTTAATGCCTATACCCTTCAGGATCTTCGCTATAACAACGAATACTGGGACCGCTACGATACAAAAGTTGCAGAAGCCCATGAAAAGATAAATGATGCATATCTAAAGTACAATGGTCAGACCAGCGGGGTACAGAGCTACGGGCACGTGGTTGATCTGATGCTTACATACTTTGAGAAAAACGGGAACCTGGAGTGATATCCTCACAGCATTATTTACCAGTTAAACCGATGCAGAAACCTGGTCTCCCTCCGGCTCTTCTAAAAATCCTGCTTTGTGAGCTGTATCTGTCATGTTCTATATCTTTTCAACATTCTTCCAGGAACTGAAGAAACTTAACAGCCAGCTCTTTTCTGTCTGAAACCACCGGCACTCCGAACACCGGCACGGTTCTCTCGAAATAGCCGTTTTCAGAAAGGAGCTTTACATCTGTCACGATGATTCCCACTGGAATCGGCTTTTCCATCTTTTCAGGATCCGGTAACATGAAATCCTCTCTTGCCACAACATCCGGTGTGCCCATCAGATCTGCAGCAAACTGCTCCATTTCATCCAGAGTTTCAGCGGCGTTCTGGTTCAAGCTTTCAACATCTGTGGTTGACTCATCATCTGAGTTCTTTGAATTCTTACTTTCAGTATTTTCATTTACAGAATTGCCGCCGGAAATATTATCCGAATCCTGATTTACTTCGGCTTCTTTCGAAGCATTATCCGCCTGTCCGGAAACCGTTTTTTCCTGAATACCGCTTTCTTCTGCAGAAAGCGAAGTTGCATCAATATCTGCAGCATCAAGGCTCTTCATCTTTTCCCGGATAGCACCATCTATATAGTAGATTCTGTTCTCGCTCTCATACTTCCCGAACTCATCTTCACTTAGAACTTCACGAAGGTCTGTAAATGCACCATTTAATGCATAATATGTGAAAACTCCCGGATCAATCACCAGGGCATCCAGATCGTGAGATGCGAACAATGCCGTAATCTTTGCATTCTCTGCCATATTGAACTGGCTGTTCACATTGGGGTTGTAGGTCGCCGTAGTATCAATGACCACTTTCTCGCTTCCATCTATACCTGCCATATCTGCAAATCTCGCCTCCAGCACCTTTTCCTCAGTGCTGAAGCCTGAACCCTGAGCATTGAGTAACATGGCATAAAATCCCAACGGCTTGTTGTTAAGCAGTGTTCCCACCACCGAAAATATCAGAACCAACGCAACCACAACACCTATGATATGAAACTTATAATAGTCAAATATATATTCAATCTTCTTGCCAAAGGACATGGAACCGAGTTTCTTCATCTCATTCCTGAATCCTGATTTTATCTCTTTTTTCATTAGTCACGTATAATCCAATCATGTTAGAAAAGTGATTGGATTCTTCCTTTCTCCCAGGTTCTCTGGGCTATTTCTAATCCTTTTCTGATATATTTATCTAGGCACTGTGGATTTGTTTTTCATTAATTACAGCTTTGACTGGTAGGAGGTGACTCAGACCACAGCTTGTCGTCTAATACTGGTAATTAGTTTGTTAACGCTTGACGTTTAGATTTACGTGATTACACAGTCGATCTCTCTGTGGTAGACAACAGTGCCAACTATAATAGTCAGGAGGTTTTATCTAATGTCTATGTTCTTTGCTGGAATTGATATTTCCAAGTACAAACATGATTGCTGCATTATAGCTGCA
>NZ_FOPH01000011.1 GCF_900113415.1 Oribacterium sp. WCC10 | reverse complement strand
TCAGGAATGGTGTAGAAACGATTCCGGCATCATTAAGGAAAAGGCATAATGCTGATAAAATGCCTGTAAGAGGTCTGATAAGGAATAGGCATTTCTTCGGTTTTAAAGTTGCAGCACTAAATACGATTAAGCTAATCAAATATATGGTTAGCTTGGATAAGTGTGTCCAATTAGCATAAGGAATGGAAATAGGATGCTAATAATCCTCTGATTTTAGGTACGCATGTGCATCTGAAATCGTATTTTTTATAAAAAAGATAGTGTATTAAGTTTTCAAGGAACAATATATCGAAAATGGATGTGATATAAACGTCCATTTGTCGGGCGACTCATATAATGATGTAAATGTCAAAAGTACTACAGCATGCGAGGTGCATTTTATGCCGGATACAATTACAGGAACCGTTGCCAAAAGAGCAGACCGTATAGCCATGGATGAAATGGACTTTGAGTCCCTTGCATTGATGGAGACTGCAAGTTCGAAGATTGCCATCTATATAAACCGTCATTATACATATGAGAGAGAAGCAAGGATTCTGGTTCTTGCCGGTGTGGGCAACAACGGTGCCGACGCTGTTGCAGCCGCCCGTATGCTGAAGGAGACAGGATACGACCCCGTTGTTTTTGTTGCAGGAAAGCTTGAAAAAGCCAGCTGGGAGTTTCTCTATCAGATGTTCCATTTTCAGCAGCTTCTCGGAAGAGTCAATATCTATAGAGAGGGTGATGCTCTGCCGGATTCTGACATTTGCATCGACGGCATATTCGGAATAGGCCTGCACCGTCCTGTGGAGGGTATTTACAGAAGCTTCATGGAAGAGGCCAATGCTCACACTCGCCGCTTCACCATCGCAATCGATGCACCTTCAGGCATCAATACTGATACCGGAGAGCTTATGGGCTGTGGAATAAAGGCAGATGTGACCATAACCTTCGGAAAGAACAAGACAGGTCTCGTAACGGGAGCGGGAAAAGAGTACAGCGGAACAATCTTCGTTGAAGATATCGGAATTCCGGAAGAAGCCTATATAAAAGCTGAAAATTGCAAGGACATTTATTTGAAAATATAGGTTTACAAAAACACAGATTAAGTGTATCATTCTCATGTTTTTTATGTATATCGAGAGGTGACAAGGGCGTCACAGGGACAAAACAAAGTGTCCCTAAGCCTTTGTCACCTCTTTTTTAGTGTATAAGTCCGGTATCAGGCATTCGTTTATCTGTAAAGCCTGTTTGTATGTATGAATTACCATTTGTCAGCATCGCCAGAGCGTAAACGGAGCAATGCCATGGACTTATACTCAGTTGTGTATTACGAAAGGGGAGTATATGATCAAATACGTATTCGTCACAGGTGGAGTTGTTTCCGGACTCGGAAAAGGTATCACAGCGGCATCTTTGGGAAGACTTCTTAAGGCCAGAGGTTACAAGGTAACCATGCAGAAATTTGACCCGTACATAAATATCGATCCGGGCACCATGAACCCTATACAGCATGGTGAAGTCTTTGTCACAGATGACGGTACGGAAACAGACCTTGACCTCGGACACTATGAGCGTTTCATTGACGAATCCCTTGATCACCGTTCCAACATCACTTCAGGAAAGGTTTACTGGTCCGTTCTTAACAAGGAGCGTCACGGCGAGTATGAAGGCCATACAGTTCAGGTTATCCCTCACATCACAAATGAGATAAAGTCGGATTTCTACCGTTCATGTGACCCTGAGGAGGATCGTATAGCTATCATCGAGGTAGGCGGCACCGTTGGAGACATCGAATCCCAGCCTTTCCTTGAGGCTATTCGTCAGTTCCAGCATGACATCGGACGTGAAAATGCCATCATGATCCATGTAACACTTGTTCCGTATCTCCATGCATCCGAAGAGCTTAAGACAAAGCCTACTCAGATGAGTGTTCGTGAGCTTCAGCGTCTCGGACTTCAGCCTGACATCCTTGTGTGTCGTACAGAATATCCTATCCCGCAGGATATAAGAGAGAAGATAGGCATGTTCTGTAATGTTCCGTCAAATCACGTTCTTCAGAACACAAATGCCGAGTTCATTTACGAAGTTCCTCTCCTCATGGAGCGTGAGCATCTTGCACAGTCCGTATGTGAATGTCTCCATCTTCCATGCCCTGAACCTGATCTTACTTCATGGAAAGCCATGGTTGAGAATCTTCGTCATCCTGAAAAGGAAACTGTCATTGCAATAGTAGGTAAATATACTCAGCTTCACGATGCATATCTTTCTGTAGCAGAGTCACTGAAGCACGGCGGAATAGCAAATCATGCAAAGGTAAACATTCGCTGGGTGGATTCTGAGGAAGTTGAAAAAGTAGGAGCCGCAACACTTCTTAAGGGAGTTAACGGTATTCTTGTACCGGGTGGTTTTGGTCAGCGAGGAATCGAAGGAATGATTCTTGCAGCTCAGTATGCCCGTGAGAACAAGATTCCTTACCTCGGAATCTGTCTTGGAATGCAGATTTCCATCATCGAATTTGCAAGAGATGTTCTCGGCTGGGCCGATGCAAACTCCACTGAATTTGATCCTAAAACAGAGCATCCTGTCATCGACCTGATGCCTGAACAGAAGACAGTAACAGATCTTGGCGGTACGATGCGTCTCGGTGCATATCCTTGCGATCTTAAGGATGGAAGTATGGCACATCAAGTTTACGGAAAGACTTCAATATCCGAAAGACATAGACACAGATATGAAGTTAATAATGATTATCGCAAGGATCTTGAAGCTGCCGGAATGGTTCTTTCCGGTCAGTCACCTGACGGCCATATAGTTGAAATCATCGAACTTAAGGATCATCCGTACTTTATTGCAACTCAGGCTCATCCTGAATTCAAGTCAAGACCTAACGAGGCTCATCCTTTGTTCAGAGGACTTATAGAGGCAGCTCTCAGATACGAGAAGTAACCTTTTATGACGTGAGTTTCAAAAGTATTTGCCGCTCACGTCATAAAGTACCATATCAATGTGAAAGCATATGATTTGGTACTTTTGATACTTATGTCATATCAACATGTGTTCATGTGAAAATCCACGTATTGACAGGTATGCTATTCTATACTGCGAAATGGAGGACTCTTAAATGGACATGATAATTGACGCACTAATGGACGCCATACTTGACACGATAAAACTTATTCCGTTTTTACTCGTAACATATATGGCTATGGAATACCTTGAACATAAAACAGAAAAAAGCACCACAGCCATGCTTGAAAAAGCCGGCAAATTCGGTCCTGTGATAGGAGGGGCTGCCGGCGTGCTTCCGCAGTGCGGATTTTCTGCAGCTGCGGCAAGCCTTTTTTCCGGAGGTGTTATTTCTCTGGGTACATTGATCGCGGTATTTCTCTCTACATCAGATGAGATGCTTCCCATCTTCATCTCGGAACAGGTTGCCCCTCAAACTATAGTATCCATACTGGGAACAAAAATGCTTCTTGGTATCATAAGCGGATTTGCTCTTGACTTCTTTATGCATCACGGAAAGCATACACCTGCACCCGAAAAGCACATTCATGATCTTTGCGAGCATGACCACTGCGAATGTGATGACGATGAAGAGGAAGAATCAGCAAACGGCACAGAACATACAGAAGAGCATCCAGATAGCACATTCGCATTAACCGCTCATCCAGATCATCATACAGAACATGCCGGGCACAGTGAGACAGATTCCCATACAAACGTTCACGATCAGAGTCATGAACACGACCACATGAGCCATGAACATTCACACGATCACCATAGCGGTGGCAAACACGATCATGATCATGAACACCATGGTCATCACCATCATCATGGAAAAACCGGTATTGCCGGAATTTTATATCCGGCTTTCCACCATACTTTCCAGATCACTGTATTTATCTTCATTATAACCTTCGTAATAACACTTCTTGTTGAAGGTATCGGCAGTGATGCAATCGGAGCGTTTCTTGCGGGGAAACCGGTGGTCGGTGTTTTCCTTGCAGGTATTGTCGGACTCATTCCCAACTGTGCCGCATCAGTAAGCATTACACAACTTTACCTAATGGGAATCCTTAATGCCGGACAGATGATGGCAGGACTACTTGTCGGCGCCGGTGTCGGACTCCTCGTTCTTTTCAGAACCAACTATCATCCTAATGAGAATCTCCGCATCGCTGTGATCCTCTACGGAGTGGGGGTTTTCTGGGGACTTGTTATTCAGTCACTTGGAATTACATTCTGATATAACACTATTTTGTTGATTTTTCACAAATTAACGGTTTTTAAGCCTTCTTCAGTTAAATAAACTGTAGAAGGTTTTTTATTTACTCATATTCCTTATGTGCATTTTAATAAAATGTGTTATAATTCCGCTTAAATTTTTTTGATTTCTGTTTACTTTTCACACGATAAAGTCTAAGATTAATATATAAAATGTCTTAAAGGCAGGGGTAGAAAATGAGTGAGAATGAAAATCGTATTGACGTCCGTATGCTTGGTGGCTTTTCCATCACAGTCAATGGACAGTATATGGGTCTTGGACAGAACAACAAGGCCAATTTTCTTAAATTGATCCAGATCATCCTTTTGAATCATAAGAAGGGTATTTCAAAGAGAGAGCTGATTGACGGAGTTTTCGGCTACAAGGATCTTCTTGATGAAAACAACAGTCTGAACAATCTGTTGCATCAGGCCAGAACACAGCTTAAGAAGAGTGGTGTTCCGGGAAAACGTTATATCGAGGGCAAGAAAGGTATCTATTTCCCTGAGAAGCCCGAGGGATATACATTAAGTCTCGATGTGAAGACTTATACCGATGCATGTCGCAAAGCAGGCGAAACAGACGATGTAGAAGCCAGAGCTTCCTTATATGAACAGGCCTTTGAGCTTTATCGTGGCGAACTTCTTCCTGAGTTCTCAACAGATAACTGGGTCATCGTAGAGTCAGTTAAGCTTAAGCATATGTTTGACGAGCTTGTACTGTTCCTTGGCGAGTACTATCGCAACAAAGGCGATTACGAGAATCTGTATAAGCTTTACAATCGCGCAAGTCAGATTTATCCTGACGGCGGATGGCAGATCAACGTCATAGATGCACTTATTTTACGTAAAGAGTACAAAGAGGCTTATGAGCTCTACAACAAGACAGCCAGATACTATCTTGATGATCTGGAAGTACCTCTTCCCGATGATCTCATCAGATGTTATGAACGTATCTATGATGATATTAAGGTTGTTTCAGACGATATCGAAGAGATTCAGGCCGGTATCCTTGAAAGGGATGCTGCCCTCAAGAACAACAAGGGTGACAGCAGAAGTCTCGGATCATACTATTGCGCTTTTTCAAGCTTTATCGATGTCTACAATGTTCTGCGCCGTAACCTTGTGCGCCGTGGCAATTCGATATTCATGATGCTTTGTACTCTTGTGGACTATGAAGGAAAGCCTATCCAGAATCAGGAAAAGCTTCAGACAAGAGCTGAAGCCCTCAAGAACGCTCTTTACGCAGAGCTTCGTCAGGGCGATGTATATACCAAGTACAGTTCCAGCCAGTATCTGCTCCTTCTTATCGGCACCAAGAAGGAAGACTGCGGAACCATTTACCATAGAATCTCCAAGAAGTTGAAGGAACTTGCAGGTTCACGTGCCGAACTTAAGTACAGAATTGTTTCACTCGCTGAAATCCCGGCCATACTTGATGGCGCAAAGGAAGGTTCCACAAACCGGGATCTCCTGTAAAGAGATATTTTTTCGGGTTTAACCGATAATACTTTAAAGCACTAAATTTTTTTTGAGTCCGTAGTTTACTACGGACTCTTTTTACATTAGTATATATCGGTGGATATTAAACCTTTGGTTTGGTACCCGTAATACAGCAAAGCTTTGGTTTTGCAAGGTCTTAAGGAGCTTTATGAGTAACAAACGAGAAAATTTCAAGTCAAGAATCGGCTTCATCCTTGTCAGCGCCGGCTGTGCCATCGGTATCGGAAATGTCTGGAAATTCCCATATCTGGTAGGGCAGAACGGCGGCGGCATATTTGTTCTTTTCTACCTTATCTTCCTTTTGGTCATGGGTGTTCCCGTACTGACTATGGAACTTGCGGTAGGACGCGCCTCTCACAAGAGTGCGGTACTGGCATACAGAAAGCTTGAACCGCAGGGAAGCAAGTGGCATATTCATGGATGGTTTGCCATAGCCGGTGCATATATACTTATGATGTACTACACAACCGTATCCGGATGGATGCTTTCCTACTTTTTCAAATTCGCCTTCGGAACCTTCGATAATCTTGCTATAGAGAATGCCGATTCGGTATTTACAGATATGCTCGGAAAACCGGAAGAGATGATGCTTTGCATGATGATCACGGTTCTTGTCGGTTTTCTGGTTTGCTCCTTCGGACTTCAGAAAGGACTCGAGAAGGTTACCACCATCATGATGAGCGCACTGCTTTGCCTCATTATCATACTTGCCATCCACAGTCTGACATTACCGGGAGCAGGAGACGGTGTAAATTTCTATCTGGTGCCAAGTCTCAGTAAGGTCAGTGCCGCCGGTAACGGAAGTTTCATAAAGGGATTTGGAACCGTGATTTCTGCCGCTATGAATCAGGCATTCTTCACATTGAGCCTTGGCGTTGCCTGCATGGAGATCTTTGGTTCATATATGTCTGACCGTTTCAGCCTTGCAGGAGAGTCACTTAGAATCTGTGCACTTGATACTTTTGTTGCCATCATGTCCGGACTCATCATTTTCCCGGCATGCTTCAGCTTTAATGTTGAGCCCGATGCGGGTCCAAGTCTCATTTTCATGACATTGCCGAAAGTATTCATGAATATGCCGGGTGGACGTCTCTGGGGAACACTTTTCTTCATGTTCATGTCTTTTGCAAGCTTCAGTACTGTTATCACAGTATTTGAAAACCTGCTCGCCACATCCATTGACAATTTCGGATGGACCAGAACAAAAGCCGTTATAGTCAATTGCATTTTCATTCTCATCACCAGTGTTCCATGTGTTTTAGGCTATAACATCTGGTCAGACCTTCATATCATAGGCGAAAGGGATGTTCTCGACTCTGAAGACTTCATAGTATCAAATCTCCTTCTTCCGGGCGGATCACTCATGTATCTTCTTTTCTGCGTGACAAAGTGGGGCTGGGGATTTGACAATTACCTTGCAGAGTGTAATAAGGGCGAAGGTGCAAAACTAAATAAATCCATGAAATGGTACCTTCAGTATATACTTCCTATTCTTATACTTATCATTCTTATAAGAGGACTTATGTAACATTACAAAAAAGTGTTGATTTTGCTATATTCTTGTGTTATTCTTCAAGAGTATTTATTGACTAGTTAAAAGGAGCAGGCGAAAAGGCCTGCTCCTTTTACTTAAGTTTAGAGGAAATTTTTATGCAGACAAACGGCGAATATACCCTAAGGGTAAAGAAGTATCTCGATGAGATATGTCCGAAAGACGGATATCAGGTAGACAGTGTAACATTCACACAGGAAAACAATGAGTGGTACTTAAGATCTTTCATATATCGTACAGACGGTGTTGATATGACAGTCGACGACTGTGCAAAGGTTTCCAGAAAGCTGTCCAAGTGGTTGGATAAGGAAGATTTCATTCCGGAACAGTATATGATGGAAGTATGTTCCCTTGGATTTAAGGATCAGCCGGGAAATGCCGATATCATACCAGAGGATGTAGATGATGAAACATCAGAAGAATCTACAGACCATATATCAGAAGATTCCATTACCGGGAGGGGTAAAAACTAATGAACACAGAACTCAGTGAAGCACTCGATCTACTCGAGAAGGAAAAGGGAATTTCAAAGCAGTCTTTAATCGAAGCCATCGAGCTGTCACTTCAGACCGCTTGCAAGAACCACTTCGGTTCTTCAGACAACATTCGTGTAAGCGTTGACCCTTATACATGTGATTATTCAGTTATCGCTGACAAAACAGTAGTAGAAGAGGTTCTTGACAAGAACACAGAGATCTCTCTTGCAGATGCAAGAATGATCGATCCCGGTTACACACTCGGCTCAATCGTTCCTGTAAAGGTTGATTCAAAAACCTTCGGACGTATCGCAACACAGAATGCCAAGGGCGTTATCGTTCAGCGTATCCGTGAAGAGGAGCGTAAGGTTCTTTACAACGAGTACTACTCAATGGAGAAGGAAGTTGTCACAGGAACTATCGAAAGAGACACAGGAAGATCAATCATCGTTAACCTTGGCAAGGTAGACGGATATCTTTCAGAGAATGAGCAGATCAAGGATGAGAAGCTTGAGCCAAACGACAGAGTCAAGGTTTATGTCGTTGAAGTAAGAGATACTCCTCGCGGACCACGTGTTATGGTGTCAAGAACACATCCTGAGCTTGTTAAGCGACTCTTCGAAGAAGAGGTTTCCGAGGTCAGAGACGGTATCGTCGAGATCAAGGCTATCTCACGTGAAGCAGGTTCAAGAACAAAGATGGCTGTTATGTCCAACGATCCTGATGTAGATCCTGTTGGTGCATGCGTAGGTCTCAACGGCTCACGTGTTAATACTGTTGTTGAGGAGCTTCGTGGTGAGAAGATCGATATCATCAACTATGATGAGAACCCTGCTTACCTCATTGAGAATGCTCTTTCACCTGCAAAGGTTATCGCAGTTATCGCAGATCAGGACAACAAGGAAGCCATGGTTATCGTACCGGATGCACAGCTTAGTCTTGCCATCGGTAAGGAAGGTCAGAATGCCCGTCTTGCAGCAAAGCTCACAAGCTACAAGATCGATATCAAGTCCGAGTCACAGGCTCAGGAGCAGGGTATCTTCGATGAGATGGGAATCGACTATCAGGGCGAGGATGCTGAGTCCGCAGAGGATGCCGACGATATGACCGAGGAAATTTTTGATGATACAACCGTTGAGTCAGATGACATTGAGACATCTGAAGAAAACGGAGAGATGTGATAGGTATGAAAAAGATACCCGAGAGAACGTGCATTGGTTGCGGTCAGAAAAAAGAAAAACCTAACCTGATCCGTATCGTCCATTCACCGGATGATACATTCAGCATCGATCCAACCGGACGAAAAAACGGTCGCGGCGCTTATATATGCAACGACTCGGCATGCCTTGAAAAGGCTATAAAGCGTAAGGCTTTGGATCGGGCATTTAAGGTTACAGTTTCTGAAGATACCGCTCAGGCACTCAGAGAGGAACTGATACAGCTTGATAGATGAAAGAATATACGGCCTGCTCGGCTTATGTCAGAGAGCAGGCAAACTGAAAAGTGGCGAGTTCGCAGTAGAGAAATCTCTTAAGGGCGGAAGATCACTTCTTGTGATTGTTCCTGAGGACGCGTCGGATAATACTAAAAAGAAATTCAAAAACATGACAACTTATCGTCATGTTCCATATTTTGAATTAGGCACAAAAGAGAAGTTGGGAATGCAGCTCGGCAAGTCCGAACGCTCGTCTCTCAGCGTAGAAGATGAAGGATTCGCTAAAGCGATGATCAAATATATTGACGGAGGTAATGTGAATGTCAGATGAGAACCAGAAAGAAAATGGATTGAACAGCAAGGATGCAAAGAAGGGTGAGGCTCCTAAGAAAAAGAAGCTTGCTGTAGTTTTCCATTCGCAGAACTCCGCAAACCATAAAAACCATCCTCTTGGCGGTAAGCTCTCTACAGCAAAGGAGCAGGGTGCGAGAAAAACAGTGCAGGCTGCCGAGCAGAAAGAGAAGGAAAAGCCTAAAAAGACAAGTCCTAACGGAAGACCACTTCCTCCAGGAACAGCAAGAGTAACACCTCTTCGCGAGCTCAATGAGATCCAGAAGCGTCAGGCTGAAGAAGAAGCAAAGAGAGAAGCTGAAAGAAAGGCTGCCGAAGAAGAGGCAAGAAGAAAGGCAGAGGAAGAGGCAAAGAGAAAGGCAGAAGAAGAGGCAAGAGCTCAGGAAGAAGCAAGAAAGAAAGCTCAGCAGGAAGCCCGTTCAGCTGCCGCTTCTCAGGAAAGAACTACAGATCGTCCTGCAAGAAGCAATGATCAGAGACCTCGTTTTGACAGAAACGACAGAAACGATCAGTCAAAGCCATTCGGGCAGCGAAATGATCGTGGAAATCGTCCTCAGGGCGGCGGATTCCACAAGGACGGTCAGCGTCCTGCAGGCAATGCCGGTCGCACAGGTGATCGCAACGGTCAGCAGAGACCGGGCCAGAGACCTTCCGGTACAGGCTTCGGTGGGCAGAGACGTACTGAAAGTACAGCTGCAGCAGTAGATATCTCATCAAAGCCAACAACCAACAGAAATGCTCACAAGCCTGCTGATAAGAATTTTGGAAACAAGAATTTCGATAACGAGAGAGCAGAGGCAGCCAAGAGAAATCGTAACACCCGTAAGCAGAACAAGTATACTGCAGAGCAGTCTTACGAGAGAGACGATGAGATGGCAGCACGTAAGAAGAAGACCGGCAAGGGTGCATTTATCAAGCCTGAGGTAGTTAAGCCGGTTGAAGAGGAGATCAAGTCCATCACCATTCCTGAGGTTATCACCATCAAGGAGCTGGCTGATAAGATGAAGCAGAAGCCTGCAGATATCATCAAGAAGCTCTTCATGAAGGGTCAGATGGTAACCCTCAACACAGAGCTTTCATACGAGGAAGCAGAGAATATCGCTGTTGATTACGATATCCTTTGTGAGAAGGAAGAGAAGATCGACGTTATCGCCGAGCTCGTCAAGGATGATATCGAAGATACAGATGAGGACATGGTTTCAAGACCTCCTGTTGTCTGCGTAATGGGTCACGTTGACCACGGTAAAACATCTATCCTTGATGCTATCAGAAATACAAATGTTACTGCCAAGGAAGCCGGCGGTATCACACAGTCTATCGGTGCTTACCAGGTATCAGTTAATGTAAACGGTGAAGACCGTCTCATCACATTCCTTGATACACCGGGACACGAGGCATTTACAGCCATGCGTATGCGTGGTGCACAGTCAACAGATATCGCTGTACTTGTAGTTGCAGCAGATGACGGTGTCATGCCACAGACAGTAGAAGCTATCAACCACGCCAAGGCTGCCAATACTCCTATCATCGTTGCCATCAACAAGATCGATAAGGAAGGCGCAAACCCTGACCGTGTTAAGCAGGAACTCATGAAGTATGACCTTGTTCCTGAGGATTACGGCGGAGACACAATCTGCGTTCCTGTATCTGCAAAGAAGGGTATCGGTATTGAGGATCTCCTTGAGAACGTTGTTCTTGAGGCAGACGTTATGGAGCTCAAGGCAAACCAGAACCGTTCAGCTTACGGTGTTGTTATCGAGGCAGAGCTTGATAAGGGACGTGGTTCAGTTGCAAGACTTCTTGTACAGAAGGGAACTCTTCATCAGGGTGATGTAGTTGCTGTAGGTTCTGCTTACGGTAAGGTACGTGCCATGACTGATGATAAGGGCAGACGTATCAAAAAGGCAGGTCCGTCACAGCCATGTGAGATCCTTGGTCTTAATGCGGTTCCTAATGCCGGTGAGATATTCCAGGTCAAGGACAACGAGAAGGAAGCCAAGGCTTATGCTGCAGCATTCGTAACAGAGAGCAAGCAGAAGATGGTTGAAGAGTCCAAGAAGAAGGTATCTCTTGATGCACTCTTTGATCAGATCAAGGCCGGCGAGATCAAGGAACTTCCTATCGTTATCAAGGCAGACGTTCAGGGTTCTGTTGAGGCCGTTAAGGATTCTCTCGAGAAGATCAGAAACGAAGAAGTTGCCGTTAAGGTTATTCACTCCGGCGTTGGTGCCATCAGTGAATCCGACGTTGTTCTCGCAAGTGCATCCAATGCTATCGTTATCGGTTTCGATGTTAAGCCGGATGCTACAGCAAAGGAGATCGCTGAGCGTGAGCACGTTGACGTAAGACTTTACAACATTATCTATAAGGCTATCGAGGATATCGAGGATGCCATGAAGGGTATGCTTGCTCCTGTTTATGAGGAGAAGGTTATCGGTCATGCAGAGATCCGACAGATTTTCAAGGCTTCAGGTGTCGGCAACATCGCAGGTTGTATGGTTAAGGATGGTCTCGTACAGAGAGGTGCAAAGGCACGTATCATGCGCGGACCTAAGCAGGATCAGGTGTTCGAAGGCGAGATTGCTTCCGTAAAGCGTTTCAAGGACGATGTAAAGGAAGTCAAGGCCGGTTACGAGTGTGGTCTTGTATTTGACGGCTTCAACGAGATCGAGGTTGATGATTATGTTGAAGTTTATGTAATGGAAGAGGTTAAGCGTTGAGAAAAAATTCTGTAAAAAATACAAGAATAAATGCTGAGGTTATGCGTGAGCTTTCGGTTGCAATCCGCAATCTGAAAGATCCCCGCATCTCACCTATGGTTTCTGTGACCGGAGCGGAAGTCACTCCGGATCTTCAGTACTGTAAGGTATATATCTCAGTTCTCGGAAGTGAAGAGTCTCTCGGAAAGACCATGGAGGGTCTCAAGGCTGCCGGTGGTTTCCTGAGAAGAGAGCTGGCTCAGACAGTGAATCTTCGTCACACACCTGAGCTCCAGTTCGTTGAAGATCATTCTATCGAGTATGGTGCACGTATGGATGCTCTCATTAACAAGGTGGCAAAGGAAGACGCCGAGAAGCATGTGGAAACTGAGGATGAAATATCTTCAGATTCTGACGAGAACGAAGAGAACTGATAATATATTGTCCTGATTCCGAAAGAACACTATCTGCATAAGTGAGACTACAAAGTACAATTTCATGTTCGAACGGGTTATAACAATCAGGACAGCGAAGTGTTTTATAGAACAATTCATTCAGGAAACATATACTATAGTACAGTTTCCTTATATTTGATTTTTCACAGGCAGAGATGCATTATTGCATTATCTGCCTGTAATGATAAAAGGAGCATGAATGTGTTGAAGATATCATGCTTAAAACTGGTCGTCAGATGCATCATCGTGCATACACGGGATCGCCTGACGACTTAAGCCATTTAGAAAGGGGTTTTCATGAACGAATTTGCAAAGTTGATAGAAGCAGCAGATAGCATCTGTATTCTTGGACATACAAATCCGGACGGAGACTGCCTTGGTTCCACCCTTGGCACCAAAAGCTATATAAAGAATCTATACCCGGATAAAAAGGTTAATGTCTATCTCCAGACAGCCAACGAAAAGTTCCGTTTTATGCCCGGATTTGACGAGATCATACACGTGCCTTCAGACAGAAAGTACCAGTTATGTATCATGTGTGACTGTAACGGTTATGACAGACTCGGTGATTACAAAACACTCGCAGAAAATGCCGGAACTCTATACGTGGCAGATCATCATATACCGGGATCACAGAAATTCGAACACAGTACCATCATTCCTGAGGCATCCAGTGCCTGTGAAGTCATCTTTGATCTTTTGGACAAGGATAAAATCACTAAGGAGACTGCCGAGTGTCTTTATCTCGGCATGGTACATGATACAGGTGTATTCAAGTACAGCTGCACATCACAACATACTATGGAGATAGCAGGCTTTTTGATGTCAAAAGGCATCGATTTTGGTCATATCATCGATGATACTTTTTTCACCAAAACCTATCCTCAGCAGCAGGTTCTGGGCCGCGTGCTCATGGAAAGTCTCATGGTCATGGACGGTCGGTGTCTTGCAGGCTGGCTCACCTGCAAAGAAATGAAATTTTACAATGTCACTTCCAAAGATATCGACGGTATTGTAAGCGTGATGCGTGAGACCAGAGGCATAGACTGTGCCATCTTCATATATGAGATGACCAACCAGAACTTCAAGGTTAGTCTCCGAAGCAACAACCATATGCTTGATGTGGCACGTGTAGCAGCTCATTTTGGTGGCGGAGGTCATAAGATGGCCGCCGGATGCACATTGCAGGGATCATACCACGATGTCATCAACAACATCACAAAGGAGCTTTCACTCCAGATGTATGCTCCGGAGTTTGTTTCAAACAGGAGCTGATATAATAACGTGAGTATCTAAAACATTTGCTACTCACACATGGTATACACCACACAGATGTGAATAATGTGGTGTCATTTACGTGGGCATAACATCTGTCCCACAAAAACGTCAGTCCTTCGGGTCACGAAATCAAACAGACTGGCGTTCTCTATACAGGGGATAAATGGACGGAATTATAGTAGTCAGAAAAGAAAAGGAATGGACAAGTTTTGATGTAACCAAAAAGCTTCGTTCCATTCTTCACGAGAAAAAAATAGGACATACGGGAACTCTCGACCCCATGGCAGAGGGAGTTCTGGTGGTTTGCGCAGGTACAGCCACAAAGCTTGTGGATGCTATCGCAGGTACAGAAAAGGTATACGTTGCAGGGATGAAACTGGGTATCACCACCGATACAGAAGATACCACAGGCACAGTGCTTTCCGATAAAGAAGTAAATGTTTCCGAAGAAGACATTCGCGAAGCTGTGAAAAGCTTCATCGGAAGCTACGATCAGATTCCACCCATGTACAGCGCCAAGAAGATAAACGGTCAAAAGCTCTATGATTTGGCGAGACAGGGGAAAACAGTTGAAAGAAAACCCAATCGTATAACCATTCACGATATAAAGATCCTTTCCATAGATATCCCTTATGTTCAGATGGAAGTCACCTGTTCAAAGGGAACATACATCAGAACACTTTGTAAGGATATCGGAGAAAAGCTCGGTACAGGCGCTGCCATGTCATCACTTATCCGTACAAGGGTCGGTCAGTATGATATAGGGGAAAGTCACACCATCTCCGAAATAGCATCTATGGAAGAAAAGGGTGAACTGATTTCAATCATGAAGCCCCCTATATTTGTGCCGGAACCGGCAGTTGTTTCTTTTGGAAAGTTCGATGGAAGTCATCTCGGGCATCAGCTTATATTTGACAACATGTTCAGGATAGCGAAAACAAAACACCTGAAAACTGCGATTCTTACATTTTCACAGAATCCGGAAAGTCTTTTTACAGGCATCAAAAAGAACTCGATTTCATCAAGTGACGAACATCTCACAAGACTTCGGAATCTTGGCTTTGATTATGTTTTTTCTTATCCTGTAAACAAAGACACCATGAAAGTTCCGGCAGAACATTTCCTTCGAGACATTCTTGTTGAGGGAATGCACGCGAAAGATATAGTTGTGGGGACAGACTGCAGCTTCGGCCACAAGGCACAAGGCAATGCAGCTCTGCTCACAGAACTTCAGAACAAATACGGTTATGAGGCTCATGTCATAAAGAAACGTCAGATTCTCGATGAAGATGGTAATGCAAGGGAGATCTCCAGCACCTATATCCGCGAAGAGATTCAGAAGGGTAATGTCAAACTTGCTGCAGATCTTTTGGGCCGTCACGTTGCATTAAGCGGCACAGTTATTTACGGAAAGCAGATAGGAACCAGAGTTCTTGGTTTCCCTACAGCCAATATGCTTCCAAAGGACGGAAAACTGGTTCCAAGCCCGGGAGTTTATGTGACCAGAGTGCTTGTGGGGCAGAATCTCTATAAGGGAATGACCAATGTTGGTACCAATCCGACAGTTGCCGATGACAATCCTATGGATATCGAAACCCATATCATTGGATTCAAGGGTGATCTCTACGGAAAGAAGATCAGAGTTGAGTTCATCGACAGACTGAGAGATCAGCAGAAGTTCCCTTCACTGGAAGACCTGAAGAAACAGCTTCAGAAGGACGTCTGGTCAGCAGCCAATTATCCTATGGATCTGTGATACAGATGCGATTTGATGATGTAAGGATTCCTGCTCATTGCACACGGATGTGTGCGTTGGCGCTAATCAGTGAGTGGCAAATATTATTGACACTCACGTCATCATCATTATATAAGCTGCAAAGACAAATATCGGACCGCTCCGCCTCATGTGGACTGACGGATCTTATCCGGGATTTGATTTTGTACAATGTTTAGATAATGTTTACAGCAGAAATTCATTATCCGTATTGACAAATAAAAGAACTTAGATATACTAATTCAGTATGCGCGTTGGCGTAGTTTTACGGAACTCCTTCCGGAAACTCTGTCAGCGTAAGTAATGGCGTTTGTCGCCATAGTTTTATAGGAGGAATTACCATGATTTCAAAGGAAAAGAAGGCAGAGCTTATCGCACAGTATGGCCGTAAGCCAGGAGACACAGGTTCACCAGAGGTTCAGGTTGCTATTCTTACAACAAGAATCAACGAGCTTACTGAGCACCTTAAGAAGAACCCTAAGGATCACCACTCAAGAAGAGGACTTCTTATGATGGTTGGTCAGAGAAGAGGACTTCTTCAGTACCTTGCTAAGACAGACCTTGAGGGATACAGATCACTCATCGAGAAGCTCGGTATCAGAAAGTAATTTTGATAAAGAAGGGCGGAGATTTATTCTCTGCCCTTTTATTATGTTTTGTAAAAAACATATCGACCTTACTTAAAGAATTTGTTAAAATACAAAGTTGAGTAGCATGATGTGCTACCCTGTCCGTTTTTTCTTCCCATTTCGAAAGATTTTACGGATATCCATACTATGTATATATTTATGACAGGAGAGTCATCCGAGATCACTGATGAGATCCGGTTTTGATTTGTGAAGTCTTAGACATTGATATAAACAGTTTAGCACACAGATCATTTGCAGGTCGAAACAGAGTCTGATTAGTGTTTTTGGACCTCTCTGTCATTATTAGGAGGTATAAATGTACAAGAGTTATTCTATGGAACTCGCCGGCAGAACACTCACCGTTGATATCGGTCGTGTTTGTGCTCAGGCAAACGGTGCAGCTCTTATGCACTATGGCGATACAACAGTTCTTTCAACATGTACCGCTTCAGCCGCTCCACGTGACGGCATTGACTTCTTCCCGCTCCAGATTGAGTATGAGGAGAAGATGTATTCAGTTGGTAAATTCCCTGGTGGATTCAAGAAGAGAGAGGGCCGTGCAGGTGACAATGCAATCCTTACATCACGTGTCATCGACCGTCCTATGAGACCTCTTTTCCCTAAGGATTTCAGAAACGACTGTCTCGTTGACAACCTTGTTATGTCAGTTGATCAGGATTGTTCACCTGAACTTCTTGCCATGCTTGGTTCATCCCTTGCAACAGCTATATCAGATGTACCTTGGGATGGCCCATGTGCATCAACACAGGTTGGTATGATCAACGGTGAGTTCATCATCAACCCTACAAACGCAGAAAAGGCTGTATCAGATCTTGCTCTTACAGTAGCTTCAACACGTGATAAAGTCATCATGATCGAGGCAGGCGCAAACTGCATTTCCGATGACAAGATGATCGAAGCTATCTACAAGGCTGATGAAGTAAACAAGCAGATCATCGGTTTCTTCGATTCCATCATCGCAGAGTGCGGAAAGCCTAAGATGGAGTACGTAAGTGCTGCAGTTCCTGAGGAGCTCTTCGAGAGAATCAAGTCTATCGTTCCTCCTGAGGAGATGGAGAAGGCTGTATTTACAGATGATAAGCAGCAAAGAGATGCAAACATCGCTGAAGTTACAAAGAAGCTTGAAGAGGCTCTTCAAGAGGATGAAGAGCCTCTTGCCATCCTTCCTGATGCTGTATATCAGTACGAGAAGAAGACTGTTCGTAAGATGATCCTCAAGGATCACAAGAGACCTGACGGACGTAAGATTGACGAGATCAGACCTCTTGAGGCTGAAGTGGATCTCATCCCGAGAGTACACGGTTCTGCCATGTTCAAGCGTGGACAGACTCAGATCCTTGATATCGTAACTCTTGCTCCTCTTTCAGAGGTTCAGAAGGTTGAGGAACTTAATGAGTTCATCACAGAGAAGAGATACCTTCACCAGTATAATTTCCCAGGATACTCAGTAGGTGAGGCCAAGGCAAGCCGCGGACCGGGACGTCGTGAGATCGGTCACGGAGCACTTGCAGAGAGAGCACTTCTTCCTGTACTTCCATCAGTAGAAGAGTTCCCTTATGCCATCCGTGCAGTATCCGAGACTATGGAGTCCAACGGTTCAACATCAATGGGTTCAACCTGTGCATCATGCCTTTCACTTATGGCAGCCGGTGTTCCTATCAAAGAGCCTGTAGCAGGTATCAGCTGCGGTCTTGTAACCGGTGATACAGATGATGATTATCTCGTACTTACAGATATCCAGGGGCTTGAGGACTTCTTCGGCGACATGGATTTCAAGGTAACAGGTACTCACGAAGGTATCACTGCTATCCAGATGGATATCAAGATTCACGGTCTTACAAAGGATATCGTAACAGAGGCTATCAAGAGAGCACACGAAGCACGTCTTTTCATCATGGACGGTGTTATGAAGGATGCTATCGCAGAGCCTCGTAAGGAGCTTTCACCATATGCTCCAAAGATTATTACCATCCAGATTGATCCTGAGAAGATCGGTGATGTCATCGGTAAGCAGGGAAAGACCATCAACGGAATCATTGACGAGACAGGCGCAAAGATCGATATCGACGATAACGGTATGGTATCTATCTCCGGCATTGATCTTTCCGCACTTGAGAAGGCAAAGAAGATCATCGAGTCCATCGTTAATGACATAGAACCCGGTCAGATACTTACAGGAAAGGTTGTACGTATCATGAACTTCGGTGCATTCGTACAGTTAAGCCCTAATAAGGACGGTATGGTTCACATCTCAAAGCTCGCTGACGGCAGAGTTGAAAAGGTTGAGGATGTTGTAAACATCGGCGACGAAGTAACTGTAAAGGTACAGGAAGTCGACAAGATGGGTAGAATCAACCTTACCATGAGACCACAGGATCTCAAGGATTGATTCAGTTTTAAAACATCAGCATAGGGGATTTCATGATAATGTAATTCCCTATGCATTAAGAAATAAAGAATTTTAAATCTAAAAGCGGGGGCTGGCGACAGTCCCTTCTTTACATTTAGGAGAACAAAATGAAGATCAGAACACGATACGCTCCGTCACCAACCGGAAGAATGCATGTTGGTAACTTAAGAACTGCACTGTATGCTTACCTCATTTCTAAGCATGAGGACGGCGATTTTCTTTTAAGAATCGAGGATACAGATCAGGAGCGTCTTGTTGAAGGTGCAGTAGACCTTATCAACAGAACTCTTGATGATACAGGTCTCATCCCTGATGAGTCTCCTGATAAGCCCGGCAATTGCGGACCATACGTTCAGTCAGAGAGAGTACAGTCCGGTGTTTACATGGACTATGCAAAGCAACTGGTTAACGAAGGCAAGGCTTACTACTGTTTCTGTACAAAGGAGCGTCTTGAAACTCTGAAGACAACAGTTAACGGTGAAGAGATCATGCACTATGATAAGCATTGTCTCGGTCTCTCAAAGGAAGAGGTTGAGGAGAACCTTAAGGCAGGAAAGCCATACGTTATCCGTCAGAACAACCCTACAGAGGGAACAACAACATTCCACGACGAGCTTTACGGAGATGTTACAGTAGATAACTCCGAGCTTGATGACATGGTTCTTATCAAGTCTGACGGATTCCCTACATACAATTTCGCCAATGTTATCGACGATCATCTCATGGGAATCACCCACGTTGTTCGTGGTAACGAGTATCTGAGTTCAAGTCCAAAGTACAACCGTCTCTATGACGCATACGGATGGGAGATTCCAAAGTACATTCACTGTCCACTCATCACAGACGAGAACCACAAGAAGCTTTCAAAGCGTTCAGGTCATTCTTCTTTTGAGGATCTCATCGATCAGGGCTTTGTAGCAGAGGCAGTAGTTAACTTCGTAGCTCTTCTCGGATGGTCACCTGATGACAATGAGGAAATTATGTCACTTCAGGATCTGATCCGTAAGTTTGATTACACACGTATCTCAAAGAGTCCTGCTGTTTTCGATATGGGCAAGCTTCGCTGGATGAACGGCGAGTATATCAAGGCTATGGATTTCGACAAGTACTATGAAAGAGCTCTTCCTTTCATCCAAGAGACCATCAAAAAGCCTCTTGACTTCAAGCACATTGCCACTATGGTCAAGACACGTATCGAGATATTCCCGGATATCCCGGAGATGATTTCATTCTTCGAGGAAGTTCCTGAGTACGGAACAGAGCTTTATGTAAACAAGAAGTCAAAGACAAATCTTGAGAACTCACTTGAGCTTCTTAAGGATGTTCTTCCTCTTCTCAAGGCTCAGGAGGATTACTCTAACGATGCTCTTTTCGCACTTCTTTCAGAATACGGAAAGGAGAAGGAGCTTAAGACAGGTTTCGTAATGTGGCCTATCCGTATCGCTCTTTCAGGCAAGCAGATGACACCTGCAGGAGCAACAGAGATCATGGAGGTTCTCGGCAAGGAAGAGTCTATCAAGAGACTTGAGGCCGGAATCAGAAAGCTGGAAGGATAATTCCTCCCCACTACGTATCAAAATGAACAAAAAAGCAAGGGTCGTGTGCCTGCTCACAAGTTTGACAGTACATTCTGTTCTTTCAAACCATAAGCATTGGCACCTATCCCTTGCTTTTTTCTTTTACTTTATTGGTGATAGTACATCCGATTATTACAATCGATCAGAACCAGCAGCCAGCCGTTTAAAAACGGGTCAATTCGTCGGAGAAATCTAAAATAGCCTCCTAAGGATCACTAGGTCATCGGCGGTTTCTGAGTTTTCCGGATGAAAGCTCAGAATTGCCGATGATGTCAGGGAAAATTATTCCAAGTGGTTCTAAGGCAGGCTATTTTGATTTTTCACAACTCAGCTAAACGTTTCTTAACGTATACCCACCGGTTCTATACCACATTATATATAGCAGAATAGGTTACTCACGAACTTCTTTTTTTCGTATACAATCGTTAAGAAATTATCTTTATAACTTATGTTATTATTAAGTAGGTTTGGTATCAGATGACAGTCCATCATTCAAGCCCACTTATGAATATGAACATACATCTGATGACCCGGACTCACTGCCGGATAACGGCGAGCGAAAATATTTTTTAGTTCTTCACCAAGAAGGACAGACGGGAGAGTATAGTATGGGATTTATTTTTTCATTACCTTTACTGGTCATTGTGATTTTTGTACTTAGCGGTTGCATCAAAGTGGTTCCACAAGGGTATGCCGTTAATGTTGAGCGCCTCGGAAAGTATCATGATACTTGGCAAGCGGGTCTTCACTTCAAGATGCCGATCATTGACAGAGTTTTCAGAAAGATCTCACTTAAAGAGCAGGTTTGTGACTTTGATCCGCAGCCTGTTATCACAAAGGATAATGTTACCATTTCCATTGATTCTGTAGTTTACATGACTGTTTTCGATCCCAAAGCTTATCAGTACGGAATCGAAAATGCCATGAGCGGTCTTGCCAATCTCACAGCCACAAACCTTCGTTCAATCGTAGGTGAGATGGAACTTGATATGACACTTTCAGGCAGAGACATCATCAACAGCAAGATGCAGATGGCTCTTGACACCGCAACAGATCCATGGGGCATCAAGGTTACACGAGTTGAGGTAAAGAACATTCAGCCGCCTCGTGAGATCGAGGAAGTCATGACAAAACAGATGAGAGCAGAGCGTGAGAGACGTGAGACTGTCCTTCAGGCAGAGGCTCATCAGGAGTCTATCGTTAAGAGAGCAGAAGGTGACAAGCGCGCAAAGGTTCTTGCTGCGGAAGCTGAGAGAGATGCCCAGATTGCCATCGCCCAAGGTAAAGCCGAGTCTGTTAAGCTTGTTTACAAGGCAGAGGCAGAAGGTCTTGAAATGCTTAAGTCTGCAAATGTAAATGAAACCGTTCTCAAGCTTCGCGGTCTTGAGGCCCTTAAGACTGTGGCTGACGGCCGTGCTACAAAGATATTCCTTCCTACAGATCTTTCAGCAACCGTTTCATCTCTCGGAGCAGTAACAGAGGCTCTGGGAATCGGTGATTATACGGAGATAGATAAGTCCCCTAAGGAGAAAAAGTCAAGACCTGTTGATCCTTGTCTCAATGAAAGAAGCACTTCAACAACTCTTGAAACAGCCGGAAAGTCCAATGAAATTGCGGATGATATAGAGCACAGAGGCTAAAAACGCTGATACTAACTATGAGAGGGAAAGAGTTTATGAAAAACTTCACAAATGGCGGAACCGGCAACGGTCCGGGAATGCCGCATATCGATATGCCTGATCCGAAAAAAGCAAAGGAAAGCTTCGGAAAACTGCTGAAAGTCTTTGTACTTATAGTAATTGTATTTTTGGCTTTCAGCTTTGTTACATCCGGTCTATACAGAGTATCGGAACAGGAACAGGCGGTAGTTACCAGATTCGGAAAGGTTCAGGATGTTAAAACCGCCGGAATGTACTTCAAGATTCCGTTTGTTGATACTGTCCACAAGGTACGCACAACAACCTATGGTATTCCTATCGGTTACAGGGTATACGACGAAGATGCCGGAGAAAACGGAAGAGCAGAATCAGTCAGTGAACAGTCTCTGATGATCACCTCGGACTTTAACTTTGTTAACACGGATTTCTATATTGAGTACCGCGTATCTGACCCGGTAAGCTACCTTTACAATTCAAGCAATCCGAAGTCAATACTCGAAAATCTTGCTCAGGCAGCAATACGTACCATCGTTTCCAACTACAACGTTGACGATGTCATGACGACAAGCAAAAACAAAGTCCAGTCAGACGTTCGTGATTCTCTTGTAAATGCTCTTACACAGGCAAACATCGGTCTTGAGGTTGTAAATGTTTCCATTCAGGACGTTGAACCGCCAAATCAGGAAGTAATGTCTGCTTTCAAGGCGGTTGAAAACGCAAAGCAGGGATCAGAGACATCCATAAACAATGCCAACAAGTACAAATCAGAGCAGCTTCCTGCAGCCGAAGCCAATGCCGACAAGATCGAAAAGCAGGCAGAGGCAAAGAAAGAAGCGAGAATCGCCGAGGCTGAAGGTCAGGTTGCCAGATTTAATGCCATGTACGAGCAGTACAAGCTTAATCCGCTTATCACCAAACAGCGCCTTTTCTATGAGACAATGGAAGATGTACTTCCTGATCTCAAGGTCATCATCGATGACGGCGGCACCCAGACAATGCTTCCTCTTGAGAGTTTCACAGGTTCATCAACAGGCAATACACAGACTGCTACATCTTACAGTGTCAAACCTGATACTGTAACAGAGGATGAAACTGAGGAGGAGAGTGCACCATGAAGAAATCATTTAACATAATAAGAGTGATTGCAGTGATTATCCTTCTTGGACTTTTATTCCTGTCAAATTCCTCTTTTTACACAGTTGCTCCCAACGAGTACGGTGTTGTAACACACCTTGGAAGAATCACCAGAGTCAGCACTGAAGCAGGTCTTTATGCAAAGGTTCCTTTCCTTGAGACTGTCCGATACATTCCAAAGGACCTCCAGATATATGACATCCAGCCGTCTGATGTTATCACAAAGGACAAAAAATCCATGATTGCGGATGACTTCATTCTCTGGAAAGTCACAGATCCGGTAAAGTTCACCCAGACTCTCAATGCTTCCACCAGAGCCGCTGAAGATCGTGTCGGCGTTGCAGTTTACAATGCCACAAAGAACACTATTTCATCAATGTCTCAGGACGAAGTCATTGCTGCAAGAGGCGAGCAGCTCACAAAGCTCATAACAGAAGATTCCAATTCTGACATCGGTGGATATGGAATCACTATCACCGAGGCCAAGATAAAGGCTCTTGACCTTCCTGATGACAACAAGGAAGCTGTTTACGAAAGAATGATCTCTGAGCGTCAGAACATCGCAGCCTCATATAAAGCTCAGGGTGACAGCCAGGCTCAGAAGATAAGAAATGACACCAATCGTCAGGTAACCATCATGGAAGCTGAAGCCAAAAAGAAGGCAGCCATCATTGAAGCCGAGGGTGAAGCAGAGTATATGAAGACTCTGTCAGAAGCCTACAACTCTACTGAAAAGGCAGATTTCTATAACTATATCCGATCACTTGATGCCCTTAAGACATCATTGAGCGGCAGAGGAGATAAGACTATAATTCTTGATAAGGATTCAGAACTTGCAAAGATACTGTACGGAGCAGGTCTGAACTGACACTCACGTCATTATATGGTCTAAATTCAGACAATATGCAACTTGAAAAGCTCATGGTACACTTGTGCCATGAGCTTTTCTAATGAACAAATACAGGCAATAGAACATGTGAACGGCCCGGCTATGGTACTTGCCGGACCCGGATCAGGAAAAACAACAGTAATAACACACCGGATTCTGCACCTTTTAGATACAGGCATTCCATCGGAAGATATACTGGTTATAACATTCACAAAGGACGCAGCTCAGGAAATGGAAACCAGATTCAACCGTCTGGTCAGAGAAAAAAGGTATTCCTGTACAGGATATGTAAATAAACATGAACCCCATACAATTCTTGATCAAAATAACAAAACATCTGACATCTCTCATAAACCTTCATCCATCACTGATCTGTCCTTACAGACCCCCGGAGATATCTCAGGGCATCAGGTCACTTTCGGAACATTTCATTCGATCTTTTTCTTTATACTGCGTCTCCGATACCATCTTTCTTTCAAAAACATCATCACCGACAAAGATAAAATACTGATTCTCAAAGATCTTGTGGCCAAAGAGCGTATCGACAGCTCCTATGACTCGGATTTCTTCAGACTTCTGCTGTCTGAAATATCAAAATACAAATCCATGATCGCATCCTGTGACAGCTCCGATTCTGCGAATGGCAGCAAACCTTTCATATCCAAGCTTATTGATACTGAGAAATTCCACCGCATCATAAGCAATTATAAAGCAGAGCTACAGGCACAACGGTTACTTGATTTTGATGATATGCTGCTTCTTTGTCATGAGCTTTTCCTCAAGGAACCATCAGAACTCCGGCTCTGGCAAAACAGATTTCGTTACATACTTGTGGATGAATTTCAGGATATCAGTCCGATTCAATACAGTATAGTGAGAATGCTTGCAGCACCGCAAAACAATTTATTCATTGTAGGTGATGATGACCAGTCCATATACCGGTTCAGAGGTGCGGAACCCTCCATTATGCTTGGCTTCGAAAAGGATTATCCCGATTCCAAAAGGATACTTCTTGGTAATAACTATCGTTCCAAAAAAGAGATAGTAAGCTTCGCTGTAAATATCATAAATCACAACAATATGCGGTTCAAAAAGAAAGTTACAGCTGTAAACGGTAACGGCGGAAGCATTTACTGCCATAGGGCCACCGATCCTAAAAAAGAATATGAATATGTCATCCACAATATAAAGAAATCTCTGAAGTCCGGTATACCTCCTGAAGAGATTGCGGTACTTTTCAGAACTGAAATGCTATCGCAGCGAATCGCAAGAAAACTTACACTTCTCCGGATTCCGTTTTCATTAAAAAACAAGATCAAAAATATGTACGAATGCGGAACCGCTCTGGATCTGATTTCCTACATCAGACTTGCCATGGGTATGGGAACACGGGCGGATTTCCTCAGAATCATGAATAAACCCCTTCGGTATATATCAAGAAAAGCACTGGATAACAGAATACCTGATTTTAATAAGCTGAAAGCCTACTACAGGGAATCACCGGAAATCCTGCATAGCATTGATGTTTTACTTAAAAACCTTCAAACGCTCAGGCAACTGCCTACTGTGGCCGCCATCATCTACATCAGAAAGAAGATCGGATATGAGGAGCATCTTGAAGCAAAAGCCCGGGAGACTCATCAGAATCTTTCCGATATACATGCTATAATGGATGAAATCGAAGAATCTGCGAAGGCTTTCCCTGATAAGAAAAAGTGGCTTGAATTCGTTGACAGCTATGGAGAAGAACTGAAAAAAATGAAACCGGAAAAAGATAAAGGAATCCGGCTTATGACATTCCACTCCAGCAAGGGGCTTGAATTTGACATTGTCCACCTCATAGATGTGAACGAAGGAATAGTTCCATCTTCCAAAGCCGTGACAAAAGACGATATCGAAGAGGAGCGCAGAGCCTTCTATGTGGCTCTTACAAGAGCACGTAAGGAATTTCACATTTACTTCACAGATAAAAGATATAGTAAGAATTGCAGCCCCAGCAGGTTTATTCAGGAGGGGATTCAAAAGAACTGATACGTCTAAAAAAGAACAGAGGCATATATGGATCGTTTAAAAGTACTTGTAGTTGATGATGAAGACAGAATGAGAAAGCTTATTTCTGACTTTCTTAAAATAAAGGATTATGATGTTCTCGAAGCTGCGGATGGCGAAGAGGCCATCGACAAATTCTTCTCGGATAAAGACATTGCCCTCATAATCCTTGATGTCATGATGCCCAGGATGAACGGATGGGACGTACTGAAAACCGTCCGTGAGCATAGTAAGGTTCCTGTGATAATGCTTACAGCACGTTCTGAAGAACAGGATGAACTGAAGGGCTTTGAGTACGGAGCGGATGAATACATTTCCAAGCCGTTTTCACCAAAGATTCTGGTGGCAAGAGTCGAAGCAATCCTTCGCCGTTCAGGTGTCAATCAGGACGATGTCATAAACATCGGTGGCATAGAACTGGATAAATCTGCCCATTCCGTAAAGATAGACGGGGCAGAAGTTGAACTTAGCTTCAAGGAGTACGAGCTTCTGCTTTATTTCATTGAGAACAAGGGAATCGCACTTTCCCGTGAAAAAATCCTCAACAATGTCTGGAACTATGACTATTTCGGTGATGCCCGAACCATCGACACACATGTAAAGAAACTTAGGGCAAAAATGGGTGAAAAGGGCGACTACATTAAGACCGTTTGGGGCATGGGCTATAAATTTGAAGCTGTCTGACGACAACCCTTACAAACAGAACGGATCTTCCGTTTACATAAAGAGACATTGCTATATATGCGGAAAAAGATTTTATGAAAAGAATCCCTTTGATCAAAAAAAGTATAAAGTGGAGATACACGTGTATCTTCATCTGCCTTATCGCACTGGTGCTTACCACTGTACTGCTGGCGAATACGTTTCTGTTGGAGCGTTACTATACCAGAGAGAAGATAACCACCCTTGAGCACGCTTACGAAACATTAAACAATATGATAAAGCTGTCAGCTGACACCGAAGCAGGGGCATCAAAACTTTTTCCTTCCAACTATGACACTTCGAATCCTGACACGGAAACTCCGGCCACAACCTATCTGAAACAGCTGTCCGAGACCTACAATGTCAATGTCATCGTCATGGACACAAAGACTGACACTATATTCTCCACCTTCGGTGATCTGAATTTTCAGTCCCGTAAGCTTAATCAGTATATCTTCGGAAACCGGAATTATACTACCAGACAGATGGTCAGATCTTTTGATAATTACACCATTGAGAAAAACGTAGATGACATTTCGAAAAACACATATCTTGAAAGCTGGGGATATTTTTCCGATAACACAACCTGCTTCATCATGTCGATGCCGGTGTCAAGTGTCAAGGAATCCGTCAGCTTCTTTAACAGATTCCTGCTTTTCATAGGAGTTTTTGCAATGCTTGGAGGCTCTGTCATCGTTTACTTCATGAGCCGTGAGATCACAAAACCTATAAACCAGCTTGCACGTCTCAGTGAAAAGATTTCCGCTCAGGACTTTTCTGCAAGGTATAACGGTGATTCGCTTGACGAAATCGGTGTCCTCGGAAACTCCATGAACACACTTTCAGAGAGACTTCAAAAGTCCATTGCCGACCTGAAGACCGCCAACAACGAGCTTCAGTCCGATATCGAAAACAAGACACGATATGCGGAACGTCAGAAAGAGTTTGTGGCCAATGTCTCACACGAACTTAAAACTCCTATCGCTCTTATACAAGGCTATGCGGAAGGGCTCAATGAAGGGCTTGCCGACGATCCTGAATCCAGAGCCTACTACTGTGGAGTCATCGTGGATGAGGCCCAGAGGATGAATAAGCTGGTTCATGCACTGATGAATCTTAGCTCCATTGAACAGGGTAAGGATCTTCCTGATTTCGCACTTTTTGATATTTCCAAGGTTGTGAATGGGGTCATCAGTAAATCAGACATTCTCATAAAGCAGCAGGATGCTCATGTGGAAGTCGATATACCGGAAGGCACAATGGTATGGGCTGATGAGTTCAAGGTAGAGCAGATAATCACCAATTATCTCAATAACGCTCTTCACCATCTTGAGGCTCCAAACAATATAAGTATATTCTCCGAGAGAGAACCGGATGGAATCATTTCCATCCACGTATCAAATACCGGAAAACCAATTCCTGAAGAGGATCTTGAGAAGATATGGGAGAAATTCTTCAAAGTGGATAAGGCACACACCAGAAGCTACGGCGGCAGTGGTCTCGGTCTAAGCATAGTCAAGGCCATCGTAAGCGCTCATCATCAGAAGTGCGGAGCGAAGAATACAAGAACCGGCGTTGACTTCTGGTTCACCCTTGAGCGGGAAGAGAAGAAGCGGTAACTGTCTGTAAACCGCTCTGTATAAACCGGGATAGGGCTATTTTTCACTTCCTAAAACTGTTGTTTTGGCGTACTATAGTGAAGATAAATTTTGATGACATTGATAACTGTCATCTTTTTTCGGAGGTAATCATGTTAAATCCAGCAGATATGTTCAAAGTTGCAGGAGTATTCAAAAAGTTTCAGAGCAATCATCCTAAGGTTATGTCATTTATCAGTCATGAACTGTCCACCAGCATTCCGGTTGGTTCTGTCATCGAGATGACTGTCACAAAACCCGGCGAACAGCCTGTAACAACAAATCTGAGAGTACTTCAGGATGACATTGAACTTATTGAAACCATCAAGGGTCTGCACCAGTAAGCTATGAATCTTTCCAATCTACTTAAAGACCCCTTTGACATCATCCTGCTTTTGATATATGTAACCGGCGTGCTCACCATAGTATACAGTGCCATGCAGCTGCTCCACGGTTATCTGTATAAAGAGAAACAGTACATCTGCTCCGGAATCATGGCATTGCTGCTTTCCGTGCTGATGCTTATGCCCAGACTCGTGTACCAGCATATTCGAACAGACGGTTCCGACTACAAAAAGTATGTGAAATCTTCATTGCAGGCCATTGAAAATGTTTATAAAGATCATAGCGGAAACGAAGCCGAAAATGAAAAGACCCAGCTTGATGCTCTGTCCGGAAGACTTGCAGGATACGGATATGATGTGAATGTAAAGTCATTTGTCGAAACAACAGACATCAATTCCGGCAAACAGGTCATAAAAACCGAAGATGACACGCATGAGGAAACATCTGATGAATCGCACCAGGATAACCATGATACAGATCCGAGGTGTTCTGATCAGGAAAACAAAGATTCATTGCAGACTGTCAGATATCTCAGTGCAGTGAAAAAAGCCTCTGTTTCCGGCGATTCTTCTGACATCATTCTTATATCAACGGCACTTCCGTGTGATTCTTCCCGGGATGGATTTTCCGAAGGAGCAGGAGATATAGCAGTGCTTGAATCATTGGCGCAGAAGCTATCCGCCTTAGACGCTGATTTTGAAATCCGGTTTATGATTTCGAAAGACGGAAGAGAAGGACAGGATGCCGCATACAGATATATAGAATCATTATCTGAAGAAGAGAAAGCTCGTATCGCCTGTGACATTTCTTTTGATATGAAAGCATTAAGCGACTACACAGGATTTGAGATTTATACAGCAAACGGAATCAACAATCCTGTTGCATCCTCTCTTTCTGCTTCTCTTAAGAAGATGACAGGACAGAAAACTTCAACAGATCAGGATAAGCATAACTGCTCGGCAGCTTTTCATATAAACGGGATCCCATCTGCATATCTCAGGCAGGCAACTGTCGAAAAGGCGGGTTCCGCAAAATCCATAGAAGACATAAGTCAGGATGAAGTTGCAGATGCTTCGGCAGTGATAGGTGATATCATACTCGGCATAGCAAAGAGAAAGAACGCATTGTTGTCGGAACTCGGTTCTTCAGACAAAACCGTAATTTGTTCGGGTTCATTTCGTAAAGGAAAGGATGTGTTCTCATCCGATAATGTATCTTTATCCAATTCTTCATCAGAATTTAGGCGTATATGCGAAAACTTTGCTGTAAGTCTTACCGAAACAGGTGATACAGACGGAAATGGCCGTAAACTCTATTCAGGGCATCTATATATACTTAATTTTGATTCACCGGTTTCGGTACTTTTCCATTTTAGAGGCGATGGCCTTTCAAAAGTAACCATCGATTCAAAAGATACGGGAAAGTCAAAAGAAGAAATGCAGCAGATACTCAGCAATCTCTTCGGGGAAGCAGAAGAGTCTGACGGAACATATTTCTGGAAAGATACTGATGGTTCCGCAATATATCAGTTATCCCAGGCCGACAGTTCGGAAGCCCTTCGTGACATGACTTCCGGAGGATACAGTCTATGCATTGTTCCGGGATAAATACTTAATAAAACGCTGATTAAAGCGTTTCCCCAGTCGGATTCCTGATGCAAGGCATCAATTCCCTTTAAAAACACGTGTCCAGACGCCCGAGGCGCTAAGGAAACACTAAGTTAATCAGTACTTCATTAAAAACACGATTCATGTAATCCATGAATCGTGTTTTTTACATCCTTAAATCGTAGAACAAATGTAAAATATCAAAGTAAAAAATAAAGATATAATGTAAGTAACAATATGACACATCACGATATTTCAGTCAGTAATGATTGCTATGATAAAGGAAAAACCATGAAGAAATCTATCACAAAACTTTCTGCGATTTTGATGATGAGCAGTTTTATAACTATGGGTTCAGCCGGCACAGCATTGGCCGACAATGTTGTAACGATTTCATCATTACCTGGAACAACTCAGCTATCATCCTCAACAACAGCTACTACATCACAATCAACCGTTTTAAACAACAATACAAATTATGTCACTGCCTCTACAGTCACATCAGGTACAGGTACCTCCTCTTCTCAAAATACAGGTACCAGAGTCTCTCAGACTCAGGTGCCTACTATCACAGCTGCTTCAGCTGCAACAGATGAGATAAGTTCGGTTCAGTCGGTCTCATCATATTCAGCTGTATCTGCATCATCAGAAAGCAGCAGAAACTATGTTTCAACACCGGTTATAAATGCAGTTTCAAGCTTAGATGATGCTGTAACAGCTACTCAGAACACTGTATCATCACAAGATACCTCAGCTTCATATTCATCCTGGGAAACATCTGCGAAAAGTGCAGCTACTTCCACAACACCCGTCATAAATGCAGTAAGCAAGTTGGATGAAGAAGGAAACCCCGGCATCAGTTCAACCTTGAATTATGAAAGCAACTCAAACTATAAAAGTACTGACACCTCCGGATCAGCTCTCTCAGGTACATCTTCAACTTCTGTGATTCAAGCCGTAGGAAGCGCAGATGATGAAAATGCTCAGGACAGGGCAGAATCCGAAGTCGGCTTCTGTGTTCTCCTTGGTTCAGCTCCTACAGGAACAATGAAGGATATCACCGGTTAAATCATAATTCCTGCCCCACATGATAACTCATCATGTATGAAAACGGTTTCATAATGTGTTATGATAATTCAAGGGTCAAAAGTACCGGATCACGTTCCTGAACGATGATTTCAGCTTTATGATCCGAATCATACGTAACCGGAATAGCTTTTACATTAACGTATGATGTAGAATGCATCTGCCGGATGGGGAGGGATACTTATTAAAAACGATATTATCAGGAGAAAAGAGTTTATATTTTGCTATGCGATATTTATCGCAAATGGAATGCTGGCGCTTTCCATAGGATCGTTACTTCCGTTCTTGAGAGACACCTATAGTCTTGACTATGCCTTTTGTGGTCTTATAGTAAGTCTTCATTCGGTAGGAAATCTACTGGCCGGTTTTATTTCAGGAACGCTTCCTTTGTTGATTGGAAAAAAGAAAAGCATACTGCTGTTTGAGAGCTTTTTCCCGATTTCCGTGCTGCTGATGCTGTCAGGCAGCAGACCTCTTTTAGTATTTGCATTTCTGGCTACAGGCCTGGCAAGAGGTGCAACCAGCAATTATTGCAATGTGAAGATCAATTCTATAGCAACAGGTATGGCCTGGGCTCTAAACTGCCTTCATGCATGCTTTGCCGTGGGAGCTTTTTTATTTCCTCTTATACTCATGCTTTTTACCGGAACAAACAGTGAACACTGGATTTATGCATGCTGGTTTCTTGCGATACTTGGAGTGATAACCTGTATTCTTTATTATCTTATCCCTGAGGATGAAGGACAAAAAGATAATAAATCCGAAGTTGGCACACAAAGAGAAGATGCCTTCGGATTTTTCAGGGAGCCGCTGTTTTACATTTGTACTTCAACACTGTTTTTCTACTTATGTGCCGAATCGGGAGTCATCGGATGGATGATAACCTATTTCAAGGACACGGGTCTTCTGAATCCTAATCTGTCTCAGATAACCGCCAGCATCCTTTGGGTCATGATACTTGCCGGAAGACTTATGGTGGCCTGGCTGTCAACAAACCATAAAAAGGAAAATCTCCTTCCTGTCATGGGTATCGGCATAGTTGTTTTCTTTCTTGTTCTTATCACTTCCAAAACAACATCACCCATCATTATCGGAATCATGGGATTTGGATTTTCTATGGCGGGAATTTACGCCACCACGGTTTCGTTTGCGGGTGAGCTCATTAAGAAATACAGTTTGGCCTGGAGTTTTATACTGACAACAGCCAGCTTCGGATCAATAATCATGCCAGCCATAGTAGGTATGGTTGCAAAGAATTTCGGCATATCAGTAGGATTAAGCACCATAGCTGTTGCGCTCTTTATAGATATGATATGTATCATGAAACTTGTGATGTTTGTCAGGAAAACATCCCGTGATTGATGCATATGGATCATTCCGCATTCTACAAATCAGAGGTGAAATACCCTCTGATTTTTTGTAAACTGAATTTATCAAAATATTTATGGAGGCATATATGAAAAATACCAAAAATGCAATTTGGACATTTAACAGTGACATTGACTTTGAGGAATGCGGCAAAGGAGTAAAGCGAAAGATCTTAAGTTATACCGATGAGATGATGGTGGTTGAAAATCATTTCGAAAAAGGCGGTATAGGTGCCATGCATTCCCATCCGCATACCCAGATCACATATATCGTCAGTGGAAAATTCGAGTTCACCATAGGTGATGAGAAAAAAATCGTAAGTGCAGGAGATACACTTTTAAAGAAGAATGGGATAGAGCATGGTTGTGTATGCATTGAGGAAGGCATCCTTCTTGACTGCTTTAATCCTATGAGAGATGAATTTGTATGATATGCATCATCAGTAAGCTGCAAATACTTTTGGTGTTCACATCGTTTGTGTAATATCACGACTGTAAGTGTTTTCAAATTTGAGGTTATATTGCAAGGTAACCAATCTTCGCTTTACTTTCCGGGTGATAGTTATTATAATCAAATCATATGTTAATTGTGAAAAGGATATTATGTTCCGGAATCCGAAATGCATAATGACGGAACTTATCCTTTAATTTTAAGGAGGTAGAGATGAAGAGAAAAGTTTTATCAACACTTTTATGTGCAACTATGGTTGTTTCCATGGCTGCATGTGGCGGAAAGACAACTACTGACGGGGGCAACACTTCAGCAGCACCTGCTGCAACCGAAAAGGCTGCAGAAAGTAAAGCAGAGACTACTGCAGAGACTACTGCAGAGACAGCTGCCAAAGCTTCAGAGGATGCCATAGTCCTTACTTATGCCGAGGTAAACCCTCTTGATACCATAGTTGGTATGACAGGACAGAAGTTCAAGGAAGAAGTTGAGAGTCGTTCCAACGGAAGCATCATCATTGATATTCAGGCAAGCGGCGTACTTGGTACTGAGAATGAAGTTCTTGACGGAATGCTTGGCGGTACCGGAACAGTAGATATTTCCAGAATCTCAGCATTTGCACTTACAAGCTATGGCGGAGAAAAGTCAAAGCTTCTTTCACTTCCTTACACATTTGTAAGCAGAGATCACTTCTGGAAGTTTGCAGAGTCAGATCTCGCAAGAGAATTCCTTGATGAGCCATCACAGAACGGAACAAATCTTATAGGTCTTTTCTACGGCGAAGAAGGTTTCCGTCATTTCTTCACCAAGGATCCTGTTTCAGGCATTGATGATTTCAAGGGCAAGAAGATCCGTGTATCCAACGACCCTGTAATGGTAGGTCTTGTATCCGGTCTTGGTGCCAATGCTACTGAGGTTGCATTTACAGAGCTTTATTCAGCACTTCAGACAGGTGTATGTGATGGAGCTGAACAGCCTATCGCAAACTACAAGTCTAATGCTTTTGATGAGGTTGCTCCTAATCTGATCCTTGACGGACATACACTTGGTGCAATCCAGGTTGTTATCTCTGAGGACGCATGGAACAAGCTTACAGAAGAGCAGCAGAATATCCTTATGGAGGCCGGTAAGGCTGCAGGCGAGTACAACAAGTCAATCTCAGAGCAGAAGGAGAACGAGGTTCTTGATGCACTTAGAGCAAGCGGAGTAAATGTTGTGGATGTTGACGATAAGACTCCATGGCAGGAAGCTACAAAGCAGGTCATCGCCGACAATATCAAGGGACAGGAAGATCTTTATCAGAAGATTCTTGATCTTGCCAAGTAAGTTAAAAAAACATTGGGGGCACAGATTCTTAGCTGTGCCCCTTTTTAAAAGTCTTAAGGAGGAAAGAAATGGAAAGCTTTTTCAGAACAGTGGATAAAGCAAAACCCATCTATGACGCCGTATATAAGTTCGTTCTTGTTTTGTGCAAGATTCTGCTTATAGGAGACATCGTTCTTGTCAGTTTTGCAGTCCTGGCACGTTATCTTGATTTCATACCTCATCAGGCATGGGTTGAGGAGGTTGTACTCACACTTATGTCCTATATGGCAGTTCTGTCCGCATCACTTGCAATCAGGAGTAAAGCGCATATAAGGATGACTGCATTTGACAGATACCTGCCTGAAAGTGTGATCATATTTTTGGATATTCTTGCAGATGTATTTGTTCTTATTTTGGCAGTGATAATGATGGTTGTAGGCTGGCAGTACGCCTCTACCGTTGGAAGTAAGGGAACATTCATCAGTATCACTTGGCTTTCAAGGGCATGGTACTATTATCCGATTCCTATAGCAGGAGTCGCGATGTTTATCTTTGAACTGGAGTCCATCTACGGACATTTCAGAAAAATCTTCATCAAAGATGAGAAGAAGGAGGTCCGGTAATGGTTATTAACAGCTCCGCAATTGCGGTTCTTCTCGTGACATTTGCAATTATGATCTTTCTGCGTTTCCACGTTGCATACGCAGTAGCATTGGCATCCATTGCATGCCTCATGTATCAGGGGTTGCCACTTTCCACTATATCCCAGCAGATGGTCAAAGGTATCAGATCATTTTCTCTTATGGCAGTACCTTTCTTCATCACCATGGGTGTTCTGATGGGAACCGGTGGAATATCAGAAAAACTGATAGATCTTGCCGATGCCTGTGTAGGATGGATGACCGGTGGTATGGCGATGGTTAATATCGTTGCATCTTACTTCTTCGGAGGTATTTCCGGATCTGCATCTGCCGATACTGCATCTTTGGGAAGCATTCTCATCCCTATGATGGTTGATCAGGGATATGATGATGACTTTTCCACCGCTGTCACCATCACATCTTCATGTGAAGGACTTCTGGTTCCTCCGAGTCATAATATGGTCATTTATGCCATGAGTGCAGGCGGAATCTCCGTAGGAAGCCTTTTCCTTGCAGGATACGTTCCCGGTGCTATACTTGCGATTTCCCTTATGATCGGTTCCTATATCATTTCCAAGAAAAGAAACTATCCAAAGGGTGCTAAGTTTTCCTTTAAGAATCTGGGCAATCAGCTTGTTAAATCCATTTGGGCTCTTGCCGCTGTCATCATCGTAGTAGTAGGTGTAGTAGGAGGATGGTTTACCGCAACAGAATCAGCAGCGATCGCCGTTATATACAGTCTTATAGTCAGTGTATATATCTACAAGGGGCTTACATGGAAGGGTGTATGGCAGGCTCTTGAAAAATGTGTTGATACTTTGGCCATAGTTCTCATACTTATTTCAACATCCAGTATATTCGGCTATTGCCTTACCACACTGCATGTTCCTGAGATAGCAGCCAATGCCGTTGTAGGCGTTACAGACAACCCTGTCATCATCGCACTTTTACTGAATCTGATACTTCTTATACTCGGATGTATCATGGATATGGCACCTATCATTCTGATAGCTACACCAATCCTTCTCCCTATCGCAAAAACCATAGGTATCGATCCGGTACAGTTTGGAATAATGATGGTACTGAACTGTGGTATAGGACTTCTTACACCTCCGGTAGGTGCAGTACTTTTCATAGGTTCTGCTGTCGGAAAAGTAAAGATGGAGAGAGTTGTAAAGGCAACACTTCCATTCTACCTTTGCATGATAATAGCACTTTTGCTTATTACTTTTATTCCTGCAATCTCTTTGGGAGTTCCAAGAATGTTCGGATATGCCGGATAATGTGACAGAAGTGTCTGGCAGCACACGGCGCACGAACGCATGGATCAGCGCCAGTCAGTGCGTGAATACTTTTGCCACTGACATCATAACTTGAGTTTACGGGAACATAAGGGATAATGAATCTATCCCCGATGTTCCCTTTTTTATTGAAACGGAGGACAGTTTGAAATACCGGTTTAATATGGAACTGAATGTTTCCGAATTATTCTATATAACCATGTCCAGAACCTACAGATCCCTGGCGGGAACAGTAAACATTATTTTCACTGCAGCTATGCTGATACTTGCGTTCAGATTCTGGGCTTCAGCAAATGTTTTTGTAAAGGCACTGATCATATTCGGATGCCTGCTGTTTCCCGTCATTCACCCTATTGCAATATACGGTCAGAGCATCAAACAGAAAGAAAACATGCCAAAGGGTGTGGTACTTGGTTTTGATGACAGCGGAATGTATGTTGAACAGGGTGATCAACATGAAAATATTCCATGGAACAGGATACCGAAAGTTATAAAACAGAAAAACATGGTGATAGTCATGTCTGATAAACTTCACGGGTACATGCTGTCCGATCGAATTTTAGGCGATAAGAAAGAAGAGTTCTATAATTACGCACTTAAAAAAACCATTTCCCAAATTTAGATTGACAGCAATGCTTCGCCGTGTTAGTCTGTATTCAGAAAATGAAATAAGTTCTTCGGGGCAGGGTGTGATTCCCTACCGGCGGTATAGTCCGCGAGCCTTTGTGCATGATCCGGTGTGATTCCGGTACCGACAGTATAGTCTGGATGAGAGAAGAAAACGTGATATACGCTATGATTATCTCAGTACCCGAATAGGTACTGAGATTTTTTTATCTCAAAGAACTTGTTTCCTCATATCTTTTGATTTAAGGAGGACATCATCATGTCAAATAAGTTCAACATTCAGAAACTGGTTTACACAGGACTTCTTGCTGCTCTTGCAGGAGTACTCATGTCACTTGAGTTCAGCATTCCGTTCTTCCCCCCGTTTTATAAGATTGATTTCAGTGATATGCCAAGCGTCATCGCACTTTTCACTCTTGGTCCGTTACCTGCTCTTTTCGTTGAGATTTCAAAGCTTCTCATCAAGCTTTTCACGGTAGGAACAAACAGCATGTACGTTGGTGAGGTTTCCAACCTTCTCGGCGCTTTAGTCTTCATTATCCCGATGTGGTTGATGTACAAGAAGTCCGACAAGTCAGTCAAGAGCATTGTCATCTTACTCTTTGTAAATGTCATCATCCGTACAGCATGGATGTGCTTCTGCAATGCTTTCATCACACTTCCGATGTATGCTGCCGCTATGGGTCTCAGTGTTGACGATGTAGTTGTTATGGTTTCTTCAGTCAATCCGTTCATCAAGAACCTTCCTACATTTATCATCCTTGCGACCATCCCGTTCAACCTTATCAAGCTTGGTTTGGTTTACACACTTTCATACGTTCTTTACAACAGATTAAAGGTTGCTGTGCCGGGGTTTCGCACCATGAACAATACAGCCCGCGCATAAGTTTCATAAGTATATTTTGCAAGATATAATGCCGAAGTTTTTTGCACACAAAAGTGTACGTGCTGCTGCGCAGTATCAGAACAGATTTACGTACTTGAGATTTCCGTGACAGTTTAATCAGGATAGGTTAAGTTTTGGCGAATGTTTCCTTCACGGAAGCATTCGCTTTTTTGTATAAAACCTGCTTAAACATGAATCTTTAATTAAGTAAGATAAACTCTACATAACAGTAACAGGAGACGAACATGATTCAAAACTACAGAGATTTAACAAGAAAAGAAATGGAAGCCATAGATAAGGACAATACCATAGTCCTTATACCACTGGGAGCCATCGAGCAGCATGGTTCACAGGCACCTGTCGGAACAGATTCCATGATAGCAGAAGCCATGCCGGAATATGTGAAGGAAGAGCTTGAAAAGCTTGACCCTGATTTCCCGATGCTTATATTTCCTGTGATTCCGGTAGGACTCTCTATTGAACATATGAACTTTGCAGGATCTGTTTCATTTAAACCCGACACCTACTACCATATGCTTTACGACATTGCCGAGTCCATACATCATCATGGCTTTAAAAAGCTTGCATTCCTCATCTGTCATGGAGGCAACCGGCCGATGGCCGACATTCTTTCAAGACAGCTTCGCCACGATTTCGGAATATTTACCTTTGTGCTTTCATCAGGTGCATTTCTGGATCCTGTAGTTCAGGCCACCATAAGCCCTGACAATCATTGGGATTTCCACGGCGGCGAAATGGAAACCTCAATGGTTATGGCTATACATCCGGAAACCGTTAAACTCGAGCTTTCGGAAACAGGCTACAAGGACGGCGGATACAAGGGTAAGAAAATACTGAATTTCTCCGGAGACGCTGCCATAAACTGGATGGGAGAGGATCTGAGAACCGGAGAAGGAAAGCCTATAGGAATCGGAGGGGACCCGAAGGGGGCTACTGCCGAAAAGGGCAAAATCATTTTCAGACGTTCCGCAGAAAAACTTTCAGCTGCTCTCATTGAAATCAGAGACTGGGACATTAATGCCTAAAAAATGTTAAAGATATAATCAAAATCGCCGATATATAATTTATAAGTATAGATATATACTTATATTGTGATTTAGCGTTATCACTGAAATCAGGAATCCTTCCCGATTCCTGTGTACTATTCAAAGCTGTCCGGTTCCTTCGATTAAAAAATCCAGGACAGCAGCTGAATATCGTTATATTGACTGTTAGTGCCTGCTCTATGCAGGCACATTGATTAAGCTTTACAAAGAACTATGGGTAAATTTAAAGCTATTATAGATGAAGTATTCAGTCGTCCGGACAATGAGATAAGAGACAGAGCCGAAAACGAAAACCTTCAGATCATGCACCTTGTCTCATTGCTGTTTGCAATCTCCGAAGTGTTTGCAATTTGTCTCTTCTTCCTGTTGGGTAACGGACACTACATGAAATCCTTCAGCGTCAGACAGGCCATTATCGGATTTTCGATAAACCTCATATACCACATTTGTTCCAAGGCCATAAACTATAAGGTTGATAAGAGTCTGACCAAGAAAATCTATCAGGGGGCATATTTTATCAGCCTGATCATATGGAGCCTGAATATCTCATACTATCACTACACTATAGGCGAACAGATAACCATCATGTATATGATTCTCGTCGGAATCACATGCTTTGTAACACTGGCACCAAGATTTTCCATCCCGCTTATTTCAATTCCTGTCATCATTCTTTATATCCTGATGTACAGATATGACGGCGCAAGAGGAATGATAGCAGTGAATTATTTTTCATTTGGCATCATGTTCATGGCAGGATCTTTCATCAGATATAAGCTGAAGATCCGTTCACTCAACCAAATGCGGGAACTCGAACGTATAAACATTGCCCTAGACCGCGAAGCCCGGGAGGATCCCATCACAGGTCTTCGAAACAGACTGTGCCTCAGCAATGACTATGATAACTATCACGGGCACAGGCTGTGCGTGATAATGATAGATATCGATTACTTCAAGAGGTACAACGATACTTACGGGCACCAGATCGGAGACCTGGTGTTGAAGGATATCGCCAATGCCACAATCGAAGCATTCTCAAAAGAATCGAGTTATCGGTACGGCGGAGATGAGCTTATGGTTGTGGTTAAAGACCCGACCGAAAAGTACATCAACCAGAAGTTGAAGCAGTGGCTTGATCTTTTGAGCAACATCTCCATAGAAGGTGTACCGCATACTCTTACCTGCAGTTACGGCTATGCCATGTGCGAAGTCTATAGTACGGATGACTTTTTAAAATTGCAGAAGCTTGCGGATGAAATGTTGTATGAGAACAAGAAGAACCGTCCCAAATGGGATGAATGACCCCGCACTATAAGTATCACTCAGTGAAAACTGACTTTATCAGCAGTTTTTCACTGAGTTTTTCTTTTTTCAGTGTGGTTTAAGTTTATGGATGTATGTTTTACCTATCTCCACTTTGTGAAGGCACATCGTGGAGAAAAACTTATGACACATATATCATTTTTAAGATTACACAACAGATGAAAGCTCTGTCTCACAATATCGGGACAGGGCTTTTATTCTGTTTATAGAATATTTATAATTTTGTTAGCACTCACTGTTGACAAGTGCTAACAATAAGACTATAACATAGTTGTACATAAGAAAAGGGGTTCGAAAGAACCTTAAGATATAAAGGAGGAATTGATATGTTGTATATGCCTGGTGTTTTTGGTGAGAACTTAATGGATGACCTTTTTGGTGATTTTGATTATGGCTGGAATTCAAAACCTGTACAGAACAAGCAGTCTGCAAATCTGATGAGAACCGATATCAAGGAAAATGACAAGGCTTATGAGATGGCAGTCGAACTTCCGGGGTACAAGAAAGAAGATGTTAAGTTAGAGCTTAATGATGGATATCTGAAGATCAGTGCCACACACAATGATAACAAAGAGGAGAAGGATAAAGAGGGCAGAATAATCCGTCGTGAACGTTACAGCGGTTCAATGCAGAGAAGTTTCTATGTAGGAGATGACTTTACTCCACAGGATATCGAGGCAAAGTTTGAAGACGGTATCCTGAAGATTGATCTTCCCAAGAAGGAAGTCAAGCAGATCGAAGCTCCAAAATATATCGAGATAAAGTAAACCAGTCAGCAAGCGGAATAATTCAGCCGGAGGATATGATACAAACCGGAGAGCGTCCCTATTAAGACGAGACATTCTCCGGTTCCAATCAAAACCCATGTCCCGACAGAACTGTTACCTTTACACCTCACTTACAAAAATAAATTAAAAATGTTGTTGACAACTGCATCTACTTTTTGTAATATACATGAGTCGCTTGAAGCGAGCGGCTCATATGAATCGGGGTGTGGCTCAGTTTGGCTAGAGCACCTGGTTTGGGACCAGGGGGTCGCAGGTTCGAATCCTGTCACCCCGATGATGTTAATAGAATGGGAATCCTTGTTTTCAAGGCTTCCCATTTTTTCTTTATAAGTTTAGTGGTGCCAGATGATGCCAGACTTTTTATAGTCTGTTATATACATTACGCATTTCCATCGTATGTATTCACTTGCATTCTATGTATACAAAAAATACTATTGACTTTTCCTGCAGATCAGCAGTATAATATACAAGCTTTTTCAAATACTGATTTGAGGAAACACGGGGTGTGGCTCAGTTTGGCTAGAGCACCTGGTTTGGGACCAGGGGGTCGCAGGTTCGAATCCTGTCACCCCGATTTATATTTTCATATTGTTTCGGGGTGTAGCTCAGTTTGGTTAGAGCGCTTGGTTAGGGACCAAGAGGTCGCAAGTTCGAATCCTGTCACTCCGACGATTGTTGAGAGGTTTGGTTCTTCCAGACCTCTTTTTCTTTGTTTTTCCCAAACATTGTTATCTTATCTTTCCATGCACTATATACTTTATAGAAATCATTAAGACACTTATGCCGGCAAAGTTTCCATAGCTATAATTTCAAATATACGTTCTCGAATATGGTATACTATCTTGTAGAATTCAAACGAATATGTAATCCCTGCCGGATCAATTCGATGAATCAAACATTTCCCACGGAGGAACAGCATGACTATCTATCACTTATCCGACCTTCATCTGGGTCTCAAACTCATAAATCACGATCTCATGGAAGATCAGCGATACATTCTCGAAAAAGTCATCACATACGCAAAAGAAGATAAACCGGATGCCATTCTGATAGCCGGAGACATTTACGACAAGGCTATACCGCCTATAGAAGCAGTGGAACTGTTTGATGATTTCATACTTAAACTCATTGAGGCAACTCCCGATTCAGAGATAATGCTTATAAGCGGCAACCACGACAGTGCTCCCAGAGTAAATGTCTTCAGAAACATTCTGAAGCGCCAGAAGATCCGCATGATAGGAACTCCGCCTTCAAAACCTGATGATCACATCGAAAAGGTAACTCTTAAAGATTCCTTTGGACCTGTCAACTTCTACCTTCTTCCTTTCGTGAAGCCATCCATGATAAATGACATCATAGGCTATGATAAAAACGGAAATAATTTTTCCTATGACGAATCTATCCATAAGCTCCTTAACCGTGAGGAAATCAATGAAGAGGAACGCAATATTCTGGTAAGCCATCAGTTCTACCTTCCCAAGGGCAAGACTCCTGATGAGATCGAACGTATGGACTCAGAGATGAGGTCAGTAGGAAACATTGATCAGGTCAATGCTGACGTCCTTGACAGATTCGACTATGCCGCACTTGGACACATTCACAAACCCATGAAGGTTGGCAGCGAGTTTTACCGTTACTGCGGAACACCTCTTGCATGCTCAGTTTCAGAAGCAGGGCAGGAGAAGGGGATCATCAAGGTCACTATGGAACAAAAGGGGCATATCTCGACTGAGGTTCTTCCTCTCAAGCCCATGAGACAGGTTCGCGTTATCAAAGGCATTCTTTCTGAGGTTCTTTCACAAAGCTGTGATGATTATGTAACCGTGATTCTTGAAGATAAGGTGGATATGGATGTTTTTGACATCCAGGACAGACTTCGCAATGCTTTCCCTTATCTTCTGGAGATCCGTCGTGAGACACTGAGAAAAGCAGATTACAAACTGGACTTTAAACCCGAACGTGCTCTTGACCCGTTTGAACTTTGTAATTCATTTCTGAAAGATCTTGACGATGATGAACAGGAGATACTCAAAGATGTGATTAATTCAATAAACGGAAATCAGGAGATATAAATTTTGAAACCTATAACATTGACCATGCAGGCCTTCGGGTCCTATGGAAAGAAAACTCTCATAGATTTTAGAAAAACAAAACAAAATCTCTTTCTTGTCACCGGAGACACCGGTGCCGGAAAGACTACTATTTTTGATGCCATCGTATTTGCTCTTTACGGAGAAGCAAGCTCCGGAAGCAACCGTAAGGACGGAGCAGAACTTCAGAGTCAGTATGTGGATTTCGATGTTGAACCCTTCGTTGAGCTTGTCTTTTCCGAAGCGGAAGGCGGCGAAGATCAACTCTACACAGTTCGCCGTATCCCGAGACACCTTCGTCCCGCAAAGCGAAAAGGTGCAAAGGATCAATTCATAAGCGAATCTCTGTCACTCATCATGCCTGACGGATCTGAGTACCCTCAGAAAGAAGCCGATGCAAAGCTTCAGGATATAGTGGGGCTCACCAAGAACCAGTTCATGCAGGTTGCCATGATTGCTCAGGGTGAATTCATGGAACTTCTCAGGGCAAAGTCCGATGACAAAAAGATAATATTCCGAAAACTCTTTGGAACAGGTCTTTTCCAGAAACTTGTGGAAGAGCTCGGCAATCGCAGAAAAGAAAAGCTTGAGAATATCGCAAGGATCAGAACCGCATGCCAGACAGAAGCAGGTCATGTCAAAGTTCCCGGTTATTTTGAAAATAGAGAAGAGCTGTCAGATTTACAGCAGCGCATCATAGGCTCGGATCGTATGAATGTTGCCGATATGGAAAACTTTCTTAATCTGCTGAAGAATCTGACTTTACAGATATCCGGAAAACAGCAGGAAGAACAGGAAGTTTACGACCTTCTGACTGCTGACAGGGATAAAAAAATAAAAGCTCTTACCGAGGGACAGACCATCGCTATATCCTTTAAACAGCTTGAAGATGCCGGGAATAGTTTAAAGGAATGTGAGTCTTCAAAACAAATCATCGAAAACTCACTGAAACTTATCTCGGATATAAATAAAGCATACGACATAAAAGCAGGATTTATCCGTTTCAGGGATCAACAGATTCTCGTGGCAGATACTGAACAAAAACTGAAAGAACAGGAAGAAAGATTACCCGCCCTTTCTGAAGCAGAACAAAAAAAGGCGGCAATAGAATCCGAAATGCAGAAGGTAGCAGTATCAGAAACCGGAAGCTATGCCAAGGTTCACGACAGAGTCAATAAATCCCTCGAGCTATTCAGTAAGATCAAAAAGGCTGAGTCTGATTTAAAAGAAGCCACACTTAAGCTCTCGGAATATGAGAAAAAATCCCTTGCGGCTTCAGAAACACTTAAGGTCTATGAGCAAAAAGAAGCCGAATGGCGAAAGCTGGAAGAGCAGCTTTCCGATACTCCGGAAAAAACAGCTGTATGGAACGCAAAGAACAAAGAGCTGACAGATCTTGGTACGGAATACGCTTCCGCAAAGGATTCATATGCCGCAGTAAAGAATCAGGAAAAGCTTTTCGCAAAGGCAAAAGACAACTACATTAATGCAAAGGAAAAGTACAATCAGCATAATGCTGACTATATTGCAAAGCAGAACAGTTTTCTGGATGCCCAGGCCGGATTCATCGCAAGGGAAAAGCTGAAGCCGGGACTTCCCTGTCCTGTCTGCGGTTCTTTGGATCACCCTTCACCCTGCCATCTGTCCGATGAACACAAAGAGCTTACTCGAGAACTGATTGATGATCTTTCAAAAGAAAATGACAGATTGAGAAATGCTTACGAGCAGGCAGCCGCAGCAGCCAAAACTGCAGATGGACTTCTGACTGAGAAGAAACAGCGTTCGGATGATGACCTTCAGAAACTACTCCAAAAGATCAGAGCGCTTCTTCCGGAACTTCCTGATGATACAGACATCAAAGCTGCCATGACAAAGCTAAACGAATGGAAAACAGCATTCACCAAAGAAGGGTATGAATTAAAGGAAAAAGATATTGCTCTAAAAAACGTAAAATCACAGCTTAAAGATGTAGATATAAAGAAACCCGAACTCAAAAAACAGGCAGAGCTTGCTCTTGAGCAGCTTTCACAACAGAAGAGTTCCCTTGCCGGTGTAAAACAGGCATTGGAGAGCCTTGTTTGCCAGAAGGATTATGAATCTGCAGATGCCGCAGAATCAGCTTTAAAGGAGGCTAAACAAAAGAAAGATAATGCTGAAAAAGCTCTGAATGATGCTAAGACCGAAGCACAAAAAGCCAAAGCCGAAAAAGAAGGTTCTGCAGCACTCATTACAAGGTACAGTAAGGAACTCCCTTCACAAAAAGATGAACTGAATATACGAAAAGAAAAGTACGAATCCCTTCTTTCCGTAAATAAGCTTTCTGAAGACGAATGGAAGAGCATCACTGAATCTCATCCTCAGGAGGAAGTCGCAGTGCTTCAGCAGAAGATAGATTCCTACAATCATAAAAAGACTTCAGCAGAAGCCGCCATCAGTACAGCGAGGGCCGCAATAGGAGATAAAGAAAAGCCTGATCTCGAAGCACTGACTCAGCAGGTAAATGAAGCAGAAAGCAAATGGAAAACTTCACAGGAAGTGCTGAACACACTTAAAGATGAATTCAACGCCAACAAGAGTGCATACGATGCATTGAATCCCAAAATGGAAGAACGTGCCGATGTGATGACTGAATTCAACAGAATAGACAGCCTCTACAACCGTCTGGCCGGAAAGGTCAGCGGAGCCAGAATGGACATAGAGACTTTCGTTCAGAGATATTATCTTCAGAGGATCCTATATGCTGCAAATCTCAGATTCAGCGATATGTCGGCAGGACAGTTCGAACTCAGAATGGTAGAGGATGAACAGGCCGGTGAGGGAAAAAACAGAGGTCTCGATCTCATGGTTTATTCCACAGTCACAGGCAAGGTTCGCGAAGTCAGAACCCTTTCCGGAGGTGAATCCTTTATGGCTGCACTTTCACTGGCTCTCGGAATGGCAGACCAGATACAGGAAACCTCGGCAGCCATCAACCTCGATGTAATGTTCATCGATGAAGGCTTCGGATCTCTGGACGACCATTCAAGAGATCAGGCCATAAAGGTGCTCCAGCAAATGGCAAGCGGCTCCAAACTTATCGGAATCATTTCCCATGTGACAGAGCTCAAGCAGGAGATAGAAGATCAGCTGATAGTCACAAAGAAAGAGGACGGAAGCCATGTGACGTGGCAGATAAGCTGATTTTAACCGATATAGACCATTACATTACATGAAGAAAATGCAGGTATGGGGGGAAAGCTTTCGTTAAGAAGAAAATGCCATTTAATTGCGCTACGCGCAGGCATTTCCGCTTGATTTCGGCTTATACCGAAAGAGACTCGCCGCCTTGTGGCATCAGCATTTCCAATAAAATGCTGATAATAGTTGAGCGCACATCCGGTTTGAAAAGTACGTATCCGGACGCACGCTGGTGCGATCGGTACGAACTTGGCAAATTGGATGTGAAATCCAATCGAGTGGGCCGACACCCGCCCTGCATTTTCTGTATCATTTCAGGATATCCAAAATTTACGATAGCCCTCAAAAATTCAGCTCCTAAACTTTGAATCTCACTATTTCAACAAAAATCCCTTGAATAAATCTATGCCCTGATCACAATCACTCCTCGCCAAGCTCTGCCACAAGATAGTCATAGCCCTGAAGCAGTATACGAGTCCCGGCCTCCGTGACTTTCTCCGCCAATTCTGCATTATTGGAAATCAGCACAGCCTTAACCTTCTCATCAAGTTCCAGCACCTGTGGCTCCCTCTGATAGTTTGCCGCAACAAGTATCCTTTTATCCAGTATCCTCTTAAAGCAGAGAAGATTCTTCTTTTCCTCTTCATAAGGCTCAAAATCCCCGTAAACCACGGTTCTTTCGTATTCCTTATCCTTTCTCAGCTTTATAAGCTTCTTGTAGAAAGAAAATACAGACTCCGGATCATCATGCTGCTTCTCAAGATTGATGTCTTTATACTTCGGATTCAGCATAAGCCATGGCTCGGCATCGCTGAAGCCTGCATTAACATCACCTGACCACTGGAAAGGAGTTCTCGCATTGTCTCTGGAACGTAAGCTTATAAGCTTTAATGCCTCTTCCTCCGTTAATCCATCTTCAATCGCTCTCCTGTAAAGATCCGGATTTGCACAATCATCAAGCTCCGAAAGACTCTTAACCTCCGAAAGATTCTCCATACCGATTTCCTGTCCCTGATAGATAAACGGAACTCCCGGCATCATGAAGTATACTCCGGCGAGCATTTTCTTGCTCTTATCAGACAGATCCTCCTTCGGGATATATCTGGAAACGCCTCTTGGCTCATCATGGTTCTCGATGATATTTGACAGAAGTCCTATGCCATCCACACGCTTATGCGCTTTAAACGAAGCCTTCTTATACTTCTCCTGAAGGTCCTTCACCGGCTCGACAGTTGAAATACCGGTTTCGTCTATAAATGTTGTCGAGAAGTCAAACATGGTAGAGAAATACCCATCCTCGCCGATAAAAAGCGGAAGATCCGAATCCTTTTCATTGAAGACCTCGCCAACAGTAAAAGAATCGTGCTTTCTGAAACATTCATCAGCCATCTCATTAAGGAACTCGCCTATACCCGTGGCTTCCTTCAGCATATTCTCGATGGAGCTGAGACCGTCCGCTCTGTCGGCAGGATAGTCACAAAACGGCAGTTTCTTCTTGATGTTAATGATGGCATCAATTCGGAAACCGGCGATGCCTCTGTCCAGCCACCAGTTGATCATTTTATATATTTCTTTTCTGAGCAATGGATTTTCCCAATTGAGATCCGGCTGCTTCTTGTGAAAAACATGCAGATAAAGCTTATCCTCGTGTCCCGGAAGCGGCTCCCAGCATGAACCACCGAAGTAGCTTCTCCAGTTGCACGGAAGCTTATCACCCTTTTTGTAGTCCTCAATATAAAAGAACTTTCCGTAAGGACCATCCGGATCTTCGATAGCCTTTTTGAACCATTCATGCTCATCAGAACAATGATTCACAACCAGATCCATAACTATACCGATATTTCTTTTTTTACCTTCAGCGATTAGTTCATCCAGATCCTCGAGAGTACCGAATCTCGGATCAATGTTATAGTAATCTGAAATATCATATCCCTGATCTGCAAGAGGAGAGCAGTATATCGGAGATAACCACAAAAGATCTATACCAAGCTCCTGAAGATAATCGAGCTTTTCAATTATTCCTCTTATATCGCCTATTCCGTCACCATTGGAATCTTTAAAACTCTTAGGATAAATCTGATATGCAACTTTATCATGCCACCATTTTTCTTTCATACAAGCCTCCACAAATTTTTAGGAAAGAATATGTGTCAACGGTATTGGCCAGGCACTCTTGACACTTACATGATAAAAAACTAGCACATCAATATTGACAGGTAAATAGGTTACGCGTATAACCTATAAATAGTGGGTTATGTGAGCTTTGTATTGCGCAGTTGAATATATTTCCGAAAGAACTACTACCGGATTCTTTCAGGATTCAGTACTTATCGAAAAAATCTCCCGAAAAATAGATATTTTAACGGGATTTCTGAAACGGGGAAACAGTTATGATCAGAATAAAAGATATCGCAGAAAAATGCGGTGTAAGCACAGCCACAGTTTCGTATGTCATCCATGGTAAAACAGCAAAAGTATCTCAGGCAGTACGCGAAAAGATCGAAGCGGAAATAGCAAACAGCGGTTACATATCAAATCAGTCAGCGCTTTCACTTGTAAGCAGATCCTCCGGTCTGATCGGTGTAGCCATCATGAATCACTCGGATAATAAAAATATTATGGCGGATCCGTATTTCGGAGTTTTGCTATCTTATCTTGAGAAGGAGTTCAGAAAACAGGATAAGTATATCCTTGTCCTTCTGGATCAGTCCATGGATGGTCTGATTCGTGATGCAAGACGTTGGAATCTGGACGGTCTGGTGCTATGTAACCAGCTTAAGGAAATGATGGTGGAGATAAGCAGTCAGTTTCTGAATCCCATAGTCACCATTGATGCATCCTTTGTTTTTGAATATGACAAACTCGTACAGATCTTCATTGATGATTATCATGGCGGATACCTCATGGGAGAGTACTTCCTAAGCCTTGGTCATAAGAATGTGGCCATGCTGGATGACAGCGTTCTGGAAGTAAACCGTCACCGCTGGCGAGGCTTCAGGCAGGCCTACCTTGATAAAGGCATTAAGCTTTTAGAGGCTTCTCACTACATCATCGATATCGACAAAGAGAAGTTTCATGATGGTCTCACCAGAATATTCCCTGAAATAAAAAATCATTCTGCCATCTTTTGTGTATCGGATAACTATGCACTTCAGCTGATGAACTATTTTTCCAAAAACGGTATAAGGATACCCGAAGACATCTCCATATCGGGTTATGACGACATCTTTTATACACAGTTTACGATGCCTGAACTCACCACCATCAGACAGAATGTTGAAGAAAAAGCGGTCATGGCTGTGAACAGCATGATGGATATGCTTGCCGGAAAACACGTCACACACAATATCACTTTACCTGTAGAACTTGTTGTCAGAGACTCCTGCAGAAGCCTTCTTTAAGGTTATCTCACCTTCTGCATTACCACACTGAAACTATATTGACCACACCTTTTGATGCACCACGAACACTGCCTGCAGAGCTGTAGAGAGCAGCATCACGGGCTGCAACTTCAAAATCGAACAGAAGGCATTTTTTAGTACCTATTGCACAAATATCGACGCCGAATTATATTTTTTTATAATAGTTATGTGCATAACCTTTGACATAAATTCTGATCAGAGTTACTTTAAATTTACAAAGTTACTCGCATAACCGAAAAGCAATGAATTACCTATGCAATGTCAAAAAGAAAAGATCAAGCGCTTGAACAATTCTGACACACGAAAAACTATCAGAGGCAGACATGGACAAGAAATGGTGGAAAGAAAGTGTTATTTATCAGATCTATCCCAGATCATTCTGTGATTCAAACGGAGATGGGATAGGAGATCTTAACGGAATCAGAAAAAAACTCAATTATCTTCATGAACTGGGGATCAATGTCATATGGCTTAGTCCGGTTTACAAATCGCCAAATGATGATAACGGATATGACATCTCCGATTATCAGGACATCATGGATGAATTTGGTACTCTCAAGGACTTTGACGAACTTCTCAAAGAAGCTCATGCTCTGGGCATTAAGATCGTCATGGATCTTGTTGTGAATCACACATCCGACGAACATCCATGGTTCATCGAAAGCCGTTCTTCAAGAGACAACGAAAAACGTGATTTCTATATTTGGAGAGAACCTAAGGACGGTCACGAGCCAAACAACTGGGGAAGCTGCTTCTCAGGTTCTGCCTGGGAATATGATGATAAAACCGGTATGTATTATCTTCACTGCTTTTCAAAAAAGCAGCCGGATCTCAACTGGGACAATCCTAAAGTAAGAGATGAAGTCTTCAGGATGATGACCTGGTGGTGCGACAAGGGAATCGACGGTTTCAGAATGGATGTCATCTCCATGATCTCCAAAGTTGAAGGACTACCCGACGGAAAGCCGGATGAAACCACAGGATTCGGCGGACTTGAGAACACAACCAACGGACCTCACGTTCATGAATATCTGAAAGAAATGAACCAGAGGGTTCTCTCCAAATACGATATCATGACCGTAGGTGAATGTGCCGGAGTCACAATAGAAGAAGCAAAAAAATATGCTTCTCTGGACGGTTCGGAACTCAACATGGTATTCCAGTTTGAGCACGTTGGTCTTGACTACGATGAGCATGGAAAGTGGACAACAAAGAGAATGTCCCTCAAAGACCTGAAGAGGAATCTCAGCAAATGGCAGAATGAACTTGAAGGCAAAGCCTGGAATTCTCTTTTCTTTGATAATCATGATCAGCCTAGAATTGTATCAAGACTCGGGGATGATTCACCTCTTTCTGCAAAGGCTATAGCCACAGTTCTTCATTTCATGAAAGGAACGCCTTACATATATCAGGGTGAAGAGCTTGGTATGACCAATTGTCCATTCGGAAGTCTTGAGAACCTTCGTGACATAGAAGAGATCAATGCCTATGACGCACTTGTAAAAAGCGGAAAGATGACAGCAGAAGAGCTGATGGCAGGCATAGAGGCAAAAGGTCGGGATAACGCCCGGACTCCTATGCAGTGGGATGCTTCCGAAAATGCCGGTTTCACCACCGGACAGCCATGGATCATGGTGAATCCAAACTATACGGTTATCAATGCAGAAGCTGAACTTAAGGATGAGAATTCAGTATTTCATTACTACCGGAAGCTTATAGAGTTAAGAAGAAACAGCGAGTGGTCAGATCTTATCGTATATGGAAACTACAGTCTTACGGATGACAACAGTGATGAAGTATTTTCATATACCAGAGAACTCGACGGAAGAAAGCTTTACATACTCTGCAACATGACAGACAGAGACATTGACTACAACACAGGTATCACGGATAAAAATGGCAAAGCTGTTCTGATTTCAAACTATGCTGAAACAGACCTTAGGGAATCAATGAAACTTCCTCCATGGTTCGCAGCAGCCTGGGAGATCCAGAAATAAAAACATATTCGCCGGATAACGGCGCACAAATATAAAAAAGGAGAAAAGTATTATGAGAGCAAAAGTTGTATCAGCAGTTATGGCATGTCTTATGGCTTCAAGTCTTGTAGCATGCGGAAGCAGTTCCACAGAAACTACCGCAGCAGGAACTTCGGCTGCAAAAGAGTCAGGCGGAGCTTCATCCGGCAAGTCCATCCGTCTCGTAAACGGAAAGATCGAAGTAGATTCACAGTTAAAGAAGCTGGCTGAAATGTACGAAAAAGAGTCCGGCGTTCACGTTGAGATCGAATCCATGGGCGGTGGAGTAGACATCCAGGGCGAACTTAAAGCTTACTATCAGTCAGACAATATGCCTGATATCTTCGTTTGCGGCGGCGCTGCAGATTTTGATAACTGGGACGGACTGCTTCAGGATATGAGCGATCAGGCGTGGACAAGTGACACCGAAGCCGCTTACAAAGATGGTGACAGTGTCATCGGATTCCCTTACACCACAGAGGCAGTAGGACTTGCCTACAATGCAGACATTCTTGAGAAGGCCGGCGTAGATCCAAAGTCAATCACAGGTCCCGAATCCATGAAGAAAGCTTTTGAAACTCTTGATTCAAAGAAGGATGAGCTTGGTCTCACAGCAGTCATCGGTTACTTCGCAGAGCCTGTCAATCTTTACTGGTCAACAGGTAACCACCTCTTTGCAAACTATCTTGATTCAGGTCTCGCAAGAGATGATTCCACATACATCGATATGCTGAACGATGGCGGAAAGATCGACGACAACAGATTTGCGGATTTTGCCACAATGGTTGAGCTTTTCAACAAGTATTCAGATCCTCAGCTCCTTGTTTCAGGAACCTATGATCAGCAGATCCTTAACTTTGCATCAGGCAAGTATGCATTTGTAACTCAGGGTTCATGGATTGGCGCTACCATGACAGGAGATGACGCTGAGGCCTACAAGTCAGCCGGCAACTTCAAGTGCGGCATGATTCCTTATGCATTTGAGGAAGGCATCGATACTATCCTTACCAATTCCCCATCATGGTGGGCAGTTTATAAGGATGGCGATGTTCAGGACGCAGAAGCATTCCTTCAGTGGCTCACAACAGCACCGGCACAGGAGGTTCTCGTCAATGAAGCAGGCTTCATCAGCCCTTATAAGTCATGCACATACGTTGCATCAGATCCGTTTGCCGCAACTATTTCAGACTACACAGCAGCAGGAAAAACATCAGCATGGCACTGGCTCAACATGAAGGACGGATATGCTCAGAACTATACAGGTCAGGTTTTTGCAGACTTTGCAGCTGGTTCGATGGATAAGGACACTTTCATTTCAACCTTTAAGCAGGTAACAGCATCAGCTTACGCAGGATGAACTTAGGGATGCGCTGATATAATCAGTGTTTCTTAAGATATAATGGTGTGAACGACATAAATCATCACTCATCTATCAGCACTGACGCACACCCGTGTGTAATGTGCCGCACATCAAAATCAGACTGGCACGGCAGGATGGAGTCATTTCCATCCTGCTCTTGTAAAAAAAGGAGACAAATGTGAAATCACTCTTTCAAGCCGACAACCGGGTCAGAGATGAACATGATAACGATAGTCTGACCTCAGGAGCACAAACAATTGCACATACCGGTCCTTTTACTGACAGGGCTATATCACTGATTCCGTTAATTGCGGGTCTCGCCGTTACCTTTGCGGCACTTATACTGGATTTTACAGGCAGCAAACTGTCATTCAGAGGCGGACTTCTGATCGCCGGAGTCATCCTCTTTTTCATCGGATTATATCTTTATCCAACCAAAAAGCATCATCGGGCAATCGTAAACATTATCTTTCTTTTTCCATTGCTTTTCTGTTTCGTCGTTACAGTGATCATTCCTTTCGGACTTGGACTTTTTTATTCCACCACCGACTGGAACGGTATCAGGATGACGAAGTTTACGGGCCTCGGCAACTACATCACCATGTTCAAAGAACAAAGCTTCCTTTGGTCTCTGGTACTTACGGTTCTTTTTGTTATCGTAAACATGGTTCTCGTAAATGTCATCGGACTTTCCCTTGCAGTGCTCTGCACCAGCAAAATGAAATCTGTCGGATTTTTCAGAGCATCATTCTTTATACCGAATCTTATCGGTGGAATCGTTCTAGGCTATATCTGGCAGTTTATCTTCAACAATGTTGTTCTTAAGTGGACATTCGAAACTTTCGGATATAACAGCTCAATGCTTTCAAAATACAATACCGGTTTTCTGGCCATTATCATCGTTTATATCTGGCAGTATGCAGGTTATATCATGATGATCTACATCACCGGACTTACCACGGTTCCTTCCGACGTCATCGAAGCATCCGCCATTGACGGTGCGACAGCAGTGCAGACCTTTTTCAGGATCAAGCTTCCTATGATTGCATCCACCATCACAGTATGCACCTTCCTGACACTTCAGTCAGCATTCAAGCAGTTCGATGTCAATATGGCCCTGACAAACGGAACCGGCTCTGTAACATTCCTTGGACAGTACCTGTCAAACGGCACCCAGATGCTGGCACTCAACATCTATAACACGGCTATCACAAAGAACAATTACTCCATGGGACAGGCCAAGGCTGTGCTTTTCTTCATCATCCTGTCCATCGTGTCCATGTTACAGGTTCACATATCCAATAAGAGGGAGGTAGAAATGTAATGGTAAAGAAACTCACACTTTCGGGAATTCTCATCAGACTTGTATTCTTTGCTTTGGCCATATATGTTCTGTTCCCTTTCTTCCTTGTTGTGATAAATGTCTTCAGAACCGCAAATGACATCGTAGCCAATCCTGTAAGCACTGCGGGAATGAAGTTCAGTAACCTTAGCAACAATCTGAAGTCTGTCATAAACAACACTAATTTCAGTTTCTGGTCAGCCTTCGGAACTTCTGCACTGGTAACATTTCTTTCCATTGCCCTGCTTGCACTTTTCGGTGGCATGGCAGCCTGGGTCATCTGCAGAAACAAAACAAAGTGGTCAACATTCATCTATATGGTATTCATCGCTTCCATGATCATTCCTTTTCAGGTGGTAATGCTTCCGCTTATATCCACCTTCAGAGATGTCGGAAAGTTCCTCGGTATAGGAATGCTTCAGACTTTTCACGGAATCATATTCGCATATCTAGGTTTCGGCGGTGCCATGACAGTATTCATCCTGACCGGCTTTATCAAAACAGTACCATTCGAACTGGAAGAGGCTGCGGCCATAGACGGATGTTCTCCGGAAGGAACCTACTTCAAGATCATCCTTCCGCTTCTTAAACCACCTATCGTTACCGTAACAATCTTAAACGGTATGTGGATATGGAACGATTATCTGCTTCCTTCACTTATGCTGGGACATAACGGAAAGGTAAAAACACTTCCTGTAGCGGTTCAGGCATTTGTAGGCTCCTATGTTAAGCAGTGGGATCTCATCCTTACGGCAGCCATGCTTGCCATCGTCCCTATGATCATTCTTTTCCTGTTCGCACAGAAACAGATCATGGGCGGTCTTGTTGACGGTGCTATAAAGAGCTGACATTAAAGCATAACAGGACATGAGTTATGTGTGTCCGGGCAGATCATAAAGTCTCAAATCATCGTGTGAGCACGTGATTTGGTACTTTTGGCACTTACATCATAATAGTTTATTTCCATCAGGAACTGCGTCGTAAGACGTTAACAATAATGATTTTCTCCTACACCAAAGGGCAGTTGCCGCATTCGCAGCAACTGCCCTTTGCAAATTATATACCCTTTCGTTATCAGTTATATCCAAATTCTCTTGCGAAATCCTTCACAGTATCCATATCTTCAGTTCTTGATTTACCGTAGAAGAGAGTATTATCTACCGCACATAAATGATGATAGTCCTTTACACCTGTAAGCTTATATATCAGGAAATTGTCTCCTGTAAAACTGGAATGGTCTTCGGTAACAAATGTATCATCCAGTGTCTTTCTGAATATATCAAACTCATCGTCTGCAATATCTGCATTATCAAATACAAAAAACTGATAGATCAGCTTTCCGTCACTGCTGCACACATAAAGCGCACTCTTGAGTCCACCGACATTGACATACATATCGGTATCATCCTTTACAGCAAATCCGGAAGCTTCAGCCACTCTGATGAATCTGGCATTATCTATAACATCTTTCTTTATCTCAATCTGACTGATCACACCACATCCCACTGCAAGCATGGCAATCAGTACAAACACAAATAAATATGCTTTTCTAATCCTCATAACACCCTTTTTCCTCCTTGAAAAAATTGACCTCCTATAAATGTGCCGGCATGTAACTCCCTTCAACCGGCCTTGTAAGGTGTTTTTATGCGATGAAAAAACATATAAATAAACAACTCGTTTTCCACCTATAAATAATATACAGTTACCTTTATCACAAAAGTGTCACATATTTTAAGTTTTTCTAACTTTTTTATCACTATGAAAATCTTAAATTCAGTCAAAATTTGAATATTTTTAGTAATTATATACAAAAAAAGGATATTTCTTTCGTGATATTTTGAAAATTCGTTTTTATTTTCAGGAAAAATGAGTTATAATGTTTACTATGAGGGGCGACAAACGAATATAGAGGGGTAGAGTAGTTATGGAGATTATCAGTAACAAGGAGCTTAGGTTACGAAGCTTCGAGCGTAATCAACGTCTTATTGAAGAAACCGGGGCATGTCCATTACCTTACAGGGATGGCGCAACAATTCTTTATTTTGAGAAACAGAAGGGGAAGGAGATTTCCCTGTTTAGCGAACCGGAAGTAAAAGAGAATCTTATGTGATCGTTACCGGTCATTTTATATTTTGAAAACATAAAGTCCTGCGGGTGCACCATAAAAAGATGCATTCGCAGGACTTTTTTGATGTAAAAAAATCAGATAAATGTGAGTATATGATAAATCAATTTACGATTTTCACACCGTTTGATGCGCCGATTCTGTCTGCACCGGCTGCGATAAGCTCCTCAGCAAACTCCTTTGTATGGATTCCGCCGCTTGCCTTTATCTGAAGGCGGTCGCCTACAGTTTCCTTCATAAGCTTAACGTCGGAAACAGTGGCTCCCGCTGTTGAAAATCCGGTTGAAGTCTTAACAAATCGGGCTCCCGCTTCTTCAGAAAGCTGACATGCCTTTACCTTTTCTTCATCCGTAAGGAGACATGTCTCAATGATAACCTTAACGATAGCCGGCTTTGAAGCCTCAACCACAGCCTTGATATCATCTCTGACAAAATCCCAGTTTCCATCCTTGATACCGCCTACATTGATGACCATATCAACCTCTTTAGCGCCAAGCTTTACCGCTTCCGATGCTTCAAATGCCTTTGCACTTGTAAGCATGGCTCCGAGAGGAAATCCCACCACAACGCAAGGTGTAATGTCTGTTCCTTTGAGTTCGGAAACAACTGTTCCTATATGGCAGGTGTTAACGCATATTGAGTGAAAGCAGTATTCCCTGGCCTCAGCGCAGTACTTCTTTACCTGCTCTGTAGTTGCATCGGCCTTTAATATTGTATGATCAATGGTTTTTGCTAAATTCATATGTTCTCCTTATCCTATATTGTGAAAATTTTTTACAGAATTATATAAAAATAAAAAATCGCGTGTATTTAGACCACCTAAAGAGTATACTTGTAATTAAGTTATTTTGGCAATTACATTCATAACAATCCTGAAAGGAGTACCGATTATGAGATATTCTATCGAAGGCGAACCGTTACCTGTTGTTATCTGCGAGCTTGAAAGCGGAGAGAGTATGGCTACCGAGTCAGGTGCCATGGCATGGATGTCAAACAATATGCATATGGAAACCAGCGGTGGCGGAATCGGAAAGATGTTTGGCCGTATGGTATCCGGAGAATCCATGTTCCTTAACTACTACACTGCTCAGGGCGGTCCGGGCACCATAGCATTTGCTTCAAGTTTTCCGGGTTCCATTCGTCCTTATGAGATCACTCCGGGCAATGAAATCGTCGCACAGAAAAAAGCATTTCTGGCTTCAACCACAGGCGTTGAGCTTTCTATAGCTTTCCAGAAAAAGCTCGGCACGGGATTCTTCGGCGGTGAAGGTTTCATCATGCAGAAGCTTTCCGGAAACGGAATCGCGTTCCTTGAGTTTGACGGTCATGTAAAAGAGTATACACTTCAGCCGGGTCAGCAGATGATCATCGATACAGGCTACCTCGCAGCCATGGACAGCACCTGCGCTATCGATATCCAGACCGTTAAGGGTGTAAAGAATGTTCTCTTCGGCGGTGAAGGTCTTTTCAATACCGTCATTACCGGTCCGGGACGCATCTGGCTCCAGACAATGCCGGTTCCTCAGGTTGCGGCATGCATCAGGCCATACATACCTACGGGAAAGTAAATATTTATTTGAGGTAAACTACAATGAAAGTTTTTGCATTTATCGCAGACGGTTCTGAAGAGGTCGAATGCCTCGCAGTTATAGACGTTCTGAAGAGAGCACAGTTTGATGTAACTCTCGTTGCTGTAAAAGAAGAGAAGCTGGTACATACCGCCCACGCCATAGACATCATCGCAGACACTACCATATCTGACATAAATGTTTCAGACGCAGACATACTGTTCCTGCCTGGAGGCGGTCAGGGCACTCAGAATTTCAAAGATTCCAAAGAACTTGCGGATATGCTTCTCGCACATGCCGCAAAGGAGAAGCCAATAGCCGCAATCTGTGCAGCACCTTCTGTTTTGGGAACACTTGGGCTTCTCAAGGACAGAAAAGCCACATGCTTCCCGGGCTTTGAGGAACAGCTCATCGGAGCCAGACATGTACGTGACGGAGTTGTAACCGATGGCAATATCACCACCGCAAGAGGCGTAGGCTACGCTCTTGATCTCGGTCTCCGTCTGGTTTCTCTCTATAAGAGTCCGGAGTACGCAAAGCAGCTTAAAGCAGCAATACAGTACGACCAGTTCTGATCTGATTTTGACTGAACCGGATTCTTTAAGAATACCAACATAATCCCGATCCGGTGCCGGGCCACCTTTATCAAATGATTCCCAGGGAACTGATCACACTGATAGTGATAAAGATTGCGGCAATAGTGATGATGATATTCAAAACCTTTTTGGTTATCTTATAGACTATGATGCAGGCCAGGATAGTAATGACAAGTGTTGTAAGGCTGCTGCCCGGATTTAATAAACCGAAAATATCCATATAAATCTCCTTTATTGATTATCTGGAATGATATGATTATTTTATAGATATTTCAACACTTAAATTATATACATATTTTGTTGTCGGGTGTATAATTTTTACAGTTGAATGGAGTTTCGTAAAGGAGGGTACCCTCATGGATATGATTTCAAGCATCTCGTCTGCTCTTTCCAATTTTTCCATGAACAAGGTGGGCTTCGGTATCGGAACAGCGGTACTCAAGAAAGCATTGGACGGTGCAGAAAGCGAAGGAGAAGGCGTGATTAAGCTTTTGGAGCTGTCAGCCGATCCGGATCTTGGCGCACATTTTGACGCTACAGCTTAATAAATATCAGAACTTTATTACAAAAAGGCAGATGATCACAGGGAGAGTGTCATCTGCCTTTTATCGTTAATCATCATAAATCTCTGTTGATGGCACGGATTTTCAAAGGAAGTTGATGCTTCGCATCGAAAATCCGTCCGGGGAACACTTTTATCATCGTTTCCCTGTATTTTCCTACAACTCAGCTTTGTCAATCCCTCTACCCATATTTTTTTAAAATATTTTTTCAAAAAGGGTATTAATTTATAAAATAGTGCCGATAAAACTAAAGACAGTTCCATATACCTGTTGCTTATAAGGATTAAATTCTTTTTATAAATTCGTTTTGTTGATCCGGGTGGATCTGAAACTAATCAGGAGGTATCTATGCAAAGTAAAGTTGGCTATAGCTCTAGCATTGATGTTAAGGCTGCAGTAGAGGAAGCAACTCGTGGAATATCCGATCCGATCGGTCTTATCATCATGACCGATCACGCACGTCTCGCGGATATTTCAACATTACTCAAAAGAAAGTATCCTAAGGCTCAATCCATCGGTGTGAGCGGTATCAACTATTACGGCACACAGTCATCGGATCGCAATCTGATCATTGCTGCAATCACAGGCGAAGCTGTACTCCATGCCGGAGTCATCCGAAACCTGTCCACTTGTCCTGCCGCAGATCTCATTAACCTTAAAGAGAGTATGCGTATAGTAAACGGCAGCAGCGAAAATACAGTTCTCATCGAGTACTGCACAAATGACGAGGAACGCCTGACAACCACACTGCAGATGGCAGTGGGCGAGAGCGGTATACATGTAGTCGGCGGAACAGAATTCGGCTACCCTGCCGATGCAACACCGGCCGTTACGGTAAACGGTATCCTCTATCCGGATGCCTGTGCATACATGCTTATAAAGAACACAAACGGAGGAGTTCATGTATATTCCGAGGTCATCTACGGACCTATGGAAGGGCATGCTGCACATAATGTCACAAGAGCAAACCTTAAGGACAAAGAAGTCATGGAGCTGGATCACCAGCCTATCGCCAATGTCTACAGCCGCGAGATGAACATACCTGTAGAGAAAGTCATTGACAGTACTCTGGAGCATCCTTTCGGACGAATGGTAGGCGATCAGGTCTTCATTGCATCTCAGAAGGAGCTGAAGTCAGGAGGCTCACTTACATTCTTTAAGAGGCTCAATGTCAACGATGCGGTACGTATCCTTCAGCTTAAAGATTTTGCATCGATAAACAAAGAGACCTGTGCTGAGATTCTGTCGGAAACCAGCAGCCCGTCTCTCATGATTTCAGTTAATTGTATTTACAGATACCTTCTTTTTACCGGCAATGGATATTATCCCACATTGCTGCAGAACATGGCCGCCATCGGACCGCACATCGGAAACATCGGAGGCGGAGAGCAGGTTGACAATCAGCATGTTAACCAGACCATGGTAGTTGCCGTATTTGAATGATGAGGAGGTCAGGATATGTTTTTCGGAAAAAATAATCAGGATACAGATATGATTGCTCCAAGCACCTCTTCTCGTGAAGGTGAGCTTGAAGGACTTAGATTCATCGGCGAGTATGCTATCAGACAGAAGAATCTGCTTCAGGCAGAAGAGACCACAACCTCTGATGAACTTAAAGGCATTCAGGATGCATTTGATGTTGTTCGACAGAAGTCAGACGATATATCAGATTCAGTAAGTTCATTCCAGGCTCAGTTCTCAAGAGTTCAGGAGATCGTGGACCGCTTTGAAGCTATCATCACTAAGATGGCTGGAACTGTAGCGGAGTCTCACGACAGTATGAACATGGTCCGTCAGAAATCTGATGACGTTTATGAAACCATCTCGGCGGTGGAGCAGGTATTTGAAGAGTTCCAGAAGAGCTTTGCAGATATCTCAAAAAATGTCGGTGCAATCAATAGAATCGCAAGCCAGACAAACCTTCTTGCCATCAATGCTTCCATCGAGGCAGCCCGTGCCGGACAGGCAGGAAAGGGATTCGCCGTAGTTGCAACCGAAGTAAATAAGCTTTCAAAAAACATTCAGGAAATCGTCGGATCCATCGACAGCAGTATGAACAACCTGAATTCCAATAACTTAAAACTTAAAGATGCCATAGTAAATACAAGATCTGCCATTACTGAGTCTCAGAACCAGGTAAATGAAACCGATGCGGTAGTCGAAAGCATCAATGCAGTTTCTGACGACATCGCAAACGGAAACAAGGAGATGCTTCAGGTATTTGATGACTGTAACCAGAACATTGCACTTGTGGCTTCCAATGTTCGCGATTCCACAGTCTATTATGACAAGGTAGAAAACGAGATCGATACTATGATGGTAAATATCACAAAGAAAGGTTTCGTCTTCGAGGATCTGAACAATGCTCTCGAGCAGATTGACCCGTTGATCTCAAAGATAAAAATGCGGTGATAAAGCGGATGCGCCCTAACATCCACTCTTTCATAAATTATATACCCCTTCTTCAATAGCCCGCAGGAAACTGCGGGCTATATCCTTGAAGAAAATAATTCTGTAAATTTATATAATCTTAAACTTTTTTCCGTTTTGCCACATTCCTTCAAATGTTATAGTAATAAAGGTGGCATTATTAATAATGCTTTGGGACGAAACTTACACAATAGTTTGGAGGGGACTATCATGAAGTTACACATCTTAAAAGGCACAGCCTGTGCCGTATCTATGTCGCTGCTTCTCACAGCCTGCGGCTCAAACGCAATACCATCCCATTCGGAAAATGAAACAACCGCTGCAAAGGAAACAGAAGCTGCCACAGAAAAGGCAGAGACAGAAGCTCCGGTCAATGAGTCTAAAGAGAATACAGAATCTTCCGGAAATGAACACGATGATGAATCAGCAGTTGGTTTCATAGGTTTCAAAACTGATCTGACTTACACCGATATCTACTCAGACAAAAAAACCGGAAGTGATTCAAAACTCTGGGCGACAGGATATTATCCTGCTATCAGACTCGGGTTCTATGAAGATGGCCGTTTCATGGAGTATCAGGGAATGTATGAAGAGCTCTCAGACGCCATCCAAAAGTTTAATGACGATACCTATGCATCCTATCAGGAACTGATGAAACAGTGTGAGGAGTTTGCAAAGGACGATCAGGATCTTGCCGTCAGGGCTTCAGATGATTACAGCTATTACTACTCGGTTGAAATGAATTCCAGAATCAACCGCTCGGATGAGGTTGTTTTCAGTATCGCTAATTCCTGCTATACCTTCATGGGCGGACCTCACCCCAATACAGTATTTTCAGGCTATAATATCGATTCCAAAACAGGAAAGGTGCTGAAAATTTCGGATATTGTCACAGATAAGGATGCATTTATAGATGTATTGGAGAAAAAGCTTCTCGAGGAATATCCGGATATAAAGGACGGCTTAATAGTCGATGATCTCAAAACCACACTAAGTGACATGTATGACGGCAAGGATGAAATGGAACTCGAGTTTAGCATGTATCATGACGGGATCGATATCTCCTTCTCAGCATATGATCTCACTGCCTATGCCTACGGTCCTGAATTTGTAACTTTGCTTTATTCAGATTACGAGGATATGTTTAACAAAAAATACCTTCGCGTAACTGATAACTATGCCTCAGAGATCGATTTCATTTATCCGCAAACTGTTGTGACGGCTGATGGTCTCAGCAGAACACTGGTGGTTGACTACGAGCCTACGGATCCGACAGACGAATATGGTGACAGCTATGATCTTACCATCACCCTGGATGAAAACGAATACAAGGAAACCATAGGCGGAGTATACAACATGTATGCTTATCTCTTTGAGAAGAATCATAATTCTTATCTGTACCTTCGTTGCACATCTGACAATGACTGGCAGTTAACCTATGCGTATGATCTGAACGGTCCGAAGGTCAAGAAGATAGGTGAATACAACGATATAGCATTCTACAATACCGATCCTGTTGATCCGGATGACTTTATAATGCATACAAGATCAGGCCTCATCAGCACCTACAGTATATCCCGAAATTACTGCCTTGCGCCGGACGGATCACCGAAGGCTCTGACAGAATACTGGTGGATCGATAACGAGCCCGAACTTAAGCTTAACGAAGCAGCAAGCTTCAGCATTATGGATGATCTTACAGCAGATGGCACAGATACCGGAACCATGACCGAGCTTCCTGAAGGAACAACTCTCAAGCCTGTACGTACCGATGAAGAATCATGGGTTGATGCCGAGACAGAAGACGGTAAATATGCAAGAATCTATGTTGATGCTTCAGATTGGCCGCATACAACAAACGGCATGGATATTGAAGAGCTTTTCACCGGAATCGTATTCGCAGGATAACAGGCATCTGATGTCAGTTTAAGTCTTTTGTAAGCTTTATAAGTACCTGCACCGGCAGGATAAATAAATCACAAAATTTTCCAAAATAATTACATGGTATCCGAAGCCTGTCCTTTTAAACTATAAAAGGACAGGCTTTTTTTACGAATCATACGTACAAAGGATAACCCATATGAAAATCGCAATATATAATGACTGGGATCATATCCCAAAGATTTCCGCAACATCTGATACTGAGCTGACACTTTCCTTTAACGGAGAGTACCGAAAGGGCGACATCATAGAGATATCAGAGCTTATTCCCGCGAGGTTTTATGTCGTTCAGATAGACGCAGTCATGGCTCCTTCCATCGTTTATATCACAACCGATACTATACTATATCCTATACCTTTTTATGCGATGAAAGAGAATCTCAATCCCCTTGCTTTTGTCGGCAATCGCCATGTCATAAATATCCGTCCGGCTGAGGACTACGAAATCAATGTTTACAGGAATCTGTCTGAAAACACTTTTGACCGTCATGATGTTATAGGTTTATACCCTCATGCAAGTGCCAATGTAGAAACCAGAGGCGAATCAGTCTTTGCTGCACAAAATGCCATCAACGGAAACATTGCTCACGGATCCCACGGAGAGTGGCCCTACGAGTCCTGGGGCATCAATTGCAGAGATGACGCGGAGTTCCGTCTTGATTTCGGACGTCCTGTAAACATCCGCGAAGTCTGTATATATGAGCGGAGCGACTTCCCTCATGATAACTGGTGGGTGAAAGGCACTCTCAGTTTCTCAAACGGAGCGAAGGAGACATTGACCCTCGAGAAGCGGGAGGACGGAAGCCCTCAGAAGTTCTGTATCACTCAGGATAATGTAAGCTGGATGACTCTCGGTGAACTTATAAAGGCTGACGATCCAAGCCCGTTCCCGGCTCTTACACAGATAAAAGTATTTGGTACAGAAAGTTCCGAGTACAGACTTTGAGGTTGTTCTTGTCAAAAGTCGATATAGTACAGCTTGATCTGTGGGACAGGCTTTTGTCCCTTGACTCATGCAATTATCAGGAGTAATTTATGTCATCTTTAGAAACTAATTCAATAGCGAACAATCAAAAACAAATGCGTTCGGAGTCAAATGGTATACTCGGCCAGACCAGGTCTTTTTTGTTACCGGATATAACTGACAGAAGATTTTGGGAAAACCTCCCTGATGATTATAAAAAAGAGAGACTGAAGCTTTCTGAAAAAGCACTGGCTGAACCCTGGAGTGAGATACAGATGTCAGATTATCTCAGATTTTCAGAAGATGGAAATCGTGTATTATTTGAAGAAAAATTCTTCAAAAGACGCAGGATGCTGACTCATCTCGTCATGGGTGAATGTATAGAAAACAAAGGGCGTTTTCTCTCAAAGATCATAGATGGAATATATCTTATCATGGGCGAAACAACCTGGTGTCTTCCTGCCCACAACAGCTACATAAGGGATACAAGACAGTACACATATCCCGATGTATCTCGTCCTGTAGTTGATCTTTTTGCCGGAGAAACGGGAGCTATCCTTTCTGTTTCGGAGAAACTTCTTCGCCCGGTGCTGAACAGTCAGAGCCCCTATATAAACATTGCCATCGATAATGCTCTTTATGAGAGGGTTCTTTCACCATATCTGAAATTTCACTTCTGGTGGATGGGGAACGGACTGGAGCCTATGTGCAACTGGACACCATGGATCACACAGAATGTACTTCTGACAGCATTTACCAGACCGGTATGTGATGATTCCGATTCTAAAGATAACAAAATTACGGTTATGAATAACCATACCGGTGATGATTTAAACATTGATTCCGGTACGGTATCAGCCTTCAGTAACAGCATCATGTCATCAAAAGAGATAGCTGAATGTCTTTCTGATAAAGACGGAAGAGTGGATCCGCCTGACTGGAAATCAAAACATCTTTTACCGACCCGCCAGGAACTTGAAAAAATATATGATTCGTCAGTTAAGTCAGTTCATCATTTCCTGTCTGAGTACGCAGAAGACGGTTGTTGCGATGAAGGAGCCCAGTATTACAGTCACGCAGGGCTTTGCCTCTTCGGTTGTCTCAGTATCCTGAACGATATATCTGATGCCTTTCAGAGATGTTATACCGGAACGAAACATCATTTTGAGAAAGAAATCAGCTGCGACAGATTTAATGATTCAGAAGAACAGACAAGTGAGAAAACATCTTCAACTAAGATTCAATGTTTCAGGGATGAGTTTTCTTCGGATGCAGTAAAGATTCATAACATTGCCACATATATCATGAAAGTTCATGTAGGTGACGACTACTACATCAATTTTGCCGACTGTTCACCTCATGCCGGAAGAAGAGGAGCCAGAGAATATCTATTCGGATCCCTTGTTTCCGATCCTTCCATGATGGATTTCGCCGCAAAGGACTACAGAAGTGAAACCTGGGAAGAACGGCTTTCTGTAAATGAAGAGAACCTCTGGTACCATGTTTTGAACGCCCGGTGTCATGAAAAAATGATGAAGCACAGTGCTGATCATTCCCCCAAGGCTGATGCCTGGTTTCCGGGCACCGGTCTCATGGTGACCCGTGACTCTCACTATGTTCTTGCCGCAAAGGCCGGAGACAATGCTGACTCCCACAACCATAACGATGCAGGCAGTTTTATAATCTATAAAGACAATCGCCCATTCATCATCGATCTCGGCGTCGGAAGTTACACGAAAAAGACATTTTCCAAAGACAGGTACGACATCTGGACCATGCAGTCACAATATCATAATCTGCCATGTTTCTATGATTCGGAAGGAAATCTCCTGATGGAGCACGACGGCGAGGAGTATCGGGCAACCAATGTCTCCTGCAGTATGGACACGTCGCTCTCGATGTTTTCCATGGACCTTCAAAATGCCTACCCCGGACTTGATGGAGTATTTAACCGCATCATAAGTTTCCATAAAGGCTCATCGGATATCGATAATGCTTCTTTTGATACATTATCTGAATCGGGTGCAGTATCGGTTGAAGATCATTATGATGGAAACCTGACATTAGTGGAGAATATAATATGCTACGAAAAGCCGGAGACAGAAGATTCCTGTCGTGATACATCATTATCTGAAAATGCCGGTTTTTTACCTGATAAAACAGGTTCCTGTCATCAGGATAATGCCAACAGCCTTCATAATATAAAAGAAGATAAACACATTATCAGGATTGGAACTATCGGAAAGATCAAAGCCTGCGGTTTCTCTGATATAACGATAGAAGAGCTTCCCATAGCAGATCCACGTCTCGGAGAAACATGGAAGCATTCATGCTACAGAATCCGGATGACTGCGTCTCAAAAAGATGTAACTTTGAGTTTCATTTGATTTTGAGACATTTCCATTCAAAGCTGCGCACTGGTTGATCTGAAAGTCACAGAATGATGATGTAAGGGGTCAAAAGTACCTGATCTCGTGCCTGCACGTTGATTTGAGACTTTATGACCCACTTGAAAACTAATAACGTAGTCGTTTGGCATAGCAAAAGGATTCAAGATTGAGTGTTATACCGCAGGTTATGGCATTTATAGCATTTCATAACCTGCGGTATTAATTATTTATATTTATGCAGTAAATTTTTGTGCATTTTTTCATATTTTAATTTCTGTTTTTTCTTCATCTTCTTTTCATTTTGTCATTGTTGAAAAATTTTTAAAAGAATTTATAATTAAATTAGTGCAATACTGCACACTTAAGAATAACAGTTTGAAATTGCAGCATAACTTTTTTACCATTCCGGTAAAACTCATCACACACAAAAAGGATACCATGTTAAATATTTTTGACAAAAAAAGCGATGAAACAATCAAGGATGATAGCGCCAGCAGGAACGTAACTGCATCCAATCAGGAAAACTCAATGGAACTTTGTTCATTGGAGCGACGGCTCTTATGTTCCTTTGACTCTCATTCAACTATAACCACAAGAGACGATGGCCCGACAAAGACATTGATCATGTCCGTCACAACAAGAAAAGATGGCGATAATGAAGTAACGGATTTCTTATCTTGTGAATATACATCTCAGGATAATAAAACTGAAATCGAAAAGATGATGGAGGTATTATCATCCGATCTGCAAAAGTCAAGAAACAAAGGGGCAAAGTTTTTTGTAGTACCACAGACCGGCCTTGATCTGTACGCATACATTAAAGCAAGACCTTCCATCGAGATTGATATGGATGATCTTGCTAATGAAATCAGAAACAGTACTACCAAGAAGCTCCGAACTGATTTCATAAAGAACATACAAGTCGGAAAAAAGGTTAATATTTTCATTGCTAAAAACAGCCTGTATAACCAGATTGCATACGATATGCTGAAGGCTGCCTATACAAATTATGCCAATGTGCATTTCTTTGAGATTGAACCGGAAAAGACCGGTGATCCGATTACCTGGCAAAACAATTCCATCGGCTCATATTTATCAATCTATCGAAGTGTCATCAATATAGGAGTGGGAGTTGAAGGTCCTGAACCGTCATATACTCTTCCTTTAGTGCAGACAGAAGATAAGAGTGTCATCTCTCAGACGGCATCTCTTCTTATGAATCCGCTAAATGCACGAGAAGAACTGTTGGAAGCTCAGGCAGTAGGCCATGCCCGCGAAATGATCAGGGTTGGGCAGAAGAGATCTCTCAGCATGGAAGTCATCGAGAAAGCCATCAGAGACATGGCAAAAGAAGCCGCTCTGTATCGTTATGACGAAAACGGATGGAATGAGTTTGAAACAATGGCCGTAAAGTCAAAGCGTATCGAAAACGGATTATGCATCGTGAGGCTTCCTTTTAATGATCCGACTCTGATAAAAAACTATTTCACAGAAGCACATACCGGTCTTTTAGCTATTATCCGTGATAAGGAACTGTATTATTACGGAGAAAGCGAAACCGTATATTTGTTATCAGAGGAATATGGATGGACTGCAAAAGAAAGAGATATCGCACACAAAGTTTTTGATAATCGTGAAGCTATCTACGAGCTGTCTGATATGACTACGAAGAGAGAGTTCATAAAGACCATCAATACAGCCATCGAAAACAGAAGCAGTCTGAGGCAGACCTACGATTCAATCAGTAAGATTTCAAAACGTTTCAACGAAACCATGGGAATCGATATGGAAGGTCAGTTCAAGCTGTTAAAGTACGTGGATGCCATCAAGGATGACGAAACAAGAATGAAATCCATCCGAAGAATCATCACAGAAACCCTGACCCCACGTTCACCATTCAATCCGTTCGGTGAGCTCTTTAATCACAATTTCTTTAATTGAGGATTACAGGATAGTAGTGAAAATTCCGGGAAGTTATTTTGAATTAAACATTGTACACTGATGTGTTACACCCCCTCAGCTCAGGCTGAGGGGTATTATATTGTTCACTCTTTTGATTTTTCCGGTTAATATCATCCTTCAGTCTTAGCCTGAATAAATTCCCTCGGTGAAACTCCCGTTACCTTCTTAAATACCTTAGAGAAGTAGTACGCAGACTCAAAACCAAGAGCATCGGCTACCTCATAAACCTTCATATCATCAGAGAGAAGCATCTTCTTTGCATGTTCGATCTTTCTGGTATAGACATACTCGGAAAATCCGATATCCGTGTTCTTCTTGAACAAAACTGACAGGTATGCCGGTGAAAGTCCGAAGGCATCGGCGATTTCATTAAGCTGAAGTTTTCCCTTCAGGTTCTCATCTATATAGTCCTGAATGGCCGCGATAAGCTTATCCTTTCCGGAACGGCGATTTGCTCCGACTATATGGCTGAAAAGTCTGATAGCAGCGTCCTTATCTGTCTCTTTTTCAGCGTCTCTTGCCTCTTCAAACGTTGTATGTATATCCATAGGAGAGGAGACCGCAGTTCCTATACCAAAGCGGATGGAAACATTAAAGTAATTGTTTATCATTGTGTGAGCATTTTCCACGGCTTCCTGAATATGATTCATACTTTCTGCAACCGGGGTATTCTCCGTAAAGAAGAAGAGTATAGTGAAATGTTCCGTATCGTTGGAAACAAGATAGCACGGCGCATATCTCTCCACGATTTCTCTCGTCATTGAAAGGCATGACCGGTAGAGCGTTATGATCCTGTTTGTTTCGGATTCATTCTGACTTTCTGATTTTTCCTTGTTCCTATTAACATCACAGGCTTTATCCTCATTCACCTGAAATCCTGTAGCTGAATATCCTTCATTCACATTTGAAAGCTTATTGTCATCTGATTCCGGCACAATCTCCGCATAGGCCGCGATATATCTGTTGAATTTAAAATCCATCCTGACATTTTTTGCCTCATGTTTTAACGCTCCTTCATCAGTGAACTCCCCATGAAGAAGCTTCAGCATGAAACGCTGTCTCAGCTCTTCAAGCTGTACCGTGTCCGCACTCTGTCCCGATTGTTCTGAACCTTTAACTCCAGGCTTCTTCACCTGACCGATACGTACTACGGCTTTCTTTATAGCTTCAGAAAGCTGCTGCTTATCAAGTTCCACCTTCACAAGATAGTCCACAGCCTGAAATGACAAAGCCTTACGCACCATATCAAATTCTTCGTAGGCCGTTAGCATAATAAATGCAGGCACCGGTCCAAAATGCCTGTGGGACTCCTCCAGAAGCTCAAGTCCTGTCATCACAGGCATCTTGATGTCTGCGATGACTATATCCGGGCGTCCGCTTTCTATCATTTCATAGGCATCCCGTCCGTTGGACGCAGAGCCCATGACTTCAACATTTTCCATACCCTGTAACATGGACTTAAGTCCCACCTGAACCAGTGGTTCATCATCCACGATCAAAACTCTATACATAAATCCACATCCTTAAACCATATTGTATCCCATCAAAAGTCACGGATATACCTTTACTACTCTTGATACGATAAAATCACATTTCGCACGATTATGTGCGTGATGCGCTTATCTGTGAGTGGCAAATACTCTTGAAACTCACATCATAAAAAATGTATTTATACCTGACTATTCTACAACACTTAAGAATAATCACCCGCAAATGAAATTTATAATCACAATAAGGAAATCTCATTCTGCCTCAATGTAAGGTAAAGTAAACCTCATGACAGTGTATTTTGAAACTTCCGATTCAATGGACAGTCCGTACTCCTCCCCGAAGGTGTATTTTATCCTCTGAGAAACATTGGCCACACCAATATGACGGAAGAAATCATCTGCCCCCTCAAGCTCACCCGAAAGAGTTTTTTCTATCTGTTCCTGTGTCATCCCGATGCCGTCATCCCTGACTTCGATGATCATGAGTTTTCTTTCCTGAGTCTCAATTCCGGTTCCATCTCCCTGCTCCTTGAGAAATACCGACACAACTATCTTTCCTGCGCCGCCCTTAGGTTCGATACCGTGGAAGATGGCATTCTCGATGATGGGTTGAAGCGAAAATCTGTTCACGCCTGCCCTGAGCAGTACCGGATCCTTAATGTCTATATCAAACTCTATAGTGCCACCGTATCTGTACTTCATGATTGTGAAATAGTCCTTCACAAGATCAAGTTCCTTCGAAAGCGGGATGACATTTTCCTTGCTCTTCGAGATATTTCGAAGAAGCCGGGAGAGGGCAGTGGACATATCAGCGATTCCATCCGATCCCTGAATCGTAGCCATCCACTTTATGGTATTCAAAGTGTTATACAGAAAATGGGGATTGATCTGGGATTGAAGTATCTGATACTCCAGCTCCTGCTTTTTCTTTTCATCCTGCACTTTCTTTTCCATCAGATTCTCTACATTCTGGGATAATGCATTTATACCTGCTCCGATGGCCCCAAGTTCAGTATCCCACTCGATAGACTCATCTCTTGAAAAATCACCGCCACCTATCTTTTCAAGCTTATATAGGAGCTTTGTGATGGGGTCTGAAATGACATGATCAAGTCTAAGCCACAACAGAAGTCCGATGAATATTATGGAAAAACCTATCAGTCCGATGATGGCGAGATAGTAGTTCATCTTTATATCCATGGCTCTTCGGGATGGCAGAATATACAGTGTAAATGCCTTGTTCTTAAACTGATAGCTCACCATATCGTCAGGTAATGTTGAACACTCGCTGAGAGCCCCGTCCTTGAACTCATATTTGTGCCCCCGTCCGATAGAGATAAAAACCCGCTCATCCGATTCCAGAATATAGTTGCTGAATACTGATGTGATAATTGTTGGTGATACCTCCATATACACAAATCCAATTTCTTCTGAAGAGGATGATGACTGGATCGGTCTCACCATAGGAATCACCGGCTCTGTTAAAAACGGATTTGCAGGACTATTCTTCAGTCCGTAAAACTCAAAATCCTCTGCCTCAAGAAGATGATAGAAGTAATTTGTAGACATTATCCTTCCTATGAGGCCCTGGGATGAAGTTATGGCAGCATTTTGGATGGATTGAAGATAATGCTGTCCATCCACTGTACTCACGATGACTCTCTGAATGTGTCTCGTTCGTCCCATGGCATTGTACTCGTTATTGAAATGTTCCCATGTGGATAATGCCAGTCTCCGATCGACAGCATTTCTCTCTTTAAGCTTCTCGGCATCAAGAGTATCTGCTTCCTTTGCCTCCTGAGTCATTCTATAAAGGTAGGTGTTTATGGTACTGTCTATGGTGGTCCACAAGGCAAAATTCTCAGCATTATCAAGAGACTTGTCTATCTCTGAACCTAAAAGCTGAAGACTGCTCTCAGATGTCTCACGAACATTTCTCCTTAAATTGGCTCTAATATAGAAGTAGCAGATACTGACAAGAAGAGCAGATACCAGGATAGCAAATCCCATGGAATACATTACAATCTGAAATCTTATAGAACTCAGTTTTTTCTTTATTAATTTTATGCCCTTTTGATTTGATGATTTTTTCATTTTCACCCCGTCGTCTGCCCGAAATATACCCATCTGAACACTCAAACTTGGGTCCTTTTGCTATGCAAAACGACTACGTTATTCGTGTTCTTGCGGGTCATAAAGTCTCGAATCAGTGTGCATGCACGTGATTTGGTACTTTTGACCCTTGCATCATCATATATTACACAGAATAGGGTATATTTTTTCCGGATATAAAATATTTGCATCTTAATCTAATGAAAGTGCATCTTTTAAAAAACATCTAAAAAAAGACATAATTACTTTGAAAAATTTATATTCCGAAAAGGGCATTTGAATTCTACAATAAAATCACACTTAAGGCAAATGTAACAAAGCATTCATACCTGTTCCGGTAAATATGAGTATTTATTTACAGAAGACTCGAGGAAACAACTATTGATTCATTGTTACAGCATGTCTACATGCACGTGACAGAAGCGAGAACGTGCGATAAAAAAACGTCAGCAAAAACCAACATATAAAAGAAGCTGACTCAATTTTCAAGGGAGGATCAAAATGAAGAAGATCGTAAGTTCAGTACTTGTTGCATCTCTTGCAGCAACATCACTTGCAGCTTGTGGCGGAAGCAGCACTGCTCCTGCAACCACAACTGCCGCAGCAAAGGAAACAGCCACTACAGAAGCAGCCAAGGAGAGCGCTGCCACAGAGGCCGCAAAGGAGAGTACAGGTGATGCCGTTACTCTTAAGTGGGCTCTTTGGGATGCATCATCCATCACATATTATCAGCCACTTATCGATGCTTACAAGGCAGAGCATCCAAACGTTGACATCGAGATGGTAGACCTTGGTTCAACCGACTACTCAACAGTTCTCGGAACACAGCTTTCAGGTTCAGGTTCAGACTTCGACGTAGTTACCATCAAGGATGTTCCGGGTTACATGACACTTGTAAACAAGGGTGTTCTTGAGCCGCTGGATGACAAGATAAAGGAAGCCGGCATTGACCTTTCACAGTATGGCGGAATCACAGATCAGGTAAAGATCAATGATGCGCTCTATGAGCTTCCTTTCCGTTCAGACATCTGGGTTCTTTACTACAACAAGGACGTATTTGACAAGGCCGGAGTTGACTATCCGACAAACGATATGACATGGGATCAGTACGATGAGCTTGCTCGTAAGGTAACTGATACAACACCTGGTTCTGAGGTTTACGGTGCTCACTATCATACATGGCGTTCAACCATCCAGCTTGATGGTATCCTCGACGGAAAGAACACTATCGTTGGCGGCAACTACGATTTCACAAAGCCATACTACGAGATGGTTCTCAAGCAGCAGCAGGACGGTGTATGCATGGACTATGCAACACTCAAGACCCAGGGTCTTCACTACAGCGATGCATTTGCTCAGGGTAATGTTGCTATGATGAACATGGGTTCATGGTTCATCTCAACTCTTATCAACAAGGTTGCTTCAGGCGAGTACACAGACTGCGCTAACTGGGGCATGGTTAAGTATCCTCACGCTGAGGGTGTGGAGCCTGGTTCAACACTTGCAACCATCACAGCTCTTGCACTTCCTACATCAGCTCCTCACAAGGATGAGGCATGGGATTTCATCCAGTTCGTAACAGGAGAGCAGGGCGCACAGGTACTTGCTGAAACAGGAAACATTCCTGCTATGACAAACGACAACATCGTTAACGCAATCGCTTCTATGGACGGATTCCCACAGGATGAGAATTCAAAGGAAGCTCTCGTAACATCACATACTTTCCTCGAGATGCCTGCAAATGAGAAGTCATCAGAGATTGAGACAGTTCTCAACGAGCAGCACGACCTCATCATGACAGAGTCTTCGACTATCGACGAGGCTGTTCAGGCTATGAATGAGGGTGTTCAGGCAGTTATCGGCTGATCCTCCTAATCAGAAACGATACAGGCTAATCTTTGACTTGCAGATAGACTAATCCTTTCACTCGAATCTTTCGTCTCTAACCTGAAAAGACGAATATCATAATGGTATAAAGAGCTGTCGCACGACAGTGTGACAGCTCTAACTATCTAAAATTTTCTTTTTTCATATTCTTTTGAAAATCACTAAATCCCATAACCACACCATTATTTGAAACCGGATTCTTTTAAAGGAGCTTCGCTCAATGCTTATGTCTAACGTAAACATTAACCATGATTCTTTTATCAGAATGCAGTATCAAAATACCTTAATACGGAGGCACATAATGACAGCACACGCAACAGCTATTGAAGCAACAGGCGCACAGGAAGCAAAGCGCAGGAAAATACGACAGGCTCTTGTAGCTTATTCCTTCATCGCACCGAACTTTTTAGGTTTCGCCATCTTTACACTGGGGCCTATCATTCTTGCCATGATCATGGCATTTATGCAATGGGATGGTAGCAATCCATGGAAATTTGTAGGCATACAGAACTTCGTAACCATCTTCGGTGATGAACGTTTTCTGGCATCTCTTAAGAATACTGTAGTATACAGTGTCTTCACTGTTCCACTTACACTTATCATAGCTTTGGGACTTGCTATCCTTCTCAATCAGAAGATAAAAGGAAGAAACTTCTTCAGAACAGTCACATTCTTCCCTTATGTAGCATCACTCGTAGCAGTTGCAGCAGTATGGAATATGCTCTTCACCCCTGCAAAGGGCGGAGTTATCAATCAGCTCCTCATAAACATTTTCCATATTCCGGCTCTCAAGTGGGCAGCATCTCCGAAAACAGTACTCATGACCATCATCATGTTTTCAATATGGAAAAACATGGGTTACTACATGGTCATCTATCTCGCAGGTCTTCAGAATATCAACACCGAGCTTTACGAAGCGGCAGGCCTTGACGGCGCCAATGTATGGCAGAAGTTTAGATTTGTGACAGTACCTCAGCTTAAACCAACCACTTTCTTCGTTATCATCATGCTCACCATAAACTGCTTCAAGGTTTATGACATTGTCTACATGCTGGCAGGTGGAAGCAACGGTGTCATCAATAAGTCAGCCATAGTTCTCGTTTACTACATCTACGAAGAAGCTTTCCGTAACTGGAATCTGGGAATCGCAAGTGCTGGTTCACTGGTACTTTTCGCCATCGTCCTGACTATAACCATCATACAGTTCAGCGGCGAGAAGAATTATGCAAACGACTGACAGTACTTGTAAATACCTGAAACATTACCACTTTTATACATTCTGCCGAAGCAAATGACTCCATCCGGTAAACAAAGCACTATACCGGATGACAGTTCAAATCATGTTAGTGTCAAAGTATTTGCCACTAACTGATCAGAGCTAACGCATACGTTCGTGTGCAACAGGCTGCCGAAGCAAATAGAACAGAAGGAAACCAACAATGAAAAGCAAATCAACGAATCAGGCCATCGGAAAGGCTCTAGTATATTTCATCCTTATAGTTTTTGCAAGTATCATGCTCATACCGTTCATCTGGATGATCACCGCATCACTCAAGTTCAACAAGGATATCTTCGTTATCCCTTATCAGTGGGTGGGCTACACACCTCAGTGGAGAAACTACCTCGATATCTGGACCAAGATACCGCTCCTTATATTTACAAAAAACACAGTCAAGCTCACCTTTATAGTTACATTCTTCCAGCTTCTAACATCAAGCTTTGCGGCATATGCATTTGCGAAGCTCAGATTTAAAGGCAGAGACTTCCTGTTCCTTGCATACGTTGCGACCATCGCCATCCCATGGCAGTCCTACATGGTTCCACAGTTCCTCTTCATGAGAAAGCTTGGACTTGCAGACACACATCTGTCCATCATCATCCTTCAGGCCTTCACCGCCTTCGGTGTTTTCATGATGCGCCAGTTCTATGAGGGTATACCCGATTCCCTCTGCGAAGCTGCAAGAATCGACGGCATGAGCGAGTATCAGATTTATACAAGCATCATGCTTCCACTTTCAAAACCGGCACTTTCGACCCTTACGATTTTCACTTTCGTAAATACCTGGAATGACTTCCTTGGACCATTGATCTACCTCACATCAGAGAACAAGAAAACTCTCCAGATCGGTCTCAAGATGTTCATATCACAGTATTCAGCAGAATACGGCTTAATCATGGCAGCATCCTGCATCAGCCTTATCCCTGTACTTATCGTATTCCTGTCACTTCAGAAGTATTTCGTAGCAGGTATCGCAAGCTCAGGCGTAAAGGGATAATAACGAAAAGAACAGCATCATTCTCTGATGCTTTCTCATAGATTCTCCTCTATCAAAAAGAAACCGAAGGTATACCTGAGACATTACCTGCTTAAGGGTATAGATATACTTCGGTTTCTTTCGAATTTTTTAAGATAAAGCAATCATCTATCAGTGCGCATCATCGATGAGTGTCAAAAGTATTTGACACTCAAATCACAACAAAGAAAGGATTCCTTATATATGTCCAGATGGATCACAGAAGCGGATATCGCTCAATATAAAGAAATAACAGAAACAGAAGTAAAACAGGCCTTAGACTTTTCTGTAAAACAGGTTGAAAAGAACCTTACTGATTTCACAGATCATTTTCCGGGTCCCGCAAGCTTTGATGGATTCTACAAACCGGGAGAAAACAAAAACTGGACCACGGGTTTTTGGACAGGAGAGATATGGCTTTCTTATGAAAATGCAGCTGAGCTGAAAGACAAGACTGCTTTCAGACATGCCGGTCTCACACAGGTTGATTCTTTCCATAACCGTATTTCACAAAAATATGATGTCGACAACCACGACATGGGATTTCTTTTCAGTCCATCCTGCGTTGCGGCATACAAGCTTACAGGTTCCGAAAAGGCAAAGGAAGCTGCCATTCTTGCAGCAGAGCAGCTTGTAAAAAGATTTCATCCCGTAGGTGAATTTCTTCAGGCATGGGGCTCCATGGATGATCCTAAGAATTATCGTTTCATCATCGACTGTCTTTTGAATCTGCCGCTGCTGTATTGGGCTTCAGAAACCACCGAAGATTCTAAATACCGGGATATAGCCGAAAAGCACATCCATACCACCATGAAGTACATCCTTCGTGAGGATGACTCCACATGGCACACGGTTTTCCTCGATCCCGAAACCGGCGGGTTCTCCCATGGCTCCACCTGTCAGGGCTATAAAGACGGATCTGCCTGGGCAAGAGGTCAGGCATGGGGAATTTACGGTACCGCAGTAGCCTATAAGTACACCGGGAGAGAAGAGTACATCGAATATTTCAAGCGAATAGCTACCTATTTCCTTAATCATCTTCCAAAGGATATCATTCCTTTTTGGGATCTGACCTTTGGAGATGGCGATGAAATTACAGAACCACGTGACTCAAGTTCCGCTGCCATCGCAGCCTGCGGTATGCTTGAGATGTCAAAGTATATGAATGAAAAGGATGCCGCATACTACAGCTCCATAGCAAGGAAGTTTATGAAGGCACTGTATGACGGATATCGTGTGACTGACAGTGAACAGTCAAACGGTCAGATACTTCACGGAACCTACAGCAAAAAAACTCCGTACAATACCTGCACGGAAGAGGGTGTGGACGAGTGCATCATCTGGGGTGACTACTACTATATGGAAGCATTGACCAGACTCAGCAATCCCGAATGGAATATATACTGGTGAAGTGATGATTTTTAGAGGAATGGAGCAATTATGTTATATCCTATAGAAAATAAATCCCGTGCCGTCATGAAGCTTGACGGCCTTTGGAAATTCAAAATTGACGATGGTTCTGCCAGTTCGGAGCATTGGGAGACAGGCTTTCCGGATGATGCAGAGGAGCTTTACGTTCCCGCATCCTACAACGACCAGCGTGAGGATCAGAAATACAGAAATCATACAGGAGAAGCCTACTATGAGAAAACCTTTACTGTTCCCGGCTTCTTCAAGGGACAGCGTATCTTCCTTCGCTTTGATGCAGTTGCCCATGACAGCACTGTCTGGCTTAACGGAACCGTGATAATGTCTCACCGTGGAGGTTTTCTTCCTTTTGAAAAAGACATTACCGGCCTTATCACTCCCGGTGAAGAAATCCGCATCACTGTATCCTGCAACAACCGTGTAGACCATCACACCCTCCCCATGGGCAATGAAGACGGCACTGCCTTCTTTGGTTCCGACAATGCTCAGGTTCCTGCCGTACAGATGGCAAAGGAGCATCGCGGCATCGTAAATCTGCCTAATTTTGACTTCTTTAACTACGCCGGAATCAATCGTCATGTGTCTGTATATACAACTCCAATGGAGTATATAAAGGATGTAACCATCGTCCCGGAACTCGACGGGAAAGATGGCGTGGTTCATTATAGTGTAGAGATTTCTTCAAAAGAAAAGGCAAACTGTCACGATTCAAATATCAAGGTTGAAGTTCTCGATCGGGGGGGCAGTGTTGTCACCGGCGGTACAGGTGCCGAAGGAACTCTTCGCATCGAAAACGCCCGTCTCTGGAATCCATGGCCGGAAGATCCTTATCTCTACAGACTCAAAGTGACTTTCGGGGATGATGAATATACTGAAGAATTCGGTATCAGAACCGTGGAAGTGTCCGGCACAAAATTCCTTATAAACGGAAAGCCTTTCTACTTCAAGGGGTTTGGAAAGCATGAAGACTTCTATATTTCAGGTCGCGGCATCAATGAGGGACTTAATGTCAAAGACATTAGCCTTCTTCACTGGATCGGCGCCAACAGTTTCCGTACAAGTCACTATCCTTATGCAGAAGAGATGTACAGGCTTTGTGACAGAGAGGGTATCGTAATCATTGATGAAACACCGGCTGTTGGTATCGCCGGAGGCGGAGTTGTGGATCCCTACACCTTCCCAATAAAGGATTATCACAAGTCGATACTGAGAGATCTTGTGGAAAGGGACAAGAATCACCCTTCAGTTATCATGTGGTCCATGGGCAACGAACCTGACACCGAAAACTTCCCGGAATCTGCCTACGACTACTGGCATGAGCTTTATGAGTACACCCATGAACTGGATCCTCAGAATCGTCCGGTGACCTTCGTCTGCTGTCAAAATGACTACACCCGCGACATCGTCACAAGAACCATGGATGTAGTGTGCATCAACCGCTATTATGGATGGTACAACCTGTCGGGAGATCTTGACAGCGCAATTTACGCCTGGAACAAGGAACTTGATTTCTGGGAAGAACAGCAAAAGCCTGTTATGGTGACTGAGTACGGTTGTGATACTTTACCGGGCCTTCACGGGACAGTCGCTGAGATGTGGACAGAGGAATTTCAGGCAGAGTACTATCGCCGTATAGATGCAGAGTTCGACAAGCGTGATTTCTTCATGGGAGAGCAATGCTGGGCTTTTGCGGATTTCGGCACTATCCAGGGAGTGTACAGGGCTGATGGAAACAGAAAGGGCGTCTTCACGAGAGAGCGCCGACCTAAAATGGCTGCTCATTTCCTGAAGGGAAGATGGGAGAAGATTCCTAATTTCGGATATAAGAATAATTGAAAAAGTCTTAAAACAGGTGGATTATATCATGAACCTATTCCAAAACATCAAACAAAACAGTTTTATGAATAAGCGAGAAGCTCAGAACATCCTTTTAAAGATGCTTGAACCACTCATCCCATTTTATTCCGAGAAATGTGCAAGACTCCGTATCGGTGATACACGAACTCACTACGAGCTTTCTTCTCAGGAAATGGAGGCATTCGCAAGACCGCTTTGGGGACTTGTACCACTGGTTGCCGGCCTCAGAGAAGAAGAGAAGCAAGAAGTAAAAAGACTGATTCATCTGATAAGTCATAATAAATCAGATGAATCTTCTCTCGGGTTTGATTGTTCAGAACTTGATAAAACAACTAATTCTTACTCATGTCATGACGTGCCCGGTTCCGGTCTTACTCAGATAGCTCAACTGATTTTTATTTATCAGAAAGGCATAACTTCCGGAACTGAACCAGAGTCACCTGAATACTGGGGGATTTGTCATGACTTCGACCAGAAGTTCTGCGAGATGCCGGCTATAGGCTTCGCTATGCTTTACGCCCCTGAATTTTTCTTTGACCCTCTGCCGGAGAATGTCAAACTCAATCTCACAGAATGGCTTAACGAATGCAATCGTCACAACCTTTGCGCCTGCAACTGGCAGTTCTTCCAGATCATCACAAACCTTGCACTAAAGGTCAGTGGCCTGACATACAGTCAGGAAAATATGGAGTCAGGACTGCGTATGATCGAAGACTATTACGCAGGCGGCGGCTGGTACAATGACGGAAACGGCGGAGACAAAGACTACTACAATCCATTTGTGATGCTGAGCTTCGGTCTCATCTACCGTGATTTCATGAAGGATGAAGATCCTGAAAGATGCCAGCGTTTCTATGACCGTGCCATGAAGTTCGGAAAAGACTACCGTTACTTCTTTGATGACAACGGTGCCTGCTTCCCCTATGGGCGTTCCATGACCTACCGTTTCGCACAAAGCGCCTTTTGGGCCACATGTTTGCAGACCAATGTAGAACCAATCCCGAAGGAAGAGATGCTTTCGCTGATTTCCAAAAACCTTCACTGGTGGCTGAACCGTCCGGTATTTGATAATGCCGGAATCCTCTCCATAGGCTACGGCTACCCGAATCTTCAGATGTCGGAGAGTTATAATGCTCCGGGATCACCATATTGGGGACTTCAGGCATTTTTCTATCTTTCGCTAAAGGATGAAGACGAGCTCTGGAATGTCACAAAGACCCCCGGGGATTTATCCGATTCTAAAGACATCGCTGATTCATTATTCCTCCCTCATGTTCCCTTGCTCCTGCAGCGGGGATATAAGGATGGGGTCTGCAATCATGTGGTGGCACTGGTTCCCGGAAAGACCAACCACGAAGGACACAGTCATAACGTGGAGAAGTATTCTAAATTCGCCTACAGCAGCAGATTCGGCTTCAGCATTGCCCGATCAAACATGAACCTTCAGGAAAATGCTCCGGACTCCACTCTGGCATTTGTTATAGACGGTTTTGTTTACACAAAAAATATGACTGAACCGGACTACGTCATAGATAAAGAACATATCGAGATGCGATGGAGTCCCGTGAGAGGAATTAACGTAACCACGGTGCTGATACCGACAGAAACCGGGCATACAAGAGAACATATAGTAGATGTTGATAAAACACTTTACGATGGAGTTTTGATAAAAGCCTGCGACTGCGGATTTGCGATTCCCGATAAGTCCTGCTTCAAAGAGGAATCCCTGCCCCATCATTTTATAGATGACAAAACTATGAAAAATGTTGAAAGTCAGGAGACATCTGCCCCTTCAGTTGTCATCCCATCATATGATGATCTGTTCTGCACCGTTCATTCTTTGGAAGGAAACGGAAGAGAGGATCTGCTGGTTCCTGAACCTAACACCAGCCTGATATATCCGAAAACCACGATACCGATGTGTGTTTACGATATCACGGCGGGAACCAGTCATCTGAAAACAGAATTCATATACCTGTAAAATGACGTGAGTGACAAAGTATTTGTCACTCACGTCACAATACCGTCAACATGTTATAATGTTTCAAAAGCCGTATATCTTCCTTTGATATCTTCAGCATATTTATGAGTTCCTCGTCCTCTTTCATCCTTTCCCGGCAGATGATCATCTTTGTGGCCATAGGCATAAGAGGTCTCGTTGAAAGCCCCTGCCAGAGTCCCCATTTATAAGTAAAATCCAAAGACGTTGCCAGTATCTGAATACTGACTTTTTCTAACGGGAAATGCTTATTTATCAGCTGGACATTGCTCAGGGCATCAAAATGCTCGATGGTTCCGTAATATGTATTCTCACATATAGGATAATGTTCATAATCCGAGAAATTCAGATATCCCATAAGTTTCTGCTGATTTTCCACATCCGAATGACTTACATCAAAACGCATTCGGAGAACAGAATTGGAACGTCCGTCATACCAGTAACCGTAAAAATGTGTGAGGTCTCTGAAAAAGTGTGGAATCTTGCTTCCACTATATTCATTATTATGTACCGGCTTTTCATAAAGCAACTGTTCAATGTTTACCTCAAGTGCCGAAGCTATGTCATACAGTGTGGAGATATCGATGGATATCTCACCTTTTTCGTACTTGGAAACAGTGGCCTTGCTTTTGCAAATGATTTTAGCCAAATCATCAAGAGTCAGCCTTTGTTTCTTTCGATACAATCTGATCTTTTCGCCTATTTCATTAAGTATTTCCTGCATTTCTTTATGCGCCTTTCATAGCACGCTCTTATTTTGTTTCATCAAAATTGAACAATCAACGCAATTTTTGCAATTACGTTGATTGTAAGCTTAATAATAGTCTCCACAAGCCATTATGTCAATTTTCATGATACTTTTAGCATAAAAGTTTCACCGCATGAAACTGTCATATTTTTGTCAATCTGTTTTTATTCTGATACACTACATTCAATTGTTTGTGAACACGAAAGGATATGTATAGTCTTAAACATATCCAAAGATGTAGAAATCAAGGGTCTATCCTGACAAAATTCCTGTAAGGATACCTTTGAATCTCACATCATACGTTGAAAGGAGATAAAACAGTGAACAGACCAATTATCGGTATTTCTACCAGCATTATCATAGATGAAGGTGGAATGTTTCCGGGATATCACAGATCTTATGTTAACAGGGATTATGTAAGATCAGTTCTTGCAGCAGGAGGAATCCCTATCATGATTCCCATGTCCAGAGATAAAGAAGCAGTATCAACAGCTCTTTCTCTTTGCGATGGATTGATTCTTTCAGGAGGACAGGATGTTTATCCGTTAAACTACGGTGAAGAGCCTCACCGAGGACTTGGCGGTGTATGTCCCGAACGTGACGAATTTGATTACGCCCTTTACAAAGAGGCAAAAGAAAAAGACATGCCGATTCTCGGTATCTGCAGAGGATCCCAGATAATAGCCACCGCAGAGGGCGGAAAGCTTTATCAGGATTTAAGTGAAATGGATAACGCTTTAAAGCACAATCAGGGACATACTCCTGACATGCCAAGTCACCATGTAACTATCACAAAAGGAACAAAGCTTCACAAAATCTTCGGCGAAGACCGTATCGCAGTCAATTCATTCCATCATCAGGTTATTAAAAGTGTCGGAGAGGATTTCATAGTATCCGCAACGGCTCCGGACGGCGCTATCGAAGGACTTGAGCACAAGAACGCGAAGTTCATCGTGGCAGTACAGTGGCATCCTGAAATGATGCATGCAACTAACGAACATATGCTCAATCTCTTCAAGACACTGGTTGAGCAGTGCAAGTGATATATCTGTTTTATGCGGACATCAGACACATAATTCTTTGTATTGAAACTGCTCTGATTGAGCAAAACCCTGCACACATTTCGAACAATGTGCGCTCATCGAAATAAAAGGACAGAACATCGCCCTTCAACCTGATAGTATAGAAATTTTTCAAGGAGATAGTCATCGCCCTTCAACCTGATAGTATAGAAATTTTTCAAGGAGATAGTCATCGCCCTTCAACCTGATAGTATAGAAATTTTTCAAGGAGATAGTCATGGAACAAAAAACAAAACTTAAATTCTGGTCCATTGTTATGCTGACCATCAACTCAATCATCGGAACGGGTATATTCCTTTCACCCGGAGGAGTCGCAAAGCAGTCAGGAAGTATGGCACCGTTCATTTATATATGTGCCGCTATTTTCGCTGTAATCCTTGCTCTCACCTTTGCAAGTGCAAGTAAGTACACAAAAGAGAGTGGTGCTGCCTACGCTTATGTACGAACAGCTTTCGGAGATGATGCAGGTCTCTATGTAGGAATCACAAGATTTGTTTCTGCAAGTATCGCATGGGGCGTTATGGCAACCGGCGTTATCAAGACAGCATTTCAGATCTTCGGATATTCGTCAGCTGATATCACTTTCGGCATGCAGACCGTCGGATTCATTATCCTTATGATCGTTCTCTTCATTGTAAATGTCATGGGAACTAAGATTTTCTCACTGGTTTCAAACCTTTCAACCATCGGTAAATGCGTTGCTCTCGTAATCGCAATTCTTGCCGGCATAGTTATTGCCATGATGACAGGTAACCACATGGCAGAAGTTGATGCTCTTGTTAATGCTGACGGCATCAAGGTTGTACCTGAGATGACAACAACCAATTTCGTAACAGCACTTGTTGCTGCTTTCTATGCATTCACAGGATTTGAGAGTGTTGCCAGTGGAGCAGAAGATATGGAAGAGCCTGAGAAAAACCTTCCAAGAGCTATCCCTGTTGCCATTGGAATAGTTGCAGCCATCTACTTCGGAATCATCCTTACAGCCATGATGATCGATCCTGTTGCCATGGTGACAAGTTCATCAGTAGTTGTCCTTGCAGACGTTTTCCAGAATCCTGTCATCAAGAATATCGTTGTCATCGGTGCATTTGTTTCAATGTTCGGTATCAACGTGGCTTCTTCATTCCACACACCAAGACTTCTCGAGGCTATGGCTCACAGAAAGCAGGTTCCTTCAGTATTTGCAAAGAGAAACGCAAAGGATATCCCTGTTAATGCTTTCATCATTACAACATTATTCGCAATCGTGATTCCTATGGCATTTGCTTATGACATGAAAGGTATCATGATCATTTCAACCATTGCACGTTTCGTACAGTTCATTCTCGTACCTATCGCGGTTATCATGTTCTACTACGGAAATACCAAGAATCCTACTGTTGAGACAGCAAAGAAGAACTTCACAACCGATGTTGTGGTTTCTGTACTTTCACTTGTACTTACAGCACTTCTTCTTTTCAAGTTCAACTGGGCAGGCAGCTTCTCGACAACTACAGAGGCCGGCACAAGCCTTAACTACTTTGCAATAGTATCAATGTTCATCGGATATGTTATTATTCCTATCCTTGTTTACTTCTACGCTAAAAAACAGAAATAATTCAATATTTGATATAAGCGTCAGTCCTGATATTTCATGGGACTGACGCTCCCCTTAAACACAGATTTTTTTTGAGTGGCAAATACTTTTGGTACTCACTGATGATGCGGATCATAGAGTCTCTCCCCCACTCTCAAGCAAGCTTGATTTGTGGGATAGGCATTTGTACCTTGACTCATAATATCAATGAGCTAACATTCCGCTAATGGAGATAATAAATGGAAAAGAAAATTTATGACGCTTTTATAACATTACTTACATCAGAACTCAGACTTGCCATGGGATGCACCGAGCCAATCGCTGTTGCTTATGCCAATGCAAAGGCCCGTGAAGTTCTGGGCAGGATGCCGGAAAGGATTGAGCTCTATTGCAGCGGCAATATCATTAAAAATGTAAAAGCCGTTACGGTTCCGAATTCCGGTGGAAGAAGAGGGCTTGAAGTTGCATCCATCCTTGGTGCAGCCTTCGGCGATCCTTCTCTGGAACTCGAAGTTGTAAGCAAAGTCACAGAGGATGAGATCGCACAGCTTGACGGTCTTCTCAAGCAGGATCTCTGTCACTGCCATCTCGTAACCGGCAAGGACAATCTTTACATAAGGGCAGAAGTTTTCGCAGGTTCCGATAGCGCTCTTGTAGAAATTTCAGAGAAGCATACCTATATAACAAGAATCGAGAAGAATGGTGAAGTTCTTGTATCCAATCCTTCTCTCAACCTTCTTAAGAACGACAATTCCATTCTCAACTTAAAGTCAATTTATGAGTTTGTAAACTGTTTCGACATGAAGGATGTACATGAACTCATCGAGAGACAGATTGAATGTAATATCAAAATAGCAGAAGAGGGCATAAAGAATCCCTACGGCTCTGAGATTGGAAGAAGATACCTTCAGATGTATGGAGAGCATGATTACCGCTTTAAGGCTGTTGCCTACGCTGCTGCCGGCAGTGATGCACGAATGAATGGCTGTGCCCTTCCTGTTGTTATCAATTCAGGTTCAGGCAACCAGAGTATAGCCATCAGTGTTCCTATCATTGTATATGCCAAAGAAAAAGGCATTAGCAAAGAGCAGCTTATAAGAGGTCTTGCATTTGCCGACCTCATCGCACTTCTTCAGAAAAAATATATCGGAGATCTCTCAGCCTACTGTGGTGCCACCTGCGCAGGCTGTGCATCAGTTTCAGGTATAGCCTACATCGAAGGGCAGCCTTTGGAAGTTCTTGGCAACATAGTTGTCAACTCCATTTCTACCATTGGCGGAATGGTATGCGACGGAGCCAAGTCATCCTGCGCAGCAAAGATTGCAGCATCTATCTCAATGGGCTTCCTGGCGTACGACCTTGCTGTTAACAGGCTTAATTTCAAGGATGGAGAGGGTCTCGTTGTAAGTGACATCGAGGAAACTATCGCAAGAGTGGGCCGCATGGGAAGAGAAGGCATGCGTTCGACCGATGAAGAAATCCTGAATATAATGCTCGGCAACTAAACCACAATTGATTTCATTTCTCGATGAACCTAAAATAAGACTTACTAAAATGACTCCATGTAAAAATCATGTTATGACGTGAGTGTCAAAAGTATTTGCTCCATTACTGAAATCGATACTATCTTTCGGAGGAACTACCAATGGATATCACCATCCTTGGCTTAATGGACCTTGTCGGTACCATAGCCTTTGCTATATCCGGTGCCTTTTTAGGCGTAAAAAAGAAGATGGATATCTTCGGCATAAACATTCTTGCCATCACAACAGCCTGCGGTGGAGGAATACTCAGGGACATCATCATAGGAGACATCCCGCCAAGAGCCTTCAGAAATCCGTTCTATGTAGGCATCGCCTTTATAGTTGCCAATGTGATGTTCATCTGGCTCTCCATGCATAAGCATATACCGGAGAAGATCGTAAAGTGGTACGATACCCTGGTTTTCTGGTTCGATACTCTTGGTCTTGCTGCATTTACCGCAGACGGAATATGGATAGGCATCGAAGCCGGTCACAAGGATAATATGTTTCTTATAGTTTTTCTCGGCTTCATAACCGGTGTCGGTGGAGGAGCACTTCGTGATATCATGGCGAACCAGATGCCGGACATACTCAGAAAACATGTTTACGCCGTAGCCTCCATCGCAGGCGGTATCCTCATGGCCTTTATATTCGGTTTAACTTCCGATGAAAGCATCTCTGTGATCTCAGGATTTGTTTTGATTGTCATCCTCAGATACCTTGCGATGAAATATGAGTGGAATCTGCCCAAAGTGATGTAGACTCCTGATTATTTAAAAAAGTGACGCCACATGGCGCCACTTTTTTTGAAGTAATTCACAAATAGTAAGAATTTTTTCGTTTTAAAAACTTATTCTTAAATCGAATTGAAAAAATGGACTAATGGTTGTTCGGGTGTCATACTTACTTTGATGGTAAATGTAACATCCCTTTTGAGGATGAGAATAGCAGTGTGGCAGACACGTCCAAGAATGATCCGTCTTGTGTCTGAAATCGGGAGGGGAATATGAGATTACGAAATATAATTATAGGATGTCTTCTGTTAAATGCCGTGGCTCTTTCAGGCTGCGGAACAAATGCCGGAAGTACTGCTGCGCCGGATTCTTCCGCACAGGAAACGGAATCCGCATCGGAACCTGACGAGGAAAAGACTGTTAACATAACTGTTACCGAAAGTGAAAAGAGCAGTAGTGAAAATGTAAACATTGGAACAAATACATCTACCGGAAATAAAAACGTGAGTACGGAAACCGATTCTGACAATGACAAAGCGGATTCTTCTGAAGATGACTCATCTGATAGTGAAAGGGATGTGGATTCTGATTCCACAGACATATGGAATTCCAAGGACCGGGATCTGATCTTTAACCATGATTTCACTGATGACATCAAGCAGGATATTGCCGGAGCTTCAGCCTCTTCATCATCTCTAAATGAAGAACTTTCTCAAGTTCAAAAGGTCACGGAAAAGTACGATGAACTTTTTAAAGTATGTGAGGCTCAGCTTGAGCTCAATATGGCAGCCGGGTACACATATATGATTTGGGATGAGGAACTCAACAGCTTGTGGAAAAGGTTTTCTGCTTCTGCAGACGCATCTACTAAAGAACGGGTTCTCAAGGATGAGCAAAACTGGATTTCCATGAAGGAAGAGGTTGTAATAGACAACTTAGGTCGCCGAGAAGATGGCGGCAGTATGTATCCCATGCTTGAGAATTCTTTCCTTCGGGAAATAACAGAAAACAGATGCGTTATTCTTGCTTCTGAGCTCGCCCGGATAAAGGGGGAGGACTTCAATATGCCTGAAAGAAACATTTACGGAACATATGTTGACAATCAGGGTACAGGAAATGTCTACAGTTCACTTATCATGAGAAAGGGCTGGGAGAACGAGGATGAAGCCATCGTCTCACTTTACAGAGTGGGAGAGATTTTCGGAACTTTTACAAAAAAGACCAACGATGAATATTCATTTGAATCAAATGACGAAACCATCAAAGGCATCATCCGTATAAAAGGCTGGGATGGAGCAAGCTTCGAGGTAACGGAAGCCGGGGATAGTATTCTTGCGGCAGGAGATAAGTTCGACTTCGGATTTGTTTTCTGATGAAGCACTGCTTCTATTCCTTCCCGACTAAATAAACAACATGTAATGCCGTGAGTGTCAAAAGTATTTGCCACTCACGGATTAACGTCAACGCACACATTTGTGTTCGGTAGGGTCATAAGGTCTCAAATTAACGTGCAAGCACGTGATTTGGTACTTTTAACCCTTGCATCTACAAATTATCTTTATGTTTGTGATAAAACAGTCAATCTGTTTCCATTTGAAACATTTTTGGCTGTTTTTTTGTGTGATTTTATTTATTTCCAATTTTTGTTTCATTTTGCAACTCGATGTTTTGTGCACTTTGTTGTTGCAATGTTCAAATACCAATACAATTCTTGTATCAAATTAAGAAAACGTGTGGGGAAAACCCAAGGAGGAAACACTATTATGAGACTGAACAAGATGTTGGCTTTAGGGCTTGCAGCAATGATGACCATGGGACTTGCAGGATGCGGTTCATCCGGAAGCACAACCGCAACTACAGCAGCTCCTGCAGAGCAGAAGGCTACAGAGGCAGCTGCCGAGAGCAAGGAAGCTGAGACAACAGCAGCAGCAACTGCCGGCGGAGAGCTTACAGATCCTGTACAGCTTACATTTGCAGCTCAGGAAGTCGGAACAGCAGCTTACAACTATGCAGCAGCACTTCAGACAGTAATGCTCAAGGGTCTTCCTGCAAACTCAACCATTAACATCACAACAACTTCACCGGGAGGCGTTGGTGCTCCTATCATCGTTAACGGCGGTGCACAGTGCGATATCGTTATGTCAAACTCAGCACCTGCCAAGTGGTCATTCGAGGACGGAATCCTCGGCAACGAGAAGACAGAAGACATCGCATGTCTTGCAGGTGGTCTTGGTCATGACTTCATCAATGTTATGTTCACAAAGGCATTCGTTGATAAGACAGGCATCAGCACACTCGAGGAGCTTGTAGAGCAGAAGTATCCTGTAAAGATCGTTATCAAGAAAGACGGTACTCTTGGTGAGCTTTCAGCAGAGAAGGTATTCGAGGCTCTCGGCGTTACATTTGACGATATCCAGTCATGGGGCGGCACTGTTGAGAAGACAGGTGGAGACGCTATCAAGTCAGGTCTTCAGGATGATATCTATGATATGACCATCGACCACATCGGTGCAGGTCAGTCAAACACAACAGAGCTTTGCCTTACACACGACATGGTAGACATTCAGCTTGCAGATTCAACTCTTGAGAAGCTTGCAGGCATGGGTTATGACTACATCACAGTAGATGCCGGCACATGGAACGGTCAGGACACAGACATCAAGACTGTTGGTTCACAGCAGTGCATCCTTGTTCCAGCATCAATGGACGCTGATCTTGCTTACGCTCTTACAAAGGCTGTTTGTGAAAATGCTTCAGAGCTTGGTGATGCAGTAGCTTCTATGTCTTACTTCAACCCTGAGACAGCAGGCACATCAACACTTACAGGTGTTCAGCTTCACGAGGGCGCACGTCGCTACTATGAGGAGATGGGTTACTCTGTAGACTGATATATCATCAGATTTGATCTCTATATTTCAGGTTTTTATAAATCCTGACAAATAATGTCAGCCCCTCGCGAAGCGAAATTCCAACGGGCTGACATTAATAATAGAAAGGTTACACAAATGACGGAACATAAGATTGACTTACGCAAAATCGCCATAGTTATAGTTACTATAGCGTTCTTCGGCTTTCAGATGTATCTGGCGCTCATTAAGCAGCTCACACCTATGCTTCAAAGCCCTCTGCACCTGGTGCTCGCTCTGTTTGTTGTATTTTTATACAACCCTATCGATAAAAAATATCGTAAATCTGTTACAAAGAAGGCTGAGGCAGCAGGAAGAACACCTGATGAAAAAGAGCTTAATAAATGGGCATTCCTCAATTACATCGATGTTCTTTCTTTTGCCGGAATCTTCTATATGCTTTGGTACACCGTATCTCAGTATTCAAGACTTCGTGACTTCGTACAGTTCATAAGCCCTGTAACTACTGTTGATAAGATCGCCATGGTCATCACAATCATACTTCTTCTCGAAGCAGTACGAAGAACTCTAGGAAATATACTGTTTGGCTTCATCATCGTATTTATCCTTTACGCATGGACAGCGCCTTACCTTCCGGGAATCCTTTTCACAAAGGGTAAGTCTTTCAAGCAGATGCTTGACCAGTTCACAACCGGAATGACCATGACAGAAGCAGGTGTGTTCGGAACACCTCTTTATACATCTGCATCATCACTTTTCTACTTTATCGTATTCGGCGTATTCTTCAGTGAGTGCGGCGGTGGACAGCTTCTTATCGATATCGGTATGAAGTTCTCCAACAAGTCATCAGGCGGTCCTGCAAAGGCAGCCGTTATCTCATCAGGACTTATGGGCATGGTTTCAGGTTCTGCCGTTGCCAATGTTTCCACCACAGGTGTTATGACCATCCCGATGATGAAGAAGATCGGTTATGAACCTGAAGAAGCCGGTGCCATTGAGGCTGTAGCTTCAACCGGTGGACAGGTCATGCCTCCTATCATGGGTGTTGGTGCATTTATCATGGCTGAAATGCTTGGCGTAAGCTATTTCAAGGTTGCATCATCAGCTATTCTTCCTGCCGTTGCCTACTATTTCGGCGTATTCGTACTCGTAACTTATCTGGCAAAGAAGAGAGCAAGTAAAGCCGGTGGTTCTGAGGATGTAAAGATCTCTATCGACCAGCCTATCCTTCCAAGACTTTACCTGCTTATCCCGGTTATACTTCTTGTTTTCTGGATCATCCGTGGTTCATCACTTATGAGATCAGGTATGGTTGGAATCTTCTCTTGCCTTGTATGTAATGTAGTAAGCTATTTCGTAGCGAACAAGAGAAACTTTATCGGCATCAGAGAGCTTGGAAAGTGCTGCATCAACGGTGCAAAGCAGGCTGCTGAGATCGCCATTCCTACTGCAGCATGCGGTATCATCATCAATGTTGTAACAGGACAGACATCACTTGCAACCAACCTTTCTTCACTGATCGGTTCACTTGGTACAAATTATCTTTTCCTTGCACTTCTTATCGCTATGATCGGATGTATGCTTCTCGGTATGGCTCTTCCTACAGTTGCGGCTTACCTTGTAGGTGTTATCCTCTTCGTACCGGTACTTCGTTCACTTGGAATCGAGCCACTCGTTGCCAATATGTTTGTATTCTACTTTGGTATCATGGCTCAGATCACACCTCCTGTCTGCGTAGCTTCATACACAGCAGCAGGTATCGCAGACGGTGATGCCATGAAGACAGGTCTCAAGGGAATGCTCTTCGCACTTGTTGGTTTCCTTGTACCATTTGTATTTGTTTACAACCCTGCAGTTCTGCTCATCGGAACACCTGTGGAGATCCTTATCGCCGGTACACAGCTTTTGGTTGGAACATTCTTCCTTGCCATCACAGTATCGGGATACTTCCACACAACCATGCCGGCATGGCAGAGAGCAGTATCCTTCGTTGCAGCTATGTGCTTTATCTTCCCTGATATCGCAAGCTCAATCGTAGGAGTAGTTATCGGAGTTGCAGTTCTTTTCATTAATGCCAAGTCCGATAAAAAAACTGTTGAGGTCGCAGGTGCAACGCAGTCATAATTATCCATAATCCATATTTTATCTCAAAGATACAGACGCTGACCTCTCAGGCCGGCGTCTTTTTTGCTGCTTTGCTACTTTTGTGACTTTCATCATGTGCTATTATATACACTGAAACGAAATGATTCTTGTGTCAGGCTTTCCATTAACCCCTGACACGTAATGTCGCCCCGGGATGAATCGATATCACAACGGGCCGATGTCATGAACGTAGGAGATTATATATGAAAACAGCTATCATAACCGGTGCGTCCCGCGGAGTGGGAAGAGCAACGGCAGATATATTGGCACAAAAAGGCTACAGACTCATCATTAACTGTCGCTCCAATTTTGACCTTTTGGAAGAAGTTGCCGGGCAGCTTCGAAACTTTACAGAAGTCACAACGGTTCACGGAGCAATCACCGATGAAGTTCTGAAGTCGGCACTTAAGATAGATCTGGATGCCTCTGTACCGGTTCTGACAGAAGATGATATCTCGAATAAACATTCTGATGAATCCTCTCGTGATACCTCTGGCGATAGTCATAACCCGGCCGTAGAAACACAGCAGGATTCCGATGAAATCCTACTTGTAAATAATGCCGGCATTTCCACCTTCAATCTCTGCCAGGACGTAACTGACGATGAACTCAGTACCATGCTGAGTGCCAATGTTTCCGATATGTTCAGATTAACCCGTGCGGTTATTCCATATATGCTCAAAACCGGCAGCGGACGCATTTTAAACATTTCTTCCGTATGGGGAGTATGCGGTGCCTCCATGGAGTCGGTTTACAGTCTCACCAAAGGCGCTGTTAATGCTTTTACCAGGGCACTTGGCAAGGAGCTTGCGCCTAACCATATACCTGTAAATGCAGTCGCCATCGGTTGTGTGGATACAGACATGAACGGATGGATGGCAGAAGAAGACCGGGCGGCAGTTGAAGACGAGATACCTTATGGCAGGATGGCGACTCCGAAAGAAGTAGGAGAGTTTGTATATCTTATTGCCCGGGCGCCGGCTTACCTGACAGCACAGATTATCCAGTTCGACGGCGGATGGATTTAAGCAGTGAATTTTTGATTCCCACATCATCAGTGAGTGGCAAAAGTATTTGCCACTCACTGATGATGCGAAGCACATTGCAAACCATAAATCAGATATTTTCTATGAACAATTGACAGAAAACTTTAATTCTTTATTTATTGCCCGATAACAGCAAACATCGTTATAGTAGTTTTCATCCAAAACTGTTTTATGATCCGGATGGCTATGCATTCCCAGCCGACGACGATACAGCAGACACAACCTGTGCCACACTGCATTCCGGACGATTAAATCTGTTTATTCCGCTGTTTAAGCGTATTAGAGTGAGGTTAAGTATGAAAAGACATTTTAAAAAAACAATTGTATTGTCGGCAGTTGCCTGTGCCGCACTTACAGTCTCTTTAAGTTCCTGTAAGAAGTCCTATGAATCAGAATTTGCGGAAACAGAGACTTCCGTTTCTGTAGAAGAGGGCAGTCTCTCAGACAGTGAGTCAAACAATGCCTCTGCAACTCTTGATTCTGTTACATCAAGCATCGGTCCGACAGTACCTGCAAACACAGAGCCTGCTAACGTCTCTGCATCATCCAATGCAGGGCAGGAAACGACTGCTGCAGTTGCAGAAACTACGGTAGCAGCAACCGCAGCTCCTGTAGTGTTTAAGGATCGTGATGAGACAGTTTATATTACGACAGATGGCGTAAATATAAGAGAGACCGCCGGCACCGATGGTACGGTACTCGGCACAGCTTCAACAGGTGACAGCTTCCATCGCACAGGCTGCAGTGATGAGTGGAGCCGTATTGAATACAACGGAAAGCCTGCATTTATAAGTTCCGATTACACTACAACTACAGTAGTTGAGAAGAAGACTTCTGAAGCTGTTGCATTCAACACCGGATGGGAATTCGGCGGCAATTCAAAGATTAATTCCGGCACAGCAACTCTTTACTACGCAACCGGCAGCAATAAGAAAGGCAGAACCATCTGTGTCAATGCAGGACACGGTACAAAGGGCGGAGAAAAAGTAAAGACTCTTTGTCACCCTGACGGAACAGCCAAAGTTACCGGTGGAAGTACCGCAGCAGGCAGTACCTCGGCAACCGCAGTATCCTCAGGAACCACTATGAAAGACGGTACATCAGAAGCTTATGTAAACCTCAAAGTTGCAATGGCCCTGAAGCCTATACTTCTTGAAAGAGGCTACAATGTTCTCATGATAAGAGAGAGTGATGACGTTCAGCTCGATAACATTGCCCGTACTGTCATGGCCAATGAAATCGCAAACTGCCATATCGCGATCCACTACGACTCCACAGAGAAGGATAAAGGTGCTTTCTTTATGAGTGTTGCCGACGGTATAAAGAGTATGTATCCTGTTTCAACCATATGGCAGGAGAGTGACCGTCTTGGAACCAATGTCATAAACGGACTTTCTTCAAACGGCGTGAAGATATTCAGCGGCGGTTCCATGCAGATGGATCTCACCCAGACCAGCTACTCAAAGATCCCTTCCATCGATCTTGAGCTCGGTGACAGAGTATCAGATTACAGCGATGCTACAGTCTCTGTTCTGGCAAAGGGCATAGCAGACGGTATAGATTCGTTCTATTCATGAGTGCAGTATAAGTCCGGTAAACAAAACGTAAACAATTAACAGAGATTAGTCAGTGGCGAGTGTGCTACCATAGTAATGTAATTAAAACATTTACTATTTGCACATTCGCCACTTTTATTTTTAATTATTTACATTAGGAGAGACTTTGAAAAAATTTACATATAAATATATAGCTTTATGTACAGCAATAACCATATCCGCCGGAACCGTGACTCCGGGATTTACTGCTTACGCCGATGAAGCGATATCCTCGGAAGCTGCATCATCAACCGCAGCTTCCGAGGATGAGCTTTTACTCGAGATAGGAGATGTTCCTGTAGATGATTCCGAGCTCGGTATCACATCAGATGAAGATGTATCTGCTCTGACAGACGGATCCATGATACCCGAATACAACATCACAAGTATCGACGAGACCAGGTCCAATGTCGTTACCGAACAGTACACCGAAGCAAAAACCTCAAGCGCCGGAGAGACACTGAAAGAAACTGCGGGGTCTTCCGAAAGCGAGAGCCTTTTGGAGGTTGTGGATGATGTAGATGATTTCAGTGTTTTCAAGACAAACATCACCACAGTGGCGCAGGGCGTCAGCAACATGGTATCTTCGATTATAAACAGTGCACAGAGTACAGGTACAGGTTCAGCATCCGATGACAGTGCCATTGCTGTAAACGAAGCGCCATCCTCCGAGACTGTCTCTGTTGTATCCGCTGCAGTGAAAACAGCTGTTAATACTGCTTCGCTTCCGACTATCGCAACCACAGCAAGTCGTCAGGCTCTCATCAGCTATGCAAAGCAGTTCCTTGGCAATCCATATATATTTGGTGGAACTTCACTTACTGACGGTGCCGACTGCTCCGGATTTGTCCAACAGGTTTTCAAGTACTTCGGCATAACAACAGGAAGAACTTCCAGAGATCAGATTGATAATGCAGAGAGCATAAGCTTTGATCAGCTTCAGCCGGGAGATCTCGTATTCTACGCTTCTGGTGATTATGTCAACCACGTGGCTATATACGCAGGTGACGGAGTCATCATACATGCAGCAAACGAACGTACAGGAATCTGCACCGGAAGATATGATTACCGTGAGCCTTATGCATACGGAAGATTCCTGAATAATTGATTTCTGTCAGCATCCATATAAAAATTCACCAAAATTTCATTTTTGGCTTATTGAAAAATTGGAATTATCTTCCAAGGAGTGGTATAATCTACTTATCTTAAACGATAGTGTTTGAGAAATCCAAAAAAGGGAGCGTGATTCCATGAAGTTTAATATCACGGGTAGAAACATTAACGTATCGGATGGCATGAAGGATCAGATTGACAGAAAGCTCGGAAAACTGTCAAAGTTCTTTAAAGAGGAAACCATCTGCAATGTCACTCTCTCAACCGAGAAAAACATGTATAAGGTGGAAGTCACCATTCCGATCAGAGATGGTGTTATCCGCGCGGAGGAAACAACTTCAGACAAATTCCAGTCGCTGGATCTTGTTGTTGATATAATTGAACGCCAGATCCGTAAACACCGCACAAAACTCATGAACCGTAAGCTCGCAGCAGGTTCATTCTCAGATGCTTTCGGTGATGAACCGGATGATGATATCGCAGAAGAAGAAATCAACATCGTTCGTACAAAGCATTTTGACTTAAAGCCTATGACCCCTGAGGAGGCATGTCTCCAGATGGATCTTGTCGGTCATGCATTTTTCGTATTCCAGAACGGCGATACAGGAAATGTTGCCGTAGTTTATAAGAGAAAGGGAAACAGCTACGGACTCATCGAGCCGGAGTATTGATGATTGGATCCTGATTATAACAAAACTTTAGGACAGCCCTGTGGGCTGTCCTTTTTTAGTCCTTTATCGTCACTTTTCTGAAATTACGGTAATTAAGCGGTGTCTCCCCGTAATATTCCCTGAAAGCTTTGGAAAAATGTCCGGTACTGCTGTACCCGACAGCTGAAGCAATGGAAGCAACTGATACCGACCTGTCTTTCAGAAGTTCCGAAGCTTTTTCCATACGTTTTTTCTTCATATACTCCGAAACATTCATATCATAGACATTATAAAAGAATCTCTTCAAAGTTGTTGCACTGATACCGAGCTGTGCGGCCGCTGTAGAGATGGATACCGGCTTTGACAAATCCAGGGTAAGAATTTCTTCAGCCATACGAGCCACTTTAACCTGCTTTGGCAGGAGATGCGGATGTGTAGCTGTCTCTTTCAGAAGTACATCATGCATCAGCAGAAAAAACAACTCCACAGTCAGCACACGAAGCCTTGGCACTAAAACATCATTATTATCATTTCCATTTATCAGAAACTGGTCCGATTCATTCGGACTCGTAACTGACCCGCCAGTTAAGTTTGAAAGTTTGCTTTCGACCTTTTGCTCTATAGACTGATACATCGAATTCAATATATTTCTGACCTTCTCAGGAACAGCAGAGATCTGTGTATCACTGCCATTCATAAATCGATGTTCAAAATTCGAAAAGTCTATATCATAGGGTATAAATGTTTCTCCATTTTCCACTATTTCATCTATTGACAGAAATATTTCTATTCCCGTATAGGTCTTCGCAGGATAGCGAAACTTATTCCTGGCCTGCTCAGTAGAAATGGATATCTCATTGGACTTTATGTATATGAAATTATTGTTCTCCGTAATCATTTCACATCGTCCGCTTCGGCACCAGTTAAGCTTGATTATATGATTTTTAACGAGAGAGTGTTCCACCTGTTCCGGAACCTTGAGTTCCTGCGGGCGTATCTTTATCCATGACAGAACTATCCCGGGGAACAGTGGATACATGATTATCATTCCGCCTGAATCTATATCTGACCTGAAACATTTTTCCTCTTCCCGATAACTTCCATCCGGCAAACTACAAAGTTCTTTTTTTAGTTTTTCTACAATCTTCATAATAAGACCCATTTTAACGTAAAATAGACATTTTCGCAAATCTGGACATATGGGCAATTTTCCACAATGATTATATGATATATTTCTATTTTAAGTAAAAGTATTTAAGAGTTCTACCGGATTACCTTCCGTAGAATTCCCATAAGTGATGAATGGAGGATATAAACCATGATTAGTTGGAAAAAAGTTGCATGTTTTGCAGGCGGAGTTTTATTTGGTACAGCAGGTATCAGCATTCTCAAGAGCAATGACCTCAAGAAGGCTTATACTCACTGCACAGCTGCTGTTCTGAGATGCAAAGATACAGTTATGAAAACCGGAACTACAATCCGTGAGAACTGTGACGATATCTATGCTGATGCATTAGACATTAACGAGAAGCGCGCAAAGGAAGCAGAAGAGAAGGCTATCATCGACGCAAAGGCAAAGATTGAGGAAGCACAGGCTCACCTTGAAGAGCTTGAGGCTGCCAAAAAAGCAGATGAAGCAGATGCTGAAAACTGATCATTTCCGAACCATACCTGACTATGGAGAGCAAAAATGAATTGCAGAATTTTACATGAATCCTCCGGTCGTATGCGTGTCCACATCGACAGGTTCCGTATGACTGCCCAGCAGGCAGATATGGCAGAATATGCCATCCGAAACTTAAGCTGTGTGGATGATGTTCGTGTTTATGAGCGAACAGGCAACGCCATCATCAAGTATAAACGCGGCAATCGTCGCGCCGTTATACAGGCACTTTCCGAGCTGGATTATGAGGACGAAAAAATACGCGCTCTCGTTCCTGAACATACAGGGCGTGAGATGCGCAACAAATACGAGGAAAAACTGGTTTTCAGCATACTCAATAAGGGATTTCGAACCTTGTTTTTCCCAGCTGTACTGAACACCGCCATAACAGTGATAACAGCTGTTCCTTATTTTGCCAAAGGATTACGATCTCTTATTCATGGCAAAATCGAGGTTACAGTTCTTGATGCAGCTGCCATCGGCGCATCCCTCTTACGCGGTGATCCTGACACAGCGGGCAATGTCATCTTCCTGCAGGGTATCGGCGATATCCTTGAAGACTGGACCCGTGAGAAATCTGTGGATGACCTGGCGGAGATGATGAGCCTTCACGCAGACCGCGTCTGGATCAAATGTCCTGATGGCGAGGAAGTATTAGTCAATACCAATGAGGTCAACACAGAAGATATGGTCATCGTACGTACCTCCAATGTCATACCTCTTGATGGTGTGGTAATCTCCGGTGAAGCCAGTGTCAATCAGGCATCCATGACTGGGGAGTCAGCCCCTGTGTTCAAGACAGAAGGAGCTTCTGTCTTTGCCGGAACAGTACTTAATGAGGGCGAACTTGTTTACAAAGTCACCCAAAAGGCCGGCAAAGGAAAGTATGATCAGATAGTTAAAATGATCGAAGACTCCGAGAAGCTGAAGAGCAATACTGTCACGGCGGCATATCATCTTGCAGATCAGCTCGTTCCGGGAGCTTTCATCGGTATGGGCCTCACATATCTGCTGACTAGAAACATTACCCGTGCCATGTCATTCCTTATGGTTGATTTCTCATGCGCACTAAAGCTGTCCATGCCGCTGTCTGTGATGTCAGCCATGCGCGATGCAGGTAAGCACGACATCTCTGTTAAGGGTGGCAAATTCCTTGAGGCGGTTTCAGAAGCGGAAACTATAGTATTTGACAAAACCGGAACTCTGACTCATGCCACACCAAAGGTTGCAGACATCATCACCTTTGACGGATGGTCTGAGACAGAGGCTCTCAGGCTCGCCGCATGCATGGAGGAGCATTTCCCTCATTCCATTGCCAATGCAGTTGTGAAGGAAGCAGCTGATCGAAACATTAGCCACGACGAATTCCATACGAAGGTAGAGTACATTGTTGCCCACGGTATAGCGACCACCATAAACGGAAAACGTGCCGTTATCGGAAGTCATCATTTCATAATGGAAGACGAAAAAATCGAAGTCAACGATGTCGAACAGGAGAAATACAACTCCATTCCGGTGCAGTATTCTCCTTTGTATCTCGCAGTAGACGGAAAGCTTGCGGCCGTTCTTTGCATAGAAGATCCTATAAGAGAAGAAGCTGCGGATGTTATCAAACATCTTCATCATATGGGCATAAATAAGATATGCATGATGACAGGAGATAACTGCAAGACTGCTGAAGCTGTGGCAAAAAAGCTGAGTCTTGATGAATTCCATGCGGAAGTTCTGCCTGAAGATAAGGCGGCATTTGTACGTTCAGAGCATCAAAAGGGACGTAAGGTTATCATGGTAGGAGATGGCATCAATGATACACCTGCACTGTCAGAAGCCGACGTCGGACTTGCCGTTTCAAACGGAGCACCGATTGCTCAGGAAGTTGCGGATATTGTGATTTCCAACGGTTCACTTGAAGAGATAGTCCGTATGCGTCGGATTGCAGATTCTCTTACAAAAAGAATTAATGGCAATTACCGTAGCATCATGAGTTTTAACAGTATACTCATAGGACTCGGTGCCATGGGTATTCTGACTCCTTCATCGGCATCATTACTTCACAATCTGTCCACCATCGGCATAGGACTTCATAGTATGACTCCGCTGTCAGATTAAGTATAATAATCAGAAACCAAAGCATTTTCCCGATCATAATCGGGACTGCTTTACTATACGATGATGTACGCATATTGCACGCGAATATGTGCGTTGGCGCTAATCAGTGAGTTGCAATTACTTTTAACACTCACGTCATATGATCGGTGTTTGAATCAGAATAAGGAGCAGCTTATGAATTATTTCAAATGGCATAAATGGAGTGCGATCATTATGGTGATCGCGGGAATCGTCTGTCTTTGGACCGGACATAAAATGGTTTCAAAACACTAAAACAGGTTTAATGATTGAGAGGAGACTTATACAGATCTCCTCTTAATTTTTTTGGCTCAAAATATGAAATGACGTGAGTGTCAAAAGTATTTGCCACTCACTGATGATGCACAGCACGCACACATTCGTGTGCATAGAGCAGGAATCCTTGCAGATTCCTTTGAAGCGCTCAAAGCCGCGTGGCTCCTTCGATTAAAAATCGAAGGCAGTTGTGCTGCTGAACACTCAAACTTAGGTCCTTTTGCTATGCAAAACGACTACGTTATTCGTGTTCGGGCGGGTCATAAAGTCTCAAATCAACGTGCAGGCACGTGATTTGGTACTTTTGACCCTTACATCATGAAATAAATTTAAAGTTCCTGTGCCGACTTGAATAAAAAGGTGTTTAGTGATAATATTTCATAGTTATAGCTGAAAGTAGGACTAAATCTGTGCGTCAAACGTCTGCGCACTGTTATTAAGGAGTATATACATGAGTTTATTAGAGAAGGTTTTCGGTACCCACTCTGAGCGTGAGCTTAAGAGAATTGATCCGATTATCAAAAAAATCCTGTCATATGACGAGCAGATGACAGCCATGTCCGATGAGGAGCTTAAAGCACAGACACCTAAGTTTAAGGAGCGTCTTGCTAACGGCGAGACTCTGGATGACATCCTTCCTGAAGCATTTGCGACTGTTCGTGAAGCAGGTAAGCGTGTCAACGGCATGAAACATTTCCCTGTACAGCTTATCGGTGGAGTAGTACTTCATCAGGGCCGTATTGCAGAGATGAGAACCGGTGAAGGTAAGACTCTTGTTTCTACCGCACCTGCATACCTGAATGCACTTGAGGGCAAGGGCGTTCACATCGTTACAGTCAATGATTATCTTGCAAAGCGTGACTCTGAATGGATGGGTCGTATCCATGAGTTCCTTGGTCTTAAAGTTGGTGTTGTACTCAACAATATGTCAACAGAGGAGCGTCAGAAAGCATACAACTGCGATATCACATACGTAACCAACAACGAACTTGGTTTTGACTATCTTCGTGATAACATGGCGGTTTACAAGAACCAGCAGGTTCTTCGCGGGCTCCACTACTGTATCATCGATGAGGTTGACTCGGTTCTTATCGATGAAGCACGTACACCGCTTATCATTTCCGGTCAGTCAGGAAAGTCCACAAAGCTTTATGAGGTTTGTGATGTTCTTGCAAAGCAGCTTCAGCGCGGCGAGGAGTCAGCAGAGTTCAATAAGCTCGATGCCATCCTCGGCGAAGTGATTGAAGAGACCGGCGATTTTATCGTAAATGAAAAAGAGAAAACTGTTAACCTGACACAGGACGGTGTTCAGAAGGTTGAGCAGTTCTTCCATATCAAGAACCTTGCAGATCCTGAGAATCTTGAGATTCAGCACTGTGTCATCCTTGCACTCCGTGCAAACAACCTTATGCATCGTGACAAGGATTATGTAGTAAAGGATGATGAGATCCTCATCGTTGATGAGTTCACAGGACGTATCATGCCGGGCCGTCGCTACAGCGATGGTCTCCATCAGGCTATCGAGGCCAAGGAGCACGTTAAGGTTAAGCGTGAGTCAAAGACTCTTGCCACCATCACATTCCAGAACTTCTTCAACAAGTTCGACAAAAAGGCTGGTATGACCGGTACTGCACAGACAGAGGAGAAGGAGTTCCGTAACATCTACTACATGGATGTTATCTGTATTCCTACAAACCGTCCTGTTCAGCGTATCGACCTTGATGATGCCGTTTACAAGACAAAGAAAGAGAAATTCCAGGCCGTAGTAGACGAGGCAGTAAGAGTACACGAGACCGGTGCCCCTGTCCTTATAGGTACTATCAATATCGATACATCCGAGCTTCTCAGCGGCATGCTCAAGCGTCGCGGTATCAAGCACAATGTACTGAATGCCAAGTTCCATGAGATGGAAGCTGCCATCGTTGCGGACGCAGGTCAGCATGGTGCGGTTACTATCGCAACTAACATGGCAGGTCGTGGTACTGATATCAAGCTTGACCCTGAGTCACTTGCTGCAGGCGGTCTTCATATCATCGGTACAGAACGTCACGAGTCAAGACGTATCGACAACCAGCTTCGTGGACGTGCCGGCAGACAGGGTGACCCCGGTCAGTCTCAGTTCTTCATCTCTCTTGAAGATGATCTCATGAGACTCTTCGGTTCTGATCGTCTCATGAGCATGTTTGAAGCTTTGGGCGTACCTGAGGGTGAGCAGATTCATCACAAGATGCTTTCCAATGCCATTGAGAAGGCACAGCAGAAGATAGAGCTTAACAACTATGGTATCCGTGAGAACCTCTTAAAGTATGATGAAGTAAACAACGAGCAGAGAGATGTTATCTATGACGAGCGTGCAAAGGTTCTGAATGGTGACGACCTTCGTTCTCTCATCATTAACTTTATCCAGGACATCGTCGAGAGTTATGTTGATGCCAATGTCGGCGAAGATACAACCGCAAAGGATTGGGATCTCAGCGGACTCAATGATACTCTCATGAGCATCATCCCTATCCCTAAGATAAAGCTGACAGAAGAGCAGTACAACTCAATGACTAAGAACGAGTTCAAACAGCTCCTCAAGGAAGAAGCTATCAAGCTGTATGAGCAGAAGGAGTCTGATTTCGCAAATCCTGAGCAGATGCGTGAGATTGAACGAGTTATCCTTCTTCGTGTCATCGATCAGAAGTGGATGAACCACATCGACGATATGGACATGATGCGTGACGGTATCGGTCTTCAGGCTTATGGTCAGAAGGATCCTCTCGTTGAGTACAAGATTCAGGGCTTTGCCATGTTCGAGGAGATGACTACAGCTATCAAGGAAGAAACCATCCGCATCCTCTATCATATCAAGGTAGAGCAGAAGGTAGAACGTGAGCAGGTTGCACAGGTTACCGGCACAAACCGTGATGACAGTGCAGTTCAGGCACCTAAGAAGCGTGATATCCGCAAAGTATATCCTAACGATCCATGCCCATGCGGTTCAGGCAAGAAGTACAAGCAGTGTCATGGACGTAATGAGTATCTCAAGTCTATGAGCGATCAGGACATGATTGCTGTTTCTGACAAGCCTGAGAGCACAGCAGATAAAGATTAATATTTATCGTCAGGTGGAGTATTTAACGATTCGCCACCTGACCTGTGCCGCGAAATATTAATTTTCGCGGCATTTTTCATAAAGTTTTCCAAGATATACATGACATCTTTTCGGTTAAGCTTTATGATATCAACACCCATTAACCATTAGATAAAAGGAAAAACTATGATCGTAGAGTTAGAGCAATACAAATTTGAACTTAACGGCAAGGAGCAGTCTCTTAAGGACCTCGGTGCCTCTCTTGACCTTGAAAATAAGCAGAAAAGAATCGTTGAGCTTGACCGTATGATGGAAGAGCCGACTTTCTGGGCAGATCCCGAGTCAGCCAACAAATATTCCACAGAAGCACGTCGTCTCAAGGATGATGTTAAGGCATATGAAGATCTCACTCAGGCATACGAAGACATTGGTGCACTTATCGAGATGGCTGAAGAGGAAGAAGATATGGATAGCGTTAACGAAGTCAAGGAAATGCTTGACGAGTTCACAGAAAAGCTTGATTCCATGTCTACAAGACTACTTCTTTCAGGTGAGTACGACACCATGAACGCTATCCTTCGTCTCAATGCCGGAGCCGGCGGAACAGAATCCAACGACTGGGCAGGTATGCTTTACCGTATGTATACCCGCTGGGCAGAGCGTCATGGTTTCACTTATAAGATCCTTGACTATCTTGAGGGTGATGAAGCCGGTATCAAGTCAGCCACTATCGAAATTGACGGTCAGTATGCTTACGGATATCTTCGTTCAGAAGCAGGAATTCACAGACTTGTACGTATTTCCCCGTTCAATGCTCAGGGCAAGAGACAGACATCATTCGTATCCTGTGACATCATGCCTGATATCGAAACAGATATCGACATCGAAGTACGTCCTGAAGACATCAAGATGGAAGTATTCCGTTCATCAGGTGCCGGCGGACAGCACATCAATAAGACTTCATCCGCAGTACGTCTCATCCATATCCCTACAGGTATCGTTGTAGCATGTCAGGAAGAGCGTTCTCAGGTACAGAACCGTGCCAAGGCTATGCAGATGTTGAAGGCAAGACTTTACCTCAAGGAAAAGGCAGAGCAGGAAGAGATGATCGCCGGTATCCGTGGAGAAGTAAAGGATAACGGATGGGGCTCTCAGATTCGTTCATACGTATTGCAGCCATACCGCATGGTAAAGGATCTCCGCTCAGGAGAGCAGTCTTCCAACACAGATGCAGTACTTGACGGAGATATCGACCGTTTCATCACTGCTTACCTTAAGTGGATGCAGCTTGGATGCCCTGACAGAAGAATTCAGGGAGATGACTGACAGGATGATGGCCTGACATCATGATATTTATGGAGGCTTTCTGATGAATAACGAATCAGATTATTTTGTTGTTCGAACAAAGGCATTACCAACAGTTTTGAAGAAGGTTGCTGAGGTAAAGAGTATACTTGAGTCCGAAAAAGGTATTTCGATTGCCGAGGCAACTGAAAAAGCAGGTATTTCCCGCAGTTCCTTCTACAAGTACAAGGATGACATATTTCCTTTTTACGACAGTTCCAAAGGTAAGACCGTTACTCTTGTTATTGAGATGCGTGATGAGCTTGGGTATCTTTCAAAGATATGCTCCAAGATATCGGAGTACAGAGCAAATATACTCACCATACACCAATCAATCCCTATCAATTCTATAGTCACTCTTACAGTTTCTATAGAAGTAAGGGAAGATACCTCTGACATAAATACCATGATTCATGAGATAGAATCATGGTCTAATATTCAATATGTGAAGATATTATCACAGGAAAACACACCTGGATGATCGTTCATTTACACTTGGGAAGGGACATAACTGATGTTTTTTGAAAGCAATTCTGCGGATGAGACATTCGCATTCGGAAAAAAACTTGGAGAAGCCGCAAAGCCCGGAGATATCATCTGCCTTGATGGTGATCTTGGAGTTGGTAAAACTGTTTTTACACAGGGATTTGCTGCCGGACTTGACATAAACGATTATGTTAATTCTCCAACCTTCACCATAGTCAAGGAGTATGAAGGTCGTCTTCCTCTTTATCATTTTGATGTATACCGTATCGGTGATCCATCCGAGATGGAAGAGATAGGATATGAGGAGTATTTCTATGGCAAAGGCGTCACTATCATAGAATGGCCTGAGCTTATAGAAGAACTGATCCCTGAAGAAGCTCATTGGATCCGCATCAAAAAGGATCTCGAAAAGGGCTTTGACTACAGAAAAATTGAGTATTGAACTAACGAAATGGATTATTATTATGCTTATTTTAGGTATTGATTCATCAGGACACACCGCTTCCTGCGCTCTTTTGGAGGATGGCGTTGTCCTTGCAGAATATTCGACAAATATAGGCCTCACACATTCTCAGACACTATTACCTATGGTGGCTGAGATTTTTTCACGTACCGGGAGAGAGGTCAGAGATCTCGATGCTATAGCTGTCAGTGCAGGTCCCGGCTCATTCACCGGCCTCCGTATCGGTGCATCAACCGCAAAGGGTCTGGCACTGGGATATAAAATCCCTCTTATAGAAGTCAGCACTCTTCAGGCTCTTGCGCGTAATGTCTCCGTTCAGATTCCGGGTGATGTTTTATACATTCATCCCATCATGGATGCACGACGCAATCAGGTATATACAGCAGCCTTTGCCAATGAAGAACTTGTTGGTGAGGAAGAGGCTATCAGCATAGATCATCTGGTTCAGCACATCAATGCTCTCGGCGGAAGACATATGTTCCTGGGTGATGCTGTACCTGTATATCGTGACTATCTGATCGGGAACCTTACTGTTCCATATTGTTTTGCTGGTCCCCAGAATACGCTTCAGCGTGCTTCATCAGTTGCTATCATCGGTGCAGAAAAGTATCAGCGCGGACAATCAGTATCCGGACCTGATTTCAAACTCAGCTATATTCGCAAGCCTCAGGCAGAGCGTGAAAAAGAAGAGGCCGGACTTCGCGAGTATGACATCACTCACGATGACCCTGAAAAACTTAAAAAGGCAAAGGCTGCAGATGTCCTTGAAGCCCGTAACTATAAGATAGGAACAGATGCCGGATACGAAGACGAGTCTTTACCGGAAAATCTTTGATCAATTATGAATTACAATAATGAAATAGAAATGATGGTTCCATACGATATACCTGACGTATTGGAAGCTGAACGCAAAGCCTTCGGGAGCATGGCATGGAGGTCCAATGACTTTGAATCTGCCATCGTATCATCCTATGACTTTCCGTTCATTATACACAGACATCCTGTCGGAAATGCTGATGATGAAGAGCAGTATGCCGGTAATCTTGCCGGCTACAGCATTCTTCGTCTTTTAGGTCCGGAAGCAGAAGTGGAAAATATCTGTGTTTCCGGTGACATGAGAAGATGCGGTATAGGGGAAAAGCTTATGCATCATATGATCAATACCGCCATAGAACACGATGCCGCTACGATATTTCTTGAAGTTCGTTCCTGCAATGAGGCCGCCAGAAAGCTATACAGCAAAATGGGCTTTACAGAATCTTACATTCGTAAAGCTTACTACAGAGATCCGGTGGATGATGCCATTATCATGTCTCTTAAATTAACACCCTGACACAGATGATACTGTTTTAATCAGCGTTTCCAGAGACGGTTTTGCTGTTTCATAATCTACAAAACAACATCGTTTTTATAACCAGAAACCTTTTATAGAAAGGTAGAATATATGCTTGATTTATGTTTACTGGGAACCGGCGGAATGATGCCGCTTCCAAATAGATGGCTTACCAGCCTCATGCTCCGCTGCAGCGGAAGCAATATGCTTATCGATTGTGGTGAAGGTACTCAGATCGCCATGAAGGAAAAATCCTGGTCTCCCAAGCCTATCGATGTGATCTGTTTCACGCACTATCATGCAGATCATATTTCGGGATTACCCGGAATGCTGCTTTCCATCGCCAATGCAGACCGCACAAATCCTATACACATTATAGGACCTAAAGGACTCCGCCGTGTTGCAGACAGCCTTCGTGTTGTTGCTCCCGAGCTTCCTTTCGAAATCATTTATCACGAGCTTGAAGAATCTGTGCAGCAGCTTGAGTTCGGTCCTTTTGTCATTGATGCGTTCAAAGTCAACCACAAGGTAACCTGTTACGGTTATCGTGTGAGTATCCGTCGTCTCGGCAAATTCGATGCAGCAAAGGCCCAGGCTCAGAACATCCCTCTGAGATTCTGGAACCGCCTTCAGCACGGGGAGACCATTACGGCGGATGACGGAATTATTTACACCCCTGATATGGTTATGGGTGAAGCACGACGCGGTCTTAGCGTAACCTACTGTACAGACACCCGTCCTACTCAGACCATCACTGAGATGGCGAGAGATGTAGATCTGTTTATCTGTGAAGGCATGTACGGAGAGCGCGAAAAGCTTGAAAATGCCAAAAAAAATAAACACATGATGATGTATGAGGCTGCAACGATTGGAGCCGAAGCAAAACCAAAAGAGATGTGGTTCACACATTATTCACCAAGTGAGATGCGTCCTGATATCTATAAGGATGATATATGGCAGATTTATCCTGTTAAATTTGCCCGCGATGGCTGGACTAAAGATCTTACCTTTGATGAAGAGGAGAAATAATGTCTGATATAAATATTTTAGGAATTGAATCAAGCTGTGATGAGACGGCCGCAGCGGTTATACGTAACGGTCGTGAAGTACGTTCCAATATCATTTCATCTCAGATCGCCATCCATACCGAGTATGGCGGAGTGGTTCCTGAGATTGCTTCACGTAAGCATATTGAAAAAATTGATGATGTCATATCCATGGCTTTAAAAGAAGCTGAATGTACATTCGATGATATTGACGCAATCGCCGTGACCTATGGTCCAGGACTTGTCGGCGCTCTTCTTGTAGGCGTAGCAGAGGCAAAGGCCTTAAGCTTTGCTTTAGATAAACCTTTGGTAGGAGTTCATCATATCGAGGGACATATCAGTGCAAACTACATTGAGAATAAGGATCTTGAACCGCCATTTGCGTGTCTCATAGTTTCCGGGGGTCACACACACCTTGTGGTTGTGGAAGATTATGGCAAGTATGAGATCGTCGGACGTTCCCGTGATGATGCAGCAGGAGAGGCATTTGACAAGGTTGCCCGGGCTGTGGGGCTTGGATATCCCGGAGGCCCCAAGGTGGACAAAGCCGCCAGAAACGGTGATTCTCATGCTATCGAGTTTCCTCGCGGTGTAGTTGCGGGAAATCCCTACGACTTCTCATTTTCCGGCATCAAGTCTGCCGTACTTAACTACATCAACAAGGCAAAGATGAAGGAAGAGGAGATCAATATTCCTGATCTATGCGCTTCATTTCAGGAAGCTGTTACCGATTCTCTGGTATCCAGAGCTATCAATCTGTGCAAAGAGAGAGGATTCAAAAAACTTGCCATCGCAGGTGGTGTAGCTTCAAACTCTCATATCCGCGCCAGACTTGAAGCAGAATGTGCAGAAAATGACATCAGATTCTATCGTCCAAGTCCGGTACTCTGCACGGATAATGCTGCCATGATCGGCTGCGCAGGATATTATGAATATCTGAAAGGCAGACGTGATGGTTTAAATCTCAATGCATGCCCGAACCTTAAGCTGGGCGAAAGATAGATTTCAGGGACTTTGCTTTCCGCAGAGTCCTGTTTTTTTATAAAAGTGCAGTTGATATATCCGGTTAGATCTGAAGCTGTGTTCAGGGAATTAATTTACTGAAACATACATTTACAGCTGAGAGCAATTAACTCTGACATCTCCACTTGTTTTTGATGTATAATCTACTCTATAAGACAAAACGGGAGGTAATTATGTACGAAGGAAGAAAGGTTTATGCCATAATTCTGGCTGCAGGAAGCGGAAGACGTATGCACAGCAAAGAAAAGAAGCAGTTTATGAAGATTCTTGATAAGCCGCTTTTTTGCTGGAGTGCGGAGAAGTTCGATTCCCACCCTTCTATAGACGGAATCATCATAACAACAGCAGATGAGGATATTCCGTACATGAAGACATTAACCTGCTTTAATGATATCACCGGAGATAAGGATACTCATGAAAAAACTTATCCTCTTCAGAAGATAAAGGCTATCGTCAAAGGCGGAAAAGAACGTTACAATTCAGTATTCAACGGTCTTGATGCCATTAGGGAGATTGAACATATTGCTACTACTGACAATGTAACATCTGAAAGGACCTCGGATAAAGGCAGTTTTTCAGCTATGCAAACCTTTTCAGAACCTATAGTTCTTATACACGACTGCGCCCGTCCTATGGTCAATTCCGCTATAATAGACGATGCAATTCGTTATGCATTCAAATACCATGCCGCAGTTATAGGTATGCCTGTCAAGGACACCATCAAGATCATTGACGATGAGCATTTCGTCAAGTCAACTCCGGAGAGAAGTTCGGTATGGCTAATGGAAACTCCTCAAAGCTTTGATTTTTCACTGATATACGGTGCATATTCCAAACTTATCGCTCAGGAGAAAGAAGGTCGTCTCATGATACCCGTAACAGATGACGCAATGGTTGTGGAATCTTTCTCCGGCGCCAGAGTCAGAGTCGTTGCCGGTACATATGAAAATATTAAAGTAACAACACCTGAAGATGTAAAAATTGCAGAATTATATCTTAGGAATAACTGATCACTTTAATTTTCATCATTTTTTATAATTTTTAAATGTCTAAATATCAATACATGCGTAGATTTAAACTAAAAATCTCAGATAATTGATATTTTTTAAAAAGATGTCAGGTTTTAAAAGGCCATGACATCTTTTTTATTCTTAAAAATCCACTTGAATTAATATTTCTACTTTGATACCATAAATTGGATTTTATCGATATAGGTCAAATAATATGGATTTGATGTTTCTACCCGGTTGCCGTAAATTACCGGACTATCGAATTTTCGATTCAGTTTTAGCTGATATTTTTTCAGTATATAAAATTAAGGATTGAGAAGGCGTAGAAGCATTGATTCTACGCCTTTTTTTATTATCCTCACAGGATTACTCAAAAGAAGATGTCTGCATTTCAGACATCCGGACTGCGTTTAGGCAGCGAAGAGACATTCCTCTGCCTGATTTAAAAAATCTGTGGAATCAACGCAATTACATCATGTTAAATGGTCTGTGTTTCGAGTTTTTACAAAGGAGAAGTACCCATGAAAAGATTCAAAAAAATTATGTCATCTGTCCTGCTCGCATCCATTATGATGTCATCAGTTGCATGTTCAAGCCAAAGTGAGAACAAAACTTCTGCTAATGCAACAAATGCAGCAGAAACGAACACTTCTGATGAGAAGGCTGCAGAGGCCAACAGCTCTGACCAGAAAGCGGTTTCAGACATTAAAGTCGGCTTTATATTCTTACACGATGAAAACTCAACATACGACCTCAACTTTATTGACGCTGCTACAAAAGCCTGTGATGAAGCAGGTGTAACCTATATGTTCAAGACCAATATTCCAGAAGGACAGGAGTGTTATGAGGCAGCCTGCGAACTTGCAGACGCCGGATGCAGTATCATTTTTGCCGATTCATTTGGTCATGAAGATTATATGATAGAGGCTGCCAAGGAATATCCTGAAGTTCAGTTCTGCCACGCTACAGGAACAAAGGCACATACTGAGGGACTTTCAAACTATCACAATGCATTTGCCACAATCTATGAAGGCCGTTATCTTGCAGGTATTGCCGCAGGTATGAAGCTCAATGAGATGATCGAGAGCGGTGACATCACTGCGGATCAGGCTAAGATGGGTTACGTTGGTGCTTATACATATGCCGAGGTTATTTCCGGATATACATCATTCTTCCTTGGTGCCCGTTCAATCTGTCCATCAGCAACCATGGAAGTTACATTCACAGGTTCATGGTATGATGAAACTGCGGAAAAGGAAGGCGCAAACAAGCTTATCGAAGATGGCTGCGTTCTTATCTCACAGCATGCTGATTCCATGGGTGCTCCTACTGCTTGTGAAAAGGCCGGTGTTCCTGATGTTTCATATAACGGAAGCACTGCTTCTGCTTGTCCTGACACATTTATCGTTTCATCAAAGATCGATTGGGCTCCTTACTTTGCATACATCATTGATTCAGTTGAAAATGGAACAGAGATCGCTACTGACTGGACAGGAACTCTTGAAACAGGTTCTGTAGTTCTTACAGATCTTGGAACAGCCGCAGCTGAAGGAACAGCAGATGCCATCGCAAAGACTGAGGAAGAAATGAAGTCAGGTTCTCTCCATGTATTTGATGTGAGTACATTCACTGTAGACGGTGAGACTCTTTCATCTTACATGGCTGACGTAGATACAGATGCTGACTATACACCTGATACAGAAGTTATCAAGGATGGTTACTTCTCAGAGTCCGGAGAGGGATTCCGTTCAGCTCCATACTTTGATTTAAAGATCGACGGTATTTCACTTCTTGATACAGCATATTAATTAACATGTCAAAAGTGTTTGCCACTCACCGATTAGTGCCAACGCACACATTCTTGTGCAATGAGCAGGAATCCTTACAGATTCCTTTGAAGCGCTCAAAAGCACGTGGCTGAACGCTCAAAATATTAAACAACATTGGAATAACTACTAAGAAACACTATACATGGGAAAATCTCCAGCAAAGGTTTATATTCTGCCGACTGCAAGGTTTTCCCATTTTTATTTAAAGAACCTTTCAGGTGGATATCAGTGTATAACGTTCGCTTATTATCCGGACTCAATCCTGACTCAGAAGCCCTGAAACACCATTTTAATCCACCTCATTTTCTTACAGAAAGGCATAAAATTGTGAATAACAACGAAATAGCAGTATCACTTCGTAATATAACAAAGACTTTTGTCGGAAAAGTAACAGCCAATAATAATGTTAATCTCGATATAAGAAAAGGAGAGATATTATCTCTTCTTGGAGAAAACGGAAGTGGAAAGACTACCCTCATGAACATGCTTTCAGGTATATATCACCCGGATGCAGGCCAGATCATGATTAACGGTAAAGAAGTGTCAATCAATTCTCCGAGGGATGCATTTGACCTTGGTATAGGAATGGTCCATCAGCATTTCAAGCTCATAGACATTTTCAATGCAACAGAGAATATCATATTGGGACTTGAAGGAAAGCTTGATCTTTCTGCATCAGAAAAAAAGATTAAAGCAATCTGCGACAAATATGGCTTTGAAATCAACACCAGCAAAAAGATCTATGATATGTCCGTATCCGAAAAACAGACAGTGGAGATCGTCAAAGTTTTGTACCGAGGTGCTGAAATTCTTATACTGGATGAGCCCACAGCCGTACTTACGCCTCAGGAAACAGAACATCTTTTCAAGGTCATGCGAAACATGAAAAATGATGGCAAATCAATTGTCATCATTACTCATAAGCTCAACGAAATTCAAAGCATTTCCGACAGAGTTGCGGTTCTCCGCCACGGAGAGTTCATCGGTGATATGAAAACCTCAGATTCCACCATCAAGGAAATGACAGACATGATGGTAGGTCATGCAGTTTCACTTAATATCGAAAGACCGGACCCTGTTGATCCAAAACCACGCATTCGTGTAGAAAACCTCACCGTTCTGGATGAAGAGGGGGTTGTCAAACTGGATAATGTCTCATTCACTGCCAATACAGGAGAAATCCTGGGTATCGCAGGAATTTCCGGATGCGGACAGAAGGAACTTCTACGTGCCATTGCCGGTCTTGAAATAGTGAAAGACGGAAAGGTCACCTATATTCACAAAGACGGCCGAACAGAAGAGTTGATCGGAATGACTCCGAGGGAAATTTCCGAGCTCGGTGTAAAACTATCTTTCGTTCCCGAAGACAGATTGGGCATGGGGCTTGTTGGAAATATGAATATCGCCGACAATATGATGCTCAGATCCTACAGAAACGGCAGTTCAAGATTTTTTACGGATAAAAAGTCCCCGAGAGCTTTGGCAGAAAAGGTTGTAGATAAGCTTCAGGTGGCAACTCCAAGTGTTGATACTCCGGTTAGACAGCTTTCCGGCGGTAATGTTCAGAAAGTTCTGGTTGGACGTGAGATTGCATCCAAACCAAGAGTTCTTTTGACAGCCTATGCCGTAAGAGGACTGGACATTAATTCTTCCTATCAGATTTATGATCTCATCAATCAGCAGAAAGCACATGGCGCAGCTGTAATATTCGTAGGTGAAGACCTGGATGTACTTGTAGAGCTTTGTGACAGAATTCTTGTGCTTTGCGAAGGCAGAGTGACAGGAATTGTAGATGGAAGAACTACCGATAAATATACTTTAGGTTCCATGATGACACAGAAAGGAGAGGCTTAAGTAATGTCAGTAAAAAGTAAAGAGCCTCATTTTTATATTTCAAAGAGAGCAGCGGTTGATAGAAAAAAAGCCTGGATAATAAGGATTATCGCTATTGTGATGTCACTTATTGTATGCGGAATCGTAACCATGATCTGTACAGGTGATAATCCCATATCTATATTCGCAACAATTTTCAAAGGTGCTTTCGGAACTCAAAGAAAAACCTGGATAACTCTCCAGTATGTTGCCGTATTGCTTATCATATCCCTGGCTCTTACTCCGGCTTTCAAAATGCAATTCTGGAATGTCGGCGGCGAAGGACAGGTACTGATGGGAGGTCTTGCAGCTGCCGCATGTATGATTACTTTGGAAAACAAGCTTCCAAACGGGGTAGTGATCCTTCTGATGATAGTAACATCTTTACTTGCAGGTGCAGTATGGGGTGTCATCCCTGCGATTTTCAAAGCGCTTTGGAATACAAATGAAACCCTTTCAACACTCATGATGAATTACATCGCAACTCAGCTTGTTGCCTTCTTTACAATAGTCTGGGAGGTACCGAAGGGATCAGGAAAAATCGGAATTATCAACCAGAATTCAAATATCGGGTGGCTTCCGAACATAGGCAATAAATATCTTCTCAGTATAATCGTAGCAATGATCGTAACAGCCGGTATGTACATCTACCTTAAGTACACAAAGCACGGCTATGAAATCTCTGTAGTAGGCGAAAGTCTTAATACCGCAAGATACGTTGGTATCATGGTTGAAAAAGTGGTTGTCAGAACAATGCTTATATCCGGAGCTCTCTGCGGACTTGCCGGACTGCTTCTTGTAGGCGGTATCAATCACACCATTACCACAACCATAACCAATGGACAGGGATTTACAGCAGTCATGGTATCATGGCTCGCCAAATTTCATCCTATCGGAATGATTTTTACAAGCCTCCTCATCATCTTTATGGACAGAGGCGCCAGTGAGATCTCTACAGCTTTTGAATTAAACCAGAGTTTTGCGGATATTCTGACAGGAATAATCCTTTTCTTTATCATCGGCTGCGAATTTTTTATAAGATATGACGTCAGGTTTCGTACAAATACCGGAAAGGAGGATGCATAATGTTTAGTCTGGTTGCTTTTATTCCAAGAGCCGTACAGCAGGGCATCCCGCTTTTGTTCGGAAGTACCGGTGAAACTATAACTGAAAAATCAGGAAATCTGAACCTCGGAATCCCGGGTGTCATGTATGTTGGAGCCATAAGTGGTGTTATAGGATCATTTTTTTATGAGCAGTCTGTATCTTCAGGTAATCTGAATGGGGTGCTTGCTGTTATGATACCTCTGATCTGTTCTCTTACAGGATCATTTTTAATGGGACTATTGTACTGCTTTCTGACTGTAAGCCTTCGTGCAAACCAAAATGTAACGGGTCTCGCCATGACTACCTTTGGAATAGGTTTCGGAAATTTCTTTGGTGGTTCCCTTATCAAACTTGCAGGTGCTGATGTACCGTCGATTTCATTATCACAAACCTCAGCATACTTCAGCAAAACATTACCTTTGGCTTATAAAACAGGTTGGTTTGGTAAGATTTTTCTTTCATATGGATTTCTTGCCTATGCAGCTGTAATAATTTCACTGATTGCTGCATTTATCCTCAAGAAAACAAGAACCGGTCTCCAGCTTCGTGCAGTGGGAGAGGATCCCGCAACAGCCGATGCCGCTGGAATTAATGTTACTAAATATAAGTATATATCAACCTGTCTGGGTTGTATGATAGCGGGTCTCGGCGGACTGTATTATGTCATGGACTATGCCTGCGGAGTATGGTCAAACGATGCATTCGGTGACAGAGGTTGGCTTGCCATCGCTCTCGTGATTTTCACCATCTGGAAAACCGATGTAGGCATATTCTCATCAATTCTGTTTGGAGGATTATATATACTTTACCTGTATCTTCCTTCAGGAACCCATACAGAATATAAGGAACTTTATAAGATGATTCCCTATATAGTCACACTGGTTGTTCTAGTCATCACAAGTATGCATAATAAACGTGAAAATCAGCCTCCAAGAAGTCTTGGAACCAATTATTTCAGAGAAGAGCGATGAATTACTCCCAATACACCATATTATCAACAGGCAGGTATAAATATGAATTTTCTTGAAGAAAGAATAATAAAAGACGGAATAGTAAAAGAAGGAAACATTCTCAAAGTAGATAGTTTTCTTAATCATCAGCTTGATGTATCCCTATTCGAACAAATGGGAATTGAGTGGGCTAAGAGATTTCAGGATGTAGAGGTAAACAAGATTCTTACCATAGAAGCCTCAGGAATAGGTATAGCATGCGTTGTAGCCAGACAGTTTGATGTACCTGTAGTATTTGCCAAAAAATCCCACAGTGTGAACCTCGATGGCGATATGTATACAGCAGAGGTTGAATCATTTACCCATAAAAACAAGAATCAGGTGATAGTATCAAAGAAATTCCTGAACAATGATGACAAGGTACTTATCATTGATGATTTCCTGGCAAACGGATGTGCATTGCAAGGACTTATCTCCATCATAAACCAGGCCGGAGCTTCAGTTGCAGGAATAGGTATAGCTATCGAAAAAGGGTTCCAGAACGGTGGACAGATAATACGAAATATGGGCTATAAACTGGAGTCACTTGCTATTGTAGACTCGATGGATGCTTCTACCGGAACAATCGAGTTCAGAGAACAAAAACTTTATTGATCAAAAAATAATACAATCTTATCATTATACCCGATTACACAAAGTTTACTTTATATCTTACGTGTAATCGGGTTTTCAAGTATACGCATGCCTGTAATAAATTATTTACCCCAAAACTAAATTTACACAAAAACTAAAACCACTATTAATGTTTTTAGTAATTCATAAATACAAAGAGATAGAGTAAATAATAGTGAAGACCAGTTAGTTTTTATAACAGTATAGATATGAATTCACGTGTCAAATATTCCAGTAGCTAAAAGGCATTAATATATGAATAGTAAAAGTAAAAACATTTCAATTTGCTATTAATCACATAAAGTATTAATACTTTCATGAATCAGATATACTATACGATGCCCAGTAGCATTGAAACACTGTTGATTCTTATTTCAGGCTAAATGGAAGATATTATAGTATTTGTGAAGTAGAATGTAGAATATGAATGTGAAATTTTTCAAAAAAAGCTTGACGGAAAATGAGGGATAGTATATATTAAGCAAGTCGCCAAAAGCGAGGGACAACTTAGAAGCATTTATTTTAAGTCAAAATTTAATTATGCAGAGGTATCGAAGTGGTCATAACGAGGCGGTCTTGAAAACCGTTTGTCCGCAAGGGCACGTGGGTTCGAACCCCACCCTCTGCGTTTGAGATTTTTATCTCAACAGAACCTTGAAAATCAAAGATCGATTAATACACAGACCCTGAAGATTCTTTGAAAAAGAAAATTCAGAGCGGAAGAGTTCGAAAGAACTCGGAAG
>NZ_FOPH01000012.1 GCF_900113415.1 Oribacterium sp. WCC10 | reverse complement strand
TATTTTTATAATCATACTTAGAATATCCAAGATGGTCGTCCATCTCAGCTTCAAGCATCCCCTGAAGAGTATCGCCTAAAAGGTCTTTGAGCATATCCTGTATGTCCTGAGCATCCTTAGGCTGATAGTGCTCAAGCAGACTTGTGATGAAAGCTTTTCTTTCGGGATCCATTTTTCTTCTACGTGCCATAAAAATATCCTCCTGGATTAATATTAATTCTAACATCAATCCAAGAGGATTATATCCTTCTTTAGGTTTACACAGAATAAATTACAGTCTGATGCCAGAAGGTAAATCAGATAACAAGCCATCAAAACGGCCTAGAAAGTCTTCTCTGTAACTTGTTTGTATTAATTTGTCTCCTGATTATCCGGTTGTCATTTTGAGAGAAAAACTGCCTGAATAGGCAAAGAATATAAATGATAAAAAGCGTGGAATTATTCGGATGAATAATTCCATTTTTTAATTGGTTGTCATTTGGTTGTCACTGAAACCAAAAAGTGGATGAAAACCTTGAAATACCAAGGTTTTCATCCACTTTGAAATTATTCGAGCTCCCTAGATAATCCGTAATCTTAAACAGATTTGTTTAGGGAATTTGATACGATTTGACTTCTTTCAGCTCCAATTGTCCTAAAAGTATAGACTGTATCTGCTAATGTTATCAAATTGTTATCAGGGAAGTGTTATCACTCACCCATATATTTAAGCTTTTTAGCTCTAAAGAAACGGAAGCATCCGCTAAGATGCTTCCAGTGTTGTTAAAGCTTCCACTTAAACGGCAGGAACTCTCCGGTTAAAACACAGTTATAATGTGTTCAAAAGCTATAGCCACCAGGACATAATTATTTAGCACATATCTTGTCAATGTAGATAGATCTCTCAGAAGCAGGAATGTCGAGTACATCCATAGCCTGATCCACCGTCATTTTAAGCTTTATCATCATTTTCTGTATGTCATCAATTCTTGTCTCACGAGCTTTTTCAGTTCGCATATCTTCCATTACTTTACACACGGCTTCCACTCCTTCCTCTGTTTCTTTAAAATATCTCGTTCTGTCTCCTAATTCTTTATTTATCATATCATCGGGATCTGAGCAAGAGAAATCATGCATTTTTATGAATGTGTTAAAGTAGATGCCTTGATAATATTATGAGAGAAGTAAAAACATTAATTCCGGTCAGATATATTTACGCTCATATTCCTTGATTAACTATGACATATTCTTCTGATATCGGAATACACCAACGTTGTCTTTGCTAATAATTCATCTTTTAGCTTTTCGAGCAAATCGCGATTATTTGCAAGTATTCGTTTAGCTTCCATGTAATTCTTCTCCATGAGAATAGCCATGGCCCGGTTTCTGTTTTCAGCTACAAAATCAGGGTTCATATCTTCTATCCAGTTCTGAAATCCATAAATACAATTATTGTCAACAAGACAGCGTGCGTTAGAAAAAGCGTTGTGCAAATCAGAATTTGAACCCATATCTGTTTCGCCATATATCAATTCAGTTGCAGCCCTGCCGCCCAGAGACGATTTCAATATGTTTTCGTTATACTCTAAACTGAAATCTTCTTTCTCATCGGATCGATAATACCTTACAAAACCATAATTCCCATCATTAGTTTCTCTGATAGATATAATACTTACGCTACCGGGATCTAATACTTCCGAGATGACAGCGTGACCAGCCTCATGATAGGCAATCTTTTTTCTGGTATTTTCTGACAATAATGCACTTTTTTCGGGTGCTTCAAAGATTACGTCCAAGCATGCATCTATGATATTATGCATTTCAATGTTATTCTGTCGATTGAAGGCCGCTTTCATAGCTGCACTATTTATGACACTTTCCATCGTCGCACAGGATTCGCCTATAAGCATTCTGGCAATATCAATCTCATCTATTCCGTTTGTCAGTGCTTTTTTTGCAAGATAATGCTTAATGATATCAATGATTTCTTCATATTTTGGTTTCCGAACTCTTATAAGTTTTCCGAGCCTTCCCGGTCGTATCAATGAATCGGGGATTTTCCTAATATTATTTACTGTTGCGATAACAAAGATGTCCATTCCCTTAATTTCATCTATACATGATTGCACAGTAACCAGTTCCTCGGCGTCTATCGCTGATTCGCATTCCGGATCGTACTGATCAGAAAACTTATCCATATCATCAAGCAGTATGACCGATGGGACATTCCTTTTAGCTTCCTCAAAAGTGTCGGTAATAGTTTTTACAAACTTTCCATCTGACGCCTTCTTTCTACATACAAATACCGTTCTGTTCAGTGACTTAATCAGACATTCAGCCATTGTTGTTTTTCCAGTTCCAGGTTTCCCACAGAGGATCATACCTTCGTTAATACCTGCTCCGAGTTTCTCATAAATGTCCGGATTGTTGAGCATATCACTTATAAGTCTTAATTCCCTCTTTATGTCTTCATATCCTACGATCTCATCAAAGTAATCTTTCATTTGATTCATATCCTTTCAGTCTTTCCATTTATTAAGTTCATCACGTCTCTTTACAATCACATAATAGAAAAAGCAATGTGCCTTTTTTAGCACATTGCTCACTTTAAACCATTATTTTTCTTTGACTTTTTTTGACTTATAGCCGTATCTTTTTCTTTTAGTCAAAACCGCATATGTAATGTTCACTACAGTCATAATGTACCTTCGGAACATCTTTAAGTCCAAATAAATTCATGATCTCTGGAATATATTCCTCGGAAATATTTGGATTCATGAAAATGACAGGTTCACCCTTATTGTTAAGCTCAACTCTGCCCCTGGGATAATAATTATAGGGTTTACTACATTTTCTTGGTTTAACATGCCCCCACAGAAGCTTATGATTGTAGTTATTACCGGACTTAACGATACCAACACTTGAACTATCATCATAAGGTACTGCAAGAAGTTCTTCATCTATCAGACAAAATACACCTCGCATAAAACCTTCTATCCTTCCTTCATAAGCGACTCTATTTCTTTAAGTAACAATATCTCGTAGGATTCTCTACGAAGTCGATGTGTGCCAGATACCTCATATATTTTAGCCTTTCCAACCACTCCCTTCGTGATGGAATGATCTATAACTTCATCCGCATTCCCAAGAATAAAGATACCGGTTTCCCAATTCTTCATATATTCCCGGTTCCTGCTCTTGAAATACTTCGCTTCTCTAAAACAATAATCCGGAGTCAGATTTCTCAGACTTATAGAGGGATTTACACACGGATTAGTCGCTATAAATGGCAAATTGTATTTCCCTGATATGATATTTGCGAAGTAGCTACCATAGGAAGTAGCAACTATCATATCCACTCGATATACTCTTGCAGCTGCCAAAAGAAAATCTTCAACGTCAGTAGCGGAACAATTATCATAGTCTATTGAAAAACTGATCACTGTGTATCCCGCATCTTGTAAGATTGAATAATTAGTGTTTTCAGGTGATCCGGCGTAACCATGTATATTAAGGATATTCATATTCTTTCCACTTCTTTTAGTTACTTAAGCTCTTCAGAGCCTTATTTGAATACATTATCATTTTTCTTTATTATTTTTTTCAGAAACGATGGATTTGAGTACATCTTTTGCAGTATCTAGTGAAATCATATATTTTGATAGTTCCGAATAAGCAACTAAGCTTTTAATCGATCCTTCAATCTCGCTAACATTTGAATTACAATTGGAAGCAATATAATCAATGACATCATCCCGTAAAAAAATCCCAGCTTCGCGAGCCTTTGTTCTTATAATGTTTTCTTTCATGTCCTTATCTGGAGCATATATTTCAATAACTAAACCTGAATTGATAAAATTACGTATATGCTCATCCATTTCCTCTATATCTTTAGGAGCCTTATCGGTAGATAATACTATCTGCTTATTCATTCTATCCAGTTCATCAAAAAGATGAGCAAATTCTCCTTCTGAACCCTCCATTCCTGCAAAGAAAGGAATATCATCTAACAACAATACATCAACACTTCTATATTTTTTTCTAAAATTTTGGGAAGAGCCTTGTTTTATGGAAATTATGAATTCATTGATAAAGGATTCTGAGGTACAATAAATAACCTTCTTATTTGGATCTGTCTCACTGATTGCATTACCTATAGCCTGCAAAAGATGTGTTTTTCCATTCCCGTCCGGACCAACAATACATAATGGGTTGAATCTTCTATCTCCTGTTGCGACTTCTTTTGCAGTTAAGTATGCAAACATATTACCGTCACATACTACAAAATTATCAAAGCAATACATTGAATTTATGTTTGTTTTATTATTTACAGCTACGGTTATTTTCTCTAAATAATCATTTGTAATAAAACGTATATCTATGGGGATCTTGTAACGTTTCTCTATAGCATCTTTCAGAATCGATGAAAATTTTTTATCTAAAATTTTGATATATCCTTGTTCCGGTACTAGTACCAATAATTCATTATCAGCTAAGTCGTATATTTTTAAAGGCTTAAGCCATGTATCAAATGAGACACAAAGGAGATTGTGATCTTTTTTGATATCCTTAAGAATCATCTCCCAATCTTGTATTATCTTGTCAACATTCAGTGTTTCTTCTCTTTTACCATTATTATTCACTTCTTGAATCTCTGCGACATTTTCCTTTTCGATATTAACTTGGTTCTCTATCTTAATCCTCATACAATGTTTCTCCTTATATTAATGACAATCCTGCTCACCATCATACATTTTCAATAGTTTAAGAAATACTTGTACCGTGTATTCAGCACAATCAATGGTTCTGTCACTTTCGTACGAAATATTCAGCGCGCTTGCCACTTTATCAAGCCCGTATTTTTCTAATTCGGGTAACAATTCTCTGGACATTGTCAGTGTATCAATATATGAAATATCTACATCTAAATCCAAATCTTTTCCCGCTTGTTTTAAAAAACTCATACTAAATTCAGTATGATGTGATACTAGAACAGATCCCTTACAGAATGCCATGAATTTTCGAATTACTTCTTCACAGGGAGGAGCATCTATTACCATTTCATTGGTAATCGAAGTCAGATTTGTTATTTTTCTTGGAATTACTATCCCTGGATTTACTAAAGTCGAAAAATGGTCAATCCTTTTGCCATTTACAATTTTGATAGCGCTGATATCAATTATCTTATCTTTTTCAGGGTTAAACCCTGTGGTTTCGATATCTAATACCACATAGGATTCATTAATTGTTAGATTATTTAGATCTTCAACTTTACGTAATTTCATAAAGGTTCTCCTTTAAGACTAATCGATTAATTAAGAGATAGCTTCTCATGATACCGTTTATCACTCTATAATCCTTTACTGAAAACGGATTCTATTCTGTATCTGAAGATCTTGTACCTTCATAGTCCTTGAATTCATTTTTTCGGGAATCCCATTCCAAACACACCTTTCCATTTCCTCCGGTTCCTCGTTTTAGAAACATTATTTCAGTCAGATTATGAAATATAGATTCTTTATTGTAATAATCTTCTCTATACATAATCATGACAGTATCTGCTTTTCTACCTATTATTGTTTCCCTGAAATCTGACATCACCGGGTGTTTGTCTTCTCTTGTCTCAGGAGCTCTTGATAATTGTGAAATAACTATTACTGGTTTTTTCATTTCAAAAGCTAAAAGTTTAAGTTTTATGAAAATATACTCAAGTTGTTTTTGTCTACTACTATTTAATTCATGAGGTGCAGATATAAGCTGAAGATAATCCACTATAACCAGGTCAATACCTTTCTTTTCTTTCAACTGAAGGCATATTTTATAAATATCATCAACCAATATCCCTGGAGTATCATTAAGTATAAGTCCTGAATTAGCTAATACCGTGGCATTGCTACATAAATCATCCCAATGGTTATCGTTTATCCTTCCGGCTATAAAGTCTTGTAAATTAATTTCTAATTTACTGGCAATAAGTCTTTTTACGAACATTTCTCTAGACATTTCTAACGAAAAATATATTACTTTCTTTCTTTTGACTAAGGCCATATTTTTTGCCACACATAAAGCAAACGTAGTCTTACCCATACTAGGTCTTCCGCCAACAACTATCAAATTGCCGTTAGGCAATCCTGAAATCATCTTATCGACATCTCGGAATCCAGTTATGTCATCTACGCTTTTCTCTAAATAGTCCTTCATAGCTTGCCCTTTCTGTAAATTCTTTATTCTTTAGTACATAATATAAAAAGCGATGTGCTATTTTTAGCACATCGCCTATAATCTTCCACCAACTGTTCTTTGAAGCATTAATTTTCAAACAACAGATTTAATGTTTTTGCATTATTCCATTCCGTTATTTTGCAGTTGTAGTGTTTCTCTTGTATATATTTCTGGATAATAATATCATGTTCATTATAATAATCTATAGCTGTATCAGTAAGTATAATCATCATCTCAAATTTATTAAGATCTTCAGGATCAGGAACATTCTTTGGAGGATTGTGTAGTTTCAAACCTTTGTAAGCTGAAATAATGTCGTGAGCCTCTTGTTTTCTATTATTTAAATATGGACTGTTCTTTATATAATGATTCATTCCATCTAAATGTTTTGTTAGGCCACTTGTTTCATCTTCGCATGACTTCCATTTGGATTTCACCTCAACAAATACGATAGATTGAGGTTTTCCTTCAGAATATCTGACAGCAAGCATGTCTGGTTCGTTTTCGAGATTATTATTTTTCTGCTTAAATTCCAAGTCATAAACATATAATCCATCCTGAGATTCGGTTAAAGTTTCAAACAATTCTTGTTGAATTCTCTTCTCACGATAGTTCCTGGCACCGAAATACTCTTTTATTGCGTCTACCATTATGTTGTAAGTACTATTAACAAAGTAGTCATCAAAAGAATTCTTAACCACATAGGGATACGACTTCGCATGCTCACTTTTAGTAATAAAGCCAAGTGGTTCTTGCTGCAATTGATCTAATAAATCTTTTCTTTGCACCCCTTTAACATGATTGGCACTAACTTCGATCTTATATCCACGTGCATATCTGGATATTTTCCATACGATATGATTATTATAATAAATGGTAACAGCTTCCGGAGTATTGTTTCCTCTAAATCGCAACTGTAGTCCACTATTTTTTTCTTTTACCTTGGCTAGAAAGGGACTTAAAGCTCCCTTTTCTAAAAATGCTTCACAAAATGGTTTACTTATTCCTCGATTATCCATTATTCTTACCTAAAGTACTTAACAGTATAAACATCTACTTAACTGGTTGTGGTCCATTATATAACTCTATTTTGTACTCAGCGATGTTGCCATTTACTTTATAATCAATAAAAAACACCTTTACATGCTTCGTAATCTCTTTTAAGTACTCTTTCCCTTTTATTCTTTTAAATGTTTTCCACTGATAGCTTTCAGTCTCTGTATCGTGATTATATTTAAACATGGCAATTCCAGGTTCATACTTTCCATCGCAGTCAACAGTATATGTAAGTATCTCAGAGAACATCCTACTTAATGTCTCATTACTATAGTACGGTTTAACTTCAACAGCATAGTGATTATTGAGAATCAGGTCCATGCCACCAACCTTTTCCATTACATTTTTTGTGGGTTTTTCATAATCAGAAACTGTAATTTCACCAACATTTTTCCATTTCAATTTCAGCTTACAATATTCCTCACTACATATTTGAGAATTCTCATCATAGTAATTCATGCAGCGGCATATGCGTTTTTCAGTGAGTGTATCCGTTTCACACTTCCCGCAAAACTCATGCGTATCAATATGTTCCTTTCCTTCTTCCCACTTATTACGCAGCCTTTTCTTTAATATGTAATTCGGATTATCGGATTCAAAAGCTTCTTTACATATTTCTGCAATTTGTTGTAGGTTATCCTCTTCAGCAGTTTTATGGTTAATGTCATCCTTATCTTTAAAACTGAACATTGCAACCCTCCGATTTTCATAATTCTACAATTACGCTATCTTCTATTGGCAAAAGCACCGTGTCATCTGGTATTGTAAGCGCTCTTTCCTCATCATATTTTACAGATGTATGATGAATAATAAGCTTATCCGGTCTAATAATATTTAATACTTTCTCTAAATCCTCTTTTGTAATATGCCCCGAAACATGAATAGTCTCCTGATTTTTTGCAATATCAAGAATCTTCTTAACTCCCGGTAACGTCCTGTAACCGCTCCACATGGAATAGATAAGAATCGTATCATCTGGGTACTCGTCAAAATATTTCTTAACAATCTGGTAGAACTTGTCACCGGTTCTTACAACCATTCCAAATCCGCAGTTTTCCATTTTGTCTTTAAGGTAATCGCTATAGTACAATACCTTATGTGACTTATACTCATACGCCCTCTCTTCATCAGCTATTTCCAGAATTCTCTTCTGATAATCATCGGTGATGACATACTGGCCATAAGGAACCTGTCTTGAGAAAGCTGAAATCCTGTCTATATTTGAGGATGACGTAAACAGAAAGACGTACTTGTACTTCTGCTTTAACTCTTGAAATCTATTCTCGACATCCTTTTCATTCTTATAAATGCCTTTATAGTCATTGGTGAGATTTGTCCCTTCTGTGATCATGAGATCGATATGTCCCATTTCCCTGAAGGTCTTTTCCATTCTTTCAGCATGATAACCGTGCATTCTGTAATCCCCGGTAATGAGGATCCTCTTGCCATGACCTTCAATTAAGAACATTAGAGAATCTATCGCAGAATGATCGGACTCAATCGGCGTGATCTTCAGATCTTTTATGATTACAGGGACACCATATTCAAGATCCCTTGCACTGTCAGCCCAGACCTCCTGACCATGGCATTGCATATGCTGTTGCTGTGCGAGAAGCAGTTTCCTTGCTGTTTTTTGCATATACACAGGTATCCCGGCTTTTATACTCGGTATTTCCCCCACATGGTCACCATGATAGTGTGTCAGGAATATTGCGTCACAATCGACTTCACCTTTTGTTATTCCTTCAATACTCAAAGGATTCTGGTCGCCCTCATCTTCTAGAGGTGAACCAAAATCAAAAAGTATCCTTGCTTCATCTGTGGCGACTTCCGTGCATACTCCGCCGATCTGTCTCATTCCCCTGTGTGGTATTACTTTAATCATCCTTCTACACTCTTTCTCTTACTTTATGCCGGGTTCTAGTCCTTATATTTCTTGTAAACACTTAGTGATGCCTGCTTTATTCGGGATCTCATGCTTTCCGGCTCCAGGACCTCTATATTCTGCCCGAACTGCATCGCCCAATAGAAAAATGCCTCCGGATTGCACTTTAGGTCTACATAGATATCACTGCCCTCACCAAGCTCTACCCGGAATGTTTTACCGAAACTGTCTATAAGTGCATCCATAAGCTTCTCATTGGTCCGTAATCTTATATGCTCACTTTCCCCAGAGTACATATAAACACGCTCCGCAATATACTTCGAAATATCAAGGCCGTTCTCCAGTCCTTTGACTTTTTTCATAGGTTTCCGATTATCATCAAGTATCTCAACATTAGCTATACGATCCAGTCTGTAATGAGATATCCCGTCATGTTCATCGTAGTTACCCAGAAGATAATACTTCCCTTTGTTACTGATCATCTGATATGGGTTAACAACGTACTTGATATCCCGCTTTGGATGCAGCTTAAAGTCGATTCCATATTGGAGATAAGAAAAACTAATCTTTTTGCCTTTTGAAATCGCAGTATCTATCACTGCTATCGAAGTCATGACATTATCATTTTCTGCATTTTTTCCGCTGGACGTACAATGTATATGCGCTACATGGGACTTGAAGTACTTGTTTGAATGCTTTTCAAGCTTCTTTACAAGAGAATGAGCCTCTTTATCGGTTATGGCTCCTGAAGTAAAAATACTGTCTATTAGGATCCTTAGCTCTGCATCCGTATATTCCCTCGTTTTAAGGAAATATCCTTTCTCAGCAGCTATGTCATATCCCATTTCTATGAGAGAAACGATATTGTTTTTTATCGCTCTTCTTTCGCAGTCCATACCATAGTTTGTTTTCAACAGATCTATGATATCCTGCTGTATTAGTCTGTGGTCACTGTCAGAGTATTCCCTCAGAATATCCAGTATAAGCATGTTTAACATCTTCTTTGTTCCGGTACCGTACATATTGCTTTCCTCGGCTTGATAATATTTCGTGGTACGTATTTTCTTTATACCACGATCTAATGTGCGTTTTTTAGCACATTTACCTCTAGGCAATATCGGCTGATTCTTTTTCTTTATAATTCGTCTATTCATGGGAAGTTTCATTTCTCAGGTAGTTCACTGCTCTCTTAATGAAAAGTGGTTTAGTTTTACTCCATTCATTAAATGCTATTTGGATTGTCAAATCATCCAGTATTCCGTTATAAACCCTATCTATATACCCAGTATCCAGCTTTGTTATATTTATTATCGCCTGATTCAGAAAGATTTTAGCGCTATCAAGTGCATAGATATAAAAATCCTTTTTAAAAGCATACCGTCTTATGCGATTATTGACCGACATAAAATCGTCCCAATGCTTTAGTTCATACTCAAGACAATTAACCGCTTCTTTAAGTATATATTCCGCCACAAGCGGCTCCTTTTTGGTGCCGATTCCATATAATACGCATTGTCCCGTCAGATATTCCGTTATTCCATTGTAGGTAAGGTCTGTGCTCTTTAATATTGCGATTGCTGATTCAGGCATATACTCTTTAAGTTTTCCTTCCAAAATGAGCTTTGCAATCTCTGTACGTTTATAATCTACTTTTTCTTCGTTTATGCTACAGACAATGGTCTTTATAGCAAGCATTAATGGGTCTTCACCAGAATACTCCTCTATTTCCGGATTCAGATTAGCATAGGTCTTACGGCAATATTCATCACAGTCAAAAATCATCCCTTCCAGATATAAGCATTCTGACTTATATAAATCCCGATCACATCCAATGCCTTGACTGTAACAATCCGCCTACCATCTAAAACTCTTTGTGTACCCCAATCTGGCAAGCTGATAAAGATAAGGAAAGGCTTCAGGCTTTACTTCTTCTTTATCTACAGCAACGTATTTTTCCATTTGATAAATTAGAGCTTCCAGTATTCCATGCTCCGCACATATCTTATAGCATTCTTCTATTTCGCCTCGATTTGTAAATACACTACTTTCTTCCAGTTTTTTTGCTAATTTGTATGCCATTTGGTATTTTTCATCAAATAAAGCTGAATGCATGGATTCTACACAGATTTCATTAGCTTTCTCATGCATGCTAGTCATTTCAGCTTCAATGCTTAAATACTCCATGTACATATCAAAATTTACTAAATCTATTTCAACTTCAATCTCTTGTTTAATCATCATTTGAATCCTTAACCATCAATATCAAACTAATCGTTCAAATACCTACTCTTGTTTGTTCTTCTCTGATCTATTTATGGAAAATATTGGATATAAACAGAATAGCAAAAGGAATGTGCTATTAAACGCACATCCATAGTGAATAGATTATCTCGTCATGTCCTTTACACTATTGTAAGAGTATATAAAAACCGTGGTCACTTGACTCTGCAGATGACCACGCTATTTTATGTTAGTTTTTAGATTGCGATATCCCGTTTCCTTTCGCTTATGCTCTTAACTTTCGTTTGTTTTCGATCATTATCCGCTATCATCTCCTTCTTGCCGGATTCCAGCTCCGAATCCATGCCAGCGATAGCTTCGGCTATTTCAATCTTCTCAGATTTAAGTATCTCTATCTCTGCCTCGGCAGATTTTTCTCTCGCATGGCCTGTTTATACTCCGGAATGGAACGGCTTCTTTCAATGGTTGCTGGATATAATATCTGTTCCACTCTAGTCGAGATTTATTGATGTTGCTTGCCACAAAATCTCTGTTATTGTGTCGGAGACTTCCTTTGCCTTTTACAAATGATAATGTCTTTGCCACTGTTCCTCACCTCGCTTTCATTGTTGTTTTCTTTCAATGTTTAGGGCCAGCGTTTCTGCCGGGTTCTGTTACTCTTTCCAAGAGTAACGCCTTATTAGTTTTGTCACTTTGTATCAAAACTCAGGCGCTCTCCGAGGGTTGCTTCAGGTCCGGTGGACCTTTACATAGCTCCTGCTAAAGCGGAGCTTAGACCTTCCGGTGGACTCCTGCGGAGGGCTACGATTTCCTTGAGTACTCGGTATTGATCTGATACCTTGATTAGATGATTGCCTCAAAGGAATCGAGTGCATCTTCACCGGAATATTTGAAAGCCCGTTTACACAGCGCGTTTACAAATATTTCTGCCCAAAGCTGGTCGATATATGCTCTCGATTCTTCTTCATCCTCAATGATGTGCTTTTCCATTCTTTCATGATGGACAAGTATGGGAGCGAATCTTCTGTTTCCGGTTCGATCCAGTGGCAGGAAATAGACAAAAGAAAAAGGCCTTGCTATGCTAAATTTTCATTAGCATAACAAGACCTTTTTAAGTCTTATTGGATCAACACATGTAAACCACCTGCAATATTCAATGAATAGTGCAAATTATCACAGTGTTATCATTTTGTTATCAAATCGTTAATTAAAGTCCTTAAACCCCGCATAGATACTGAGGTTTTCAAGATCCTTTAATTACTCGAGCTCTATCGTCCCTGGCGGTTTACTTGTAAGGTCATAGAATACTCTGTTTACTCCCTTAACCTCATTTACGATTCTGTTCATGCACTTCTCAAGTACTTCAAACGGAATGTTTGTTACTTCAGCAGTCATGAAATCATCTGTCTCAACTGCGCGAAGAACAACGGCGTAATCATAAGTTCTGAAGTCGCCCATAACACCTACGGAACGAACATTAGTAAGTGCTGCAAAGTACTGACTGATCTTTCTGTCTAGACCGGCAATTGCAATCTCCTCACGGTATATGGCATCGGCATCCTGAACGATACGTACCTTCTCAGGAGTAACTTCACCGATGATTCTGACACCAAGTCCCGGACCCGGGAATGGCTGACGATACACAAGATACTCAGGAAGCCCAAGTTGTAAACCAACCCTACGAACCTCATCCTTAAAGAGAAGACGTAACGGCTCTATAATTGCCTTAAATTCCACCTTCTCCGGAAGTCCTCCAACATTGTGATGTGATTTAATAACTGCACTCTTTCCGAGACCTGACTCTACAACATCAGGGTAGATAGTTCCCTGGCAAAGGAAGTCTACAGCACCAATCTTCTTTGCTTCACGCTCAAAAACTCTGATGAACTGCTCACCGATGATCTTACGCTTCTTCTCAGGCTCTTCAACTCCCTGAAGCTTCTCAAAATACTCAGGACCTGCATTTACACGGATAAAGTTGAGATCATACTGCCCCTTGTCTCCAAAGATAGCCTCGACCTCATCTCCCTCATTCTTTCGAAGAAGACCGTGATCAACAAATACGCAGGTAAGCTGCTTTCCGATAGCCTTTGCCATAAGAGATGCCGCTACAGAAGAATCAACCCCTCCGCTAAGTGCAAGAAGTACCTTGCCGTCTCCAACAGTCTTGCGAATCTCTTCGATCTTGTCCTGGACAAATGTTTCCATCTTCCAGTCTCCTGTACAGCCGCAGACATTATAAAGGAAATTATGGAATAACTTGCTGCCTTCAACGGAATGCTGTACCTCGGGATGGAACTGAACAGCGTATATCTTACGCTCAGCATCCTCCATACCCGCAACGGGACAGTTGGCTGTATGTGCAATGATTTCAAATCCCTTTGGAACCTCTGCTATGTAATCTGTGTGAGACATCCACATGATTGTGTTATCAGATGTACCTGCAAGAACCGAATCCTGTCTGTCAATGATTACATCAGTACGACCATACTCAGAAACGGGTGCTGTCTTTACTGTACCGCCCAACTCATAAGCGATAAGCTGCGCACCGTAGCAGATACCAAGAATAGGTATACCCATATCGAAAATAGCAGGGTCAATATGCTGGGACTCCTCCTTATATACAGACTGAGGTCCGCCTGTAAAGATAATACCCTTTGGATTTAACTCTTTGATCTTGTCAAGACCGATGGATGAAGCGTAAACTTCGGCATAAACACCGAGATCACGTACTCGTCTTGCAATCAACTGGTTGTACTGACCACCGAAGTCCAGTACCACAACAAGTTCTTTTGCCATTTTTCCTCCAAATCATTAATACAATATGATACTTTAAATCAATTTATAAAAAAAGCGAAAATAAATCAATATGCATATAACATAATTATTTGATTTAATTCCTTGGTTTTCTGCTAAAAGAATAAATAGTCTAATCTAAGACCTGTCAAACACAAACCGATTCTTTACACTTACTCCGTGCATGGCAAATTCATTTAGTATTTACACCATATTATAAATCAAACCCCGAAGCAGTACACTTATGTACTTATCTTCGGGGCCTTGATATTCATGATAATGTCTTAGTAGAAACATTATCACCTAATGTCAGTATAATATCGACATGCTTTATCAAGCATGATCACCCATTTATCTTACTGGAAATTGGTAATGAGAGTAACTATTCTCAGACAGAAAAGAACAAACACTACCCACATGATAGGGCTAACGTCCTTTGACTTACCTTCAAATGTCTTGATGATAACCCAGGCAAGGATTGCGAACATGATACCTGTAGCAATTGAATATGAAAGAGGCATCATAAGCATAGCCATATATGCACCAACTGTATCCGCGATATCGCCGTCAAATGTTATCTTCTTTGCTGATGATACCATAAGCATACCTACATAAAGAAGTGCAGGAGCTGTAGCGAATCCCGGAATAGCAAGGAAAATAGGTGAAAGAAGTATTGAAATAAGGAACATGCAACCTGTAGTAAACGCTGTAAGTCCTGTTCTTCCGCCCGCAGCTACACCTGCAGAAGACTCTACAAATGATGTTACGGTTGATGTACCAAGACAAGCGCCTGCAACTGTTCCGACTGCATCTGCCATAAGAACCTTACCGACACGTGGAAGTTTACCATCCTTATCAAGAAGACCCGCCTTATCAGCTACACCAACTACTGTTCCAACAGTATCGAAAAGGTCTACATAGAGGAATGAGAAAACAATAGCTACAAACTGAACAAAATGAGTTGCTACCCATCCAAAGTTGAACTTAAATGCTGTATTTGCGATTCCACCAAGCTGTAAGCCCTGTGAGAAGTTTGGTAACAGACTGTATACACCTGCATCTATATCAACCTTGTACCATCCTGTCATCTCAGCAACTATACCAAGTATCCATGTAGAAAGAATACCAATCAGTACAGCACCCTTTACATTGTAATTCACAAGAACAATGATGAGAAGGAAACCGATAAGTGCAAGAGCAACTTCAGGCTTTGCAAAGCTTCCAAGTCCAATGCTAACACCACTGTCACCTGCTGTGAAAGTGATGATACTTGCGCCCTGAAGACCAATATATGCTACGAAAAGTCCGATACCGGCTGAAATACCATTTTTAAGATTCTGTGGTATTCCGTTAATCATCTGTTCTCTTGCCTTAAAAATAGAAAGAATGATAAAAATAAGACCTTCAACCAATACTGCTGTAAGTGCTATAGTGAATGGATTTTCTTCACCCTGAAGTTCTCCGAGACATACAGTGTATGCAAAGTATGCATTAAGTCCAAGACCGGCTGAAAGAGCTATAGGATAATTTGCAAAGAATGCCATAATAAATGTTGCCAAAGCTGATGCGATAGCTGTTGCAACAAATACACCGCTCCTATCCATTACTGATCCGAGGATATTAGGATTAACCGCAAGTATATACGCCATGGTCAAAAATGTTGTGATACCTGCGATAACTTCGGTCTTTACATTGGTACCGTGTTCCTTAAGTTTGAAAAACTTTTCCATATAAAAATTAGCCTCCTTGTTTTGAGAGATGGTACTGATATGCATTGGTAGTTTGGCAATTAAAACAATGCATACTCTCTGTTCGAAAACACTATTGATTCTAACACATTGAATTTTAGAAGTCTTATTAAAACGTTCACTTCTTACAACTTTGTAAACTATTTATAAAAGCATATTATATTATAATTAAATATAGGTTATTTTTATCTCTAATATAATTGCACAAAATAATAAACACCCAAAAATATAGTAATTAAACTATGAGTTTATTTACAAAACCTTATCTATCCGTTATTATATCTAGGAATAAGGGCTAGTACCGGTTTCGACGGGGACGATGCAGCTTTAGAAGCTATCCGAAAGACAGTTGCGTTAAACTTCAAACCTAAATATAAACGCTAACGATACAAGTTACGCATACGCAGCCTAAGCGCTGCGTGGTCAGCCTCATTGCACTCACACTTTGAGAACCTGGCCTCATCTATGTGAGAAACGACTTTAGGAGTTCCTCCTCCTAAAGGGCGTATCAGAGGATACCGGTCTTAACAAGACGTACACATCTTAGTTATGATGGGGAATCTTAGAAGTGTACTATGATAGTAGAAGGAGAGGGAATTCGTTTTCGGACACGGGTTCGACTCCCGTCTGGTCCATTTTATAAAAATTGGCGGAACGCCTCAAAGGATGACTAAATCCCTAGAGGTTTCCGCCTTTTTATATTGACCTTGACGATGATATTTTCCGGAAATATATATTTTGTACGCAATATAATCTATGTTTCGAACATGTATACTGTTTCAGTAAATATAGACACGTTTTCTTTAACTTTGTTTATAAATAAAATTATCTTAACTTTAACTAATCGGTATATATGTAAACTAATATAGGAATGTTTAATCTTTACTTTTACTATTACAATTTCCTACATAAAAGGAGATTGACTATGGGAATCATAAAGAGACGAGCTAAACATAAACAAACTTACACAGAAGATCCTATATATAACAACCTCAGTTATAGATTTGATTGGAAAATCGTAGGAAAGAATATTGCAAGACGTCGACTTGAGCTTGGATATACACAGCAGGATCTTTCTGATATCACTGGTATTCCATCTGTTATGATATCGCAGTTTGAGAATAATCTCAGCGGCAAACATCCAAACAACAGTCAGCTGGTTATATTGATGCATGCGCTTAAGATGGATGCCAATGCAATATATAACGGCAATATTGATACTGCTACAATGACTAAAACCGACAGAAACCTGCTTGAACTTATTGATAACATACGTGCAGAAATCTATAAGTCTGAGCTTTATAAGGGTGCTCAGGAAAATGACAGAAGAAATACACCTAAGCCTCTCGGACTAAAACATATCGGTTATAACAGTCCCAAGCGTAACATCGCTGAAGACAATAACAACTATACTTAAAACTATAGGAGGGAGATCACTCCCTCCTATTTTGGTCTTCATATAAATCCGTTACTTCTTCAGATATCTCTTAATATAATAGCCTGTATATGATTCCTTTACCTTTGCCACCTCTTCAGGAGTTCCCTGAGCGATAACCACGCCTCCCTTGTCTCCTCCTTCAGGACCCATATCAATGATATAGTCTGCACACTTGATAACATCCAGGTTATGTTCTATAACGATGACTGTATTACCAGTTTCAGCAAGTTTATCCAGCATCACTACAAGCTTATGTACATCAGCAAAATGAAGTCCTGTAGTTGGCTCGTCCAAAACATAAATCGTCTTTCCTGTCGGGCGACGACTGAGCTCTGTAGCAAGTTTTATACGTTGTGCCTCTCCTCCACTTAACTCTGTACTTGGCTGACCAAGCTTCACATAACCAAGTCCGACATCATAAAGCGTTTGTATCTTACGGGTTATAGTAGGCACGTTTTTGAAGAATTCAAGTGCCTCTTCAACCGTCATCTCCAGTACATCATAAATGTTCTTATCCTTGTACTTTACATCCAGCGTTTCTCTGTTGAACCTCTTCCCGTTACAAACTTCACAGGGCACATATACATCCGGAAGGAAGTTCATCTCTATCTTTACGATTCCATCTCCCTGACAAGCCTCACATCTTCCACCTTTGACATTAAACGAGAAACGTCCTTTACTGTAGCCATGAGCCTTTGCATCGGTTGTTCCCGCGAAAAGGTCGCGAATAAGATCAAACACACCAGTATATGTTGCAGGATTAGATCGCGGAGTTCGCCCGATAGGTGACTGATCTATAGCTATGATTTTATCAAGCTGATCCATCCCTTCTATCTTTTTATGCTTGCCGGCGATGGTTCTTGCCCTGTTTAGCTGTTTAGCCAGAGACTTATACAGTATTTCATTAACAAGCGATGATTTACCCGACCCTGATACTCCGGTCACACAGGTAAATACTCCCAATGGGAACTTCACATCGACATTCTTAAGATTGTTTTCCTCCGCTCCCACTACCTTTATCCATCCGTTAGGCTTACGTCTGGTCTTCGGAACAGCTATCTTCAATTTACCGCTAAGGTACTGACCTGTGATACTTCGAGGATTTTCCATGATTTCATCCACATTACCTGTTGCGACTACTTCACCTCCAAGTGATCCTGCTCCCGGACCTATATCAACGATATAGTCAGCTGCTCTCATAGTATCCTCATCATGTTCTACCACAAGTACCGAATTACCAAGATCCCTGAGACGCTTAAGTGTAGCTATAAGTCTGTCGTTGTCTCTCTGATGAAGACCTATACTAGGTTCATCCAATATATAGGCAACACCTACGAGTCCGGAACCTATCTGTGTAGCAAGTCGTATTCTCTGAGCTTCACCTCCGGACAGTGTTCCTGCAGCACGGGCCAGTGTAAGATAATCAAGTCCTACATCCAGCATAAATTTGATACGGTTTCTTATCTCCTTTACTATCTCATCTCCAATTTTATGCTGCATAGGTGTTAGTTCAAGTGATTCTATCCAGTTATAGAACTTTTCTACTGATAGTGTAGTGGCTTCATAAATATTAAGGTCACCTATAGTCACTGCAAGACTTGAAGGCTTTAATCTTGCCCCATGGCAGCTGACACAAGGTGTAATACGCATAAACTGTTCATATTCAGCCTTCATCTTATCTGAAAAGCATTCTCTGTAACGACGGTTTACATTGGCAAGAAGACCTTCAAACTCTACATGATGAACATTTCCTTTTCCGAACTGTGACTCATAGTATACCGTTACCTTCTGTCCTTTAGTTCCATTGATAATAACATCTCTCGCCTCATCACTAAGCTCATTGAAGGGAGTGTCCAGACTGAAATCATATGCTTCGGAAAGCGACTTAAGCATAGCGTGAGTGTAACTTCCCTCATCCTTTGAGTTCATCCACCCCATAACTGAGATAGCTCCATCATTGATACTAAGAGTTTCATCAGGAATCATGAGTGCAACGTCAAATTCCATCTTATAACCTATTCCTGAGCACTCCGGACATGCACCGAAAGGATTGTTAAACGAAAAGCTTCTCGGCTCTATCTCTTCTATCGAAATGCCACAATCGGGACAGGCAAAGCTGGTTGAAAAATTGACCGGATCGCCACCTATAATGTCAACAGTAAGCTGACCGTCACTGAGCTGCATGACCTGCTCGATAGAATCTGCAAGACGCTTTTCTATACCCTCACGAATAACCAGACGATCTACCACTATCTCGATATTGTGACGTATGTTCTTTTCAAGCTTGATCTCTTCGGAAAGCTCATACATATTCCCATCAATACGTACACGTACATATCCTGAACGTCTGGCACTGTCCAGGACCTTCTCATGCATACCCTTCTTGCCCTTTACTATAGGCGCAAGCAGCTGTATTCGCGTTCCTTCATTCATAAGAAGCAACTGATCTACAATCTCATCAACAGTCTGACGTCGTATCTCCTTACCGCAATTCGGGCAGTGGGGAATACCTGCACGGGCATACAAAAGTCTCATATAGTCATATATCTCAGTAACTGTACCTACAGTCGAACGAGGATTCCTGTTTGTAGACTTCTGATCTATAGATATGGCAGGACTGAGTCCCTCTATCATATCCACCTTGGGCTTTTCCATCTGTCCAAGGAACTGTCTGGCATATGAAGAAAGGGACTGCATGTATCTGCGCTGTCCCTCTGCATAAATAGTATCAAATGCAAGAGATGACTTACCTGATCCCGAAAGACCTGTCATAACAACCAGTTCTTCCCTTGGTATGTCAAGATCAATATGTTTAAGATTATGCTCACTTGCACCTCGAATCTTTATATAATTCTTTCCCATGACGACTCCATATAAACAAGGATAAAATCATAACCACTTATGTAAGAAGTGTGACTACAATCAATAACTAAGATGATAAAAACTGATATAAAAAACTCAGCAAACAAATGTTTGCTGAGTAATTGTAACATGACCATATTTTAAAATCAATAACACGAATGTATGTTTCGATTTTTAATATATAAAAATTTCATTAACCGACACCCCTGAGATACAGCTGTATACGTCTTGTCACAAGTCCCGACACAAATCCTATAACTGTTCCTGCTACAACTCCGGCTACCATAAGAACAGGCAGATAGTAGAAAAGAACATCACTGTGCAACAGCAAAACAGCTGCAATAAGCTGTCCTACATTGTGCATAACTCCGCCGGTGACGCTGACCACAGTCATATGAAATCCGCCGATCTTCATAAGAACCACCATGCATAGAAAGCTAAGCACAAAACCTGCAAATGAGTATGCAAGTGTCATGGTGTTGCCGAACAATATACTGATAAGTATAATTCTCAAAAAGCTGATGATTAACGTCGGTACCGGACCAAGTGAATAAAGTCCGATAACTGTAACTATATTGGGTAGGCCGAGTTTAACTCCCGGAACTCCTATATTGATAGGTATAATTGCTTCTATATAGCTGAGTATCATAGCCAACGCAAGAAGCATGCCATATAAACTTGTTTTCTTTGTTGTCATTTTCATAACCGCTATTATAAGCAACAGTTTGATCTGATGCAATAAAAAAGTAAAAGCGGTATCCAACCGGATACCGCTTTGCTTTTCTGTTTAGTTCTCTATACTCTTCTTGCAAATAATATATTAATTACAATTAAGGTACACGGAAATCTAAAAATTAAAGCTTAATTACGTTTACTGCCTGAGGTCCCTTAGCGCCGTCCTGAACGTTGAACTCTACATTCTGGCCCTCTTCAAGTGACTTGAAACCATCACCTGTAAGACCTGAATAGTGAACGAAAACGTCCTTTCCTGACTCATCAGAAATGAAACCATAACCCTTCTGATTGTTGAACCACTTAACTGTACCCTTCATTGTGTATACCTCCATAAAGTCCCCGCAGAATTATTTCTGCAACATGGTAAATCTTAGCATAAAGCAAAATCAAGGTCAATCAAATGTCATCAGGGTTGTCATACATTTTTTATTGATTTAGTTATAATTAAAATTAATATCCGATAATATTACCTGGCTTCATCATAAAGCTTCTGCAGTTCGGCAGTCGAAAAGCTGTAATGCTTCTCACAGTAATCACAGAATACATCCTGTGGCTTACCTTCATCTATGAGCTGTTCAAGTTCTTTTTTGCCCAAAGATATAAGAGCCTGAGACACCTTATCACGACTACAGTTGCACTTGAACCGAACCGGTATATGGTCATTTATCTCCAGTTCCATATCTCCCAGGATGAACCGCAGCATCTCCTCCGGAGTCATACCCTCGTCAAGCATATGAGTAACAGGCTTAACATTGGAAAGCTTCTGCTCAAGTTTTGAAATAACTTCCTCAGTAGCATCAGGCATAAGCTGAATGATAAATCCACCGGATTGTCTGACAGTATTATTCCTGTTCATAAGAACACCAAGACCGACAGACGAAGGAATCTGCTCAGATACAGCGAAATAATACGTAAGATCCTCTGCTATCTCACCTGTCCGAAGGTCTACAGAGCCGATATAAGGCTCTCTGAGTCCGATATCCTTGATGACACTTAACTTTCCGTGTCCAAGAGCACCGCCAACATTGAGATGACCTGCCTCATTTGGAGGTAAAAGCACATTTGGATTGGATACAAAGCCTTTAACATTACCAAGGTTATCAGCAGTTGCTGTAATTCCCTTTATAGGACCATCACCCTTAACAGTTAATGTGATCACAGATCTTGCGCCCTTTAAATCCACACCCATCATCAGTGCTGAGCTCATAAGCCTTCCGATAGCTGCTGTGCATATAGGAAAAGTATTGTGGGTTTTCCTACACTCTTCAACAAGATCCTTTGTTGTACATGCAAATGCACGTATAAGACCGTTTGCAGCGGTAGCTCTGACCACATAATCATGATAGGTGCCGGCGGAAGTTTCCTTCACACCGGCACCTGTATTTGAACGTATCTTTTCAGCCATTACTGCTGTGCCTCGGCAGCCATTGCCTTGAGCTCATTTTCCTGGTCTATACGCATATGGCACTTCTTGTACTTCTTTCCTGATCCGCATGGGCACTGGTCATTAGGATAAATCTTCTTGCCCTCGCGACGGATAGTTCCTGAAGCCTTCTGCTTACGATAAAGCTCATTGCGCTTATCCTCTGTAAGGATGCTGTTCCACTCAGGAAGTCCATAGAGCCAGCTTGCCTTTGCCTCTACCATGTTGTAGTAAAGCTTCTCAGGATCGATCTCAATCTTAACCTGTGTATTCTCATCCATTGAATCGATAGGGTTGTGATATCCCTTGAGTGACTCATCAATACCATCGAGAACACCTGTAAAGTGGAAAACATCGATATGGAAGTGGTCAGCAAGTTCTTTTACTGTTCCTTCAAACACATGTGACGGATCCTTGAGAACTTCCTCATAGAATCCCTTCTCAAGTGCAAAATACTCTTGCCAAAGCTTCTCCTGATCTGCCTTGGAAAGGCCGTTTCCGTAAGCCTGGGTTCTCCAGGTTTCAAGTAATGTTGCCATAAATTTCTCCTTGCCTCAATAAAAGGCTCTTTCTTAATTATATGTTTATAAGAGCAGCAAAGTGCTCTTATGTCCATGATGTTTGTTTATTTTAAATCAGGCGTATAGATATTGTCCATATCATCAAATTCCTGATTTTCTCCGCCCATAGCCCATATAAATGTGTAGTTATGTGTTGCAGAGGCACAATGTATAGACCATGAAGGTGAAATAACCGCATCATAGTTCTTCATAACGATATGTCTTGTTTCCTGGGGTTCTCCCATAAAATGGAATACAACCTGATCCTCAGGAACCTCAAAGTATGTATATATCTCCATGCGTCTCTCATGAGTGTGACATGGCATGGTATTCCATACTGAACCAGGCTTTAGTTCTGTCATACCCATGCTTAGCTGTGCTGTCTTCAAAACATCAGGGTGTATGAACTGATTGATAACACGCTGATTTGCAAGCTCAGGCTCTCCGCAAGGTCTGTGATTTGCCTCTGCCATGGTTATAAGCTTTGTTTCATAGCTTACATGTGCAGGTGCAGATACCATATAGAACTTTGCAGGCTTCTCTGCATCATCAGAAGCGAAAAATACCTCTTTTGCTCCCATTGTGATATAGAGACAATCCTTATATCCAAGTCTGTACTCTGTTCCGTCAACAGTGATCTTTCCGGATCCTTCACCGATATTGAAGATACCTATCTCACGTCTCTCAAGTACGTAATGAGTACCAAAATTATGCCAGCAATCGATTCCTTTGTCCAGCGGAACCGTCTCATGTACAGGCATACATCCAAATGTAACCATACGGTCAACATGAGAATAAACTGCCACTACTTCATCCGGCTTGTAGAGTCCTGTGATCAGAAACTCATTGCGAAGCTCCTCTGTTGTATATCTCTTGACATCACGCTGATTAGCACTATAACGAATATCCATAAATCCTCCTGGATCTATCAAAACAACCTTATTCATTATACATGAGAATCAATGATTTGCAACATGATGAAACAGGTGACATGAAGTCTGTGAAACCTATATAACTGTCATACAAGAAAACTCAGCCATACATATCTTAAGGCAAATGGCTGAGTTGAAGACATTTTATAAATATGACTATACCAATTGTGAGTATTCTTACGCATATGAGAAGAAAGATGCAAACGTGACGACAAGTCTTGTATTCCTGTCGAAAATCTTTGAAAAACACTGACTAAAACATTTCAGCAGCCGTATTTCGACATGATGCATCAATCCTCTTTGAAATTCCTTATCCAATCACCGGTACAATACTTTTGGCTTCATGAACTTTTAGTTTTTGGGACTGATTCTTCTTGACTGTTTTCTTCATAAGCATTTGCTTCATGATTGCTCTCTTCATTAATGCTTTCTTCATGAACATTTGCTTCACAAGAAATTTCTTCTTGCGCATCTTTTTCACAAACAGATTCCCCTTGAGTATTTTCCACTATCGGATCTCCATTTTCATCAAGCTTCAAATGTCTTTTGGAAAGAAGAAAATCGGTGAGACGTTCTGTCATCTTCAGGATAATCCCCCATATAGGAACACCGACTATCATTCCGATGAAACCGAATAGTCCGCCAAAGAGCAGGATTGAAAACAGTACCCAAAAGCTGCTGATACCAGTGGACTCACGAAGAATATTCGGGCCAATGATATTACCGTCTACCTGCTGAAGTATCAGGATAAAAACAGCAAAATACAGCGCCTGTATAGGGCTTGATATCAGAATAAGTATAATGGACGGTATCGCTCCGATGAAAGGTCCGAAAAACGGAATGATATTGGTGATACCTACAATCACGGATACAAGCATGGTGTACGGCATGTTCATGATGGAAAGAGCTATGAAACATATCACACCGATAATAAGAGAATCTATGATCTTTCCAAGTATAAAGCCACCGAACATTTTGTCTATTTCATGAAAGGTATCAAGCATGGTCTTTCCCATTTTTTTCGAAAAAACCGAATAGATAATATGCTTGGCCCCTACAGCCAGAGTTCCCTTGGTATTTAAAAGATATATCATTACGATGACACCAATTATGATATTCTTCACCCAGTTAACCATGGACCAGATTCCGGATCCCAGAGGTGCAAGGGATGCAAGTAATGATGCAAGATTTCTGAAATTCGGCATCAGCTGTTCAAAAGAAAAGTTATTAATAAACTTATAGGCATCACTGAACGACTGACTGAGATAACCTGCAATCTCCGGATTGTCATCAAGTATCTTCATGATGTTGGCATATATTTTATTCAGGTTGGAAGGAAGTGAATATGACAGTGTCAACAGTGATTTATGAAGCTCAGGGATGATCATAGCCACCAAACCAATGATCAATAAAAGCAGAAGAAGAACTGCTGCTATGGATCCGGCTGTTTTTGCCATCCTGTCTGACATCTTTTCTAATTTGGTTTTATCCAGAATCTTATCCAGAATTTTCTTTGTATATCTGAATATGAAATCATAGACCGGATTAAGAAGATAAGCCATCACTATTCCGTATATAATAGGTGTCAGTATATCAAACAGTTTAGAAAAACCTTCCCTGACTGTGGAAAAATTATGCACTGCCATAATAACGAGTGCCGTACAGCTAAGAGTCAAAAACACTGTAACACCCCAGCGTATCTGAATGTCCCATTTATCTTTTTTCAAAACTATCCTCCTGTAAACCATCATATGCCACGCGCGTAAGATATGCTGTCTGTTTCTTGTTTATATACTTAAAATAATACCATAATATCTTCAAGAAATAATGAAAAACTGAAAATAAGACATAAAGTGCCTGTTTATCTTTACCCTCCTGCTTCAGGTCTGAACTGATGAATGCTACCGGACTCAAACATTAAAAAAACCGGTGAAAAAATCACCGGTCTAAAATCATACGATTTTTGGAGTAACACCAAAACGCCGTACCACACGCTTGACTCCTAGCCTGTATGCTAGGTGGGAGACCTCACGAATACCACTATAGTCCTTAACCCGAAGGAAGGCATTATATTATGTATTCAAATGTTGGAATCCCGTAGGTCTTATTTGTAGGTTCAATTTGTGCGGCCTCGAACGTTCCAGCTATTTACTTCTAATCGGATTATATCAAAGCATCTTTATCTATTCAAGCAAAGTATCTTCCCGTCATAGAAAATTTATAAACAAAAAAATTTCCACTTTTTTATCATAATTCAGCAACAATATCATAAATCAAAAGCAGAATACCGTCTTTAACACTTATCTCCGCTTCTGTCCCTACAAATTCGTTACTTAGGCCCGTAGGAGTATGATTATTCATAGTGACATCATTAACGATATACTTGAAGCCTTTTTCGGTTACACCATAAGAATAATCTGTGAGAGACATTGCCGAAAAATATCCCTTCATGGAAGAAGAAAAACGTACGGTTCTGTTCTTTATTGCAGTTACCACCTGTTTCTCATTGTACATATATCCCTGACAACCATGTTCTGCAAGAAAGCCGAGAATTTGAAGATTGGCAATGCTGTGATCCATCCTTTTTCCGGTTCCGCCTATAATTCTGAAATCACTATAGCCCATTTCAAGTCCTATCCTCACGCATGCCATCATATCAGGATCATTTTTCACAGGATCTATAACCCGGGTTTCCACTCCTTCATGCTTCATCTTCGTAAGATGATGTATATACTCTGCTTTTTCGGCATCCGCATATATATCCAGATCTTTGACCGGCCCGGTGGTACCTTTCACACCATCTATATGCATGGAATCAAAATCCCCTACTAAAAGATCAGGTACAATGCCACATTGTTTCAGATTTTCATATCCGCCATCTGCGGCGATAACATAATCTCCTTCCTGTGGTTTAACCGGCATTCCAAAAAAGTCACCGGCACCTGTTATTATGCATCTTCCGGTACGTTTTTTTTCATTAGTATTCATCTTATGGGTATCCATCTGGTCTCCGTCAACAATTAGTAAAAGAGGAAACACTTATATAATCAGTGTTTTCTCAGATTTTTAAAAAAATCAGTCATCAGGGCCGTGCATTCTTCCTGCAAAATGTCCTTTTTCGATTCACACTGATGATTGAATCTGCTTTCATGGATCATATCAAGTACCGATCCGCAGCAGCCCGCCTTTTGATTCATTGAACCCATGATGACTCTCGGTAGTCTGGCCTGAACTATGGCACCTGCACACATCGGGCAAGGTTCCAGTGTGACATACATGGTGCAATCCTCAAGTCTCCAGTCTTCAAAGGCTTTGCACGCCTTTTTTATCGCTATGATTTCTGCATGCATAAGTGAATTATGCTTTTTATTTCTCTGGTTGTATCCGCGACCTATTATGGTTCCCGGTTTTATTCCGTGAGCCTCGGCATTTTTATCCGCTTTACTGTCCGGATTTGTCCCATCATAAACGATGATGCACCCAATGGGTACATCACCGTTTTTTCCGGCCTTACGAGCCTCACGTATGGCCAGTTTCATATATTTTTCTTCCTGAGTTAACATTATCATAGAGTTCCGCTCTTCACTTAACCGCATTGTCCTGTCTGATAAGCAGCCTCAATGCTTCGATGGCTGTTCGTATTGCCTTGTCTGTGTCATGTTCGATAACATTACTGAGTCCCTGCTTTACGCGTTCCTGATTGGACATGATAAATAGAACAGAACCTACTCTCACCTTGAGATATGCCGCAACTGTAAAAAGTGCCGCCGACTCCATTTCTGATGCCTTACAGCCAAGTTTAAGCCATGAGTTCCACTTGTTCAAAAGTTCATAGCTTACAGGCAGATCTTCCGGCTTATGCTGTCCGTAGAATGCATCCTTACACTCAACCACTCCCACATGATGTCGGAATCCGAGATTCTCAGCAGCCTGATCCAGAGCCTTTGTGATCCCGTAGTCAGCTACTGCAGGCCACTCTATGGGAGCATACTCTTTTGAAGTCCCCTCCATACGGATAGCTCCGTTGGCTATGACTACATCTCCGGCCTCAACCGAAAGATCCATACCACCTGCTGTTCCTACACGGATAAATGTATCCGCACCGCACATACACAGTTCCTCCATGGCTATGGAAGCTGAAGGTCCGCCTATACCTGTGGAAGTGACTGATACCGGTATTCCATCGATTTTTCCTGTATATGTCACGTACTCTCTGTTATCCGCTACAAAGACCGGCTCATCAAAGTATGCCGCAATTTTCTCACATCGCTTTGGATCTCCCGGAAGGATGACATATCTTCCCACCTGTCCGGGTGCCACGCCGATATGATACATTCTTTTATCTTCACTGTAATTGATCATATTATGCCAGCTCCAATGCTATACGCATCATATTATTGAATGTCTTCTCTCTTTCTTCAGCAGTAAGTGCAGCTTCCTTGAACAGATGATCAGAGATGGTTAGGATGCAAAGAGCACGCTTATGTGCAGCTGCAGCATTCATATAAAGTCCCGCAGCTTCCATCTCACATGCAAGACATCCCATATCTCTCCACTTTACATTTCTTTCCTTACGTCCGTCATAGAAAACGTCTGATGAAACAATATTTCCTACACGTACATCCACTCCAAGGTCATCTGCTGCAGAAACAGCCTTTGAAAGAAGTCCGTAATCCGCAATAGGTGCAAATGTTCCCGGAAGTTCAAACTGTGCTGCATAGTTTGAATCAGTGCAGGCACCCATGGCGATGATTACGTCATTAACATTGACATCCTCCTGTAATCCTCCGGCTGAACCTATACGGATGATGTTCTCAACTCCGTAGAAATTGAACAGTTCATAAGTATAGATACCTACTGACGGGATACCCATACCGCCTCCCATAACAGAAACCTTCCTGCCTTTATAGGTTCCGGTGTATCCAAGCATGTTTCTTACAGTGTTGAAACATACCGGATTCTCAAGATATGTTTCTGCAATGTACTTGGCGCGAAGAGGATCTCCCGGCATAAGTACTGTCTTTGCGATTTCTCCTAATTCCGCTTTGTTGTGTGGTGTTGACATATATTTTCCTCCATTCTTATAATATCAGCCCATTTATATTTCGCTTCACTAACGGGCTGACACAATCCATTTGTATACGATAAAATGCTGCCGGCTTCCGTGGATTTTCAGAAAGCTGCACAGTTTTGTGCATATGCACTTCATGATAACCGGGTCTATACAGACTACATACACGGAGTTCCTTTAGAGCAGATTTTCAGGTCCGAAGCTCTCGGGAAGCAACTGCTCCAAGGTATAAATCCTGTAATCGTCAGGTGTTCTGGCTAGAATGATCTCAAATGTCTTTGGATCACAAAACTCTCTCATAACCTGTCGGCAAATGCCGCATGGAGAGCAGTACTGAAGTTCTTCATTATCCGTGCCGCCTGTTATAACAATACGTCTAAACCTGCTTATACCCTCACTTACTGCCTTGTAAAACGCTGTTCTTTCGGCACAGTTGGCCGCACCATAACTTGAATTTTCCACATTGCAGCCACCGAAGATCTGTCCGTCTTCTGACTCAAGGGCAGCCCCTACTCTATAGTGTGAATAAGGTGCATATGAAAGCTCACGCATATCCAGCGCCTTTTCTATAAGTTTTTTTAAATCTTTGTCTGCCATAAATAATCCTTTATCTCAAATATTCAAATGCACGTTGCACACGATTGTGCGCTATTGTGCCGGTCTGTAAGTATCAAAGGCATTTGACACTCACATCTTTTAATTGTCAGAAAATTATAGCACATATTCTGTGACTTTTCAGATATGAATAAATGATAAAGATTTACATTAATCATCAGACTGAAGTCTGAATCCCAAAGGATACTTACGTGGTTCCTTCTTGTTCAATATCTCAGCACTCTCAGCTGCTGCCAATCTGAAGTCCTGCCTTGTGATCTTTCTTCCGTTGTCATGGTCGATTTCAGAACGAAGAAGTGTCTTTGACCAGGTTCTGTCGAAGAGATTTCTGACGTATCTTGCATTGGTAAACTTTCCGGATTTTGTGACTTTTTCCGGAAGTTCATCGAAGTAGTTCATTATCTCCTTATCAAGTCCGTCTTCCAGTTGGAACTTGTTTCTCCGTACCATCCTGAGAAATATTTCACCGAGCTCAGTTCTTGAAAAATCCTTGAATTCAACTTCACACGGCATTGCGCTGTCTATATCCGGTGCATCCATTCTGACCTTCTCAAGTTCTTCCTCGGTCAGTGCAAATACAACCAGGATATTTTTATTGGCCTCCATCTCGGACACAAGTGTCTCCAATGCTTCCTTATGAAAATCATAATCAGGTACATTTTCATCATCATGGTCATCGTAATCCTCACCTGTATCCTCCGGTTCAGCTACCATTTCCTTTATCTCCGGATATGGTTCATCGATGAAAAGAACAGAATCCGTTGCATCTCTGCATATACTAAGCGTTTTCGGAACCGTCTCACCGGGCACAGTCCCCATGAGATCCTTCATACTGTGCTCTATTATCTCACCTTTTTTCAGGATTCCTTTTTCCCTCAGTATTTCACCGAGTATTCTTGCTATGACAGTTCTTCCTGTTCCGGGATTACCGATAAATCTGATATTTTTCGGTTTTCCGGAGCTTATCATTTCTTCAACCAGCTTCTTCATCTGACTTCTGACCTCAGTCACTCCTATCATGTCAGAAAGTTCATCCTCAGGTGAAGTATCATGATCATGTCTGAAACCAAGGTCGGAAATGTCTCTTTCAGTTATCTTTTCATATGTCCTGCATTCATCACTGTCAGTTTCTTTCGACGAAGACCTGCCCTTTCTTTTTTCTTTGGTTTCCCCGACTTTTTCTCCTGTGTCTATACTCTTCTCAAGCTTTTTAAGAACCATTTCCTTAACAATCTTTCCAATGGTATTCATACCGTAGAATCGACCGTCGGATTTCTCTTCCGCTATACGATCTCTGAAAAGCTTTAATGCACCTTCTGTTATGGTATATCCATAGTTCTCAAGCTGTGAAATGGCCGTTTCCTCGAGAAGTTTCTGATTCAAAGGAGGTAATGTCACTATTTCCACAGTAAAAATATCACCTATTACATCTGCCACCTGATTCAGCACTTTCTTCTCCACATAGGGAATTCTGAACACGAATCTGTACATATCCTTCTGACTGTAAAGAAAGAGGAGAAAATCCCTGAATTCAGGATCATCGATCTGCCCTATCCAGGAACTTATGTCCATACAGAACATACTGGCCTCAGTCTGAGCTATGAACTGCTTTGCCATCGCAAGCGGCAATCCTACCGAACGTCCGCAGGCAAGTTGTATCTCACAGCCGCCATACTCTGACGGCAGCAACTGTTCATCCTGCAGAAAGTCAAAGAACATGGATACTCTTGCATTTATACCTATATCCTGCTCAACCGAGAAAAGATATGCCCTGTCTTCAAGAACATCTATGAATTCTTCTGACTGAAGTGCGGGTGCCATGCGATTCAGACGTTCGCAGAGTCCTATGAGGCTGTCGCTGCCCTTCAACTGCTTTATCTTCTGAAGAGTCGGGGCAACATCCTTACTGTCATCACGCTTATTACCAAAGGAAATAGGATCCTGACCAAGTTTTTTATCCTTCTTTTTCTGTTTTGATGTATCTGTTTCCTTTCCCTTCTTTGACTGCTTTCCACCTGCATTACCGCCCTCTTCTCCTACAGTTATCGGCTCTGTATCAGGTTCTTCATCATCCTTGGAAGAAGTATCGGGTGCTGTACGCATTCTTTTATGTGTTGGACGTTTCTTTTCAGACTCGTTAACGGCAGGCTTATTATCAGTCTTTTCATCATCAGTGTCAGCATCCTCTTCATCTTCAGCTTCTTCCGTTGGCACACTGCTGATTCTGTAATTCACTATAGCTTCCTGAACATCATAACTCATATCAAATCTGTTCTGGAGGATCTGCCTTAGATAGTAAACAGCTTTTTCTTCATCTAGTTCGGCTTCATCATACAGATACGTTGTCTTGGTCACACCGAGATATTGCACCTTCACCGGAAGCTGTTCCACCATATCCTGAGCTATCATCTCTGACGGAACACTCATATCCTTTTCAGATATTGCAGCAAGCCACTGTTCGTCGATAAATATTGTCAAAGCTCTCATATCTTTTCTCTCCCTCTGGAAACATAAGTCCATTAAAAATCCCTTGACATGGACCCTATCATCCGATCTTTGTCAGCTGTCCGGCAATGCTTCCGTCATAATTATAGAAAACTATGGCATCATATCCATAGAATAACAGATCCTCATCGGTTCTCTTACCATTTGATTTCCAAATGGTCACTCCCGGATGGGCTTCACTCAGACCGCTGTACTCATACTTTGAACTTGTGGCCCAGGAATCATCTCCGATGGTAACCGTTAGTGAAGCATTGGTATCCTCTGTCACCTCTATGCCATAGGATTTCTTTTTATCCCCTTTAAACTGTACTGTTCCGGCATATATCCCGGTATAACTGTTGCCATGAAGTTCCTTTGCTCTTAGCATCGCAAGAGAGACTGCATTTGTATCATTACCCTGGCGATACTGTATCTTTCCGTCAACAGTCCACTGACCTGAGGCATTAACAGTCAGTCCGTCCGGAGTTATTCCATTTGTAAGATATGAATGTGAATTCAGTAAATAATATCTTTCTGCCAGACCATCACCATCCGTATCTATCCATGCCCAGTTACCTTTTGAATCCTCAATCTGCTGGAGAGTCAGAGTTGAAGCATCTACACCCGTCACCTCAGTACTCTGCCTTCCATTGAACGTGGAAACCTCATCCGGCTGTATATATCCCTTACCCACTACTTCATATGCATTTGATTCAAAATAAACCAAAGAGATCATCAGCATGGTAATGCATAGGGCGTGTGTCAATACTGCTGTTTTTTTCATTGCTCCCTCCTCTCTTTCCTGCAGAATGCCGGCTTACAGAAAACTCACTTTCTTTTTGATGCCATCTTAAGAACGGATTTTTCGTATCTTAGTTTTTGACATTTTCAATATTCTCCATGCTTCCGCCGCCATCATCATCCGGAGCACGAAACTCTCCTTTTGCCACAAGCCTGAGGAAAGCATCCACAACATCCGCTTCAAGCTGAGTACCTGCACCGTCTTTTATGATGGACACAACTTTTTCAAAGTTCATCCTGTTCCTGTATGGACGTTTGGAATACATGGCATCAAAACAATCCGCTACTGCAATAATCTGCGCCACTCTCGGTATCTCTTGTCCCTTAAGATGATATGGATACCCTTTTCCGTCAGGCCGTTCATGATGTGCCTGAGCTCCTACCGCAAGCTCCGGCATGATACTGATGTCTTTCAGAGCCTCATAACCTTTTATGGTGTGGGATTTTATCAGTTCAAACTCGTCGTCTGTCAGTTTTCCGTCTTTATTAAGTACGCTTGAAGGGACACCTATCTTTCCTATATCATGAAGCAATGCGATACTGTAATACTTTTCCACTGTTTCATCATCATATCCAAGTTCCTTAGCAAGCATCGTTGTATAGTTCGCAACTCTTGTTGAATGACCGTTTGTGTAGCGGTCCTTCATATCGATCATTTTGGCAAATGCTTCCGTTATCTCCTTAACAAGTGTCATGGTTTCTCTATTCTTCTTTTCAAGAGCGCGAAGTTTTCCACGGATATAAAGTCTTACACACAGGAAAGCCATCAGGATGAAAGCAAGTGCTGCCACAACATAGAACCAGGGCTCTTCATAAAATGCTTTTTTCTTGGTTATGGTTATGGATACCTCTTTGTCACCTCTTCCCATTGAGTCCTTTATCTGCATGACAAAGTTATAGGTTCCGCCTCTTAGATTTGTATAATCAACAGGCACCAGATCACTTCTGTCAACGGTTTTTCCATTTCTGTCAAATCCGTCAAGATAATAGGTTACCTGCGGATTGATAAGAGAATAATTGTAAACAAAACTGTTCACTGTAACCTTATATGTATCCGGCGACAAAGTGAAATTTCCGTCTGCATTCGGGTATATACGTTTTCCATCCGCATCTATGAAGGGAACCGCCACTTTCAAATCACTGACATTTTGAAGAGGTGTTTCAATGTTTACCTTAGCCACACTCACACTGGACGCAATATACAGATCACCATTTGAAGTCAGCTCACTGTAGGAGTTGGCTGTTGCGATACATGGAAGACCATTATCCAAACCATAGAACACCGGATCTATATTTTCATTTTTAACTAGATCATCTGCAGGAATGACATATATTCCGTTGCTGGCAAGTATCCACATGTCTCCACTGCTGTTTTCATAGAGATCATAGTTATTTGAATACGGAAAACCATTAATGGTATGTACTGTATAGTCATCGGTCATATAGGAGATGGAATTTCCTGTGACAAGCCAGTACAGTTTTCTCTTTTCATCACGCTTTATCCTCATGATAATGCCGGATGAAAGACCGTCGCGGGTAGTTATGTGCTTGACTCCATCATCTTTAATGATGAAGATTCCCGAACCGTTTGAACCTAATACTATCTCCCCATGAGGTCCTTCCGTCACTGTGAGATTTTCAGCCATAGAGATACCTGAATCCTTGTCATAGTTCTTTATGACTTTGTCATCCTTTATGACACTCACTCCGCCGGTATTGACAACCAGTATTGATCCGTCCTTCTTTTCATAGACTGTACGGATACGGCTGGACATGAGTCCGTCTTCTTCTGTAAAAGAAAGAAGTGTTCCTTTATCATAGCAAAGAAGCCCGTCACTAAACCATGTTGATATCCAAAGTCTTCCTTTACTGTCTCTAATTATCGATCTGACCCGCTTTGTATCCAGCAGTTCAATCAGGTCATCTGCATCAATCCTGTTTCCCGATGCACTTTCCGCCTTTTTCAGATGAACAGATGGTACTAATCCGTTTTTATCCAACACTATAAGGCCGTTATCCGTTCCAACAAAAAGCTTATCATCATATAAACAGGTAGAATTAACAACTTCCTGTTGAATGTCATAACGTGCGAAAAGGTCCGAAAAATGATTTGGAACTATCTTCATTACGCCCTGTCGTGAAGACGTAAACCACAAATTACCGGAGTAGTCAGTCATTAATGTTTCAATAGAGTTGTTCATGGGGAGATGCTGCGGAATATGAATACCGCTGTCATCCAACATGCCTATTCCATGCTGAGTGCAGAGCCATATATGTCCACCTATATACTCCATGCTTGATGTACTTGAAAGAGGAAAAATATCATAGGAGACCACATCATTGAGGTTATTACGAAGATTTCCATAATATATCGAGGATCCGTCAGTACTAAGATAAACGTATCCCGGCTTCTCAGGATCAGGAAGTACATATTTCAATCCTTTGATGTGTAATTTTTCATGACTCAGAAAACTGACTACAGCACCGTCTCTAATGGTGAATATATCTCCGGAATCAGTGACACCGTAAAGCAGGCCCTCATACCCGTTCCTGAGATGCTGTATGGCGATATCTGAAATACGGGAGTCATCAAGAAAATGCATCTTCATATCGGAATCCACCATGAATATTCCCGAACCTGTAGCCGCATAAATGTTTCCATTGGAATCCTCTGCTATGGCATTAACACGCAGTACATCCAGACCTTCCTTTTCACCCCACTGGCGGAATTCATCATTTTCCATCATGGCAAGTCCGGCGTCATTTGTACCTATCCAGAGTCTGTTTCTCTTATCAACAAAGAGACTAATGACATTGGATATACCTGTTGATGAATTGATGCGCACAAAAGTATTTCCATCATATCGAACGAGACCACTGTAGCTCCCTATCCATATGAATCCCTCATTTGTCTCAGTGATGGCATTAGCTTCAGATGTGGGCAGTCCGTTTGTATTATTGTACATCACGGCAGAAAATCCGCCTTCGTCTACCGTAGGATCGACTGACAACGTTCTGTTAATGGTACCGCACTCGTTATTTGAGATTACGTTTTCTTCAGCAAAAACATCACCTGCCATAACAATTGCTATGAAAAACATAAGTATTAAAGTTATCGTCAAATTCTTCTTTTTAATTGAATATATACAATCCTTCATGGAAATATCTCCTATGAATTCAAACATGACGCAGGGCAGACAGTATCTTATATCACTATATATTTTAACGACCGTTTTTAGAATTACTTAACCTGATTTTTCGAGTACATTGATTATTGAATCTGTTTCAGTTTCATTTCAGTTTGGGATTGTATTATATGCGCTGTCAGGTGTTCATTGCCTTGGCAAATGAAGTTTTTTCATACTACTCCGCCGGAGGTTCCCTAAGCCTCCGGCAACCCTAAAATATTCATCATATATCTAGAAATCTATATCACGATTCAAATAACTAAACACTTCTCAACTTACGTTCTTATAATTCCTATACGATACAGAAAAAAGCAGCCATCCACTGATTAAGTGAATAACTGCTTTTTAGCCTTTTCATCATAACCTGAAAACGGTATATCTGAGGAAACACTGATTTTCAAAGGAAATTGATGCTTCACATCGAATATCCCACCAGAAAAATGCTTTAATCAGCGATTACCTATGGCATCAGATCAAGTCTTGATTCAATAGCCTGTAAATCCAGTTTTCCAAACATTTGAGTACAAAGCCTGTCATATTCTCTCCAGGCATCAGTTTCTGACAGTTCCTCTGAAAGGATATCTCTGATACTTTCATAGTACCATCCCTGCAGATCTGGATCAGTCTGATTAAATCTTTGCCAGAATTCTTCTCTGTTGCTCTCATAATCCCTTATGGATGCTCTGATATTTGAAAGCTTATCCCCGAGACAGATGATCTTGGAATCTCTGTCAGACCGGCTGAGGTGATCTATGGTTTCTTTTTTCCTCACAGACCAGGTATGCTTTCTCGACAGTTCATTCCTCTTGTCCTCTGTTTCATTCTGTACCAGATTGGCCACCCGTACTCCGAAACGCTCGCATATATCGTCATATCCGTATTCGGTATCCTCGATTACATCATGCAAAAGAGCTGCTATGATCACATCTTCATCATCCGTGATTGATGATACGATCATTGAACATTCTATCGGATGAACGATATAGGGGATGTCGGCTCCCTTCCTCATCTGCTTTCTATGAGCATGAGCCGCAAACTGCATGGCATCCTGGTACCTTTTCCCGATAAAGACATTGGACATGTTTAATCCTCCTGAAGCATAACACTGACATCGCTTCCATCTTTCAAATCAGACGCATCTTCAACGTACGCTTTGATAACGTACCTAGAATTTTCATCAGGCATATCTGCTATATCGATTATAAAACCTTTAAATGTTTTGTCATATGCTGTGATTGTGACATTTTCACCCGGATATATCCGTGTTTCCGAAATTCTGTCTGTTCGGAACAATACAGAGGTGAAGGAACTGTCTGTAATGTCACAAAGCTTGTCTCCTGCCTTGATGTCCTTATTTCTTTTGATGCTCAAGTTTCTGATATTGCCGTCCAAAGGAGCTGTAACCATACTGTTATTTAAGGCAATATCATATTTTAGCTTTGCTGATTTTGATTTGTTAATAGCAATATCAAGGGCTTCCCTGGCCCTGTCCGCTTTATCCACCGCCTGCTGATAAACCTTTGCATCAAGGCTTCCGGACTCAAACGAAGGTGTCATACTTTCAAGTTCATCTATCGCTTCTTTTGCCATTTCTTTCGCAGCAGATACTTCCGATACAGTATCATCCCAAAGCTTCCCGCACTGCTCTATTTCTTCTTTGTTATCTATAAGTATGATAGAATCACCTTTATGGATGGTCTGTCCATTCTTAACATATATCTCAAACGCTTTTCCGGTAACAGAAGATGAAACACTGTAGACACTGTCTGTTTCCACAAGTCCGTTGAATGACTGCTTTTGTTGTCCTGATTCATCAGGAAGCTCCGACATTGATGCCATACTTTCAAGAGTTTTTTTATCAAGTACTTTGATAAACATACCGTTTTTTTTGAAATAATATGTACCAATTCCTATAGCACCGACAAATACCGCTATGATCAATATGAGTCTTAGTATCTTCCTCATAAAGCAAGATCCTTTCCTCAATAGAATTTACATCATTTAGATATTGAACTGTACAAAGCCATGTGCCTTCTCCTAAAAAAAGATAGTTTTTATCCCCTCTACTTATCAATTATCAGAATCAAAAGTACACTTACGGCTTTCACAAATCATTATACTAGTAAACTCGTATTATTTACCAATCATTATAAATCTCTTGTCATATATTTTTTTCATGTTTTCATTTACTCTTTGCAAATAGTTTTGCTCCAACTACTGATTGTCCATCATTTCGGATACATTTTTATGTAATTTGTCATCATCCACCAATAGATGTTCATCAAGATATTTCTCAACATCATCAGTATCCTCGATGATCTTCTTTGCAGTTTCATGTATATCCTGTTTTAAAGTCTCAGTATCCGCCGGACTTATCTCACCTAAATTATGAAACAGTTCTTTTTCCTTTTTTGTGATGTCCGTTTCAGGATAATGCTTTTTCAATGAGATACGAAGCATCTTTCTCCTGAAGAACTTCTCCATGATGATATCTCTTCGTTTCTGAGTCCAGGCCACAAATAGGATGACCAGGAGTACTACGCCCATATATCCGAGAACAGGATACATAACTCCTATAAGTGTCTTGAAACCGCCAAAGCTGCATACGTATCCTACCGTTGCAACAGCGATCATTAACACACGCATCTTTTTGGTATCTCCGTTCGAAAAACGCCTTGCAATTGAATAATAAAGCGAGAATGCTGTATTGAATATAAGTGCAAATACTGTAAATGCATACATAAGGGCAAACACCGGATGAATATTGTTTACTATGGCAAGCATAGGCATATCGGCGTCCTTAACCTTATCAATATTGGCAAATATCGATAAGGATGCAGCAAGAACTATGACTCCTACCATAACCCCTCCGTATGTACCGCCCTTTTCGGCTACACCAATCCTTACTATGGCACCTCCCAGAATAAATGCCATTGAGACGCCTGTCATGGCACATAGTGCATAATAATTGATAACCGACAGAAACACATTATTCATTGCAGGTTTTATGGTTTTGGCCGAGATATCAAGATATCTGAAATCATATGACTTTCCGATAAATGTATAGGCTGTGATAAAAAGTATCATAACTATGATCACAGGAGTAAATATTCCAAGCACATTGGTGATCTTATCAAAATCCATAAAAGATACAGCTACGATAAGAAATGAACAGAGCAATGCACCAACAGACGACGGAATGCCGAACTGCTGATTCAGATTAGAACCCGCACCGGCAACCATAACAAAGCCCATAACGAAACTTCCCACAACCAGAACTATATCAAGAATCCGGGTGAATAGAGGATTGGTAATCTGTGAAAATACCTCTTCATGATTGTCAGCTCTGTAATAGCATCCCAATGTCACCATGATTTTCCCAAAGATAACATTAAGTACTCCCAGAAGTACAACTCCTAATAGACCGATCGTTCCGAAACACAAAAAGTACTGAAGCAGATCCTGTCCGCTTGAAAGTCCTGCGCCAACTATAACTCCTATAAATGCAAATGCAATTCTCCAATATTCGTACTTCAAACAATACCTCTCTTCCTTCATTTTTTTAAATCTTAAATATTATAGCACAAATGTTTTGCTGTATCAAATGTGCCGGTTCTATATATCACTTACTACCTTTTATTTCGTTGAAAAGTAGTGATATCATAAATAATATCCAAACAAAAAACGGTGGCCTAAGGCCACCGGTAATAATCATATAATGAGCGGGTCAAAAGTCTCAAATCACGTGCCTTCACGTTGACTTGAGACTTAATGCGCCGTCCGAACACGTATGTGTACGTTAGCGCTAATAAGTGAGTGACAAATACTTTTGACACTCACGTCATCATATCAGTTCAAATAAAACCGCTTTTCTTTGAATAAATTTATCAACATCTTCGATATAGGATCTGATATCCTTACCATTATCACATCTTTCAACTCTCTTATGAGTTGGATCACCATCCTTTGAAGGAAGAACCACCTTGCTTGAACACCCTGCTCCGCATCCGATGACCGTATGTTTCTCCTCCATCATAAGGATATTATATAGACACTCTTTTCCCTCCACACAGTAACCTACATTTTCAAGATTGCCTGCCATATTTTTCTGTCTGTACAGATAATAAGGCTTAAGTCCAAGGAGATCTGCAGTGTAGGAAGATGCCATCATCATACGTGTTATCTCAGGATATCTGAACTCGGTTTTTTTATCGAGGCTTTCAGAATCGCCGGACACATCGCCATGTGTTCCGTCTGTTTTTACTGTACACTTCTCCGCCTCCTCCTGAAGTCTTGTTTCTGCCACGATTTCATTTTCATCACCTGCGCGGTAGATTCCTGCCCAAAAGTCCCTCTCAAGTGTAAGTCTGGCAGCACGCTTTATAGCCAGACTGTGAACTGTCATACTGTCGGGTCTGTACTTTGCAATCATGCAAAGTGTGTGGGTAACCTCAGGAAGCTTTTCTCCCGGAAGACCGAGAATTATATCCATATTTATGTTATCAAACCCCACTTCCCTTGCAAGAAGATATTTTTCAATAACAGATTCAACACTATGCTTACGCCCTATGAGATCAAGTGTTTTCTGATTGAAAGTCTGTGGATTTACGGATATTCTGTCAACTCCCGCATCCTTCAGTATCTTGAGTTTCTCTTTTGTTATGGAATCGGGACGCCCGGCTTCAACAGTAAACTCAACTATACCCGGCATCCCTGTAAGTGTATTCCTCCAGTCAAATGCTGCAGATCTTCCTTCACAGAGAATCGGCACATTTGCACTGCCACACTCTTCATGAACCATATCCATAAGAACTTTAAGCCATTTTTTATCAAGAGCCGTAGGTGTACCACCACCAATATATATGGTCTGCAGAGGTTTTCTGAATCTTCCGCACATCTCAGAAACTGTATATCTGATTTCTTTGCGGAGATTCTCCATATATTCACCCAGCCGCTTCTCCCAGACATTTATTGTGTTGCTTAAAAATGAACAGTAAAGACATCTCGTCGGGCAGAATGGTATTCCGATATACAGACTCCAACCTTCTTTATAGTTTCTTCCGGTAATATCTGATATACGATTAAGTATACGATGCTCTCTTAAAGCAATATCAGTCATAAGATCAAGCTTCTCGCCCTTAATGCAGTATTCTTTTGTAAGGTCATCCTTGATATCCTGTATTTCATCATCTGTCAATTCACAAAATGATGGCAAAGAAGAGTTTTCTGATGATGCACCACACTCTGTACCTAAATCAGAAAACTGATCTTTTTTTCTCAAGCCTCTTTGCTTCCCATCTTTTCTATCTGCATCTGAATCATTCAACAGTTTTTTCTCAATAGCACGCTCAACCATTGGACTAACCAGTGAGACCGGACGGATACCGGTCAGATCACCCCATGGAAGCTCTTTTCCCGTCATGCCGACAAGTGTGTCGTATAGTTCAGCTTTGATAACGGACTTGTCCTCTTTCCTTACGCCTGTAAGCGGCATCTCTGAAGCTGAAACCTCAAAAGAAAGTCTTATCTTTGCTTCTTCGACACCCTCAGGGGTTATCTCTGATGCCATCCGGGCTCTGTTCTTTGTGGACTTTTTATTGACCTCTGCAACTTCACCTGTCGCCTTGGCCTGTTTTAAAGCATTCTTCTCTTCCTGTGTAGTATTAGTGAAATGTACGCCATTTGACGTATGTATTTCGAAATCCTCACCTGGATAGAACTCTTGAACAAGTTCTCTTATATCAGCCTCAAAGCTCTCGGCTTTATTATCCAAAATCAGTCGAATCAATTCATTACCTCAAATCTTTCATTATTACAAAAGTCAGGAGTGATACCCCTGACTGAAATCTACCATTAGCGATTTAACAGTCAAAATTTCCTAATCATGCCTTTCTGAAATGACTTGAAAATGTGACTGTACCTGATACGAATGTATGTGCATTAATACTGACAACGCATTAGTAATACTTCCGATGAATACATCATAATATACCTCTTGCAACAGGATTGTATCTCTTCTCTATGCCAATGCTTGTCTGTGGCCCATGACCTGAAAATACGGATGTTTCCTCAGGAAGTACCAGTAGCTTTTCTCTGATACTTTCGGATATGGCACGTTGCGAGCCACCCGGAAAATCTGTTCTTCCATGTGATCCTCTGAAGAGAGTATCTCCTGAAAAAAGCACCGGGCAGACATGCTCTTCAGATGCGCCGTTTGGTATATATTTTAAACCGTCTTCTATATAGAAGCATGTGGAACCCGGCGTATGTCCCGGGGTCCCCAGTACCTTCCATTCTCTATCGATAAGCTCCAGTGTATCTCCATCATTAAAGGTATCATAATCATCCCGGGAGTAGGTGACAGGAAATGTAAAGCGATTACTAAGATTCCTGTTTGCATCAGCCATAAACTCTGAATCCAAAGCATTAACATAAATCCTTATACCGTAGTGCTTTGCAACCTCCCCTGCTGCAGTCATATGATCAAAGTGAGCGTGTGTAAGAAGGATAACCACAGGTTGAACTTCCAATTCATTATCAATGATATTGATGATATGATCTGCATTGTCTGCAGGATCAATGATGACGCATTCACGCGTATCTGTATCAAAACAGAAGTAAACATTGGTCTCTAGCATTCCAGTTGCATATTTAGATATTCTAAGCATTTATTCTCCCCATCTGTTAACGACCTTATGCCGCAATTTCTGGCACAATGATGCATATCCAACCGGCTCTGTGATACAGCTTAAGAGCTTTTATCTCATAATACAGACGTCAGTCCAATCCGCTCATAAAAACTATCTGCTTTAATCAGGACATACAGATAACTGTATGTCCCTCTTCAAATCAATAGTCTATGTTTCAACTATGATCATCCACCCCAGAGTTTCTTTTATCCCTGTGCTCTTACGATATCCACTACGCCGCTGATCTTGTGAATCTTACTCACAAGTGTCTGAAGTTCTGTCTTATTGTGAATATCAAATGATACAGTAATGGTTGCCTTGTCATTCTTTCCCACACGTGAAGTTAGAGCCTTTATATCGATGTTGGAGTCAGAAAGCACCTTTGATATATCAACAAGTAGTCCGACACGATTATTTGTGAATATCTCAAGTTCCGTTGCGTATGTCTCACCAACATGATCCTTCTGCCACTCCGCTTCGATGAGACGAAGCTTTTCATCCTCAGGAAGGTTCATCATATTGATACAGTCAGTACGATGAATGGTAATGCCTCTCCCTCGTGTGACGAATCCAACGATTTCATCTCCCGGCACCGGTGAACAGCACTTTGCATATCTAACCGCAAGGTCATGGATTCCCTTAACAACGATACCGGACTTTGACTTACGTATAACTTCCGGTTTCTTTGTCATGCCTTCGAGATTCTGAAGAACGTCCTCGTCGGAAAGATTGGTTTCCTCGGTTTTATTCTTAAGTTCAATGAGCTTGGCAATGACCTGTGACTCCTTGATACCGCCACGACCGACTGATGCAAGTATTGCCTCCCAGTCTACATAGCTGTATCTTCGGATAACACCTTCTATATATTCCGGCTTTGTAAGTTCGCTGAGATTATATCCTCTTGATTTGGCATAGCTTGAAAGAAGTTCCTTACCGTGATCTATATTCTCATCCTTCTGCTCATGCTTAAACCACTGATTTATCTTGTTTTTAGCCTGTGTGGACTTACATATCTTTAGCCAGTCACGACTGGGTCCGTGAGAGTTCTGTGAAGTGATAACCTCTACTCTGTCGCCGTTCTGAAGCTTGTAAGTTACCGGAACAAGTTTGGAGTTTACTTTGGCTCCAACCATCTTATTTCCTACTGCTGAATGAATTGCGTAAGCAAAATCAATCGGACATGAACCGGCAGGAAGATTCTTTACATCTCCTGACGGCGTAAAGCAGTAAACATTTTCATTGAACAGGTTAAGGTCAGACTTGACCATATTCATGAATTCCTTGGAGTCAGACTCGTCTTTCTGCCATTCCAGAATCTCATGAAGCCAGTTCATCTTTACATCCTCACCCTGAGTGATGCTCTCCTTTGACCCGCCTGATTCCTTATACTTCCAGTGCGCTGCGATACCAAACTCTGCGGTACGATGCATCTCAAAGGTTCTTATCTGAATCTCGAAAGGAATACCGTCTCGTCCTATGACAGTCGTATGAAGTGACTGATACATATTGGGTTTGGGCATAGCGATATAATCCTTGAAACGACCGGGTATAGGCGTATACATCTTATGTATCACACCTAATGATGCATAACAGTCTCTCACTGTATCAACGATTATTCTGATAGCAAAAAGATCGTATATCTGGTCGATGGTTTTGTTTTGGTTAACCATCTTCTTATATATTGAGAAGAAATGCTTAACTCGTCCATTAATATCTGCATCGATTCCGGCTTCTGTGATATGAGTGTATACCTCTTTTACAATGTTTCTGATACGCTCTTCTCTGGCTTCCTTCTTTAAATTGACCTTTTCAGCCAGATCATAGTATACATCAGGCTCAAGATACTTAAGAGAAAGGTCATCCATCTCGATCTTTATCTTACTGATACCGAGTCGCTCTGCAAGAGGAGAATAAATCTCAAGAGACTCTCTCGCCTTCTCTCGCTGCTTTTCGGGTGTCTGATACTCGAGTGTACGAAGATTGTGTAAACGATCGGCAAGCTTAATGATGATGACACGTATATCCTTGGCCATGGATACGAACATCTTTCGAAGATTCTCTGCCTGCATCTCAACTTTATCGGTATTGAGATTCAACTGAGTCAACTTTGTTACACCGTCTACCAGAAGCGCTACATCAGGATTAAATTCATCTGAAACCTGCTGAAGTGTCATTCCGGTATCTTCGACTACATCATGCAGAAGACCTGCCACTATAGTCTCCTTGTCCATCTGAAGGTCAGCAAGTATGATGGCAACACAAATAGGATGAATGATATATGGTTCACCCGACTTGCGTTTCTGATCCTTATGCTGCAGTGTCGCCACCTTATATGCTTTATCTATCATACTGAGATCATCTGATGGATGATAATCCTTTATTGTCTTTATGAGACTCTTATAAAGTTCTTCCGGCGGTGTATTATCCTTTGGTCTTTCCAATACTACTTCTTCTGTCATATCATTATCTCCGGTGGTTTCGTCCACATGGTTCTTTAAATAAAAAAATTCCCCTAACTTTAAAATCGGTTGATTTCTTATTTTTATTAAACAAAACTTAATTTTACTATCCCCTGTCCGGATTGTCAAAAATAAGCACTTGAGTTTTCTTCGTAAAAATGCATCAAGAAAAATAATTCTTAATTTTCACCATAATATTATTTAGCGAAATTTAATAATCAAATCACCTGTTTGTAAAGACCTTTTATGCAAAATGTGCTATTATATGTTCGGTCGGACACGATTAACAATTTGCGGCTTCAGCCCATTGAAAACAAAATCCTAACGGGCTGATATACCCAAATATTGGAGGCATTTCATGAATATTTTATTCTTCCTTACGCCCAAATGTGATGTTGCTTATCTTGAGGAAGACTTTACACTGCGACAGGCTCTTGAGAAAATGGAGTACCATCGCTACTCTACTATTCCGATTCTCACAAAGGACGGAAAGTATTTCGGAACCATGACAGAAGGGGATCTTCTCTGGGAGATCAAAAACAATCTCAACATGGATCTCAACTACATCGAGAAGGTCAGAGTTTCAGATGTACCTATGAAGAATCATTACGATCCTGTAGATGTCAAAGCATCTATGGAAGATCTTATGGAACGGGCATCCAAGCAGAATTTTGTACCTGTTGTTGATGATATGGGACATTTTATCGGTATCATACGAAGAAAGGAACTTATAAATTACCTTTATGCTCATTCATCTCTATCAATGAATGAGGTGTCAAACGAACGACAGGCTTATGAAGCGCTTTTGCCAGATCTTCGTGAACTCGCTTAAATAAACATCAATCTTTCCATTTTAAATCCGGCCGGTTCAGTATTTTCATACTGTAACCGGCCGGATTAATTTCAACATGCGATAACACAACAGATGCAAAGACTATTCAGCACACATTTATTGTCCGATGAATAAATCATCAACATCCTCCTGCCACTTATAAGTGTCTACACTTACTATCTCCTGCAACGCTCATAATTTGGCATTTTAGTTATGCTTATAACATCTTTTAGAAAGACTTGATGTAGTCGTCCTCTGATTCACCTGTATTCTCTATCTTTCTGATAACAACATAATAGCTTGCACCGTTTTCTGTTGTAACTTCACATCTGTCTCCTACTTTGTGTCCCATCACGGCACGTCCGATCGGTGACTCGTTTGATATCAGTCCTTCAAGACTGTGGCCTCGAATAGATGTAACAATACGATAAACCTCTTCCTCGTCATCATCTTCAAAATACAGTGTAACCGTATTGTTAAGACCAACTTCATCTTCTCTGGAAGAATCGTCTATGATGCGTGCAAAGCGAAGAACTCTCTCAAGATAATTGATTCTTCCGTTATTCTCACGATTTGCCTTTTTCGCAGCATAATACTCAAAGTTTTCCGAACGATCTCCCTGAGCAGCTGCCTCAGCGATTTCTCTTGTTATCTGCGGTCTCAGAACCAGCTTGCGATGATCTATCTCTTCCTGAATTCTCTTAACATCCGACTTAGTTAATTCCTGTCCCATTCTATTCACCTTATATTACACTCATATTTTCATTAAAACACTGCGTTTCTCTGATCGTATTTAACGTGATGCATAAATCACATCATGTGTCCGATACGTATTATTCGATACATTACTATAAAACGTCAGCCAATGTGTTTACTTCACATTAGGCTGACGCTCTTAAACTCTTATTTTCCCTCGTAAGTGATAAGTGACTTCACATTGTACTTCTCAAGCTTCTTACGACCCTCAAGACCTGCAAGTTCCATCACAACCGCGATCTCCGCAACCTCTCCTCCAAGCTCTTCTACAAGCTTGCATGCAGCTTCAAGAGTTCCTCCTGTTGCGATAAGATCATCAATGATAACCACCTTATCTCCCGGCTTGACAGAATCCTTATGAATCTCAATCTCTGCCTGACCATATTCAAGATCATACTTTGCCGATACGGTTTCTCTCGGAAGCTTGCCTTTCTTACGTACCGGAACGAATCCCTTCTTTAATGCATAGGCTACAGGCGTTCCGAAAATGAATCCTCTTGATTCAAGTCCCATAACAGTATCGAATTCCACATCCTTAAGTGCATCTATTAGCCCGTCAATGGCATCCTTAAGCCCATCCGGATCCTGAATAAGTGATGTGATATCACGGAACATGATACCCGGCTCCGGAAAATCAGGAATAGTCAATACATAATCTTCTAATCTTTCTCTCTTCATATAAAATCCTCTTAAATAAGATACTTAAGCTTCATTCCTTTTCCAAAAGAAATGTCGCCATATTTACTGATTCTATAAACGCCGGGCATCACTTTCCATACTTTGCAGCATATGTCATGATAGCGGCCACAGTCTTACCATCGGTCATTTTTCCTTCATAGATAAGCTGTTTAAGATCTTCCAGTTTCCACGGCTCAACACCAAGTTCTTCATCCTCATCCCAGTGTGCTTTTCCTTTTGTAAGTTTATCCGCAACATATATTCCTATTTTTTCATCAAGAAACGCTATAGTAGTGTTTACATAAAGAAGAAAATCAAGATGATCGGTCTTGTATCCGGTCTCCTCTTCAAGTTCTCTCATGGCACATACTTCAAAGGATTCATCCTCTGCGTCTCTTTTTCCTGCCGGAAGTTCCAGTGTATAACGTCCGAGAGCATGTCTGTACTGTCTGACCATAAGTATACGTCCGTCCGGAAGAACCGGAAGAACTGCGGCAGCTCCCATATGATGAATGAAGTCCCAATGAGTCTTATGACCTCCCACATCAACATAATCGTCATAAACTGTGATTACTTTACCTTTATATGCAAGCTTTCTTTCTATAAGCCTGACCGGTTTTTCTGCATTATCCTGATTTAACATAAATCATCCTCCTGCGTGCTTCTCACGCAAAACAGCATTATACCATATTTCATCTGCCCGGTGTCAAAGACCTATAATTTACTATATTGAATCCGGTTATGCAAGGGCAGTTTAATGCTGATTTCCGGGGCAATGCCGATTATATCAGCGTTTCCCTACGTATTATCCTCATTCATCTTCTTTCGTACGATAGTTTTTCCTATACGATGATTCTTGATATAGGCTACATCGATATTGAGTTCATCGGTCTCTACATGGAATGAACTTCCGTCATCCGGCACTGCACCGATTATCCCCATGATATATCCGCCAAATGTATCCGCATCCTCTGTCGGGATATCCACCTTAAGGGCTTCATTAACATCTTCAAGATCAGCGATACCGAGTACAATCCACTCATTTTCACCTATTGCTTCAATAGGTTCAGGCTCAGGCATTGCATCTTCCTCCTGCAGATCTCCAACCAGGGCTTCAATGATATCGTGTAGACTGACAATACCTGTCATTCCGCCGTATTCATCAATGACTACAGCATAGTACTTACGTTCGCGCTTCATAGTCTGGAAAAGATCTGAAACCTTCATGTTCTGCGACACGAAGAACGGCTTATCTACAGCATTCTTCATGACATTGTCGCGGGACTGATCCTCCAAGCGGAAATAATCCTTTGTATCAAGGATTCCGATGACATCATCATCGTCTTCATCACATATAGGATAGTTTGCAAATCTGTTGTTATAGATTATCTTACGCCACTCTTCGTCACTATCCTCTTTATAAAGCATGGCTACATCAGTACGGTGTGTGCAGACATCTTCAACTGTCAGATCATTAAACTCAAACACATTCTGAATCATCTCATTTTCCTGAGATTCTATAGTTCCGTTCTCAGTACCTTCATCCAGCATCATCTTGATATCCTCTTCGGAGACCACATCCTCCACATCCGAAGGATCAATGCCTATGAGACGCATAACAGTATTGGTTGAGATAGTCAGAAGCCATACGAAAGGTCTGAATACCATGGATGCAAACTGCAGTATTCCGGCCATGCCAAGGGCAAGCTTCTCTGTATATGCCTGGGCAAGACGTTTCGGAACAAGTTCTCCGAAAACTATATTGACATATGAAAGAATAAGTGTGATCACTACGATGACAACCGGGCTCAATACTGCCTGACTTATCGGAACTCCTATCTTTAAAAGAAGTTCTGTGGCAGGTACCGCGAAACTGTCTGCAGCAAATGCAGATGACAGAAAACCTGCCAAAGTGATGGCTACCTGTATGGTAGACAGGAATCTGGACGGATCCTCCGTAAGTTTAAGAAGCTTTAATGCATTCCCGTTTCCTTCATCAGCAAGTTTTCTCAATTTGGTGTCTCCTACCTGGAGCACTGCTATCTCCGCACAGGAAAAGAAACCATTTATCAATATCAACACAATGAGCAGAACAAGTCGTTCAACCATAAATCCAAAAGCCGCCCTCCAAAGCGGTAAACGCGGAACATCCGCAAAACACGAGAAAAAGGCCTAATCAGCAGCCACTCTGCCAACTACGCCTTTAATTTAACCATATATAAAGTGAGGTCATGCTATCCGCCGCCCCTCCGTCATCCATGAGTTAAAATCTCCCTTAAAAATATGTGTTTCAAACGCTTAAATACGTACCGGCCTGTGGTCACACAGCCGTACATGCATATGCCATCTATCAGACAATGACTCAAGTTTATCTGAACTGCAGTGTTTTGTCAAATTTTGCGTTCATCCATAATGTGATCTTTTCTTTCCTGTAGTATCATATCATAACCAAATACCGGTCAAAGTGTTCTTTATACCTTGTATCTGTCATACTGAGCCTGTAAATACTCACAGTCCTCCCGGTACTTTTCAGGAGTAGAATTCTCAAGTGTACCAACGATATACGGCTTATACATGCTTACCTGTCTCATCAACTCCTCATAGCAGAAGAAACCCTCTCCGGGATGTCTGAATCTCTGATCATTTCCTTCAAAAACACCGTCTTTCAGGTGCAGTGTCGTTATCCTGTCTCCGTATAAGTCAAATGCCTTCTTAATAACCGCATTCTGCCCCTTTGGATCATTCTCGAGATCCGGTGTGATCAGGTTTACGGAATCCAGAATTACATCAAAATTCACAGAGTCTATATCATCAAGAAATCTTCTCATGATCTCCGGCGAATGAATGGTATGATTGAACACACCTTCTACACCAACCATCACACCAAGCTTTTCTGCAGCATCCCTGATACGCTTAAAGGAATCAAGTACTCTTTGATAGTTCTCCTCAGTATACGTCTCAGGAACTATCTTCATATAAGGATCAGCCCGTCCTGTTTCTGTTCCGACCATATCCGCGCCCATCCTTTTACTATACTTAAGATGCTCAATAAATCTTTTCACCTCAAGCAATCTCTTTTCCTCATCCGGATGTGCCGGATTTATATAGCATCCGAGTATAGACACATGAATATTTCTTTTCTTAAGTTCCTCTCCGACATAATCACCAAGTCCTGCGCTGTAGTGCCCCACCGAAGTATCCACATCCGAAAAACTCTTGGACATGGCAAGCTGAACATAATGTATATCAAGTTCCTTGACTTTATCAAGAACCTCCGTCACAGTGCCTTTTTTACATATGTCATGAACTCTCATTCCAAACTGTATCATAGTTATCTCTCCACATTTTTTAGTCTGATCATAATATCCTTTTCAGGATTCTTACGATATTTTCCGGGCGAATGCCCTGTCATTTGTTTAAATACTTTCTCAAAATAAGTTATATTTCCAAAACCACATATAGCTGCGATTTCAGTGATGCTTGTATCAGAGTCTCTCAGCAGCTGCTGCGCCTTACGAACTCTTACATAGGTCATATATTCAACAACAGAAAAACCTGTTACATTTCTGAATACTCTTGTAAGATACGATTTGCTCATATAAAACTTCCCGGCAAGATCATCAAGAGTGACATTTTCACCTGTATGTCCCTGAAGGTATATGGCGATATCTCTCACTTTCTGATGTACACCTGTTTTAACAACCGACTGTTGTTCAGCCGTCTCTATGCCCTGCTCCTGAAGCTTACTCTGCATATCGCGTCTTCTGCTCTTTGCAAAAATGCCGGCAAGCTCAATGGCCTGAAGATACAGAAATGAATGAAGATCCTCCATTGAAGAAGTCATACCTCTTCTTTCATCATCACAGGCCGCCTTGAATTCTTCTATCACCGACATGATAAGACTCCACTCTGTATCATTGAACTTTGCGAGTCCCCCGTACAAATCACCGAATTCATCAAAACCCTTTAGTCCGAATTCTCTGAACTTTTCATCAAATACAGCCTTGTCAAGCTGCAGAATAAAATTGTGATGATCAGGAGGCATGTTTGGTGCCGTAGAAGTCTTATGTATAAGATGATGATTGACAGCTATTGCGGTATGCGGTACAAGTCTGTAGGTTTCCTGGTCAACAAACATTAGTCTCTGACCGTATATGATGATATGAAGCTCTATAGTCTCATGTAAATGTCTGTTTCTCATGATGAACTTCTGGTGTCTTACGGCTTCCGAAACCCTTAATCCCGGTATACGCTTTTCAAAAACAAGTTCCAGCCTGGAATTGTGTATATCTTTCTCTGACATAAGGCCCTCTAATATCTAATAGTATAACAATGATCATAAACATAAATGATGATCATCAACACGGTTAATTCAGTTAAATCCTGTTACCATCAGGCATACAGCATCCTCACATGTAACCTTCAATATAAAAAACAGGATGTGTGCCATATCAGAACTTATCAGATTGGACACACATCCCATATTTTATCGTATCATCTCAGTATAAGCAAGAAATAACGGGCCGACACCCTTGGCATCATTTTTCACTATAGGCTCTGATAAATAATAAGAAACCGAACCATCTCTGTGATTTTGTCCGCCCAGTCCTGCAACAAGACATATACCTGTGACACATGGCGAACCATCTTCATTTTTAGACAGTCGATGATCTATTATTCCATAAAAAGCCTTCTGTCCTATACTCCTGAATTTTCCCGGAAGAAAACCGAGTCTGACACCCTTCAGCATTGCTGCACTGATAAGTGCAGTACCTGAAGTTTCAAGATAATTCCCCTCAAGGTCAGGTAAAGCTATGAGCTGATACCAAAGACCACTTTCATCCTGATACTTCAAAAGTGCTTCCGAAAGATCGATAAGCATATTCTTCAGATGTTCAAATTCAGTTTTCATATCCATGCCCTGCATTATCTCAAGAACATCAACCAGGCTCATTATGAACCATCCTTCCGCTCTCAACCAGAAATTTCTGCTACAGCCTGTATCAGGATCTGCCCAGTACATGGATTTTGTCTCATCATACCCGTGATAGTAAAGTCCGGTCTTACTGTCACGCATATACTTTTCCACGTTACAGAACTGGTTGTAAATGTCTTCTGCATTCCTGCAATCATTGAACCGTTTCTCATACTCAATATAAAACGGCTGTGCCATATACAATCCATCCAACCAGACCTGATATGGATAAATATTTTTATGCCAAAAGTTTCCGGCATTGGTTCTCGGCATTTTATCTACCTGCGAACGTACTGTTTTAATTGCTTTAAGATACTTTTCTTTACCGGTTTTATCATAAAGAGTAAAAAGATTTTTGGCAGGATTTATATTATCAAGATTCTTCTCTTCAACATCATATGTTCTGATGGTACCATCGTCACTTATAAATCCGCTCACGAAATCCGATGCAAAGTTCAGATACTTTTCATCCCCCGTGATATCGTACAGACTGAGGATACCTCTTATCATACAGCCGTCGATATAATTCCATTTATTCTCTTTACCACTTCTGATTATCTCAAGATTCCACGCAGGATGCGCGGAATCCGAGTTTTCCATGAGATAATCGATATATTCGTTCAGCAGTTTTTCAGTAGACTCTCTTCCACCTTCAAGGTGGTTTAATTTACTCATTTATAGTCACTGCTCCTCAGAAAAATTCTTTTATCCCTTAACCGATCCGGCTGTTACACCATCGATAAACTGATCCTGTGCAATGAAGAACACTACCAGTGACGGGATAATAGATATAAGTGAAAGTGCAAGGATTCTATTCCATGAGAATCCTGTATCTGCATCCATTGACATCTTTACAAAGATGGCTGCAGGATAACGCTTTGGTGTTGAAACATAGAGCAATGGACCCATGAAGTCATTGGATGACCACATGAACTGGAACAGTGCTGCTGATGTCATTGCCGGCTTGAGAACAGGTACGATTACGTGCCAGAGCGTTCCAAGGGCTGTACATCCGTCAATCTTTGCTGCCTCATCAAGCTCCTTAGGAATGTTTCTCAGGAACTGTATAAGCATGAATACAAAATATGTATCCTGGGCAAACATTGTCGGAACAATAAGAGGCAGATACAAAGGTGAATCCACCCAGCCCCAGCCGTTGTACATTATGAACTGAGGCACATTAAGTACTACGTTTGGAAGGAACAGTGTTGCCATAAGAAGTGCAAAGAGAAAATCATGTCCCTTGAACTTGAATCTTGCAAAACCGTAGGCTGTAATTGTACATGATGCTATCGTAAGAATAACCTTAGGAATAACTATCTTGTATGTATTAAGCATTGACTTCCAGATATCAATATCTCCGCCGTATCCGTTCATGGCCGCCTTATAACCGTCAAATGTAGGCTGTTTCGGAATGAATCCTATGCTGGAGAATATCTCTGAATTTGTTTTAAATGAAGCACCTATCATCCAGACCAGCGGGTAGATCATGAGGATACCTACCAGAACCAGTACGACATATTTGCAAACTGTCGCTATCTGCCTTCTTCTCTCAAGTGTCATTGTTTAAGCCTCCTCATCAGAATAGTATACCCAGTGCTTCTGGCTGTACTGTAAGATTGCAGTGAAGATCATAAGGATAATAAACAGTACCCAGGCCTGTGAACTTGCAAGTCCCATAGCATACTTCTTAAATGCGTTGTTATAGATAAGCAGTGAAACAAGTGTTGTTGCTCCACGTGGTCCGCCTGCTGTGATAATGTATGGTCCATTAAATTCCTGGAATGCCTGAACGAGCTGTGTAACAAGGTTATAGAAAATAACCGGTGTTATCATTGGTACAGTAATTGTGAAGAACTGTCTCCACTTTCCTGCTCCATCAAGAGATGCCGCTTCATAAAGATCAGGTGAAACGCCCTTTAATGCTGCAAGGAAGATAACCATGGTAGAACCGAACTGCCATACACGAAGCAGACAGATAATAAAAAGTGCTGCTGACTTATTTGATAACCAGTGTGGTCCTGCTATGCCGAATAATCCAAGAAGCATATTGATGATTCCGTCATCTTTAAAGATCGCCTTCCAAAGTACAGCGATGGCAACTGATGAGCCAAGAATCGAAGGAATGTAATAGACTGTTCTGAACATCTTAACTCCCTTGATCTTGAAGTTAAGAATGTAAGCTACGAATAATGCAAATACCAGCTTGAGTGGTACAGTCATAAACGCATACTTAAATGTAATGATGAAACCTGTCTGAATCTTTTTGTTAGTGAATACATCAAGATAGTTGAAGATACCCCACTTGGATATTCCTTCAAAAAGTGAATAATCACTGAAGCTGTATACCAGTGAAGAAAGGAATGGATATCCTTTGAATACAAGAAATCCTACCAACCAAGGAATGATGAAAATAAAGCCTTTATTCTCTTTCCAAAAATTGTTCGGAGCGCTTTTTGTTGTTGTATTTGACATTTGTCTACTCCTTGTAAATTTCTGCATATGAATCGGGCCCCCGAACCGAAGGCCCGAATCGTACAAACAATATTTAAACCCTTAACATTAGGAGGATCAGGGATTAAATCACTTTCAATCTGTTACTACAGATTACTTGCTCTCAACCTCATTAACCGCATCGATAAGTGACTGGGCAAGTTCCTTGGAATCTACTCCATCATAAGACATATCATTCATGATTTCCTGATATGCGCCCTCTGCACTGTCCTTAAGAGCAGCATCCTCATAGTATGGAGAAAGCTGGAATGGTGCATTGGCTGATGCAGCCTGATTAGCCTCATATGTAAGACCTGAAAGAGCGCCTGAAGCAGAAAGCTTCTCCTGAGCTGCCTTAGAAGCAGGAACGCCTCTCTCAAGAGCAAGAGTCTCTACACCATCACCATTGAACATGTACTGAAGGAGCTTGGCAGCCTCTTCCTTGTTTGCTGAGTTAGGTGAAATCGCGAATCCCATAGATACCTTATAAACTGTAGCAGGTGTGCCGTAGTCTGCAGGATACTCTCCGATTACAAGTTCCTGATCACTGTCAAGTGCATCAACAAGTTTCTTGATAGAGCTGTCCCACTCAACAAGACCTGCATAATGTCCGTCGATGAAGTTAGGGTTCTTATCAAGAGAATCAGCACCGTCGCCTGTGAGCTTTTCCTGTGTAGGGATAACGTGATTCTCCTCAAGGCTCTTAAGGAAATCAAAGCCGTCTGCAAGCTCGTCTACTGTGTAGTTAAGCTGTCCGTCAACAACCCACTGCTTGTTGTACTTCTCCTGCATATAGTATGTAAGAAGAATTACAAGGTCATAAGTTCCTGCTGCAAGCGGATAATAATCATCACCAAGCTTCTCCTTGAATACAGGACCTGCTGCAAGGATATCAGCAAAGCTTGTAGGAACTTCAAGGCCCGCCTTCTCGAATGTTGCCTTGTTCCAGTAGAATACTCTACCTGTTGAAGATACAGGAACGCCGAGTACATGTCCGTCGATTGTCATGAGATCAAGAAGTGACTGATCATACTGTGAAAGATCAAAATCTGTGAGATCCTTAAGATCTGCAAATCTTGTTCCGTCTGCACTGAACTGCCATAACCAGTTCCAGTTGATTTGGAAAAGATCAGGCTCTGAGTTACCGGCGATCTGTGTAGCGATCTTATCCTGCCAGCCTGACCATGCACCATACTCAGACTCGACCTTAACGTTTGGATTTGCTGCCATATACTCATCAAGCATCTTGAGTGTTGCGTTGTGTCTTGAATCGCCGCCCCACCATGAAATTCTGAGGTTTACATCACCACCGTTTTCAGCTGCTGCATTTGCAACTGTCTCAGCAGCAGTAGTTGCTGCTGTAGTAGCCTCAGCCTTTGCCGCCTCTGTAGGAGCGGTTGATGATCCGCCACATGCTGCAAGACCCATAACCATGGATGCAGCCAAGCTTCCTGAAAGAATCTTAGTAACCATTTTTCTCATTTTTTGCCTCCTTAGGAACTTTTGTGTTCCTGATTTAATCGGGCTCGCGCCCGTAATATACTTATGTGTAAATAACGTTACATCTGTCAAAATCTGTAACATTTATCAGTTCTGTATCCGAATCGTCGCATCCCTTTATCCTGATGTTTTCCATCACAAAATGCCTTACATTTCTGGCATATACACTCTTTCCGGTCATTTCAGGGAAGTTGTCCATCATGATGGTCTGCCCGGGTTTTCTGATCTCTTTCGGAAGGAATGATACATTGATGTTTCTCATGATGATGTTGTCTATGTATCTCTCCGGAAGTCCGTAAGCCACAAACATACATTCATCCGCCCCGGTGGCCTCGATGTTCTCAGCCCTGATAGTTCCGATAAACGGCGTCCTGTCATCAACAGGTCTTTCGTTCTGATCCTGCACATAATCACTGTGGCCATCCGGATCGCAGAAATAAAACATATTCAGCGTGAACGGCATATGAACATCCTTCATGATGATGTCATGGAAGAAAATATTGTCATAAACCGCGTGAGGACCTCTTCCTCTTCTTGTCTTTATGCGCAGTCCTCTATCTGTTTCCTTGAAAATGCATCTTGAAACTTCAACGTTTTTTGCACCCGCCGCAGCTTCGGAACCTACTGTAACACTTCCATGACCTCTTTCAAGGAAGGAATTTCGTACAGTCACATGATCCGCAGGCTTATGATGTCTCTCGCTCATGTAATACTTTCCGGACTTAATGGCTATGCAATCATCTCCGACTGATATTTTGGTTCCGAGTATCAGCACACCGTCGCAGCTTTCAGGATCAAATCCGTCAGTATTAGGCGAATCGGAAGGATTCCATATATTGAGGTTAAATACTCCGATATCATCCGTATAGTATGGATGTATCGCCCAACAAGGGGAATTCTTCACTGTCAGCGATTGCATCCTTACGTGTTTGCATCCGTTAAGGAATATCGCATTCGGTCTCCAGGCTGTCCTTTTGACCTTTGGATCAACCCACCAGTTACTCTTGTCACTGTTTCCGTCTATGATTCCTTTTCCTACAATATCAAGATTTTCTGCATGAATCGCGGTTATCAGTGATGCAAAGGATGTTTCAGGATTTCCCTCCCAGCTTGCCAGGTTATATTCACCTTTACCATCACTTGTTTCCGTCATACCTGGCAATACAGGATAATGACTTCTGTCTGTATCTCCGAGAATGACAGCTCCTTCAGAAACCCAAAAGGTCATGTCGCTTTTCAGAAATAAAGGTCTCGTCAGGTACTTTCCTTCCGGTATATATACTGTTCCATCCTTGGGACAGGCGCTTATCGCAGCCTGTAAAAATCCTGTGTCATCATGAAGTCCGTCTCCAACAGCCCCAAATGCCTTAACATCCAAAAGCACCGACTCTTTTTCTGTTTGAAAAGTCTTTTCTGTGCTTCCCTTTGAATCTGTAAGTGTAATGGTATATTCTTTATCAGGACTAAGTCCTTCAACAGACACTACATTAAGATTTGTTTTCAGTATTTCTTTTCCATCTATTGAAATGATATACTCTTCCGGTGTGTAGCATATAGTATCATTTTCCAGTTCAATCGTTACACTCCGCTTAAAAACGGATCTTATTACAAAATCCATAATTCCTCTTTTCGAAATCAAATCTTTTTTGTTGATTTTTCCCTCTCTCTTACTGACATTAGTGATTATATCAGTATAAAAAGCAAAAAACTTACAAATTCCGACCCTATTTATCGGATTATTATCTTATCGGATACTTTTTAGCGCTGATTTTTCCTTTTTTAGCCCATATTATACGTATTTAAATATCCGTTATGATAAGAGGTGCATCTGAATCAGTTCGAGTCTTATGCATTTTCGTGCATTTGTCATCGTCATATTATATAATCACGCAGGATTTGTAAGCGCTTAATGATGCCATATTTAACATCCATTTCTTTTCTCATTGTTTTGAATAAACAATTTCACCAAAACAACATTCAAACTTCAAAAACAGGAAAATTGGACGTAGCCGATAGTATAAATGTAGCCGATTATATAATTCAGTTCCTCAGTTATTACATTATAATATGTAATTATTGCACACAGATGTGTGCCATGTGTCATTAACGGGTCGCACCGCTTTTGACATATGCTGTTAATTTACACTTGTTAAGCACTAACTATATAAAGTTGAAAGGAATTCATACCTATGATTACAGTTTCAAAATCCGGCACCGGTGATTTCACAAGTATACAGGAGGCTATAGACCATGCCTTACCCGGAGACACCATTTCCATTGCACCGGGTATATATAAAGAAGTAGTTACCGTAAAGACCCCCCATCTCACTATCATAGGAAGCAACACAGATTTTAATGCCGAGTATCTCAGATCCCGAATCTCATCAAATGAATCCGAGTTATGTGATTCAGGCACATCATGTTGTGCCGCCAATGAATCAGCAAACGTATTCCTGTCCTCCGATAATACAATTATTTCCTATGGTAATTATGCTAAAATGCCATCCAGCGATATAGGTAAACTCGGAACATTCAGAACCTACACTATGATCATAGATGCAGATGACGTAACTCTAAAAAATATGACCATTGAAAATTCTGCCGGTGCAGGCCCTGATATAGGACAAGCCATAGCGCTTTATGCAGATGGCGATAAGCTCAGATTCGAAAATATCCGTCTTCTCGGCTGGCAGGATACATTGTTTACAGGCCCTCTTCCTCCAAAGGAGATAGAAAAAAACGGTTTTATCGGTCCCAAGCAATTCTCGCCAAGGATCAACGGACATCAATACTACAATAATTGCTATATAGAAGGTGATATTGACTTCATTTTCGGATCCGCAACTGCCTATTTTGAAAAATGTGTAATATTCCAAAAAAACAGAGAAGCATTTCTCTACAGAAAGCATTCTTATACTTCATATTGCGGTTCAGACACCACCATAGTCTCATCCGATAAAAGTTTTTCTCAGAAAGATTTAAATAGTATTTTTGATTCAGATGAAACAAGAGTCATCAAAAGCTACGTAACAGCATCCTCGACCCCGGAAGGACAGGACTATGGATATGTATTTGATGATTGCCATTTTGATTCTGATTGTCCTGACGGAACCTGCTATCTTGGACGTCCATGGCGTAATTACGCATCTGTAGTTATAATGAACAGTTTCATAGGTTCACAAATAAATAAGGAAGGTTTCCATAACTGGAATAAGAAAGACGCAGAATCCACCGTGCGATTTTACGAATACAGAAACTACGGTCCTGGGGCATCATTTTCAAATAAGCCAAACGTCAATGCTGCATATGATGCTACAGAAGAAGATCTACATCAATCCAGAGCGAGGTTTGTTAAAGAACTCACAGACACCGAAGCCTGTATGTTTTCAAAAGAAAAGGTTATTTCATAGACACATGATAACTTTATATAGACATTATCTTCATTTTGATGTAGAAATATCTAGGCGCAAAGTTAAGATTTTACGCTTTCCGCTCAGATGACGGAGTATCTGAAACGGAACTTTGAGATTTGTTTTTAGGAGGCAAAATGAAGAATTTACTTGTAGCACAATCAGGCGGACCAACTGCTGCCATCAATGCAACACTTACCGGAATCATAGAGAAAGCATTGGATTCACCTCTGATAGATAAGATTTTCGGGGCCAGATATGGCATTCAGGGCGTGCTGCAGGAAAATTTCACGGAGCTTAGTGCAATAAATGGAATTCATGATATTCTCGATGCGCTCAGTGTCACACCGGCAGCCGCTTTGGGTTCATGTCGCTATAAGCTTCAGGATCCCGAAAAGGACTCGTCTGAATTCCAAAAGATTATCGAGATATTTCAGAAACATAATATAGGTTACTTCATCTATATCGGCGGCAACGATTCCATGGATACTGTCTGGAAGCTTTCACTTTATATCAAATCCCACGATATCAAAGATATCGTTGTTGTCGGTGCCCCCAAAACCATTGACAATGATCTTTTTGGTATAGATCACTGTCCCGGATTCGGTTCAGCAGCCAAGTATATCGCAACCACAGTTTCTGAACTTGAAAGAGAACTCGAAGTTTACGACACACCTTATGTTATCGTCGTTGAGATGATGGGACGCAATGCCGGCTGGCTTACAGCAGCAGCGGCACTTGCCGAAGGTGCAAACAGCAATGTTCCTTATCTTGTATATCTGGAGGAGCATCCTTTCGACATCAATGAGTTCCTTTCAGACGTACGTGGACAGCTTTCAATCTGCAACAATCTTATAGTAGCTATCAGTGAAGGTATCCGCGATAAAAGTGGAAAGATGATATGTGACTACACAGATCGTGATCAGTCCAGGGATGCTTTTGGACACACTATAGCAACAGGTGCAGGTCGTGTTCTCGAGAATTCAATCCGTTCCAACATCGGATGCAAAGTACGTTATATCGAGTTAAATCTGCTCCAGCGTTGTGCCGGTCACCTTCTCTCAGAGACTGATATCACTGAGTCTATGGAACTCGGAAGAAATGCTGTAAAACTTGCTGTAGAAGGTGAAAACGGAGTAATGTCTACGCTTACACGCGTGCCCGGAGATACCTATAAGGTAGTGTACGGATCAGCCGACATATCTCAGATTGCTGATCGTGAGAAAAAAGTCCCTGAAGAGTGGATTACATCGGAAGGCAACGGAGTAACTCAGGAAATGATAGACTACCTTACACCTCTCATTCAGGGTGAGATATCATGTAAATACGAAAACGGAATTCCGAAGTACATTGTTTTCTAAGCTGTTTACCGACACTCAATATATACCGGAATATCAAAGCAACAAAATAAAAAGTCCTTGAGAGCTCTAAACTCTCAAGGACTTTTTCACACTAAACCTTATTTACCGAATACCGCCTCGTAGTCCTTGACGAACTTATCGATACCGATATCAGTAAGAGGATGCTTGACCATCTGCATGAGAACCTTAAACGGAACTGTTGCTATATCTGCACCTGTCTTTGCACACTCAAGTATATGCATAGGATGACGAACCGATGCACAGATAACCTCAGTTTCGATGTCAGGGTACATCTGGAATATATCTTCGATATCCTGAATAAGCGCTATACCATCTGTAGAGATATCATCAAGACGTCCAAGGAACGGTGAAACGTAAGTAGCTCCCGCTCTTGCTGCAAGAAGAGCCTGACCCGCTGAAAAAATAAGGGTCACATTTGTATGAATGCCCTCGCTTGAAAGTACCTTAACAGCCTTAAGACCTTCTTTAGTCATAGGAATCTTTACTACCATGTTCTTATGAAGCTTTGCAATCTCTCTTCCTTCTGCGATCATGCCTTCAGCAGTAGTTGTGCTCGCCTTAACCTCACCGGAAATAGGACCGTCAACTATACCTGTGATCTCCTTAAGAGTCTCAATGTAATCCCTTCCCTCTTTGGCAATAAGTGATGGATTTGTTGTAACACCTGAAATGATGCCCATCTCATTTGCTTCGCGAATCTCGTCCACATTTGCCGTGTCAATAAAAAACCTCATCTTTTCCTCCTTACTACTACGGAACAACAGTCCTAAAAATTATCGCATAGCGATGGACTGTTTCCATATAAAAAAAGTTTTTATATAAAAGCTTAAATTGCAAGCCTTATATCGATTTTAGATCAAACTAATTATACCGCCTTTTTACATTACAATAATTCTTTCCATGTCTTCATCAATCAATTCAATGTGCCTTTTCATGTACATCTCTGCAACATCCGGATCTCTGTCCGTTATTGCCCTTAGAATTTTTCCATGTGCCTCAATGGCGTTATCCACATTATGTCTGATCTTAAATGTCTGAAATCTGAAATTCATGATACGCTTATTGACGTTATGATTAATCAGCTGCATAACTTCATTGCCGGTCATTTTCATGATTTTTGAATGAAATTCTTCATCCAGATATGCCAGTCTCTCATCATCCATGACTGCGGCTGTAGTGATAAATGTTTCATGAACTTCTTTCAGTTCCAAAATATCTCCATCCGAAGCCCTTGCTGCTGCCATACGCGCAGCAGCGGGTTCTATTATGTTTCTGAACTCAACGTAATCCTGTATGGTTCCTCGATTCTTAGTGAACCAGTTGACCAGAGCATCTGTATCATTCTGTGTCTTTCTGATGATAAATGCTCCTTTTCCCGGCTCAATCGAGATATACCCTTCAGCTTCCAGATCTCTGAACGCTTCTCTCACGGTACCTCTTCCGACAGACAGTTTTTCACATACTTCCTTTTCTGTTGCCAGCTTATCTCCTATTACTGCCTCATCAGACTCAAGATACTTCTTTAATTCGTTTATTGTTTTCTGTGTTGCCGATAACTTTTTCATAGTTTCTCCATTGACTTTTGAGCATCAACTCATCGTAATTCTGCTAATAAAGAGCTGAATATAATACATTTCTCTTCAGACATCACATATCAAAGCATCATTATGCTCCCAAAAGCATATTTGGAAGCCATGTAACTATTCCCGGTATATATGTACACATCATAAGTGTAACAATCAGTGGAATAATAAAAGGCAATATACCTTTATACAAAACTTCAAGTTTAAGATGAGCAAGGTCACTTATGATAAACAGACATACGCCGAAAGGCGGTGTGACCTGCCCGATCATAAGGTTAAGTACCATCACAACACCAAAATGAACCAGATCAAGTCCTATTCCCTGAGCTATAGGAACAAGTACCGGAAGCATAAGTGTAAGTATGGCTCCGGGTTCCATAAACATTCCGAGTATAAGAAGTATGATATTGATAATCAAAAGAATAACTATCTGATTAGTACTTATACCCAGTATGAAATCCGCAATATCTCTTGATATACCCTCTTTAACCATGACATAGGTAAATAGTGTCGATGTTCCAATGATAAACAGTGTATTGGCTGCACCTACCGCTGAGTCCTTTGCGCAACGGATGAAATCCTTAATTCCCAATGTCTTGTAGACAACAGCAGATATCAGAAGTGAATATAATACCGCTATGCAGGATGCTTCTGTAGGTGTGATCCATCCGGTTGTGAATCCTGCCAGTATAATTATCGGTGTTACAAGTGATAGAATTGAACCCTTGAAACTTTCTGTCAGAACCTTAAAACTGAATACAGATTTTTCATATCCTCTTTTAACAGCGAATATAAAAACCAGCACCATGAGAGCAAATCCCATGAGTAGCCCCGGTATAACTCCACCCATAAAAAGTTTTGCCACAGATACAGATGCAACCGATCCATATATGATAAGAGGAATACTTGGGGGAAATATTGGTCCGATTACAGATGATGCCGAAGTAACAGCCGCTGAGAATTCATCGTCATAGCCATTATCACGCATAGCCTTCATCTCTATTACGCCAAGTCCGCCTGCATCAGCTGCCGCAGAACCGGACATTCCTGCAAAAATAATACTTGCAACAATATTTGCATGTCCAAGTCCTCCGGGAATCCATCCTACCAGTGCTTTTGCAAAATCAAATATCTTTGTGGTTATCTTTCCTTCATTCATGAGATTGCCTGCAAAGATAAACAACGGCACTGCTATAAGCAGGTAGGAATCAATGCCCGTTACCATCTTTTGTCCGACTATCTGAAGCGGATATCCTAGTGCAATGCATCCTGCTGTGGCTCCGGCACCTATAGCTATACTTATCGGAGCTCCGATTAGAAGGAGTACTAGAAATGTCAAAAGAAATACTATCATCTCATCAGTCTCCTCCCTTATGATCCTTATTTATAACCCTGTTCAAAATCTCATATAAAGAAACGAGAACAAAGTAAACACCCGCTATGGCACACGGCAGATAATGCCATGCCTTTGTGAGTTTCTGCATTGTTGAAAACCTGCTTGTTGCAAGGATAGGATACATATCCTTATAGGATACAACCATGATGATACCCAGAAAAATCATAGAGATCCGTATGACTATCCAAAACACATTTCTAAGTTTATCCGATACCCTGACGTATATCATGTCCAGATTTATCATTCTGTTTTCATCTATAAGGGTTATAAGTCCCATAAATGACATCCACATGAACAGGAATCCGCAAAGTTCTGTTGACCATCGGAATGATGTATTGATAAGATTTCTTACGATAAGCTCAGAAAGCATGATCGTGACTATTCCGAGAATACAGATAAGCATTATCACCGTGGATATTAGCTTAAGAATATTGAGGATTTTCCGATATAATTTCACGATAGCCTCCTTTTAATGTTTTCTCTTGAAAAGGGGCAGGATACCTTTACGGCACCTGCCACTTTTCATTCATTGTATTAAATGTAAATGTATAGGCTTCAGCCTGTATGTTAATCTACATACTCAATTCAAAATAAATCAATCGGCATATCCATGAAATCACTTATTTAATGCAAGAATGGAATCAAGGAGCTCCTGATCATACCAGGTTTCATTCTCATACTTCTTATAGAAGTTTGGAATATCCAGCTTATCTTTGAATGACTGAATATCAGGATCATCATCAAACTGAACTCCTGCATCCTCAAGAGTCTTTCTTGCTGTTACGTTATCCTCTTTGATAGTATCGAAAGAATACTTAGCGGCTGCCTTTGCCTGTTCACTGAGAATCTTCTGATACTGTTCAGGCAACGCATCCCATGAATCCTTGTTGGCTGCCATGGTGCATCCCATCCACATATAGTTGATAAAACTAAAGTACTTTATATCATCATAAGTAGCGTTAGCAACAAGATGATATGTTGCATTATCCTGTCCTTCAGCAGTTCCGTTTGAAAGAGCTATAGCAAGCTCGTTAAGAGCCAGTGCAACAGGATTTGCTCCCAGTGTCTGCCATACATCAAGATATACCTGACTTGTAGGAACTCGAAGTTTCACACCTGAAACGTCATCAGCTGAATGAATAGGCCCACCGGCTTCCGTTGTTGAAACCTGTCTCATACCATTATCGCCTTCAGCAAGATATATAAGACCCACATCAGGAAGTCCGGAGAATATCTTGTCTCCTATCTCTCCGTTTGTCACCTCATATGCCTGATCCGCATCCTTAAAAAGGAAAGGCATATCAAGAACCTTTGCTTTGTCGTAAAACTCTGTAAATCCGGATGTTCCGGCAAAAATAATATCTATAGTACCAAGTCTTGTGGATGCCAGAGCCTCCGCATCATTTCCGAGTTCTCCGGAACTGTGTACATCGAGTGTTATCTGTCCGTTTGATGCTTCCTTCACAAGTCTTGCATACTCTGCAATAGTCTTTGTTGGCACTGAATTTTCATTTCCCGGTGAATAGATAGTTAATGTCACAGGATCTAATCCGGCAAGCTCTCCCGACCCACTTTCAGCTGCCGCCTTAGTTTCCTCCTTTGGAGCTTCAGTTGCAGCTTCCTTTGCCGCAGCAGTTGTCTCCTTTGTTTCAGTTGCCTTTGCACCTGACGAACCACAACCTGCAAGTGACGTTGCAGCCATGGTCATCGCCAGTGCCAATGACACAATTCTTTTTTTCATTTTCCCTCCTTTGGCGCTTTTCACAATTGTCGTACAATCTTTGTGAAAATGTCATACAATCTTTACTGTTATAATGATTTTAACCCACTTCGCTGAGCATTACAACTAATTTATATGCTTTTTCAAATAATATATTGTGCATCATAACAATCACATTGTATAACAAAACGCGGCATGCCCTTTCCGGACACACCGCGTTCCTTTACTCCAAAAGAGGTGTTTTTTATATCACAAGACTCTTTAGAATCCTGATTTAATCTGACTAAAAATATAAATTATTTACCAAGCATTGTTTTGATATCAGCAACAGCATGCTCTACTGTAAGGCCATACTCTTCAAAGAGTAAATCCGGCTTACCAGACTGACCGAAACGATCCTCGATTCCAATGATAGAGAACCTGGCTCCTGCCTTACCCGCAAGTACTTCTGCCACTGCTGAACCGAGTCCGCCTATAACACTATGCTCCTCCATAGTAACAATAGCTTTAACCTTATCGTTGTACTTAAGGATAGTCTCCTTATCGATGGGCTTGATAGTATGCATATTGATGACAGCTGTGCTGATACCCTCTGCATCAAGCTTCTTTGCTGCTTCAAGGGCTTTGGAAACCATAAGTCCGCAGGCAATGATCGCAGCATCAGTTCCATCCTTGATAACTGTGGCCTTACCGAATTCAAAAGGCTTGTCATCAAGTTCAGGAATATCATCAACAACAGGTCTTCCTACACGAACATATACAGGACCGTCAAGCTCTGCAGCTGCACGAACTGCCTTTTCTGTCTCCTGAGGGTCAGCAGGAACGATAACCTTCATGTTAGGCATGACTCTCATAAGAGCAATATCCTCTACTGACTGATGAGAACCACCATCCTCACCTACTGAAAGACCTGAATGTGAGAATGCAAACTTGACATTGAGATTCTCATAAGCAACAGAGTTACGAATCTCCTCATAGGCACGTCCTGCGCCAAAGAGTGCGAAGGTTGATACAAAAGGAATAAGTCCGTCATGAGCAAGACCTGCTGCCGTATCTACCATGTTGGCCTCGGCGATACCCATATCAAAAAATCTCTCCGGAAACTTCGCCTTGAAATATTTGGACTGTGTAGCATTTGCAAGATCAGCATCAAGTGCAACAATCTTGTCATTTTCCTCACCTAACTTTGCAAGTGTCTCACCAAATGCAACTCTTAATGACTTTCCCATATTATCAAACCTCCTGCTCTGCAAATGCTTTCTCAAACTGCTCTTTGTTTATCGGGTTGCCATGCCATCCAAACTGGTTCTCCATGAATGAAACGCCCTTACCCTTGATTGTATGGCAGCAGATAAACTTCGGCTTTCCGTTGTGAGGAGCCTGAAGTGCTTCGTCGATAGCCTTTATATCATGTCCGTCAACATCATAAACTTCCCAGCCGAATGCCTTGAACTTGGCATTGATATCGCCGAGGCTCATAACTTCCTCATTGGAACCGTCAATCTGGAGGTGGTTGTAATCGAGCATCCATGTAAGATTGTCAAGCTTGTAGTGAGCTGCTGACATAGCCGCCTCCCATACAAGACCTTCCTGACACTCACCATCACCAAGTACTGCGTATGTATTCCATGTCTGCTTCTGTACCTTTGCACCAAGTGCAAGACCGATTGAGATAGATGCGCCCTGACCAAGTGAACCTGTGTTAACGTCTACGCCCGGTGTCTTCTTACAATCAGGATGTCCCTGAAGGTGGCTGTGAATCTTACGGAGATTAGCAAGATCTGACTTAGGAAAATATCCAAGATCAGCAAGTATCGCATAAAGTGTCGGGCACGCATGTCCCTTGCTCAGAACAAACCTGTCACGATCTGCCTTCTTAGGATCCTTTGGGTCAAGTCCCTTCATTGTGTCATAGTAAAGCGCCATAAGCATCTCTACACATGAAAGAGATCCACCCGGATGTCCTGAATTTGCCGCATAAAGCATCTTCAATATCTCAGCTCGGATTTCCTTCGCCTTCTTTTCGTAATCCATAAAAAACTCCTCCTCTTAATGTGAAGCTTAAAAAAACAGCATGAATCAACTTTAATATATGCAGAAATTATGTCAACCAAAATCTGCTTTTGTACTAATAATAAAAAGCAATTGTGGGATATGTCTATTTTTTAACAGAAAATTTTGTACATACTTCACAAAAACATCTATTTTTCTACCGATTTTTCGACAACATCTCGTTCTTTCTCCACACCTTCTGTAAATCTTTCAATAAACCTCTGTCAGGTACAAAAAAAAGCTTTGCTCAACATTCCCCAGGAAATATCGTAACACCTTGTAGGACGTTTGTAAAACAATATTTGTGCATTATTCACTATTCAAAGTGCTATTTAACATATTATATTGCACATATTATACCTTATATGTATCATTCGACGTACGGTTTGTCATACAATAATTCTCTTTATCTTAAGCACTTTCAGGTCATCCCTATGCTATCACCCATACCTGTTAAAAAACATACCGTTTTTTCTCCATAAACCTTTCATCAAAATAAGACCTTTTGCAACAAATCAATGTCGCAAAAGGTCTTTTGTTTATCTTTTCATCTATATCCTGTTTATCGCTTTCTGGGAATGATTTCACCCTGCTCAAGGATGTCACCATTACGATATGCTGCAAGAAGCTCTTCCAGATCGGATATCTGTTTCTTAAGATCTCTTCCGTTATCCGTCTCGCCTACTCTTACTCTAGTCTTCATCTGCTCAACTATCTGAATCTCAGGAGTATTCTCGGAACCCTTCTTGAATCCCTTATGTTCTGCAAGGGCAAGATGACGTGAGTTGAAGATAAGAGTATACCCGGCAATTCCTGTTCGTGAGTGGTATGCCTTGGATATACCTCCATCGATGATAAAAAGCTTACCATTGGCCTTGATAGGTGACTCGCCCATCTTGGTCTTTACAGGTACATGTCCGTTAACTATATGACCCAAAGAAGCATCTACATTGAACTCTTCAAAGATTTTATCCACATACTTCTCTTCCTTCACAAGATCGTAGTATGCATTAAATCTCTCCTTGTGTGTCGCAGGATCCTCTATGAAGCAGTGCTCAAAAGTGGTTATTTTATCCTTTCCAAAAAGAGGCGAATTCGGTCCGCACCACATATACCAGAAGAAGTCTGTTGCATAGAGTTTACCCTGAGGATCATTTTCTCCGTTAAGGAAATATGCATCTATGGCTTTATCATTAAAATAATCAAGAAGCGCTTTTCCGGAAAAAGTTCCGTCAGGTGTCTTGAGTTTTCTGAAGCTGCCGTCCTTCTCCATCGGAATACATCCGTGATAAAGAATGTTGTTGTTTACCACCTTATACATCGATCCGTTTGTAAAGAAGAAACGTATATGCTTCTGAAGAAGCTGTGAATGAGTAAAACTGTACTTAAGAGTCTTCATGAGAAGTTCTTCTCTTTCTGTCAGCTTATATGGATGCTTTGGATCAATGGTCGGGAAATTCTTATCCTTAAGTGGATATATCTTTCCATCGATTTCCACAGTTCCCTTCTCGTAATCCACCTTTTCAAGGAGAAGTCTGTGCTCAAGATGATATTCGGGATGTCTCTTTATGAGAAGTCCTTCCTCCTTCAGCATGATAATGGAGATTGCCTTACACATCTTTGCGGCAAGTGCCGGAGAAACCGAGTCGGAGACATTGGAATCCAGGAGATGCGGCTGGAAACATTCGCATGGATCATCACCGTATACTTCCTCGGCATACATTGAAAGTGGCCTAAGATTGATGCCATAGCCGTCCTCAAGCACATCAAATGAATTGTATGAGGTTGCTATACGAAGAACATTGGCAATGCAGGCAGGATTTCCGCAAACAGCACCCATCCAGTCAGCGTCATGATTACCCCACTGGATATCTACATCATGAAAACTCATAAGTTCCTCCATGATGCGGTCAGCATGAGGTCCTCTATCGAAAACATCCCCTATGATATGAAGATTATCGATGACAAGATTCTGGATAAGCTCGCAAAGAGCGATAATAAAATCATCTCCCATATCTATGTCTATGATGGCATTCATGATTTCACGGAGATATCCCTTCTTGTCTTCATCATGACTGTCAATATGAAGGAGCTCGTCGATAGCATAGGCATAGTTCTTTGGCATCTTTTTACGAACTTTTGAACGTGTAAACTTGGATGATACCACGCGGCAGATATTAATAAGACGATGTATGGTTATGCGCTGCCACTCCGGCGAATCGATCTTCTTGTGAGCAGATGATGAAAGAATATCTCTCGGATAATAAATGAGATTCGCAAGTTCCAACTGTTCTTCCTCCGGAAGCAGATTGCCGAAGGTTTCGTCAATCTTGTCTCTTACGATACCTGATGCAGAACGCATAAGATAAATAAACGCATCACTCTCTCCATGAAGATCTGAGAAAAAGTACTCTGTTCCCTTTGGTAATGCACAAATCGCTCGCAGGTTGATGATTTCGGCACCTGCATCCGTAGCAGTGGGAAACTGCTTTGCCAATAACTTCAAATAATCAAGATCACGCATTTTCTAATACTCCAAAACTTCACAATGTCATTAAAATGACAGCCTTCATTGTTTCCTGAATTTTCAAGGCCCAACAAACATGTACTAATTATATAGGTGGTGTAATCATATTTCTATACATATTCACCATTGTATCAATAAAAAAACCAAAAAATGATACAATTTTAACAAAACTTATAGGTTATATTTAACGCTCATGCGGTTGGCATAGGAATAGGCGATAGAAAAACGGAGTCAGCAGCAAAATCTCATGCCACTGACTCCGTCTCTTTTCATTAATCTTTATGGAAACGCTGATTAAAGCGTTTCTCCGACCGGATTTTCGATGTAAAGTACCTACTTCCTTTGAAAATCCGTACCCCGACGCCGAAAGTTCCAAGGAAACACTGATATAATCAGTGTTTCCTTGGAACTGTCTCATTTTTTATGTATTTGGTGCTACAACAGAAGGATCAATTTCCTTTCTGTTAAGAATCTCCATGAACTCTGCACCTGTGATGGTTTCCTTCTCATAGAGGAACTTTGTTATCTCATGAAGCTTGTTAATATTGTCCTGAAGAAGCTGGTATGCCTTATCATGCTGTTTCTTAACAAGATCAACTGTCATCTGATCGATCTTTGTCTGAGTCTCCGGTGAGCATGTAAGGGAAGCATCGCCTCCCAGATACTGGTTGTGAAGCTGCTCCATCGCAACCATGCCGATATCATCAGCCATACCGTAACGTGTGATCATGGCACGGGCATACTTTGTTGCCTGCTCGATATCATTACTTGCACCTGTTGTACATGTATGGAATATTATCTCCTCTGCACAACGGCCGCCTGTCAGAGTCGCTATCTTGTTCTCAAGCTCTTCCTTAGAGTAAAGGTAATGATTTCCCTCTTCCTCTACCTGCATGGTATAACCAAGTGCTCCTGAAGTTCTCGGAATGATGGTTATCTTCTGAACAGGCGCACTGTTCTTCTGAAGTGCAGCAACAAGTGCATGACCAACCTCATGGTAAGAAACGATAAGTTTTTCCTTATCTGTCATAACCTTGTTCTTCTTCTGATAACCTGCTATAACAACTTCGATTGACTCTTCAAGATCAGATTGTATAACTCTTTCTCTTCCTGCTCTTACGGCTCTCAATGCCGACTCATTGATAATGTTGGCAAGTTCTGCACCGCTGGCACCTGCTGCCGCCTTGGCTATAGCTTCAAGATTTACATTTTCAGCCATCTTGATGTTCTTTGCATGAACCTTAAGTATATCAACTCTGCCCTGAAAGTCAGGAAGTTCAACAGGAACACGGCGGTCAAATCTTCCCGGTCTTAAAAGTGCTGGGTCCAGCGAATCCGGCTGGTTTGTCGCAGCAAGAATGATGATAGCCTTTGATGAATCAAACCCATCCATCTCAGTAAGAAGCTGATTAAGAGTCTGCTCACGCTCATCATTACCGCCCAGATTACCTCCGCCTCTCTTTTTACCGATTGCATCGATCTCATCGATAAAAATGATACATGGCGCTTTCTTCTTTGCCTGATCAAACAGATCTCTAACCTTGGCAGCACCCATACCAACAAACATCTCAACGAATTCAGAACCGGAAATCGAGAAGAAGGGAACATTTGCTTCACCGGCAACAGCCTTGGCAAGAAGTGTCTTACCTGTTCCCGGAGGGCCTACAAGAAGTGCTCCCTTAGGGATATGTGCACCGATTTCTGTATATTTATCAGGTTCTTTCAGGTAGTCAACCATCTCACTGAGAAGCTCCTTGGCTTCATCCTCACCTGCCACGTCCTTGAAAGTCACCTTATTATCACCGTTTGCTTCATATTCTCTGGCATTGGACTTTCCAAATCCTCCAAACATTCCGCCACCGCCCATGGAGCCCATGGTAGAAGCCATTCTCTTTGAAAGCCAGTTGCCAAGTGCCCAGAAAATAAGGATAGGGAATATCCAGCTAAGTACAAAAGAAAGCAACGGGCTTGTTTCTACAGGTATCTCCTCCTCGAAGTTGACATTCTGGCTGTACAGTTTGTCAAGTACCGAAGCTTCTGTATACTGGTTCTTTAAACGTCCTGTTCTGCAGGTTAATGACTGACCGTTAACATTGGCAACATATACTATTGCATCATCACCCAGACTTACTTTGGTGATTGCATTATTATTAACCGCATTGATAAATTCCGTATATGAAGTCTCTCTGACCGAACGTGTCAGAAGTGAAGGAAATACAAAAGTGTTCAAAAGAAGGATGATCACCAGCGCAACGAAATAATAAAAGATCAAAGGTCTTCTGTTTCTCGGCTTATAGCTGTTTCCGTTGTTTCCCTGATTATTCTGATTGAAACGATTGAAAAAATCGTTGAAATTATTGAATCCATTGTCATTTGGATTGTTCTGGTTATTACCGGAATAATTCTCATTCGCAAGATTCAGCTGCGATGACATTTTCTTCCTGGTGAAAACATTGAAGATATTTACCATACCATGCCCTTTCTACTACGCATCCCCGATGTATCCATAAGGATCTCCATTTTGTTTATCGAGAACTCCCAGCTTTCTGTATTTCAATCATAAGATATAATACTTAGTCTGATGTTCTGCTTTTTATGATAGCAAATATACTGTTTAAATGTGTATTAGATGTGAAAAAAGCTAAACAAAATATAAAAATATAGCAGTCGTAAGCTTTGAGTGCTAACGACTGCTGTAAATCACTTCATGGTCTTTTTCAATAGTTCACATAGTTCATCAACGGCTTCCTCATTACCGGCTTTTATATCATCCACAACACAGGATTTGATATGCGTCTGAAGAAGTTCCTTATTGAAGGAATTGAGTGATGCCTGTACCGAACTTACCTGCATAAGCACATCAGGACAATATCTGTTATCTTCTATCATCTTTTTTATGCCGCAGATCTGACCCTCTATCCGGTTTAACCTGTTCACAAGCGCCTTAACCTGTTCAGGAGTTCTTGGTTTATGTTTATGACGCCCGTTCTCATCTATATGACAACATTCAGGCATGGTTTAGCCCTCAATTGATACAAATTCAAAATCGCGATCTTCTACAGCCTTCCTGATTTCGTCATCGGCCACTTCCTTTGTAAGCTCGATAACAGCTGTTCCTGCATCATGTGATACTGTAGCAAGCTCGATTCCGTCGATAGCCTCAAGAGCCTTCTTGACTGAAGCCTCGCAGTGTCCACACATCATACCCTTGATATTAACTGTCTTTGTCATTTTTTTGTTCTCCTTTGTATTAGTTATATTATCCTCTACGGCTGATTCAACAGTAGAAGTATTTACCTTTATTTTTCTGTCTCTCTTAGAGTCATGGACATCAATCAGATTCAGTCTGAGAGCATTCATACATACAGTGAAGCTGGAAATGCTCATGGCAGCAGCCCCTACCATAGGATTCATCTCAAATCCCCATCCAAACAGAGCCGAATAAAAGCCTGCGGCAAGAGGTATACAGATAACATTATAGAAAAATGCCCAGAAAAGATTCTCATGTATATTACCGATGGTTGCTCTACCAAGTCTGATGGCAGCTGCAACATCTGTAAGCCTTGACTTCATAATGACAACATCTGCCGCGTCAATGGCTACATCCGTTCCGGCACCGATGGCAATACCGAGATCCGCTCTCGTGAGAGCCGGAGCATCATTGATTCCATCTCCAACCATGGCGACCTTCCCCTTCTTCTGAAGTTCACGGATTACCGCTTCCTTTCCGTCGGGAAGCACTCCTGCGATAACGTGGTCAATGCCCGCTTCTTCAGCGATAGCTGCTGCGGTCTTTTCATTATCGCCGGTTATCATGTAAACCTCGATTCCCATGCCCTTCAGCTCTTTTATAGCCTGTGAAGAATCTGCCTTGATAGTATCTGCCACAGCAATGATTCCTTTCAGCCTTCCCGCCTCAGCAAAAAACAGAGGTGTTTTCCCCTGATGTGCCAACGCAGAAGCGTTTTCCAGCATCGAGTCCGGAACCGGTACATTATCATCCATGAAACGGCCGGATCCCGCAAGTACCTCGTAGCCGGACAGTACACCCTTTACACCGTTTCCCGTTAATGCCTGGAAGGCGGTAACCTCTTTAGGCTCTACTTTCTTTTCTTCAGCATACTTCATGATGGCCTTTGCCAATGGATGTTCCGATTTTACTTCAATGCTGGCGGCCAGAGACAGCAGCTCTTCTTCCTTGACTCCATCTGCCGGTACCATGTCAGTAACCTTCGGCTCACCTGCTGTGATGGTTCCTGTTTTATCAAGAGCAACTATCTCGATTCGTCCTGCCTGTTCCTGCGCCGCTGCTGTTTTATACAGAATTCCGTTCTTAGCACCTACACCGTTTCCGACCATAATTGCAACAGGAGTTGCGAGTCCCAAAGCACACGGACATGATATCACCAGTACGGCAACCGCTCTCGGAATCGAGAACTCAATGCCTTTTCCGGCAAATATCCATATAAATAATGTCATAACTGCCACAAAAATGACCGCCGGCACAAAAACAGCTGCCACCTTATCTGCTATTCTTGCAATAGGTGCCTTGGTTGCCGCCGCATCCGTCACCATATGTATAATCTGGGATAATGTGGTATCCTCTCCTACTCTCGTTGCCCTTGCCTTGATGAATCCGGATTGATTGATTGTAGCAGCCGAGACCATATCTCCCACTGTTTTATCTACCGGAATGGACTCTCCTGTAAGGGCAGATTCATTAACAGCCGTATCACCTTCCTCGATGAAACCGTCCACCGGAATGGCTTCCCCGGGTCTTACTGCGAAAATGTCTCCAACCTTCACATCTGAAACAGGAACCTCTGTTTCCTTCCCGTCTTTATAAATTACTGCCGTCTTTGGGCTAAGCTTCATAAGACTTTTAAGAGCATCTGTGGTATGTCCTTTGGATATCGCTTCAAGAAGCTTACCGACAGTGATAAGTGTAGGTATCATAGCAGCAGTCTCGAAGTAGAGATTGTGACTCAAATGATGAACTGCCTTCATATCCGAAAGTCCGAGTTTATCTGTCATTATGTAAAGAGACACCAGCGAATATGCAAATGATGCGGATGACCCGAGTGCTATAAGAGCATCCATATTTGGCGATCCGTCAAGCAGCGTTCTGAATCCTCCGGTAAAAAATTTCCTGTTTATATACATAACAACAATAGCTATAAGCATCTGCGTCATGGCATTCGATACAGGATTTTCAAGGAAAACCGGCACAGGAAATCCTGCCATATTATGCCCCATGGAGAGATACATAAGGACAAGCAGTAATCCCACGGACTGATAGAGACGCTTTTTCAGCTTTGGAGACTCATGATCCTTTAGCGCCTCCTCCTGTGCGTTCATACTATCGCTAATTTCTAAGCTTTTTTCGTCTTTCGTTGTACCACCTTTTACTGAAGCACCATATCCCGCAGCTTCAACTGCCTTTATAACCTCACTTGCATTGCAATCACCTTCAACCATGAGAGTGTTTGTAAGAAGTGAAACATTGGCCTCTTTTACTCCGGGAACTGTCTTCGCCGCCTTCTCCACTCTTGACTGACATGCGGCGCAGCTCATGCCTGTCACTATATACTGTTCCATATAACCTCCTTGATGTTCCAAATGAAGCGGCATAAACGTCATCACTAAATATGATCATCATAGCGTCTTCATCAGGCTAAATCTTTGAGACAGGAAATACTTAAACAATGTATCCCCCAATATAAGGGTATTCCGGGTAATTGGATGATTCACACTGAAAAACCGTCAGGAACCCTTTCCGTCAGCGCTTCACCAACATACCCCTATACCCTATTTTTTATTCTTTATACCACCCCGGGGTATATTGGTCAAGAGGTTTATGATGAAATCAATTATATTTTGCAAAATGAAAAATATACTGCATACTTACATAATTATTCTTATACCCGTTTTGCAGTTACTCTCATAACTAAATACTCCATGTTCCAGTCACACTTCAGATATCCAGCCATATAAACATTTTTAAAGTATGTCAGGTTAACTATTAACTAAGAATCTGAACTATCATCAGACTTTTACCAAAACAAATAATGCATCAGTCTGAGGAACCAGCCAAAAAGGAAGGGTCAAATGAACCCTTCCCCAAAAAACGACTATAATCCACATCCGTTGTACACAAACAGAATATATAAACAACTACTTTACTCGCCGCGCCAGTCTTTATATTATCTTCTTTATCAGCATGAGAAAATTCTCATCCCCTGTTCTTTCATACAAAATATCATCCATGGATTTCTTCACCATGAATATCCCAAGACCTCCTATCTCACGATCTTCCGCATCAAGAGTAGTATCAGGGTCTTCCTTTTCCAGTGGATTGTACGCTATACCCTTATCTCTGAATCCTATCTGAACCCTGTCACCAGTCTCATTCTTCGATATAGATATCCAAGCATTCCCCTTCAAATCGGGATTTATCTTTTTGTAGGCATAGTGGGCAATGTTAACGAAAATCTCCTCAACTGCAACATCTATCTTCATGGTTAGTCCCATGGAACATCCGAGTTCTTCAAGATATTCATTTACAAAATCAAGCACTGAATCCAGCTCTGATATTTCCGCATCAACACAGAACTCTCTCTTATCTATTTCATTCACATTCATACCACTGCTCCCGTTAACATTAATAACGCTATAGTAATATGATACCAAAAAAAGGTCCGAAGAGGTAAAAAACTCTTCGGACCTTGAAATTTATTTTGCTTTATCAATTTTCCATTATTGATTCATGAATCACTAAAGATAATGCCTGACTCAAATCATAGTTTCCTCATGAAAAAATAATAATCAATTTATACGTATTTTATTTCACCATCAACCTGTCTCGAAACAGCATCAGACTTCATTAAGTGAACTGTCTATGGATTCGTAGATTGCTATGATGGCATCCTTGTATCTTTCTTCAGGAACGCCTATAAGAAGATTGAGTTTACCGGCGCCTTGATTTATGGTGCTGATCTCAATGCCGGCATTATCAATAGCATGAAGTACTTTGACATTGGCATCGCTGGACTCTGTTCCTCTTTCGCCCACAACAGCAATCATGCTTAGATTTTCTTTTATGCCAAGATAATCAGGACTGAGCTTTGATTTAATCTCTGTCAGAAGTTCATCCTTGCAAGGATTCAAAAGGTCACTTCTGATGACAAGAGTAATTGTATCGATTCCTGTGAGACACTGTTCAAAAGGCAGTTTACGTTCTCTGAGAATATCCAGCATTATAGCACTGAAACCTGAACCGTCACTGACCATAACCTTTTCTACCTGAATAACCGACATACCGAGACGACCGGCAACTCCTACTACAGGATGCTTCACCTTTCCTTCGGGCAGTTTACGAACGATAATTGTGCCATGATCATCAGGACTGTTTGTGTTTCTGATATTAATGGGGATACCGAGATCAGATGCAGGTAAAACAGCATCTGTATGAAGCACTGATGCACCCATATAGGAAAGTGTTCTAAGCTCGCGGTAACTTAGATACTCCACGGATTTTGGAGAATCAACAATACGTGGATCAGCAGCAAGAAGACCTGAAACATCGGTCCAGTTTTCGTACAGGTCAGCCTGTATGGCGCTTGCCACAAGACTTCCGGTAACATCAGAACCGCCTCTTGAAAATGTATGAATTCTGCCGTCAGAATCAGCTCCGTAAAATCCTGCAACTACAGCCTTCTTCAGTGGTCTAAGCGCAGCTCCCATTGCACGCCTTGTCATGTTGCTGTCCAAAGTTCCGTCTTCATTAAAACAGACACACCAGGCCGGGTCAACAAATGTAAAACCAAGAAAGGCTGCAAGTAACTGCGAGTTCAAATACTCTCCCCGACTTGCCATATACTGACTGTCGGGATTTTCAGACAAATGTTTTCTGATAGTATCTATTTCTTCATCCAATGTGAAATCAATGTGCAGTTCATCTATGATTTCCTGAAAGCGTTTTTGTATTTCACATATATCCTGTTCATAATCTTCATCATTTTTTGCATGATGATAGCACTTCAAAAGCATATCAGTCACCTTTACATCTTCGGGAAAACGTTTTCCCGGAGCTGATGCAACAATAAATTTTCTGTCTGGATCTTTAGATATTATATCTTTTATTTTTTTAAACTGACCGGCATCTGCCAAAGATGTTCCACCGAATTTTGCAACAACTGTTCTCATAAGTATACCCGCTTCCTATAAAACACTTTTCTTCGATAATAGAAAAAAGCACTGAGTTTCATTTTACTCTAAGATTATGCCTGATGAAAGCTGTTTTATTGTTGCAAAGTGTAAAAGTGTACAAGTGCTCAAGTTGACCTGTGGTATGATGCACTAAATCTTTATCCGTAATTCTGCATTAAACTCCAAAGAGCAATTTTAAATATATTACACAAAAAACTATAATTTATTGCTGTATTTTAGTGTTTAATTGATAAATATTTTCTGTTTTGCTATCATAAATACAGCGTCGAATGTTAATTACTTAACAAATATTGAACGAGTCAGCCTTTCGGAAAATCAAAAAAGTAAGGCTGTTATTATTTTAAAAAGGAGATGTAATTATGGCTAACAGATTTGTACTTAACACAGTATCGTATCATGGAAAGGGAGCTATTAACGAGATTCCGGGAATAGCTAAGAATGAAGGCTTCAAGAAGGTTTTCGTATGTTCAGATCCTGATCTTGTAAAGTTTGGAGTAACAGGAAAGGTTACTGACCTTCTTGATAAAGAGGGAATCGAATATATACTTTATTCAGAGATCAAGCCGAATCCTACTATTCAGAACGTTAAGGATGGAGTAAAGGCTTATAAGGCTGCAGGATGCGATTCAATCATTACCATCGGTGGTGGTTCATCTATGGACACAGCAAAGGCTGTAGGCATTATCATTAACAATCCTGAATTTGAAGATGTAAGATCACTTGAAGGCGTTTCACCTACCAAAAATAATGCAGTACCTACCATCGCAGTTCCTACAACAGCAGGAACTGCAGCTGAAGTTACAATCAACTATGTCATCACAGATGTTGAGAAAGTTCGTAAGTTCGTATGTGTAGATGTTCATGATATACCTAAGTATGCAGTTGTTGATCCTGATATGATGTCATCGATGCCTAAGGGACTTACAGCAGCTACCGGTATGGATGCTCTTACACATGCTATCGAAGGATATACAACAAGAGGTGCATGGGAACTTTCGGATATGTTCCATCTTGAGGCTATCAAGCTCATATCAAAGCACCTTAGACAGGCTGTAAATAATGAGCCGGAAGGACGTGAAGGCATGGCTCTCGGCCAGTATATTGCAGGCATGGGTTTCTCTAATGTAGGTCTAGGAATCGACCATGCTATGGCTCATACACTTTCAGCACACTACGACACACCTCACGGCGTAGCATGCGCAATGCTTCTGCCTATCTCGATGGAATTCAATAAGGATTTCACCGGTGAGCGCCTTAAAGAGATCGCTCGTGCTATGGGCGTAAAGGGAGTCGATGAAATGTCCAAAGAAGAATACCAGAAGGCAGCTATCGACGCTGTAAAGAAGCTTTCAGAGGATGTAGGTATCCCCAAGACTCTCGACAAGATTACAGAAGAGGATCTTCCTCAGATTGCCGAAGATGCGCTTAATGATGCATGCTATCCGGGCAACCCGAGAGAAGCTACAAAGGAACAGGTTATGGATATGTTCCGTATGCTGATGGTGAAATAATTATTCAGATATCAAAAAGGATGCCAGTGTATCACGCACTGTGCATCCTTTTTCATTTAACCCTGACGTCTGTTTTTTTCCAAAACTCTGTCTAAAAAATTGATTCAAATCATATTAAAGTCAGCCGAGTTCAATAGACTTAACAATATTTCCATCAAAGTCATAAACACTAAACACATCGCCATCAAGTATAGCATATGTGTTTGGATTACCACCCTTTGGTATAGACGTACTTCCCGGATTCAGGTGGTAAAAGTTCTTACCGTCTTTTTCAAGCTTTTCAGCCTTGAGAAGATGAGTGTGTCCATGAAGAAGTACATCCCCCTCCATTATCGGCGGAAGCTTCTCTTCATTGAAAACATGCCCGTGAGTCGCAAAAATTGTATGTCCATTCAATACAAGAATTGCATAATCGGCAAGTACAGGAAATTCAAGAACCATCTGGTCAACTTCCGCTTCACAGTTACCACGAACCGCCCATATTCTGTCCTTAAGAGGATTCAACATAGCTATGACTTCCTTCGGAGCATAGTCTTTCGGAAGATCATTACGTGGTCCATGATAGAGTATGTCACCGAGAAGTACCATTCTCTTCGCACCACTCTCTTCAAATGCTTCCAATGTCTTTCTGCACCAATATGCAGAACCATGTATGTCACTTGCTATGAAGTATTTCATAACTATATTTTCCTTTCCACAAACTATTATACCCGGCCGTACCCGACGGCGCTCCGCAGGTCAGGTTCGGCCTTTGGTCGGCCTTCACCTGATTTTGCTTTGCAAAACAGTTTATCCTTCTGAAAAACTGCCATGTCGGTCGGAGTTTTGCTGATGCAAAACTTGTTTACTTGGCCGTTCCCGCTGGCGCTCCGCCGGTCAGGTTCGGCCTTTCGTTGGCCTTCACCTGATTTTGCTTCGCAAAACAGTTTTTCCTTCTGAAAAACTGCCATTTCGGTCGGAGTTTTGCTGATGCAAAACTCCTCCACTCACATTCTCTCAGGTGCGCTGAAGCCCAATGTATCTATACAGGTGTTAAGTACCTTCCATGTAAGCATCAAAAGTCCCATGTAGCCCTGCTTCTTTGCCTCGTCAGGCTCACTAAGGAACTTAACATCATGGTAGAAGCTGTTGAAGGCATTGGATACTTCATAGATATATGAACATATACGGTGAGGTGCAAGATCTCTCCATGCGCCATTTATCTCATCATGATATCTTGTCAGAAGTGTCTCAAGCGCACGTCCGCTCTTATCCTCTATAGGAAGGATTGTGAAATCAACCGCACGACTCTTGATAAAGTCCTCAACGCTCATATCAGCTGAAGCTCCCTGCTCCTGCATGAACTTTCTGATGATTGAGCTTATACGAACGATAGTATACAGAATATATGGTCCTGTATTACCTTCAAAGGAAGTAAACTTATCAAGATCGAAAATATAATCCTTGGTAGCCTGATTGCTGAGATCCCCATACTTGAGGGCTGCAAGGCCGACAAGTGTTGCGATATTCTCTGCTTCTTCCTGACTGATTTCATCGCCTCTTGACTCCTTGATACGCTCAAGAACCTTCTCATTGGTCTCTCTGATGAGATTCTCAAGACGAAGAACACCACCCTCACGAGTCTTGAACGGCTTTCCGTCCTTACCATTCATAGTACCGAAACCGATGAACTTAAGATCTTCCTCAGGTCTTACAAAGCCTGCCTTTCTGGCAACTCTGAAGAACTGGGTATAGTGAAGTGACTGACGGCTGTCAGCGATGTAAATGTATCCGTCCGGCTGATACAGCTTCTCACGTTCAATGATGGTTCCCAGATCGGATGTTGCATAAAGCGCACCACCATCTGACTTACGAACCATACATGGAGGAATTTCCTTAGGATCTGTAGGCTCATTGACATCAACTACCAGAGCCCCCTGTGACTCATATGCAAGTCCCTTATCCTGAAGATCCTGTATAAGTCCCGGAATATAAGGCTGTGCATCACTTTCGCCCTTCCAAAGATCGAAGTGTACATCCAGATTTCCATAGTTCTTCTTAAGGTCGGCAACAGAAACAGCCATAATCTTCTTCCATACCTCACGGTACTTAGGATCACCTTCCTGAAGCTTAACTGTAGCTGTATGGGCACGCTCTGCAAACTCAGGATTCACAAGAGTTCCGTCTTCATTTTTATCTTTTGCCTTCTTTGATGCGAACGGATAAATCTCCTCAAGCTGTGAGATATTGAGCTCTGCATCAAGCTGGCCTCTGTCTTCAAGCTCAGCAATGATGAGTCCCATCTGAAGACCCCAGTCACCGAGGTGTACATCACCGATAACCTCATTTCCCTGCTGTTTAGCCATACGCTTGATTGTTTCACCGATAACAGCCGAGCGAAGATGTCCGACATGAAGAGGCTTTGCAACATTAGCTCCACCATAATCAACGATGATTTTCTTGCCTTCATGTGCATCAAGTCCCAGATCCTCATGGAATGTCATCTCATTGAGATACTTCTTTACAAGATCCTGTGAGAGATTAATGTTTATAAATCCCGGCATAACCGCATTCACTTCTGAAAACATAAGAACATCATCTCTCTTCATGTCCTTAAGCTTCTCTACTACTTCATTTGCGATATCTATAGGCTTCTTATGATACTGCTTTGCACCGGCCATTGCACCGTTGCACTGATATTCACAAAGATCAGGACGATTGGATACTGTAACTTTTCCAAGTTCTGAATCATATCCTGCGAGAACAAAACCTGTTCTTACCGCATCTCCTATAATATTAAGTATTGTAGTCAATGTAAAACTCCTTTTCATCTTTATAAAAAAAAGGCTTCCTTTCGGGAAACCTTTCTCATAACGGAGATTTCTCCGCAAAATTCTTTAATTAGCCACGAGACTCGTACTGACCTGTCTGTGTAGAAACGATAACCTTGTCTCCGATATTAACGAAAAGAGGAACCTGAATCTCTACACCTGTCTCAAGTGTTGCAGGCTTTGTAGCACCTGTAGCTGTGTTGCCCTTAACGCCCGGCTCAGTGTGAGTAACCTCAAGAGTAACCTTAAGAGGTGGCTCTACTGCGAATACCTTACCCTGGTAAGAATCAACACGAACTGTCTCGTTCTCCTTAACAAACTTCATAGAATCAGCGATCTCATCGTGTGAAAGAGCGATCTGCTCAAATGTCTCAGGATTCATGAAGTTATACATCTCACCATCATCGTAAAGATACTGCATATCCTGTCTGTCGATGTGTGCTGGTGGGAACTTCTCTGTAGGACGGAATGTACGCTCTGTAACACCACCGTTGATTACATTCTTAAGCTTTGTTCTTACGAAAGCTGCTCCCTTACCTGGCTTAACGTGCTGGAACTCAATGATCTGAACAACCTGACCATCAATCTCGAGTGTGACACCGTTTCTGAAATCACCTGCTGATACCATAAAATCCTCCTAAAAAATGCAGGAATCCCTCAGGATTCCCTTTATGGTTTCCTCAATATCCATTGAAGAAAGCAATGAAACCCCTGAATATTCCATTCTGTTTATACTAATTTAATTAAATAATATTGCTTCGTGGCTCTGTACTAAGCATTTTCAGTATACAAGCTCACAAAATACTGACATATTTTAATATAAAAGTATCTGTATTGCAAGACTTATTTTGATCAGTAATGCACTACGTCACATTCCTGTTTTATCCTGTCGATAACCGGTTTCGCCTCATCGCTTATGAAAAAACTATACGTTGTTTCCGGGACAAGTTTTTTCACTGTATCCATATCACCGTCGTGTAAAGCCTGTCTTACCGTCGAAGCAGATATTGCCTTTCCGTCAGCTTCTTTTCTCTCTATGATGTGACACTCAATTCCTGCCTTCGGTAATGCCTCAGCCATAATATCATTGTAAATTCCTGTAACGAGAGATGTTGGTTCGCTTCCAACAAATCTTTCATTTATATGAAGCTTGGCTGCTATTCCTTCAAATACATGGAGATCTATACCGGCCTGACTCTTTATTACCGCATTATCTCCCTTTTGGAAATATGCTGGAAATGTTGCAGAACTTATGATATATGAACCTGATTCATGGTAAATGATTCTGTCAAGCTTCTCGGTACCCTCCTTGATAAGTTTCTTTCTGACGCTGAAAGGGACAAGACTGGCGTCCTCAGATACCATAAAGATATGAAGTATATCGCATCCCTTCAGTGCTGTCTCAACAAGATACTGATGTCCTAAAGTAAAAGGATTCGCATTCATTACTATTGCACCGACTCTGATGCATTCGCTCTTTAAGGCTGCATCTTCTGTCTTTCCATCCGTTTTGGAATCATCATTTACAAAACTCTTATCTACAGCATACTTCGAATCAGAATACATTTTTAAATGTTCAAGATATATACCGGCTTTTTCATCATCCATTTTTTCGAGCTGTTCAATAGATTCCTTGCGAAGTCTTTCAAGATAATCTCCGAAACCGGTTCTTTTGTTCTCCATGAACACTATATTTGATTCTTCCATTCTGGCTATCTCACGAAAGCCAAGACTTGAGAAAAATAATGCAGTATTACACTTGGTGTAGAGAAAAAGATGATAGTTTCCTCTGCTGTACTGATACTCGATAAGATGCGACACTATGTCATTCATCAATGCCTCACCCTGATGATCAGAGCTTACCGCCATGCATCTCAGTGTATTTCCGAAACAGCTGCCTGTGGCTATAACATTGTAATCGTCATCAAGCATAGCTGCCGTATAATCCAGATTCTTATCAAGGTGTATCCCTTCTCTTTCAAGCAGTTGTTCCACCTGTTCCATCATATATCTGTCACGTGGTCCCACTGATGATATTGCATAATTAGCTTCTGCCATAAATTATTATTTCCTTTACTCTATCTTCGGGTCAGGTTCGGCCTTTCGTTGGCCTTCACCTGATTTTGCTTCGCAAAACAGTTTTTCCTTCTGAAAAACTGCCATTTCGGTCGGAGTTTTGCTGATGCAAAACTCCTCCACTCAAAATCTATGTCCACCGCCTCCGCCATGGTGGCCGCCTCCGCTGCTATGGAATCCTCCGCTGCTATGAGACCCACCACTACTGTGATGACTTCCGCCACTGCTGCCGGAAGAATGTGACACATATTGCTTTGTTTGTCTAATGAACGCCTCAACACTTGCTCCCACCACGAAGCTGTTCATGGCGTGCATAAGCACCTCTTCGGTCTTCATTTCTTTTGCGTATGACCTTCTGGAAAACACCAGCAATCCAAAATTCATAAGAAGAGCGATGATAATCGCGAGAACGGCATTACTTGTGTACTTCATAGGCTGAGCTATACGCTCACCGTTTATAACCCGGATCATCTGATCAAACACCAGATTTGCACAGCCGTAGTAATCTCCCTTTCCTGCAAGCCTGTAAGCATTGTCAGTAATGGTCAAAGCACGGGCACGATTTATAACCTTAAACATCTCACCATCGCTGTGTATATATATCTCCCTGAAGTCCATATCTATCATGAACATGGTGCCGCTTTCCCATCCATACAATTCCTGATATTTTGCTTCTGTAAAGTAATCAGTAGAATCTGCATGTATTGCAATGCTTGAAACAAAAGCAGCATTTCCTATTTCCGTAAGAGGCTGCATACTGACGGCAAGTGATTCCTCTTCATCATCAGTAAGAAGATTTGCTTCATCACGTATATAAACCACATATCCCGTATCAGGATTTCTATAGAACTCTCTTCCCTCAATCTCAGCTTCTTCAAGCCACTCCGTCTCGGTTTCCTCTTCATCTGTATACTCTTCTATATAATCTCCATTCGATTCAGCATTGTAATCATTTGTATCTATGCTGACATCATCCAATGTTTGAGAAGCATATCCTTCCGACGCAAATATAAAAACCGCAATCAGCATTCCTATGACAGCTCTCAGAAATACAGAAGCCCTGTTCCTGTGGATCTCATACCTGTGTCTTTTATATTTCTTCATGATATACCCGAAGCTTAATCCGGTGAGCAGCATCTTTATGTTATTCTTCTTTTTAAGCATGGATGTTGGCTCCTTCCCTGTCAAAGAACTCCGGTATCGGGTGTGTCGACAAAATATTATATTTTTTAATGATTCCTGTTATGGTATAAACTATGCCCAGGAACACAATTGTACTTGCGATATAATAATTGATATCATCTATAGGATTCCATATAAGAACCACGATCGCTATGATGAGTCCAAGGATAACACCCGAAATTTCAGTGAATCTGAAATCTTTTTGTATCCTCTCAGGTATGCTCTTTGTCTTTCCCTCTGCCGCTTTCTTCTTTTTATTGTTGCCTTTTATTGTATCCCACAGCATCCAGATTCCGACAATGATAACTCCAAGAAGTATTAGCGGCCAGAATTCCACAAGAATATAAACCACTCCGAGAACCATCTGAATTCCCCAGTATGCCAAAACAAGAAAACCTATGATAGAAAATCCACCCATTCCGGATGACTTCTTTGAAAGCGTACTGCCTATCTCCTTGTAGGCATTGGACTCTACTTTTTTCCCGTCCTTAAATGCACCATTGCATCTCGCAGCAACATATCCCTGATCACTGAACGGATCTTCCTTGGCTTTTATAATGTCTATTTCCTTTTTATAGATAAAAGCCGTAACCACGGCCATTATCATTGAGAATACAAGTGTCGACTTGGCCTGAACAGTGAAACTTAAGTTAAGCAATATAAATACCGGAATCGCTATCAAAAGTGATGTCAGATAAAACTTCTTGAAATCAACAGGTATATCCGCCGCAAGTTTTCCAGTCACACCGTTCATGACAGAATAACATACTCTATCTCCTTTTCGATATGTAAGAAACCATACGGGAAGCATCGCTTCCTTCTCACCGGAATACTTAAGTTTGACAGCATCCTCCGCTCTTGAAACATTACTGCCCAGACTGTCTCTGTCAAATCCCTTTTTCTTGCATTCCGCATCGATCACTTTGAAGGTATGCTTCAGTACTGAAACTTCCGCATCATCTTTATATGTTTCGGAGCCCACATCCGGCACATCCGCATAGAATCCACATAGAAATGAAGGCGTAAAATCCATCATTTCCCTGGCATCATAAGGTGCTATAACATCAGCTATATGATCATCAAAAGAGCTTGATGCGTCAAATGCCATTCCCTCAAATTTTCCTGATAACTCTATAGTCATGTTGAACTTATCCGTATAGATATAGTTACCTTTTTCCTTACTTTTAGAAACCGGCACTATCACCTGTGGACCGATTGAAAAATCATATAGCCAATACGGCATATAAATGCCTACAAATCCGGAAAGAGAGTCCGGATCACTGAGTTCCTTAGGCGCATAAAGTGCCCCCTTCATTCGTTTGATGAAGTTTTCCCTGCATGCTGCCTTATCTATCTTAAACGGAATGATCTTCTCCGGTTTTCTTTCATTACTGATCCTTGAAGAAAATACCGCCGGCTGACCGCAGTAACTACAAAATCCCGAAGCATTTAGATTTGTACTTGATATCTCCGCACCACAGCTTTTACAGGTAAAGATAGTCACCTGAAGGGCATCTTTTGTCTCCTTTGCATCCTCTTCATAAACAACAGAATATGGATCAAATGTCGTATCACAATGCTCACACCTCAGTTTTTGAGAAGGTATATCGAATCGCAGATCTCCTCCACAATTTGGACACTCATACATATCTATACTCCTCCAGCTTCAATAGTAGTATGGTTACCGCCAAAATATCCGCAGCCCCACCCGGACTTATATTTTTCTCAATACATTTTACATTAAGTTCTTCTATTGAAGAAACCCCTTCCGAACTGAAAATTGCGCCCAACTCCACTATTCTTTTACTTTCCGATTTAAGCCACTCCATATCCTCATATGAGCTTCTTGTCAGAACATTGGTATCGGAAAGCTTCGACATGATTTCTATGAGAGTGCTGATGTTCACGGCATTTTCAAAGTGCTCGTCCCTCATCCTGCCTTCTCCGTCAAGCAAATCTTCTCTTAAAGTTGCTTTCTCACCTATCTCACTTCTTGCCGCTGCATCATCCTTAAGCTTCAGATACTTCCGCATAGCCGGAATACCAATGTCTCGTATGATGGGAAATCCATCCATGGCCTGACCTCTGATACCCTTTTCCCCATACTTACGATAGAGCTTTTCCCCATGCGATCTTGGCTCTCTCTTTTCCATCTCTGCAAAGTCTTTTTCAAGTATTCTACCGGTCATACTCTGTCCCAAACTGAGGATTTCATCTATAGTAAAGAGCTTATGTGCATCTTTTGATAATGTCTCTTTTTCAATATCATCACCATCCACATCAGAGGAGGAAAACTTACATTCACCGTATATATTTTCCTCGTCATGAGTTTGTCCACATTTAATCGAAGCCTCTCCACAACCATCATGATGCTCTTCATGATCTTTGTCGAAAACCACATGCAATTTTTTTCCGGCCAAAATTCCAGAAGCCGCAAGAAGTATACCCATTGTAAATATCATGCCTCTATGGGTATTTACATTCCCGGTCGCCGCATTCATGGCATTTTCTGCATCTATGCCTATTTTTCTAATTTGAAGAAATACTCTTTCTTCGCTTGTAAGATTATCCTTCCGGATTCCTGCATTATCCACATGACCAGCTTCATCCCTCATGTCAAATCCGGCTTCAAACATCTTTACAAGATATGGCGTTATAGCCTCTGTACTTGCAAGAAACGTCTCATAGTTCATGTCACTGTGAGCACCGGTATCACGTCTGTCCACTAGCCCCGGTTTAGGTGTGGCATATACTTCTCCCAAAAGTGAATTACGAACATCCCACCCCACTTTTTCCAGAAGTTCTTCCCTGTTATGTAATTGATGTCTGTTCTCAGTTCGCATCTATTGTCCCTTTATATCTTAAGTATGGCCCTGGTGCGTTTAATGCATTTTTACACTGCATTTTGAAGTTCCATAAGCTCCTGTGATTAAGTATTTTCAAACTTCCTGAATCCCTGTTTTTTCTATTATTTTATGTATCTCAGATACCATTGAATCAACCGTGTGGGTTCTGTTTCTTGCACAAATATGAGCTTCTTCCTCGCACATGAGACATTTTCTCGGTCCCATCCCGAACTCCTCACGACTGACTTTGCTGCCATCTGTCCGAAGTACATCTATATCAAAAATACGTCCTATGCGATTCTCTTCCTCGATATCGCACATAGCTTTTTTTATGGCCAATGCATCACTTTCTACCGATAGATAATACACATATCCTGTAACGGCCTCTTCTTTAATCTCCTTCACAACCGTCATTTCCTGTTCAGTTAGCTTATATCTGATTTTTTCAACTCCGTAACCGAAAGCACGTGCAAAGTCATCGCCTGTTTTGTGTGGACCGGGTATATTAAGCATAAAACAGATCACAGGATTATGATATTCCTCTATAAGCTGTCTCTGCATCTCCACTCTGTGATCTCTTGCGAGCAGCATCTCCGGCACTGTAACTTCATGTTCAAAATCCGCTAAAACTCCCATCCTATCTCCTCCCCCTTAAATGCCTCATGAGCATTCTTGCATACTATTATCTATGATCCATACATCATCATAATAAAACGAATGATATTAAGGGACTCACAGCCCTAAAGCATCCCTGACCATGGCTTTCAGCTTATCCACCAGTTCTTCACGATATGCTAACGCATTTTCCTTGTCTTGTATAAAATATGTAGGTATCTGTTGAGCCGGTATCAGGTATCCCGGAAATGTCAATGTCTCAGGATCTCCGGCAAATGCAGCTTTAGACAGTTCTTCCATAAATACATTTTCAAGAGCAGAGCATCTTACGTTTTCGTTCTCTGAAGCATCCTCAAACTCTGATATCAATTTATCACTCTTTTCCCTAAGTCTCTTAAGATACTTACTGAATTCATCCTTTTTGTTCTCAAGATAAACGATGTGTTCAGTCTCTACTATGGGATACAACCCCATATGCTTGAATATATCAAGATTTTTAGGCTTGGTGAACCCGACAAAATGTACCGTACCTTTATTATACATTTCTTCATAAAGCTTCGACATCAGATCACTGAGCAGTCCCTGACCATGATAATGCTCCGACACCGCCACACACTTTAGAATGATTCCGCTTATAGAACCTGTAGCTGCTATCTCTCCCGTATTTTCATCCATGATGCAGGCAGTATAGGTAATCTTATCATCATAATCGAGCCCACGTTCCTTCAGAAATGCTTTTAACCTGTCACACTCTCTTCCCGAAAAAGGTCTGCCCTCTGCAATATAATAATTATCCGTCATATTATATATATTATGTCCTTTTCACATAAAAAGAAATGGCGTTGTGACCTGTCTTTAAGTCAATCACAACGCCATGCATCTTTATGGTTAATGTTTAAGCCTCAAAATATCCCGATGCCGGGCATCAGACATTTCATTTGGTTTAATTAAAACAGCTAATCTATCAGCCCTTAAACTCGAAAGGCTTGATCTCACGAACAACGTCCATGATAGTACCGTCACGACCCTCGATGATACCAACTACACGATCACCGAACTGAACCTTCTCAGGCTCGCCTGTGATGCTGTAAGCGATATCTCTGAGCTCTTCGATAGTCTTGATAGGAAGTCCCTTATCCTTTGTAGCCTCGATGAGATCAGTTCTCTTAGGATTGATAGCGATACCGTAATCTGTAACAACAACGTCAACATCCTCACCAGGAGTTGTAACAGTTGTACAATCAGTACAGATTGTAGGAATTCTTCCCTGCATGATAGGCGCGATAACGATAGTACACTTAGCACCTGCAGCAGTATCCGGATGTCCACCCTGAGCACCTGTGATAACACCGTCAGAACCTACAACTACGTTACAGTTGAAGTGTGTATCAACCTCAAGAGCAGCAAGGATAACGAAGTCAAGCTTGTTAACATATGCGCCCTTGTTGAAAGGATCTGCATACTCACTTGCTGTGATGTAGTGGTGGTTAGGATTTGTAGCAACAGACTTGATAGCGTCCTGATCGAAATCCTGTGTATCAACAAGAGTCTTGATGAGACCCTCCTCAAGAAGATCGCACATTGGCTTAGCGATACCACCTACACCGAAAGACATGTGGATATTCTTCTCTCTCATGATCTCAGCAAGGAACTTTGTTGAAGCGATAGAAGCTCCACCAACACCGGTCTGATATGAGAAACCTTCCTTGAAGTAAGGAGTTGCAACAACGAAATCTGTGCAGTACTTGGCCATGAGAAGCTTTCTCTGGTCTGTTGTAGGCTTTGCAGCACCTGTAGCGATCTTTGTAGGATCACCGATTTCGTCAACCTTAACTACATAATCAACATAAGTCTGTGTGATCTGTGCAGGAAGGTTAGGGAACGGTACAAGTGTATCTGTAACTGCAACTACGCGATCTGCATACATAGCATCAGTTGCTGAGTATGAAAGAACACCGCAGTCTGCCTTACCGCCGTTAGCGTTAAGGTTACCGTACTCATCTGCTGTAGGAGCACCGATGAAAGCGATATCGATATGTGTCTCACCACTCTCGATAGCTCTTGAACGTGCACCGTGTGAACGCATGATTGCAAGACCCTGAAGTCTGCCTGTTGAGATTGCCTTACCGATCTCACCACGAACACCTGATGACTGGATATTTGTGATTGTTCCATCATCAAGCATATAAACGATAGGGTCATTCTGGCTTCCGAGTGATGAAGCACAGATAGTGATGTTCTTGATGCCCATGTTATGAACTTCTTCCATAACCATGTTAAGAACCTTATCACCATTACGGAAATGATGGTGGAATGAAAGTGTCATACCATCCTTGATTCCGCACTTGACGAGTACGTCATGAATGCTGTCAACAAGCTTAGAGCCGTTTGAATTAATAACGCACTTTACTTTATGTGAAGCTGTCTGATACTCAAAACCGTCGAAGTGATGAGTTCCCTGGAAAACTTCTTTACCTGTAGCCTTTAAGATCTCCTCAGGTATGTCTCTACCAACTGCATTAATCATAATTACAGATCCCCCTTATATACTCCGGCAGCCTTTGCAAGCATGATGTTTCTCTTAGCACCGTCATAGAAAGCAATATCAATCATCTTTCCATCAACAGTGAATACACCGATGCCCTTGGCCTTCTTGTCATCGATTTCCTTGATAACCTTCTCTGAGAAGATGATCTCCTTCTGAGTAGGGGTATAGATCTCATGAACGATATCGATCTGACGAGGGTTGATACATGATTTTCCGTCAAATCCCATATCATGTATCATCTGTACTTCCTTACGGAAGCCTTCCATATCATCAAGATTTGTCCAGACAGTATCGAAACACTGAACACCTGCTGCACGGGCTGCAATGATCATCTGCTGACGGGCACCCATAAGCTCAACGCCTGTTCCTGTGATTCTTGTCTGAAGATCCTTTGTATAATCTCCACCTGAAAGAGCTACACCGATCATACGGTCTGATGATGTACATACCTCGTATGCGTTCATAACGCCCTTGCAGGACTCGAGAGCTGACATGATAAGTGTTGAACCGGGCTCTCTGTTAAACTCTTCCTCAGCTGCAACAATCTTCTCCTCTACGGCACGAACCATAGAAGCATCCTCTGTCTTAGGGATACGAATAACATCAGCACCACCTGCTACACAGACACGGATATCCTCTTCCCAAAGATCTGTATCGAGACCATTGATACGAACTACTCGCTCTGATCCTCTGTAGTCGATGGTCTTAAGAGCATGATAAAGTGAAAATCTTGCTGTATCCTTGGCAGTTACTGCTACGGCATCCTCAAGATCAAGCATGAGAGAGTCAATCTTATAAATATACGGATCCTTGATGAGTGAAGGCTTCTGTGCATTCAGGAACATCATGGATCTTCTTAATCTCTTCTTATTAGGATTCTCGATCATCTGATTGCACCTCCCCATGGTAAATCTTTGTACTGGTCTACTGAACGGAATACTGCGCCCTCGATACGAGCCTTAATTGTGCAGTCAAGCGCTCCCTTATCAACGATAGAGATCTTAACGTTATCAACACCAAGATTATTGAGTGTCTCGTATGTTACCTTTTTGATCTGATTTCCGAACTGATGAGCAACTGCAGAGTCCAGTGTGAAATCAATCTTTCCGTCACCAGGCTCAACAGTAACCTGGCAGTCACTGGATTCCATAGTGCCCGCTACAGCAGGTTTCTTAATTTCCATAGCTTCCTCCTTGGATACAGGACCTTTCCCTTGATCCTGCGTAAACATGTTACTAAAGTTTTAAATGACTGCCGGCAGAGCACACTATGCACTCTGCTTGCAAATCACCATTCACATACCATAGCGCCCTTAAGCGCCTTAACTACTAGCAATTATATCCTAGCAAATTATGAATTTAAACTTTTTAATTGTGGTAAATACATAATAGTCTAATCCTTCTTTATAGTAAAATAGTTATACCATTATGATGTCCATAGGTTCATCCTATACTTTTGTATCTGTAAGCGCTTTAATTTTCCGGCAAATATTATATTCAAAATTATATTTTTACAATTTAAGGATTTTTGGTACATTTTTTTATTCGACTCATTTTTCTTCTTAATTATTAATTTTTCATAAACAAAAAGTCCGGGGATATCCCGGACTTAAAAATGATATAAATATGCTCTGATTTATGCAAAATCCTTTGCATGACCAAACTTGTTAAAGTTAATGAGGCAACCGTCCTGAACGATCTGACGCTCATTCGGAGTCATAGGAAGAACATAGAGTTCGATTTCTGTTGCCTTACCATCCTTGATAACATAAGCCTTGATATCTGAAAGCTCATTATCCTGAAGAGCCTTCTTGATACCCGGAACATAGATGTAATCATCTACCTCGAACTTGTCAGGCTCGCCCTTGAGATGGAATGGAACCATACCCCAGTTCATACAATTGGATCTGTATCTCTTGGTAGCATACTCCTGAGTGATGTTTGCAAGTCCGCCAAGTACTCTCTGACATGAAGCAGCCTGTTCACGGGCAGAGCCGTCACCCGGCTTGTTGGAGTAGATTGTAGAACCAATCTCAACATCTGACGCATTAACATTCTCCTGACCCGGAATTGTGTTGATAACCTTAAATACATCAGCTATCTCAGAAGGAACATTTCCATTCTTACGCTCAGTCTCAAGGTCTCTTACAGCCTTTGCACGACCAACATACTGAGGATCTCTTCTTGAAAGTGTAAACTCAGCAAGTCCGAGAGGATTTGATCTGAATGAAGAAGTCTCACCTGAAGGAATAAGCTCATCCGTTGTTGTTACGGCATCGAGGATCTTTGATGAAACCTTAAGGAGGATGTTATCTGTCATAGGCTCCTGTTCAGGCCAGTCCTTGATGTTTGGTCCGAAACGAAGCTCTGTCTCAGGCTTAGCCTCACTCCAGCCCTGATATAATCTGTTTCTGTATGCCTTGTCATCATAGTTGTACTCAGGAATATCGCCCCAGCAATCAAGTTCTTCAGCTGATGTAAGAATACCCTTATTGGCTGCTGTAGCAGCGATAGAACGTGCATCCATAAGGCATACTGCTGACATCTGGCCATTACCCGGCTTTGAGCCTTCACGGTTAGGGAAGTTTCTGGTTGTATGACGGATTGAAAGCGCATTGTTTGCAGGTGTATCACCGGCACCGAAGCAAGGTCCGCAGAAAGCTGAACGGATGATAGCACCGGCATCCATAAGATCTGCAAGAAGTCCCTTACGGTCAAGATCTGTATATACAGGCTGTGATGAAGGATATACGCTGAGATAGAACTCACCGTCACCGATATTCTTATCCTTAAGAGCATGAGCAGCCTCTACAACGTTTGTATAGTTACCGCCGGCACATCCTGCGATGATACCCTGCTGTACCTGAAGCTTATGATCAGCTGTGATCTTATCAAGAAGAGTGAAATGTGCTCTTCCCTCAGCTACCTTCTCAGCTTCCTTCTCTGTCTCACGGAGGATATCCTCAAGATTTGCATAAAGTTCTGAAATCTCATATGCATTTGATGGATGGAATGGAAGTGCAATCATAGGACGGATAGAAGAAAGATCTACTTCTACACAACCGTCATAGTATGCAACAGATGCAGGATCAAGCTGCTTGAAATCATCTCCTCTGCCATGCATTGTAAGGAATGCCTTGGTATCGTCGTCTGTTCTCCATACAGATGAAAGACATGTTGTCTCTGTTGTCATAACATCTACACCGTTTCTGAAATCGGTTGTCATAGATGATACTCCCGGTCCGACAAACTCCATTACCTTATTCTTTACATATCCATTCTTGAATACTGCTCTCTCGATAGCAAGTGCAATATCATGAGGTCCTACAAATGGGGCCGGCTTTCCTGTAAGGTAGATACAAACTACACCAGGGTATGCAACATCATATGTCTGCTCAAGAAGCTGTTTTGAAAGCTCTCCGCCGCCTTCTCCGATAGCCATGGTTCCAAGGGCACCGTAACGGGTATGTGAATCTGAACCAAGGATCATCTTTCCGCCGCCTGCGAACTTCTCACGCATGAACTGGTGGCAAACCGCAACATGAGGTGGTACATAGATTCCGCCATACTTCTTTGCTGCAGAAAGTCCAAAATAGTGATCATCATCATTGATGGTTCCGCCAACTGCGCAAAGTGAATTGTGGCAGCATGTAAGTACATAAGGAAGAGGGAACTTTTCCATTCCTGAAGCTCTTGCAGTCTGAATGATACCTACATAAGTGATATCATGTGATACCATGGCATCGAACTTGATCTTTAGATCGTCCATGTTATCATTTGTGTTATGAGACTCCATGATACCATAAGCAATGGTACCCTTCTTTGCCTCTGCCTTATCAGCTGCCTTCCCTGTAAGCTGCTCTACCTTAGCCGCTTCTGCCTCAGGAACAAGCTCTGTTCCGTTAACCAGGTATACTCCGCCTTCATGAAGCTTAACCATAATAAAACCTCCTTAAATGATGCCCTAATGGGCTAAAATCAACCCGACTTAAGATCCCATAGATATTAGCAAACTGCACAACAATTCTTAAGTTGTTTGTGGAAAATACATATTTATTTTACCACACTTTCTTCTCTTTATTGTTTTTCTCTTATCTATGATCTATGCAAATATATTAATTCAGGTATTAATAATAGTAAAATATTTATAAGGATATATATTGTATAGGCTTATCCTATTATAGTCGATGCACTGTATACAATATTCCTATGCTTTTTTGAAAAAACATGCCGTTCCTACCCTATCACTTCCTTTCAAGTAGAAACGGCACTGAAAATTATATTCCTGACATACCGGATGAATTAGTAGAAAAGTCCGCCAAGATTAAAAATACCTAATGCAGACATAAGCACGTTGATAACAACGTTCATAACTGATAAGAGGAACAGGGTTCTGAACATCTTGTTCATCTCTTCAGTTGTTGTCTCCTTAGCTGCAGAATAAGAAGACATGATGATAGCACCACCTGTTGAAAGAGGGCTGATAGCTGCCGCAAATGATGTAGCTGTGAGTGCTGAAATAATCTCTACGTAACTTACTCCGTCACCAAATGTCTTAACGATATTGTCAGTAATAGGATAAAGTGTAGGCATTACAACACCTGTTGTTGAGCTCACCCATGAAAGGATACCTGAAGTAGCTGCCATGATAGGACAAGCTGTTGACTTTGTCATAAGTGAACTTAAGAAATCAGAGATGAGTGTGATACCGCCAAGCTTGTCGATAACATTTACAAGAAGGCCAACACCACAGATGAGCATCAGTGTTCCCCATGGAATTCCCTTGATAGCTTTCTTTTCATCAGCACATCCGAGAAGTATAAGAACTGCTGCTGCAACGAAAGCGAAAAGTCCTGTGTCAAGCTTGAAACCGATACAGCAGATAACCATAACTGCGATGGCAGCCATTGTGATCTTCTGGTTACGGTTGAATGCAGGGATGTCAGAAAGCTTGAGAGGATTGTCTGCCTTAACCTTATATCCCTTATAATAAACATACATGATTGCTGTAAATACAAAGCCGGAAAGAAGTGTTGTAAGGAAAAGGTGTAAACCAAATCCTGAATATCCGAGTGGCTCACTCAGATTTTTTGCAAGTATACCCGTCATGGACAAAGGTGACGCGCATCCTGCATTGGCGCCGAGTTTAGCATAGAGTGCAGTTGCCATAGGATTGATATCAAGCTCAAATGCAAGATATACGGCAAATGTTGTCATAAGGATACCTGCTGCGATGTGACCAGGTCCGATTGCTGAGATAAATGCTGAAAGAGCAAACATCAGAATCGGGATAAGGTATGTTCTCTTACCTACAAGAGCAACTACCTTCTTAGAGAAAAGATCCAATGTACCGTTCTGTGAAGCCATACCAAAGAGGAATGTTACACCGACGAGAGTTACAAACATGGAACTTGAAAATCCCTTGGTGATATCCTTGGCAGAAAGGTCTCCTGCCATACCAAGAAGAAATGCTGCTCCGATGGAAAAGAATCCGATATTAACCTTTTTGATAAATCCGACTGCTACTACCACAGCCAGTACTACAAGCGAAATCAATGCAAAATTCATTTTTTAATCTCCCAAAATAAGCAAAGGCTTTTATCCTGTTCATGGATATTCATATATCCGCTTTATAAAACAAAGACTTTACATGACACTAATGTCATTCTTATAGGACCGTTTAGCGTTTTATGCTTTACGTTCCTCCATTATTCTATACTCAACAACGAAAAGACTGTTTTTGTCTTTTCTTTTACCATCAGGTTCTGATGACTGCCTTACCTTCCATGATCATGTTGGCTGTTCTGAATCCGAAAGTATCGTCTATCTTAGGAACCTTTGGATTTTCAGTATCTTCAGCATAATCAACTCCGCACTCAAGGATACCGCTTGCATGTCCTATACGGATATACTGCGTATCTGTTCCTTCAGAAAGCACCTGATTAACGACGCTTCCTTCTATAACTGCTGCAGCTGCCGTACACATGGCACCGGTCATTGCGTAGCTTGGATGAGCTTTCTGCATTGACATCATTCTTGAAAGAAGATCAATGTTTTCTTTCTTTATTTCCTTACCATCTGCTGTTGTATAGTCATTAGCTTCAGAAACAAATGTCATCTTAGGTATACCAGGTGTTTCCCACGCTGACTTTGTGTAGTCATCAATGAGACCGAGCTTTACTGCAGCAAGACCTCTTACCTTTTCAAGAAGATCAAGCTTTTCAGCATCACCGTTTATATCATCAGGTGTCTCACCGCCGTTTAATCCAAGACTCTGCGCCTTTACAAACACAAGCGGATTGGCTGCATCAACTATAGATACCTCAACCTTGCCAAAGTCAGGAACATCCAGAACATCGACAGCATTACCTGTAGGAAGAAGCCCCTTTCCCAATGTTCCTGAAGGATCTACAAACTTAAGCTTAATCGGTGAAGCTGTTCCGGGAACGCCTGCGATTGCAAAATCGCCATCGTAAACCACCTCTCCATCTTCAGTCTTGACTTCTTCTTCAATTATCTTATCTGTATTTGTATTGTAAACTCGAACACTTGTCATTCCATCCTTCGCTTCAACAAGTCCCTTTTCAATGGCAAAAGGTCCTACGCCGGATGAAATATTTCCGCAGTTTCCTTTGTAGCTTACGATAGGCTTGTCTACAGAAACCTGTGCAAATGTATAATCAACATCTGCATCTGCTCTGTCAGATTTCTTAATGATAGCCACCTTACTTGTAACTGACTGTGAACCGCCAAGTCCATCAATCTGCTTTTTGTCCGGACTGCCCATCAGTCTAAGGAGAATAGCATCCCACTCATTCTTATCCTTGGGAAGATCTTCTTCCAGGATATACACACCCTTGCTGGTTCCGCCTCTAATGATAGTAACCGGCAGTTTCATTGCACGCTCATGCACCTGTTCCATATAAACTCCATTCTGCTGCCACTTACCAGAAAGCCACAGCGTAAAAAATAGTGTTTCGAAAATGTATCTCATCGGGGGATAAGAGAAACGTTTCATTTAGTTTTCAATGAACAGCGCGCATCTGTTTATCTATGTATATACAATATCATTTGCATTTTTATATATCCAATGCATTTATTCGATAAAAACTATGCATTGGACGTATAGTCCATTTCAAGATATAATCCATCTACAGATGATCAACGAATGAAAGCAGGTAAAAGCCCTTCAGCAACCGAAGTTCTTGCCTGCTCTCCACTTTGAAATGATATATTTATTTGTAGTTGATCAGACGACAGCTTTTCGTGAAAGAATCAAAACCATTTTCAGGAGGACGTAATGGATTTCAAGGACCTGACATATCTAATAGCGATTGAGAAGTACGGGAATATTTCGAAAGCTGCTGAGGCACTTTTTCTGTCTCAGCCTTCATTGTCAAGATTTTTACAGAACACCGAATCCTATGTGGGTCAGCCTCTGTTTAATAGAATCGGGAACAGGTATGTACCGACTTATGTTGGAAAACGATATATAGCGAGATCTAAAGAGATACTGAATATAAAAAGAGAACTTGATCAGGAAGTAGGTGATATTCTGAAACACGATTCAGGTTTACTTAATGTTGGCTTCCCTGCCATGAGAGGAACCTATATGCTGCCTTGTACTCTCCCGATTTTTCACAGCCTTTATCCTAATGTTAAAATCAAAATACACGAATCCAGCTCCAGCAAACTGAATGAACTGATACTCAGCGGAGATGTGGACCTCGCTTTCTACAATCAACCTGATGAAAACCCATATATTGAAACCGAGATCATAAGCCACGAAGAGATGGTACTTGTTATGTCTCCTGATAATCCTCTGTGTGAACTGGCTTATCCGATGGAAGGGTGCCGTTATCCTCATCTTGATTTAAAGCACCTTGAAACTCATAATCAGGGCGTGATCATGCAAAATCCGAATCAGCGTACCAGAACCATAGTAGACAGACTCTTCAGACAGCACCATGTCAATCCGAATATCATTCTTGAAACAAGTAACATTCGCGCCGAGGCAGAACTTGCTTCAAGAAATTACGGCGTCTGTTTCATCACTGAGACACATCTCAAACATATGAAACTTGATAAACCTTTAAAATATTTTTCCGTTGGAGACCCAAGCACACCGATCAACTTTGTAGCGGCCTTCCGAAAGAACAGTTATCTTCCATACCACGCGACAGAATATATAAAGATTGTCAGAGATTTTACATAACAGTCTTCAGATGCATCACATCTCTGTTTGGTCAAATCTGTAACCAACGCCACGTACTGTTTTCAGATATACAGGATTTTTGGGATCTTTTTCAATCTTACTCCTTATACGCTTCACATAGACTGTAACTGTATTTTCATCCACAACCGCTCCACTATCATCCCAGATCTGCCTGTATAGCTGTTCCTTGGTAAATACTTCTCCGGGATGCTCCATTAAAAATCTGAAAAGACTAGTCTCTCGTCCCGTGAAATCAAGTGGTTCACCGTCTTTCAGACACTCCATCTTCACTGTATCCACACTGAAGTGACCGCATTTCAGCTTTGTAGTATCAACATGAGCATAAACCTGTGTACGCCTTATCAGGGCCTTTACATTCTGGATAAGAAGTGCGGTATGGAAAGGCTTCGTCAGATAACTGTCAGCACCGAAATCAAGTCCCATCATCTGATCCGCCTCATCAGACTTACCGGAAAGCATTAAAACAGGTGTCATATCATCATTCGACCTCATATGACGAAGAACTTCATAACCGCCAACATTTTCCATCATGACATCAAGGATCACAAGACTAAACTTCTGATCACCCAAAAGTTCAATAGCTTCCTTCCCGTCAGGCGCCTCAGTCACTCGCATTCCTTCTCTTTTTAGAGCCACCCGCATAGCAAGGCGTATAGCCGCCTCATCATCCACAACCAGAATATTTTCGTTCGCCATATCCCATTCACCTAACCGCCAAAGAATAATGTTCACTTATATAATTTGAATTTTAACATAAAAAAGAACTCCTGCACATAGCAAGAGTTCCTGTCACTTATGTCATTAAGCCTTTTTCTTTGAGATTAACGGCTTAACAAACGGATATACAAGCATGATCACACATGCTGATACGATAACGAATGTGATTGGTTTTGAGAAAATACCTATGATGCTACCATTCATAAGTGTATAAGCTCTACGGAAGTTTGACTCACACATCTGTCCAAGTACGAGACCAAGAACAAGTGCTGCCGAGTTGTACTTAAGCTTTGAGAACAGATATCCGATGATACCTGCAACCACCATAAGAACAACATCACCTGTGTTGTTATTTGTAGCGTAAGCACCGATTGTTGCAAGAATAACGATAACCGGTCCAAGGATAGAATACGGAACTGAAAGAATCTTTGCAAAGACTCTTGCAATACCCATGGATACGATAACCATAACGATATTTGTGACAAACATTGATGCAAATACAGACGCAAGGTACTCCGGCTGCTGCTTGATAAGGAGCGGTCCAACCTGTACACCCTGGATAACGAGAGCTGTCATCATGATAGCCGCTGCATTACCACCGGGGATACCAAGTGAAAGAAGAGGAACCATGGCACCACCGGTAGCACCGTTGTTAGCTGCCTCGGAAGCAACGATACCGTCAGGGATACCTGTACCAAGAAGTTCAGGATGCTTTGAAACTTTCTTTTCGATTGCGTATGCAAGGAAAGAAGCGATAGTAGCACCTGCGCCGGGAAGGATACCTACAACTGTTCCGAGAACTGAAGCACGGATCATAGTCCACTTAGTCTCCCAGAGTTCCTTAATAGAAGGAAGCTTTGCAGATGTATCTCCGCCCTTTGCTGTTGAATCCTTTTCAATATCGATTTTCTTCTGCTTGTTTGTCTGCTTCAGAACCTCAGTTACTGCAAAAAGACCGATCATGACAGGGATCATCTCGATGCCTGAAAGAAGTGTTGAACTTCCGAATGTGAAACGTGCTATACCAAGCATCGGATCCATACCGATACATGCAAGGAAAAGTCCGATACAGCCTGAGATAAGTGTCTTTACTATATTATCACTGTCAAGACATGAAAGAACCGAAAGTCCGAGGAAAGATACGGCAAAAAGCTCTGAAGGACCAAACTTTAGAGCAACAGCCGCAAGCTGAGGCGAAATGAGCGCCATAGCAAATGCTGCAACAAGTCCGCCGAAAGCAGATGCAACAAGTGAATATCCAAGTGCCTTACCTGCCTCTCCTCTCTGAGCCATAGGATAACCGTCAAATGTTGTAGGCGCAGATGAAGGAGTTCCCGGAATCTTGAAAAGAATTGCAGTGATACCGCCTCCTGTTATTGATGCACAGTAAACAGATACAAGGAATGCAATGGCAACGATAGGTTTCATCGCATAAGCGAAAGGAAGTGCAAGGGCAACCGCCATTGATGCCGAAACTCCCGGCATGGCGCCGAAGATAACGCCGATAATTGTACCACCTACGATAAAGAGGAAGGTAGCAGGCGCAAATACTATAGAAAATCCTGTTACAAGTAAATCAAACATACTCTTATCTCCTCCTTAGAACGGTAATATTCTTTCAAATACAAGAGCAAGCTCACGGAAGACACCTGTTCCTCTGGGAAGCATGATATCAAGAGCACCCTGGAAAAGAATATATATAACTATGGTGATAAGAACAGCAGCTATGGCAAGCTTGGGAATATCAGGAGCCTTGAGAAGGACTCCATAGCCTATAAGGAACAGAATACATGAAGGCACGAACCCTATAGTAGGCAGTACCAGCGCAAGTACAGCTACTGCTATCATTCCAATGAAAAGCTTACTCTTAAAGAATCCGGCAACATCAATCTCCGAAGTTATGGTCTTACCCTCTGCCTTCATCTTTTTTAGTGCGGTAACTATATTAACTACAGATAATACGATCATGATGGTCAGAACGATCTGAGGCCAAAATGCGGCACCAAGCTCAGTTTCGGAAGCTGCAGCTGATGGATCAGCACCGATCATGGAAAAAAGACCAATTCCCGCAATGATTAAAAATGCTGAAAATATGATATCCAAAACATTTCCCCCTTTAAAAATACGGGGAAACAAATAACTGTTCCCCCGACAATTACATTACTTAAAACGAATTACTTTGTTCCGAAAAGTGCTGTAAGATTCTCATAGTCTGAATCCCACTCAGCCTGATAATCAGCTGTGTTGAGCCAACCCTGTCTCTGATCAAGACCCTGCTGCTTGCAGAACTCCTGGAAAGAATCAGATGCAACGGCCTTCTCAGCAGCTGCCTCAAATGCCTTTATAGCAGCATCAGGTGTTCCCGGGATGTAGAAGATACCACGTGCAGGACCATAAGTTGTCTCGTTGTTGATGTCAGCTGTTGTCTGAACATCTTCCCAACCTGCAAGTGTAAGGTGCTGATCTGTACATGCACCGATAACCTTCATATCGCCTGACTCTACCATTGCAGATACTTCAGCAGGACCCTCACATCCAAGGTTGATGTGTCCGCCTACGATATCAGCGTTGAGCTGTGAACCCTCTGTATAAGCAACAGCCTCAACTCCACCTTCAAATGCCCCCTGTACGCAAGCTGCATCAAGACCAGTGATAGTCATAACACCACACTTTACAGAACCGGGATTTGCCTTAAGGTACTCCTTGAGCTCTTCCATATTGTTGTATGGCTCATCCTTACCTGCTACGAATACGTTTACATCATGTACAAGCTGGCAAAGTGGCTTAACTGAACCATATACATCGAAATCTGTTGCTCCTGTGATCTGAGCAAGCATAGGTGACTGTGTGCAGAGAAGATATGTGTATCCGTCTGCCGGCTGTGAAGATGCGAACTGAACACCTGTAACTCCGCCTGCTCCGGACTTGTTGTTTACGACTACCTTGACGCCGATCTCATTTTCAAGAGCGGTAGCAAATGCTCTGAGAGTTGTATCAGCTCCACCGCCTGTTCCCCATGGACAAACGATCTCGATGTTGCGCTCCCACTTCCAGTCCTCAGCTGCAGCTTCACCTGAACCACCGGCTGCTTCTGTCTTCGTAGAAGATGCGCCTGATGATGAGCTGCCGCCGCATCCTGCGAGAACTGCCATCGACATCGCCGTAAGAATAGCGATAGAACCCATAAATGCTTTTTTCATAATAAGAACCTCTCCTTTCCTGTGAACATCTTTCCGCTTATATCCGATTCTCTGCGGATCGACGCCATATGCCTGACTTTTTGATGGATCAGGCAGTTATTTCGTTTCTCTAACCTATGGCGACATTATACATATACGTTCAAAGTCAAGGCAATAATTTGGGCACATTCAACAGTGACAGTTTTGTCATTTTTCTCATTCAACAAACTTTGCGTCACTTTCTCTAGGCAATATCCCGCCCCTGTTCATGGTTATCAAAGTTCCAAGCTCCTTATACAAATCCTCTACAGTTATATGCCTGTCAAAATACCCGTTATTCAGATACCACTCAAACTCAGTGATTTTTTCATCTGTTGTAAGTATCAGTCTTATCTCCGGATCCAGACGTCTGACTATCTTCAGAGTCTCAACTCCGTTCATGAGCGGAAGATGATAGGATGAAATGATCATTCCAAAATAGTCCTTCCTCTTTTCCACAATTGATATTACCGCTGCAGGATGATCAAAAAACTCCGTTCTCACACCGCTGCCCTTGAAGATCTCCTCAATTCTCCTGATATCTATGTTTTTATTGTATATAACAGCTATACGCTTAATGCTTGCTATCTTACTTGTCTTATTCTCTCCGCTATCTTCTGCAACAGGGAAATACATGCTGAATGTTGTCCCTTCATCACTGCTCCTGACTACAAGTCTTCCGCCCATTGACGTAACTATATTTTTCACCACAGAAAGACCAAGTCCTGTTCCCTGACGACTTCCCTTGGTTGTATAGAAAGGTTCGAAAATCTGTTCTATGGTTTCTGTTGGTATACCGCAGCCTGTATCGGATACCATAAGCACAGCTTCCTCACCCTCTGTCTTAAGTTCCACTCTGAGAATTCTTTTTTCAGAATTCTCCATGGCATCATATGCATTTTTGCTGAGATTTAGAAGAATATGCTCAATGTTCCCCTTTCGTGCGTACAGGTTGATGTCTTTACATGAGATCTCACTCTCAAATTTAATCCTGTGCGGTGTCAGACGTTTTACCATCTTTAATGCAGACTCGGTTTCCTCACGCAAATTAATGTTTGTAAGCTTTGCTCCTGTATCCTGTCTTGCAAAGCTCAGAAGATCCGTTGACAACTGCTTTGCCTGATCAAGAGAACCGGACATTTCATTCAGAAGTTCATGATTTTCTTCAGAAATGTCATTATCTGTTTTCAGAAGATCTACATATACCATAACCGGAGTGAGAAAATTATTGAACTCATGTGCGATATGACTTGCCATCATACCTAGCGACTGTATTCTCTGATAGTTTCTGATCTCATCGCTCTGCTTCTGTATCATCTCCATACCATCATTTATCTCTCTCAGATACTTTATTTCATTACTTTGTCTCACGATGTTCATGCAAACCGCTGTTCCGATTACAGCAAGCAGGAATATGATCAGCGTAATCAGAAGAAATATGGAAATGAACTGGGTAAGCGGCCCCGATAGTACGCTCATAGGCAAAAATGCAGTAACAGTCCACTCCTCATTTTGAATATACAGTTTTGTAAATGCACCTATCATGGTTTCCGGTACCAAAGCATTTCTTTTGATGCTATAGGATTGAATGACATCGTAACCCTCGGCAACCTGTTTCTGATAGTTTGACCATCTGAAAAGATCGTCGAATGCATCGGACTTACCGGTTGTATTCTCATGAACACTCTGAAAACCGGAAGTTCCTATTTCATCATGATAGGGATGCATGATGATTACATTTTCCGCATCCCTGATGTAGATGTATCCGGCACCGTTTATCTGAACAGGTTTAATGATACGATTGTATATTTCACTCATATCAAGCGCATATATTGCGGTATATAGTTTATTCTCCACACGAATGGTCTTTTTGATGTAAAGAGTATATTCAGAATCCTCCTTCGAAAAAAACTTACCTACTATTTCAGCTCTGTAATTCTTGAGCAGGTTTACAAGCTTTATGCCCTCATACAATTTCTCCCGGTTTTCGGTTCCCTGTGTACCGGACATGATGATATCTACGATTTCTGCATTATCATCCAGCAAAACATAACCTCGATATAAAGGAAAGCTGTCATCAATGAGATATTTGTTCTTACTGTGTATATCCGAAATTCCACCGTTTTCCTTTGCAAAAGTAACATCAATCTTGTCACGTTCCTGTTCAAGGTAGTTGTTTAAGTTATCACCTACGATCCGTGCAATGGACAGGAGCTGTGTCTCCTCCTGCCTTATCAGTACATCGCTGTATGTCTTATAACTGTTGAAATCTATAAAGACAATAAATAGTATAATTATACCAAGCATGAACAGACCAAATCTCTGTGCCATATCAGTATATTTCTGGTTGTTTTTATTAAAGATGCTCATACATTATCTGCCCCGCTGTTATTTAAAGAATCCATTAGACATTATATCCATGTTTTGTATACTTACACAACAAAAGACACAGAGCCAATCGGTTTTACCGAATAACCCTGTGTCTCTATCTCTGCTTTTTATGTTTAGGTTCAATGCCGAGTTCTGTACCCGCGCTTTATATAGATATCATACGATCATCAAAAGTCTGATACTGAAACAATCTCATCCGCTGTCATATTATGCAGCCTGAGACATGATCTTCTTAATCTCATTGATCACTGCATCTGTATATTCTGTGGTTGAAGCTGAACCACCGATATCCTTTGTTGTGTGTACACCTTCGTCCATAACATTCTTGATTGCTTCACGGATTACATCAGCATAGCTGTTAAGTCCGATATGATCAAGCATCATACATGCCGACCAGATAAATGCTGTTGGATTTGCAATGTTCTTTCCTGCGATATCAGGTGCTGAACCGTGTACTGCCTCAAACATGGCCATGTCTGTTCCGATGTTGGCAGATGGCATGAGCCCAACTCCGCCGATAAGTCCAGATGTAAGATCTGTGATGATATCTCCATACAGGTTCTCTGTTACCATAACATCGAACTTTGAAGGATCAAGAACCAGATTCATGCAGCATGCATCTACGATCATGTCCTTTGCTTCGATACCTGGATAATCCTTTGCTACCTCATAGAAAACATCCAGGAAAAGTCCGTCTGTAAGCTTCATGATGTTGGCCTTGTGAATACATGTAACCTTCTTACGTCCGTTCTGTACTGCAAAATCGAAAGCTGAGCGGCAGATTCTCTCTGACTTGTCTCTTGTGATGATCTTGATGCTGTGCATCTCATTGTCTGAAATCTTCTCCTCAACTCCCGCATACAGGTCTTCGGTATTCTCACGGAATGTGACAATGTCTGTATTCGGGAATGGTGTCGGAACCGCTGAATTTGACTTCGCCGGACGGAAGTTTGCATAAAGATCATACTTCTTTCTCATTGTTACATTGAGAGAACGGAATCCCTTACCTACAGGTGTTGTGATAGGGCTCTTAAGAAGAACCTTTGTCTTTTCAAAAGATGTAAACGCATCATCAGGAATAAGCTTTCCGTTTCTGTTGTACTCTGCTTCCCCAACATCAAATATCTCAAACTTAACGGGAACATGTGCAGCCTGGAAAATGGCAAATACTGAATCTGAAATTTCAGGTCCGATTCCGTCGCCTCTAAAGAATGTTACTGTCTTAACCGCTTTGTTCTCTGCTGCTCTCATGGCTTACCTCCCGCTTCTTTGCTCATTGTTTGTTCATTTGTGTTAGATGTCAGTCAATATTTACTTGTGTTTCGTTTGTCATCAATATCAGCTAACTTAGTATCACGATGTTTTGGACTTGTTTTGTATGTCCTTATCTCTTATGGTTCATATCATAAACCGATATTAAAGACTTGTCAACTGTGTCCTTATTATTTTTTGGAATATCTTATATAACAAACGTGAAAGTCCCGCAGAGAAACAATATAATCCAATTCAAGAGAGAAGCCCTGCAAATGTTAAAATGTCTGAATCCAATTCTCTTTTATCTTTAGAACATTAAAAAAGCGCATTCCAAATGAAATGCACTTTTAAGCTTAAATACAAGATTATGGACATAAAGGACTCATAATACATTAAGCTGTACACTTGCTGACGAAATCAAAATGAGAGATTTATTGTCCCGTATATACTATTTCCTCCACTTCTTCGCCTACATATTCTGACGCAGCAGGATCCATGATTACATGATCTCCTTCTTTTATTCCCTCCACTTCTGTCATAGTGTTATCTTTTGCTCCTGTGATTACATAGACTTTAGTCACAACACCATCTCTTATCATATAAAGATATGATCCGTCATCATCATTGTATATACATTCATTTGGAATACCTATTGTATCGGTAACTTCTTCAAGTTCAAGGGTTACATCTGCGTCAAGCCCCACTATAAGCTCATCTCTTGTGTCCAGCTTGATTTCTGCAACTGCTTTGGCCTTACCGCTTGAATCATTCTCTGCCGACTGTCCTATTCTTATAACCTCACCTGTATACTTTTTATCGCCTATTCTTACTTCTGCTTTCTGTCCCAACCCTATTGAATGGATATCATATTTGGAAACCTTCATCTTTATCAGATACTCATCGTCTGTTTCTATTTCCATGATAGGTGCACCCTTTTCAACCGAAGCTCCTTTATCTATAAAACAGGCCGTAACTATCCCATCAGTCGTTGAATTTGTTCCGGTCTCTGCTTTATTCAGTTCCTTTTCTGCATTTTCAAGAGTTCTGTTGGACAAAGCAAGCTGCTGTTCCCTGTTGTATATATCTCCGTTAGTTACAAGCATTGACTGTGCGAATTCTTTTTGAGCTCTTGCTTCAGACCAAAGCTTCAGCACCGTTTCCATATTTGCCTGCAGCTCAAGATACTTTTCATGTTTCTCAGGTTCCATTCCCTCTTCCGGAAGCGTCAGCTTATCTACCTCTATATCAGTTATCTTTCTGTTTAACTCACTTATACTTTCATAGTAATCTATAGCCTTATCTGTCTTTTTATCCACCTTCTCTTTACTGGCTTCCTCTTCATCCCCTGTAAGTAATTCTATTTTTTTCAGTTCAACCTCCGTCTGGGCAACTCCCTGCTGCTTTTGAAACATCTGGTCCTGAAGCTTTAGGATATCACTGTCATATTGTTTTTTAACATCTGCAATAAAACGATCATCACCATAACTTTCATTGGTCATGGCTCTGAGCTGTTCTTCAAGAGTGGTGTAGGTCTGTGCACAATTATTTATTTGCAGGGTTGCTGCATTCATCATACTTTCATATTTTGCCTTTTGATTGATGTCAGCATTAAGAATCTTCTTACTGTATTCAGCATCTGTCCTTGCAAGATCAACCTGTAATTTCTGATCATCCTTAACATACTGAACCAGTTTATCTCCTGCCTTAACCCTGTCACCTACCTGAACCTCTTTTGACTCCACCAGTCCGGTCACATCTGCATATATGGTTATCTTTCTGCCCCCGCTGATCTTTCCCGTTCCGTATATAACCGGATTTATGGATTTTCTCTCAGCCACTATAACGATCATAGATTCCGGCTGCATAAAATACCATACAGCCCCGGCAATGATCCCAATGCACAAAAGACATATTATTCCTCTCTTTATATACTTAATCATTATCTGACTCCTTTTAATGCATCAACCATATTAATGGTTTTTACTTTCGCCGAAATGATGGAATTTACAACTATTGATAAAACAAATGAGATAAGCACTGAGAGAAGATAAGGCATGTAACTTATCCTGTAGATATAGTCCGCCGAGTAATCCAGATTGCTCATGGCAAAAACCAGCAGTTTCTTTCCAAGTATAAGACCTGTAACGGTACCTGCACCATCGATGATTAAACTTTGCTGATTCAGTATCCAGCGTATACTTCCTGTGGAAAATCCCAGTACCTTTAATGTAGCAACCTCTCTCATCTTTTCCGCAAAGGATAAAACTCCCAGATTGTACATTACAACTATTCCGAGAAGTACTGCGATAGTCATTACGTAATATACCTCAAGATTCGTGGCCTGACTTTTCAGTCTATAGGATCTTATATACTCATCTTTGGAAAAGACACTTATTATTTCTTCTCTTTCCGTAGCATACCTTGCAGGAACAGTCATATTGGTAAACAACTGATTTGGCTTGAATTCACCGTTTATACTTTCATAGAAACGTCGTTTCATAGCTATTCCCTGTTCATAGGGTTCCTTATAAACCGTATATATCTTTACTTTGAACTTTTCTTTTACTCCCGGGATCCTGAAAGATACGGTATCTCCTATTTTAAGATCCATCTCTTCCATGACTCTCGCACTGGCTGCGACTCCCATATCCGGAAGTCTGATATATTTTCCCGAATCATCCTGAAATCTGTAAAGATTTCCTTCATCCATAACCGTGACATAATATAAGCCTCTTTTATCATCTTTAGTTATATCCGTCTGAAGCTTTTCCACCATCTGTCCCTTATACTGCCTTGAGTATTCATAAACTGTGCCGTAATCTGTTTCAGGCGCAAAACCTATTTGATAGTTCGAAGGCGTAAGTCCTGAATACTGCCATTCCACTACTCCCTTATTCAGTTCATCCATTCCGAAGGCAGTAAGCATCAGAGCCGTACAAAGCGTAACTCCGATAATCCCGGCCAATGTCCTTATTTTGTTCCTGTTAATATCTCTTATGTTCCATCTGCTGGCAAAACTGAGTTTATTCCAAAAAAATGCTTTTTCAATTATTCCTGCGCCTGCAACCGTTGGTGGTTCCGGCACCAGTATTTCCGATGCTCTTAAAGACAGAATCCCTCTGCAGGAAAGAAAATTTGTTAATGCTGACATCCCCACAACAGCCAAAATCACTATGATTATTCTCGGTGAAACTTCAAGTCTTTGATACGGGTTACAATAGTATTCCGCCATGATATCGAGTATATACTGACCAAGGCTAAACCATCCCGCCACTGCCCCAAGTATGCAGCCTAAAAGGCAAACCACAACAGAATATGTGATATAGTGCATAAACACCACCCCTTTAGCAAACCCCAGTGCTTTGAAGGTTCCGATTATGGTGCGCTGCTTAAGTACCAGTCTTGTCATGGTTGATACTATTCCCAAGAGAGCGATGGTTATAAACAGACAAGGGAATACGATTTCCAGTGTTTCATCCGATTCCATATCCCCATGCAGGGCATCATGTCCCTCTTCGTCCTTCTTTGAAACGCAGCTTATGTTAATTTCCGAAAACAGATTCTGGATTTCAAGTTTTACCGAATCTGTTTCTTTTTTATCTGCTTCGGTAAGTTCAAACTGGTTTGAAACATTTTTCAGATCAATATAAATGCTGTCAAATTGTACATACTCTCCCGGGTAATCTCCTGAGTCGAGAAAAGCATAACCATAGTCTCCGATACTCGGTATGGTATATGTGTTGTCGATGACAAAATATGAATGATCGGGATTTTCCACTATACCTCTTACCGATTCATCAAATTCAACTCCGTCACATATAAGCTGAAGTTCATCTCCGACATCTATTCCCTGTTTTTCAGCAAAATATCTGTCAATCCAGATCCCGCTCTGGTCTTTTTCATATGGAGTTCCCTTCCAAATAAGCATTTTTGAAACTTCGTTTTCTTCGATAAAATTGAACTCCAGCTTTTTTTCCTTACCCTTATGCTTTACTTTCCCGTTTGTTGTATACCGTAGTTCAGCATTTTTAACAGCCGGTAAATTCATGATGAGAGAAAGATCCTCCCTGGAAAATCCTTCTGAAGAGATCTTTATATCCATAAAATTTGTCTCTTTATAGTATTCATCCACTGAATTACCAAGTCCTGTTACCACAGCATCGAATGCTTCCATGATGAACATTGCAAAAAAGCACATCAGAAAAATAGCGAGAAACTGAACAAAATTCTCTCTCAGATCTCTAATGAGCTTTATTACAAGGTTTTTAGTCATATTTCATTACCACTCCAGATCAAATGCATCCTTTGGATTATCATTTATAACTATTTCATCTATGGTTCCGTTTTTCACCATGATAACCTTATCTGCAATCTCTGCAAACAAAGCATTATGTGTAACCATAACTACTGTTCTTTTATCTATTCTGCTCTGATCCTGCAAAAGTTTCAGAACCTCTCTTCCCGTATTGGTATCAAGTGCACCTGTAGGTTCATCGCACAGGAGAAGTCTTGGTTTTTTTGCAATAGCACGGGCTATTGCCACTCTTTGCTGCTGTCCGCCTGACATCTGTGATGGAAAGTTCGTACTTTTATCAGCTAATCCGACAAGTCCCAATGCCTCTGTGGGATCAATTATATCGATACCAAGATCCCTCATGAGATCCACATTTTCATAGGCTGTAAGTGAAGGAACAAGATTATAAAACTGAAAAATGATACCCACATCCCTGGCTCTGAACTTTCCAAGGCGTGTGTCGTTAAATGCGGTTATTTCATCATCTCCAAAATATATCTTGCCACTGGTTGCATTATCAAGCCCGCCTATAACATTAAGGAGTGTACTTTTTCCTGAACCGCTGGGTCCTAGAATAACAACCAATTCACCTTCTGTTACTTCGAGATCTATATCATGCAGAGCTTCATATACGATCTGACCGGTTTTATATATTTTCCCTACTTTCTCAAGTTTTATAAGAACCTTCTTATTTTCGACCTTAGTACTGTTTTCCATTTCATCCATACTCAGTTTTTTTATACTTATTTATTTCTTATTATATATCGGACTTATAATTATTAATTATTAATTATTAATTATTAGCATCATGTTTCACAATAGGTTTTAAATCCTTATGAACCAAATGAAAATCCCCTTTTTCTCAGTCCTGGGAAAAAGGGGGAATATGTACTACTGTATTTTTTTATAATTATTTATCAGACATCCTGAAAGGAGTATGTTTCTTTCTTCATTAGTAAGGCTGTCTAATGTAGCTTTTATACTTTTGATACTGTGCTTTATGATTTCTTCATGTCTTAGGCCCTTTAGATCTTCTTCACTCTCTATTCTTATATCCCTATCGAGAACAAATATTTCTACAGCACTTTCGCCGCTTTTCAGGATTTTCTTTATCCCCGGAATATATAGATAGGTTCCGCGAAGAATTTCAGGTTTTTCTTCAGTTCTAAGCGGCAGAAGGCCCCAATTGATAAGATTGCTTCTGTAACGTTTGGTTGAATACTCATTACTGAGGTTTGCAAATCCACCCAGTACCTTCTGGCAGGACGCCGCCTGCTCTCGACTTGAACCGTCTCCTATCTGATCAGATACTATGACAGAACCGAAGGTTACAGCATTAGCATCTTTATCAAGATTTACAGATGCACTTATTTTTCGTACTGACATGGACTGCGGAACATAATCCGGATCCTTGGAAATCATGGTAAACCCCGACAGCTTCTCGGGATTTGATCTGTAGGAACTGGCCTCTCCTGATGGAATAAGATCATCTGTTGTGACAGACCCCCGGTAGGAACCCACGACTTTAAGCAGTAAATTTTCCTTAATTGGAGCCATATCCGGCCAGTCTGCGATTCCGGGACCTCTGACAAGCTCATGCTTTTCATCTCCGTGACCAAAATTATCATAAACCTGGGCTCTATATATTCTTTCATCGAAATGATGCCTCAGGTTTCGGTAAACCACGTCACTAAGTTCATCGGCTCCTGTCAGCTTTCCCCCATTTCTTACTGTGGCTGCGATGGATCTTGCATCCATAAGACACACTGCCGACATCTGACCCTGATCAGGTTTACTTCCTTCGCGATTCGAATAGTTTCTCGTTACATGACGTATGGAAATCTGGTTGTTGGCAGGAGCATCCGTGACTCCGAAACAAGGGCCGCATATGCAGGGTCTCATAGTCACTCCTTGAATTGCAAGCTCTGAGCCTATGCCTGTTTTCATAAGATCTTCCATGATGGGAAGAGATGCCGGATTTACATGGAGGTTCAGTCCGTTTCCAGAAATACCGTAGATACTTTCATTCCCACTTTTAAGGATATCTGCCATAGCCACAATGTTTTCAAAAAGACCTCCTGCACAGCCTGATACAAGTGCCTGATCCGGATAAAAACATCCGTCTTTTATATTTGCATTCAAAGAGAATGCTTCTCCTCTGCCGCCTTTTATCTCATTGCCCCGTTCTTCAATCTCTTTCACAAATCTGTCCATATCCGATTTAAATTCACGTATGGTCACTGCATTGGAGGGGTGGAAAGGCAGAGCTATCATAGGTTCTACGCTGTCAAGATCTATCTCAATAAACCTGTCGTAATATGCTCCATCCTCAGGCTTTAGGCTGATGTAGTCATTTGCCCTGCCATGCTCCCTCAGATATTCTTCTGTAAATTCATCGGTACACCAGATAGAACTGAGGGCAGCTGACTCTGTGGTCATTACATCAATCCCCATTCTATATTCCATGGAAAGATTCCGGATCCCCGAACCTATAAATTCAAGAACACAATTTTTGCTGAATCCATTTATAAAGGTCTTGGAAATAAGCGACAGAGCCACATCCATAGAACCTACGAAAGGTTTTGGTGCACCTGTAAGTTTTATCCCTATGATCTTGGGATAAGGAATATCATAGGTTTTTCCCACCAGCTGTTTAACCAGCTCTCCGCCACCTTCACCTATCCCCATTGTACCCAGCGCTCCGTAACGGGTATGGGAATCTGAACCAAGTATCATTTTTTCTCCCCCGGCCATCATTTCGCGCATGTACTGATGAAGTACTCCACGGTATGGTGGAAGAAAGATACCGCCGTATTTTTTGACACCGGAAAGACCGAAAGCATGATCGTCCTCAAGAATGGTTCCGCCTACGGCACAAAGTGTATTGTGACAATTGGAAAGAACATAGGGCAGCTTAAACTCCTTTAATCCTGCAGCTCTTGCTGTCTGTAAGATATTCACGTAATTATTATCCGGAGACACCATGGAGTCAAATTTTATCTTGAGATTTTTCATGTCTTCACTGTGATTATGCTTTGAGATAATCCTGTAGGCCATTGTTTTCTTACGACCTTCCTCGATTTTAAGATCCCCGGATTCAATAGCAGTACCCTCAGTATTTTCATATGCATCACAGATAATCTCAAACTTTTCATTTACAAAAACTCCGTGATCAATAAGTTTAACCATATATTCTCCTATCTAAATGCATGTTTAGCTGTATATTTCAGACACGTAGTTGCAGGTCTAATCGGCTATCTGATAAATCCTGTACAAAAAAGGCCCTATAATCATAATTTGATTATAGGGACCCTGCATTCATCTGTACAATATATTGAAATGTATATTTAACATTACATATTTTCTATAGAATAGGATTAATTATATATTATGGGAGTGTCATGATGTCTGTCTCCCACTCTTGTGCGAGCACAATTGAGAGATACACTTATGTCATTTCATGGTTTCAGGCTTTATTCCCTGATATCTTGCAAATACTTCCCGCATTGTTCGTATCAGTGCCCTCTCCGCTTCATCCAGATACACGCCTTCTTTATAAACAATGTTTACATCCCAGCTGTCACTTTCTTCGCTGTAATTAAAAACTTCGAACCCGGCATTCTTCAGCGGTTCAATAGCTCTTTCCGGGACTATGGTTATTCCAAGACCTGCACCCGCAAGCTGTGTTGCTGATATACAGCTTGAAACCTCCATAACCTCCTTTGGAATATAATCGAATCTTCTGAAAATATCGTCTACCTTATGCCTTATGTATTGTCCACGCTTCATCATAATAAAAGGATAAATATTCAGCAACTTCAGATCAGCAACAGGTATTCCGTCATCTATACTATTATCTATGATCATATCTCTGCTTACCATCCCCTTTGCTGCAACAAGATATAGTTTTTCAGAATAAATATACTCGGTTTTAACTCCGGGCGGCAGACTTTCCTTTCCCCCCGGAAGTATACAGAAAGCAATCTTATCATTTATAAGATTGTTTATTATTTCCTCAGACTTTGATTCCTGAAGATAGATTTTAATATTAGGATAGCTTTTTTTAAACTCTCCTATGACTTTCGGAAGCATATACCCGGCTCTTTCAGTAGGAATGCCAATATTTATTCTCCCTTTCTGTCCATGCCCGATATCAGATAGTTCTCTTCGTAGGTTATCCTTCATAACAAGTATCTCTTTTGCCGTTTTCACATATCTTTCACCGGCATATGTGAGACTTATCGGATTGGTTCTCCTGTCAAAAAGCTTAACTCCCAGATCTTCCTCAACCTTAGAGATAATGTAGCTTAAAGAAGGCTGTGAAATATACAACTGTCTCGCTGCTTCTGTAACAGAACGGTTATCTGCTACCGCCGTTATATATGTTAATTCTCTAAAATCCATACAGTCTCCAATTCTTCAACGGAACTTTTTAGATTGTACCCATTTGAAAAGATTAAAATCAGCTCACGGTATAACCCGCCCTGTTTGTTAGTATCATTCCCCACTACCCAAAGATAGGCAGAAAGAACTAATGCATCCTAATGAAAGTCAATACACTTATAATATAATTCACCTTATAGATAATTTCTATTTCAAGTTTGATTTTTAATCAAAAAAGTCGTGTAGGTTAAACCCACACGACTTAAAAACATTATAAATCGTCACTTGAAAACTGCGTACCGAATGCAAATAACTTATTCTCAGTAATCCATCTGTTATCCAGCAACCAAACCACATTGGTCAAACCCTCGACCTATTAGTAACTATCACCTGAATGCTTTACAGCACTTACAGCTTAGCCCTATCTACCTCGTAGTCTTCAAGGGGTCTTACTCTTGCGATGGGATATCTCATCTTGAGGGTGGCTTCACGCTTAGATGCCTTCAGCGTTTATCCAGTCCCGACATGCCTACCCTGCACTGGAGTTGATCTCCAACAGGTCCAACAGAGGTCAGTCCATCCCGGTCCTCTCGTACTAAGGAC
>NZ_FOPH01000013.1 GCF_900113415.1 Oribacterium sp. WCC10 | reverse complement strand
ATTAATATTAATTCTAACATCAATCCAAGAGGATTATATCCTTCTTTAGGTTTACACAGAATAAATTACAGTCTCTGTTTCTCTTATCTATTCAAGATGGTTTACATCATAATATATAACTGTAATCATTGCGTTTAAATGCCATAGCTCAATCTTGCTTTCAGAAGTATTCCAATATTCTGTATTATCTATTCTAGAAGATTCTCCATACAAATTTTCAAATCTATGTTTAAGTTGTTGAGCGGCTTTATAGTATGGCAAAATATCTTCGTCAACCATAACAACAATAAAAACCTTATATAATAAGTCGTTATCATCAAATTGTAATGATACTAATGCCGAAACTCCATCAATGGATTCGTATTGTTCAATTCGTATGTAATAAGAAGTTTTGCCATCTTTTTCATTCACCATCCATCCATCTGGGTACTTTAATTCAATCTCTGATAGTTGAGAACGCCATTTTATCCCATCAAATAACCCGCTCCTATCTGGTTGATGAGCAATAACAAATGCTATAGCTAGCATCAAGCAAATTATCACAATAGTGAATGTGACTTTTATTCTCTTTGCAAAAAGCTGATGCTTTAATTGTTTTTCTTTTTCAACCTTCTCTTTTTCCTCGATTTCTTTTGCAGCTAGAATATCTTCTATAGGATAGCCACATTTTAAACAAACAGTAGCTTTGTCGCTGACTTTATTACCACATTCCGGACAAGTAACTAATGCCATCTCTCGCTCCGTAATTTAATTAAAATGCAACTTCATTCGGCTATAAGCATTTGCGACAGCTGTATCCGCTGTATTAAAGTTGTCAGCAAATGTTTGAAGGCTACCTGTTGGATTTATTACTTGATTTGTTAAATCTAAGTAAGAATCATAGAATGTTTGAAGATCATCGTAAGCATCTTCCCATTCTTCAGGAGGATTTTTCATGTCTTTCATAGCAGATGTAACAGATTTCTGGTTACTTTCGATGTTGTCAATCTTGCTTTGAAAACTACTATCACCAAACAAATTTCCTAAAGCAACATTAAAATCATCCGGAAAATAGCCTTTTGGTCTAGTGTACTTATCTGTAGTAGCATCACGCTTTTCATATATTGCGTTACTCCATACACTCTTAATTAGATTACCACATTCCTCTGCATCAGAAGCACCTGATAGCATTAAATACGATATGTTTTTTAGGTTTTCCCCGTAATCAGCACTTAATTTAGCCGCTTCTTGAACAGCTTTGTCTTCTTGCACTTTCTTTACGCCAAAAATAATACCGACAACAACAACCAGAGCGACCATAGCCATAATTATTGATTTCTTATTTATGGGGGACGCAATATTAACCTTTGTAACTTCTACTTGTTGTGGTATTTGATCTTTAGCTTCTGGTTTAGCTTCTTCTATTGGACAGCCACATTTAGAGCATATCGACGCACCATCTTCTAATTCAGCGCCACATTCAGGGCATAACTTTGGAGAATCTTCTTTTAAGATATATCCACAATGAATACATTTTTTTGCCTTATCAGAAATTTGTTCTCCACAACCAGGACACACAATCATTGCCATATCTTTTTTCCCTCACTCAATATTTGATTTAATGGTTCTCAACTACTATTTCTAACATTTAACCATAGTACACATGCTACACCTATTTACCAACAACTTCTATGTCGACAAATACAAATGAAAACATCACTGAATTTTTCACGAAATTTTTATCAATTTTTCAGTCAACAAATACACTGATATTGCTCAATTTTTATCTATCACCATTTACGATCCTCATATTGTACTTAGGTAGCTTTATTTCCCCGGTGTATTCATCATATTGTCTGGAAACGTAAATCAGACCTTCATCGAAATTAATATCCTTTACCCTAAGCTCAGTTAGTTCTGAGTAACGGAGATACTGAAAAAGGCATACAATCAGTGCATTACCGTATATAAAACCTCTTAAAGAGTGTTCTGAGTTTGCATGGATGGCAGGGTTATACACAGCTGAGAGAACTTCTGTAAGTCTGGCTATTTCTTCGTCGTTGTAGGCATCAATGGTTTCCTTAGATATTATCGAGGTAGGTAATTCTGTTCTTTTTACAGGATTGTCGTTAAGTCGGTATTGTGAGAAAAACATATTGAGCATGTTGCGGCGTTTCTTAAGAGAACTCTTAGAAAGCGTTGATGTTTCACTGATAAGATATTTCTGGATATGATCAGAAGTAATGGCATTAACCGGAAACTCTCCTAATATGCTTTTGCAGATTTGACTTATAGTATCGTGGTCAGTATGCTTTGTTCGTTCGGTTCTCCATGAGTGTTCGTGATAAAGTTCATACCACGCAGGCAAAGCTTTCTTAAGAGGGACAGACAAGTCACAGCTGGAATCAACATTATCAATCTTCTTTTTTCTGGCTTCGAGATTCTTTTTCCAGTTCTCTTTGGCTTCTGACTTACAGGTTCGAGAGCTGCCTTTACAGGTGCATTTTATTCCTTTATATTCTTCTGCCGTTTTATAGACATACTTTCCGGTACTCTCTTCTTTATAGATTTTTCCCATTTTTGCTCCTTTGAAAGATTAAAAAATCATTCAATCAAAAGCACTAAGTCAGTCATGATAAGGCTTTCTTAGACTTTTTTGGAGACCAAATTGGAGACCAAATTGGAGACCAAATCGGTGACCTTTTTTGATAAAAATCCATGTCAATATACAACAAAAAAGGATTCCCGATTACTCGGAAATCCTTGATTTACTGCCCTTTTATAGAGCAGGGGTTGAGGGATTCGAACCCCCATGAGCGGTTTTGGAGACCGATATCTTACCATTGGATGAAACCCCTGTGCGTCGCTCTCTTCAAGCGACTCGTATAATATACCGATTATTTTCTTCTACGTCAAGCGTTATTTTAAAATTTTTTATTTCTCCAAATAGTCGTGAAGTGTAAATGTAAATTCCACAGCACTATACACTTATTCCCAAAACAAGTCATCCAATGTCCTGTTCAAAGCCTTACAGATAGCGATGCAAAGAGCTATGGTTGGGTTATATATTTTTATGATTTTTTCATTATCTGCAGTGCTTCGCGAATGTTTCTGACGGGAATCAGCTGCACATCCTTTAAGTTTCGGTCATTCAGCTTTTTCGCATGATATGCCGGAAGAACAACCTTGTTGAAACCGAGTCTTACTGCTTCCTCCACTCGTTGTTCAGCATTGGAAACTGCACGTACTTCTCCTGAGAGACCAACCTCACCGAAGATCATGATATCATCGTTTATCTCGATATTCATGTACGATGAAATCAGAGACATGATGATGGCGAGATCCATGGAAGGTTCTGCGATATGAAGTCCTCCGGTGATGTTGAGATATGCGTCATACTTACCAATCTCAAGATTCAAACGTCTCTCAATGATGGCGATGAGCATGTTGAGACGGTTGTAATCGAAACCGTTTGTGGTTCTCCTTGGCAGATTAAAGGCACTCTGAACGACAAGCCCCTGAATCTCTATAAGAAGAGGTCTGGTGCCTTCCATGCCACATGAAACCACAGATCCTGATGCTCCGATGGGACGGCCTGAAAGAAGCAGTTCTGAAGGGTTAAGGACCTCATGAAGTCCGGTGCCCTCCATCTCAAACACAGCGATCTCATTAGTGGAACCGAATCTGTTTTTCTGTCCGTGCATGATACGAAGACTTCCGCTGCTTTCACCCTCAAAGTAGAGAACTACATCCACCATGTGTTCAAGGATTTTCGGACCGGCAACATTACCATCCTTTGTGACATGACCGACGATAAAGATGGCGATGCCGTTTTCCTTGGCCAGTCTGAGAAGCTGGGCCGATGATTCGCGAACCTGACTTACTGATCCGGGAGCTGCAGTGACGGTTTCCGTGTACATGGTCTGGATTGAATCGATGACCACGAAGTCAGGCTGCTCCTCCTGAACGGTTGCGACGATGTTTTCAATGTTGGTTTCCGTCATGAATTTGAGATCACCGCTAATGTCTACGATTCTCTCAGCTCTCATCTTTATCTGCTTGAGGCTTTCCTCACCGGAAATGTAGAGTACCTTTTTGTTTGCGTCCGCTGACAGGTTTCTTGAAACTTCAAGCAGTAATGTTGACTTTCCGATTCCCGGATCTCCTCCTAAGAGAACCAGAGAGCCTACAACTATCCCTCCTCCCAGAACTCTGTCAAGTTCACGAAAACCTGTTGGAAGTCTGTCTTCCTTCTGAAGAGATATTTCGTCTATACGGACCGGTTTTTGTCTGGCTGGTCTTATACCTCCGGATGATTTTCCCGTAGCCTTTGAAAACCCGGATGGAGCCACAGGTTCTTCGATAAATGTATTCCAGGCATGGCAACCCGGGCACTGCCCAAGCCATTTTGCGGATTCGTAACCGCATTCTTTACAAAAAAACTTTGATGTAGCTTTTGCCATAAAATTTCCTTACTTCTATTGATATCCGCTGTGTGTAAAACCATATCAGAATCACTGCTGCTTTCGACTTTTATAACACAAGGATATCATGATTTGAAAAATCGGGCCGGCAGGTGCCGACCCGAAGTGAAATTGTCTCATATATAACCAGGACAGAATGAATAAGTATCTGTTACATCATATCTGTTATGCTGACTAAGCTTTTTGTGATAAAGCAGCACATTATGTGTTGGATACTTAGTATTCTATGTGCCGGTTCTTTCCTGGATATATCTTAGGATGTCAGTTTTCAGTCTTTTCCGTAACCTTATCTTCTGAAGTCTTTTTTATGGAAGAGGTTTTTCTTCCCGAAGAAGGTTTCTTATCTGAGGATCCGCCCTCGTTCTTCTCAGGCTTTTTGCGTCCCGAGAACTTAAGCTCCTTGCCTTCCTTGTCTACTGATATTCTGACATTTGAGCTTTCCGGAACTGTTCCGCTGAGAATCTCTTCGGCCAGCTTGTCCTCAACCTCTGTCTGAATGGTACGACGAAGAGGTCTTGCGCCAAACTTAGGGTTGAAGCCCTTGTCAATGATCCATTCCTTTGCCTTTGCATCAAGACTGAGATGGATATTCATCTGTGAGGAAGCACGGCGAACTACATCCTTCATCATGATATCAAGTATATCCTTCATGTTCTCTCGTGTGATCTGATGGAATACGATGATCTCATCAATACGGTTCAGGAACTCAGGCTTGAATATACGGTTGACTTCATCCATGACTCTGCTTCTCATGAACTGATAGTCCTTTTCCTGAGAACCGTCTCCGGTATCAAATCCGAGACGCTTAGGACTTACGATCTGCTCTGCACCGGCATTTGAAGTCATGATAATGATGGTGTTCTTGAAAGAAACCTTACGGCCCTGAGCATCTGTGATGTGACCGTCATCGAGAACCTGCAGGAGAATATTGAGTACGTCAGGATGAGCCTTCTCGATCTCATCGAAGAGGATGACAGAATATGGATTTCTTCTGACCTTCTCACTTAACTGACCGCCTTCATCGTAGCCCACATATCCTGGCGGCGAACCTATCATCTTGGAGACACTGTATTTCTCCATGTACTCGGACATATCGACTCTTATGAGGTTATTCTCGGAACCGAACATCGCTTCTGCCAATGCCTTTGAAAGTTCTGTCTTACCAACACCTGTAGGTCCCAGGAACATGAAGGAACCGATAGGACGCTTAGGATCCTTGAGTCCGACTCTTCCTCTCTTGATGGCTTTTGAAACAGCAGAAACAGCTTCAGTCTGTCCGACAACTCTCTCGTGAAGAGTATCCTCGAGTCTCATGAGCTTTTCAGTCTCGCCCTCTGTGAGCTTCTGAACAGGAATCTTTGTCCATTCGGAGACAACATTGGCGATATCGGTTTCGGTGACATGAAGCTTGTTTTCTTCCTTGTCACGCTGCCACTTTTCAAGCTCCTTATCGAGCTTCTGCTTTTTCTGCTCCTGCTTCTTCTTTATCTCTGAAGCTCCCTCAAAATCTTCCTTACGGATGCACTGCTCCTTATCACTCTCCAGATCTTCTATCTGGCTTCTAAGCTTCTTTATGGACTGAGGTTCTCCTGAAGCCGATATACGAAGCTTGGATGCTGCTTCATCTATAAGATCTATGGCCTTGTCCGGAAGATATCTGTCGTTGATATATCGTACCGATAATGCTACAGCAGCCTTCAATGCTTCATCGTCGATGATAACATGATGATGCTCTTCGTATTTTGAAGAGATACCCTTAAGTATGTCATAGGTTTCCGCTTCGGTCGGTTCATCTACAGTGACCGGCTGGAAACGACGCTCGAGGGCGGCATCCTTCTCTATGTGCTTTCTGTATTCATCAAGTGTTGTGGCACCGATGATCTGAAGTTCTCCACGTGCGAGTGCCGGTTTAAGTATATTGGCAGCATCCAAGGCTCCCTCTGCTCCGCCTGCACCGATGATGGTATGTATCTCGTCGATAAAAAGAAGAATATTACCATCATTTCTTGCTTCGGCAATAACCCGCTTTATACGCTCTTCAAACTCTCCACGATATTTGGATCCGGCTACCATACCGGAGATGTCGAGAGTTACAAGACGTTTGTTCTGAATAGTCTCAGGTACATCACCTGAGTAGATTCTTTCTGCAAGACCTTCTACAACAGCAGTTTTGCCGACACCCGGCTCACCGATGAGACAAGGGTTGTTTTTGGTACGTCTCGAAAGAATCTGGATCACACGCATAATCTCGGATTCTCTGCCTATGACAGGGTCAAGCTTTCCATCGGCAGCCATCTCTGTCAGATCTCTGGAATACTGATCCAGTGTAGGGGTGTCTGACTGTCTTGCCGGCTGGGCCTGACGTGATGAACGGTCGTCTACTATGACATCATCGCCTATGACAGCCATGATCTGCTGATAAATACGCTGTGCATTGCCGCCGAGGGTTGCAATGATCCTTGAAGCGACACAGTTTGTGTCCTTGAGAAGTGCGATCAGAATATGTTCGGTACCAACAAGTCTTGATCCTGAACGCATAGCCTCCTGCATAGAGTTTTCCATGATTTTTTTGGCTGAAGGTGTATAGCCTGCACGGTCTGTGACGGCAATGCTGTTATCCGGTGAAATGAACTTGGCAATCATCTCACGGATGCGGTCGTCATCGATGCCGTTTGACTGTAGAACCTTGGCAGCCACAGCTGTTCCTTCTCTGCGAAGCCCCAGCAGTATGTGTTCTGTTCCTATGTAATTATGCCCCAGTTCCTCCGCTGACTCTATGGCAAGCTGAAGAGAACGTTGAGCCTGAATAGTAAATTGATTCATGCTTTACCACCTTTCATACAGGATATTCTAGAACATTTGTAGGATTTAATCAATGTTCACTGTATTCACTCACTCTAATTTTTTTATAAAAACAGCAGGCGTCTTAATGACGTCTGCTGTTTTTATAAAATGATTTAAATCACATATTTGATCACCCGGTACTACAATCTCTCATTAGTACTGACGGATAAATAATGCAAATATATAAGTCTTATGAACCTGAATTACAGGTTTTCGATATCAAGCCCGTTGTTTACGGATTCATCTTCTTTTCTGTCTGAATCTGTAGCTGTGCCTGATGAGTTGGTGCTTGCATACTTGGTAAGAGGGCTTGATGACTGCCATTCCTTCTGGAAGTCAAATGCCTTTGTGGCACCGAGATCTTCCTCGGAAGAATCTGTGTCATCGTCTGCATCAAGATCTTCAAAATCAAGACCTGCATCTACGGCAAGCTTCTCTTCAGGAGATACGCTATTCTGGTATGAAGACTGTTCCTTCTTTGTGATAACTCTTGTCATCTCAAGGTCGGAATTGGTCATATCCTCTTCAGGGGCAGCGGATCTCTTGAATGTATCAATTGCAATAGTCTCATCAGGTACTGAAGATGATCGCTCCGGAAGTTCTTCCTTCTTTCTATCTGAAGATGAAGAACGGCGGATGAAATCAGACTTAGTCGGATTCTTTCTGGTTATAAGTACGATGATAAAGATCAGGAGAATGAGAACTATACCGCCGAGTACACATGCAAGGATAAACATGCTGTTGTACTGACCTACAAGCTTGTCATATCTCTCAACTACTTCCGGATAACTCTCTGCATCCTTCTTCATATCGGCTGCAACAGGATCCTCGAAGTAACGCTGAATGGTCTTTTCCTGAAGGTCGTATCTGTAGAAGTTGAGTTCTCCTGCATCGTTCATACCATATACTATGCAGTACTTATGCTCTGTATCTTCCTTCCATACCCATCCCTTAACCTGATGACCGTCGATATCTATGGTGCTCTCTGCAAATCCGTAAGGAATCTCTACTTCAGAACCCGGATTCATGATGGTTATGGTCTTTTCCTTTGAACTGAGTTTAACGCCCTCGTTTACAGTCTCTGTGGAGCCGGCTGCCTGAGCTGCATCTTCAGCACTTGGGCCGCCTTCCTGCTTGGTAACCTTGATGTTATAAGCAGCCTGGGTCATTCCATCCGCAGCGGTTACAGTGATTGTGACATTGTTCTCACCCATATTGAGATTATCATTGCCGCTGACTGAAGTTGATGCACCGCTGTCTGCTGTTGCAGCATTGATAGCCAATGTGTTTACATCAGTACCTACGATAACGGAATACTCGGTGACACTGCTTGAGAACTCAGGAGTAAGTGTACCCGGAGAAACTACCAGTGATGAAAGTATGGCATTGTTAGAGGCTGTTGATGCTGAACTTACGGTGACATTGGATGAACCCTGATGAGTTACCTCTGCTATGGCTTCATCGGTGTCATAAACCTCATAGTTTGATAATGTTATAGCCGCATTACCTGATGATAATGTTTTGAACTTAAGGTTATACTCAAGGGTACCTGTACCGGCACCGTTTGTTGCACCTTTGACGCGGACTGTACCGGCACCGCCTTCAGCATCTGTACCGCTTACAAACTGAAGGAGGTTTGAATCATATCCAAGTGTGACATCAGCTCTGGAAAGTGTTCCGTCCTGACTGGAAATCTTCATCGTAACATTAACATCTGAACCGGCTGTAACAGTTGGATCAGAAAATGAGATCGAAGCTGTGGCAGCCAGTGCCTGTAATGACATGACTAAGGAAATGGCTGCTGTGGCTAAATAATATTTAAAATGTCTCATGAAAACCTCTTTTTAATTAATATTCGATTTATTTTACAACGGACCGGCTACAACTTCAACCATATTAGATGTGATAGCTGCATCAGTTGCTGAAACCGTACCGTTGTTTCCGTCTGCCTGAACGGTCACTGAAACAGATTGTCCCAGTGAATCTATGGACTGTGTACCGGTTATGACGGTATCAGATGAAACATTCTGAGTCGCTGTCTGAGCCTGGTAAGCGTTTAGCTGTCCGCCGGCAGCCTTGTTTACAGTGATCTGATATGTTCGCTGATCTCCGTTTTCTGCTGTTACGGTTACCGGAATAACTGTTGATGCCTGATAAAGAGGTATCTGACCGGTTCCGTTTACCGTAGCCTTCTGGTGGATGGCTGTGGCAGAGACATTAACATAAGATACAGAAGGATCAACGATAAGTGTATATGATTCTGTATCCATGTTGAACCCCGGTGTAATGGTGAATCCGTCAAGGCTGAGTGAAGAAAGCTTGTTGTTTGGATTACCGTCCTTTGTAGGCATCACACATGGTGACTCAGGCATGTTGTTATATACAGGAATGAAGAATTCGATGGCATCATTTCGCATAGTCGCATTGTATGCCTTGCCCAATTTCTTGCCTTCTTCCGCTGCGCCCTGTGTGTTTGTCATATACTGGTGCTTGAACATGTTTGAACCCTGAACATTAAACTTCTTAAGATAAAGGGTGTTCTGACCGGCATTGACATAATTCTCGGCGTAGAACATGGCTCCGCCTATGATTGCGCGTTCTTGGGAGTTCCAGGGTCTGTTGTAGCTGCCGTTCTGTGAAGCATACCAGATGCCACGCTCTACTGCTGTCATGCCGCCTGTTGCATAGGCCCCTACGTTGAAAAAGTTATAGTATCCGCTTGCACCGGAAATAGAACCACTGGTGCCCTTTGTTCCCTGTTCCTGAATGATCATGGATGCGAGAACGTAAGGATTGACCTGAGTGATCTGCGCAGCTTCCATGATGATATCGGCATAAGGTACAGTCACTGTTGAACCGTAAACAGCTGCGGTGCTGTTTGCAGCGGTTGAAGTATCCGTTGAAACTGAAGTATTTGCAGTTCCTGTAGGACCTGCTGTGGTGCCGTCTCCTGCATTTACGTATGAACCTACTGTAGGACCTGTGGTACTGTTGGAAGAAACTGAAGTATCAGAGGTTGTAGCATCTGTAACTTCGATTACACCGGTTGAAGATTCTGATGTGGAAGTATCAGTAGTTGCTGCATCAGAAACTGTAGGAGCGTCATAGTTGATAACGACTTCATCAGAACTCATACCTGAACCTACAAGATCTGCTATGGAATTCACTACAGTTGTGGAAGTATCGGCAGATGTACCGGTGGTCATTCCGGCATAAGCAGACTGGAGTGCAGACTGATACAGAGGACTTGATGAATCAATGGCAACAGATCCTTCGAGGAAAGTGCCTTTAATCATTGACTTAAGTCCTTCAATTGTCTGCCTGGATGGGTCATATTTATGAGCTGTAAACTGGAATACATAGTCTGCATCAAGGAAGTTTCTCGGATCCATATAGTATTCAAGAATCTCTTTTGAGGCAGCTACCCATGTGGCACCGTCAAATCCTGGCCATGATGAAGTAGTCCAGTCAAACTTGCCGGGATCGGTTGATTTCCAGGATGATTTCACGCTTTTCTCTATGAGGCTGTTGGTTCCCTGAAGCTCTGCCTGAATGACAGTGGACCAGTCAAGGCCGGTGTTTACCGCAGTGAATACCCAGTTTGGGTACTGCGCGTGGAGCTGTCTGAGGCCTGATTTGTAGCTTTCAGGAAAGCCCTGTTGTGCAAGATAAGCTTCAAAACTTGCATCTGTTGAGTATGTGGCTTGTGCTGATACAAAGTCTGAACGTACATATCCTGTTCCGCCGAAAAATGATATATAGTACCATGTTTTTCCGTCACTCCCGGTAGTCTGATTCAATACGGTTACAGCAGTGTTGTTTCCAAGAGCCGTAACTACAGAACCGTCTGTACCTGCAGATGATCGTACATTTACATTGGTTCCGTGTATAACGGAAGCAGAATCGGCATAAACTATGGCAGTCTGATTGAAGTAAGACGCTGCCGGTGATGACATAAAAATACTGAAGGCCGAAAGTAATGCACCTGTCTTATAAAGTTGTCGTTTCATTGCGGATTTTTTCATAATTAAATCTCCCCCTTGTTGGGAACATCGGCCCATTGAAATTTCGCATAGCGAAGGGCTGATTGGGAATCCCTATGGGATCCATAAAGCTTCGAGCTTTATCATTAACTGAATATAGACAATTCTGATTTATCGGAGGAATCTGTGTACATACTGATGAAGTATGTATATCAAATGACCGATAAACAAAATCAAGGTATACTTTTACCACTTTTACAATATAAAATCAGCACCGTAAACCGTCAATGGATAACTCAATTAATTCAGATAACCGACAAAGAATCGTAATATACGAGGCTGTATCAGAAATAAAAACTTTGCTGAGTTGCGATAAAAAATATGTGCAACCGACATGATATTACACTCTGTCAGTTGCACATTATACATGGAATTATAAACCAAAGGCGGTGCCGTTTCCGACACCGCCTTTGATTAAGGATAAATCAGTCTATTAAACCGGATATGCTTTGTTAGCCTTGTCAGCTGCTGTTGCAGCGACACCTGTCTGCTGAGCATTACGATACTCGAAGAAATCCTTTGCTACAGCAGGGAAAAGAGCATATGAAAGAACATCTTCCTTTGTAGGATTCTCTACATACTGCTTTGTTTCCTCTGTATACTTCTCCATCTGAGGAGCAATGTGATCTGCAGGACGGTCAGTCATCTGAGCCTCGCCCTTAAGGATCTTCTCTACTACTTCAGGATCCATAGGCTTTACAGTTCTACCGAACTCGCCGGCAACGAGCTTACGTGATTCCTTAGGAACCATCTTGTATCTCTCGCCCATAAGAACATTCATAACAGCCTGTGTTCCGACGATCTGTGAAGAAGGAGTAACGAGAGGTGGCTCACCGAAGTCCTTACGAACTCTTGGAACTTCCTCAAGAACCTCTGTAAGCTGGTCGTCCTTTCCGGCCTGATGAAGCTGAGAGATAAGGTTACTGAGCATTCCGCCCGGAACCTGATATCTGAGTGTATTAACGTTAACACCAAGAACCTTTGTGGAAAGAAGACCTGACTTCAGGCACTCCTCACGGTATGGCTCGAAGTAGTTGGATACGTCGATGAGCTTGTTAACATCAAGACCTGTATCAAACTCTGTTCCTTCAAGAGCCTTAACCATAACATCAGTTGAAGGCTGTGATGTACCAAGTGCGAAAGGTGTTGAAGCTGTATCGATGATATCAGCTCCTGCCTCGATACACTTGAGGTAAGTCATAGAAGCCATACCTGATGTGTAGTGTGTATGAATTTCGATAGGAAGCTTTGTTCCTCTCTTAAGTGCCTTAACAAGATCATAGCCGGCCTGTGGAAGAAGAAGACCTGCCATATCCTTGATACAAAGTGAATCTGCACCAAGACTCTCAACGTCGTTGGCAAGCTTCTCCCAGTAATCAAGTGTGTATGCATCACCAAGTGTGTAGCAAAGTGCGATCTGAGCATGACCGCCCTCCTTCTTGGTTGCCTTTACGGCTGTCTCAAGGTTACGGATATCATTGAGACAGTCAAAGATACGGATAACATCGATACCGTTTGCAATTGATCTCTCAACGAAGTTCTCAACAACATCGTCGGCATAGTGGTTGTATCCGAGGATATTCTGACCTCTGAAAAGCATCTGAAGCTTTGTGTTCTTCATGTGGCGCTTGATCATTCTGAGTCTCTCCCAAGGATCTTCCTTAAGGAAACGGAGACATGAATCAAAAGTAGCTCCACCCCAACACTCAACTGCGTTATATCCAACCTGATCCATCTTATCAAGGATCGGCTCCATAACTGAACTCGGCATACGAGTTGCAATCAATGACTGATGCGCATCGCGCAGTACTGTTTCTGTAATTTTAACCTTAGCCATTTTATCTCCTCTTTTTACTTAACGCCGTAAACGGCCATAAATGTACCGGCTGCAACGGCAGTACCGATAACTCCGGCAACGTTAGGACCCATAGCCTGCATGAGCAGGAAGTTTGTAGGGTCAGTCTCGGCAGCAACCTTCTGTGATACTCTGGCAGCCATAGGAACGGCAGAAACACCAGCAGAACCGATCAGAGGATTGATCTTCTTGCCTGAAAGAACATACATGAGCTTTCCGATGATAACACCTGCAGCTGTACCGAATGCGAAAGCGATAAGACCGAGAGCTACGATCTTTAAGGTATCAACATTAAGGAAAGCCTCGGCTGATGTTGCACCACCTACAGAAGTTCCGAGCATGATAACTACGATGTACATCATAGCATTTGAAGCTGTCTCTGTAAGCTGCTTAACAACACCGCACTCCTTGAAGAGATTTCCAAGCATAAGCATACCAACAAGTGGTGCTGTTGTAGGAAGAAGGAGACATACTACTACTGTAACAACGATTGGGAAAAGAATTCTCTCAAGCTTTGATACAGGACGAAGTGTAGGCATCTTTACCTTACGCTCCTCTTCTGTTGTAAGAGCCTTCATGATAGGAGGCTGAATGATAGGAACCAGTGACATGTAGGAGTAAGCTGCTACTGCGATAGGTCCTAAAAGTGATGTCTGACCAAGCTTGTTGCAAAGGAAAATGGATGTAGGACCGTCAGCTCCACCGATGATGGAGATGGCTGCCGCTGCAGCTCCATTGAATCCCATGAAGATGGCCATGAAGTAAGCTGAATAAATACCGAACTGAGCTGCAGCTCCGAGCAGGAATGTGATCGGGTTTGCAATCAGCGGTGAGAAATCAGTCTGAGCACCTACACCCATGAAGATAAGTGATGGCAGAATAGCCCACTCATCAAGATGGAAGAAGTACCAAAGTAATCCGCCTGTTCCGTTAATTGAATTTTCCGGAGCCATCATGATGTCCGGATAAATATTAACAAGCAGCATACCAAAAGCGATAGGAACCAGAAGAAGTGGCTCAAATCCCTTGGCGATAGCAAGATACAGGAAAATAAAAGCGACGAAAATCATCAGGATATTTCCCCATGTCATGCTTACGAAGGCTGTCTGCTGGAGCAGGTTTGAAAATGTTTGTAATGCGTTCATATTTTAATAACCTCCAGTACAGCAAATCAAATCAACTTAATGCAATCTATACTATCGATATATCGATCAGTTAAGAGTTGCAAGAGTTGCACCTGACTCTACTGCATCACCAACTGCAACATTGATGGAAGCTACTGTGCCATCCTGAGGAGCAACGATCTCGTTCTCCATCTTCATAGCCTCGAGTACAAGGATGGCCTCACCTGACTTAACAGCCTCGCCAACCTTCTTCTTAACAGCAAGGATCTTACCAGGCATAGGAGCCTCAACCTTTACTGAACCCTGAGCGCCTGATGCTGCAGGTGCAGGAGCTGCTGCAGGAGCCGGTGCTGCTGCAGGTGCAGCTGCCTTAGGAGCAGAAACAGCGCTGCCACCCTCTTCTACTGTTACGTCATAAGCGACGCCGTTAACTGTAATAGTATATTTCTTCATATTAATACCTCTCACGTTGGGAACAACGGCCCATTGATATTTCGCCTTGCGAAGAGCCGTCGCTACATGTCAGGCTTCAAAGGAAACCTGATACAAGTTACATAAGGGCAATCGCCCGTATCAATTTAAAGTTGCAAGTGTTGAACCTGATTCTACAGCATCACCAACAGAAACGTTGATAGAAGCTACTGTGCCATCCTGAGGAGCAACGATCTCGTTCTCCATCTTCATGGCCTCAAGAACAAGGATGGCTTCGCCTGACTTAACGGCATCACCGACATTCTTCTTGACAGCAAGAATCTTACCGGGCATAGGTGCATCTACTTTGACAGAGCCCTGTGTTCCTGTTGCCTTTGGAGCAGCTGCAGGTGCCGGAGCAGCTGCAGGAGCAACTGAAGTAACTACCGGAGCTGAAACCGGTGCTGCCTCTACCGGAGCTGCTGCTGAAAAGCTGCGACTTCTTAATGGGCGAACACGAAGATTGTTATTGAGTGTAGGACCCGGTACAAATCCGTTTCCTGCTCCGGCTGTCTCTGTATCAGCCTCGTAAGCAGCGATAGCTGCTGCAATAACGGCCTGTATTGTATCATCTGTAGCTGTTGGAGCAGATACTGCAGGAGCAGGTGCAGCCTTAGGAGCCTCTGCCTTTGGTGCTGCAGATGCAGCTGCCTTCTGAGTCTTGCTCTCCTTCATCTTCTTCTCAAATACACCGATGAACTTGAAAAGTGAAATTATCCATGCAATGAAGATAAGAACTGCAAATACAGTACCCATACCAACAACAAGGTTTCCTGCTGCATCACCCATGAGCTCGCTCATAGAGTACTGAGGCTCGAATGTCATCTCAGTTGTTGCACCGGTCATCTCATTGATGCCGAGAGTAAGCTTAAGTTCTCTATTTTCAAATGTGGAATTGATTACGATCTGATAGCCGTCTTCTGTTTTTGAAGCTTCTGCGCTATCTACACTCTTAAAGGCACCCAGACGATCAAGATCATTTTTGTAGTTTGTAAGACCGTTGAATGTAATGGCATCCTTTGTCTTGTATGCAGAATCTATCTGCTTCTGAATATCTTCCTCTGTAAGAGTATAGATACTCTGCTCTGCATACTGCTTTGCCTGCTGTTCGAGAGCACTCTTGATGGTTGGCTCGATAGTCTCAACCGCCTTGGTGTTTGAACTTCCGCAAGCTGCGAGTGTGATAACGGAAAATACAAGAGCTAAACAGAGAGCAGCTTTTCTAAACCACTGTTTCATTCTGTCTCCTCTCATCAAACTGTTCCGTTCTTCTTGTCCGGTCTGTAAACACTCTTCCAACCAAGCATCTGAAGGGAAGCAGCAATTCTCTGTCTTGTCTCCTCAGGAGCGATGATCTCGTCTACATAACCTCTCTTTGCTGCTGCAAGTGCAGTGTTCTTCTCGGCAAATTCCTTTGCAAGCTCAGCATCACCGTCAGCTACAACCTTTGCAGCCTTGTCAGCATCCATAACACCGATTTTTGATGTGTTGTATGCATAAACAATATCTGCACCGAGAGCCTTGGCACCAAATGTAAGACCTGCTGTACCAAGTGCATTCTTAACAACTGTGATAACAGGTACATCAGCATTGCTGTATGCATAAGCAAGCTTTGCAGCTGCTGTAGGCATATGCTTCTCTGTGCACTCACAGTTGCAGTATCCGGTCACGTCTACAACTGAAACTACAGGAAGATCGAAAGCGTTGGCAAATGACACAAGTCTTGCAGCCTTGTCAGCACCCTTCCATGTGAGCTTCTGCTTCTTATTTGCAACGATGGCAACTGTCTCGCCGCCAATCTGAGCGAAACCTGTTACAACATCACTTGAGTATCCCTTCTTTGTTTCAAGGAAGATACCGTTGTCTGCAAGCTGCTTAACAGCTTCATCAGCATCAAGTGTGTCGAATGAAAGAACAGCACGATTGAGATCGTCTGTTGTCTCATCAAGAACTCCACCGTCTTCATTATTTCCAGGTAATACAGCAACTAACTTACGAATCTGAGCGAAAATCTCTTCTTCTGTGCCATCGAAATCAACGAGTCCAAACTCTTCACGCTTTGCAGCCTTGGCGATCTCGTCGTCCTTGTTGCCAATTACAGCATCAGGAGCATTTACATATGCCTTTGCTGTAGTGTTCTCCATGAGAACATAATCGGAAAGACCTGCAAGAACGGTAAGTCCGCCGCCGCAGTTTCCGAAAATGGCTGTAATCTGAGGAATCTGTCCGCTTGCAAGTGTCTGCTTCTTATAAATACGTCCAAGACCGAATAAGGCATCATTTGCCTCCTCAAGTCTTACGCCTGAGCAATCTACAAGAGCGATCACAGGAGCCTGATTCTTCATTGCCATTGAGTAAATGTTGGCAATTTTTCTGGCATGCATCTCTCCGATCGAACCGCCGAGAACTGCAGAATCCTGTGCATATACATACACAAGGTTACCGTCGATAGTTCCATAGCCGGTTACTACACCATCGGATGGTGCTTTCTTCTCAGCAAGGTTGAAATCTGTAGATCTTGCCTCAACAAGACGACCAACTTCAACGAAGCTGAACTCATCGAGCAGTGACTGTATTCTTGTCAGAGCTGATGATGTTGACTGATTATCCATGTTTTATCCTCCATTTCATATATAAACAAGGGGCATAATTTGCCCCGGTTTATGTCGAATATATTGTATACGAAACATATGTGCATTTCAATATAAATTTACGATATTTTATAAGCCATGTTAAAAAAATGACAATATTTTATCGTTAAAATATCCATTCATAAACCACATTATTTCGTGCTTTATGTAAGTTATGCCATATAAACAATAGTTTTTTGCTATATGGGCTATCAGCTAAAAGGTATACTTATATTCCTGGCCTTTTGGCTAAGTATTTAAGACAGGACAGTCGATTCCGGTATTCTTTATTTAGGGAAACACTGATATATTCAATCAATTAAATCGCAGGCCCTTAGGGTAATGGTTTTTTATCTGACTGTTGACGAGTTTGCCGAGACCCAGTGCCACACCGTCACAGGATACTACGCACCAGCCTTTGCCACTTATATCTTGCGGTGCGGGTATCTGAAGACCTTTCAGGTATTGCTCTGTTCTGGGATCACCGGATGAATAATCACATACGGTAAAATCAAAGTGCTTCAGTTCCTTATCATCATGGATGCTCATGGCGTGAGTAAGTGAGTGTTCGGGTTCGATTCGCCTGGTGAGATCTGTAGCTTTCAGTATACCTGTACGGAAAAACTTTAATCCTCGTAAATCCGGCAGAACCTTTGGCACGAGATATATCTGATCCTTTACTTTGGTTTCCTTAAGATCCTGAGTGTTGATGCTTCCTTCGGGAGCGCTTATCACGGCCCCGTATTTCTCAAGTTCCTTTTCAAAAGGATCCAATCCATCCTTTATAAATACTGAGATATAGTGTCCTTCTCCCTTCTCTTTGTGAGGCCATACTCTTTTTTCGAATATAAGTTTCATATCGCTGTGGTTTTCAAGAATGAAATCACGTATATCTTCATCTTCCTCTTTTTCAAAGGTACATGTGGAGTAACATAGCTTTCCTCCGGGAGCGAGCATGCGGCAGGCATTGGAGACAATCTCCTTCTGACGGGCGGCACACAGAGAGACATTTTCGGGAGACCACTCAGTAACAGCGGTTTCATCTTTTCTGAACATGCCTTCGCCGGAGCAAGGCGCATCTACGATTATTCTTGTGAAATATTCAGGAAAGAACTGTGCAAGCTTTCCGGTGTCTTCATTAAGGACAGCAGCATTTCGTATACCCATTCTTTCGATGTTTGAACTTAATGTTTTTGCTCTGAGAGCAACGTATTCGTTGGAGATAAGGAATCCACCCGCATCCAGTGAAAGCATATCTGCGGCCTGTGTGGACTTTCCTCCCGGGCTGGCACAAAGATCTGCTACTCTGTCAAAAGGACGTATGTCGAGATGGGTTACTGCCTGCATGGCTTCAGTTCCCTGAATATAGTAAAGACCGGCCTCGTGGTATGGATGTCTTCCGGGACGTATGCCCTTTTTATTAAGCATTTCTTCGTCCATATAGAACTCGCGGAAATATTTCTTTCCGTTATATACAGCAAAGCTGGCATCCTTTAATGGAATGAGATTCCATTCCGCCACCAGTCTGTCATAGGTGATATTATTCTCAGATGGATGGAGTTCATTTTCGAGAAGCTTTTTCAGATTTAAACGTAACCCTCTGACGGGAGCTTCATCGTAACTTTGGATGAATGCTTCAAATTCCTGAGGATCAGGAATCTGCAATCTCATGCGGTCCAGAAATTCTTTTGGTAATGTAACGGGCATAAATAATCTCCTAATAAAAAAACGGTACACATAAGCGTACCGTTTCTCAATAACATGTACAAATTAAAGGTCGATTCGGTAGTCTGCGCTTCCTACACCATCTACTGTGAAATAAGCTGCTGACTCTGCAACATTGATATATACATCAACCTTTTCAACATCAGCCTTGATGTTCTTTGCAGCGGCTATGGCCTGATCCTGAATCTTTGCAGGCTCATAATCCTGACCGTTAAGCTGTAATGTCACAAAGGTTGAAACTTCTTCTTTTACTATACTCTTCTTTTCTACAGGGGATTCCTTCTTCTCAACAGGAGCCTTCTCTGCTGCTGGCTTCTTGGCCGGCTTGGTCTCTGTCTTCTTTGCAGCTGTCTTCTTTGCTGCAGGTTTAGATGCTTCCTTCTTTTCTGCAGGAGCAGTCTTTTCTGCAACAGGCTTCTCAACAGGAGCCTTAGCTGCAGTATCCTTTACAGCGGCCTTTTCTGTAACAGGCTTCTCTACAGTTTTTGCAGTGGCTTTCTTGACAGGAGCCTCTTTCTTTTCAGAAGCTTCGGCCTTCTTTACTTCTTTTTTGATCTCGGCAAAGGACTGCCTAAGGGCTTCATCCTTGACTTCCATTGTTTTTACATTCTTCTCCATTTGCGTATCTCCCTTTTCCAAATGTATGAAAAAATATTCTACTTTTAAAATTATATTTCTGCTATTTTGCTTTGTCAATAAAGCTGATAAAACAACACGCTGAAACCAAGATAAAACCAGGTTGCAGGGTTTGAAAACCAGGTTGTGAAGAATGATACGGAAAAATAAAAGGCTAGCTCTGCGTATATCAGTCTTGTGAATGGATTGGAATTGTTCTTGTGCTCAAAAAGAATAAAGCCGGTGACAACTCCAAGTATCACTCCGAAGATTATGATGCCCGGCAGTCCGAAATCATACCATGCATCATACAGAAGAGTTACGGTTGTAAGCTCCTCTTTCGTTGTGAAAAGAGGAAAAGCCATTCCGAAATCAGGGTTCATGAACTTAAGTCCTGTCAATGTAAGGAACGGATACAGCATCCTGAGTCCTCCGGAATGAACAGTCAGCTTTTCTGTCATGACATTAAAATTATCAAAATTGTTGGCTATGTACATGTAAGGCTGGGTGATGAAAATCGGAGTTTTTGGATCCTTCATTTCAAATATTCCGTTAAGATACTCTACTGAGTGTGCTCTTTCGATGGTTATGATGACGTAAACCGAAACAAGAAGCAGGAAAATGAGGCATATCTGCCAAAGATTGTATTTTCTACCGGAAAGGCCGGCGACAAACAGTGCAAGTATCGCTGCAAACATAAACTGGAATCTGGAAACCAGAAGTACACTTATAACAAGTGGCATGATGATGCCAAGTATGGAAATGATGTCCGGGCGAAGACCGTTTGTTTTCCGGTATTCAAGATAAAGCATTGATATACCCGGAACCAGGATAGCAAGAGTTGTAAAGTAGTGTATTCCTTTAAGATGGAAGTAGCTGTATGCATGCGGAGTGTCCACTGTGAACAGAGGGACGAACCCTAACTTTATAGCTTCGAATATAAATGCGCTCCAGGATAAAACAATGATGGAAAGGATGATTATTCTATATAGGAAAGTGATAGAAAATCTTTTTGCTAGTCCAAGGGTAAAAGCGGAAGGGGTTTCTTTCTTTTTGTGGATCCTTTTTCTCAATATATTTTCAGATAATCCTGAAGTTAGATAAAAAATGAAATAAAAAAAGAAAAATGAAGCCCATGTAGATATAGTCCATTCTGTGGACAAACGGCTGAGTTGTAACCTGGAGATACCCTCTCCGCCTAAAAGACCAAGGGCCATGAGTCCTCTTAGATTTAGAATTTCTCCGGTCTTTTTGTATTCGGTTAAATAAAAAAATACAGCAATGCCTATGAGAAAGATAGAGGAAAGAGCGGATATTCCCGCTCTCCCCGTGATAAAACTTATCAGATAGGCTGCTGTATAAATAAGTAGGTTTTTGAAATCGGTCATGATTGATTGCTTGTACTCTCTGAAGTAGAAGTTTCTTTGGACTGCTCAGAATCATCATCTCCGGAAGATTCTTTTTCTCCGGACACCCCGTTCTGAGTTTCGTTTTGTGAAGCTGATGATTCGGAAGAAGTTTCCGATGTTTCGTTATCACCGTTATGCTTCTGATCCTGAGAGGAATTGTTTCCCGAGGGACCTTCTGTAGGTGCCGGTAAAGGTGCCGGTGCCAGTCCTCCGTTTGGTGGATTGCCGCCAGTATCAGGTAGTTTCTCGATACGCACCAGAACGTTTACCTGAGGATCCTGATCATCCCCCAGTTCTACTCCAGCAGGAAGATACTGAGATAAATTAAAAGTGATGTTCAGACTTTCGGTCGCATCATTAAGATTGATCTCAGGAAGCTCAAAGACGGTCATACTGTCAATGACGCCCGGAGCAGCTGCAAGAGTTACGCTGTCAGGTGATACAGTTGTAGACTCATACTGATATCCGGCAGCCGGTGTTCCGGTCACTGATGATAACAGATTGATGGTCTTCTCTTTGTGAACCGTCACAGAATAGTTTATCTCGTCGACATTGGCAGAAACACCCTGTAATCCTGAGAGAGTGTTGCCATTTGCGTCATAATATGTGAGCTTTGCTACACCATCCTGGTTGGATGAGATATTGGCAATGTCTATCTCTACTCCCACAGATGATATACGGCCTATCTCGGACTCCGGACCTGTTATGTAAGCGGACTCCGGACTTAGCATAATATTGGCTGCCTTATAGCCTGACTTCGGATCCCCGACTGTTGTCTTCTTGATATCGAATTTCTTTTTCTGTACATCCTCGATGGAAACTCTGACTACCGATGGATGTGGGGAAACGTCCCCGATTATGGATTCTTTTCCGTTCAGAACTTCAACGTAAACAGGTACTGAACCTGTGATACTGAAATCGGAGAGTTTTATATAGGCATGAAAATCCGAACTTGATATAGAAGAACGAACATCACTTCTTACATTATAGGTGATGTTTACACTTGAACGATCCACTGACCATGTTTTTGAATCTTCTTCAAATATATCCTGATTCAGAACTTCCAATTGGACATTCTTTGTATCACTTATCTCTGGTTTCGAAACATTGACAACCATGATCCAGATAACAAATGCGAGGATCAGACTGACAGCTTTAAGAGACAGATTTTCGGTAAAAAAACGTTTGATCATTTTACCCTCTCCTTTCTGCTGCCACGAAGGAAACGGAAACGAGTGGCTGAATCTGAATCATTATTACTCTCGGCCACAGGGAGCATCGCACGAAGAGATTCTGCATCGATGGCACGTTTCAAAATACCGTTAATGGCTACTGAAACACGACCTGTTTCTTCTGATACAACTACAGTCACGGCATCATAGTTTTCTGAAATGCCCAATGCGGCTCTGTGACGTGTTCCGTAGTCTTTTGAAATCTCGGTTTCTGATAAAGGAAGATAACAGGTTGCGGATACAACGCGATCTCCAACTATAACTACTGCTCCATCATGAAGAGGTGTGTTTTTTTCGAAAATATTAATCAGAAGTGCCGAGGAAACGATTCCGTTTATAAGGATACCTGTTTCAGCAATATCATTCAGAGACTGACCCTGTTGAATGACTATAAGAGCACCTGTCTTCTTCTTTGCCATCTCGAAAGATGCTTTGACGATCTCGTTTATGGTGTTCACACTCGAGTCTTCTACATTGGCATTAGGGAATAGACTGGTTATGAAGTTACGGCTGCCAAGCTGACCAAGAGCTTTTCTGATCTCCGGCTGGAAGATAACAACAGCGGCGATGATAAAAGCGGTAGAGAGTTTTTCAATGATCCACATGATAGAGGTCAGTTTGAAAAACCATGCGACTATGATGAAGGCACCTATAACAACAAGACCTTTGAGTAACTCAAAGGCGCGTGTGTTTTTAATCCACAGCAGGAATTCGTATACGATAACTGCCAGGATTATGATCTCCATAATATTATTCTGGTAAAATGGCGGCAACAGGCTGAACCAGCTCCGCATTTTTGAAAACAACTCAGGCATTAATTCTCATCCTCATCTTTTGACTTCAGTTTAGGAATAGCTTTAACAAAATAAATATAATCATCGTCTTCAAAACGAAGGCGTTCTGTGCGTTGGTAATCCACGGCATGAAATGCCGCAACATAAGCAAGCGAAATCAGACATGAAATAATAAGTGAAGGCATCATACCTATGATTGAAAATGAAAGTTCAAAATGCATGTGGCCCACCACTGATGAAATGATCATAGACAGTATTCCCGCAATGACAGCGACTACACAATTGTAGTCAAAGGATATCTGGCTGATGATAAATGTGATGATGATGCAGAATGCAAATGCTATGATCACCACTATAGCTTCTTTGTCTTTAAACAGATTTCCGAACAGTCCGGCATAGGCGGTTGCCATGGCGGTGATGTCGCTTTCGGATGAAGCGGCGGTATATGCTGCCTGGGTAGACATGTATTCAATGAAATAGTACAGCATAACACCTATGGATACAGGCACTATCGACATGAGGCCGACAGTCAGGCCCGCAATGACCGGAATGACATAAGGTATATGAATATAAAAGAATAAAGGTACCAAAGCGATGAGCAGTGAGCTTCCTGCACGGAAAGCTGACTGTATAAGTGCGGCAAGCATCAGGACAGCTACGGCAACGATGGTTATATCAAGAGATGCGGCATATGCATTTCCAAGGATAAACATACCGAAGAATACAGGTATGCACGTCCATGGTAAAAATGAGCAAAGAACTGAGGCTGCAAAGCAGACAACGGGATGAGACAAAACGTCACTGTAACCCACACGGCTGTTTACTGTGAAGAAACACAGAAAAGCAATAACGGCTTTAATAACAGGCAGTGCCCAAAAATCGTTTTCTGTATAGAATTTCTGCAAAGATTCTTTAAATCGTAACATTTATACGCCATGCCTTTCATTTGTCTTTTTTATGAATGCTCAGAACATCCAGGCCGTCATCATCGTAAATGTCTTCATCCAGCCATCCTCCAGGAGGAGTGGAAATGTCTTTCCCGGAAGTGTCACCACGAGTTCCGGAAGGAACAGGATCATCCAGCCATCCGCCTTCCGGTTCGTAAGAACCGTGGTAAGCATCCGGATGAGATTTTAAATATCCGGACTGGGATGAACTGTTTATGCGACCATTGTTTATAGGAACAAAGTCGAGATCGTTGTTTTTGTTACTGCCGGAGGTAATATCTGCTTCTGATTTTACGATAGTGTGAAACTGAGGCATTATGGTCTGCCATGTGTTTTTTGAATCATCGTAAATTCTGATTTTCCCACCGGTTTCCCTGTAGTACTCGGCTTCGTCTTCTGTTATGTCAAGAAATCCGTTCTCGGTTTCCTGCATGCGAAGCAGCTTATCGAGCTTTGCTGTGTAGTATAAACTCTTTCTGTGAGCAGAATCATATCTATGGTTGTATCGTATATAGGCACAGAATATCATGAGTACAAGCCCCGCAAGATAGATAACTACTATGGTGTGGAGCATGGACATGATAAAAGGAATGTTAAGTTTGAGCAATATCTCTTCAAGATTGATTATGCAATATACGATGGCGATAAGTATATAGCACAATGTATAGTATATGGCTGCAGTAAGAATCCCTCGGGATATATAGTCACCTTTGAAATATTTGCTGGTTTCTATGATTCCCTTGCCTTCTTTTTTTTCATATATCGAAAGCTGAGTCATGAGTCGGATCTTTTCAACATTTAACATATATCTGGCCTCGTAATTAACGGCTGTTCTATCCGGAAATCACTAATTATCAGTAGTTAATCAGTAACCTCTTTCGGTTCTTGCTTTTTCTGCAAAATCACTGCTTGGATAAGAACCGATGATCTTATCAAATAAAATATTTGCTTCTTCCACACGTCCCGATGTCTTATATATTCTGGCAAGATAATACATGTTTTCCGGGTCTTCATGGAGTGCGATGCTAAGGGCATATAGCTCTGCGGCACGATCCTTGTTTCCACCGTTCCATATGTCATAGGCATCACTTGCAAGCTTCTGATATACAGAAGTCTCCATGATGTGTTTTATCTCTTGATACTGGGACAGCAGATTCTCATCCGTGATCTGTGAAGCATCTACGCCTGTATACAGCTGTGCGGCAAGTTCTACGTCACCACTCTCATATGCCTTGGAAATCTGAGTAAGTGTACGGAACTGGCCAATAAAAGACTCGTTGGCATTTTCATACTGCTGTATCTGCTGAGCTGCATCATTGTATTGTTTTTCCAAAGCACTGTACTGTGTTTTCAGGTCGCTGTACTCTCTGTTTGCCATATCAAGTTTCTCTGTATACGAGATAAGTTCCTGATTGTTGCTGGCATTGAGTGCTTTGGTCTTGGTAGGTAGTACTAAAAGATTGAAGATAAATAATGCTAGTATGATACCGATAAGTATGTTGACAACTACCATCCACGGAGATATTTCCTTGACCTCCTGCGGTACTATAACGTCATCATCGGTCATCTTTCTGTGAGAAAAAGCATTCTTCAGTCTGCTCTGTTCTACTTCCTTACGGCCGGTGTTTTGCTTTACTTCATCCATCAGAACAAGTGCCTTTGGATTATTTCTGTCGATCTTTAGTACTTTGTAAAGGCTGCGTCCTGCTTTAACCCAGTTTTCACGCTTCATGTAAAGGAGGGCGAGAAGGATATGCGCCTTTATATAGTTGGGACTGTCCTGAATAACCTGATTGAGCTGCATGATCGCCAGATCTTCGTTGTTGTTCTGAGCATAGTTAAGTGCCTGATTGTAGCGCTGAACATTGTCGGAACAGATACGGAGTATGGCAGGTTTACGTTGAATCTCATCAAGATAGTGATCGGCGATGTTGTCATCCGGAAGCAGGTTCATGCTTATGACCCACTGTACCAATGCATCTGCAGTCTCACCACACTCAAAGAAAATAAGGCCTAAAAGATTTCTGGCATCCTTCTGGTACTTGTTGAATTGAAGCGATTTTTTCAAAAGCTCTGCAGCACCGCTTAAATCGCGCAGTTTTGCTCTTTCAAGACCAAGATTGTAATAGCAGTTTGCAATACGTGCGAGAGTTACGTCATAGTTCATTTCTCAGTATCCTTCTTCTCTGCGATGGCATCTTCTATAAGCTTTGTCATGATGTCGTTCATATCTGTAAGGTCTACTTTTACTATTGCATCTTCTATCTGGTCAACATCCAGACTTGGTTTAAAACGATTTATCTCTTCTTCGTAATTAATCATATATACATCTTTCTTTTAGAACAAATCCGGTAAGCAGCAGAATGTGCTTTCCTTGACACTTATGAATGTATCATTTAGAATCAGCAGAGTGTCAAAAGAACATAGTACCGGAGATTGAGCTATCAGTTAAGTTTAGCACATCTCATGGGGGCATTCAAGGAAGATAACCTTGAGCTTTATGACACCTTGCGTAATGAAAATGTAAGCATTTGATACCGGCCGGATAATGTCCATATATATACTAACGACCGGTTGAATGAGGAGGATAATGGAAACTTTAGTTGATTTTTTAACTCAAAATCTGAAGGGACTTCTTTCAAAAGAAGCAATTGTGTTTGTGATCTCCATGATGCCGGTTTTGGAACTTAGAGGCGGACTATTGGCGGCTTCTTTTCTTAATGTTGAATACCTGAAGGCTTTGACGATATGCATCATCGGCAATCTTCTGCCAATCCCGTTTGTGTTGTTGTTTATAGAAAAAATAGTGATCCTTCTTGAGAAATTCGGACCAACAAAGAAGATTGCGCTGATGCTTAGAAACAAGGTTGAGAAGAATCAGGCCGCAATTGAAAAATATGATTTTTGGGGACTCGTTCTTTTTGTCGGTATTCCCCTGCCGGGAACCGGTGCATGGACAGGTTCTATTGTTGCCGGTCTTCTCCACATGCGTCGAAGAAAGTCAATGATGGCTATCTGTGTCGGCCTGATTATTGCTTCTGTTATTATGTCGATAGTTTCCTATGGATTATTAGGATCTGTGATTCGTTGATAGAAATAGAATAAGCTCAGCAATGGGATAAATAAGTTCGAATCAGAACATAATCCCAGGCTGAACTATTATAGCTGAAAAAAAGGCATCGGATAAATCCGATGCCTTTAATGCGGAGAAAGGGATTTGAACCCTCAAGAGTGTTACCTCACACGGACCTGAACCGTGCGCGTCTGCCGTTCCGCCACCTCCGCGAACCATTAAATATTAGCATATTAGGATTCTTGCGTCAACAGCAAAATACCATATGTCTCATATCTGGAAAAATACCTTATGCATCATGCCAGTAAGCTTTTTTGGGAATGTCGCATATGGTATGACCGAGTTAATATTCACTATCCGGATTATGAATGTCCATTTAATCAGGTTAAAGCTGCATGGCTGAATTCAATAGGAATACCACATCTACTTAATGAGATAAGAATAACTCTGTACATTAATAAGAATGATGTAAACATGAAAAAATCCCCAGTGTAATAACACCGGGGATTGAATGTCTCAAAATTACTTGTTGATCTGAGCCTTTGCTGTCTCAGCAAGCTTTGCAAATCCCTCTGGATCAGCGATAGCTACCTCTGAAAGCATCTTACGGTTCATGTCAACACCAGCTGACTTAAGACCGAACATGAACTTGCTGTATGAAAGACCGTTAAGTCTTGCTGCAGCGTTGATACGAGCGATCCAAAGAGTTCTGAACTGTCTCTTTCTCTCCTTACGTCCTCTGTATGACTCTGTGAGAGCTCTCATTACGCTCTGCTTAGCTACTCTATAGTGCTTTGAACGAGATCCTCTGTAGCCCTTAGCAAGCTTGAGTACTCTATTATGCTTCTTCTTAGCGTTTAATCCGCCCTTAATTCTCATTTTAATTTCCTCCTCTAAAGCCTACAAATTAAAGATATGGAAGAATCTTCTTCATTGTCTTTACGTTTGTTGCATCAACAACAGTGTCCTTACGAAGACCTCTCTTACGCTTAGTTGTCTTCTTTGTAAGAATGTGAGACTTGTAAGCCTTGTTTCTTACGAGCTTACCAGTACCGGTAACTTTAAAGCGCTTAGCAGCGGCTTTCTTTGTCTTAAGCTTTAACTGTGCCATATTAGCCTCCTGTGAATTTACTTTTTAGGACTTATAACAATCGCCATATTTCTGCCTTCGATCTTTGCAGGCTTGTCAAGGATGGCAATATCCTTTAACTTCTCTGCAAACTCGTCCAGAATATACTTGGACTGATTCATACGTGACATCTCACGGCCTCTGAATCTGAGGGCAATCTTTACTTTATTGCCCTTCTCAAGGAATTTTCTTGCAGCAGATAACTTTGTGTTGAGATCATTGGTGTCGATATTAGGTGTCATACGGATCTCTTTGATCTCGGTTACGTGCTGGTTCTTCTTGGCCTCTTTTTCTTTGCGCATCATCTCATAACGATACTTACCGAAATCGGCAATCTTAACAACCGGTGGCGTTGCATTGGCTGCAATCTTGATAAGGTCAAGATCTGCTTCCTTAGCCATCATGTAAGCATCCTTGGAGGACATAACACCTAACTGATCTCCGTTTGCTCCAATTACTCTTACCTCTTTGTCTCTGATCTGTTCATTGATTTCGATGTCTGCGTTTTTCTTAATAGCCATAAACTCCTCTCCATGTTGCATCTGTACATACAAAAATATGGTGGATTGTAAGCCAAATCCACCATAATGAAAATACACGAAGTAATAATCAAATATGAACCCGGGTCAGTATCGTACTGCCGAGGTGAGGTGGATACCTACTTTCCTGTGTCTTAAACGACCTTGAAATTTTATCACTGACAATTCATACTGTCAAGCGAAAATATAAAAGTAATTTTTTGAGCAGCTCATTGCACACGAATGTTGTGCTTTGGCGCTAATCCGTGAGTGACAGATACTTTTGACATTCACGTCATTTTATGTGGAAATAACAGTGTCGTTATATGTGTATAATACGGGAAACTGTGATTGAAACGTATCCCTTGTCGGATTCTGGTACTATGTATCAAAATCCATAATTATATTGCCACTATGTTGAGGCTCTGAAGAAACATCGGATAAATCGTTTTTCCTCAGAATGATATAGTGTGCGAATATGCCGATGATGCATCAGCTTTCCGGTTTGTCCGGAGTTTCAATGATATCATCTATGATGGCATATATCTCAGGCAAGCCCTGCTTTGTGGATGATGAAAATGGAATCATGACACAATTTTGTGTTGCATTGAGGCATTTCCGTATATCCGCGACCTGCTTTTTGACCTGTGATCGTTTGATCTTATCTACCTTTGTAAGGATAACTATAGGTTCAAAACCAGTTGTCTGCTTGATGAAGTCAAACATCTGCATATCCTGCTTTGATGGCTCATGACGTATATCAACAAATTGTATAACCTCTTCTATATCCTCTGAGGTCTCGAGATACTTGTTGATCATGCGTCCCCACTTCTCCTGCTCTACGGCTCCCGTAGAAGCATATCCGTAGCCCGGTAGGTCAACAAGATAAAAGCTGTCGTTGATGTTATAAAAGTTGATAGTTCTTGTTTTTCCCGGAGTGGAACTGGTACGTGCGTAATTGCGGCGGTTTACAAATGCATTGATAAATGATGACTTACCAACATTTGATCTGCCGGCCATGACAAACTCAGGCTTTCCGGTTGAAGGAAGTTCTGATTTGACTCCCAGTACCTGCTCGAGATTAACTGATACTATTTTCAATGTATACTCCTTTATGAAACAGTCAGTTATCAGGCTGACTGATCCTCATCTTTGTCAAAGAATGGAGAACCGTTATGTGCGATTGATGACTTGAGAGCTTCTTCATCCTTATGTGTTACAACCGGCTCGGCGCTATTATTAACCACATTCTCTGTGATTTCTACGACTGAAATATCCGGTTCGGATGGAATCTCATACATGATATCTGTCATCATATCTTCCATGATGGATCTCAGACCTCTTGCACCTGTTTTTCTTGCAACGGCCTTCTGGGCAATGGCTGTAACAGCGTCCTCTGTGAACTCAAGGTTAACACCGTCGATCTCGAAGAGCTTCTGATACTGCTTGATAAGTGCATTTTTTGGAGTTGTAAGAATCTGCTTGAGAGTATCCACATCGTGTGACTGTAATGTTACATCCACAGGAACTCTTCCGATAAACTCAGGGATAAGACCGAACTTAACGAGATCCTCAGGCTGAACCTCCTTAAGGACATCATCATAGTTCTCTTTGTTCTTCTCAACAATCTCCGCACCAAAACCAATGGATCCGGATGCTATACGCTTCTCAATGATATGCTCCAGACCATCAAAGGCACCTCCACAGATAAAGAGGATATTGGTGGTGTCAATCTGTATAAGTTCCTGCTGAGGGTGTTTTCTTCCGCCCTGAGGAGGGACAGATGCAACAGTACCCTCAAGAATCTTTAAGAGCGCCTGCTGTACGCCTTCTCCGGAAACATCTCTTGTTATGGAAACGTTCTCTGATTTCTTTGTGATCTTATCGATCTCATCGATGTAGATGATACCTATCTCTGCACGCTTTATGTCATAATCGGCAGCCTGTATAAGCTTCAAAAGAATGTTTTCAACATCTTCTCCGACATAGCCGGCTTCAGTGAGCGCTGTAGCATCTGCAATCGCAAAAGGAACACCCAGAATTTTGGCAAGTGTCTGCGCGAGATAAGTCTTACCTGTACCTGTAGGTCCGATCATGAGAATGTTTGACTTCTGTACATCGATGTCTTTGATCTTGGAAGTGATTCTCTTGTAATGGTTATAGACGGCAACAGAAAGAACTTTCTTTGCCTCATCCTGACCGATAACAAATTCGTCGAGGAATTCCTTGATCTCCTTTGGCTTCAGAAGGCGGATATCAGATGTATCTGTAGTTGTCTCTTCTGAGCCGTTTTCCTCGTCGAGAATCTCCTGGCATAAATCAACACATTCATCACAGATATAGGTGTTGTTTAAACCGGCAATTAATTTATGAACCTGCTTGGCAGACTTTCCGCAAAAAGAACAGCGGATTTTGTCTTCTGGTTTCATAGCCATATATATACCTCATATATTCCTAAATAGTTTCAGGATAATCAATCTTTTTTGCTTGCTAGACCCTGGTCACGTGACTTGAAGATATGATCTACGATACCGTACTCAAGAGCCTGCTCTGCTGTCATCCAGTGATCACGCTCGGTATCGGCCATAACTTTTTCGAAAGGCTGACCACAGTTTGCTGCAAGAATCTCAGCCATATGCTTCTTTGTGCGTAAGATCCACTCTGCTGTTATCTGAATCTCGGTAGCCTGACCCTGAGCTCCACCTGAAGGCTGATGAATCATGACCTCTGCATTAGGAAGAATCATACGCTTGCCCTTTGTTCCGCCGGCAAGAAGAAACGCACCCATGGATGCGGCCATACCCACACAAATGGTTGATACATCACACTTGATATACTGCATGGTATCATAAATGGCCATACCGTCAGTGATGACCCCGCCAGGGCTGTTGATGTAGAGACTGATATCCTTATCAGGATCCTCTGACTCAAGGAATAAAAGCTGCGCAACTACTAAAGAGGCAGTATCGTGATTAACCTCGTCTCCAAGGAAAACAATACGCTCGTTTAAAAGCCTTGAAAAAATATCGTAAGAACGCTCGCCTCTTGATGTTGACTGAATAACATAAGGAATTGTTGTAATATCACTAAAGTTCATATTTCATCCTCCATTGTGGAATATTGTACTATTTTCTGAAAATGAAAACAATAAAGTGGTACTTCACTATGTACGTGGTATGTGAAACCTGAGCCGTGAAAAAGGCTTTAAGATTCACACAAAACATTAATATAAGCAAGTATCAAAGCTGGTAATGAATCACTTGACTTTGCCGGAGCAGACTTATATCAGATATAAAACGAGCGGTGCAGATAAAACTAACTGCATCGCCCGTTGATTAATACATATAAGTATAAGTGAACTATGTTAATTAGTTCTCAGATGTCTCTTCCTCTTCCTTCTCAGCCTTCTTGGACTTCTTCTCAGGCTTTACAAGGTTTGCCTCTGAAACTAGGAAATCTACAGTCTCCTGGAATCCAAGATCCTTCTTCATGCTCTCCTTCTGAGAATCAGAAACATTCTTCATGAGATCAGCGTACTCCATCTTATACTGCTCAGCGATCTTCTTGAACTCTTCTTCAACACGCTCGTCTGATACAGTGATGTTCTCAGCCTTCATAACAGCCTCAATAACAAGAGATGTCTTGATGTTTCTCTCAGCATTTGGCTTCATCTGCTCTCTGATGTCGTTAACAGTCTGTCCTGTGATCTTGAGGTACTGATCCATAGGAATGCCCTGCTGCTGAAGTCTCATCTGATAATCATATACCATGTTATCAAGCTGTGCATCGATCATAGGCTGTGGAATCTCTACAGTAGCGTTCTCAACAACCTTAGCGATAACGCTGTTCTCATTTGCTGTTGTGGCTGACTTCTCCTTAGCCTCCTTAAGAGTCTTCTTAAGGTCCTTCTTGTACTCATCAAGAGTTTCGAACTCTGAAACCTCTGATGCGAACTCATCATCAGCTGCAGGAACCTGCTTCTCCTTAACGAACTTGATGGCTACCTTGAAAAGAGCTGCCTTGCCTGCAAGATCCTTTGCACCGTACTCCTCAGGGAATGTTACATTTACATCAACAGTCTCGCCGGCCTTGTGACCGATGAGCTGATCCTCGAAACCAGGGATAAATGTTCCGGAACCGATTGTAAGAGGATAATCCTCACCCTTTCCGCCTTCGAACTCCTTGCCATCTACAGATCCAACGAAGTCGATTGTTGCGATATCGTTCTTCTTGATTGCGCGGTCAACATCGATAACGCGGGCGTTCTTCTCGAGCTCCTGCTTAAGTCTCTCGTTTACTTCCTTGGCAGATACTGTTGTATCAGCCTTTTCTACTGTTACACCCTTGTACTCGCCAAGTGTAACTTCAGGCTTTACAGCTACAGTTGCTGTGTAGATAAGGTTCTTGTCTGTGCCGATCTGGTCAACACCGATCTCAGGACGTGAAACGATCTCAAGACCTGACTCCTTGGCAGCCTCAGGATATGTCTCATCAAGAATAACATTGAGAGCATCCTCGAAGAATACCTGTGCGCCATACATCTTCTCGATCATTGCCTTTGGTGCATGTCCCTTACGGAAACCCGGAAGATTGAAACGGCTCTTGTTCTTGTTATATGCTGTATCAATGGCCTTTAAGAACTTCTCATTCTCTACCTCTACGGTCAACTTGGCCATATTCTTTTCAAGATTTTCAACTTTAACGCTCATTAAGAGTACCTCCAAAACTTATCGTTTCTTAATTTTTATATGTAACCCACAGGGGAAATGCGCATACTTCTCCCGTGCGTAAACACGTTCGGTAAAAAAGTATAACACGTACTTTCTTTTATCGCAAGGATTTTTGAACAGGCAAAATGCCTCTGGCCAGTCTTGCATTGCTGTATTCACCACCGGCTGTTACATCATCTCCGAACCAGGGCGGTGGAATAAATGCCATTTCCTCTTCGACTGAATCAAACTCGACTTCAACAAGCCGGTATCCATCGAGTGCGCCTTCGAATATATCAAGTTCTGCAGTGTATTTACCTACAGGAATCATATAGCGCTTTTTCCTTATGATGGTCCCATCGTGCTTTTCAAGCAGGTGCTCATATGAATCCTTGTCAAGAGGCAGATTGTACTCTTCATGTGAAAAATCACCTTTACCTTTGTATGTAAGCTCATATTTATCCAGGGCAGCGCTTTGATCATGTCTTATACGAACTGTTGGTGTGAAGTTAAGATATGCCTGTTCCAATAATCTAACCGGATATACAGAAAGATCATGAGGAAGCTCCCTGACCAGAAATTTTCGTTCTATTTCTACACCCATTTTATTCTCCTGATTAAAGTCTCTATAGAATTGTACCGGTTTATTCCTGCGATATTAATAAAAAAATAGAGTCGGGCTTGAAGTCCGACTCTATCGATCTAATCAATTACTCTGCATCTGCAACTGCGTTGATATCTACGTCAGCTACATCAGCGTTCTCATCAGCATCAGGAAGAAGTGCCTTCATGCTGAGTGAAATCTTGTGATTGTCAACGTCAAGGTCAACGATCTTAGCCTCGATATCCTGACCTACTGTAAGAACATCAGATGGCTTGTTTACATGCTCCTTAGAGATCTGAGAAACATGAAGAAGTGCATCGATGCCCTTCTCAAGCTCTACGAATGCACCGAAGTCAGTCATACGTGCTACAGTACCCTTTACAGTAGTACCAACAGCGAACTTAACCTCTGCATCCTTCCAAGGATTCTCATCCGGGAACTTACGTGTAAGAGCAATTCTCTCACCGTTGATCTCCTTAACAAGTGCAGTAACTTCCTGACCCGGCTTGAAGATCTTCTTAGGATTCTCAATTCTGCCCCATGACATCTCTGAGATGTGAAGGAGACCGTCAGCACCACCAAGATCGATGAATGCACCGAAATCTGTAAGGTTCTTAACGACACCGGTACGAACATCACCAACGTGAAGCTCTGAGAAAAGCTTATCATGCTGCTCCTTCTTTGTTGCAGTCATGAGCTGCTTTCTGTCACCGATAACTCTACGCTTCATAGGATTGAACTCGGTGATAACGAACTGAACATCCTGTCCCTGATACTTAGTAAGATCTCTCTCGAATGTATCTGATACAAGTGATGCAGGAATGAATACTCTTGCACCATCAACTTCTACATTAAGACCACCCTTAACAACCTGAACAACCTTACCTGTAAGAACTGTCTGGTTCTCGAAAGCCTCCTTAAGCTCCTCTGATGCCTTAGATGCAATTGCCTCTCTGTGAGAAAGAGCTACCTGGCCTTCACCGTCATTGACTTTCTTTACCTTGCACTCAATTTCGTCGCCGACATTGACTACTGTGGTGAGGTCTAATGTATTGTCTGCGCTGTAATCGCTTCTTGTCATAATACCGTCTGATTTGTACCCAATGTTGAGTGCAATCTCGTCAGGCTTAACACTAATAACCTTACCAGTAACAATCTCCCCTGCATGAATAGATTTTAATGATGCGTCAAGCATCTGTTCAAAACTCATTTCTGACATAATTTTGAACCTCCTCAATAATTTCTTTCGGGGTGCTTGCCCCAGCTGTAATACCTACGTTTTGAATCGCGCCATCGTAACTAAAGTTAAGATCGTGAACCGTCTGTATCAACTGGGTAACTGGACACTGGTCTTTGCAAATCTCATATAACTTTTTCGTGTTGGATGAACTGCTTCCTCCAATGACGATCATAGCATCGGAATGTCTTGCAAGTTCCTTTGCTTCTGACTGTCTCTCGAAAGTCGCGTTACAAATCGTATTAATAGCATTAACATCATAAAACTTTTTTTTCAAAATATCAATAATTAGTTTAAATTTGTCTGCATTGAATGTTGTTTGAGCTAGAACAACTACCTTCTGACCGTTACCGTCGGGTAGATTTTCTGCGGATTCAATGTCCGGAATGGCTGAAATATCACCATCTGCCCATCCGATGATGCCAACTATCTCAGGATGAGCAGGATTTCCGATGATGAAGACCTTTTCTTTTTCGAATGTATGCTTATAGGCTAGTTTCTGTATCTTTTGGACGAAAGGACAGGAAGCATCGATGGTCTCAATATTTCTTTCCTTCAGAATCTTATATATATTTCTGCCCACTCCGTGTGCACGTATGATGACTATGCCATCCCTGAGAGCCCGTAATTCTTCTTCACTGTTTAATATCTTGACATTATAGGAAGAAATTTTTTCTATTACATTCTCGTTATGAACTATAGGTCCATATGTGTAGATCTGTTTTCTTTCCTCTTCCGGCTTTTTGTTTTCACGGTCTATTATCTCGTATACCGTATCAACAGCACGTTGAACGCCGAAACAAAAACCGGCTGTTTTAGCAAGTGTTACATTCATGTCAGTAGTTAATTCCTTTTCATTGCAATGTCGAGAATTGCGTCTATAGTCTCATCTATAGTGAGGTCAGAGCTGTCCACAAGAACAGCATCAGGAACCTGTATAAGAGGCGAATTGGCTCTGTGCATATCTCTATAGTCACGTTCTTCGATTTCCTTTTCGACTTCATTTATATCGCAGTCGATACCCTTTTCCTTAAGCTCATTGGCACGTCTTCTGGCGCGCTCCTTAACTGATGCAGTAAGATATATCTTTGTGTCCGCATTGGGGAGAACCTTTGAGCCTATATCTCTTCCATCCATGACTACTGAAGTTGTGGAGGCAAGTTTCTGCTGGAGGCTCACAAGTTTATCTCTTACAGGCTGGTATTGGGAAACAGTGGATGCCGCAGCGCCAACCTCCTGAGTACGTATCCTTGTGCTGACATTATCACCGTTAAGGAAAACCTGCTGAACGCCCTGTTCATCATAGGCTATGGAAATGTCTATATCTTTTATTTTCTCTACAACTTTGGATTCATCTTCAACAGGGATGCTGTTGTCCATGCAGTAAAGTCCGACTGTACGGTACATGGCACCCGTGTCGATGTAAACATAACCGAGTTCCTTTGAAACTGCTTTTGCAATGGTTGATTTTCCTGCGCCTGCAGGACCGTCTATAGCAATACTATATGGCATGATGACCTCTTTCTTATGTTTATTATTATACTGAGGGTAATGTTCCCTTCTTTATGATAATGTTTATTCCTGTGCCGCTGAGAGTCCGGCGAGATGTCCTGTTGAGAAGGCCATCTGCATGTTGAAGCCCCCTGTATATCCGTCTACATCTATAACTTCACCGGCAAAATAAAGACCTGAGACCTTTTTTGATTCCATGGTCTTTGGATTGATATCCTTTACGGATACGCCGCCCTGAGTGACTATGGCTTCCTTGAAGCTTCCTGTGCCGCTGATGGTGAATTCAAAATCTCTCAAAAGTGAGAGAATCTGTTTACGGGCATTACGATCCACTTCAGTGACTTTCTTGTTGATATCTACACCACGGCGTTCAAGTCTTGCGATAAATGCAGGGATAAGCTGTGACGGAAGCAGGTTGGAAAAAGCATTTCTGAGTTCTTTATTTCGGAACTCCTTAAAATCACGAAGTATTCTCTCGTCAAGCTGCTCATCGGTCAATGCGGGTTTCAGGTCGATATGGACTGTGAGTATCTTTCGCTTACTGTGGTCAGAAGCATTGAGATATTTTGTGATGACTGCCGAAGCAGAGATGATGACCGGACCTCTGAGCCCCTCTTCGATGAAGTCCATATCTCCGAAGTCTTTATAATAACTCTTTCCGTCGTCATCTGTTATGTTTATTTTTATATTCTTTAAAGTGAGACCCTTTAAACGATATATATCATTTTCATGGACATTGAGGCAGACTAGAGAAGGATAAGTTTCGGTAACCGTCATACCGGCCTCCTTCGCGAATCTGTAACCGTCACCTGTTGAGCCGGTGGACGGATATGAAAGTCCTCCGGTGGCAACGATGATACGGTCTGCAGTATAGTTTCCGTAACAGGTGTCTATACCGCATACGGAACCGTTCTTATAGCGTATGCCGCGTACCTCTGTCTTGTAGTGTATCTCTACACCGAGCTTCTTTATATAGTGTTTCAATGCATCTGTTATGCTGTATGCATGATCCGATACAGGGAATACTCGTCCACCTCGTTCTGTCTTGGTATTGCATCCGTTTTTCTCAAGCAGGTCGATTATATCCTGATTGGTGAAATCATAGAGTGCGGAATACAGAAACCTTGGATTGGTAACATAGTTCTTGAAGAACTCATCGATATAAAGAGAGTTCGTCATATTTCCGCGACCCTTTCCGGTGATAAATATTTTTTTGCCGAGCTTATCATTTTTTTCTATGAGATGCACTTCGGCATCCGGATTTGATTCCTTTGCGGCTATTGCTGCGAGCATACCGGCTGCCCCGCCGCCGATTATATATATTTTCAATTATTTACTGTTTCCTTCCTCATAGAAGTTCACTATGAAACTATACTGATATATGTGAATATCCTGATATATGTCATGCTACATCTTATATTATGACCCGACCGGACACGAATAACGTAGTCGTTCCGCTCACATGACATCTACTGTCGGAAAAGCAATATAACATATAATGCCTATATCTTCAAATCTATTGTAATTATACTTCGGAAAAAGTGATGAAAAAAAGAGCAAAAGTGTAAATGAGCCCACTTTCAGAACCGGATCTGTCGTTTTATCTTACTATTTTGGACAAGGAAATACCCCCAGGCAGGTTTTATACTTTGTGTCCTGCTTGGGGGTGGCAATATCAATTAGTCTCTGACGACTGGATTTTATGATGTTCATACTTTCTGTACCGTATCCGATACAGGAGGTGAAATATTAGGGAAACAATGATTAAAGCAGTTCCCTGGCCGGATGCGTATTAACCGGATCTCCGATCAGTTGGAGGCGCTTAATACAAACATATTGTAGATTGCCTTTATAGCTTTCTCAAAGTCTTCGTTTCTGACTCCGATGATGATGTTGTACTCACTTGAACCCTGATCGATCATCTTGATATTGATATACTCGTGTGCAAGAGCAGAGAAGATTCTTCCTGCAACACCTCGTGAAGACTTCATTCCACGTCCAACTACAGCAACAAGAGCGATGTCTGACTCAAGTTCGATGAGATCAGGATTTACCGCACGCTGGATTCCGTTGAGAACCTTCTGTTCGCAGCATTCAAGCTCTTCCTGATGGATAACAAGAGTCATGGTGTCGATACCTGATGGCAGATGCTCAAAAGAAATATGATTATCCTCCAGAACACTGAGAACCTTACGTCCGAAACCGATCTCTGCATTCATCATGGCCTTTTCAATGTTGAGAGCACAGAAATCTTTCTTTCCGCTGACACCTGTGATAACAAAACGAGGCTTCTTAAGGGTATCCTGAACGATCAGTGTGCCGTGATCATCAGGGCGGTTTGTGTTCTTTATCTGGATAGGAATGCCTTCTTTACGTACAGGGAATATAGCATCCTCATGAAGAACTCCGGCACCCATATAGCTGAGCTCGCGAAGCTCACGATATGTGATGTAGTCGATAACCTCGGGATTCTTTACGATACGGGGATCAGCTACAAGGAATCCGGATACATCGGTCCAGTTCTCATAGAGATCAACATGCTCTGCTGCTGCGATAAGAGAACCTGTCACATCTGAACCGCCACGACTGAATGTTACGATATCTCCATCCTCGTTGGCACCATAGAAGCCGGGAAATACAGCATAATCAACATCTGTAAGAGCTTCATGTATAGCAGCCTCGGTCTTTTCGAAATTACAGCTTCTGTCCTTGTTGAATACGAAACATGAAGCGGAGTCAATAAATGTAAATCCGAGATATGCTGCCATGAGCTTACCGTTAAGGTACTCACCGCGGGATGCTGCATAATCCTTTCCTGCACCATCCAGAAGGTCATGGGCGATCTTGTCAAAGTCCTCGTCAAGGCTGAGCTTGAGGCCGAGACCATCGATGATCTCCTGATAACGGGTCTTGATCTTTGCAAGAATAGGATTGAAATTCTGCTCAGAAGAAGCTGCATTGTAAAGCTGATACAGCATATCGGTTACTTTGGTGTCCTGAGAGTTTCTTTTTCCCGGAGCAGATACTATGATATAGTGTCTTGTTTTATCGGCAAGAATGATATTCTTTACCTTCTCAAACTGTTCTGCAGATGCACAGGAACTACCACCAAACTTTGCTACTTTGATCATAATTTTACTCCCCTATTCTTGAACGTCAGCGTATGAATCTGTCTGACATTCTTCTCAGCATTATAGATTGTTCTGTTCAATGTTTCGACGTCATGCGGCTGATAAAAAGCAACAGCTCTTACACTGAGGGAAGGACACAATTTCCCCGCAATTATCGAAAAATTGAATAATATGATTTGAGATTATAGCATTTAAGATATTTTTAAACAATATATCTATATGTGACAATCGAGAATAACAGATATTCCCGGAACAACATACAAGGATGCTGTTCCGGGAATGAATGTGATTTTATTCGTTTCTGATAGCAGCCAGAGGGCTTAGCTTCATGGCTCTCACAGCGGGTACATATCCGGCAAGGGAACCTACAGCTATGGCGAAGACTATGGCAAATGCGGCAAGCCATACAGGTATAAAGGAAAGTGAACCTCCTTCACCGTATCCGAAGAACATTGACATAGTGTCATCGCCTCCCGAGGACGTAAAGAAATTAATCACGAAAGAGATGATGTAGCTTACAATGATGCCTGCTATGCCACCAAGGAAACCGATGATACCGGATTCAAAGAGAAACATGTTTCTGATATCGGACATATCACATCCGAGAACCTTCATTACACCTATCTCTTTGGTTCTTTCGTAAATGGACATCATCATGGTGTTCATGATGCCGATTGCGGCAACCAAAAGAGAAACTCCGCCTATACCACCGAGAACCATCTGAACCATTCCTAGCTGTTCCTGAGCAGACTGAAGCCATTCCATATTGGAACTGACATTGAAACCCAGGTTTGATATCTGTTCCTGAACTGTCTGAACATTATCCATGTCATCAACGAAAACGTAGGCGGCATCGTAAACGTAATAATTGTAGGCTTTGCCGTTCTTTCGTGTTCTCGGATCAGGCACAAGAGCTTTTTTATAAAGCTTTCGCAGGAAACGTTTAAACGTATCAAGATCCGCATAGACATTGTAACTGTAGGAAGACCAGTCGTTTTCACCACCTGCAATTATTCCGCTTGCAGGAATGACATATTTCTTGGGTTCTTTCGGTTTGCTGCTTTCAGAATCGGTTTTAGTCGGTTTTTCACTGTAGGATGACGTCGGAAAAGTAATAAAGATAGTATCCTTGTCCGGATTTACAGTATATGTATCGTAATTGGAAGGCTTGTAAAAGCTATTGTACAGGATCTGATTTCCGTATACGAGGCTTAACTCATTCTGGTCATGCCCGGGGATTTTGCCGCCTTCTCTAAGCTTTAACTGTGAAAGATAATACTGGGATACCCCGCATATGGTGAAACCGCCTTCATAGCCGTTACATTTAGCTGAAACATTGACTTCAAGGGACGGACTGACTGCGACAACGTGGTCAATGGTACCGAACATGGCGATATTGTCATCTGTGAGTTCGGTTTTCTGCTTGTCTTTTGCTTTTCCACTGTCACCACGGTCATAGCTTTCGTACACACGTATCATGGTGAGAGAGCCTTCATCCTGAAAGGACTGAAGCATCATCTGGCTCATTCCGAGACCAAGGCTCACCATGACAACGATGGAAGCAGTTCCGATGACAACGCCGAGCACGGTTAGTAAGGTTCTGGTTTTGCGTCTTCTCAGATTACTGACCGCCAGCTTAAATAAATCAGATAGTTTCATCTATATCCTGTTCCTGCTTCTTTTTGTTCTTTTTCTTCTTTACGATGACAAATGAGGTTCCGCCTATAGCTGCAGCAATCAGTACGACGGCAACTGGAATCTTCAGCTTATCGAAAAGAGTCGGTTCCTGTTCATTCATGTCATCGCCAATATAGTCGGAGTCATCCTCAATCGGTTCAATGACAATGAGATTGATGGTTTCCTCCTGGGTCTGCTGCTCTCCGTTTATGTCTTCGTAGGTTATGGTTACATTGATGCTACCGTCATCCATCGTAGGGCTGATACCCTGAACCATGGCATCAACGGAACCTGAATCACCGGGCTTAATGTTTCCGACGTAGGTACTTGTTCCCTGAATGGAATCTGCTGAAAAATCTACAGTGACATTGTAAAGAATGACTTTGCCGGTATTGTTTATATTAAACATGACATTGGATTCTCCGCCTGCTTCCACAGGATTAGGGGTGATATCGAAACCGGTACAGGAAAGTCGGGCAATCTGCCTTACAGGCACATCCAGAGTGATCTTTTCTTCGGCATTTTTAAACTCCGGTGAATCATACTTTTCGTTAATGATCAGACCGTAGGATCGTGGGTCCACTCCGGCAGATGCTATCATCGGCCAGGTTACTTCCTTTGATTCACCTGCTGCAAGTGCGTTGATAACTGTTGAATTGGCACCGTTTTCAGTTGAGAAAACATTGGAATTATCGACTTTTTCGGAATCAAGGGTGAGCAGAATGTTGCTTGCATTTATATCTGTGCTGGCATTCTTTATTTCAACCACCAGTCTGAAAGCCTGACCGGCATAAACTTCGGCAGGTTCTGTCCGGTATGATCCGACAACGAGACGTGCTTTTGTACGGTCATTTGCATTGAACTCTCTCGTAGAATCGGAGTCCTCTGTGTCATTCATGGTCTGGTTGTTGATGTTCACATAAAATACATGAGTTTCCCTGGACTGCAGCGTTGCATCCGGTGTGCTCTTGTAGGTTACTGTGTAGGATATCGGATAGTAGCCGCTGGCGGCATTTCGTTTTATTGCCATGGAGTAAGATGGACTTACTGTTTCATCCGGTGCAACAGAAGTGAAGTTCTGATCATAGTTCGACTTGCTTATCTCAAAAGGGAACTGTTTTGATGCTGCTGTCTTTGCAAGTGCTGTATTCTGAACCTCGGCATTATCTCCTAGAGAATTCTCCATATGGACCGTTACATCATATAAGGTACGGTTTGTTTGATTACGGAAATCCACAGAGAAATTCAGGTTGCCCGGATAGTTTGCAGCAGGTGTGGTCTGGTTCTCCCCCACTACGAATGCTGCCTGCTTTTCTGTTGTGGCAGGGTTGGACACATCGCCCTGAGACAGTACGGCAATGTTTATGAATTCGGCTCTGTTTAAGCTTCCGTATGACCCGGATGAGTTATATGGAACATCATAGAAAATGGAGATGGGTACAGCATAGTATCCTGCGGTTATATCACTTCGGATATGAACATTGAAGGTAATTTCCTTATATTCCCCTTTTTTCAGTGTGCCAAGTTTTTTCTCCTGAGTCATGGTTGATGAATTGATCTCAAGAGGATATTTACCTCCGTCTACAGGATATGTAAGACCAAGGGAAGCATTGTAGGCACGAGACATTCCGGCCTGATAGCCTTCGTTATAGGCTTCAGACTCAGAGGATTCCTCATCCTCATCATATGGATTGGAACTTTTGGCATTTGGAACGATACCGTTTGTATTAACCAGATTCTGGTCTTGAGACAGACGGACTCTGACGTTATTGATTTCTTCGGAATCAGGATTGTAGAGACCATTTACGCCGTTATATCCGATTCGTACAGTAAGCTGCATATCCTGTCCCACCATACCTTCAGGCGTGGGATCGGCATCATGTACAAAGGTGTTGAGATTGGTGTCTACATAAGAAGCAAAAGTCTTTTTTGGTGCGAATATGACTAAAGCTGCTATAAAGAAAAAGAAGCTGATGAGCATGCTTCTTGTCTGCTTTTGGATATTGATTGTACAGAAATAACTATATTTTTTCATACTGCCTCCGAATGTTCAGGGAACATTCTTTTGTACTATATTCAGGTTGATATCTGATGGAATACTTATATAACAGGCGTTCCCTAATCGGCCTTTTTTACTTCACAGAATGGCGGTTCACCATTCTCTTTCAGGATTTCCATCTCGATGGGACTTTCATTGTTGATCACCGTTTCTACTACGTGACCGTCGACTACACGTATCTGCCTGTCGGCCCATGAAGCGATGTGGGGATCGTGAGTTACCATTATCAGTGTACGATGCTCTTCCGACACAATCTTTTTCATAAGTGTGAGAACATCATCTGTGGTGTGTGAGTCAAGATTTCCGGTTGGCTCGTCTGCAAAGATGATCTTTGGGTCAATGACCAAAGCTCTCGCGATACCGACTCGCTGCTGTTGTCCACCGGACATCTGATTCGGCATATGTAAGCACTGGTCTCCTATCCCCATGAGTTCCATATAATGTTTAGCCGCTTTTGTGCGCTCTTTATAGTCCACACCTCTGAACATGAGAGGCATGGCAACATTTTCCAGGGCATTCATGGATGGAATAAGATTGTAGCTTTGAAAGATAAAACCGACATTTTGCCTACGGAATGCTACAAGCTGAGCTTCATTCATTCGATCGATTCGCTTATTAGCGATCTGAATGATGCCTTTGCTGGGAGCTTCGAGTCCTGCAAGCATATTGAGACAGGTGGATTTGCCGGATCCGGATGTGCCGACGATGGCGATAAACTCACCCTTATATATATCAAAAGAAACTCCATTCAGAGCCGGGACGGCATTCAATCCTATATTAAAGATTTTATACAGATCCCGCACTTTTATCAGTGGTTCCAATTATAATCCTACTTTCCTTGTTTTGTAGTACAATTATAGGCTATTGATAATGATTATACAATCTATGAAATTTTGAACGTTTTTTGAAGATGCTGTTAAGGTTAGCGGGATTTTGAAAGAATTAAAGACGAAAAAATCATATCAGCAGCACATTGCACACGAATGTGTGCGTTGGCACTAATCAGTGAGTGGAAAATTCTTTTGACACTCACGTCATCATATGTGGTATGACAGACAAACAGAGGAATCAGTGTAAAAAAACAGCCTTGAATCCAACCTGCATCAGTAAAGAGTGCAGATCAGCGACAAGGCTGTTTTGATATTATGCTCTATGGAAAATTAGGGAAACGCTGATTAAAGCGTTTCTCTGGCCGGATTTTCGATGCGAAGCATCAAATTCCTTTGAAAATCCGTGCCCCGACGCCGGAGGCTCTGAGGAAACACTGATATAATCAGTGTTTTCATAAATATCAATAAAATGCCGGGGAATGCAAAAATCCTCTGCTATAAATACGGTGATTTAAAACAGAATCAGTTCTTCTTGCCCTCAATTGAGTTCCACTTAGGTGTGAGAATCTTTGTTCCGCCCATGTATGGCTGAAGAACCTCAGGGATAGTAACAGAACCGTCTGCCTGAAGGTGGTTCTCAAGGAATGCGATAAGCATACGTGGAGGAGCAACACAAGTGTTGTTAAGTGTGTTGGCAAGGTGAATCTTGCCGTCCTTACCTTTGATACGTATCTTGAGACGTCTTGCCTGCGCATCGCCAAGGTTAGAACATGAGCCTACCTCGAAGTACTTCTTCTGACGAGGTGACCATGCCTCAACGTCACATGACTTAACCTTAAGATCTGCAAGGTCTCCAGAGCAGCACTCAAGTGTTCTTACAGGAATATCCATTGAACGGAAGAAATCAACAGTGTTCTTCCAGAGTTTCTCGTACCAGTCCATAGCCTCTTCAGGCTCACATACAACGATCATCTCCTGCTTCTCGAACTGGTGGATACGATAAACACCTCTCTCCTCGAGACCATGTGAACCCTTCTCCTTACGGAAGCAAGGTGAATATGATGTAAGTGTAAGCGGCATAGTGTCAGCAGGAAGGATCTGATCGATGAAACGTCCGATCATTGAGTGTTCTGATGTTCCGATAAGATAAAGATCCTCACCTTCGATCTTGTACATCATAGCGTCCATCTCAGCGAAAGACATAACGCCGTCAACAACCTTTGAACGAATCATGTATGGAGGGATAACGTAAGTGAAGCCTCTATTGATCATGAAGTCACGCGCATAGCTGAGTACTGCTGAATGAAGACGTGCGATATCACCAACAAGATAGTAGAAACCGTTTCCTGCAACGCGTCCTGCAGCATCCATATCAACACCGCCAAAAGACTCCATGATGTCTGTATGATAAGGAACGTCGAAAGCAGGAACAACAGGCTCACCGAAACGCTCATTCTCAACATTGTGAGTATCATCCGGACCGATAGGAACTGATGGATCGATGATGTTAGGAATCACCATCATTCTCTTGGTGATTTCTTCATTGAGCTTTGGCTGTAACTCCTCAAGCTCCTTAAGTCTGTCAGAATACTGAGATACCTCAGCCTTGACCTGCTCAGCCTCTTCCTTCTTACCCTGTGCCATAAGTGCGCCAATCTGCTTGGAAGTTGCATTCTTCTTTGCACGAAGGTCATCAGCCTCCTGCTGGCACTTTCTGGCTTCCGCATCGTACTTGATGACTTCATCAACCAGTGGAAGCTTCTCATCCTGGAACTTCTTCTTTATATTTTCTTTTACAAGTTCAGGATTCTCTCTGACAAATTTTATGTCTAACATAAGATCCTCTCTCCTCCCGGAAATTATCTGAATAAAAGTATGTGTAAAAATCTACATATATCATACAGAAAACTATATATGAAAATATACACACCTAACTACTATAGCGTTATTTCATCGGTTTTTCAAGGGCGGCGCGTTTTAATTAGTCTGAAAGCTGATGAAGCAGATCTTCAAACTGTACACCTTCTGTAACCGGTACATGTTCGTTTTCTGAGTGCCTGATTGCACGTCCTACGAAAACAGAGGCGGTTCGGCATGCATTTTCAGGCTCGGTTCCTTTAATAAGCTTTGAAGCAAGGATCGCACTGAAAAGGTCACCTGTTCCCGGACGGTTGTTTCCTGTTTTCGGATTTCTGATGAAGCGCACATCTCCGTCAGACTCGGAAAGAACATTCAAAAGACAGTCTTCATCATTTTCTGAAATGTCTTCCACTCCCGTGATGACCACAGTACCGTTCGTGATATGATGAAGTGCGGAAAGTAAAGCGTTGAAAACTATAGCTTTTGCAGAGTCATGGTTACAGCTGTCCAATGTTTCCCTTAAACCTTCGTAATCATAGTCTGCCAAAAATGCAGCTTCTGTAAGATTCGGACAGATCAGGTCGGCATGTTTTGCAAGGGAACGAAGTGCCGAAATATTCCTGTCAGACATGTGTCTGTAGAGTTTGCCGTGGTCTGCCATAACAGGGTCAAGGATGACCTTCACATCAGGATTCTTTTCTCGTTGCTTAACTATAAACTGTTCTATGATTTTCTGCTCGTTTTCATCTCCGAGATACCCTATAAGTATTCCGTCAAATCTGAAATCATTTTTGTCCCAGGCATCAAAGTATGCTGTCATATGATCGCTGAAGTTTACTTTTGAAACCTCGTTAAATGCTGTATGACTGCTTAAAATGGCAGTAGGAACAGGGCAGGCGGTGATTCCGAGGCAGGATACAACCGGAAGCTGTATGGAAAGGGAGCTTCTGCCAACACCGCTGAGGTCGTTGATGATTGCTAATTTTTTCATAATAAAAACATTCTCCGTAAAATAAAGATATACTTCAGCAGAAAGTGACATGAAGTATGTACTGCTAAAGTATAACTATATATTGGCTGTATTATTAACGGGCAGGTGATTTATCCTTTAAGAAGAGCATTAAATGCCTTGACATTTTCAGCAATCTTATCAACAGGATTGAATACGGCTGAACCTGCAATGAAGAAATTGGCGCCTGCGGTTTCTATTTCCTTAATATTGGCGAGTGTTACTCCGCCGTCTACACCGATGGTAAGGTCAAGACCTCTTTCTGTTGCGATACGGCGAAGATCGCGAACTTTGTCGAGGGTATATGGAATGAACTTCTGTCCGCCGAATCCCGGATTCACAGTCATGATGAGAACGAGATCCACCATAGGAAGAATGCAGGAAAGGGTTTCTACAGGAGTTGCGGGATTCAATGCAACGCCGGCCTTCAGTCCTGTCTCTTTTATCTTTGCGATGGTACGGTCAAGGTGAAGGCATGCCTCCTGATGAACAGTGATTCCGTCTGCTCCGGCTGCTGCCACATCGTCAATATATCTGATAGGTTCCTGAACCATCATATGGACATCAAAGAATGCCTTTAAATCCTTGCGGACTGCCTTTACGATAGGAGCACCGAAAGAGATATTAGGAACAAAAGTTCCATCCATCATATCAAAGTGAATATATTCTGCACCTGCTTCTTCTGCTGCCATGATGCTGTTTCTTAAGTTGCCGAAGTCGGCAGACAGAATAGATGGTGATAAGTAACTCTTCATAAATCAGTATCTCCTTTGTGATTTCAGTTCATTGTAAAGTAAAACGTAGCTTTCATAGCGCTCTTTTGAAATAAGCCCTTTTTCTACGGCATCCTTGACGGCGCAATCCTTTTCGCCTATATGAATGCATGTTTTGAAGCGACAGTCGTGTCTGTACTCTTCAAACTCCGGGAAATAGTACATGAGACGTTCGGGTTCTATATCGTTGATATAAAGAGAGGTAAATCCCGGAGTGTCAAGAACATAGGTGTCATCATCGATGTAGAAAAACTCCGAATGTCTGGTGGTGTTTTTTCCTCGCTCAATCTTTCTGCTGAGTTCTCCGGTTTCCATATTGGCTGCAGGATGAATGAGATTTGTGAGTGAGGATTTCCCTACGCCGCTCGGCCCGGAAAGAACGGTTGTCTTGCCGCGGAGAACTTCCATGACTTTTTCGTAGCAGTCTCCTGTTTTCACGCTGATCTCAAGCACCTTATATCCGGCTTTTCTGTAAACTCCCGGGATAAGTTCCGGATGATCGGAATGAATCTCCGGAACAAAGGCTGCTTTATCTCTTTTCCTCTTTTTGTACTCAGGTATCTCTTCATCCTCTGTATCGGCAGTATCATCATCGCCGGAGTCTACAAGATCGGCCTTATTAAAAATGATGACCACAGGAATGTCACGCTGTTCCATGTTTATCAGAAAGCGATCCAAAAGACTCAGATTAGGGTCAGGGTGTCTCAATGCAAACACCACAACTGCCTGATCAACATTGGCAACTTCAGGACGTATAAGCTGGTTCTTTCTCGGAAGAATCCTGATGACAGACCCCTCGCGTTCCTTCTCACTGTCCTGTACAGGCTCTATCTCTGCATCATCGCCCACAAGGGGTTTCTCATTTCTGTTTCTGAAGATACCCTTTGCGCGGCACTCATAGTCACCTTCCGGAGTATGAACATAGTAGAACCCGCCTATTCCTTTGTATATTTTTCCTTTTAACGGCATTTTTACCTCATAGATTAATCATAAATTATCAGCACATTACACTATGTAAGTGGCAATCACTACTCCTCAATACTGTGACACCAACGCTATAACAGGCATTGGGGCACTCCGGAATGTTTCATCATTTGTTCGGGGCAAATGCACATTCATAGGAGGCAATGACTGTATCAGTGCTTGCATCCACTACTTCAACCACACCGTAAGGTATTCCTGATTCTCCCTTGATATTCGGGAACAGTACCTGAAGCTCGGTTCCGACTGCGTAGGAACGTGCACTCTGAAGTGTCTTGTAATGCTCCTCACCATTGACATCCTGACGAAGTCTGATGGAAATCAGTATCGTACTGCTTGAACCCGGTTCAAGTGCTGTGCCGATAGGAACAACAGTGTTGATAGAACCATACCATGCAGAATCATCAGAAGATGAGCTGCGCGTAGAGCTTTCGCTTTCTGCAGACTTAACACTGACTTCTCCGTCAGGACCGGCTGAAACAGTAAGATTGACAGAGGTTCCCTTTGGAACGGATGAGCCTGCTGCCAGTGACTGCCCGATGACATTGCCTTTTTCTACAGCGTTGTCGGGAAGGTAGGTGATATCACCGGAAACAAGGTCGAGAAGAGATAATGCGGTTAAGGCATCACTCTCACTGTATCCCTTAAGATCCGGAACGGTAACAGCATTCTCATTGAGTCCCTTTGAAACTACGATTTCAAGAGTGTCGGTTCCTGATGAATCCGGTCTGCTGGTGCTGATGACATATCCGGCAGGGATGGTGTCGGAGAATGTCTCTGTAATCTTATACTTGACACCCCTGTCAGTCAGCTGATTTTCCAGATCCTGTATATTTATTGAGTGAAGTTCATCAAAACTTGCCGGATCGTTCTTGTCATAAAATACGATGGTTTCGGCTCCCTTTGAAACTGTTACTTCAATGGTATCTCCGGTTCTGTAGTTTTTGTCCGGATAACTTATGATGACACCCTCGTTATATCTGTCTGAGTACTCTTCTTTTACAGAAACAATGTGAACATTGTATTCATGCAATTCCTCTTCGGCCTCCTGAACAGTGAGACCGATGATGCCCTGCAGATGAGTCTCAAGTGCTGAAATGGTAATGCTCACTTCGCTGGTTTCTGTCTGCTCTGTTGCTGCTACAGTAGTTTCAAGTGTTGTATCACTGTGTCTGAAGAAACTGATGACACTCTTTCCTATGACCAATACAAGGATAAGTATTGCAATCACACAAACGATCGAGATGATACGGTAGATCAAAAGTGTGCGTTCATTGAGAAGTTTGTGTTCATCGATATCATCAGATGAAGATCCGTTATTTGCCGAATCTTTCTGCATTGCCTTGATGTCTTCAAGTTCAGAGGCTGACAATACCCTTGTTTCGTTGAGATCCTCTGGTATGTTTCCTTTAAAGAATGATCCCCTCGGATCCTTTACAGCCTTCTGAAGATCCTCTCTGAGTTCATCCACATGCTGATAACGTCTTTCGGGGCGCTTCTGCATGCACTTAAAGACGATGACGTCAAGTGCAGGGTAAACATCAGGTACAAGATCCTTTACTCTTGGGATAGAATTCTCAAGGTGGGCAAAAACCACAGCTACTGAAGTGCTGCCATCATAAGGAACCTTACCTGTGAGCATCTCATATAGTGTACATCCAAAGCTGTATATATCTGAGCGCTGATCTGACTTTCCTGAGCGGGCCTGTTCAGGTGATATGTAATGTACAGAACCCATGACTGTTGTGTTCACAGTCTGCTGTGTGGCTGCTCTTGCGATACCGAAATCAGCTACCTTAACAGTCCCGTCACCGGAAACTATCATGTTCTGCGGTTTGATATCACGATGGACAATGCCGTTTTTATGAGCCTGCTCGATACCTCCCACAACCTGCAGAGCGATGGCTATGGCTTCTTTTGAATCCATTCGGCCCTTGCGCTGTATATAGGTTTTCAGAGTGATACCTTCAACAAGCTCCATAACTATATAGTGAAGTTTGTCTTTATGATTATCAACAATATCGTAAACCGCAACGATGTTTGGATGATTGAGTTTTGCTGCCGCCTGTGCTTCATTCTGGAACTTGTGTATGAAGTCTTCATCCTCACAGTACTCTTCCTTCAGCACCTTGATGGCAACAGAACGGCCCATCTTCTTATCTGTGGCACGATATACGAAGCTCATGCCGCCCTGACCTATGAGAGAGTCGATTACATAACGTTCATCGAGAATATGTCCTTCCTGAACTATCATGATGCCACCTCCTCTCCAAAAGGATCTACAAGTACGATTCCAATGTTGTCCTTGCCGCCGTTTATGTTGGCGATATCAATAAGTGCCTGTACCTTATCCGATACAGAACTTCGTTCGCAAATGATATTCCGGATGGATTCATTATCGACCATGGTTGTGAGTCCGTCCGAACACATAAGGAGATAGTCCCCTTCAGTGATCTCGATCTCAAAGAAATCAGCAGTAACATGCGGTTCAATGCCTACAGCACGGGTGATAATATTCCGGGAATCAAGATATTCCTTTGAACCGCGGCGCATAAATCCGCGTCTTATCATCTCCTCAACGTAAGAATGATCCCTTGTGATCTGTTTGATTGTATTACCATGTATGAGATACGCCCTGGAATCTCCGATATTGGAGACAGTAAGATTGTTTCCGTCGATAAATGCGGTAACAAAGGTTGTTCCCATGCCACTGAGATTCTCATCTTCCTGAGACAGAATAAAGAGACGTTCATTTACAGATGAGATACCGTTCTGGATAAGCTGGATGGCCGGCGTCTCTGATGTATCTTCTGATATATATTTTTTAAACTCTTCTACAGCAAAACGTGAAGCGAAATCTCCGGCCTTATGTCCGCCCATGCCGTCGGCAAGAAGGAAAAGGTCGGGTAATGCTCCTATCTGTTGACCGGTCGCGAAGACGTAATCCTGATTAACACGTCTTTTGCGGCCCTTATCCGTTTTTGCAAAAAAGTCCATCATCTACTCCTTAAATCAAGCTTCATTTTCAAGATAGTCTCTGCGAAGCTGTCCGCAGGAACCGGAAATGTCTGAGCCCATCTCACGGCGAATGGTTGCTGCTATGCCGTTCCTCTCAAGAATGTGCTGGAACGCTTCGATCTTTGTACGATCGGGTCTCTTCCAGTCGCGTTCCTTAATAGGGTTTACAGGAATCAGATTAACATGGCACTGAAGTCTGCCATTGTCCTTCATACCTCGTATGAGACGTACAAGCTGCTGAGCCTCATCCCTATTGTCGTTGACACCTTCGACAACAGAATACTCGAAGGTTACGCGACGACCTGTCTTTTCAAAGTAATATTCTATTGCAGGCATGATCTCTGAAAGCGAGTATTTATTCGCAATAGGCATAAGTGTTTTTCTTGTTTCGTCATTTGGCGCATGAAGACTCAAAGCCAGAGTTATGCCATAGTTGGCATCTGCAAGTTCGCGAATCTTTGGTACAAGTCCGCAGGTGGAAACGGTAATGTTTCGTCTTGATATATTGAGGCCGTTTTCATCGGAAATCATACGGATAAAACGGGTGAACTCATCGTAATTGTCGAGAGGTTCACCTGAGCCCATGATGACGATATTGTCAACACGTTCGCCTGTGGTTCGCTGCATCTGATAGACCTGACCAAGCATCTCGCCGGAAGTGAGATTTCTTGCCAAACCGTCAAGTGTGGATGCACAGAATTTGCATCCCATTCGACAACCTACCTGGCTCGATATACACACTGAGTTACCATGCTGATACTTCATCCATACAGACTCTATGACATGTCCGTCCTTCATGCGATGTATGAACTTCTTAGTGCCGTCAATTTTGGATGTCAGTATCTCAACCACTTCCGGAAGGTCAGAGGTATAGTTCTCTGAAAGTTTATCCCTTAAGGATTTGGAGATATTGGTCATCTCATCATATCCTGATGCAAGCTTCACATGAAGCCATTGATATAGCTGCTTCGCACGGAATGGCTTTTCTCCCATATCCTGCAGAAGCTTTTCCAAATCTTTTAATTCAAGATCTCTAAGATTATTCATTCTGTTCCTTACTGAGTTTGTTTGATGCCCGCTTATAAATACCCGGGCCGTATATAAAGCCCATATCTCATAAAGGCATGGGATATGAACTTTATGACTATCTGTTATTTGATCATCGTTCTTTTTCAAATACGCAGAGATAAAATCCGTCGGAAGGTTCTCCCGGAAGGAATTTACGCTCTTTTACAAGTCTGAAACCTCCCAGTGATGTGATATAGTCTCTGTTATCTTCATTTTCTTCTTTACTGAGAGTACATGTCGAATAAATGAACTTTCCGCCTGGTTTAACATAGCGGTTTACAGTATCAAGGATCTCGCGCTGAAGTTTCTGAAGCTCTGTGATGCCCTGAAGAGAGGCACTGAAACGGATATCAGGTTTTTTGCCGATGATGCCGAGACCTGAACATGGAAGATCGGCCAGTACTATGTCAGCCTTTCCATTGCCGTTTTCGTCTATGAGTGAATCGTCCGTTACTCTGGCATCAAAAGCTCTGGCAGTAATATTGGTGAGCTTTAATCTGTCTATATTTTCCTGTATGAGCTTTACCTTATCTTCTGTAAGGTCTCTGGAATCCACATGTCCTGTTCCGTTAAGGAGGGATGCAATATGACAGCTTTTACCACCCGGAGCAGCGCATACATCAACGACATAGGAGTTTCTGTCAGGAGCAGCTTCTATACCGACCTGCTGGGATGCATAATCCTGAATGGTTATCTCTCCACTCTTAAAGAGTTTTGTTTTGGTGATATTACCATCCATAACCTCAGAATGACCGTCCTTGAATCGCACATAGTTTTCCTTTGATCCTTCAAGGAACCAGTTAAGCATTTTTTCAGCACTATCCTTTCCGTATAGCTTTCTCAGATAATCATAAAGCCAGAGCGGTGTACTCAAACGTATGTATGCAGGAGTTTTGCCTGTGTGGGCAAGGTCTGCAAATACAGTTTCCTTTTCTCTTGAAATAGAGCGTAAAACACCGTTCACATATCCGGAAAGATAAAACAGCTTGTCTTCGTTCTGTGCCTTGACGTAGGACACAGCTTCGTTGATGGCGGCACTGTCAGGAACCTTGTCCATGTACAGTATCTGATAAACTGCCATGCGAAGAATGGTTCTTATGACAGGATGCATATTCTTGGTATGAGTTTTGCTGTATTTATTGAGTATGAAATCCAACTGAATGGTGTACTCGATGGTACCTTCAACGAGACGGGTAATGAATGCTCTGTCACGCTCTGTCAGATTGGTATACTGATGAAGCTGTTCTCTCAATATGATGTGTGAGAACTGCTTTTCTTCAAGGATCTTTATAAGGCTGGAAATTGCAATAGACCGCGGTGTAACTGCGGTCTTTTGCTGAAGTGGATTTATCTTTTTATTTGTTCCCTGAGGATGTTTGGAAGAGGATCTTCTAACTGTGCCGGGACGACTGTTTTTTGTTTTTTTATAAGAATTGTTTGGTTTTTTATTATCCATATATGAAATGCTTATCTTCTTCTGTTTTCCCTTCCACGTACGATCATAAGTAAACGAAGGAGCTGTAAGATTGATGATGCAGCTGCAGCAACATAAGTAAGAGCTGCGGCTGAAAGTACCGACTTGATGCCCGAAAGCTCCTGGTCTGTGACCATGCCGTATTCCGCCAGAGTCTGAACTGCACGTTTTGAAGCATCAAACTCAACAGGCAGAGTCAGAAGCTGTACCGATATAGCGACGGCAAATGCTATGATACCGATCTTTATGAGAGGTGTCATACTGACGATAAGTCCGAAAAATATCAAAGGAATAGATATCTTGGAGGCAATGGCGCACATGGGCGAAATGGTTCTTGTCAGCACAAGCGGCTGATAGCCCTTTGCATCCTGAATGGCATGTCCGCATTCGTGGGCTGCAACACCTATGGCGGCTATGGAAGTACTGTTGATGGTTGACTGACTGAGATTAAGAATCTTTTTACTTGGAACATAGTTATCAGTCAGACTTCCGGCTATACCCTGAATTCTGACATTGTTGATTCCGTTTCTTTCAAGTATCATCTGTGCTGCCTGAGCACCGGTAAGACCTGAAAAGGACTGCACCTTTGCAAACTTTTCAAAGGTAGCTTTGACATTGTAACTTGCAAGCATACTTATAACTGCTCCGATAAGAACAAGTATATAAGTCCAATCATATCCGTACATTGGATATCCGTAATAACCGTACATAGACAAAACCTCCTAATCTGTCAACGACGTTTTAAGTCTTGATGATATCTAAAAAACATCGTTTGATACAGCATTAAACACTGAACCGGTAGCCTCTCAGAAAATCTTCTGCACTCATTCTCTTCTTTCCTTCAAGCTGAAGTTCGTTAATCCTGAGGAAATCTTCTCCGCAGGAAACTATAAGCCGCTTGTCCGAAACATAGAGACTTCCTGTTTCCGACGCATCTGAAGCTGAAGAGTTTCTGTCGTTATCAAGCACCGCCACAGGGGAATCAGTATCAGTGAAATCATCTTTTTTCAGTACATCAGCATCCCAAAGCTTTAACTGCTTGCCTGAAAGGAAGCTGTATGCTGAAGGCCATGGATTGAGGCCTCGTATCTGACGTTCGATTTCTGCTGCAGAACGTGTCCAGTCTATAAGGCCGGATGACTTGGTGAAAAGTCCAACCTTTGTCGCAAGCTCAGGATCCTGGGGCGTACGGGTAAGCTTATCTTCCTTTAATGCATCGAGAGTCTCAACTATGAGCTCTCCGCCAAGAACTGCAAGTTTGTCAAAAAGGCTTCCGCCGGTTTCTTTAGGATCAAGCTTAAGTTTCTTTGTCATAAGGATGTCGCCGGTATCAAGACCTGCATCCATGAGCATGGTAGAAACACCTGATTCCTCATCACCGTTAAGAACCGCCCACTGTATAGGTGCTGCGCCGCGGTACTTAGGAAGCAGAGAAGCATGAACATTGATGCATCCGTACTTTGGTATATCAAGAATATCCTGAGGAAGAATCTGTCCAAAAGCCGTTACGACAATAACATCAGGTGCAATGTCCTTTAATCTGGCCTTGGCCTCCTCGTCGGAACGGATCTTGAGCGGAGTGATCACAGGAATGCCCAGTTCCTCTGCGGCAATCCTTACATCACTTTTCTGTGCTTCGCCATGACGTCCCTTTGGACGATCGGGCTGTGTGACAACGAGAGCAACTTCGTGACCGGCCTTATAAAGTGCCTCTAATGTAGAAACTGCAAAATCGGGTGTCCCCATGAATATAACCTTCAAAAGCTCACCTCCGGGTAAATGTCTATGCCGGCAGTGCCGGCTCAAGTAATGCTATAGGTATAAACAAAAGACGGAATCAGAATTATTCTTCGTCCTCATAATCGTACTCTTCAAGATTCTCGTAGGTAACATCCTCAAGTTCGCCCTCAACCTTGGTAGTGTAGAGTACACCGTGTAAGTGATCATTTTCATGAGCCATGGCTCTCGCAAGAAGACCCTCTGCATCGAACTCATAAGGCTCCATATTGATATCGTATGCCTTTACATGTACTTTAAGAGGACGTGTTACAACACCCTCCTTGCCGGGAACGGAAAGACATCCTTCCTCACCTGTCTGCTCTTCATCACCGATGGCGGTAACTGTAGGATTGATGCAGACATAGCGCTTGCCATCTCCGATATCAACAACAAATATCTGACGAAGGATACCGATCTGAGGAGCGGCAAGTCCAACACCGTTGGCATCGTACATGGTCTCAAACATATCCATGATCATCTCTTTGGTTCTTTCGGAAACTTCCTTTAACGGTTTGCACTCCTTCTCAAGGATAGGATCTCCGATTACTCTGATTGTTCTTAAAGCCATATTTAAACTCCATTCTATTGTATGTCGTAATTAAGCATCACAAAGCCGCGTTTATCCACGCTTCTTACGTGTGCTGTGAACTTGTCTCTTAGCTGAATAATTATATCATGCTCAGGATGTTTAATATACACGATTTTTCTGTATATGTCATTCACCTTATAGACGCTTGCGTTAAGCGGACCTATGAATTCTGCATTTGCTTCAGTACAATCCGCCTTGAAGGGTTCGGATGCCGATTTACTTATCATGTCGAGCATATCTTCATCCTTTGATAATAGCTGTATGGTCATGAGATATTCTACGGGCGGATACCCCATAAGTTTGCGGAATGCTATCTCCTTTTCATAGAAAAGTTTATAGTTCTGTGCACTTGACAGAACGATGGCGTAGTGATCCGGCTGATAAGTCTGAATGATGACATTACCGGCTCCTTTGTCTCGTCCTGCTCTTCCTGCCGCCTGGGTTATGAGCTGAAAAGTTTTTTCCGATGCGTGAAAGTCAGGTGCAGACAGGCTGAGATCTGCGGCTATGAGTCCCACAAGTGTAACATCCGGGAAGTCGTGTCCCTTAACAATCATCTGTGTACCTATAAGTATGTCAGCATTATGATTCCTGAACTGTTCAAGTATCTTTTCATGTCCGCCCTTGTTCTTTGTTGTGTCGGCATCCATACGAAGTACAGAAGCATTGGGAAATGTCTTCTTTACGTGACTCTCCAGTTTTTCGGTTCCGAAACCGAAGGGGGCAAGATAAGGACTTCCACAGGTTGGACACTTCTTCATAACAGGAATTTCATAACCACAGTAGTGGCATCTCATAGTACCGTCTCTGTGCAGTGTCAGGGATACGTCACAATGGGGGCATCTGATTGCCTGACCGCAGCTTCTGCAGGATACAAAGCTGCTGTAGCCACGGCGATTCATGAATAGCATGATCTGCTCATGTTTGTTCAGTCTGTCTGTGATGAGTTCGTAAAGTCTGTCAGAAAATATACTTCTGTTTCCTTTTTCAAGTTCTGCCCTCAGATCTATGATCTCTGTTGCGGCCAGACTTGAACCTGATTTTGCACGACGGTGCAGTTCTAATAGAGATATCTCCCCCTGAAGAGCTTTAGTGTATATGTGAACTGAAGGTGTGGCTGAACCGTAAAGAACGGGACAATGACTTTGCTTTGCCCTGTGATAAGCTACATCCCTTGTTTCGTAGCGTGGAGCCGTTTCTGCTTTATAAGCACCCTCGTGTTCCTCGTCCATGATTATCATGCCGAGCTTCTCGAAAGGTGCAAATACTGCAGAACGCGGACCTATAAGTATGTCTACCTCTCCGCTTTCACACTTCATATACTGCTCATAACGTTCCCCTGTACTCATCCTGGAGTTAAGAATCGCAACTTTTCCCCGGAAACGGGTTGAGACTCTGATGACAGTCTGGTAGGTCAGAGATATTTCCGGAATAAGCATGATGACTTTGTATCCGGCTTTTATGACCTGTTCCATAACATGTAGATAAACCTCGGTCTTTCCGGAACCTGTTATTCCGTTAAGAAGGTAGCGTGGAGTTTCTCCGGCCGTGCCTGATATGCAGCGTCTGAAACCGGAAATGATGGTATCCGCGGCGGCCTGTTGTTCTTCGTTCAGCTCATGATATTCATCCTTTTCTGATGCATACCTAAGGAGCGGATCTATACGTCTTGAGTTTTTTCTGACCGCACGTTTTACGGGAAGTACTGTCTTAAGGCATTGATTTAATGTTGTTCCGTATTCTGAAGACATCCATGATGCCAGATGTATGAGCTGCTCTTTTACAGATATGGCATCGTGCATAACGCTATTAATTTCTTTTACTTTTGCCGGGTCATAGTCCACCTGATCAGTCAGTCCGATGACGTAACCGGTTTTTATGGCATTAGAAATACCAAAAGGGATAGAAACTCTATCCCCTGTGTGTACTTCCATTCCATCCGGAATGCGATATGTATATGCCTTGTCCAAAGCATCACTTGTTATATCAATAATTATCTGTGCGTACATTAAATCTTTTCCTGCTTAAAGGTATTAACGATTTCAGACAGCTTCATACTGTTAGAGCCCTTAAACAGAATAACATCGCCATCCTTTGCTACAGAACGGATTGTATTGTTAAGCTCAGTGAAATCATTAAAATACTCTATGGTCGGCTTTCGACTCTTTCCGGAGTCTTTGTCGGACATATCGAATGCGGCATTGATTCCGGCGCCGATGCTTGCGGCTTTTTCACCATAGAGGAATACAACATCTATAGGAAGTGTTGCAATGTATGTTCCAACTTCACGATGATAGTCGAGAGTTTTCTCGCCAAGTTCCAGCATATCAGCGAGAACTGCGATCTTTCTTGAACCCTCGAGCTGAGAAAGGGTATCAAGTCCTGCTTTCATAGAAACAGGTGAAGCATTGTATGCATCATCGATGATGAGCACGCCCTTTTCGGTACGGAAGGTTTCTCCGCGACCTGCTACGCCTGTAAATGACTCAAGCTTTGCTTTTGCGCCATCCAAATCAACATCATTATCTTCACAAATATGCATGGCGGCAGAAGCATTCTGAAGCATGTGGTCACCCTTTGTGATAAGTGTGAGGGCATAATCATCAGGTGAATAGCTCTTTATAACCAGTGAAGTATCTTCTGCAATACCGAATTCATGAATCTTTTCAATGCTCAGTTCTCTGAGGATGGCGTCCTTTGAGTTGATATAAAGAACTGCCTGACCGGAGGCTCCGTCAAGTATATGAAGCTTTTCACGAAGAATGTTCTCCTGAGTCTTAAGGTACTCTATATGAGCGATTCCGATATTGGTAATGACTGCGATATCCACACATGCGATCCGGGCAATCTTTGTCATCTCACCGGGCTCGGACATACCAAGCTCGATAACTGCAATATCAGCACAGGAACGTGCCATCTGAAACATGGTAATGGGAACGCCTACCTGTGAGTTGGCATTTCCGGCAGTCTGAAATACTTTCATCCCTGCACTGAGCGCTGTGGCGATCATATTTCTGGTGGTGGTTTTTCCGACAGAACCTGTCACACCCACTACTTTGCCGCTGAACTTGAGACGTTCCATGTAGCCGATCTCCTGGAGAGCGGCTTTAGTATCAGGAACCCTGTAAAACTTTACATTAGGATATTTTTCCTGCAGAGCCTCGGTATCTCTGGAACTTAAGACTGCAACAGCACCGTTAGCTATGGCCATATCTATATAATCGTGACCATCACTTCTCTCGCCTACGATAGGAACAAACAATGCATTGTGCATCTTTTTTCTGGAATCCAAAACTATCTCTTCGATTCCTTCATCTGTAAAACCAAAACTTTTATCTGCGGTATTCATATCCTTATGTCCTCTTGTACTTATTGATAAATTTGATGATCGGAAGGCGGTCAAAGATTGTACTTTTTTGCTGTCTCCTGAATTACTTCACTGTCAAGGAAGTGTGTGCGGACACCCTTAACCTCCTGATAATCCTCGTGACCCTTTCCGATAACAGCGATCATATCCCCTGCCTCAGCATGAGTCATAGCGAACTCTATGGCTTCACGACGATCAGGAATCTCTATGAACTTTCCTCCGGCAGGAACCAGGGTCGATTTGATGTCGTTTATGATATCTTCGGTCTCTTCGAAACGGGAATTGTCAGCGGTAAGGATACTAAGATCTGCAAACTCTGCAGCAGCTTTGCCCATACCGTATCTTCTGTCCTTTGCCCTGTTTCCTCCACAGCCGAATACGACAACGAGTCGCTTGGGCTGATACTCTCTCAATGTACTAAGGAGGTTTTCCATAGCCATTTCATTATGGGCATAGTCCACGAGAACAGACATGGTGTCATTTTTGAATACAACCTCAGTTCTTCCGTCAACATGAATCCTTCGAAGGGCATGAAGGATGGCTTCTGGCTTTATGCCTGCAAGTGTAAGGCAGGAAATGGCTGCCATGGCATTGTAGACATTGTACTTTCCTGGAAGATTGAGGAGTACGGAAAGCTCTGTATGGCCGATAACATTGAATTCTGTTCCCACAAAATCAGAATGTGTCACAGGTGCGATATGCTCTGCCATGAAATCTGCCGTCCTGTTTATAGCGAAACTGTACATTTTGCATGGCGCTTCAGATATAAGCTCGTCAGCATAGTCAGCGTCAAGATTGATGATACCGACCTTTGACTGTCTGAAGATGCAGCTCTTGAAGAACTTATACTCTTCGAAATCCTTGTGCTCATTCGGACCGATATGGTCAGGCTCGATATTGGTGAAAATACCGTAATCAAAGGTTATGGCATCTACTCTGTGGAGTTTGAATGCCTGTGAAGACGCTTCCATAACCACATATTCACATCCTGCATCAACCATATCGCGGAAATAATGCTGGAGATCATAGGACTCCGGAGTTGTATTCTTGGTTGGGATGTGATTGCCCAGGTATTCGACTCCGGTGGTTCCGATACATCCTGCTTTTTTGCCGGCAGATGTGAGAACCTGCTGGATCATGTGAGCGGTTGTGGTTTTTCCTTTTGTGCCGGTTATGGCAATGACACAAAGCTCCTTTGAAGGATAACCGAATCGTGCAGCGCTGATCTTAGCAAGGGCTTCTCGTGCATTTTCCACTTTAATGATAGTGATGTCATCATTGATTTCGGAAATATCTACAGGGAGAGAGGATGCTTCCTCTTCTACAACTATAGAAATGCAACCCTTTGAAATAACATCAGGAATGTATTGATGAGAATCAACATTGGAACCTTTCATGCACACAAATATTGTGTCACATGAAGCCTTACGTGAGTCAAAAACGACTTCGTTCACTTCACATGATGAAGGATCTCCGTGAACTGTTTCGTACTTAAGGTCTGTAAGCCACTCTGAAAATTTAGCCATGATAATAACGCTTTCTTTTTAATGAATAATATAGTGCACTGATTCATTCATACGTGAAATAAATGTATAGCCGGTGAATCATTGACCGGCTATATGTATACATTGTTTTAATCAGAATAATCCAACGATCTTGCCGTCTACAACATCAATGTCAAAGGCAGCTGGCTTCTTGGGAAGACCCGGCATGGTCATGATGTCACCTGTGAGACATACGATGAATCCCGCACCTGCTGAAACATATACGTCTCTTACGGTGATACGGAAACCGGAAGGTCTGCCAAGCTTCTTAGGATCATCACTTAAGCTGTACTGGGTCTTTGCCATACAAACAGGAACATTGCCGAAACCAAGTTCTGTGAGACGGTCGATCGACTTCTTTGCTTTTGAGTCGAAATCTACACCATCGGCGCCATAGATTTTTGTGGCAACTGCATTGATCTTGTCGTAGAGAGAATCTGAAAGATTCTGTACAGGTGTGAAATGTGACTCTTTTGTCTCAAGTGTTCTGATGACTGTATTGGCAAGCTCTACACCGCCCTTGCCGCCTTCTCCGTGAACCTTTGAGAGAGCAAAGTCTGCGCCCTTTTCACGACAGAAGTTCTCTACAAAACCGAGTTCGGCATCAGTGTCGGATGCAAACTGGTTGATGGCAACTACTACAGGAACACCGTAAGTCTGAAGGTTTTCAATATGCTTTTCGAGGTTGACGATACCCTTCTTTAAAGCATCAAGATTCTCTGATCCAAGCTCAGCCTTTGGAACACCGCCGTTATACTTGAGTGCTCTTACTGTTGCAACAAGTACTACAGCATCCGGCTTGAATCCGGCCATCTGGCACTTGATATCGAAGAACTTTTCAGCACCGAGGTCAGCACCGAAGCCTGCTTCCGTAACAGCAATATCGCCGAGCTTAAGAGCAAATCTTGTTGCCTGAACAGAGTTGCATCCATGAGCGATATTTGCGAAAGGTCCTCCGTGAACGATGGCCATGTTGTGCTCAAGAGTCTGAATGATATTGGGCTTGATGGCATCCTTCAGGAGAGCTGCCATGGAACCTGTGGCCTTTAGGTCATCGGCTGTGACAGGCTTTCCGTCTACGTCGTAGGCAACGATGATACGTGCAAGACGTTTCTTAAGGTCATCCATGTCATCTGCAAGGCAGAGAACAGCCATGATCTCGGATGCGACTGTGATGACGAAGTGATCCTCTCTGACAACACCGTCTGTTTTCTTGCCCATACCGATAACGATGTTACGAAGCTGACGATCATTCATATCCTCACATCTCTTCCAGTTTATGTTCTTGAGATCGATGCGAAGTTCATTGCCCTGCTGAATATGATTGTCGAGAAGTGCCGCAAGGAGATTGTTGGCACTTGTTATGGCATGAAAATCTCCTGTGAAGTGAAGGTTGAGGTCTTCCATTGGAACTACCTGGGCATATCCGCCGCCTGCAGCACCACCCTTTATGCCGAAGCAAGGTCCGAGAGACGGCTCTCTCAATGCTACAACAGTTTTTTTGCCGACATAATTGAGAGCGTCAGAAAGGCCGATGGAGGTTGTGGTTTTTCCTTCTCCGGCAGGTGTAGGATTGATGGCTGTTACAAGGACAAGTTTACCGTTTGGACGGTTCTTGATCTTTGTCCAAAGCTCATCGCTCAGTTTTGCCTTATACTTTCCGTACTGCTCAAGGTCATCGTTATCGATGCCGTATCTTGCAGCTACGTCAGTGATTCGTTCCATAGTGGCCTGCTGTGCAATTTCAATATCAGACTTCATTTTTTACCTCTTTCTCCTCAGTAGTAAAAGTAGACAACAAAACATATATTCAAAGGATTAAATCCTATGAAAACAAGGAATTAAACTCATCAAGACTCATAAGGATCTTACGAGGCTTGGTGCCCTCTTCAGGGCCTACAACATTGGCATCGGCAAGCTGATCCATGATTCTGGCAGCTCTGTTGAAACCGATGCGGAACTTACGCTGAAGCATACCGATGGATGCCTTATCGGTTTCTATGATAAGCTGACCGGCATCACGGAAAAGATCATCTATATCACTCTGGCCGGCGCCCGGCATGGAAGAGCCGCCGCCTGACTGTACCTGAGCCTGGATATCTTCACTATACTGTATGTCACCCATTGTTTTCTTGATGAAATCAGTAACAGCACTTACTTCCTGATCTGATACAAATGCACCCTGCACACGTATCGGCTTAGGAATTCCCTGAGGGAAGAACAACATATCACCCTTACCAAGAAGTTTTTCGGCACCATTCATGTCTATGATGGTACGTGAATCGGTACCTGAAGATACAGCAAATGCTATACGGCTTGGTACATTGGCCTTGATAAGTCCGGTGATGACATTAACGGTAGGACGCTGGGTTGCGATAACAAGATGCATACCTGCTGCACGGGCAAGCTGTGCGATACGACATATTGCATCCTCGACCTCCTGGCTTGAAACCATCATAAGGTCAGCCAGCTCGTCGATGATGATGACGATCTGAGGGAGCTTTTCAGGTTTCTGGTCTTCCGGAATTTCAGGATCATTGATGATTCTTTCGATTTTTTCGTTATAGCCCTTCAGGTCTCTTGAACCTGTTTCGGCAAATTTCTTATATCTGTCTGTCATCTCTGCTACTGCCCAGTTAAGTGCAGCGGCAGCTTTCTTCGGATCCACTACAACAGGGATGAGAAGGTGAGGTATTCCGTTATAGACGCTGAGCTCAACAACCTTTGGATCAACCATGATCATACGAAGCTCTTCCGGCTTGTACTTGAAGAGCATGGACATGATAAGTGTGTTTATGCAAACAGACTTACCTGAACCTGTTGATCCTGCGATAAGAAGATGTGGCATCTTTGCGATATCTGTAACGATGATTTTTCCGGAAATGTCTTTGCCCACGCCAAAGGCAATTTTTGATTTAGCATCTCCGAATTCAGTACTCCTGAGCACATCGCCAAGATGTACTACAGAGCTGTGCTTGTTGGGAACTTCTATTCCGACTGCGGACTTTCCCGGTATTGGTGCTTCAATACGTATATCCGTAGCCGCAAGTCTCATCTTGATATCGTCTGTAAGAGAAACGATCTTTGAAACTTTAACACCAATGTCCGGTTGGATCTCATATCGTGTAACGGAAGGTCCGACAGAAATGTCTGTGATTTTTACCTCAATGTCGAAACTCTTCAGTGTTTCCTGAAGAATTACGGCATTCTGGCGAATCTCATCTCTGAAATCCACATCCTGATTACCTCCTGATGAAAGCAGGCTTAGAGGAGGAATGACATAAGGCTTCTGAGGCTTTTTCTCTTTTATCTCCTGTTCAACCTTTCTGTTGTCTGCTTCTGTTGGAGTGTTTTCACGCTTTTCACGATCAAGCTGAGTTTCGATTTTCTTTGTTACAGGTTCAACATCGGCCTCAATGACCTGACCGTTTGAGGCCACAATGCGACGTGTACCCTGTTCCATATCGCCTCTGCCTATAACTGCTGTTCCGTTTGAACGAAGTGTTACTTCGGAATCCTCTGCGAATGAGTCTTCTGTATAAGAAGAAACATCACTACTCTCCTCTTCCATCGGAGTGATAGGAGGAAGCTCATTGATGATAATGTCCTCGTCAGAGAATCCGTTTTCGGAATAGTCTTCTGCACCGGGCATATCTTCATAGGATGAAGAGCCGCCGTCAGTTAATGGAGTTTCATATGACGATGTATTCGATTCATCTTCGCTGTTGTAATCATCGAATGAATCTGATGATTCTGCCACAGTATCTTCTTCAGCCTGAATCATAGAATCATCGTAATCAACCTCAGCATAGGAGTCCTCCGAAATACCGGAATAATTTTCAGACTGTGCTGATGGTGTGCTGACAGTCATACGGTCAAATGCAGCATTCAATGCGGCTTCTACGGCATCATATCCGTTATCCGTGGAAGTTGTGTCAACTTCTGGCAGCGCAGATGAAGTCGATGTCTCTTCTACGCTGTATGAAGCATTTGCAGAAGTTTTGGCAGAAGAATCTGAATTAGTCGCAACCACCTGTGGTCTTGGCAATGTTGTCGGATCTACAAGAGTTACAGGAGTATGTCTTACATTCAAAGGAAGTTCAACTGTGTTTTCTGCGTATTCATCCGGTCCGAGAATACGTCCCGGATCGGTTTTGGGCTCTGATGCCGGTGCCGGATCCGGTAAAAACGGTCCTTCAGCCGCAAGATATGCGGTATCAGCCGCTGTATCTGTGATGGCTTCAGGCACAACCGGCTCTTTCAAAGCGAAGTCAACCTGCTTTTCTGCCTGTTCACGTTGTGCTGCTTCTCTTGCGAGTCTTCTTTCTTCTCTATGAATACGTGCGGATGTAGTGACATTGTTCCAATCTTCTCTTGCACGATCTCTGGCGCGAAGTGCGGCAACACTTGAACTCTCGGCAAGCATCCTTGCGAGAGGCTTGCCTGTGATGTAAATGAGACATATAAAGCATGCCGCGAGAAGGATGAGCATAGACCCCACCTTGCCTGTGATAGTGTAGAGCACCATGGCAAGGGCACCGCCGATGACGCCTCCTCCGGAGCCGAGTTCGGCACCTTCTTTATAGAAGTCACCAAGTCCCATGTTGTTGACACCGCCGCCCAGAGTGAGCTGAAGTATAGCTGAAATAAAAATCAGCATGAACAAAGCCGTGGTCATGCGAAATGTTGCGTATGGATTATCCAGATTGGATAAAATGAATACAACTACAAAGCTTAATACTATAGGGAAAAGGAATCCTACAATACCGAAAAGACCCAGCTGGATGCTTTTTAAAATCATGCCTATGGGTCCGCAAAGTCCTAAATTTGATAAAAATAAAAATGCTGAAATTGCAAATGTGATAATGATAGCAACTTCATCTCCCATCATGGGTGCATCGTAAGTGCTTTTTTTAGAGCGGCTTCTTGCTGCCTGTCCCTTTTTTGTTTTATTTTTACTGCCTTTTGGTCTAGCCATTTGTTCCACCTTAAAAAATTGCAAAATATAACCACTACATTATAGACCATCTGCCTCATAAAATCCATATCCTATAAACTTACGTTCTATTTTGATGAAAAATGTCATCGTGTATACAAGGAACCACCGTTGATTTAGGAAAATTGAACATGTTTTGTTTGACTTTAAAAATAGCGGGTGCTACCCTACGTTTAAAGACATAAATGTCTTATGTCCTAAAATTAAAGCTTTGTAAAATGAAGATATGATCAGAGCTTCTTTGTGTCTGTTTTTCCTGTGATGACACGGGGGTCTGAGTATTCTTTACATATCAGGCAGGGTTTGGGAGGACATATCAAATGTATTATGATTCGTCTTTAATGACGGAATGGAGTTTTTATGACAAATGTAGCTATTGTCAGTCCGGATCATTCACTGGAACCGGTGGATAAGGTTATCGCCGAGCATGATTTCGGAGTACAGTTTCATAAGTATATATATAAGAAGATGACTGATATCGATGAGATATATCAGGATTGCAAAGGAAAGTGCGATGTCATCTTCTTTTCGGGGGAACTTGGATATCATTATATCAAGAACAAGTTTCCTGACATCAGAATTCCGTGTACATTTACCGCATACGAGCCTATAGATGTACTTTCTATACTTTTACAGTTTAAGATAGAGCATCCTGCCACACCTTTAAATCGTGTGTTCTGTGATTTTCTGACCTCGACAAATAATTACATGGGGATAAGACATTATATAAAAAAGGAAGACTGTCCGTATTTCTTTGAGGACACTCATTATGATTACAGGCATATCACTGCTACAGCCAAAAAGCTTTGGGATGAGGGAAAAATCGACTATATACTCTCCCGTTCAATTAATAACCTGAAGCGTCTGGATGAACTTCATATTCCGTATGTCGCTGTATTCCCGTCTGAGGACATGATAGTAAAGTCTATCCGTTCGGCCATGAACGAGTTGAGGCTTAATCAGATTGAGCAAAAGGATGAGCTTACTATTCTTATCAGACTCCCTTTCGGTGAGGACATCGAGCAGGAGGAACAGGAATATCGTGAGGCCACGGTTTATAAAATGCTGGCGGATTATCGTAAGGATAATCATGTTCATTTTTCTATCACACAGGGTTTCAATCAGTTTGAGATTCATGCCCGTATGGAGACAGGAACATTTGAAATCGACAGAATAAGGCCCATTCTTCTCAAGATGAAGAAAGAGCTTGGATTTGCTTTCCGTATCGGCGCAGGTGTCAGCTCTTCCAAGGAGCGTTCACGTTATTTTGCGGAGCATGCTCTGATGGAGGCCAACAGATACGGAAGAAATGATGCATTTTTTGTTGGCGAGGAAGGAAAGGTAACGGGTCCGTTAAGCTCAGATACGCAGCTTATGTATAACTATTCCAATGAGAAGGCTCTTAACTTCTCTCGTGAGAATGGAATCAATGAGACAAATATCCTTAAGCTTATAAGTATGTTCGAGCAGAATGACAAGCAGATCATCAGTTCTCATGAGTTGTCTACCATCCTTGGTATCACGCCGAGATCTGCCAGCCGTATTCTTGCCAAGCTTCTTGATCTCAATATCATCAGGCTTACGGAGAATGATGTACAGGATAAGTCGGTAAGACAGGGAAGACCGACACACTATTATAACTTCAATCTGATTGAATTCAGAAATGCGTTGATGTAATTATAATTCAGCAGCACATTGCACACGAATGTGTGCGTTGGCGCTAAGCAGTGAGTGACAATATTTATGACATTAACGTCATTAAAAATAAGAGGCAGCCGTGAGGCTGCCTCTTTGCTTACCAAAAAACGAATAATAAGTTTTGCTATCCCGGGTTATGATGATTTATCATCAATCACCGATTACATTTCGTATAGCGACAGGTGTTCTGTAGTTCCAGCGGTAGATTCTGATACCGGATCTTGAAGATGCGGCATTAACAATCTGACCGTTTCCGATGTACATACCTACATGGTTGATGGTTCCGCTTCTGTTTGCGTAGAATACCAGGTCTCCGGGCTTCATGGTATCGCTTGTAACCTTGACGCCGGCCTGTGCCTGATCACGGGATACACGAGGTACGGAAATGCCGAAGTTCTTGAGAACTGACTGTACGAAACCCGAGCAGTCGGCACCGTGTGTAAGGGATGTTCCGCCCCAAACATAAGGATTACCTACGAACTGACATGCGAAGTTGACAATCTTGTTTCGGAAGGCAGCAGCTGCATTGGCAGCTTCAACTGCAGGATAATATTCGATGGCTTCCTGAAGAGCGTAAGTTACAGATACATTGTTATCTCTTGTGGAAACAAAGGATCCCTGATCTGAATTGCTGTCATCACCGTCACCGAGGTCAAGCTCTACCCAACCGTCCATCTGATTTACAACGTCATAGCGCTGACCGCTTGTTACCTGTGTCCAGGCCTCTGAATCGGTTGAAGCCTGAGATCTTACGTTCAGAGACTGTGTATTGATGATGGCCATGACGTGAGCATTCTGTACTGCCAGATCCTGAGCTGCCTGACCTGTTGCAAGGAGGTCCGCACGAACGTATCCGTCAACTGAACCTGACTTGATATGGTACCAGCCGTTTTCTTCACCGAGGATGTTACATCCGCCATATCCCGGGAACTTACCGATGATGTTTGCAATGCCGTCCTCCTTTGGTGAAGAACGCACATTGATGTAGTCTGATGCAAGAGAAACACCGAGGTTGTCATACATGTTGAGAACCTTCTGCTTAAGGTTAAGAGACTTTGCTTCGTCGAGGCCGTAGCCCAGTGAAACATTCTCATCTGATGCTGACATATAAGCGATATCGATGTTGTCGATGTTGCTTGAGGCAATCATGATCCAGTCCTTGTTGACACGGCTGATGATTTCGTATTTTTCGCCCTTTGCGGCTGAACCTACAGTATTGCCGTCTGCAATCTCCGGTGTGGAACGGATACGGAGCTTGTCAGCCAGAACTGTGGCTCTCGGCTTAATGAGACTTCCTGCAAGGGTCACGGCCTCATCTCCTGTTGCGATATAGCTTGATGCAACGTAACCCTCCATGCCTCCGGATCTGACATGCATCCAGCCCTCTGCATTTTCGGGAGCTGCCTCGATGATGTCTACTGCTGAACCGTTTGCAAGCATACCCATGATAGTAGTCAGGTCATTCTGATCCGGTGCGCTTCTGAAGTTGATGTAGCTGTCGCACTTTACGATTCCAAGATTTGAGTACTGTGCGATGGACTGGTTTATGGCCTCCATCTGGATGGATTTGGTGAATTCCTGAACTTCCTCGAGGGTGGTTTTCTCAGTCTTCGCTGAACTGTCTCCCGATGAGCCGGAATGCTGAGCTCCCGATGCTTCAAGTGAGGCATCGGCTGCAAGTGACTCGGCGGTGATTTCTTCACTGTATGTTGACTTTTGTCCCTTTACTGCCAGTGCTATAACGATGGCAATGACTAAAACAGTAAGAACTCCGGCCGAAGCCAAAACGATGTATCGATCCCTGTCCTTTTGGGGATCTATATGAAAATTGAAATTCAGTTTTGACATGAATGATACTCCTTAATATGCAGGACTTAAACCTGTTGTGTTGTCGATAAATGTAAGGATTATTGTAGCAGCACATTGCACATAAATGCGTGCGGTGTCGCTAATCAGTTAGCCGTAAATACTTCTGATACTCACGTCATTGTATAAGTGCAGCTTTTAGGACACTAATATCCTTATATCTCACATCGACAGATACAGTCCTATTTATTAACAAATGCATCATCGTATATTACCATGAAATTTTAAGATTGTATAGGATATAGGATTTCAAGTCTTTTTCAGGGACATGAACAAGATATAAAAAAACGGATGCCACCTGTGAAATACAGGATAGCATCCTTGCGTTTAGCCCGGTCATAATATTCATTTTAATGATTGTCAGAAGCAATGGTACAGAAATTCCGCTGCTACCATATACCGGATCATACCGGAAACCCGGTAAGTCATCACTTCGAAAGAAGCATTCGGTCGTTTGCAAATGTTCCGCCCGTGACTTCCTCAAACTTATGAAGAAGATCCTCTACGGTAAGTTTTTTCTTTGCTTCACCGGAGATGTCGAAAGCCACATTACCATCATTCATCATTATGAGACGGTTTCCGTGATGAATTGCATCACGCATGTTGTGAGTTACCATAAGAGTTGTGAGATGGTTCTCTTCTACTATCTTGTCTGTAGCAGCAAGAACCTTTGAAGCTGTTTTCGGGTCAAGGGCGGCTGTGTGCTCATCGAGAAGAAGAACCTTGGGCTTCTTCATGGTTGCCATGATGAGTGTAAGAGCCTGACGTTGTCCACCGGAGAGAAGTCCTACCTTTTCTGTCAGTCTGTCTTCGAGACCAAGATCCAAGGTTTTAAGGTATTCACGATACTCATCTCTTTCTTTTTTTGTGACGCCCCAGCGTAATGTTCTTCTCTGACCTCTTCTTGCGGCAAGCGCCATGTTTTCATCGATCTGCATGTCACCTGCAGTACCTGTTCTTGGATCCTGGAATACTCTTCCGAAGAAAGGAGCTCTCTGATATTCTGAAAGCCCTGAAACATCGGTACCGTCAACAAGTATCACACCTGAATCCAGTGGCCATACTCCGGCAACAGCATTCATCATAGTTGATTTTCCGGCTCCGTTTCCACCGATGACCGTACAGAAATCTCCGTCGTTCAGGGTGATGTTTACACCGCAAAGAGCCTTCTTTTCGTTGATGGTTCCAGGATTAAAGGTTTTGTAAATGTTTCTGATCTCCAGCATTATGCGTCCTCCTTATCAACCTGAGCAGAGGCTGCTTCAAGCTTTGCATTTCTTCTTGTCAGTCCCGAAAATGAATTGGTTCTCTTCTCCTTGAGATATGGAACAGCAAGGAAGGCAGCAACAACGATAGCTGTAAGAAGCTTCATGTCGTCTGCAGGGAATTTAAGCCAAAGAACGAATACATAAACCATATAGTAGGTGATGGCTCCGACTATAGTGAAACTGAGTCTCATGATGAAGTTGAGACGTTTGCCTACAAGTGCTTCAGCCAGAACTTCACCGATGATGACTGCTGCAAGTCCGATAACGATTGAACCCTGACCCATCTTTACATCTGCAAATCCCTGATATTCAGAGAGGATTCCACCTGAAAGAGCCACGAGACCATTGCCCAGCATGAGAGCGATGATTTTCATCTTGTTGGTATCTATACCCTGTGCTCTTGACATGTTGGGGTTGATACCTGTGGCACGGATGGAACTTCCGAGCTCTGTGCCAAGGAACCAGTAAATGATGGCGACAATGATCACATCAACCACAAGAGTGAGTGTCAATGTCTGCCCGAGGTAACGAACATTTGAGGTAAAGAATACCCGGACTGAGTTTACGGGTACAGCCTGATTGGCTTTACCCATGAGATTCAGATTGATGGAATATAGTGAAATCTGTGTAAGTATTCCCGCAAGGATATCAGGTATTCCGAGTTTTGTGTGAAGTATGCCGGTGATACATCCGGATAAGAGTCCTGCTCCGAAGGATACAAAAAGAACCACATGAGGACTCACCCCCTTAAGCATAAGCATAACTGCTACAGCGCCTCCCAGAGAGAAGGAACCGTCAACGGTCATATCCGCAAAGTTAAGTACCCTGAATGTAATGTAGACACCAAGTGCCATGATACCCCATATAAGTCCCTGAGCCACTCCGCCTGGGGCTGCATTCCATAGAGCTACCGGGTTTAATGAAGAAAAATAAGCTGCCATTGTCTGAATCTCCGTTAATATTTTTATGTGAGCGGCAAAGAAACCGCCGTCACTTTTTGACCTGACGTATCAACAAGTGTGTATAAAATCCGTTGTCTTACCGATACATCACGCGTTGAACGGGACTTGTCTGAAAAAAACAACTCAGCACAGTATCAAAGAACTCAATACCGTACTGAGTATTGTTTTGTTGGATAAGTCCGTATCACAAATGAACGCGAATTATTCTACTGCCTTGTAGTCATCAGGAATTGTGATACCGATGGCATCAGCGTAAGCCTTGTTGTACTCCTTGGTAGTAGCCTCTGCATAAGCGATAGGCATTGTCTTTACATCTGCACCGTTTGAAAGGATTTCGATAGCCTGCTTACCTGTTGCACGGCCAAGATCCTCATAGCTGATAGAAAGAGTTGCGAGAGCACCTGACTTCATCATGTTCTCTTCACCACAGATGATAGGAATACCCGCAGGCTGAACGATGTTGTTTACTACAGTCATATTGGAAGCTGCTGTATTATCTGTAGGGATATACATTGCATCGCAATCTGATATAGCTGACTGAACAACAGACTGGAGATCGTTTGAATCCGAGAATGTAAACTCGGCATAAGCTACGCCGTCTTCCTCAAGATACTTTTCAATCTGAGTTGCCTGATACTGTGAGTTTGCTTCTGCTGAACAGTAAAGGATGGAAACCTTCTTTACGTCAGGAACGAGCTCAAGGATCATGTCTTCCTGCTGATCAAGCGGAGCAAGATCCGATGTTCCGGAAACATTGATGCCTGTTCCCTTGGAAGCATCAAAGCTGTCCATCGCAAGTGCTGTGCCGTAATCTGTTACGGAAGTTCCAAGGATTGGGATATCCTCTGTTGCGTTCATGGCTGCCTGAAGTGCAGGAGTAGCATTTGCAAGGATAAGGTCATATTCGTTTGAAACGAAACCGTTTACGATAGTGGTACATGTTGCTGAATCACCCTGTGCGTTCTGCTCGTCGATGACGATATTGTCACCATACTCTTCCTTCAGTACATCGATGAAACCCTTTGTGGCTGCATCGAGAGCATTGTGCTGAACGAGCTGGCAGATACCAACCTTGAACTTCTTGTCAGAAGAAGCTGTATCCTTGGCTGCCTCTGTAGCGGCTGCTGTTGCTCCGTCTGATGAAGCTGCTTTGGTCTCGGTGGTTGCAGGTGCTGATCCGCCGCAAGCTGAAAGTGAAGCGGCAGCAAGAACAGCTGCCATTGAAACTGCTGTTAATTTGTTCATTTTCTTCATATCACTATCTCCTCTCCTTTGTAAACCAATCTCAAATTTTGATTTTGTGCTTTACACTTTAACACTTTAAATCGATTTATTGTTTATAGTATAGGACAAGGATAATGGGATATCAAGATGGAATTATGATATTTTTTCACTTTATTACTTTGGGTTATGTGAGAAATAAAAAGAGTCCGGCACAGCAGCTTCGTGAGATAGGATATATCTACAGAAGTACTGTGTCGGACTTACATTTGTGTCGGTGACGATGGTTCCGATGTGTCAGATTGTGCAGAGGCCAATATATAGCCTCAGGTCTATGATTAAGCGCGTATATTATCTGTGAAATGATTTATATCATCAGAATGTTACAGCATCATCGATTGCACCTGTTCTTACAATCTTCTTTATATCAAGAACAGGACCCTCTCCGCCATACTCTTCTCTTTCTTCCATGCCTACTACAGCTGTGATCTTAGCCCAGTCTCTTGTGTTGTATGGAGCAAGAACTGCAGGATCAGCCTTGGCAACATATCCGAGGAATGTCATATCCTGCGCACAGCAGGTCATTGCCATACGTCCCGGAACGATTTCGTTTTTAGGGCTTCCGTTTCTCTTGAGAACCATGGCGGTAAAAGTGATCTCCTTACCGATGTAACGATCCGGATTGTCCATACAGTCAACGAACCATGTACCGTAATCCTCAGGATTGATGGCAAAAGAAGGCTGGTTGATGTCGTATGGAAGATCCTCCGGAAGAGTATCCTGAGGTATCTCACCATCCTTGCCCTCAAGAACAAGCATGGCATTCTGACCCATGGCTCTTAACTTTCTTCTGTAGTCTACAAGCTTCTCATTAGGTATGTTATCGCAACGGTTGACGATGCAAAGTTCAGCCTGACGAAGCATCTGACCAATGAAGCTCTTCATGTTGTTCAAGTAAAGGTCAAGTGTCGCGCCGTTGATGATGGTGATCACCTGATAGATGACCCATGACTCTGGAAGTGAAAGAACGTATTCAGGATCGCGACCCTGCTGCTCCGCAAGAGCTACCTCTGACATAGGACCGTTGAAAAGATCATCCTGATTCCACATTCCGTTCCACTCAATGATGATACGCTCAGGGTTATACTGCTCCTGAAGCTTTTTGAGATTCTCTTCATTGAAATCAGTTTCATTTTCCATGACAACTTTAACTGTATGGTACTTCTCAAGTGTCGCGTCATCATATTCAGACTCACCCTCTTCACAAAGAAGGAGAAGTGTTGTGCCTTCAGCCTGGAAGTACTCCTGTGCCATGGTGTACTTTATAAAATCAGTTTTTCCTGCCTCAAGAAATCCGTTAATGAGGAATACAGGAATCTGATCATCTCTTAATTCATAATTATCACTTGTTGCCATAAAAACTCCATTTCAAAAAAATATTACATCGGTTACGGATGATAATTGTTTATAAATGCAATAAATCGACGGTGATGGAAATCACCGTCGTATTTTTTACATTCCTGCAAATGCTTCGCGAAGTGCACTCTCATTAAGGTCAGCTCCGATAACAACAACCTTACCTGTGTAATCAGGTGAGCCTGATCTGATCTCAGTCTGTTCAGGAACGAGATCAAAGTACATCCACTCTCCGGTCTCCTTTGTAGGAAGCATTCCCTTACATCTTACGACCTTACCGAACTTCTCGGAATGAGCCATTTCTTCAAGAATCTGTGAGAGCTTGTCCTTCTCAAATGCATAAGGAGTCTCTACACCCCAGGTCTTAAATACTTCATCGGCATCGTGATCGTGTCCGCAGCAGCATCCATCGTGATGATGCTCATGATCGTGCTCATGGTGATGATGATCGTGCTCATCCTCATCATGATGATGACTGCAACACTCATCGTCGTGGTCATGGTGGTGATGGTGCTCATGCTCATCCTCGTCATGATGGTGGCAACAGCATTCCTCACCGTCCTCATGGTGGTGATGGTGCTCATGCTCATCCTCGTCATGATGGTGGCAACAGCATTCCTCACCGTCCTCATGGTGGTGATGATGCTCATGCTCATCCTCGTCATGGTGGTGATGCTCATGCTCATGCTCGTGATCGTGATGATGGTGATGGTGTGAATGACTGTGGTGAATCTGAACACCGTTTGGAAGAGTCTCTACTTCATCATGCTCATCCTCATGCTCGTGACCCTCGTGCTCATGAACACGCTCCATAACATCCTCAAGCATCTCCTCTGCAAGATCATACTTCTTTGAGATAATGTTAACGAGCTGCTCGCCTGTAAGCTCTGCCTCAGGTGTTGTGATAACTGTAGCACGCTCATTGATTCCCTTTATGATAGAAACAGCTTCACCGATCTTTGCATCGTCAGCTATATCAGTTCTGGAAAGAACAACAGTACCTGCATACTCGATCTGGTTGTTGAAGAACTCACCGAAGTTCTTGGAATACATCTTTGCCTTCTTGGCATCTACAACTGTAACTGCAGCGTGAAGCTCTACTTCAAGGTTTTCTGAAACAGACTTGACTGCACCGATGATATCAGAAAGCTTACCTACACCTGAAGGCTCGATGATGATACGGTCAGGCTTATAAGTATTGACAACCTCAGTGAGTGACTGCTCGAAGTTGCCTACAAGTGAGCAGCAGATACATCCCTGGTTCATCTCACGGATCTGGATTCCTGAATCCTTGAGGAAACCACTGTCGATTCCGATCTCGCCAAACTCGTTCTCGATGAGAACCACTTTTTCTGTCTTTAATGCTTCATCCAGAAGTCTCTGGATAAATGTTGTTTTGCCGGCTCCAAGGAAACCGGAAACGATATCTATACTTGTCATAATTACTCCTTCCAGTAATGAGCTGATTAGACTGACATCTGTATGCCAGAGATAAACGACCCAAAATATGCGTTTATAGATGAGAATAATCTATATTAATGATGGCATCTAAAAACTCTAAAAGAAAAATCCATCAACGTTTCAGGCTGAATGAATGTGTATACAAAATTAGCACTCTTGATTCAGCATTGCTAATTATAGGTTCATGAAAAATCATTGTCAACAGACGAAACTGCCATAAAACGGCTTAAATAATGAAAATTTTGTAAAATCAGTTTTGCACAATCAAACACTTTCAAGATATTCGATAGCCTTCACTATATCTTCTGCGCTCTTTATGAGAACATCAGCACCGGCTTCTTCAAGCTCCTGCTGGTTGCGGAAACCATAGATACAGCCGATGGACTTTATACCGGCTCTCTTTGCTGTCTCCATATCTGTGTTTGTATCACCGACGTAAACACACTCTTCTTTGCTGCAGCCTATATGGCTTAATGTATCATCCACAACACCTGTGTCAGGCTTCAAAGGATGTGTTCCGTCATCACCTGAAATGTAATCAAAATAACCTTCTCCAAAAGCGTGATTGAGAACTAATATTGCCTCTTCCAAAGGTTTGTTTGTAATACAGGCAACTTTCCATCCCTTAGCCTTGAGAGCATCAAGAGATTCTCTCATTCCGGGGTAAGGCTCTGCCTTAAATGTACAGTTGTCACGGAAGATTTCCATGTATGCCTCATGTGCATCGTCGATCTGCTCCATAACCTCGTCAGCCTTCTGATCAAGGTCAAATGCCTTGTCCTCGTCTTTCTCTTCCCACTTTTCAGCCTCTCTGTATAGACGATTGGCGGTTGCTTCAACGGAACGTTCAACAAACTTGTAGCTGCCCACTCCGACGTATTTTTTTGTCTGCTCCATGGAAATAGGATCAAATCCGAAACGTTCCATGGCCTTATTCATTGTATCCTGAAGACTGTAAAGAGTGTTAACAAGTGTACCATCGAGATCTAAAAGAATTGCATTGAATTTCTGAGACATAGTGAAGGTCCTTTCTTCGATTGTTTGTCAGAAAACATTAACCGGATTAGTGATATATGGTTCATGTATATGACCGTATATATGGATAATGCTATATTTAAGGAAATAAATGTTTATATAAAGTCTGCTGCATTATAACACTAAATATCCGGCATCTAAAGAGAAATTGAAATCTTCATAAAACATTAACTTATGATTATGTGGAATTATTTTAGACTATTGGGTAGAATTAGGTGCTATTCAGTGTTGAAATAATACAGAAAATGCAGGGCGCGTGCCGGCTCACTCGGTTGATTTCACATCCTGTTTGCCAGGTTCGTACCGGTCGCACCAGCATGCGTCCGGATACGTACGTGCCGGCACAGGAAGTGCTCTCAACTCGCAAGCCCTGGCACCCATCCCTTGCATTTTCTTCCAATTCTGCTCAGTTTAAATGATGAACTGAATAGAACTGGGATTTTACTATATTCGGGTGGGACATATAGTATCAAATCAACGTGCAAGCACGTGATTTGGTATTTTGACCCTTACATCGTATTCTAATTTATGAAAGGTGACATATGGCATTTTATTACGCAGTTCAAAGAGGAAAAAAACCGGGAGTCTACAGTAACTGGAATGACTGTAAAGCACAGGTTACGGGATTTTCCGGAGCAGTATATAAGAAGTTCAGCACACGTGCTGAGGCAGAGGCATTTGCAGGAGCAAGCGGTGGATATGGACAAAGTACCGGGGGGACAAGCCAAAGAGTCGATTCGGTCAGCAGTAACAGATATGGTAGATCAGCCGGAGGGATAGTTACAGGTAGGGCCGCATCCTCGACAAACAGACACAATGCTTCCGGAGTACATTCAGCATCAGTTCCGCAGGGACCTCAGTTCCACTCGGTGGCTGATATCAAACCGGAGGACATAATTGCAGAATTTGCCGGTGTCGAAACTGAAGCTCTAGCCTATGTTGACGGAAGTTATAACATTAGATCAAAGAAATTCGGGTATGGCGGGATTCTCATGAGAAGAGACGGAACATTTGAGACAGTTCAGGGATCAGGTACAGATGCATCTCTTGCGTCCATGAGAAATGTTGCCGGGGAGATACATGGTTCCATGGCGGCTATCAGTGCTGCATCAAAACAGGGAATCAAAAGTATCACGGTTTTCTATGATTATATGGGAATCGAAATGTGGGCTGACAACAAATGGAAAGCCAATAAAGAAGGTACCATTGAGTATAAGGCTTTTATTTCAGAAATGAGAAACAGTATGGAAATCCGTTTCCAAAAGGTGGCTGCCCATACAGGTGTCAGATTTAACGAACTTGTAGATAAGCTTGCCAAAGGATCTGTCGGAATACTTTGAGGTTCAGTAAATATTGACAGTGGAAAACACCGTTACATATCGGAATAAAAACCGATAATGTAGCGGCGTTTTTTTATATGCTCAATGCTATCAGTGTCTGCCCCGTGTAATAACACAGTAGAACACCCACGGTATAAATCCTCTTCTCTTCTATAAATCTTTCAATGATCAGAATCACATCAGAAATCATAAACAGGACAGCTCCTGTTCCGAAGAAAAATGTTTTGGTTCCGGGTATGGTGATGAGATTCATCAGTCCGTTTGAAGCCATAAAGACTACCATGAACACATAGACCATGCCCGGTATCTTAAGCTTATATTCCAGGTCGATTTTTTTAAATAAAAGGGCCATCAGTAAATAGTTTATGATAATGGTAATGACGAATGCCATGACAACATGATGAGACATGGCCACTGCTGCCATAAGATAGAAAATATGACCAATGAAAAACATAATCCCGCCGAATGCGAAAAAAACTTTTTCGTATCTTTTTGAAATAAGGCATATAGCAAGCAATACATCTCCCACAGCTCCGAAACATAATCCGAAAAATATCGGACCAGGGACTATCATGTCAAAGGAAAGCTTTTGATATCCCAACAATACAAACATCAGTGAAGACAATGTCTTGAAAATCAAAGTTTTAATATTTTGTTTTTTTAACTCGGCTATGATCAGTATGATGACAAATACAAATTCAAGAAAAATTATCGTAAACATATATGTACTCCCGGGATGCTGATGTAGTCAGCTATGTTTCGGCTTTATAGTCTAAATTCAGACTATATGATTTTCTGTTAAACTCTGATATCATTTATTGGAAATCGAATTCGAATATCGAACATAAAAAATCTTATAAATCATCATTTCTTTTAATCAAAATCCAATCTTTTACAGCTGTCGTATCAGCTGGATTTCCACTTATTGTCTCTAATAATAAATAATGGTAATATGAAAGTGATTGAAGGTAAATCACTTATAATTACCATAGAAAGCAAAATAATTATGAGTGAATACGAAAAGACCCAATGGCATCCGCCATTTTGTGCTGCCATAAAGTTGGAGCTTAAAGCCAACAAAAAAGATTTAAGCTTTGATTCTGAACGCACGCTTAACACAAAGCCCATACAGATGGATCTGTTGGTCATAAAAAAGCAAAAAGACGTTAAAATCAAGAATGAAATAGGCAGGATCTTCCTGCAGCACAATATTTTTGAATACAAGTCACCGGAAGATGAACTTGGGATAGATGAATATTTTAAAACATTGGCCTATGCATGCTTGTATAAAGCCAATGCTGAGAACGAAGATGCTATCCGATCATCGGAAATAACCATCTCTCTTATCCGGGAGGGAATGACCAGAACATTGATCAACTGGTTTAAGAACAACAGTTGTATCGTGACCGAAGAATATCCGGGGATATTTTACATATCCGGAGAAAAAGTTCTTTTTCCGACTCAGCTGATCATATCATCAAGATTGAAAATTGATGAACATCAATGGTTAAAAGCCCTGACCCGGAAGATGGATGAAACGACTGCTAAAAGTCTGGTTTCGTCTGCCAGAGTCCTGACTGAAAAAGATGATAGAGATAATGCTGATTCAGTGTTACATCTTGCAATGATAGAAAACGAGGCGATTTTTAACAAATTGAAGGAGGTACCGGAAATGAATGAAGCTCTAATAAAACTCATGAAGCCCGAACTTGATGCTGCAAAAGCCAGTGCAAGACAAGAAGGCATTGCCGAAGGAAAAGCGGAAGGCGCTACGGAATTAGCTACAGTAGTAAAGCTGTTAAAATCCGGTTCCATGGTTCAGACACTTCTTGATAAAGGATATAATCCTGATATCGTTAAATCCGCCAATGAGCTGCTGACTGAAATATCGTAATAGAGTGTGAGCTGTTGCATAGATGAACGAATCATCTGATACAACAGCTCTTTCTTTATTGGATTGCTGAACAGCTTTTTGCTGATGGACACAAGTGTTGTACTCTGTTATGACCTAGTCTCTAATGATTTACCTTGTTTCATACTTATTGAAATTTGTATTTTATCTGTTAGATATTCCGGTAATATATGAAACAAAGCAGGCAAAATCACCTATACGTTTCCTGTTATCACCAAGTTGTAAACGCCAAGAGGCATCGCCAACATCATGCTCGACTATTCTGGCAAGAGTATTGAGGGAAGTGATTACTACGTTATGTGCCTGGGTACGGCCATCGTCAGCTGCCATTCTTTCTTCTGAGCTCATGGTCTCCCACTGATTTCTAATAAAGGTATATCTGGCCGTGCGATTGATAAAATCATTCCAAAATTTATCCTTATCTTCCAACGTACATAAAGTGATGCTTTCTGCTAATTTGGAATAAATCTGCATACACTCTTCAATTGTGATTATAAAGCCGGCTTCATGTTTTAAATATGATTCATAAGTGTTCATAGTATATTTCAAACCATTTTTTTCTGCATACTAACGTGTTGAATCTGCAACAGGTTTTCATTTATGTTTAAGTTTATTCAAATAATGAGATAAATCTATCTAATGTTTCTGATATACAATAATAAGTATCTTCACCAGCACTCCAATAATAAACCTTACCAGTTTCATTATTCACGCAGTAATAATTATCTCCCGAATCAATTCCAATTGGTATAATTTTACCCTTCGTCTTCTTCAAAAAATAATCCATTGGCTTAAGGATATAATAGTTTTTATCAGATTCATCTAATGACATGAATACTCTTACTTCATATTCTTCCCCATCAGATATAATTATATCTTTTGTTGGATACCCCCCTGAGTTCTTTCCCAGAAAATCTTTGATATCCGATCTGATGGTAATAGAATATGTTTTCTCTGCATCTTCAAATATCTTCTTATTGATATTCAACTTACGTTTTTCAGAAATGCATTTCATTAGAAATGTTCCTCCTTCCTACTATTATCAACACTATCAGCACCCCATAGAGAATTTCCACCTGTGTGAGCTGCACCACCAATTGCTCGATCATGATCTTCTCTTTTTACAAGTTGCACCTTTCCTGGTTCTTCATTATGGTGCCAAACATAACCCGTGGGAGTTCTACCCTCTTCAATATCTTTTATCTGTTCAGGTGTAAACTTACTTCTTAACTCAGAATCGTTCGAAATGGCTTCCTTCAGCGCTGCATTACATTCCTTAGCATATGCTTTTGTTTTCAAATTATCCGGAGCAAGTTCTGTATCAAAAACGCTTTCAAATTTCGGGAAAACTCCTTCGATGGTAACGCCATTTATTACAATTCTTCGTCGTTCATATGGCACACCATTTTCAGAAGTCTTGCCCTCTAAGTCACACCTATCTGTTTTATAATGGATAACGCCATCTTTATCTATTGTACATTTTTTCAGTTTTTCGTCAGACCATCCTAATTTATCTTTGATAGCCTGCTTCTCGTCTTCTGTTAGTTCTCTGGTGCCATCTTCATTATATTCAGTGTTATCCACCTCATTAGTAGTATTATTATTGTTATTGGGTATATCCTTATTATTCTCAGGTTCTTTTTTATTTTCCGGTTCTTCGCCTGTTTCATCGTTTTTGCTGTTATCTCTATTGTCGCGGTTCAGATTATCATCTTTAGCATCATTTGAGACGTTTTCTTTTTCATCACTAACGATGTCATCTTGAACATCTTCACCTTTATTGGATTGACTATCTGCAGAATCCAAGTATCTGTTCAAACTATCCTTTAAGCCGTTTTTTTCTTCTTTAGGTGCATCGCCCTCCTTCTTTCCACTAATATCTTCTTGCATTCCAACCTCTCCAGAAGTTTCAGTAGGCTTTGAAGGAATATCATCTTTGCTAAGATAGTCTTTCAATTTATCTGAAAGTACACTCTTAATCTCTCCAACACCTTTTTGCACCTGACCTTTGACAATATCTGAACCCCAATTTCCGTCTTTGTCAGCAGTGACTTTTTCAATCGCCTTAACGGGTTTCTTTACGGAGGAAGCAACTTTCTCTGCCTTTTTTGCGACTTCAACAACTTTTTTTCCTGTTTCAACAGCTTTAGCAACCATTCCCGCTATTTCAATAGCCATCAACTCACCTCCAGTGTTCAGCGAAGTTAAACAAGCGTTCACATTGTGAAAGCTCAACCTGTTCAACCTGCTCAATCTTATAAAGGATAATGTTGATGATTCCCATTAAGTCAACTGTTTCTATCTGTTCTGTTACACCTATTGCTTCTATCCATTTCTGGAACTCAGCCTTAAGAGCTTCTACATCACTATCCTGTATGATTTCAATATTACCTTCTGTTTTGAGCATTACGCTCTTCACAAAATCGGTAGCATAGAAGTCATTTATAATTTCTATCCTATCCTGTTTATTAAAAGGAGCATTATTCTTTACGTGCATCAAAACCCTCTTCTTCGCGCTGGCAGGCACGCTAAGGATTTGAAGGCCCTCTACTTCGTATGTCCCAATGTCATCTATCTTATTATGTAATACAGCATTTACTATTGTTGCTTTAACCTTTTTCGCATCATACTCCCTCTTTTCAAAGGAGCTCTTCTTTTTCTCTTCGGAAGCTTTAGACTTATCAAATGCTTCTACCGCACATAACACTGGTGCGACCCAGTTGTTTTGATACACTACTGCCTTACCTCTTGGCAACCTTGTAATCTCAACCACTTGCTCATCTGACAAACCAACCGCCTTACCTACAAGCTCCCTATCCGAAAAATCAGGTAAGCTCATAATCATTTTTGTATTGGTATTTCTGATAACAGATTCATCAAGAAGCCCTGGTGCCTGATCTGCAATCACAAATCCCTCGCCATATGTTCTCATTTCCGCAATTGCGTTAGCTATCATCTCAACTGATTTACCCTGAACATTTGATGATTCCGAGGATTGCTCTGTACTTGTTTTCTTAAGCAAATTATGAGCTTCTTCGAGTACCGTAATATGCCGCAGTTCATCAACAGGTTCACTATTAGCCATATGGTATTCCTGCATACGCATTACTATCATTCCCATGATTAATGCCTTGGTTTCCGGAGAACCTACTTTACTGATATCTACTATTACATTAGTTGTAAACAATTCCCCATCATCTAATCCATCTGCTGTAAAAATCTGTCGATATATACCGTTTGTAAGAGACTTTACTCTTGTAATTAAAGATCCCGTATAATTGCTTTTTACTTCTTCTGAAAAATCCGAAGCATTTATCACACGTTTCAGCTGTATGAGAAGATCGTCAAAAGTCGGGAAAAGCTTATTGCTTACGTTGTTCACCGATAATGTCAAATCCCAACCTGCTTCCTCATATGCCGCTTCCAAGGCTTCTTTTAATACAGCCGGCATGGCAGCATACATTGGCCAACACACATTGAAAATACTATTAAGTCTATCGATATGCTCAGATACAAATATCCTATTTTCACCTTCTGCCGGAAAATAAAATGGATTTAAGCGCAGTAAGTTTCCGTGATTGCTATTTGTGGAATATATACTGGCAATGTTATCAAACTCTTTATAATACTCACCCTTTGCTGGTTCGACTACCAGAAATGGAATCTTATAATTATTATATAATTCATGTAGTATTTTATACACTGTTGTAGATTTACCAGAACCCGTAGATCCGGTAATAAATGAATGCTTTGGCAGTTCATCTACATCAATAGGTACATTCTTTCCATCAAACTCATGCATATGATAGATTTCACCAAGATTTATCTGGCGTTTCTTTGCATCCACTTCATCAATACGCTTATTTGAAAAGCGATCAATATCTTTGTACAGAACGTTTCTTTCAAACTCTGCGCATTCTACACATGACAATCCTTTCACGGATTTATAAGGGAATGCCATTAACATAGCTAATTCTATTGATGTTACCTGATTTGCAAGTATTAAAGGTTCAATTGCATATGCATTATCCGTATTCTTTTCATCAACCTTTTCAATATCAGAAGCATTTACTAAAAGAGGATGAGAAAAATTACAAATATACTCCAACACATTCTTAAACTCGTCCTTATCACTGGCCTTCGCCCATGTATTAATAACCGATGCTTCAACAAACGATTCTTTTCCTTGAATTAATCCCAAGAGAAAATTTGCAACACTCTCAGCCTGAACTGTGTTGTTCGCCAGAACGTATGTGGCATTCTTCCACATTCCAACGCCTTCACACTCATCTAGGCGATCAATCTGCTTCTCGATTCTCTTAAGCATATCAGCTATAGGATATGACTTTACCGTATGAGTTTCTCCCTTTAAGGCACCATTAGATACACAGTGATTTGTACCTTCGGTATCGGTATCACTTGTCATAGATCCTTCTGTTGTGGTTCTTGAATACTGAAAACCAATATTTGCTCCTACGGAAGAAGATTTTGCCTTCTTCCAATTCTTAACTATTCCCTTCAACCATCCTGCTGAAGTTGTAAGGTTTCCAGATACACCAGCATTTATGCCCCTCGTCTTTGCAATAGAACGATTAGTACCTGTTGTATGCGCAGTTGCCCATGAAGTGCCATCTGTTACCGCTTCTGTCAATGTTTCATTGCTCTGATATTCTGAATATGAATGTATTCCTGATGCGAGTGCTTCGTATCCATTCTTAATGCTTTTTATTTCTTTGTTTGAAACAGGCTCTGCCAAAAACACAAGTGTATACTCATCCTTTTTGTCTTTTGGCGAAATACCACTTAGCACCTTCTCTAAACCCTGACTAAGATGTTTTTCAGACTTATCACTTGAAATACTCGTAATTGCTGAGATTGCCGCCTTCTCTCGAAGTCCCCAAATATCTGTATTTTTCTTTTCTTCCTCACCATTCTTTTTTTCAATTACTTCTTTTTGAACGGAAGATACCTTTTCTACAATAGTACCTGGAAAGTTCCCCTTTATAGAAGCTATCAGTAAATCCAAACTACTATTTGTATTAGTCTTATTTCCACCTTGAGACGAATCCGATCTGATTACAAAATAGAAATCCGCACCATCGACTGTTCTATTAACGAGCATAGCAATAGCATCTTTTCTTTGTGAAAAAGAGCTATACACATTTGCAAATCTATCAATGATTTGTTCTTTCTTGTCATATACCCATCTATCAACATGGATACATTGAATATTGGCATCGGGAACTATTCTCTTGGTATCCTCTTTTTTATCGTTTTTATAGGTGTTATACCTATCAAACGGATAAACAAGGAATTCTTCCGAGACATTATAGAGATATTCCCTAAACACTGTTCTTCTGATTTTATCCAAATTACTTTGCAATTCTAAAGTCAAATCTTCCATATGCATCACCCGTTAATTAATGATTTGATTACTATTCCAAGAATAATCAAAGATATACACACGACAGCGACCTTAAGAACAGTGTCTCTAATCTTTACAGCTCTACTTACCTTTGCGTAAAAAAGTAAGTATTCCTTACTGACACTTCCTGTACTCATGCCATTCATGAGATAGTTTACATATCCCTTTGACCAACCCCACCATTTTTTCTTTTCAAACGAGCTGTTTAATGGAATCTGTTCTTTTTTTACTAATTCATCTGCTAATTCCACAAGAGACTGCTCACTAATTCTGGAAGCACGAATGTCATACATCACTTTACTAAGCCCGTCATAAAGATCGCCCGTTGAAAAATACTTATCATAAATATTACTCATTGATGCCCCTCCAAATTCTTTCCTCTAAAGTTGCAATTTTCTCCTTTGCCAAATTCAAACATCTAAGAGCATCAGCCTGCTCTCTTACTGCTTGATAAGCTTCCTCCTGTGTGTGTTCCAATGTTTCAGATACCCTAAATATATTCTCAATAAACTGCTGAGCCATCTCTTCAGCCTTCTTTTGAGCAACAGAATCAATTTCTTTTAGATAAGCTTTATGCTGTCTGCCAGTAATTGCCAGGAATTCTCCAAACACCTCTTCTTTATACTTGCCTTTATCAGTTGTTGTGAAAATCCATAGTGCCTTTTCTGAATTAATATAATCGCTCATTCTTATTGACGATATTGAAGAAGTAGGAATTGTCGTATCGCCTATTTTCAATATCTTACTAATAATACTGTTATCAATCTCTTTGTATTCGGCAATTTTAGATTCTATTTTTTTCTTTAATACCTTCATTTGTTGCTGCAGGATAGTGGCTCGCTTTTCAAGATAAAATGCATCAACCTCATGAATGTAGTCATTTAGGTTTTCCATAATCGCCTTGTTTTTTTCACCTATCTTTTCAGGTTTCAAAACAATCCTTGGCAGTTTATTTATCTGCCGCTCTGCCTTTGTGCTTGCATTGGTCACTTTGGTTTGTATAAGACTAATCTCAGCAGGCATTATTTCCGGCTTCTTTGCCTTTATATCCTTCTTAAAATCTTCGGTGCACTGATTAATATCTGCTATCATATCAGTTTTCAGTTTTGCAACTAAAGCTAGCAGATCTTCCTTTTCAAGTCTCTTTGCCTCTTCAATAACCTGACACTCATCCTCTACGCCATCCATCATATATAAAACTGCATCGTATAACCCTTTTGCTTTTACTGCTAGTGCATATTTTTCAGCATATTTTATTATCTCGCGCTCAACCGCATACATGCCAGAAGCAATATAAAGCTGATCACTAACTTGATCCGATCCGCTCTGTTCAAACTGAGCGTCCGATAGTTCTATAACTTCCTGCGTATCAAATTCAGCATCAGCCATGTGGTTGTTTCTGTAGTATTTACGCTTAATTACCTTGTCTGCGCTGTCTTCAATAAACTCCTCATCATCCAAATCACAGATTCCCTTTTTCTGAGCCCTTGCACAGTACGCTGCCTTTGACGAAACGTAAAACACTCTCTTGTCTTGAAGATCATACTCAAATTCATTTTCCTCTGATTCGTCAATAACATCCTGAACATTCTTTGACAAGCGAATGGGTTTGCTAAGAGCATCTCTCAATTCTGTAGTGCCATATCTGTCTACTTGATTTACAATATGCAATGATCTCGAAAGATCTATGGTAACACCATCCTCATTACTTGAATCTGCTTGTGACTTGAGCATAAGATCATACAAAACAGAGTTTCCCTTACCATCCATTTTCACCGGCTCATACATCACAATCAAAACAGAATTCGTTTGTTGAGCCAATGCATCTTTGAGAATACGTAAATGCTCGCTAGAGTTGCTATCTGTTCCTGGAGTGTCATAGAAGGTAAAGTTTATATCAGACTGTATATCCATTGGATATCTGACATCTATCATGCCTTCCACAAAACACACCCCATCCTCACAGGGGCTATTGGGCATCTCATTAATTGCATTTAAGAGAGACCTCATCTGCTCGTGACGTGGCTTTCCCGCATTCTTCTGACAAACCTTATCAATCTGTCCTTTTAATCCATCATTAATATTTGTAGTAAACTGAAACTTATTAAGATCATCCGACCACAACAAAGATGCCACACTTCCGGCATCATTATTCGTCTTTACCAAAAAATTAACTGTAGGTAATTCTGCGTGCTTTATTCTAAACATTTTAGCCGTTTCAGGCCTAATCTTCTCGGGAAGGATTTTAGCTCCTATGATGGCATTTATAAACGTGGATTTGCCTGAGCTATATGTACCTACAAAGCAAAGATTAACATTATCTTGTTCAATATCCGTAACCTTATCATCGAGCTTCTGTTTTCGTGCTCTAAAAATATCCTTTGTAGATCCTTCAGACAATTCGCTTTCAAAAAGTTCTACGGTATCACCTGCAACACTCTTTATTTCATCATAAATAGCTCCGACGTCCGGAAGCTCAATAAACTCCCCTAGGTTCAATTTCACTTCGGACCCCTCTCTTTCCTGATGCCTATTATAATTGGCAACCATTTTCTGAAAATCTTCGTAATCAATCTTTGTACCTTTAAACACTATTTCTGTATTCTGTAAACCCAGAAAAGCTTCTTGTAAATTATCAAAAAATGAATATCCCTGATCTTGTAAAAGAAATTCTCCATTCTCAGGTGAATACTCTTCTAATGCAGGACTATCCGTATACTTAACCTCATTAAAACTGCCATTATCATCAGTTAAGAAATGTATTTCCTTTTTTACAGGATGGTACTTAATCATTATCTTGTGCATATGTAATTCCTCCAAAGGCTGTATATCAATGCAAATTAAAAATGACAGATTGTAACTGTATGATATGAGTGTAACAAGTCAATCTTCTACTTGGAAGATTGACTCCATGTATGATGAACCTGTAAGAATATAGTGAGATGCTTTTCTATCTCGATTTTTTACCTCAACGATAGCATAATTATTCGATTTTGAATTTTTTCAAAAAATCATGTAAATTATTAAGGTATTCATGAGCTTCTTGAGATCCTCTTTTTTTAGCTTCTTCATAAAAGTAAATCATTTCTTGCCCTCTAGTAGATTGCAAAATGTTTTTATAACTATCTATTGATCCATATGCTTTACCTGAATTGAAACTTCCATATGATGACAGTAAGATTCCGCCAATAACCAGAGGCGCAGATACAAAAAGTCCGATCAAAGCCATACTTATACCTGTTGCTTTTTGTATTCTTCCATTATTTTTTGTTTGAATAATCTTGTCTCTCCAATCTTCTGGAGTAAGTAGATAGTTATACATATTTGCTATCTCACATAACTCGTTTCCATCAGAATCTTCATCATCGCAGTAATTATTTCCTGCTTTATGCAGCCAATAAAAGGCTTTTTCTTCATCAGATTCAAGGTAAAAACGACCCAAATTTGACTGTGCAGGACCGAAGTCTTGTTCGGCAGATTTTTGAAACCAATATAAGGCCTGACTGTTATTTTTAGGAACAACTATTCCCTCAGCATAATAAATCCCTAATGTGTTTTGAGCCGGTGAAAAATCTTGTTCGGCTGATTTTTTATACAAAATTAAAGCCTTGTTTTTATCTTCCGGAATTACTATTCCTTCAGCATAATAATTCCCCATTACCCACTGTGCAGGAGAATAACCTTGTTCGGCAGATTTTTGAAACCAGTAAAATGCCTTATCATTATCTTTAGGAATTGATATACCATTCTTATAAAAATATCCCACGTTATATTGTGCAATAGGATAACCCTGTTCGGCAGATTTTTGAAACCAGTATAAAGCCCGACTTTTATCCGATCCATACTCATAAAGATATCCTAATGCACATTGCGCAGGAGCATAACCTTGTTCAGCTGATTGTTTATACAAATTGAATATTTGATTTAAATCACTTTTTGATGGATTATCATCATCTTGTAATAAACTCTCTTTTATTTCAGCGTATTTATATTGTCCTTCAGCATCTCCGGTTTCAGCTAAACTTAAATACAGCTTCATCGCTGTATCTAAATCACCTATGTTTTCGGCTTTTTTTGCATCGCTTAGTATTTCTTCTTTTGAGTATAAGTCACCAGTAATCTTTTGAGCCATTTTGCATCCTCCTTTAGAACTATGTAAAAGTAAGTATTGTAATCATAAAACCCTCTTTTTTATTAGGTGAGTACCTTCACACTCTCTCCCTGACTTCTCAGCCACATATCTATCCCATCACCAAACACTTCCGCCTGTATCACATACTTGCCATCATTTTCGCTGAGTATTTTTGCTGTCGGAAGTCTGTCCAGTACTGCTTCAACAGAGTATCCGGTATATTCAAACTTTACTCTCCGGAGTTTTCCACCGAACATAAACTGAATTCGTTTCCGGAACTCTCCTTCTTCAAATCTGTCTCTATACGGGATTGAGAAGTGTTCGGTAGTTATCTTCAGGTCCTTGATCCTGTCGATACGATATATAGTAGGGTTTATATCATCAGGGTTAGTGGATTGTGTTTCGTAGTTTACATTTTCAAGAATCGCTATCAGATAGAAATAGTATTCCGAAAACATTATCGCCAAAGGTTTCACTGTACGTTCGTGTCCGGTCTTTCCCCGGATACCTTTATAAAAGAACCGGAGTTTTAATCCGTCTCTTATGGCAGTTCCGATGGACCACATCTTATCGAGGAAATAACTGTTATGCATGGGTGGGATGTAGTGGTAGATTTCATTGGCAATAAGGTCGGTAACCATTTTCTGACTCTCCTTCGGTACACAGCAGTCCAACAGCTTATCAAGGATGGTTTTCATGTCGTCTTTTCGAAAGGCCCTGCTATCAAGGAGAATCTTGCATATAGCCAGAACCTCATCGTTTGAAAACTTCATCCTGTTGATATGTTCTAAACGGTATCCGCGGTCTTTGTAATCATAGATAAGGTCGTTGTGTATATCATTGCTGATGAATCTGTTATCAAGGAACTGTCGTATGTCTTCAAGGTCACGTTGTATGGTCTTTTCATTTACATTGAACTTCTCTGCAAGTTCTTTTTTCTTTAGTACATTGCCGTTTAAGAGCTCCGAATAGATGAATAAAACACGGTTGCTCTTGTTCTGATCATTTTCATACATATAGCATTCTCTTATAATGAATTGTTTAAGTGATTCTATAAGTAGTATACTGACCGGGTTGGTCACGATATGTCCAAGTAAATGTGGTATGTATAAAATATCTGTAAACTTATAAGGGTATAGAACTATACCAATACGGTATATATTTCGACCGGTTTTCCGGTAATATAAAAAGACATTGCTAAGGACTGATAAATCTGAATATAATGAGCCATCTAAGGTATATAGTCTGAATTTCGACTATATGATTTCCGGTTAAAATCTGATATCATCAGTAGAGATTGAATTTGCAAATTTCCTGATCTGAAAATTTCTAAAAACAACAATTCTTAAAAAATCAGAAAAATCGAAGCTGTTTCAATAGCGAGATCTACGCTTATTGTTTCCCATAACAAATGATGGTAATATGAAGGTGATTGAGCGTTAATCACTTATAATTACCATAGAAAGAAAAATAATTATGAGTGAATACGAAAAGACCCAATGGCATCCGCCATTTTGTGCTGCCATAAAGCTGGAGCTTAAAGCCAACAAAAAAGATTTAAGCTTTGATTCTGAACGCACGCTTAACACAAAGCCCATACAGATGGATCTGTTGGTGATAAAAAAGCAAAAAGACGTTAAAATCAAGAATGAAATAGGCAAGATCTTCCTGCAGCACAATATTTTTGAATACAAGTCACCTGAAGATGAACTTGGTATAGATGAATATTTTAAGACTTTAGCCTATGCATGCTTGTATAAAGCCAATGCTGAGAATGAAGATGCTATCCGATCATCGGAAATAACCATCTCTCTTATCCGGGAGGGAATAACCAGAACATTGATCAACTGGTTTAAGAACAACAGTTGCGTTGTTGCCGAAGAATATCCAGGGATATTTTACATATCCGGGGAAAAAGTGCTTTTTCCTACTCAGCTGATCATATCATCAAGATTGAGAGTCGATGAGCATCAATGGTTAAGGGCCCTGACCCGGAAGATGGATGAAACGACAGCTAAAAGCCTGGTTTCGTCTGCTAAAGTCCTGACTGAAAAAGATGATAGAGATAATGCTGATTCAGTGTTACATCTTGCAATGATAGAAAACGAGGCGATTTTTAACAAATTGAAGGAGGTACCGGAAATGAATGAAGCTCTAATAAAACTCATGAAGCCCGAGCTTGATGCTGCAACAGATAATGCGAGAAAAGAAGGTGCTACGGAATTAGCTACGGTAGTAAAGCTGTTAAAATCCGGTTCCATGGTTCAGACACTGCTTGATAAAGGATATAATCCGGATATCGTTAAATCCGCCAATGAGCTGTTGGCTGAAATATCATAGGATATAAAATAAGCGTTCAAGTCAGTTGTAGACTTGAACGCTTATTATATATATATTTTTTTTTAAGATCTCACAAAAATCTGGCAGGATCGCATTGTTTCAAGGGCGGCCTCATGCTTTTCCGGAGTCACGCCGGCGCAGCACTTAGGATCAACAGAGATTGGAACTTCGGGCATAGAGGCTTTCAGGAGCAAAGCATTGGATACTACACAAATATCTGTGCAGAGGCCAATGAGCTCTATCTCAATATTTTCCTTTTCGCTGATTGTCTTGATGGTGTCCGCCAAAACCGTAGAACCGAATGTCGGCTTATTGATAAATGTTGCACCTTCAACCACCTCTTCCACTCTTGAATCAAGCTGCCATCCATCCGTACCTTCTACACAGTGCACAATCGGAAGATTTTTGCCTTCCTGAGTCTCCATATAGTCAGACTGATGGGTGTCACGGGTGACAAAAACATCCTTTATGTTATAGGATTTGATCTTTTTCACAACAGCCGGAACGATGGCTACTGCCTCTTTTGAGCCAAGTGCTCCGTCAACAAAATCCTTTTGCATGTCCACCACAACAAGTATTTTTCTCATATCGCCCTCCTGTAATTAGCATAATCCACGTATAAGTATTTCATGTATACCTATGATGGGTGTATATAATGTGACTCCTTTGTTTATTTATATCATGATGAAAGGAAAAAAGTACCAAAGCATGTGCTTTCACTTTGATTTGAGATTTTATAATCCGCCCGTCATATCATGCTTTTTAAATACTCCACCTTATTATTGTAAAGTTTTAGCAAAAAATCTTTACGTTCTGTATTTAAGAAGCTGCTTTCATCAGTTCATTCTGTTTTGCATTTTTTGATTTGCTTTCTGTGGAAACTAAAAGGAAAATCATTTCATCTTCTATACTTCTGAATATAGTCTGTTCCAATAACCTGAGAGCATAGGTCGGTGGAGTGCGATAAGAACTGCTGTCTTTTGATGACTCCCACTGCTTCACCGTTTGCAAAGGAATATGATATATTTCGGCGAATCTTGCCTGAGTAAGTCCGGTCAAGGCACGTAATTCTTTTATGCTTTTCATCGCAATCAACTCCTTGATGAGTATTCAATGTATACTTAAAATATAAAATCCCCAGGTGATTTATGCAACTAATATTTTGTGTAGAGCACTTATAAAAACATTTAATATGAAATTCTGTAGAAGGTAATAAAATAAGCGTTCAAGCCACTTATCAATGACTTGAACGCTCTGTTAAATTTCGAATCAGTTCTAAGTATCTCTAACGATACCCGAAGGCTTGATCATATGGCTATAGAAAACTCACATCAAAGTAATGTGATGTTGTGCTTTGCACACTCGTCGATCATATCCTGTGGCCAGATACTTGCCTGAACCTCGCCGATGTGTGCTCTGTCAAGAAGAAGCATGCAGAGACGTGACTGTCCGATACCACCACCGATGGTGTATGGAAGCTCTTTATTGAGAAGCATCTTGTGGTAAGGAAGCTCTGCTCTCTCTTCACAGCCTGCCTTCTTGAGCTGCTCTGCAAGTGAATCCTCATCTACACGGATACCCATGGAGCTTACTTCGAGAGCGCAGTTAAGTGTTGGATACCAGAAAAGGATATCACCGTTCAGCTGCCAGTCGTCATAGTCCGGAGCTCTTCCGTCGTGAGGCTCTCCGTTTGAAAGCTTCTCACCGATTCTTGAGATGAATACACAGCCGTGCTCCTTTGTAATAGCGTTCTCACGCTCCTTTGGAGTCTTGTCAGGGTACATCTGGAGAAGAGTCTCTGAATCAATGAAATATATGTCATCAGGAAGCTTGTTAACAGCATTTGGATACTTGTACCATACCTCATGCTCCATATGTTTGATGATACGGAAAATCATGCGTACGGTGCCTTCCAGAGTGTTCATGTTGCGGTCTGCCTTATCGATGACCATCTCCCAGTCCCACTGATCAACATAGCAGCTGTGAAGGTTATCAAGCTCCTCATCGCGGCGGATAGCATTCATGTTAGTGTAAAGACCTTCGCCCGGCTTGAAACCGTAGCGCTTAAGAGCCATACGCTTCCACTTGGCAAGTGAATGAACAACTTCTACTGTCTCACCCGGCCACCATGGTACATCAAAGCTTACCGGACGCTCATATCCATTGAGATTATCATTGAGACCGCTGCTCTTCGGTACGAAAAGTGGTGCAGAAATACGGCTCAAATTCATCTCACGGCCGAATTCTTTCTGGAATGTATCGCGAATGTACTTGATGGCTTCCTGTGTTTCGCGAACAGAAAGTCGTGGATCATAGTCCTTAGGAAAAATAAGTCCCATAGTTGCCTCCCTATATTTTTATACTTTAAAGCATTATCTTAGCAATATCTAAAACACACCGCAAGTATTTCCACTTAAAAAAGGAATGTTATGACGTGAGTGTCAAAAGTATTTGCCTCTCACTGATTAGCGACAACGCACACATTCGTGTGCATAGAGCAGGAATCCTTACATCAAAAAATTATTTCATCTCATTCTTGATCCATGACATGAGGATTTTAACTATATACTGTTGTTCGCCTTCTGTCAGTGGTCTGTGTTCAGGGACATGGTGCCATTTGTGGAGACAGCCACGGCAGCAACAGGCGGTTGCATGCTGGGCGATAAATACGGGGTGTCCCTTCATGGGTGTCTGCTTCCCGTCATTCCCTGGTTCAGCCGGTGCCAGTCTTTCGGAAATGAAATCAAAGGCATGCTGCCTTATGACATCTTCGCCGTGTGAGAGATAGTAGTTTTTTTCCTGTTCACGCAAGTGAAAGCTTGAGCGGAATTTACTATGGCTTATGCGGACAAAGAGTTCGTCAATGTATCTGTCCTCAGGTTCGATCTCAATTTTGTAATTGATGCCCGGGATGGAAATACTGCCGTCCTCGTTCATATCACCGGAACATGAATCTTTATCAGACATTGATCCGAAGTTTTCATCTAAAACCACAGAGGATAAAGGCATCTCACCTGATTCGGGGAGGTCATCGTCTTCCTGAAAGGTTGGTGGATTCAATGCCTTAGACACCGGGAAGTAATGAACGTTGGCCTTTGCAGCCTGAGATTCACGGAATTTTTCGCTGATGTGAAAATCACGGCCCCGCATACGGAAGTTTGCTCCGGTTGACGTGAAATAAAAAGGGATGTCACGAAGGATACACTGGCGTCTTAAGTCAAGTACCCAGTCAAAGTCAAGAACAGAGCCGTCTTCGGCATTATCACCTGAACAGCTGAGGTATGAAATGTTTTTACAGCTTAAGAATGAAGTGATATCTGTTTTTTCGATCAATGGTTCCGCGATAAGTGCAATACCATCAGGAATCTTTTCGGAATTCAGCTGATTGAGCTCTGCAAGCTTCTCTTCTGCTTCTTTTTGGGTTGAAAAACTAATGGATAATGAAGCTTTTAACGGTATATCCATTTGATGCCTCCGTAGATGTGTTTTTAAGCGGGTATTCAGCAGTACAACTGTGTGAATGCTGAGCTTTTTACGTGAGCATAAAAGTATTAATACTCACGTAAATATATAAAGCTATTATCCGGTCATGCTTTGTCCGGATAATATATGGAATAAAAGAGTCACTGTATCCGGTTGAAAAGAGTCCATGGTTCTTCAGCCGGAGGAACGGCTGTGAAAGAAACCACTGCTTTCGCTGTCTGATCATAGAAACTGAGGCGTTGACAGAAAAGGCAGAGGTTTTTTGTTTTGATCCTTGAACCGTACTTTCCGTCACCCAATAGAGGCATCTTTCTGGATGCAAACTGACAGCGAATCTGGTGAAAACGGCCTGTGTGAAGCTTTACTTCTGCAATGGATATAACCTGAGACTCAAACTCTGTAGTATCCAAAACTTTATAGTCAAGGATCGCTTCCTTCACGCCTTTCCGCATACGTTTCACAGGAAAAGCTTTCTGCTTTATCTTATCCTTATATAGAAGGTCTCTGAAACTTCCGGTGTCCTCTTCAGGCTTTCCTGCCACTATGGCCAGATAGGTTTTCTGTATGGTTTCATCCTGTATCTGACGGGTTAGATCTGCAGCGGCAGCCTTATTTCTTCCATATACGAGAAGACCTGAAGCTGTCTTATCAAGTCTGTGTACACAAAAAAAGTCAGCGGCTTCCCCACCAAGTGACTCTGCTATGAGTTTAGGAACGTCTTTCTCAGAGTCCTCTCCGGGAGCTTTGTTTATTACGATGTAATTTTCGGTTTCATGTATGATTTCCAAATGAGATGCCTCCGAAAAGCTTTGGATTAGTGATATATCACTTTAGATCCTTTACGGTACGACTCTTGCAGTTCCCGGTCTTTGATTCGTTGCAGTAACGTGACATACGGCAGGCAGTGCAACGTGACTTGATGATGGTCTCCTGCTCCTCGGGAGTGAGTTTATCCATGCGTACGCCGTTCTTGAAAATGAAAACTGTTCCGACAGCTAAAAATATAATGATACCGATTGCGATAGGTAAATTCATAGTTATAACTCCTTGTTTATGTGAACATGATTCTAACACGAAATATTAAGCCGGTCAAAAATTAAGCATTATGAAAGCTCCGTTGTTTCCGCGCTGTCCCTTTGTGAACCTGTGGCTGAAAAGGAGTTCAGGATTACAGTTTGTGCAGATATCTGTTAGGCTAATGTTTTCGGTCTTTACACCTGCATCTTCCAGAACGACTTTATTTGCTGCCCAAAGGTCAAGGTGGAACTTATGCTCGCCATCAGAATTAAACCCGTCGTCCACCATGATATCTTCCTCATGTCCCGGAAATTCTTTTTTGAATTGCAAAGCTACATCTTCTGATACCTCGTAACATTTTCGACAGATGCTTGGGCCTATCGCGCAAAGTATGTCCTTAGGATCTGTTCCATAGATTTCCTTCATCTTTTCTATGGTGACCTTTCCCATGCGGTTCACTGTTCCTCTCCAGCCTGAGTGACTGGCTCCGATGGCTTTGTGAACAGGATCAACAAAAAGAAGTGGTACGCAGTCTGCGGCAAAGACGCCAAGGACAAGCCCCGGAATATTGGTAATCAGACCGTCGACATCAGTATAGTCTCTTTCTCTTGTGAATCCTTTTCCGCCATCCTCTTCTGTCACCACTCTTACATTGACAGTGTGAGTCTGGTATGGAAGAACAATCTTTTCATCAGGTACCCCGAAAAGAACAGCATATCTATGGAAGTTTTCGTATGCATCCTTAGGATCATCACCTCTTGTGAAGCTCAGGTTCATGGTTGACCATATCCCTTTGCTGGCGCCACCTATCCTGGTGGAGAATGCATGAGTAGCGATACCTGTCTTTTCTATAGCCGGAAACTGAAGATACTGAAGCAGACTTCCGTCTTCGTTAATATGGTTTTTAAGTTCTAATGTGCCGGCATCACCGTAGTGCTTTATTTTCATTAAACCTGCCTCCCGTGGAAACACTGATATATACAGGGAGAAAATGCCATTCGAATGTGCACCGTTAGCACGGTTCGTGGGTATTTTCGTTTGATTTCGTCTATAGCTGAAACCAGCCTCGCTGGCTGGGCGGTATCAGTATTTCCGTAGAAAATACTGATATATGCAAAAAACTTCAGGTCAAACGACCTGAAGCTTAGTGACGGATCCGGGAATCGAACCCGGGATTCAGCCGTGAGAGGGCTGCGTCTTAACCGCTTGACCAATCCGCCATATTAAATTAAGTTTTCAAATGACGGATCCGGGAATCGAACCCGGGATTCAGCCGTGAGAGGGCTGCGTCTTAACCGCTTGACCAATCCGCCATTTGTTTTGCCGCTTTATGCGACTTGAATAATTTATCAGAGAGCCGCAAGAATGTCAACATCATTTTGATATTACATTTAGTTATCATATAAAGTAAAGATATAATGTAATACTCACTCTTCTTACAAAGAATCAACCTCCCCGTATATATGAGCTATATGCAGAGAGGTTAATTGAGATATTTCAACGTCGATTTTCATACTCACAGCATTATCAAAAAGCAATTTTACTTTATCTTAAAGTATGAAATACGTATTCATCGCACTATTTATATGACGTGATTGTAAAAGTATTGCCACTCACTGATTAGCACCAGTGTACACATTCGTGTGTAATGTGTTGTGATCAGGAATCAAAGTTTCCCAAGATCCTCGTAGAATGTAGGGTAAGAGATATTGATACAATCTGCATCCTTAAGAGTAACTTCTGTATTTTCTGATCCTGCCAGTGCCAGAACCGCAAATGTCATGGCTATACGGTGATCCTTATGAGTATCGATCTCGCCGGATATAAGAGTGAGTCCACTGCCCTGCCCTTCGATGATCATACCGTCTTCAGTTTCGGTTGCTTTTACGCCGACTTTTTCCAGACCGTCAACCATGACAGCTATACGGTTTGATTCCTTAACCTTAAGTTCGGCTGCATCCTTGATACGAGTCTCTCCGGAAGCACCTGCTGCCACTGCAGCTATCACAGGTAGTTCGTCTATAAGTCTCGGAATAAGTGAACCGCCGATCTCTGTGCCGTGTAGTCCGTCGGTGTATCGTACATGAATGTCCGCAACATCCTCGGAACCTGAAAGACGTTTGTTTTCAAGTGTTATGTCAGCACCCATACTGAGATATGCTTCGATGATTCCGTCTCTTGTAGGGTTGATACCTACATTTCTTATAACTACATCAGATCCCGGAACCAGAAGAGCTGCCGAGATAAAGTATGCGGCAGAAGAAATGTCTCCGGGAACTTCCAGAACATCCCCGGGAGCCACCAGCCTGTCACAGTGTTCAATGCTTATCGCTGCTCTTCCATCGGGAAGTTTACGGGTAGAGACATTGGCACCCAGTGCAGTAAGCATTCTTTCACTGTGGTCACGCGACAATGTTGGTTCGATGACTGTAGTTGTTCCATCAGCATACAGACCAGCGAAAAGAATGGCTGACTTCACTTGAGCACTTGCCACCGGTGATTCATAGGTGATACCGTGAAGTTCCTTTCCGTGAATGTGCAAAGGCGCGCAGTCATTGCCGCGAACTGAAGTGATTTCGGCCCCCATTTCGCCGAGGGGTTTCATGATACGCTTCATGGGGCGCTTCTGTATGCTTTCATCACCTGTGAGCTCTGAATCGAAATTCTGAGCGGAAAGAATGCCGGATATAAGTCTCGTTGTGGTGCCGGAATTACCGCAGTCCAGAGTGCCGTTATAGGCATTAAGTCCATGGAGACCTTTTCCGTGTATGGTCACTTCTGTCTCATCAACGCTTAGCTCTATCTCGATTCCGAGGTTTCTGAAGCATTCGATAGTTGAAAGGCAGTCCGCTCCGTTCAGGAAGCCTTTAACATGCGTGGTTCCTTCGGAAAGTGCCCCCAGCATAACTGAGCGGTGGGAAATGCTTTTGTCTCCGGGAACGGTGAGCTCCCCGCGGAGTGGTCTTGCGATGCCATTTACAGTTTTGTTCATCAGTCGATAAATCCCTTCATACGTAAGTAGTCTTTCATGAGTCGTTCCATGTCGTCATATTCGATGCGTGAAGCATTGATCATGAGATCGTAGCAATCCGGATCCATCCAGTCATGAGCAGTATAGTACTTATGATACTTTTTACGCTCGTTGTTGATCTTCTTGATACGTTTTACAGCCTCGTCCCTGTCGATCTTGTCGTAGTCCATGGCACGCTTTATACGTGTTTCCTCATCGGCATAAACAAAGAAATCGACATGGTCTTCCATTTTTGCTTCTGACAGAATGAAATTACTGCAGCGACCGGCGATGATACAGGTCTCGTTTTCTGCGATTTCTCTGATGACTTCGGCCTGGAATCTGAAAAGATTTTCCGGAGAAACGATGTTCTCATCAAGCTTCGGGCTTGAGATGTCAGGTGTCAGATGGGATACGATTTTGTAGAGAATGTTATTGCCGGCTTTTTCATCAGCCAGACGGAAATACTGTTCACCTATGGCTGCACGCTCTGATGTGAGCTTCAGAATATCATTGTCATAAAAGTGAATGCCCAGGTCCTCAGCAAGACGCTTGCCCACTACACGTCCGCCTGAACCATACTGTCTGTCGATAGTGATGACAAAATGTTTTTTGATCATAACTGCCTCCTGAGTTTCCTATAGACATGGCGATTATAATAGAAACCTGCCATGCTGAAGGATGATTTATACTGTTATGTCGAGTTCCTTCGGCATAATGAATTACGATCTTGTATTTTCACTATAAGCACAAGTTTCATTGAGTTTATGAAACTGAACTAATGCGGTGGAATAATTTTTTTCTATATAGAATTATACAAAAACAGAAGTCCCATTACAACAAAACGGGACTTCTGCACTAAGCTATTTTTTGATGTGAGTGTCAAAAGTATTTGCCACTCACTGATTATGCGCAGGATTTATACCCCTTCCTTCGTCGAAAGAAGAATTCTGTCGTTATTGAGACCCTTTCCGGCTCTCTCTTCAAATTTGTCCAGGAGATCCTGAATGGTCATGTGTGAACGTTCCTCACCTTTGACATCAAAGACAATGTTTCCATTGTTCATCATAAGAGTGCGGTTTCCAAGTTCCAGGGCCTGATTCATATTGTGAGTAACCATGAGACAGGTGATGTGATTCTTTGAAACAATCTTCTTTGTTAGATCAAGAACCTTGGCAGCTGTTGAAGGATCAAGAGCTGCTGTGTGCTCATCGAGAAGCAGGAGCTTCGGCGTTACCATAGTTGCCATGAGAAGTGTCAGAGCCTGTCTTTGACCTCCGGAAAGAAGTCCTACAGGGTGATTCATTCTGTCTTCAAGTCCCATATCGAGAAGTGAAAGCTGTTCTCTGAACTTGTCTCTTTCAGCTTTTGAAACATGACTGAAAAGACCTCTTTTATGCTCACTTGCTCTCAGGTATGCAACAGACAGGTTTTCTTCTATGGTCATATGAGGTGCGGTTCCCATGAGAGGATCCTGAAAGAGACGACCTATGTAGCGGCTGCGAGCGTGCTCCGGAGTGAAAGTGATATCACTTCCATCCAGTTCGATGAAGCCGGAATCTGTATAGAAAGAACCGGCTATAGCATTGAACAGGGTTGATTTTCCGGCACCGTTTGAGCCGATGATGGTGGCGAAATCTCCGTCCTCAAGATCGAGGCAAAGGTCTGTCAGAGCTTTTTTTTCATTAACTGTTCCTGTGTTAAAGGTTTTAAATATGTGTTCGATCTTAAGCATTTGCTCTGCCTCCTGATAAAGTGCTCAAATTGTTTACAGAGCAGGTATGTCTGTTTTGGGAGATGAAGGTGTGTGCAATATCAGGCATTTGCCTTACCTCCTCTCAGGGCTTTTCTTTCCTGCATGGCACTGAGCTGTTTTTGCTTAAACTCGATGAGCTGTTTTGCGCGTGGTGCTGCGATGGCGATGGCAACGATAACTGCTGATACAAGTTTAAATGCCTCGGTAGGAACATTAAGACGAAGTGCGATGGAAATGATGAATCTGTAAAAGCATGAACCGATGACCATGCCGAAGATTCTGAACATCATCTTTTTCTTACCGCAGAGAGTCTCACCTATCACAAGAGATGCCAGCGCGATGGTAACCATACCTGTTCCGAGATTAATGTCACAGGTTTTGTTGTACTGACCTATGAGACAGCCTGCGAGACCGGTAAGTGAATTGGAAAAACAAAGTCCTACTGTGGTCGTGAATATAGGGTTGATGGAAGAAGCTCTGACCATGGCAGGGCTGTCTCCTGTCGCACGGATGGATAGACCAAGAGTTGTTCCAAGGAACCACTTGATGATGGCACAAATGATTACAACTATGACTGCCAAAAGGATAAGAGCTGACCAGTCCTTCCAGAAGCTTGAATCACTCAATCCTTTGAAAAGAGAAAAGATGGTATTGGTGCCAAAGATAGAGACATTGGAACTGAATCCCATGACGGCGAGATTCACTGTATACAGGCCGGTATTTACAATGATTCCGGCGAGAATGCTTTCCACTCCAAACTTCGTCTGGAGAAGTGCTGTTACAAATCCGGAACAAATACCCGCAAGCATGGCGGCAGGTATGGCAAGGAACGGGTGCCCTGCGATGGTGATGATGGCACCCACGGCGCAGCCCAGAGTATAGCAACCATCAGTTGAAAGATCGCAGATATTAAGAATCGAATAACTGATGAACAGTGAAAGTGCAACAAGTGAATATATGAGTCCCACCTCAAGTGCGGTGCGGATTATGCCTGCTGTTAAGAAGCCAGTCAATGGAATTTCCTCCTGAAAATTTACTTTGAGAATTCTTTCTCAGTCTTTGTTTCAACGATCTGTGTGCAGAGAGGCTCAATGGCTTTCTTCACATCATCAAGGCTGAGACCGAGAACTTCGCAGGTATCTGTATTGATGGTGGCGATACCGTTGTCAAATGTCTGCACGGATGTTGTAGAAACGTCCTTGCCGTTTACAAGTATGTCAGCAACCATGTCTGCTGTAGCAACACCGAGATATGAATAATCAACGCCATAGCCCATAAATGCACCGTTAAGAGCAAAGCTGTCAGCGCCTGCGTAGTGTGCTATCTTTGCATCCTGGAACTTCTCGTAGATTCCAAGTTCAGCCTGCTGGATAGTATTGTCTGTAGGTGTGAATACCGCATCAACACCCTCTGCAACAAGTGCATCAGCTGCTGCCTGAACTTCATCAGTTTTTGTACCGGTCTTTTCGATGTACTTGATACCCTTATCATCAAGATACTTCTTGGCATCAGCGATAGGCTGCTTAGAAGAATCCTCTGAATTTGAGTAAAGGAGACCGACATAGTCTGTGTCAGGATTTACTGCAAACATGAGATCCATGATGGCATTTGTATTGAGGGCATCTGAGGTTCCGGTAATGTTGGCACCCGGAGTCTCCATTGAAGAAACAAGATTTGCAGAAACCGGATCTGAAACTGCAGAGAATACAACAGGGATGGCCTTATCTTCTACTGCGGCCTGAACAACCTGTGCAGCCGGTGTTGCGATAGGGATGATAACATCTACTTCGTCAGATATAAGCTCGCTTGCAATCTGATTGAGAACTGTTGCATCGCCCTGTCCGTTGAATGTGTAGTCTGAATAGTTGAAGTTGACATTCATATCAGCTGAAAGTCTATCGAGCTCAGAAGCAACATTATCCTTTATCTGATTGAGTGACGGATGATCCATGAAAAGGACGATACCGACTTTATACTCTTTCCTGTCTGTGGAATCTGCAGCGGATTTCTCTGTTGAAGCTGCTGTAGTTTCAGCGGCTGCTGTTGTGGATGCAGGTGCTGAACTTCCGCCGCAAGCCATAAGTGATGCTGCCATAAAAGTTGCCATAGATGCTGCGATTAACTGTTTCTTCATTTGTTTTTCCTCCAATTATGTTACGTCAATTTGTAATGATTCGTTTTTACTGGAGCCATGTGATACTGAATTGGTATAAGTCCTGCGGAATGCTTCGTTTTTGCGCAACTCTCGCAATCCTGACAGGAATTTTGAATCCGCGCTATCGTGCTTATTCTCGATTTCTGTTGTCGTATCAGATGTCTGTAAATACTTGCAAGCCGGCTTGCAGTATTTACAGACATCTGATACAGGACTTATACACAAAAAAGCCTCATGTCAGGATTGCTCCCGACATGAGGCGAATATATAAATCCGTGGTACCACTCATATTACCTTCATAAAAAAGGTCACTCTTCACATACCAGCATATGTGCTGCCTGATAACGGTGCAGAACCCGTTGCCGCATACTTGACTTCGATAATAAACGATAATGTCTTTCTGAGCACCCTCCAGAGGCCATTCACTTATCCGCACATACTGCAATCCCACCACCTGCAGCTCTCTGGAACGATAAAGATAAACTACTTCTCTCTGTCATCGGTTTTTGTTATTAATTTAAAGGTACTTTAGCACGTTAAATCGATTGTGTCAACACCGGACTGAATATTTTTGCTTGAATCAGGACTCCTTTGTAAATGTAATCCACTCTCCGTCCTGATTCAACATCAGGTTATCGCCCTCGATGGTGTATTCAATCTTGTCACCGCCGGAAGTAGGGATGAACTCACTGCTTCCCCAGAGAACCTCTATATCATCCTGTATGCTGAGGATTCCTGTGTGATCCTCGTTGAGTGTTACAGAGTACTCGCAAGACACCTTATTTCCATCAAGTTCGTCCTCATAAGTCATGGTGTATTTGCCGGGCACGTATTCATACATGGTCTGTGGCTTGAAGTCATCATAGGATATGGAGTTGATGATGTCAGAGATATAATCGCTTACAGATGTATCCTCACCTTTCTCGACATGAGTTGTAATATCAAAAAGAAGGACACCTCCGTTATACTCTCCGGCGATGACTGTTTCGTTAAGACCTGAACCGGTATCTGTGCCATCGAGCGTGCGCCAGTAACCCCATTTATCGGAAGTTCCGGGGAAGAAACTTTCAAATATTGATACTTTATCAGGATCTCCCCAGGATTCTGTGATTTCTCCGAGAACTTCTTCGGGCTGCTTGTCCTTGATATAGCTTATCTCCACAAGATCAGATCCTGAGGATTCTCCGGTATAGACAAAGTTTGTGAGGCCATTTCCCTCGTTTACGGTGAAGTGATCCTTGTCATACTTTACTGACCAGCCGTCCTTACTTTCATAAACAACTAAAGATGACTCTGTTTCCTTCACAGCTGCTGTTGTCTCAGCTGCAGTAGTTTCTGCATTTTCAGATTCCGCTTTGGCTACTGTGGTTGCTTCCGGTGTTTGTGAACTTCCGCATGAGCATAATGCCAATGCAGTCAATGCCAATGCAGTTCCTGTAACTATTCTCTTTTTGATTTTCATACTTGTCCCCCTCTGACAATGTTTTATAAAATTCTGCTAATCATTTATGAGCAAATGAATCATCTGTTCATCTCACTGTGGAAACCTGTTGAGTAGTGATCCTCGATTACGGCATCTATCTCCTTCAGATTGCTCTGAGGAAGATCACCGGGAATAGTGTTCTTCATGGCAGATGTGGCATTACCATACTTCACTGCTTCCTGTACGTTGCCGCCTGAACTGATAAGTCCGTAAAGTGCGCCTGATATATATGAATCTCCGGAACCGATTCTGTCTACTACATCGATATTCTCGTATGGCGGCTCCTCGAAGAACATATCTTTCTCAGCATCATAAGCGAGAGAACCAAAGTCATGACATTTAGGACTGTGAACTGTTCTCTGAGTAGCAAAGACAGCCTTTATCGGATAGTCCTTTGTGAAACTTCTGATCATGTCGTGACATGAGCCTGTCTTATTGAATGTGAGCTGAGCTGTAGACTCAGAGCAGAAGAAAACATCTACATAAGGAAGTATCTCTTCTATCGTTTCTCTTGCTTCATCACCTGTCCAGAGATTTCCACGGAAATTTACATCAAATGATATAAGTGTACCGTTCTCCTTGAATTTCTTTATGGCTTCTATTGAAGTCTTTCGTATCTCCGGTGAAAGCGCCAGCGTGATGCCTGATGTATGGAAACATTTGGTATTCTTATAAACTTCCGGATTTATCTCGTCAGGTGTAATGGAAAAGAAGCTGGAATTACGTCTGTCATAGATGACCTGAGGTTTACGAGGGTAAGCTCCGTACTCATAGAAGTAGACGGCTACTCTTGCTTCCGGTGAATTGTCATAGATGAAAAAGTCATCAGAAACGCCATAGCTTCTGATGGTTCCTTTCATGAACTGACCGAGATCATGAGAAGGCAGCTTGGAGATGATGCCTGTGTGGAGTCCGAGAAGTGATGCTCCGACGGCAACATTAAGCTCTGCACCGCCTACATTTTTCTCAAATATATCACTTCTTGCTATACGTTCATTGCCGGGAGGTGATAGTCTCAGCATGAGCTGTCCCATGGTAACAAGGTCAAAAGAACGATTTGGAAAATTCATGATTCTGCTCCTCTTTTGTTTGAAAAACTCTTTTTTCAAAATTTCGCTAATGCATTGATTTTATAACACGAGTTGGTTATAATCAAGTCAAATGTAAGCGGTTACAGCGTGAGGATCCACATTAAGCGGATTTCGTAGCGATATGGCAGTTTTTCTTTGGAAAACTGTTTTGCGAATCAAAATTCACACCGGCTATCAGAACCGGCGTGAACCGGGCGGAACGCATGTGGGTACAGTCAGGTAAGCCACGTAACATAAAAAGGATTTAAATAAAATGAATATTTACGACATTTCAAAGGCAGCGGGTGTTTCTATCGCCTCTGTCTCACGCGTTATAAACGGCGCGGACAATGTTTCTGAAAAGACAAGAAAGAAAGTCATGGACGTTATTGATGAGTACGGTTATACGCCAAATGCATATGCCAGAGGTCTTGGCCGTGGTTCCATGAAGACCATCGGCATCATGTGCTCAGACTCATCAGATATTTACCTTGCCAATGCCATCTACTATCTTGAGACGGAACTCAGAAAGAATGGCTACAACTCTATTCTCTGCTGTACAGGTTATGATCTCGAGACAAAAAAGCAGAGCTTTGAACTTCTCAAGTCAAGACAGGTGGATGCATTTATTCTGGCCGGTTCAAAGTATGTAGAGCCGAATCCTGCGGATGATCAGTACATCATTGACGGGGCGAAGGAACATCCTGTCATGCTTGTTAACGGATTTATCGAGGGTGACAATGTTTACTCTATCATCAGTGATGATAAAGGCGGCATGAAGGATGCATTTATACAGCTTCATGAGTCCGGAGCCCAAAAGATCATATATGTATATTCCAGTGACAGTTTTTCGGGGCGTCAGAAGATCGAAGGCATCAGAGCCGGAGCTAAAAAGTGCGGCATTCCGGAGGAAAACCTTCGCATAGTCAAGGGAAAGAAGGACTATTCCGATATTGCGGATCTTCTTCAGAAGGAATATGAAAAGGAACCATTTGATTCCATCATCGCATCATCTGACACATCAGGCGTCGGTGCGGTTAAATTTGCCACCCGTCAGGGCCTTAATATCCCTGAGGATATACAGATAGTCAGCTACAATAACTCCAAGCTTGCAGAAGCTTCCACACCGGAGCTTACAAGTGTGGATGCGAAGCTTCAGGAGCTTTGTTCAAAGACATGTAAGTCTCTTATGAAACTTTTGAATCCGCCAATGGATGAAAATGGAGAAGCAGTACCTGTTTCTTTACCCGGCAAGACTGTGGTAAAGACTCATCTCGTAAAGAGACAGACAACAAGATTTTGATATCGGGTAACCGGTTCAAATATAAAGATGCGATTTTCATGAATCAGTTAGGTTTTAGGTTTTGTGATTTCAATGAGCTTGCATCGCCCAAATTTAATAATAGACACACGGCGTCAGCTAATGTGAACATAAAAACATTAGCCGGCGCAAAAAGTATGGAGGTAATTCAAAATGAAACCATTTATGGACAAGGACTTTCTGCTTTCAACAGATGTAGCAAAGCAGCTTTATCACGATTATGCTGAGAATGCTCCTATTCTCGACTATCACTGTCATATCAACCCACAGGAGATTGCTGAGGATCGTCAGTTCGATAACATTTTCCAGGTATGGCTTGGCGGTGACCACTACAAGTGGAGACAGATGAGAACAAACGGTGTTCCTGAGGAGTATATCACAGGTGACAAGTCAGATCGTGAGAAGTTCCAGAAGTGGGCAGAGACTATGCCAAAGCTTATCGGAAATCCGCTTTATCACTGGTCTCATCTTGAACTCCGCAAGTATTTCGGATATCAGGGCTACCTTAACGGGGATACAGCTGAAGAGGTTTGGAATCTCTGTAATGAGAAGCTTCATGATAAGTCCATGTCTGTAAGAAACATTATCAAGGCTTCAAATGTTACCCTTATCTGCACAACAGATGACCCTATCGATACACTTGAGTGGCATCAGAAGATAAAGGATGATCCTACATTCGATGTTCAGGTTCTTCCTGCATGGAGACCTGACAAGGTTACAAATATCGAGAAGCCTGAGTTCCCTTCATACATGAAGAAGCTTTCTGAGAGATCAGGTATAGAGGTTAAGGATTTCGCATCACTTAAGGAGGCTCTCAAGAATCGTCTTGATTTCTTCCAGTCTATGGGCTGCAAGGTTACAGACCACGCTCTTCGCTATGTTATGTATGCTCCTGCTACAGATGCTGAAGTTGATGAGATTGTAAAGAAGGGACTTAAGGGCGAGAAGCTTACAGATCTTGAGTGCGCAAAGTACAGAACAGCTGAGATGCAGTTCCTTGCAAAGGAGTACAACAAGAGAGATCTCGTATTCCAGATTCATTTCGGATGCATCCGTGATAACAATGCTGATATGTATGGAAAGCTTGGCGCTGATACAGGTTTTGATGCGGTTGACAACTATGCTCCTGCTGACCAGCTTGCAGCATTCTTCAATGCTCTTTCTGCTACCGACGAAATTCCTAAGACCATTCTTTACTCACTGAATCCTTGTGACAACACAACCATCAATACTATCACAGGATGCTTCTGCAAGGCACCTGTACAGAACCGTATCACTCAGGGTGCTGCATGGTGGTTCAATGATCACAAGCAGGGCATGACAGATCAGCTCATCAACTATGCTAACCTGTCAACACTTGGAAACTTCAACGGAATGCTTACTGACTCACGTTCATTCCTCTCCTACACACGTCACGACTACTTCCGTCGTATCCTTTGCGAGCTCGTAGGTGGTTGGGTTGAGAACGGCGAGTATCCATACGACAAGAAGGCTCTTTGCGACATCATCAAGGGCATATCTTACAACAATGCTGCAAGATATTTCGGATTTGATCTTGAGCAGTGCTAAGAGCTTAGGATAGATAATATGATGTACAGCACAAACGCACATATTCGTGTGCAATGAGAAGGAATCCTTACAGATTCCTTTGAAGCGCTCAAAGCCGCGTGGCTCCTTCGATTAAAAATCGAAGGCAGATGTGCTGCTGAACATTCAAACTTGGGTCCTTTTGCTGTGCAAAACGACTACTTTATTCGTGTTCGGGCGGGTCATAAAGTCTCAAATCAACGTGCAAGCACGTGATTTCGTACTTTTGATCCTTACATCATATGATGAGTCGCCCGACAAATGGGGCGCTAGAACCTTAAAAACCTAATACATTACCTTTTCTAAATAGTATAATAGAGATAGGATCTGTTGGAGGTATAGTTTATGTCATTTGCAACAAATTCATCTCAGCAAATCAGCTTGTTTGATTCTACTTCTAATTTAACCCAAAGAGAAGTAAAAATGCTTGAAAAATCATGGGCTAAATTTTTTTCTGAAAATATTTTTCCAGCTATAGATGAAGAGCCTTTCCGAGTATTGTACAGTGATCAGCCTTCACGCCGTAACACTCCGATTAACGTA
>NZ_FOPH01000046.1 GCF_900113415.1 Oribacterium sp. WCC10 | reverse complement strand
TTTTTTTAAAGCAGACGGCTCAAATTTATTGCTATCAAATTCAACACAAAATATTCCCCATTGCTGTTTGTCTACAAGTGGCTGTAATTGTCTTAACGATGATATTTTCGCAAAAGACTCTTCTTTCAATCCTATGTCGGATGCATCGAAATCATACGAAATATCCTCAATATCATCAAAATCATCTATTTCCACATCCCATCCAAGATTTGTGGAGAAATAACCTATAAGGTCGGTTATGCATTTTACTTCTCTAATATCTTTAGACATTTTTACCTCCTATGCGAGTTCCATCCATGTCACTAATCTAGGTTTCTCGCCTAATGGTGCTTGTACTGCTCTTAGATAATTCTTTTTAATATAACTATCCATTTTCTTTTTAGAATCAGTAAAGGTTTCCTCACATATCGTAAGCACTCTTGCCTCATCTTTGTTACAACGAATAGCTTTCCAAATTTCATACGTATCATCTGTGATGTTCCCGTTTTCTGGATCTAAATAGTACCATCTATACCACCCATCACCATGGCTCCAAGTCCCATCAGCTCTCTTGGTTGGTAATTCATAGCAAAAGAAAATTCCCTTTCTTGTGCTTGCTTTCTTACCACTAAACATCTTTTTGGGCATGTCCAATACCGCATCCTCATACCCAGGATTCTCTTCAATTAACTTTTGATAATCCAAAGCAATCTCTTCATCTGCAGAAGTACTCCCCTCATACTGTGAATTAAAATCCTTCAAAGCTTCATATTCATCATCTGGTGTAAGCAACTTTTGTCCTTCAATGCCAAATGTCTTAGATATTCTTAATGTCTTTTTTGAAACGGTCTTATACAGAGATAATAGTTGTTCAAGTTCAGCAGGAGGCAAGAAATTCCAGTAATATGCATACGGTCTATCATCTTTCAGTTCAGGATGATCTCGTAGTAGTTTTTCTTCTATATCAGCATTCCTTCGCCTATCAACACGGCCAATTCTTTGCATCAGTCTTACTGGATTCCAATGCAACTCATAATTGATAAGGCATTGCGCATCCTGAAGATTTAAGCCTTCTGCAAGTACATCCGTAGCGATAAGTATTTGGATCTCATCTTCTATTTCCGATGACGATAAATCATTGTAGTAAGGCGCAAACCTTTGTACCATTTCGTGCCTATCTCCACTAGATTTGCCATCTATCTCATAAATATTTTTAAACCCAGCCTTCTGTAATTCTCTATAGAGATATAAAGCAGTAGCTCTAAATTCCGAGAATATTATTATTTTTTTATCCTTCGCATGCTTATCTTCTAAAAGAATTCTTTTTAATTCTCGAATTTTATCATCATTCTCAGGCTTAATATCCATCATATCTTCTATAAACTTTGATAAAATTTCTAAATCCTGGATAGTATCATCTAGCATAATATCCAAATCAAAATCATTTACATCGAATTTTTCTTCCGTATTCCAAACGTAATCCGGAAGATCATCTTCCAAATCATCCAATGTCATCTCAGAATTGTTGTTTATAAACCACTCAACATATTCTTGAACATGGTCAAGTCTCTTGAATAATCTATCAATTGCCCTCACGTTTCCATATTGTTTATAGTCAACCATAAACTTTCTTAAACGTACGTATATTCTTATACAAGTTTCTTCAAAAGCTGCTATTGAACTTTCAAATCTCTTGAGCAATAACTGTCGAATCAAGTTTACAACCTGTGCTTGTCGTCCAAATACCATGTCGTCTATTTTTGATCTATCGCCTTTGAAATATGCCTCTTCATACGGCGAATAAACAGCCAATGCAAGAATGGCTATATTTTTTCCTGTCTTTGAATCTTTTCGATTAAATGACTTTACAAAATCATCAATCAAAGAACCATATGATTTCTCAATAGAGTAATTAGCTACAACAGGCGGTTTTCTCTCAGAAAACAAAACTTTAGCTCCATCAACCCCCACCAAACTTTTCTTTACATAAGCACGGCTACGCTGAACTACCAACTCATTAACCAATTGATCGCCTCTGAAAATATCATCAGTAATATCAATTGAGTCTGTCACGTCAGTACCAGTCATGGAATTAAGCTTCTTTTCCATTTTTATAAAATGGCCTGATAAGCTATGTATACCAAGTGGAGCTTCTGCAAAATACCCATCTTCTTTTTGGGTAAATAATTCAATTAGGTGTTGCAAATCTCTAAAGCTATTGTTAATAGGTGTAGCTGTCAGCATAAACATCTGCTTCTTCTTACCACGTCCCATCATACTAAATAGCTTTCTATATCTATTAGAGGCCTGATTCCTAAAATGATGTGCTTCATCTATCACAACAATCTCTGCATGTTCTGCAATCTGATCCATTAAATTCTGGTTTTTTTCCAGAAGTAAATCTGTATGATTAATAATCTTGAAAGGATAAAATCCCTCCAAAATTTCTGGCATATATTTCTTTATTGTTGTTTCCCAAACAGAAATTCTTGCTGAAGCCGGAACTATTAGAACAACATTTTTTCTCTCTTTCTTTACAAAACGCTCTATAAGCATCATGCCTACAAAAGTCTTTCCTAATCCAACACCATCACAAAGAAATGCCCCAGAATACTTTTCAGCAATCTGAACTAAGCTGTTATATCCATCCCTTTGATACTGTGACAAGCCAGGATAAATTACCGAATCATGGTTTTCCCATTCAGAAACAGATTCTTCTCTTCCTTTAAAGTATTCATACATAGAACGAAGATAAACATCATAAGGACTATACTCCTTACAATGCATCTCAATAACTTCAAGAATCGCTGTTGTAATATCTTCAGCATCATCCCATTGCTTTTCAAACCAACTTTGAAGCTGATCAACGTCATCCCTTATCTGAACATTTAATTCAATATTTTGTGTAAGCCCTGCCTTTGTAAAATTACTAGATCCAACCAATGCATAACCATCTGGCACATTCATTGATGAAGGGAATTGCGCCTTATATTCATCTCTAAAATACGTAATATATGCCTTTGCATGGAATTTACTTTTATCATATACGCGGCATTCAATTTTTCCTGATTTAAGCGCATCAAGTATGGCAGGAACGCCAATTAGAAAATCATTTTTCTCCTGCTCTTCATCGATACTGTCTTTGATTTTTGTTAATAAAGCTTCTACTGCTTTATCTATAACATCTTTAGTCCTACGTGTAACTTCATTACCTAGAATTATTCTAACTTTATCCAGCTTTTGCCATTCAGTATCCAATGACAAAAGACCACCTATTTCCAAATAGCCAGTCGTTATATCCATTTGCTTTGATATCGGACACCACTCTCTCAAATATTTTTTCACTGTCTGTTCATCATTTCCATTATCGACAATATATAAGTCTGTATGTCCCATAAAAGCCTCCATATCATTTTATTTTTCAAATACTATCTCTGCTATATCATTTAACTGACATTTAAACTCCCTACAGATTCTTTCCAGTACTTCCATCTGCACATTGTCACCATTTTCAAGCTTTGCAATTGTCGCATAGCTCAATCCGGTCTTTTTTATTAAATCTTTGCGTTTCATATCTTTATCAATCATCAGTTTAAATAGTTTCTTATAGGACACTGCCATATTTTGTTCCTCTTCCCTTTTGAAACTGTTTAAAATGGCTTAACCAAGCCATAAAGCGCCTTATATATTATATCACAGATTCTGAGCAATCGTTCTAAAAATCTCGCGTTCGCACGAATTTGTGCAAAATAAAAAACAGGGCCAGTCCTGTAAATAGGTGCCTGTCACTGTGAACTTTTGTTCACAGGTTGAGTAGACAGGGGGATTGCTCCCTCTGCCCCTCACAGAATTCCGGACGTGCGGCTTTTCCGCATCCGGCTCTTTACGAGACTAATCATTCGTGTATCACTGCGCATAGATACTTACGTATATTTTCGCTTTGGCTAAAGGGTAGCAGGAGTCAAGCATATGTAAGAAACTATTCCATGAATAGCTTTTCTTCTGACTTCTTCTGTTGAGCCAATAAAATAGACTCTTAACAACCTCATACCTAAAAGATTTAATACTTCGCAAGTTGTCTGTAATCCCGTAGTAATGAAAGTAACCAACCAAGATTTCGTTCAATTTCTTCACGATGTCCTTAGTCTTGAGTAAACGCATCTCGCCAATCTTTCTATGGATTTCCTTCAGCTTCTTGCTGAATTTCTTCCTGCTGGTTTTCCTCTTAACTCTGAACTTTCCGTTCTTGCTTTTGGAACAGTAGTGTGTAAATCCCAAGAAAGTAAAAGTTTCCGGTTTTGTTCCTCGATTACGGCAGTTGTCCTCCGCAAATTTCCCAAACTCAATCAGACGGCTTTTCTCTTCCTCGAGACATAGTCCAAAGTTTCCCATCCTACGTTTCAGTCGCTCATAAAATTTCTCAGCTTCATCCTTGTGCTGAAAACAAACTACAAAGTCATCAGCATAGACTATGATACCGCTGTATCCTCTCAACTTCGGCTGTATTCTCTCCTTGAACCACCACAGCAAAACATAGTGCATATAAATCAGTGAAATTATGGGGGAACAAACCGAACCTTGCCCCGAACCTTCCTCGGTATCACTATACTGAAAATCTTTCATAATTCCTGCCTTCAGCATACGTGTGACCAACCGGATGATGTTCGGGTCTTTGATACGTGATTCTATGAATTTGACTATCCATTTGTGGTCAAGGTGGTCGAAGAACCCCTTTATGTCTGCATCGAGGACATAATTGGTATAGTTCGACTCAATCATAGTATTCAGTTTCCGAAGAGCCATGTGACAGCTCCGATTCGGTCTGAACCCCATCATTTCATCATAAAACATTGGTTCAAATACCGCTTCCAGTATCCGCCTCAATGCCTCCTGCACCAATTTATCTTCATAACAGTAGATACTCAGTGGTCTTGTTTTCCCATTATCTTTTGGGATTTCCACCCTTCTTGCCGGTTTTGGTTTGTACGACTTCCTTTTCAGCCGTTCCACCAAATCAACAAGGTTTGCATCCAGATTTCTACCGTAATCCTCTTTGGTTATCCCATCGATACCTACGGCTTTATCTCCGTCCATCATCATGTGGCAATCCCTTAGGAACTTGACATCAATCAAATGTCCGATGGATGTAAACACCATCTTAGGATTTTGCGCAGATAATTCCGCTATTCTCGCCAATTTCGTTTCCATTTGTTTTCTCTTCTTTCTTCCATCTCTGTGTATGGAGAAGCCTACCTCTGTGTGTAGCAAATGTTTCCTCTTTGATATTGTCTCGCAGGTCAGGGCTGTGAGGAACAGCCCACTCTCGACTTCCCTCCGGTATTTATGTGTTCATA
>NZ_FOPH01000032.1 GCF_900113415.1 Oribacterium sp. WCC10 | reverse complement strand
ACAACAGTCTCGAGGCTTCTTTGATAGTCCCAACCAGAATCAGAAAGATCCACTTCCTGTATCTCGGCCCCATTGTAGTATACCGGGAACCGAAATTTGATACTCTTCAAGAAGCGACCATCCTCCTGTTCCTCTTCAAAGATTTCAACACGCTCTACAAAAGAGTTAATAAAGCGCTTCTTTTCTGCATCTGTGAATTCACCGTATATTTTATCAAAGCTCTTAAGGATGCGATAGATAGAGTCTTTGGAAAGCTGCTTCTTGTTTATGTTTTCGATTCTCAGGGAGATGGTATCAATCTCATCTTCTATTGCACCAATTTCCTCATATAGCTTATTCATGCGCTCCTGCATATCATCATATTTTCTGTCATAGAACCTGTCACTAACATCAAGAGCGTCCATCTGCTCAGCCAGTTTATTCTTAGCACCGATTGTCTGTCGAAGTCTGGTCCGACAGATTTCTCTTTCTTTTTCCAACTCTTCTGTATCTGTTTTTGCTCCCACTTTAGTTTTGAGAGCATCTTGAAACTTTGGGTTATTGACGAGCTTATATATAACCTCTTCTACGGCAGCATTTACTTTATCCTGCCCCCATTGATGATGGTAGCTACAGTTATGACCATCGACTTTAAGCCTATGCTTACATGCATAATAGAAGAAATCCTTATAGTATGTGCCGTCAATTTTCTTTTTACGATTAACATTAGAATACATAGCGCCATGACAAACAGGGCACCGTAATATTCCCGATAAAATATGTTCATGCTCAAGGCTATGCGTCTTTTCTCTTTTTACTCCAGTTTCTTTACGTTTTTGAGCTGCAAGTCTGAAGTCATCCTCTGAAATAATAGCCTCATGAATTCCATCATATAAATCATATTCGTCTTGTTTTACAACATGATATTCATTTCGCGTTCCTTGAATTTTCTCATTAGAGCGCCTGCCATAAGGCATCTTTCCCATATAAATAGGATTATCAAGCACCCCCTTTATGAAAGAACTTGCAAATGCATCAAGTGTATTATTCTGACGCTTTTTCTTCTTATATCCATGCGTGTTTAGGTAATCTGCCACACCATTGACACCCATATTGGTATGAATATACTTGTCAAAAATAATACGAATGATTTCAGCTTCATCTTCTGCAATTATGAGTTCCCCGTTAACAAGCGTATATCCGTAGGGAGCAAAACCACCATTCCAGCGACCTTCTCTTGCTTTCTGCCTTCGTCCTTCCATTGTTTGAACAAGAATATTTTCTCGCTCAATTTCAGCGACAGCCGATAGAACTGAAATCATAAGCTTTCCTGCTTCCTTAGAACTATCTATTCCATCTTCTACACAGATCAGATTAACACCATAATCCTGCATTAGCTGTAATGAACTGAGAACATCAGCTGCATTTCTTCCAAATCTTGACAACTTAAAAACGAGAACGTAGCTTATTCCATCCGCACCACTTGCGATTTCTTCAAGCATCCTTGAGAACTCCGGTCTACCATTTATATTCTTGCCGGAGTGGCCTGCATCAGAAAACTCTTTTACAACTTCCATATCCTGATATTCAGCATATTTGGTTAGCTTATCTCGTTGGGCGTCCAAGCTATAACCGTCAACCTGAATTGCTGTAGAAACACGGGTGTAGATATAGCATTTTGTTTGTTTCTTCATTTAGAACATCCTCCTATGGAAGTTGCAATAATCCATTTTGCAATAATTTCTTTATCATCGGTTTATACTTATCTATTCCAAAATCTTCTACAATACTTGTGATACGACCACCTGCATCTTTTGACGATGCACCGCACAGAAATACACGTTCATCTTTTGTTCCGTAATCAAGAACAATAAATCTGTCATGAAAAATTCCACCGGTGTGCTGCATGGTGAGTTTAATATTAGGGTATTCTTTGCAGAAATCCGTATACTCAACATTGTGAAGTTTACCACTCCCTATATTATCGCTGAATATTCTAATATCAGTTCCTGCAGGCGCATTTTTCAGTAACACCAGCGTTCTAAGACCTATATAGTTATCGACTAAGTATATTGACTTTTTCGCTTGGCTGTATATGGAAGAATAAGCAACAGCGGCACTGCAATACTTAGTATTAAACATAAGCCATCCATTATCTTCATTATTAACAAAACCATTCATCATATCTGCCAATTCTGATTTAGTAACTACCTCCCCCAGCTGTTCCATTACATCGGACATCTGCCTTTCAACGGATCCTATATCCATACGCAAGTTTGAAATCTCTGAAGTGTTTTCCATGGTCTGTATCGAAATCTGCATAACCTCGCGCTGACCGATAAGGCTCTGATTTCCAAGAATATAATCTTTCATTTTCTTAAAAGTTTTAACTAAGTCCTTACTCTGTTTTGCCGCAAGCTCTCCCTTCAGAATAGTCATTAGCATATAAACGCCCTGTTCCGTAAAAACATTAGGAAGGTATCTTGAGCCGCCCCAACTTGAGGTCAAATTTTTTGACCTCAAGTCCTTCCATTCATCTCGAGTCAATTTAAAAGTAAACTCATTATCAAAGCGATCTTGATTATTTTTCACCTGCTGATTCAAAGCTTTTGTAGTATATCCATATATTTCTGCCAAATCTGAATCAAGCATCACCTTTACACCACGTACTTCATATAGTTTTTCTTTCAATAGTTCTTCTGTGATTTCTACTGGAACTATTTCAGTATTTTCGACCACTTCCTTCTTTTTATCGTCCATATTTTCCTTTCCAATTCTTGAGGTCAAATTTTTTGACCTCAAGATTCCACGTCTTAAACTTAAAATCTAAAATGTTCATTTCTGAACACTTTTTGAAGTCCCTGCAATTTTCTGCAGTTCTTTATAATATGCCAGATAACGATAGGCTGTTCTTCTGCTGACATCCCCCTCTGCCACAATCTCCATAAGAGTCATGCCACTCTCATACTTCAACATGAAATCATTGTATGCTGCCATCCAAGCTTCATCATGTTTTTTGCGACCACCGAAGTTACGGTTACGGAGCGTTTCATTTTCCGCCTTTAGCTCTGCAACCTCTTTTTCTAATTCCTTTATTCTTTCAAGGGCTTCATCAAGAATTGTAATCTTCATCTTGTGCCACCTCGCTTTCTGACACCATTGTAATTCCGCACTGTGTCACTGTCAACTTGCTTTTTGGCACATGCTCTTTTCTGATTTCATCCCTGAGTCTTGATTGTGATAACATTGCCTATAATAATCTTTGAGTCGATCACCCAAATTTTTGTATGAATAAACAAGTGTGACCGGCGTATTGCCAATATATACGCAATAGTCATAGCCTATATCATCCATAGCAAACTTACCGGCATACTTTTCAATTAGCTCAGCAAGTACATCGATGCATCTTTCAAAAGCTACATTACAAGATGGATTTTCAAAGTAATTCCTTCCCATATTTTCCTCCCTTTCATCATAGTTTTATAGTCTTTCACAAATTGGCAAGCAGTGCATCGGTGTACACCTGATGCGATTTTGCTTGTTGGGGAGTGTGCCCCAATCCCCCTGATTGCCGATTTTCATCGACAAGCTACGCCTGCAAAGCAGGCTAAAAACGAAGTCAATAAATGTCTAAGTATTTGTTGAAAGTCTTTTCTACCTTTTTCAAAACTCGCTCATGATTCTCCTTCATATCAGAAATTGTTTTGCTATCTACAGTGCCACATGAATTGGCAACTTTTGCAATCTGGTTGATATTGTTGCTGTCAATTTTCAGAAGTTTGATGATTTCTAATAACTCACTGAAATCAATGTGGATGTAATATCCATCGATTGCCATCTTCCTAATGTAGGCGCTCATGTTTTTGATTCCTATCTGCTCCATCCTGTCGTGAATCATTTGTAATTCATTTTCGGGAATCTTGATATGAATCTGTTTGTTACATGGAACGTATCCCTGATTTAACAACATTTGCTTTTCACCTCCTCTCGTTATCGTTGTTCATGGACTAATTATCCAAGATTTAGAAGCCCAACTCCGTATATCCAAGAGGTAGGAAATAGATGCTCTACTCAAATTTTTCCACGATATTGGAATTCATCATTTATAGCAAACTTACATTCTGTTATGATTTACATATACAAGGACTTTAGGAAAAGCACTGGGGGAATAAAGCATTGAAGTGTAAATTATCAATTCAGGAAAAACTAAAAGATTTAAGAATAGAAAAAGGCCTGTCTCTGCAAGAATTGTCAGAGCAGACCGGAATATCCAGAGCATCACTGGGAAATTATGAAACAGATGATTACAAAGAAATCTCTCACAAGGCCATCATCACACTTGCGGATTTTTATGGAGTAACATCAGACTATCTTCTGGGACTTACTGAAAATAGAGAACAACATCTATTTCCTATAGATGAACTTGGACTGGATGATGAAACTGTAGATTTACTAAAAAGTGGGAAGCTTAATGTCAGATTGATTTGTGAAATGATTAAGCACCCGGATTTTATAAATTTTCTTTCGGACATGGAAATCTACGTTGATAATCTTGCCGGAATGCAATTTCGAAACATCAACAAAATGATTGAACAGACAAGAGTTCGGCTTCAAAATAAAGGCATTTCCGATGAAGATCATTACATGAAAACCTTAGAAGCAGCAACCATATCTGAAGACAACTACTTCAACAATCTTCTTGGAAACGACATTGTCAAAATAGCAAAAGCTATACGAGATGCCCATGGCAAAGATGCAGAAACCGGTGATGCAACCACACCGGTTGACGATATCCTTGACTCATTTGAGGAATTAAAGACCGCCGACAATGTCACTCAGGCTCAGATGGTCATGTATAGCAAACTCTTCAAAATCAATTTTACTAAGATGGATCCATACGAGTTCAAGACCTTTACCGACATTTTGCAGCGCTACTCTGATCTCTGCAAACCGGTTAAAGGAAATGGACGCGGGAAGAAGAAAAAATAATCCTAAAACAACACAGATATAGTCGTTCCTACCCCAGGTGCACTATCTAACTCAATTTTGGCATCATGAATCTCAACTATGTGTTTTACAATCGCAAGACCAAGCCCTGTTCCACCTGTAGCTTTTGATCTGCTTTTATCAACACGATAAAATCGTTCAAAAATTCGCTGCTGCTCTGAAGCAGGTATTCCTATTCCATTGTCCTTAACTGTAAGCGCAACCTGACCATCAATTGTTCCCACAGAAATCTTTACCTTGCCATTAGGATTATTGTATCTGATTGCATTCTGCCCCAGATTTTCAACCAACTCTTTGAGCATATCTTTGTTTCCGCAAACAATACTCGTTTTCCCCTCAAGCTCTATTGTCACGTTTCTTTGTTTCGCATTAACTGATAAGACTTCCATACATTCTGAGACAGTCTCATATAAGTCAACCTCGGTAAAATGTAACTCAGAATCTTTTCTATCCAAATCCGAGAGTCTCAAAATATCATTTATCAATGCAAGTAATCTGTCGGCATTCTTTCTGATTTCCTGATAAAAATGATTCTGCTTCTCAGCGCCTACCATTCCTCCCTCTAACAATTCAGCATAACCAGAAATAGCGGTCAGCGGTGTCTTCAGCTCGTGTGAAACATTAGCCGTAAAATCCTGCCTGGCTTTTGCAGCAGATAAAATATCTGTATGCTGGGTGCGAAGCATTTCTGCCAAAGGATCCAATTCCCTGTACGGTGATTCATAATCAGCATTCTCCAAATTTTCCGCCATAATCTCTATTGGTTTTAAAAACTGTTTTGTAAGCAGATGAGAAATCGCTATGCAAATTGAAATGATAAGGAGAATAATTAATAAAATAATTGGTATCGCTGATATGAATACCGCCCAAATGCTCTGTGCATTGGTAGCAACACGAAGAACCGTTCCATTATCTAAACGCAACGCATAATAGAAAGTATCCTCATTCATAGTGTCAGATCTTCTAACTGCTTCCCCTTCACCCTGTTCAAAAGCCGCCTGTATCTCTGGTCTGTCGAAATGATTTTGCAATAGCTCCGCTGAGGCATCATTGTCATATAAAACAGTTCCATCTTTATCAATCCAAGTTACACGCAGCTCATCTAAATCAGTAGATAAATCTATCTGATCTACATCAATATCTACTGTTTCAAAATATTTGGTATCCTTTAGAAGTTTCGCACTGACAGATAGATCTGATCGCACCTGACCCTCAAAGAGATTGTAATATATAATTGTAATTCCAATAACTGTTGCGATAATTGCTAATATCGCAATTCCAACCAGTCTTATATTTATTCTTATTTTCATTCGATTACATATCCTACATTTCTCACGGTCTTGATTCTACTACCATAATCCCCTAATTTTTGACGAAGAGTTTTTACATGCATGTCTATAGTTCTTGATTCCCCCTCGTAATCAGCTCCCCATACCTGCTCCATGATAGTGTCACGGTTCAGTACGATTCCTTTGTTTAATACAAGAAAAGACAAAAACTCATACTCCTTATAGGTTAGCTCAACATGATTTCCACTGATAGTAACCTCATGCTTTTCATTATTTATAACTAGTTCGTCCAGCCTAAGTTCTTTTATATCCTCAGCCTGAGTTCTACGAAGCAGGGATTTCACCCTTGAGATTAGTTCCATAACCGAAAATGGCTTCTTGATATAATCATCAGCACCATCCTCAATTCCTCTAACTAAATCAAGCTCTGTTGTTTTAGCTGTAACCATAATCACAGGAAGCTTCTTTGTCTCAGGATTTTTTCTAAGCTTCTTTACTATTTCATTGCCACTCTCATCCGGAAGCATAATATCCACTAAGCATAAATCCGGAATCACATCATTCATCTTGTCATAAAAATCTTTTGCACATGAAAATCCTAATACCTTATGCCCCGCATTTATGAGGGCCAGCTCTTCGATTTCCCTTATGCTGTCATCATCTTCAATTATATAAATAAGCGCCATTCTTCTCTCCTATTGTGCGTCCTTAGACTGTTCTATCTCTTTCTTACTGATGGGGTACTGCTTAATCAGTTCTTCATACTCCTTGTTGAAGCTCTTTCTGTCTTCACTAGATAAGCTTTCAAAATACTCATGCGTATTATAATCATCATCTAAAATAGTTATCATTTCAACAGCTATATTTGAACAATGATCAGATACTCGCTCCAGACCGGTCAATACATCATCCAAAATAAATCCCATCTCAATAGTAGACTTTCCCTTCTTCAATCTATTAATATGATTCTCCTTAATGGTCTTGCATAGTGTATCAATAACTTCTTCAAGAGGCTCAACATGAGTAGCTTGCTCTACATCATTTTTACAAAAGCTATCAACTGTTAGTGCACATATATCATTAACAGCTCCACAAAGAGCTTTCATTTCTCTGAGCTGCCCCTTCTTGAACTCTAAGCCCTTATCTTTTATTTCTTCTGCTGATTTAACAATCTCTAAGGCATGATCTGAAATCCTTTCAAGATCACTGATACTATGCAAAATAATGGACATACTTTGGCTATCTGATTTTGAAATATTCTTACTTGATACTTTTACCAAATATGAGCCAATTGCATCCTCGTACTTATCGACTACAGCTTCAAGTCTTTTAACTTCCTTAACCTTTTTCTTATCATATTCTAATAGGGCTTCCAGTGATAAGGTGATAGATTTCTGGCAATACTCTGCCATTTCTCTTACTTTTCCACGGCATAATTCCATTGCAAATGCCGGCCTGTCCAAGAATCTCTCGTCAATAATGATAGAATCCTTTTTAGCCTCCGGCTCTTCTGCTCCATCTGGTATGGTTATTTCAGCCAGCTTTACAAGCTTATCCGCAAATGGGAAAAGAAGTATTGTCGCACCAATATTAAATAAACTATGAATCACAGCTATCCCTGCTGCATTAGCAGCCTTATCTAAAAAAACAAAATCTATAACTGTATTCAAAGAATAGAATACAACCATAAAAATAATTGTTCCTATAAGATTAAAATATAAATGAATCATCGCTGAGCGACGTGCGTTTCTGTTTGCCCCAACAGATGAAATAATTGAGGTTACACAGGTTCCGATATTCTGCCCCATAATAATCGGAAGCGCTACTGCATAATGTACAGCTCCGGTAGAACAAAGTGCCTGCAAAATACCAACAGATGCAGATGAACTTTGAATTACTGCCGTTAGAATTGCACCAACAGCCATTCCAAGTATAGGATTCCTAAAAGCTGTCATCATTCTTGTAAAAGAAGTATTGTCTGCTAGCCCAGACACAGCTCCACTCATTGTTTCCATTCCAAACATGAGAATCGCAAATCCAAGTAAGATTCCACCAACATCCTTTTTCTTAGATTCTTCTTTGTTTGACATAACTAAAATAATACCTATTGCCGCTAATATAGGCGAAAATGATGAAGGCTTTAGCATCTTAAGCCAAATGGTACTTCCCTCGATTCCTGTAAGTGAAAGCATCCAGGATGTAATAGTTGTACCCACATTTGCCCCCATAATAATACCTACAGCCTGATTTAGCTTCATAATGCCTGAATTTACAAATCCAACTACCATGACAGTAGTTGCAGATGATGATTGAATAACTGCCGTAACTCCTGCGCCAAGCAACACCGCAAATATCCTCTTTGAAGTAAGCTTCTCAAGAATTATTTCCAACTTTCCGCCTGCCATCTTTGACAGTTCATTCCCCATCATGCTCATTCCATATAGAAACAGGGATAGCCCACCTATCATATTTAGAACATTAAAAATATCCATACAAATTCCTTTCTGGGTATGCTAAAAAAATACGCCAATTATTAGCATACTGAATGAAAGTAAAATGTATGAATGTCCTATGTAAAATCTATGTAAAATTATAAACTTTGCTTACTATTACAATGCTTTATTTCCATTAACCATTAATCTAAACGTTACTCCCAATAGTTCTGAAGCTTTTCTACACATCAGCATTCTACCGAGAAAAATATCAAAATATTCATACATGGTACAGATTTTCTCATCAATTTCGAGATTTAATGAAATTTGCTTTTTATCCTTATCAATAATAAGATCTGTTTTGGTAACAGCATAATTCACTCTATCATGAACATCAAAGTTGGCTTTTGGTTTCTGACGCACCCTGTTTCTTCTAACATCTGTTTTGTCTGCTATAATGAGTGCAGCTGATATTACATCTGTAGCTCCACCTGTTGACTCGTCATGATGGGCGATTGCAGAAACCACTGTAAGTCTCTCCTGCCTATCCATGCCTGTTTTCTTTAATATGTCATTTGCAAGTAATGAACCATACTCTGCATGCCTACTACGATTGATGGCATTCCCAATGTCATGCATAAATGCAGCCACCTTAACAAGTTCAATCTGTTTCTTACTGTATCCAAGAATCTCAAGAATATTGGTAGCACGCTCGGCTACCAAAGCTGCATGTACTTCTGAATGGTCTGTATACCCCAATATTCCAAGGTTTTCATTTCCCTTTGCTATTAATGCCAGTACCTCTTCATTCTCTTTAATATCTTTATACTTCATCTTCATTCTCCTTCTGCTTTAGTGAATAAATTACCCACTCTGCTATATTTGTTGCATGATCCCCTATTCGTTCAAAGTACTTTGCTATCATCAAAATATCGGCTGCCTCCTCACCTTCTTCAGGATTATTTAAGATAAGTTGGATAACATCCTTTTTTGCCTTTACAAACAACTCATCAACAATATCATCATGTTCAATAACTTCCCTAGCTTTTACAACATCCTTTTCTACATAAGCTTCAATACTATGATTGAGCATTATCATTGTCTCGCTTGCCATCTCTGAAATATGATTAAACTTATCTATTTGACTATTCTGCCCCATAAGTATAGTCATTTCCGAAATATCTGCTGCATGATCACCTATTCGCTCCATGTCAGTAACCATTTTCATTGCTGCTGTCACTGTTCGAAGATCTCTTGCAACTGGCTGCTGTTGTATCAAAAGATTAAAGCATATACTTTCGATTACTTTCTGGAGATGATCAATTTCTGCGTCACCATCCATAATCAGCTTTGCCTGATCAATATCTCGGGCTACCAACGCTTCTATAGCCTTCTGAATCGAGGATATTATATTGTTTCCCATCTCAATCATCTTATGATTAAGTTCTAAAAGCTGTTCATCAAATTTACTTCTCATTCGAATATTCCCTTCTATAATTCTTACTAATTCACTAAGCATATTAGCCAAACCTTCCGGTGATATAATCCTCAGTTCTTTTATCATTTGGGTAAGAGAAAATCTGCTTGGTTGTGCCAAATTCCACCATCTCACCTACAAGAAAAAATGCAGTATAGTCCGATACTCTCACGGCCTGCTGCATATTATGTGTGACCACAGCTACTGTATAGTTCTTTTTTAATTCCTCCATAAGGTCTTCAATCTTTGTGGTAGAGATAGGATCAAGAGCCGATGTAGGTTCATCCATCAGCAGAATCTCAGGTTCTACGGCCAGAGCTCTGGCTATACATATTCTTTGCTGCTGTCCCCCGGAAAGTGATAAAGCGGATTTCTTTAATCTGTCTTTCACCTCTTCCCAAATCGCAGCTCCTCTCAGGCTATCTTCTACAATTTTATCAAGCTTTTTCTTATCCTTAATGCCATGGACTCTTGGACCATAAGCCACATTATCATATATACTCATTGGAAATGGATTTGGCTGCTGAAATACCATGCCTACTTTTTTTCTAAGCAGCATAGTGTCTATATCTCTACCATAAATATCCTCTCCATCGATTTTTACCGTCCCATCAATCCTTACTCCCTCAACTAAATCATTCATCCTGTTTAGAGTTTTCAAAAAGGTAGATTTACCGCAACCTGATGGTCCAATAAATGCCGTAATAGCCTTCTCCTTTATTTCCATGCTTACATTTTTTAATGCATGATTTTGTCCATAATATAAATTCAAATCATTAACACTGATTTTTGTTTCTCCCATTACTATTCCTTTCTTGTCACATCAAATCGTTTTGTTAATGCTTTTGTTGCAAGGTTTATAGCCAATACGATAATCAAAAGCACTACAGCTATTCCAAATGCTGTTTCGAAATCACCTTCACTTGTGGCAGATAGATACATCTGAATAGTAAGGGTTCCTCCAGACTGAAATGGTTTAGCTAAAAGTCCGCTAATCCCTTGGGGTAATAACTTGGCACTTCCGGCTGTAAATAAAAGTGCCGCTGATTCTCCCACAATTCTTCCTATGGCAAGTATTGCTCCTGTGATTATTCCCGGCATAGCACTTGGAAGAAGTATTGTTCGTATCATGTGCCATTTGCCACTTCCAAGTCCGATTGCACCATTCCGATACGAACTTGGTACAGTTTTTAATGCTTCCTGCGTATTTCGTGTTATCAAAGGGAGCACCATGAGAATCAATGTTAAAGATCCTGTCAAAAGTGAATAACCTAATCCGAGCTTTTCTCCAAAAAACATCATTCCAAATAGGCCGAAGATAATGGATGGAATACCGCTCAAGGTTTCTGTTGCATATTCTATTGCTGTTACAACTCTCCCAGGCCTTGCATATTCATTAAGATATATTGCACTACCTACACCGATTGGAGTTGCAATTATCATGGTGATAAGAATAATCAGTAATGTATTTACAATATTACCTGCTATCCCCACAGTTCCTTTCAATACGCTTGTTACTGAAGTAAGAAATGTTATGTTAACCGCAGAAATACCTCTTATTAACACATATCCAATAATTCCAAGTAACAAAAGTACTGAAAATATCGAGCAGATATATATTAAAAAGCGCAGGATACAATCAATAAACTTTCTTCTACTAATCGACATCATCAATCCCCGCTTTCCTTGCTCTTAGCAATGCATAGTTCACAATCATGATAAAAATATATAAGACTAATCCCACTGTGAATAATACTTGTCTATGCGTACCTTGGGCATAACCCATTTCACTTACAATTTGAGTGGTAAGAGTACGAACAGAATTAAATGGTAACGGAATATTAACTGCTCCCCCTGCAACCATATTTATAGCCATTGCCTCACCAAGTGCCCTACCTGTACCTAACACTACACCTGTAAGTATTCCTGATTTCGCCGCTGGAATAACTGCTTTGAATATTGTCTGTTCTTTTGTTGCACCAAGTGCTAACGACGCTGCTCTAAGAGTGTCAGATACAGCTTTTAACGACGATGTGCTTACGCTTATTACCGTTGGCAAAATCATGATTGTCAGTACAATAATTGCAGAAAGCATGTTTGCTCCTCCAGTAAACTGATGAGAACTATCGTCTTCAAATATTATTTGCTCAAATCTAAACATAATCGGATTAAGTACCATCATTCCAATTAATCCATATATTACTGATGGAATGGCAGCCAATAATTCTATTGCAGTTCGTACAATGTTTCCTGTTGTTTTTCCTGCCATTTCTGATATATATACTGCAGCTAACAATCCTATCGGAACTCCAAGAAAAAGTGCAGTGGTAGTTCCTACTACCGAAGCCAAAATAATAAATCCAATACCATAAGATGGTTCACTTGCAGTTGGCTTCCATATGGTTTTAAAAAGTAAATCAAAAACCCCGACTTCCTTTAAAGCCGGGGCACCTTTCATGAACATATAGATAGTAATTGCACAAACTGCAAATATAGCCACTACTGCACAAAGCTCGAATAATGTTTTGGCAGTTTTTTCTATAAATGCTTTTCTCTTCATGTATACCCCTTATTGTGGAATAATAAGTCCAACTTGTTTGATAACTTCCTTACCATCATCAGAATTGATATAGTTAAACCAAGCCTGAACCAGTTCATTCTGCCCTGACATTTCGCCCTTTGTAGCCATTACAAACGGTCTCTGAAGCATGTAATTTCCTGCTAGGATCTCTTCTTCTGTTGGCTCCACTCCATCAATCTTTAATCCTGACACGGTGTCATCAACCACATCAAGCGAGACGTAACCGATTGCTCCTGGTGTAGTTGCTACTTTTGCAAGAACTGCTCCTGTTGAATCCAACTCCTGTGCATACACGCAACCATCCTTTACTTCAAGTAACTCTTCAAATGCATCTCTTGTGCCTGAACCTGCCTCTCTACCAATTACAATGATTGGCTGCTCCTTACCACCAAGCTCAGCCCAGTCTGTAATTTCGCCCGAATAGATTTTAGCAAGATCCTTTGATGTCACATCCTTGATACTACAAGATTTATTAGTAATCACTGCAATACCGTCAATTGCCACAATATTTTCTACTGCACCACTTGCCGTTTCCTCATCCTTCAGGCCTCTGGAAGCATTTCCGATATCTACAGAACCGGCTGCAAGAGATTCCAAACCTGCACCTGAGCCAGTATATTCAACGGTAACTGTCACTCCTGGGTTTCTCTCCATGAAACTCTCAGCCATAGCCTCGCAAAGTTTTTCCATAGAAGTTGAGCCTGCAAGTTTAATAGTTCCATTTAATTCTACAGATTCCACATTTTTTCCCTGCTCTGCAGCATCAGCACTTTGGGGACTCTCGCTTCCACATCCTACTAGCCCAAATGTCATTATGCTTACTGCTGCCATAATAGCAATTATTCTTCTCTTCATAATATTTTTCATTCCTTTCTAAACTTACATAATTTGGCGCCGTATTTTTTACAATGACAATAATATTCGCCTAATGTAAAATCCATAACCATCTTTATGTAAAAGTTCAGTAAAAGTCTTGAAAAATCATATGAACTCATGATTGTATAGATAGATTACACCGCCAAACAGTCCCATGAACACCGCAGGGTACCCTATAAAGCAAAATAGCCAAGTTATTTCAGGTAATATCAATCTTCCAATCAATCCCCATATCAAACCGCCAGTTAATCCATATAGTATTGTTGTAAGCCACATAAACATTGTGATTTTATGATTCTTCTTGACCTTCAAGTCATTTACAAAACTCCATATTTTAGACATACTCTTCACCTCCTAGCGCAATGCTAGCAGATACATGTAAAATCCATTATCAACATTGGTAAAATGTACGTAAAAAAACTCGTGGCCACCAAATACCGATAGTCACGAGTTTTTATTTATATCATCTGAAAATGTTTTAGAGCTTCTTCAATCGCTTTAACCTTTTCTTCCGGGCATCCCGGTTGCTTGCTGTTTTCTGATTTAGGCTTATTGTAATTCTCTCTTTCTATAATCCCATGTTTCTGCTTCACCTGCGCAATGTTCAGATTTGTCACATGAAATCCATAGTGTTTATGCACCCATTCTTCGATTTCCTTGTATGTGGCCTTTGTCTCTTCACTTGTAGCATCAATCTCATCAAGATTAATTTCTATCTCGATATGATCATCAGGCTTTTGTTGGGACAGAAGAACAACAGTCTC
>NZ_FOPH01000020.1 GCF_900113415.1 Oribacterium sp. WCC10 | reverse complement strand
GTAACGAGTTTACGTCGGTCAAGATTACTCCTGACGAGTTGGAAGAGATTACTGAGACCGTAGGCTGGTGCGACGTTTGCAAAGGATGGGAAGAAGAGGAATAAGGCACTAGAGTTTTCAAGCTGCTTAAGTAATTCTTAAAGAGATTAGAAAAAAGTTATGAGCAAGGTATTATAGTTCTGGCGCAGAATGGGTTCAGATAGTATATGAGTATAAAAAACGAGTGAGGTAAGCAATGAAACAATATATTGTTGATGCTTTTACAAACAAACCTTTTTCCGGGAATCCGGCGGCAGTTTGTGTAATGGATAAATGGCCGGAAGAAGATTTCATGATGAAGCTCGCGATGGAGAATAATCTGAGCGAGACAGCATTTATAGTCAAGGAGGAAGAAGGCTATCACCTCAGATGGTTTACTCCGGGATCTGAGGTTGAACTATGCGGTCATGCGACCCTGGCCTCCTCTTTTGTGATATTTAACTACTTTGAGCAGAATAAGGATGTAATAGAATTTAATACTCTCAGCGGAAAACTAACAATTGCCAGAAAAGGTAAACTCTATGAGATGGACTTTCCCACATATGAGCAGCAGGAGATACCAGTGACAGATGATATGGAAAGTGCTTTTGGAGTGAGACCCGTTAAGGCAATATTGGGACCTGATCTTGTATGCATTTTTGAATCTGAGGAGCAGATCCGAAACATGCAGCCGGATCAGAGTAAACTTGCTGAGCTACCCGGCCGTGGGCAGGATGTTACTGCAAAGGGAACAGATACAGACTGTGTATCACGTAGCTTCTTTCCTAAACTTTTGGTTCCTGAAGATCCCGTGTGCGGTTCTGCACATTGTCAGATAGCAGATTATTGGTCAAAAGAACTGGGAAAATCAGAGATTCATGCATATCAGGCATCAAAAAGAGGTGGTCATCTATACTGCAAACTGCTTGAGAACGGAAGAATAATAATAAGCGGAGAGGCTACTTTGGTGGCTATCTCAGAAATTGTCGTTGATTTTTAACTTTTCAGGATAAATAGGTAAGGGGTTAACAGATGGCATCGAGTAAAGATTATCTGGATTACATATTGGAGCAACTGTCAGAGCTTAATGATATAACTCATCGTGCGATGATGGGTGAATATGTCCTTTATTATCGAGGCAAGGTATTTGGCGGTATCTATGATGACCGCTTTCTGGTGAAGCCTACAAAAACTGCTATAGCTATGATGCCTGATGCGGAGCTGGAACTTCCGTATGAAGGAGCAAAAGAAATGATCCTTGTTGATGATGTTGATAACAGGGAGTTTTTGAGGGAACTCGTAGAGTCGATGTATGAGGACTTACCGGCGCCAAAGAAGAAATGACCTCCAGCAGATGATAGACATCTGGAATGAGGTTGTTGAAGATGGAATAGCGTTTCCTCAGGAAGATCTGCTTGACGATGTGTCAGGCCGGGAGTTTTTTGAATCGCAGAGTTATACTGGAGTCGCTGAAGACGATGGACAGATTGTCGGTTTATATATTTTGCATCCGAATAATGTCGGTAGATGTGGACATATTTGTAATGCAAGTTATGCAGTAAGTTCAAATGTCGAGGGTTGCATATTGGAGAGAAGCTGGTAATAGATTGTCTATCCAAAGGTAAAAACTTGGCTTTCGGGTATTGCAGTTTAATGCTTATGAGTCTACAGGTGTTAGGAGTGCTTTGCTATGAATAAGAATGAGAGCAAGTATTTTAAGTCAGCGGAAAAAATGCATACAGCGTTACTGACACTTCTTGACAGTAAAGATTTTGAACTTATTTCTGTTAAGGAGATATGTGAAACCGCTGGCGTTAACAGATCCACCTTTTATCTTCACTATGATAATGTAAATGATCTTCTGCATGAAACGGTGGAAGCAGTATATAAAGATTTCTTTGGGCGCTTTGGTGCTGAGGGGCCTGGAGCACTTGATATTGATAAAAAAAATGAGGATGAGTTGTTCCTTGTAACACCCAAGTATCTGATGCCATATCTGGATTTTGTGGAAGAGAATCGCAAGCTCTTTTATCTGATGTATGAAAAGAACGAGATGATGGGCGCAGAAAAGACCTATGAAACCTGGTTTAAAACAATATTCGGCCCCATTCTTACAAGGTTTGGAGTTTCCCAAAAAGAACAGCCACTTATCATGGTCTTTTATCTTAAGGGCATTATCGGAGTTGTCACTGAGTGGGTACGAGGTGGATGCACCGAGTCAAAAGATGAGATCATAAGCGTCATACAGAAGTGTATCATCAAGCCATAACGCAGTAAAAACACTATATCGAATTTACAAATCAACACTTTTTACAAAACGTGTCGGGACCTGTACTCCTGAAATCAACACATTTTGCAAAAAGTGTTGTTCTTTTTGTGTGCTCATTTTCCTATAATGACTTCAAGCTCAAAGCAAAGAGCACAAAGTATCAAAGCTTGTCTATTGCTCATCAACAGGAGCAATACCTGAGGAAGAAAAAGGAACCATATAGAAGGTCATAGCTTCATACTGCTGTGACCTTAATGAAAATTACTTGAAAGTCTTTTTTATCTGCTCCAGAAATTTTTCCGCAATAGGAGTAAAGGTCTGATACTTGTTCCATATCAGATACAGCTCTGATTTTAGTTCAGGTGAAAGTGGCCTGAAAACCATGTCAGTTCCTTCGGTATTTATCAGATCTTTAAATGTAAGAAGTATTCCAAGGTTTTCCCTTGCAAATACAGAGCCGTTATAGGAAAGCCTGAAGGAACCCTCAAGCTTAAGCTCATTAAATCTGTCTTTAGACCACGCTTTGATCTCATTGTTCCAGCTCTGTTCAGAGACAAATAGAGGTTGTCCTATCAGGTCGGAGACATGGATGTTTTTTTTCTTTGCAAGGGAATGAGATGAAGAGATGATCGCTCCCCATACATCAGCTTCCGGAAATTTTACATATTCGTATTTGTTGCTGTCAGGTGTTTCACATAGTACAGCAAAGTCTAAAATACCCTTATCAAGCTTTTCAGTAACCTGCTCAGTATCTCCGCTTGTTATATGATAAGTGAAGTTTGGGTATTTTTCCTTTAATTTATAAATCTCTCTGGCAAGGTATCTGATTTGATAGCTTTCTGCCAGTCCAAAGTAAATATCTCCACCTGTTATATCATCCAGTGAGTTAAATTCCTGTTCGATCTTATCTGACATAGCCACAAGATCCTGGGCGCGGTCACGAAGAAGCATTCCCTCATCAGTAAGTGAAATACTGAAGCTGTGCCTGACAAATAACTTTTTTCCAAGTTCTTCTTCTAATGCTTTTAATGTCTTTGAAAGAGTAGGCTGTGATACATGAAGCTGCTCAGCAGCCTTTGACATGTTTTCTTCCCTTGCAACTGCAAGAAAGTATCTGAGATTTTTTATTTCCATGAAATCCTCCATAAAGCTGACCATTTATGTGTTATTCCAAAAATAAATATCATGATATTTATTTTATTCATTAGCGAAAACCAGGTCAAGGTTTTAATATGGAAACCGGAAGGAGAAATAAGATGGATACAGAGAAGATTCTTGAAAACCTTTCAGATATGGGCTGTGACGATAAACAGATTTGCTTCATGAAGAAAATGTATGAAGAAGGCGATACCGATACGCTCCTTCGAGATCTGCGGAAATGTCGGTGCCACCTTATGGATGAGCTTCATGCCAGCCAGAAAAAAGTAGATAACATGGATTTTTTGATAAGACAGATTCAGAAAGAAAAGTAATTCAGGAGGATAATAAAATGATCAGAAAAGAAGAATTAAACCTTGTAACAGAATGGGATAAGACATTTAAGAAAAGTGATAAGGTAGACCACAGCAAAGTTACATTTGTAAACAGATATGGAATCACCCTTGCGGCAGATATGTATGTGCCAAAGAATGCAGAAGGTAAACTTCCTGCAATTGCTGTATGCGGACCTTTCGGAGCAGTAAAAGAGCAGTGCTCAGGACTCTATGCACAGACAATGGCAGAAAGAGGCTTTTTGACCATAGCATTTGACCCGTCATTCACAGGAGAGTCCGGAGGAAATGTGAGATATATGGCATCACCGGATATCAATACAGAAGACTTCATGGCCGCAGTTGATTTTCTTTCACTTAATGAAAAGGTAGATCCTGAAAGGATCGGAATAATCGGTATCTGTGGCTGGGGAGGAATGTCAATCAATACAGCAGCTCTTGATACAAGGATCAAGGCGACAGCTGCTATGACAATGTACGACATGACAAGAGTAAATGCCAAGGGATATTTTGATTCAGAGGACAGTGAAGAAGCAAGATATCAGCATAAGGCAGCTATGTGTGCGCAGAGACTGGAGGACCTTAAGGCTGGTGAATATAAGCTTGGCGGCGGAGTAGTAGATCCACTTCCGGAGGATGCACCTTTCTTTGTAAAAGATTACTATGACTACTACAAGACCGACAGAGGTTACCACAAGAGAAGTCTTAATTCCAACGGCGGCTGGAATGTGATCGGTTGTGAGTCTTTCGTTAATCAGCCAATCCTTAAGTACAGCAATGAGATCAGAAGTGCAGTTTTACTTGTTCACGGAGAAAAGGCACACTCATGTTATTTCTCAAAAGATGCTTATGCAGATATGATCAGAGACAGCAAGTATGCAGATAATAAGGAACTAATGATAATCCCTGATGCAGTACATACTGATCTGTATGATGGCGGAGATAAGGATTATATTCCTTTTGACAAGCTGGAGAACTTCTTTAAGAAGAATCTGAAATAATGATAACGGTTGAAGAAATACTGGAATATCTTAATTCGGACAGAATAGAGGATATGACAGAAAAGAAATAAAGGATGGGATGATATGAGCAAAGTGTTAGTAATTTCTACAAGCCTTCGTGCAAATAGTAATTCCGATATACTTACTGAAAAGCTTATAGAGGGAGCAAAAGCTTCAGGTCATGATGTGGAGTATATAAGTCTTAAAGGGAAGAGTATCGGTTTTTGTATAGGTTGTCTTGCCTGTCAGAATACTCAGAAATGTGTCATTAAGGATGATGCTGCTGAGATTGCAGAAAAAGTAAAGAATGCAGATACCCTTGTATTTGCAACTCCGATTTATTATTACGAGATGAGCGGCCAGATGAAAACTCTTTTGGACAGGCTCAATCCGCTGTATCCTTCAGACTATAAGTTTAGGAATGTATATATGCTCTCTGTTGCGGCTGAGGATGAAGAGTTTGTGCCTAAAAAGGCTGAAAGCGGACTTCAGGGATGGGTTGACTGTTTTGAAAAGGCTGAGTTTTCCGGTTCCTTATTCTGCGGTGGCGTAGGCGATATGGGTGAGGCATCGAAAAAAACTGAAGAGTTAAACGAAGCCTTCGAATTTGGTAAAGCTCTAAAATAAAGGAAGTCTGCGATGAAAACGAAAATGATTTTTCTGGCATTCTGTATGACCATAATGTTTTGCATGAGCGCCTGTGCAGGGACAACCAAAAACACAAGCTCAGATCTGGGTGCCGTAACTGAAATATCAGCATCAGAAAATAATGAAACGGAAAGTCCAAAAGAGAATGTCACGCCGGAGGGAACAACTATGTATCAGCTTGCCGCAGAAAATGAATCAGCAGAGGATGAAGCTATTGGAGATAGTTCTATGACAATGAAAATCGGCGATACAAAAGTTAATGTGGATTGGGAAGACAATCAGGCTGTAGAGGCACTGAGGAATATGGCTGAAGACGGTGATGTTACAATTCAGATGTCAATGTATGGCGGTTTTGAACAGGTGGGCTCAATTGGACAGAGTCTGCCGAGAGATGATAAGCATACAACAACGAGTTCAGGTGACGTTGTACTATACTCAGGAAATCAGATGGTAGTGTTCTATGGTTCTAATAGCTGGTCATATACAAGACTTGGACATATATCTGATAAGAATACGGAAGATATGACTGATCTTCTTTCCAATGGAGATGTTACTATAACCATTAGCATTGATTATTCCACGGAATAGAGTGTGTTCTTCTCAAACAATCCAATTGCAAATCCCATTCGCATGAATAATGGCATATGTTCATACGCCCGGAAGCTGGTGCGCTCCAATAATTCTTCCGGCGTCAGCACTTCGTAATAGCCATAGGGATTTGCAACCGTAATCGTATCATTTGGAATGTCAGCGCCTACAATCAAGGAATAATGCAGCGTCCATTCATCCCCATACATCGCCGCCCATTCAAAGGGAACCGGCTTGCCGGATTCTAAGGTGTCATACATGATATCGATAAACTCGGTATTCTTCACGTACTTGTGCATGGTCGTGGTATATTCCGGGAACTGCTTGTTCATCTCCTTGCAAAAATTATTGCCGGAGGAAGTCACAACTGTTCCGTATTCATCGAAGAGACTATCCTCTGTCACATTTCCCCCATTCCATGCAGAGAACATCTCAATGACCGCATACCCACAAGAAATGTGTTGCTGAATCACTTCCACGTCAGCTACTTTTACCGGATTCTGATACTTCGGATTCGTATACACCGCCGAATAATCGTCCTGCGTTAGCGTAGTACGAATGCTGACAATTAGGAGCAATACAAGGGGGATTGCTACCAACACGGCTAAGATTATTCCTGTGATTTTTGCCGCTTTTTTCATCTTTCTTCCTTTTCTTTCCTTTATTTTGGTCCCCGTCCCCAGGGGCTATCTCCCTACAATTCGGAAGTTGTCCCTATCATATTTTTTTTGAATAAAGGACTTCCTCTGTATCAAACGCAGGCTTTGAAAAATCAGTCAATGCGAACCCGTTTGCTTCATAAAAAGCTCTAGCGCGAAGGTTTTGCCGGAACACCCACAGAACCACTTCGGAATACCCCGCTTCCTTGATGTCTTTCAGAACCCGATTCATCATCATACTACCATAGCCTTTATGCCAATTGTTGGGCAAGCTGTGAATGCAAATCAGTTCCGCTTTCCCGACAAGTTCGGAGTCTCTTGCTGCATCCCAATATGCAATGCAATGAGGTTTTCCGTCCACAGCGAGAAGATATCCATTTCCCTTTTTCTCATCTAATAGCCTCTGATACATAGAGGTTGCTCGTTCAATATTAGTACATTTTGTTAATGTCTCAGCGTCAAGGATGCTCGTAAAAGCTGCTTTCCAGCTTTCAGTTTGAATATAAGCAAGATTACTAGCATCACCTTGCTGTACTTTTCGAATAACTGCTTCCATTTCCATATCTCCTCATTTATCTTCACAAGAGTACGACAAATCGCGATTTATCGATTGCATATGCAAATAATCATACTACAATCCTTGGTACTTTCAAGATGGGAGCAAGGCTTTCAAAGTAGTAGTATAGAAAAAGCTGAGGGGGATTTCTCAGCTTTTTAAATATAGAAATGTGACTCTGTCAGTGAAATGGAAAAAATACTAATATCAGTCAGGAAAAGAGTTAATTGTAGAATTGTACAAACCGTGCCGGGTATGATGCTATGATAGAGTATAGAGTTTGTAAAATACAGATATCACAATTAAAGGAACACAAATGTACCGTTTAGCAAGCATAGGTGAATCTAATACTGGAGAAGGTAGCTTATATAGATACCTAAGCAGTGCCATATCACAAACAATAATAGATTCTCTCGATTTGTATCTTGCTTCAGCAATGCTCTTAAAAGACAGTGAGGATGAGAATCTTATCTTTTGGGATGATGATTACGATATTTTTTGGAATGAAGGATTCATCAAAGACGGTATATTGAGAAAATGGATGAGCATTTTGGGGAAGGCTGATCACTGCAGGGTTTTAGTAAAGAATATTGGTATCGATTCATATTCTGAAATTAAATTGGAGAAAGTCTGGTAATTAGTGGAGGTGCTGTATGGTTTCAATAAGAGCTGATGTAGAAAAATATATAAAGAAAAAATACAAAGCATCGGCTAACATTACTGAGGATCGTTTACCGACATTTTTCTCAGATGAGTCAGACTTTAATGTAACTTTCTGGAACCTGAATTATGGGGTGGAGTTTTGTCTTACCATACTTCCCGAATCACAGGCAAAGATGTATCATGATATTAACCGGTTCAGACTTACTGATGAACCTACATGGGAAAGTTGCCTGATATATTCAAGGAACAGGCCACCAAGAAAAGCAGGACGGTATTTTATAGATCTTGCAGTGGACGATTGCTCTGAGCCGACCGGAACGGAGTGGAGACATTATGGACAAAACGAGTGGAAAGCTCACGGTATTCTTTGAGGATCCGTTCTGGGTTGGAGTTTTCGAAAAGGTATCTGGTGAAAAGTTGTCGGTAAGTAAAATGACCTTTGGATCAGAACCTAAGGATAACGAAGTCCGGGATTTCATACTTAAGCATTATCGTGAACTGAAATTCAGTCCGGCTGTGGAGGTCAGACTAAAGAAAACTGCTGATAATCCCAAGAGAAGACAGCGTAATGCTGTGAAGCAGATGCAAAACACCGGCATTGGAACCAAGTCCCAGCAGGCTTTGCAGAAGCAAAGGGAGGAAATGAAGGCTGAACGCAAGGAGAACAGGAAAGAGATGCGTGAAGCTGAGAGGCAGAGACATTATGATCTGAAGCAGCAAAAAAAGAGGGAGAAGCACAAAGGCCACTAAGTGTAACTCCTGTGAGAATCCCGGTTCGCAGATCAATGTGAGCCGGGACTCATGATACTATAACTGTCACCCCTGTTCCGGAGGTTACCATGGATACCGAAAACGCATATGCTTTCAACATGGCAAGAGAAGTCAGGAACTTATTTGAACTTGGATGCGCTAGTGATGCAACGAATATAGAAGAGTAAGATCTGGTATAAAGGAGGTAATTATGGCAAGTGGAAGGATGGAATTTCATGCTCAGAGTATAATGCAGCATGCGAACTTCTCTTTTGTGTTACCAAATGATGTTGAAATGGCAGAAGTCAAAGAACCAAAACATTATGAACGGCCAACGAAAAGCCTGTTACTTTTGCATGGTTTAACCGGCACAGATACAGACTGGCTTTTTGGCGGAGTGGCGCAGGAGATGGCTATCCAATATAATCTTGCTGTATTCATGCCAACAACGGGTAATTCTTTCTACCTGGATAAAGGATATGTTGGCGGTAATTTCTGTCAATTTGTAGGAGAAGAGCTGCCGGATTATATCCATAAGGTTTTCGGATACTTCTCTGATCGAGAGGATTCTCTCATTGCAGGTTTATCAATGGGCGGCTATGGAGCAATTCATACTGCATTTGCTTATCCTGACAGATTTTCACAGTGCATTGCCTTATCTTCAGCAATACACTTAGATGATATAGCAAAGGCGGATGCTTCAGCTACAAATCTTATGCCGGTCGAGATGCTCACAGATATATTTGGTGATTTATCAAAACTTATGGAATCGGATAAGAATCCTAAGGTTCAATTCGAGAAGTTAAAGAGAGAGGGTAAGAAAATTCCGAGACTTTATATGGCGATCGGTACTGAGGATTCTCCGGAATTGTATAATGCAAATACGGATTTTAGGGATTTCCTGAAGAAGGAAAATGCCGATTTCTTCTTTGAAGATGGCCCGGGAAAGCATGACTGGACATTCTGGAATGATTACTTGAACCGTGGTTTATCCTGGATGCTGGGATAATGAAAAGACATATAGTCTTATTAATGCTAAGGAGATTTTAACTTGATTTTGTGGATACTTGCTACGGTATTAGCATTCTATATAAAGGGCCTTTGTGGCTTCGCAAACACATTGGTTTTTACAGCAGTATTAGGTTTTGGCGAAGCAAATGTTAATATATCACCGGTTGAATTATTGCTGGGCTACCCCACAAATTTAATACTGACCTGGAGGAATCGAAAGCAGCTTGATCGGAAAGTGTATATTCCGCTTTCATTGTTGGTGTTGGGTGGCAGCATTCCGGGAGCGCTTCTTCTTAAGAATGCAGAAGTCAGATATTTAAAAGTATTTTTTGGTTTAGTGGTCATTCTTATTGCTGTAGAAATGCTTTTAAGAGAATATCAATATGGAAAGACTAAAGAATCAAGACTGGTATTAAGCCTCATTGGTCTGTTATCCGGTCTGTTGTGTGGATTGTTCGGAATCGGAGCTTTACTGGCTGCTTATGTTGGAAGAGTAACCACTACTACAGATGAATTTAAAGCTAACATCAGTGCTGTTTTCATCTTTGAAAACACGGTAAGAATGGTTATGTATGCCGTACTTGGAATTTTCACTCTTAATTCACTGAAACAGGCCATAGCTCTTGTGCCATTTATGGTTATGGGATTGTTTGCCGGGATTAAGAGCTCACAGATATTGGATGAACGGATTGTAAAAAAGCTGGTCATAATTCTTTTGGCAATTTCCGGGATTGTGTTAGTTGGGATGAATATGTGATAAGAAGTTCGCTAAAATCTACAGTTTATGACGATATGGGGGATTAATGATGAAGAGAACAATACTGACTATTGCACTATGCATTGTTTTTACTGCTTTAACTATAGCTTGCGGAAATAATATACCTGATCCGACAGAGCCAGCTACTACTGAAAAACAGATTGAGAGTTCTTCTGAAGAGCCTTCGACAGGAGTTTTAGAAACATTACGAAAAATTGAGACAGGTGAACAGGCATTATCAGCCATCAAAAACTACTGTTTTGCCAATAATCCGGAACTTGAGGATATGGTAAAATCCGGTGATTACACTATCTATTGGGAGATAGAATCATCTACAGATAACCAGGTTGTTGTGTTATTCAGGTCTTATACAGGTGCTGAGCTTCGTTACTATATTGATTCTGTTTCTGGAGATACATATGTCACAGAGTTTGTAAAGGGCATAACAGATGGAGAACAGCGCACGGAAGAGACTTTTAATGCGTGGGATTATGTAGATCAATAAAAAAGTTGGATAGACTGTAGCCGGCCGGAAAGGAATGGCAATGTAATATGAACGCATATTCATTATTCAAGCATGGCAGATCGTATCGGAAAAATGCAAGATTCGGTACACACATTTTTATCGGAGCACATCGATTTAAATATTATATGGAATGTCGGCCGTATTATTATTACAGTGACAGACCGTATACCATCAGTGACGCAAAAACATGGAAAATACGTAATCTGATCCGTTATGTGGTTCTTTCAGTAGTTAGCATATCTTTGCTTTTTGACAGACCCATGAACTTATCTGGATCAGTAAATATCCTTTTTAATGTCGGAATTTTTTGCGCCGCAGTGTTCTGCTTATATAGAACGATCATATTTCTTTTTATTGATCCTGAAAAAGACCCGATGCTACAGTCATCTCAGTGCGAGGATGAATAGAAAATATTTAAGGAGTCAGCATGCCATTTCAAATCATCCGAAATGCTATAACAAAAGTTAAAGCCGATGCCATCGTAAACACTGCAAATCCGGATGTCACAATCGGTGGAGGAGTGGATTTTGCAATATATTCGGCTGCCGGGAGGGACAGACTTCTGGCTGAGAGGAAGAATATTGGTGTCCTTATGCCCGGTGATGTTGCCATTACACCTGCATTTGACCTGGATGCCAGATACATAATCCATGCAAGTGGCCCATGGTGGAACGGTGGCAACGAGGGTGAAGCCGAACTTCTCAAAGCATGTTACGATAAATCGCTGAAGCTGGCGGCAGAATACGACTGTAAATCAATAGCATTTCCACTTCTTGCTACCGGTACTTATAAGTTTCCGCAGCGTCTTGCCATGGAGATAGCTGTCGAGGCTTTCACCGGATTTCTTGAAGAACATGATATGGAGATCATCCTTGTGGTGTTCGGACAACAGTCTGTAAAGATTTCCGGAGAGCTGGGAGAAGAAGTCAAAAGCTATATCGATGATGACTATGTTACTGAGACATTGGAAGAGGAATATGTCTGTGACAGGACGTCTCAGGTAGCTTCGGACTATAGGGAAGTTCAGGATGAAGAGTCGCTTGATGAAGTGATTTCTGATGAAGCAGTCACTGAAGATAAAGATGTACTGCCGACATCCGGTTCAACTCCTGACAGACTACCAATGGCAGGAAGTTTACCTGGAAACAATGTTTTTGCATCTCAGAGTGCCTTCGCTTCATCTGCATCTCTTGATGACATGCTAAAGAGTATTTACAAAGAGTCTTTCGAAAAGCACCTGCAGAAACTGATAAATAAGAAAGGACTTAAGAATTCAGAGGTTTATTCAGCTGCCAATATTTCAAAACAGTATTTCTCAAGGATCATGAAGGGGACTGTGAATCCATCAAAGAAAAAGGTACTGGCATTAGCTGTGGGGCTTCGTCTGAATCTCGATGAGACCATTGATTTTCTGAGAGTTGCGGGATATGCATTATCACCCATATCCCAGACTGATGCAGTTGTACGGTATTTCATTGAACGGCATGATTACAACGTTATAAAAATCGATATAGTTCTCTTTGACTACGGTTTGGATCCGTTGTCTAAAGACTGATTTCATTTTAAAGGTAAACTCCGGGTTTACCTTTTTTAAATTGCGAAATTGTATACTTATTATAAGAGATATGAAATGCCTCGCTGCAGAGGGGCAGAAGATCAACATATTTTATTGGCATGAATGGTTCTGTCCGGATAATTCAAGAATCCTGTCCGCGTAACTCAGGAATCTTGTCCGGGTAATGCAGGAATCATCATCTAAAGAAATCTGAAATTATATCGAATTATGCAGGAGGTATCATAATGAGTAAAGGTTATACAGAGATAGTTTACATACTGGACAGAAGCGGTTCCATGGGAGGTCTTGAATTAGATACAATCGGTGGTTTCAATGCCATGATGGAGAAGCAGAAAAAGACCGGGGAGAAAGCATTGGTATCTACAGTACTGTTTGATGACGTATGCGAGGTAATTCACGACAGAGTTCCGATAGAAAAGATAGAGAAAATGACTGATAAGCAGTACTACGTGAGAGGATGCACTGCGCTTCTTGATGCGGTAGGCGGAGCCATTCACCATATCGGTAATGTCCACAAGTATGCACGACATGAGGACAGACCTGCCAATACTATTGTTGTGATCACAACTGACGGTATGGAAAATGCAAGTTCACGTTATTCAAGGGAACAGGTCGAAAACATGGTGAAGCGTCAGCAGGAGAAATACGGATGGGAGTTTATTTTTATAGGTGCCAATATCGACGCCTACGCAGAAGCCCAGAAGTTTGGAATACGAAAAGAAAGGGCAGTCAATTATGTAAGTGATGAAGCAGGTACGGCCAATGTCTATGCCGGCATTTCCAAGGCAGTATGTTCAGTGATGATGGCTCCATGTGCAGCAAAGGCGAGCGAATGTCTCGACAGCAGTTCATGGGATGAAGATATAAAGGATGATTATAAGAAGCGTGAGAGAACTCAAAGGAGGAGATGATTGTTATGGCAGTTAAAGGTGCAAGCTTCATAAGAAATGTCTTAAGTCTTACTTGTGATACAGACACTATAGGTGCTATTACGGGAGGTGTTGCTGAAGAGTTCTATCATGGATTTGGAGAGTTAGATGCCGAGAGGATATTGGATGAGTGTTTGGATAAGGAATTAAGCGGAATATTCAAGAGAATTTAAGTGTTGTTTAAATCGAGAAACAGATTAATTATGTCGAGAAAGAAAAGGCTTTTGCCGAGAAATACCTGAAGGAAAAGTATCCTGAACACACATTTGAAGTGACAGTATCAAACGAATACACAGAAGGCAGCGAAGGGATAATTCCTGTGACACCGGGATATCATTTCGAGCAACTGTAAAAGTATCAGTCAGCCGAACATTTTACGCATGGGTATTTCAGTTTGCCGGAGGTATCAGGATTGCCGGACCTGAGGGCGTTCGGGAAGAGTATATGGAAATGTTAAAAGATGCTATGAAGTAAAATAAAAAATACTGCCACCATTATAGAAATGAGTTCTATTTCGTTTATAATTAAAAAAGATAAGTTAATGTCTTTTTTACGAAAGGTATTTGAGTATGGAAAATGAAGATGTAAAGGTTGAAGAGCAGCCAAAAGTTGAAGAACCAAAGAAGGAAGAAAAACCAGCACCAAAAACAACAGTTCCGAACTATAACTTCACAAGAACTGTATTTGAGTTCGATAAGAAGCAGTTCACAGAAGAGACAATCAACAAGAAGGTTCTTGAATACCTTGTTAAGCATCCGTATATTCATGCTGAAAAGATTGAGACATTCGTGAATCTGGAAGAGAAGAGAATTTACTTTACTGTTGACGGATTCGGTAATGCCGATTTTTCAGTGGATCTGTAAGAACACCATACGAAGCGCTAATCAACAGGTTAACGCTTCGTATTTTATTACTTCGAGGATGACTATGATTAAAATCAGAGAAATGACAGAAACAGATAATGCTGCAGTCGCAGCGCTGGTTAGGAATAACCTGAAACAGTTTAATCTTGATATTCCCGGAACAGTATATTATGACGCGGGATTAGATCATCTCAGCGATTACTATGGAAATGACAAGCGAAGATACTTTGTTATCGAAGATGATTATGGTGAGGTTATTGGTGGAATTGGTTATGACAGATTTGAACCAATAAAATATGCTGCCGAGCTGCAGAAACTATATCTTAAGGATTCAGCGAAAGGATCCGGAATTGGTTACGAGCTTATAGACTTCATTGAAGACAGGATGCGAGACGCAGGATATAAGATTTCATATCTTGAGACGCATGATAATCTTAAGGCTGCGATACATATCTATGAAAAGAAGGGATATAGAGAAATAGACCGCCCCAAAGAAGTAGTGCACAGCACCATGAACAGATTTTTTATTAAAGAATTGTGAGTTGTTTTTTTGAGATGATTCCCAGGAAATCATACTTGGATATTATGATGGTAATGTGTGGCTTAGCGGTAACACAATTCTATTTTGATCTATAACAGACTTCCGGAAAAGAAAAAACCATGATGTATTAATATCACATAAGTCATTCCAAACAAGCAAACCGATTGACGCGATACAAAACAGTATCTTAAGGCTTATCTATAACGGCGCAAAGCTTGGAGATGAATAATACTGTATTGAGCTCATTAAAAATCTCTACAAAGTTTACCACAAGAATGAATATAACCAGCTAAAACGATTCCGTATCATTAGTGCTGAGGAAATTCTTTCAATCGCTGAGGATGATTACGGGACCTCACATTCATCGGTCGGCCGGATTGTTGGAATGTGTCAGTTTTTAGACATTGAGCTTCATGAGAACTGTTCTTTCATATATAAGCTCCAGAATATGAAAAGGGAGACATTCCTTGCAGAAGAATATGAAGAAGTAGCGTTAATTTCAGATGATTCTGAATCAGATGACTCAATTTCATCAGATGAAAAATAAATAATTTTTGCATAAGAGAAAATGGCTGTGAAATCATTTGTTTCAAAGCCATTTTTTGGGGGGAATGTGTATATAAAAAGATGGGTTACTACTAAGACTACCGAAAACGTATCTCGCTATTAAATTGAAAACATATCGCAGATTTGGAGCTTTACATTTTGTTGAAGTATGGCTCGCTCGTCTTTTTGATCTATCCCGGAATCTGTGATAATTGTAAAAAAATCGCTTATATCTCCGAATTTTTTCATTACACGATGCCCGAATTTGGAATGGTCAACCAGTAGGATGGTTTTTTCGGAATTTCGCATCACAGCTTGTTTTATGGAACAGTCTATCTCCGTGCTGGTCACTCCATATACGGTATCTATAAAACCGGTACCAAGAAATGCAGACGTAAAATGAAAACCTGATAAATACATCATGGTTTCTGTATTCATTGCTCCTCCGTATTCGGCATGATATTTTCCGGGAGCAATGAATAGATTTACGTAGGGATTGTGTGCACATTCCTCCATAACAGGCAAGGAACTTGTAACTACCGTTATATGAAGAGGCGGGAGGAAATGCGTCATTAAAAGTACAGTGGTACTGGGATCGAGATAAATAACATCGTTTTCTTTGATTAATTCTGCAGCACGTTTCGCAATGGATATTTTTTCTTCATAAAAATCTTCTTTTCGCATATCAAATGAATGGAGAGCCAAACTCCGACGCCTGAGGGTCGCGCCTCCATAATGAACGGTAAGTATACCTTGTTCTTCCATGATGTGCAGGTCTCGTCTTATTGTCATATCCGATACGGCGAAATGAGTTGAAAGTTCTTTTACATTAACGGTCGTGGTTTCTTTTATGATGTCGTAAATTTTCTCGCGGCGTACAATGCCGTTTAGTTCAGTTGTCTGTTCCATATGATTTCTCCTCTCAATAGCTGGATATACGGTTTAAAACTGCTTGCCGGGCCTAAGGTCTGGATGGTTTCGACTTGATGAAAATATAATTAGTGTTTGATTAAACATAAATATAACATAAAAACTATGAAATTAAACATGAATAAACATTAAAACTTGTTTGTACATGTGTTATTCTGTACACGAAGAATAAGAAATTTCTTATGCTACAGAAGGAATTCCCAAGTTAAAGAAGAGGAGTGATCTACATGAATAGAAAAAGGTATTTATTTTTTGATATAGATGGGACTTTGGCAGCAGGAGGATATGAAAATTTTTATATTCCTGAGTCAGCACAGCTTGCACTTAAAAAACTCAGAAAAGCAGGGCACTTTTTGTGTATAGCCACCGGAAGAGCGCAGGCACTTGCTGTCGATGTAATGAAGGAATTAGGATTTGAAAATATGGTGAGCGATGGGGGATATGGCGTAACTATACACAATGTACTTCTGGGGATCAAACCACTTCCAAAGGAAAATATTGTAGCACTTGTAAAGGAATGTCAGGAAAACGGGTTTCCGTGGGGAATACAAGTTGATAATTCTGATACCCGACTAGTGCCTGATGGCAGATTTAAAAATGCTACGCAGGACATATATATGAAGCAGAAAATCGTAAAGAATCTTGATCCGAAGGACTATGATAAAATCTATAAAGCGTATGTTGCCTGCAATAGTGAGGAAGAAAAGTCACTGCCGGCATTGAAGAAGCTTCCCCGGTACAGATTTCACGATAATTATATATTCATTGAGCCGGCGTATAAATCTGTTGGTATAAAGAAGGTAATGGATTATTTCCATGCGGACTATAAAGACGTGGTAGTGTTTGGAGATTCAGGAAATGATATTTCCATGTTTACGGATGATTGGACAAAAGTTGCTATGGGTAATGCTATTCCGGAGCTTAAGGAACTGGCGGATTATGTTACCGATGATGTAGATAAAGATGGAATATATAATGCCTGTGAGATGCTGGGACTCTTTCAACCGATTTGCTGATATATACGTATAAAGTGATAGCAAAATGAACTAACAGATTTTAGATACCAAAAGGAGAAAACAATATGCCCAAAAGTACTTTTTATAGATATTGATGGAACCCTGGTAAATTATGAGAATGTCATTCCTCAATCTGCGATTGATGCTATTGAAGAGGGATGGGCTGTTAAAGCAGACAGTATTGAAGAGATTGCAGAGAAGTTCAATCTTCCAAGGCTTGTTGATACCGTAGAGAAATATAATGGCTACTGTGAATCCGGAGTTGATGATGAGTTTTATAAATCGAAAACATTCCTTACTCCTGTTAAGAACGGACCTTTCTATTGTTTCGAGTATGTTCCATCTGCGTGGGGAACTAATGGTGGTGTAAAGGTAGATGCATCACTTCGTGCCCTTGATGAAAACAACGAACCTATAAAGGGATTATATGTTGCGGGAGTAGATACAGGAAGTATGTACACAGTTCCTTATTATGATAACCCGGGTTCCTCAGTTGGACTTGCTGTAGGTTCGGGAGTTCTTGCGGCAAAGGAGATTGATGCTGCGCTTTAAAACCTAATATAATCCTAATTAAAGGGGCGGGTTTAGTAGGTACATGTTTTGTGCTAAGTCCGTCCCTTTCTGTCTGTCAGGCTTTCTTTAACGCATCCATCATAATATCATCATGATCAAAGGCAAGGTCTTTAAGTGTAAGTTCTAAATCACCATTCACTCGATGAGAATCTCCATTAAGCATTGCATTTCCTTAATTCTTCAATATATTCAAATCCGAATAACTCAATCTGGTCCAATACCTTCCTGAATTTTTCGCCCATTTCACTAAGGCTGTATTCCACCCTTGGCGGAACTTCAGCGTATACTTTCCTGACGATAAGCTTATCATCCTCTAATTGTCTTAGCTGTCTTGTGAGCATCGTTCTTGTGACTTCCGGAATGTTACGTTCAAGCTCGTTAAAACGTTTTGTTCCTGTACTTAGCTGAAACAGGATAACTATAGCCCATTTTCCCTGAAGAACTCTCTGGGTTGTTGCATAAGGACATTGACCATAAATACTTTTCATAAAAATTTTCTCCTTGAAAATGCACAATAGTATCAAAAATGTAACTATGTATTATAAATGTTCGTACTTGTTTAAATAATTCTTGAGAATAAAATGATGATACAGCAAACAAAAACAAATAGCAAACAAATGGAGGAAAAAACAATATGTCAAATTTCAAAAAAGTAAATGTAACTGAGGACCCGAGAACAGAGCTTCATGATGCTCTTGGACTGACAGGAGCAGAAGTAAGCATCAATCATCTTCCTGCCGGAGCAAGTGTTCCTTTTGTACACTCACATAAAAAGAATGAAGAGATTTATATCATCCTTTCCGGAAAGGGCAAGGCTTCGATAGATGGAGAAGATATTGAAATCGCTAAAGGTGATGTAGTTAAGATTTCACCTGAAGGAAAGAGACAGTTTTTTGCAGCTGATGATTCAGAGTTAAGCTACGCATGTATCCAGGTTAAAGCAGGTTCTATTGAAGGATACACAGCAGATGATGCGGTGGTATACTAAGGCAAGGTGCTAAGGATACAGTAAACTCATCTTGTGAGGCGGTGATTTCGGATGATAATAAACACAGGACAAAGGACGGACATACCTGCATTCTATTCAGAATGGTTTTCCAACAGGCTTAAAGAAGGTTTTGTATGTGTTCGTAATCCCTATAATCCTGAACAGGTCAGCCGTTACCGTCTTTCACCTGATGTTGTTGATGTAATCGGGTTTTGTACAAAGAATCCTTCACCCATGTTCAAGTACATGGATCTTCTAAAAGCTTATGGTCAGTACTGGTTTGTGACGATAACTCCCTATGGGAGAGATATAGAACCTAATGTGCCTGACAAACATAAGCTGATAGAAGATTTTAAGCAGCTTTCTCAAATGGTTGGAAAGAATTCCATGGGATGGAGGTATGACCCGATTTTTATATCTGACAGGTATACAGAAGAGTACCATTTACATGCATTTAAGCAGATTGCATCTGCTCTTGATGGATATACAGAGACCGTTGTCATAAGTTTCATTGATCTTTTTCCTAAAGTAAGAAGGAATTTCCCTGAAGCAAGGGAAGTGAATAAAGATCAGCGATTAAGACTTGGAAAAGAAATGATAACGATTGCGTCCCTTCATGGAATGACAGTAAAACCCTGTGCTGAAGGTGATGAGCTTTCGGAGTATGGTGCCGACTGTGGAGGATGCATGAGGATAAGTGATTATGAGAAAGCAATAGGAAAGAGGCTTGATGCTCCTAAGAAAAAAGGTGCAAGGGCAGAATGTTCCTGTTATCTTACATGTGACATAGGAGCCTATAATACCTGTAAGCATCTCTGTAAGTACTGTTATGCCAATGCAGAACCGGAAATAGTACTCTCACAAAGCAGGCTTCATGATCCAAAGTCGCCGTTTCTTATCGGGCATTATTCTGAAGGAGACAAAATACATGATGTAGCACAAAAATCATGGGTTAACGGGCAGATGGAGCTATCTTTTGTTTAGGAACAGAAAAAATATCATGTTTCAGTTTCTTTTCAGTATAGGGTGATATTATAAATTCATCAGATGAGGAACATCTGATACCCAATAGAAGTTTTTTTCATACTACTCAAAGCCGGCAGCCCCCAAATCTGCCGGTAACCCTCTGAAAACCGATGATCAGATAATATTCACTCTATCATCTTTATATAAACTTACGCGGTTAAGATTCGGTACATTCGAATTTTAACCGCTTTTTTATTAACATTGCTGTGATATAGTGCTAGACTAGATAGTTAGATAAAGCTAACTGCATAATCATCTTACGAGGAATAATCAGAGACATGCAATTTACAGAAATTGGCAATATGTCAGGAAAGACATTAATGCTGTTACCGGGCACTTGCTGTGATTGGCAGACTAATTTTGAAATAGTGATACCGGCACTTTCAGAAAAATATCATCTAATATGCGTAAACTACGATGGTTTTGACGGGAATGATACGATATTTAATGATATGTTGACGATAACCGGAAAAATAGAAGAGTATGTAATGGATCATCATAATGGTCGGGTTTATGGTGCCCTTGGCTCATCCCTGGGCTCAAGTTTTGTTGGTCAACTCATGATGAGAAAGAACATCCACATCGACCATGCCATTTTTGGAAGTCCTGACTTGGATCAGTGTGGCATTGTCCAGGCAAAGCTTCAGACCATGCTTTTCGTTCCTATACTTACAGGAACTGCAAAGAAAAAATACAGAAGAAAACTGCTTAAAAAGATGCTTATGCGCTTTCTCGAAATGGATGAAAAAAGCGCTGAGAAGTTCATGGAGTGTTTTTCTAAATTCAGACCTGAATCCATTAGAAACGAGTATTACTCAGATCTGTTAACATGGCTTGATGAAGATATAAATGTAGAGGGCACTAAAGCGCATTTTATATATGCAAGAAAAATTGGAAAGAAATACCTGATGCGATACAAGAGATATTTTCATGATCCGGATATCAGGGAATTTGAAATGCAGCATGAACAGTGGCTATTTGGGGATATGGGGCTGTCTGAACAGGTGCTAAATGCAATTGATGAATTTATGGTAATAGAAGCTAAGTAGATACAGAAAAAATGTTTTAGAGTGACAAATTATGTCACTATCGTTTGCAATAATATAGAGAAAAAGCTAAGAAGGCAGGCTAGCTTAATAGTTGAGTTACTAAGCATTTCGAAAGGAGATCTTCCCAGGACAATGTTTCCAGTCTCATATAATTCTGATAATAATTCCGAATGCCTTTCACCAAACGAATTGAATCCTTTAAGTAGTTTTCTGTCATTGCAATAAGGGCAGGAGTATCCATTCTTTTTGTCAACAATAGTAGCATTGTAATCTCCACCACAAACAGGGCATGCCCATTTTTTTCCGACCATACATTGGATTTGGTTCGTCCATTCATAGCCACATTTGCATTTCCAATATGCCGATTCATTAGAATAGGCAGAGATGCGGTTTATATCCATTGAGCATTCTTTTCAAAATCCCAAAATTTAACAAGATTTGGCTTTGAAGATACAGGGACGATCCTTGAAGAATAGCATTTTCTACATTTATTAAACTTATAGGAACCTTGATTGACGGTCTGCTTGCTATATTCCTTCCCTTATCTATGACAGTCACGAGATTTTCTATTTCTTTAGGGCTTAGGTCCATAGTCGTTATTACACGGGTTTTCTCCCTGGGATCTAGTCTCGTATATCTGTCTCCGAAGGCCATCTGTAACAGCATTGTGGCAAGACAGGAGAATACGTCGCGTTCAAGCAGCTCGAATGCCACGAACTCAGGTTTGAAAGTGTTGAACTGTGAATCCCTAAGGTATTCGAATGTGGTGGATGCGAAATTACCATAAATACATTTATGGCTTCTGGCATATGCGGCGAGAAAGTAGCCTTTGACATGGAGACCGGATTCATCAGTGCTCTCATCTGCGATCATGCAGATATCCTGCAGGAATGATTTTGTGGCTGATCCTGCCCTGAAGTCGTTTTTCAGGAACAGTGAACCGATATCTTCACCCATGTACCTGTTTATCTCCGCATAGGTGCTTATCTTTCTTATGATTGGTAATGTGCTCTCACCGAAGATATCCCTGTGAGCCTGGGCGAGTGTTTTTTATTGTGATAAAACGCATTATTTGCGGTAAAATAAAAGATATATATTTTTTATGAGTTTGATTCTGAAGATGCATAAAAAAGAAAATAAATGTAATTTCAGAATAAACGGTAGGCGTTGGTGGAGGAATGGGAATGAAAAAGAATCATATTAATCGTAAGATATTATCACTAATAATCATAACGGGCAGTTTGATAAGTGCTCTATGTTTAAGTGGATGTTCAAAAAAAGAAGATTCAAAAAAAGAAGGTTCTGAAATGGATGGAATTATTTCAAACATGACAATGGATGAAAAAATTTCTCAGATGATTATACCGGCCATAAGAACCTGGGATGGTGAAAACGTCACAGATATAGATGACAATCCGGAACTAAGAGACGCTTTGCAAAAGCATCAGTATTGTGGTGTCATTCTTTTTGGTTCTAATATCATAGATAATGAACAGGTATATAATCTTGTGAAGGATCTTCAGGATAATAATAAACAGTCAGACAACGTTTCGGTTCATATCCCTTATATTATGCCTTTGGATGAAGAGGGTGGGATTGTCGTAAGACTCACATCCGGAACCAGAATGACAGGAAATATGGCAATAGGCGCAACAACGGATGCCGAAGGCAATGCCTTAAAAACAGGAGAGATAATAGGAGAAGAATTAGCAGCGCTAGGTTTTAATACAGATTATGCACCGGATATCGATGTAAACAATAATCCTTCTAATCCTGTCATTGGAACAAGATCATTTTCAGATGATCCGGAGGTAGTTGCAAAACTCGGTAAGTCATTTGCAGATGGATTGAAGGAAAAAAATATAATTGCGACATATAAACATTATCCCGGGCATGGTGATACTGAGACTGACAGTCATATAGGGACTCCTTCAGTTGAAAAGACATATGACGAAATAAAAGAAGTTGAATTGGTTCCTTTTAAAGAAGCAATAAATAATGGTGCGGATATGATAATGACTGCACATATTACCTATCCATTGATTGATGATGAAGTAACGTTTGGCGATGGAGTTACAAAAGGATATTATCCGGCCACTATGTCCAGGAAGATGATCACTGACATTTTGCGTGACGATCTGGGCTTTAATGGAGTAGTTGTTACAGATGCATTGGAAATGAAAGCAATAAGAACTGCGGGACTTGTAAAAGGCGAGGAAGGTACTGTGGAATACGGTATCAATGTAGCCAGAGAAGTCATTAATGCCGGTGTAGACATTCTTTTGATACCGACAGACCTTAATAATGAAGATGCTGCTGCCTATTATGATGACTATATAAATGGAATATCTGAATTGGTTAAGTCCGGAGAAATCAGCTCAAAGAGAATTGATGAGAGTGTAAGACGTATATTGGTAATGAAAAATAAATATCATATTTTTGATATTGACGGCGGAAGCATAAATGAGAGTGAAGGCAAAACCAATTCTGAAAATCATATTGAAGAAGTAGGCTCTAAAGCTCATCATGAGGATGAGATGGAAATTGCCAGAAAAGCAATAACTTTGTTGAAGAATGATGAAGATCTTATTCCTTTAGCACAAGATAAAAAGGATATTGTTTTCCTTGGAAGACAAAAGAACGATTCATACACAATTAATTATGCTATTGATGAAATGAAGAAAGAAGGTCTTATTTCTGAAGATAGTAATATAAGTGTTGAGTATTATTATGATTCTTCTGCAGATGTAAAACTTAATTATACAGATGATATGAAAAATAAAATATCAAGTGCTGATATAGTTATTGCATTTTCATATGCATCAGGCAGCGCTTTTTATGACAAGGAGAATCCACAATACATAGCGCTTCATACTGCACTGAAGGACGTTCATGATAATGGAGGTAAATTTATCCTTCTGAGTGAAAATCTTCCTTATGATGCAGCGGTCTATAGTGATGCCGATGGTATAGTTCTTTCGTATATGGGTTCGGGACTAAATATAGATCCTACAGATAAAACTTCTGATGGAGTTAGTAAAGGTGCCATTAATGCAAACATCATCGCCGCTATCGAAACTATTTTCGGTTACAATAAACCAAAGGGTAAACTTCCGGTAAATGTACCTGAACTTACTGAGTTGGAAGATGGCACATATGGTTTTGGCTCAAATTATCTGTATGAAAGAGGCAGTGGGTTATTAACCGAATAGAACTTAAGTTTGAAATGAAAAATGGAATGGGGAACGTATGTAGACCATGCAAATCATGAAGTGAGTGTTTTAGGACAGAAATATGCATGGTTTAAAGCTCAAATTACGCATATTTGACTCTGCCTTGATTATGGAGTTATAGTAAATGTTGAAAACAAGGAGTTTCTTCATAGATTGATTGATGTCATGTATCCGGAATTACCTATGCCGAAAGTTAAAAAGAAATGAATATGTTGATATTGTTTAATCAGGAATTGCAGCTAAGGAAAAAGGATATATAGGTATTCCTTTGCTCATCACGGATGACGGCAAACTGTCTCTTGATTGGGAAAGTTATTTTACGGAACGAGGTATGGATGTTATTCATCCGGGAGAAACAGGAATGGCATGTACAGTTGATGGGAAATGATGCTGAGAGAGGTATATATGAAGACATTAGTTACATATTTTAGCGCAGAGGGCACAACAGCAAAAGTGGCAAAGGAATTGGCAGAAAAGATCGAAGCAGATATTTTTGAGATAGTTCCTTCAGAAGCTTATTCAAAAGCAGATATAAGATGGGTGAATCCATTGGCCAGATGCAATCGTGAACAATTAGGTAACAAAGAAGTTCCTGTCAGCAGAAAGATCGATGGATTTGACAAGTATGATACCGTGTATATCGGATTTCCTATCTGGTACGGACAGGCGCCAAGAGTAGTTCACACTTTCTGTAAGGGATATGACTGGTCCGGTAAGAACATTCATATATTTGCAACATCCGGTGGAAGTGGTATAGGAAAGACTGCGGAGAAACTTGCTCCATCTGTATCCGGAGGCAATATAGTCGATGCAAAAAGAGTTAACTCTGTTTCAGAAATATGACTCCGGTATTGAGGATGCTTCTTTTGTGACAACTCATTTGTAGAACCTTTTTAAAATGGAGTATTTATGAGTTCTATCAAGATTAAGAAAACCAGTATAACAAAACTTGATACTGATGCTATTGTAAATGCAGCCAACGAAGGTCTGTGGGAAGGCGGCGGAGTATGCGGAGCAATTTTCCGGGAAGCAGGCTCAGATAAACTTACAAAGGCCTGCAATGACTTTATTAAGGATAATCCGGATTATGATATTAATATAATCTTTGCTGTACTGGATGATAAGATTCTTGATGTTGGAGAGAAAACAATTAAAGAATTTGTTTGAGATGACAGGATTGAGGATGATATGATCATGAAAAATATGAAAATCCTGTATTTGTATGGTGATTCCAATACATACGGTTATAATCCATTGGCCTCTTGCTATGAAGATGGACGGCTGCCGGAAGAGAGTCGCTGGCCAACGATATTGCAGAAGAGTTTAAAAGAATCCATACAAATCCTAGAGGATGGCCAAAATGGCAGATGCCTGCCCGGATATGAGGAAGAGTTTAAACGTTTCCAAAAGGTTTTAGGAAGATTTGATAGGCTTGATTATTTTGCGGTAATGCTTGGCACAAATGATCTGTTGAATCAGTCATCACATGACTCTTTAAAAATCTCAAACTATATGGAATTGCTTCTCCAGGCTGTTAAAGCCATCCATGAAGAGTGCCTATGTATAGTCATTTCTCCTCCTAAGATGGGATTTCCCGCAGGACATCCCATGAACTCTTATCAGGAAGAAAACGTAAAGTTAGGTGCCCTTTACAGCGACGTTGCCGAGAAATATAAAGCAAGGTTTGTTGATGCCGGGAAATGGGATATCGATCTGTTCTCTGACGGAATTCATCTGACGGAAAAGGGAAACAGACAATTTGCCAGGCATATGGTGAGTGCATTAAAGAAAATGAAGATATGATAAAATCTTTTTCAGGTGAGTAATTAAACTTTACTATACGAATAAACGGATAAAAAGTATGGAAGTAGAGTGAGGGATTTTTCCGGAATATAGTAGTTATGGGAATTCTTCTATGGGTTCATATCCATTATCGGAAAAATCATTCATGATATCCATTTCGGTTTTAAACAGTTCTCCGCTAAATCCTCTTAGGGCATCAAATGGGTTGAAGATCTTTGCCCGTTTTCCAAGATCCATGGAAGGGTGTTTAATGGAAAAACTGTCAGTAGGGTTATGTATAGGTTTTCCCTTATCATAGACACTCTGATATCTGAAAAAGGATCGAGATAAAGAGACATCAATATCGTTATTCATGGTGGTTCCTCCGGTTTCTTAACAGACCGGAGGAACTTATGCTTTATGACCTCCGATCTGGTTATTTCGTTCTATTGTGGTAGCTCCGTCTAAAAGGTTCATGCCTTTCAGCATGGCGTTAGATCCGTATTTTGTTCTGACATCGAGAAGTGCTGCATGAATCTGCCGCTCTTTGTTCAAGACTTCATAATCCGTGAAAAGATCCATCTGGTACATCCCTCCATCATTTTTTACATCACATGCGCATACACCCAGCCTTCGGAACAGTATCCTGTGGTCACTCTTTTTTCTGACATCCTGCATAATGAGTTCCGTGACAAGTTTTGAGACATTGGTAGCGGTTCTAAAGTTTACAGTGCCGTTGGAGTGAGCTGGATGAAGTCTTCCGTACCAGTCAACAGAGAGCCTTCCGTCATAATAGGGGAAATATTCCAGACTCTTGTAGTCGTAGCTGATCCACCAGGTGAATTTCGAAGAGACAAGGTTCTTTTTGTACATGTCGCAGCACAGTATATCTATCATTTCCATAAGGACAACACAGGCCTCGTCGTATTTATACGGACGTGGAAGAACCTGCCCGTTGGACAGAGAATGACTGTCGCTTTTATAGTGCTTTATGTCATACATGGTGACAGGCTCTATCCCCCAGGCATGATCGATGAGGATCTCGGCATCGATGCCGAAGTTTTTGTAGAACCATTCTTCATCCCACTGGGAGCGTTCTGCTATATCTCCCATGGTGTACATATGATTTCTTTCAAGTATTCACTGACAGGTATAGGTTTATACTTTGGGTTTAAGGATACCAGGAATATTCCGGACTTCTTTTTGACAAATTTTTTAAAATAGGTAAGTCCGTCAAGGAAGAACAGTCCCAGATCACCGGACTCGAGAGTGTCTGTCTGCTCTATCCATATAAGCTGTTCATTTTTAAATCCCGGTTCCATGCTGTCACCATCGAGATATACACCGAAGGAAGCTTTTTTTGGGACCTGGTCAAAAATCTCCAGTTCTTCAAAATTCTCATCATCAAGGAAATTACCTGTTCCGGCTGAAGCTGATGTAAGAGCTAATATCCCTTTATTGTAACTATTTGAAAAAACAGAATTGTTGCCGGTTGGAAGCTGCAGCAAATCCCGGAAGGATCTGACAGCAGAGGAAACGGTTCTTTTTCTGTGACATATGTACTTGGCAGAGACAAAACGTTTTGTGGTGGAGAGACCTGGCTTTATAGGGATACTTATAAGCCCCCATGTCCACGGAGACCAGAACTGTTTTTTCGCTCTCTGCACCGAAGAATTTGCGCTGGAGAAAAAGAGTCGATCATAAGGATTGGGCTAATATCGGATTTGATGAAGACAAGCTTCTTTCTATCATTGAACATTATCTGAAGGATCACGGTTTTGAATATCGTCCGGGGATATGGAATCACAGACTCTTGGACTGGGAAGAAGGACGTCAGTTCCGTTTTGCAGGAATTCTCTTTTTATTAGTAGGCATCTTTTTGCTAATGGGATTTTTGAATAGCTCAATGATCAGTGATTTTTTGCGATTGGATGCATTTTTTGCAGGAGCTATCCTTCTTCTTTTGTGTGCAATAATGCTTCCGTTGATCCTTATCATAATCGGAGCCCTTTTGTCTTTGATCGGTTTTGGAAAAATGGAATTCTATGACCTGAGACCGGATGTGGGCGTTAAGCTGGTTTTAGGTATCATTATAGCAGGCTGGTTATTGGTATTCGCGCTGGTTTCCCTTTCACGTTAGACAAAATGATTGATTTATTGGCGGATATATACTTTAGACAGGGCTACAGAAATGTCATGGACAGAAATGCTTTGAATACACTATCATTGATAAAAACATTTGATGACTATATCATTGGAACATATAAAAGGGGGATAAATCGATGGATGAACGTTTAAAAAAACAGCTTGATTTTACTTTGGAAATCGATAAGGAAAAGAATATTTTCCGGCAGACCAGCCTGTCAGGAAATGGTCGAAAAGAAAATGATGCAGAACATGCCTGGCATATGGCTCTCATGGCATATCTGCTGAAAGAGTACTCCAATGAACCTATTGACATAGCAAAGACCATGATTATGTGCCTTATCCACGATGTTGTGGAAATAGATGCAGGTGATACCTACGCTTATGATGAAGAAGGTCTCAAGACTCAGAAGGAGAGGGAAGATAAGGCTAAGGAACGAATATTTTCTATTCTGCCCGAAGACCAGAAAAAGGAACTTATTTCATTATTTGACGAGTTTGAAGCCTATGAAACACCGGAGTCACGATTTGCTCATGCCATGGATAATCTGCAGCCTCTGCTACTAAATGAAAGTAATGATGGCGGAGATTGGAGAGAACATAAGGCTACAGCTGATAAGGTTTATGGTCGGCAGAGAAAAACAAAGCTTGGTTCAGTAAAGCTTTATGAAGAAGTAACCGATAAAATATTGCAGAAGAATATAAAGAAGGGGAATATTCTATAGATTACGATGAGCGGATTATGACATATGGAAGTCTTCCATATACAAAAAGTACCCCGGCTCGATGATGGTGTACTGCCTTAGGGTAGCATATCATCATCGAGCCGGGGGTTTTTATAAGTTACCGTTTTTACTGAGCAGTGTAACCACCGTCGATAAGAAGGTTAAATCCTGTAACGAACTCGTTCTCGATAAGGAAGATAACACCATGTGCGATTTCTTCAGATGTACCGAGACGTCCGAGTGGATGAAGGGAAATCAGGTAATCAATGCCTTCCTTACCCATTGTATCCTCATTAACCATGCCTGTGATGATGTATCCCGGGTTGACAGTATTTACACGGATTCCATCCTTGGCAAGAGCCAGTGCGGAAGACTTAGTAAGGATATTTACGCCACCCTTGGCAGCATTGTAGGAAGGAATGATGGGATCACCAACAAACATAACATCTCCTTTATGAACAATAAAAATTTGTTTTATTTTACTACGTTGTGCAAATGTGTTAATAAATGGTTATGTTTAATGCTGTCGTTTGTCTTTATTTTTGCCATTAAAGTTATCTTCAGGTGATATAATGAATTTGTATTGTTGATTATGTACAGTTTCTGAAGGCCCGGAGAATGATATCAAAGTGAATTTTAATGATGTTTCTTGAAAAAGAAAGGAACGATGACTGATGAAACGATTATTGGTTATTATGCTGGGGATTGTGATCATGTTTGGAATATTGGGATGCGGATCGAATGACGAAGGTGGTGAAAAAACCAAAGGTATTACAGGTACCTGCGGTGAGAATATAACCTGGACTTACGATAAATCAACGAAGACTCTCACTGTTTCGGGCACCGGAGAAATGGTGGCGGAGAAATTCATGTGGTCGGATTTTAAGATCAATAATCTGATCATCGGCGAGGGTATTACCTCCATTGCGAATAATGCCTTTTATTCAAACCATAATCTGAAGGGTAAACTTGTGCTGCCTGATACCCTGAAAACCATAGGAGATTTCGCGTTTTACGGCTGTGAAGAGCTGACCGGCGTGCTTACGATCCCGGATTCGGTGGAGAAAGTGGGAGGCTATGCATTCACACGCTGCAAGGGCTTTACCGGTATAAGACTGTCGAAGTCTTTGAAGGAGATCGGACCGGAAGCATTCTCGGACTTTGAAAATGCGGAAGGTACTCTGGAACTGCCTGAAGGCCTCGAAACCATCGGAAGATGCGCGTTTATAAGTGCCGGGAAAATAAAAGGTGATCTTATCATTCCCGATTCCGTGACTTCTATGGGAGACTGGGCTTTCAGCCAATGCGGTTTTGACGGAAAATTGAAGCTGCCGTCCTCGATTGAAAAGATTGAGTATGCCTGCTTTAACGGTTGTGAGAACTTCAGTGGTGATCTTGTGATCCCGGACAGTGTTAAGGATATCGATTACCATGCTTTCTTAGGCTGCGGCTTTGACGGAACATTAACTCTGCCCAGGGGACTCGAACATATCGGAAACGGCGGCTTATCCTATTGCAGAAGGCTTACCGGAGCTGTGGTGCTTCCGGACAGCCTGAAGCTGATGGAGAACAATGCATTTGAAGGCGACGAGAGTATCACATCTTTGAAGCTTCCGGCAGGCATCAAATATATCTGCTCCGATACATTCCGTGGATGTAAGAGTCTTACAGGGGAACTTGAACTGCCTGATTCGCTGCTTGTCATCGGCGACCATGCTTTTGGAGCTACAGCATTTACCGGTTCCTTAAAGCTTCCTTCTGGACTTATCTCAATCGGTAATTCAGCATTTATGAGCTGCAAGGGATTTACTTCCATAGCCGGATTCCCTGAAACACTTACACATATCAAGGATGGCGCATTTTCTTCATGTGAGGGGCTTACGGGAGAACTGGTATTCCCGGATGGTCTTAATTATGTTGGGAAATACGCATTTACCGGATGTACCGGCATTACCGGGGTTACCTTCGGAAGCGGCATAAGCAGTATCGGACCGAATGCCTTCGTTAATTGCTCCGGACTTAAGTCTGCTGAGTTTACCGGAGCTGTAGCCGATTACTACGGACAGGATGAGAAAAATCCAAGCTTCCCTGAGGGGTGCAGTGTCAATGCTCCTGCATCAGCTGTTAAGCGTGCGGAAATCTGGAAGAAAAATGCCTCGAAGTCCATACCCGGAAAAGAAAGCAGCTCATCAAACAATGATGGAGCTGCAAGGGAGGAGCCGTATTACTGGACACAGTCTCTTACAGGAGATGATTATGTCGGCGAAGGACGACTTGCTGACGTTGTATTGTATTTTGATGACGATGTGTTAAGTGTGAGAATAAATGGACGCGAACTTCTTACCACAAATTATGAGGCCGACAGGAACGCAGGAATAGAAGAACGCATAGTAAATACAAATGGATTCTTCTGCCGTGATGGCTGGATCGAGTCTCTTTCCTACGATGGCGGTTTTTACAGTGATGATATCCTGACTGCTACTCTGGTCAAAGACGACGGATCAACAGAAATAGTACATTTCCATACAGGTTCTGAAGAAAGCCTGTATATCGGATTTGATGAATAAATGTTGCTTGATATGGAATATAAAACAGACTGTTAGAGTCTGCATCTGTGTGACAGAAATACAGTGCGAAAAATAGGGAATTATATATGAGGAGGATGGAAATGGAAGAAAACTTTAATTATGAAGAAGCGATGGCGAAGTTAAATGCTGCAAAGGCTCTTACACCGGAACAGCTTGCGAAAAAACTTGAAGAAGCACAAAGACAGGCTCAGGAAACATTAGCCAGAATGACACCTGAAGAGCGTAAACGCGCCGAGGAAGAAGCACAGAAAATGATCCGGGAGGATGAACAGAAACGTAAAGCTCTCCTTGAATCAGCTCAACAGGTTTTGGGCACACGTACTCCCAGGTTCTGTCCGTATTGCGGAACTCCAAACAGCGGAAGCAATTTCTGCCCGAATTGCGGCGGAGCACTTAAATAAAAAGAGTGCAGGATGGTTTTATTCGTAAATGCATGTGTACGTGGTGAATCAAGGACAAAACATCTTGCTGAGACTTTGCTTGAAATGATTGCGGATAATTATGGAATGCTTACTTCTGTTGCGCTGGATCCGATTGAGAAGAAACCTCTGAGAAGATTCATGCCGGGAAGTCTTATTTTGTCCGTGGGGAGTTACGGCTGTAATCTTCGCTGTCCCTTTTGTCAGAACTACAGTATATCATGGTCTGAAGAGGTTAAATATGAGATCGTATCTGAAAGGCCAATTGATTTTGAAATAATTAATACGTTATGTTGTATCACGGTTTATGTGAAAATCAATATTAGTCAAAAGGAAAAACTTAAAGCTTATATTTAAGAGTAATTCATATTCAAGTCTCAGTCTTTTATGGCAAACATAGTGACATCACTTTTTCCGTCACTGCCTTCAAACGGTACATTACCTTTAGGATCTTTGTAAAAACTGTAGCCTTCACGGATGGTTGTAGAGATACGGTAATCACTATCCACTGTGATTCTGAAAGACTCTTCATCATCTGTATCAGGATCATAAATTACAGTTAAGGTTTTAGGATTTTTTGGAGGATCATTATTGAAACTGTTAACAAGTTCACACATGTTATCGTAAACTTCAGGCGGTTCAACATCATAGAATATCTTTTCTGTCATAAAATCATAAGTATCATCACCGACCACGATCTCAATTACAATGTCTGTTACTTCAAGTGTGTCCTTATCAATGGTATAAGTATATCTGGCGTCGCCACCCTTCAATTCCGCAGGCAGATTAATGACTTCAGAAGCTTTTTTCGACGGGAGATAAGGTGATAAGAGTCAGTGTTCCATCATCGTTATCCTGAATAGAATCAATAGTTTCACCGGCTTCTTCAATATAAACGAAAGGAACAAAGCAGTCTGGATGAGCATACTTAGATATAAGGACGTCTTTTTTCTCATCATCAGACATAACGTACCAGCCAACTGTCATTAACTTATCATCTTCATGGTCAAGGTAATAATCTGTTTCACCATTAAATATCGAACTCTGAAGGTTGTGAGATACGCCATCTTCATCAAGAAAATCCGATTCAAAACAGGTTACTCCGTTTTCAGAATAAACTTTAAAACCATAGAGTCCATATGCCTTAACAGCCATGTTTGAATTATCCTCTGAAACTTTCACTTCGGATGCCCAGTTCTTATGATTTGAAAAGATTTTATCAAGACTGTTGGCTTCAGACAGCTTCTCCAGGGTAAGCTTTGAAGTTCCCTCGTCTGTATCTTCAGTTTCTGATGCAGTATCCTGATCTGCTGAATTCATAGCTGTTTCCTGAACCGTGATAGTTACATCCGGTACCTCCATAGTACCACAGCCACTCATGATGGCGGCGGATGTAAGCATTGAGACAACAATTACACTTAAAATCCGCTTTCTCATAATGCAACTCCTTTCCGGGATATGGTCCCATAAAAAATTTCATCTGAATCATAGAAAAGCACTTAAGAAATTCAACGCTTTTTTTCACAAAGCACAGGAAGTTTTCACAAACCACCCTATACTCTATCGACAAAACCAGGTTTCTTTATAAGTTGTTCAAATGATTTAATAAAACACTATAATCCGTCGAATATCAATATAGACACGGTGTATTGTCAGTGTATCCATGTGGTAGTTATGGACTATGATAATGAGAAGGACAAATACACTGTTCCCAAGGTGGACGATGAGGTGAAGGAATGAAAAAAACGCAGGTCATTGCCATCAACATTGTGATAATGGCGTTGATACTCTTCTTTATAATTCAATATACCAATACAAAAATGAACGAAAGCAACAAGAGTGCTATTGAAGCTTTCGAGAAAATGACAGTCTCCGCAGAACAGATAGTCACTAACTATCTTTTGGATGAGCAGCATCTTTGCGATATATGGTCAAATTATATCAATCGATCCGCAGAAGCCGGATCACCCATGACTGCAGAGGAAGCAATTTCTTTCATAAGAAAAGCCAAGATATCGCCCGATATATACGGTCATCTGATATATCCTGATGATCCTTTAAAAAACGGCATATCAACTCACCGGGGATTGACAGATACCGATGATTATTCGGTTTCATATCGTAATATCAATCTGTTTGAAAATCTTAACAACATAAGTACCGAAGACGGTGTTGTAAGTCTGACAAGGGCATATACGAATCCACAGAATGGGATACAGTCAATTGCTTTCATGAATTTTGTGTCTGTTCTGGATGAAACCACAGGAGAATTAAAAAAGGCTCTTTTGATGAGGGTTGAGCCGGTAAGCACCCTTAAAGATAAGCTTGTCTTTTTTAACGGTGAGTATGAAAGCGTGGAGATTTCCCTCATTAACAGTGATGGTGACTATCTGGTTCACGGCAAATCTCTGAAAAATTCCAATTTCTACGAGTATTATAAGTCCTATAACCATGCGGACAGCATCGGATATAAGAAGATGGTAGACGAAGTAACATCGGAATTGGGAACCATGAAGATGTTCAATTCAAAAGGAGAGGAATGTATAATTTCTCATATACCTTTGAAATCACTTAATACATGGTTTCTTTTGGCATACATACCTTCACGGGAGCTTACAGCGAGTACCGTTGTTGACTGGCTGTTACTGGGGATGGTAACACTTGGTTTACTGATATTGCTTGTATTCAATTACCTGATACTCATGATTTACAACAGGAAGCTGTCAGAGGCAGCGGAGGCGGCCAACCAGGCTAATGAGGCAAAATCCCATTTCCTGTCGACTATGTCTCATGATATCCGTACACCTATGAATGCTATTCTGGGACTTAATGAAATGGTGCTGCGGGACAGCCACGAAAAGGAAATTATCGTATATTCCGAAAGTATCCGGACTGCCGGAAAAACCTTGTTGGGACTTATCAATGAAATACTTGATTTTTCAAAGATAGAAGCCGGAAAAATGGATATCATCAATGTCGATTACAGTTTTGTTTCAATGCTTAATGACCTTGTGAACATGGTACAAAGCAAGGCAGAGGATAAGGGTCTTGTATTAAATCTTGATGTGGACAGAGATATCCCCATGGTACTAAACGGAGACGAAATCCGTATAAAACAGGTTATTACCAATATTCTTTCAAATGCTGTTAAATATACAAAAGAGGGATCCATCACCTTCAGGGCGGGATTTGAAAAAACAGAAGAAGATTCCGATTTCATAAAGCTCATAATAAGTGTAAGAGATACGGGTATAGGCATTAAGCCTGAGGACATGAAGCGCCTGTTTATGGCTTTTGAGCGTATCGAAGAAAACAAAAACAGAAATATAGAAGGAACCGGTCTCGGAATGAGCATTGCACAGAGCTTTCTAAACATGATGGGCAGCCATATAGAGGTGGAAAGCGAATACGGAAAGGGGTCTGTTTTCTCCTTTAAGCTTGTGCAGGGAGTAAAGGATTGGACTCCAATAGGTGATTACGAGGAAACCTTCAGAAAGCATGTTTCGGAAAGAAAAAAATATCAGGAGACATTTACGGCACCTGAAGCGAGGCTTTTGGTGGTTGATGATACCCAGGTCAATCTTTCTGTTTTCGAAAATCTTCTTAAGCGAACAAAAGTTCAGATAGATACAGCAATCAGCGGAGATGAGGCTATAGTACTTTACAGGGTCAGACATTATGATGTTATATTCCTGGATCATATGATGCCTGATAAGGACGGTATTGACACTCTGAAGGAAATGAAAGAAATCACGGATACACCGAATACCGGGACGCCTGTGGTATGTTTTACAGCCAATGCCATCTCAGGTATGCGGGAAATGTATATTAATGCAGGCTTTGATGATTACATTACCAAGCCGGTTGATCCCTTCAGACTTGAGGCTATACTGTTAAAGTATATTCCGAAGGAAAAGATTGCTCCTGCATCAAAAGATGACGGGGAGGAGGATAACAATATCCCGGATTTCATTTTCGGTATAGAGACACTTGATGTTGATACGGGTTTGAAACATTGTGGAAACCGCGAAGCATATTTGGGTACTTTGGAGATGTATGTTGACGCTGCGCCAAAGAATACAGATGACATCGAGAAATACTGGGCTGCGGGAGATATAAAGAACACTACCGTTAAAATACATGCACTTAAGAGTACTTCACGCCTGATCGGAGCAGCAAAACTCGGAGATTTTGCCGCAAGACTTGAAAAAGCAGGAGAAGCCGGTGATACGGACACTCTTGAAAAGGAGATAGGAGAACTTCTTGATCAATACAGGAAACTTGTTAAGGAACTTGAGCCTTTAAATGATATAAAAAATGAGGTTGAGGATGAACGGCCTGTAATATCAGAGGAGGATATGAAAAAGGCCTACACCGATATCAGAGAGTTTTGTGCCTCATTTGATTATGACAGTGTGGGAAATATCGTGGAATCTCTTGAAGGATACAGATTTCCCGGAGATGAGGCTGAAAGGTTTAATGCCCTCAAAAAGGCGGTGGACTATTTTGATTACGATCTGATACCGGAATTGTTATCAGATTGATTGTATCTGGTATAAACAAAGAGTTATATATGAGGAGGCAACATGATGGTCAAAACAAAGGGACCGATTTCGGGGATATTGATATCGATAGCTGCTTTTGCAATGGTATTGGGCTTTTCCGCCTGCGGACAAAAGGAGGAGAACAGTACGGAATTTAAGCCCGGATTGTCAACTGAAACAACATGTTCCATTAAGGTTGCGGGGAGTTATTCCAATTTTGAATCCCTTGAGAGTGAATTTGAACGTTTCTATGAATACTATCCAAATGTAAGTCTGAATTATGTTTTTCTGGATGATTATGAAAATACTATAGCAAAGGCCCTGCGGAGTGATGAAGCACCGGATATTTTTGTTACGGCATCATGGATGCTGGATGACGATGAAATGAATCCGATTTTGGATAATGCCGAGATTCTCTCGGATCCTGCCTTGAAGATAGATATGAACTGCATTCGTAAAGGAGCCCGGTGGACTCTGGATAACGGAGATGTAATCATGCTTCCGATTTTCACAAGATCATACGGAATGCTTGTGAATATGGATATTTTTGAGAAGAACGGTCTTAAGGTTCCGAACAATTACAGTGAGCTGGTGGATGTTTGTGATAAGCTTAAGGCGGCAGGATATGAAACACCTGTTATGGGAGCAAATGGTACTACGGTTGCAGGCATGTACTATGCTTTCGCTTTTCCGATGTTTTGTAATAATGTAATCCGAAATCCGGAATCGGTGGTTCAGCTTAATGCTATGGAAAAGTCCGCCGGAGAAATGATGCGCCCTGCTCTTCTTAGATTAAAGACTTTTGTGGACTCCGGTTATCTGAATCCCGATCGTTGTTCAGAGGAGATAGAAGATGATTATAATGCTGTCATCATGCGCTTTTTCGAAGGAGATGTTCCCATGATGCTGGGAAGCGGCGATATGGTTTCGGGTACCATGAAACGTGAGAGTAAATCGGAAAAGTTTATGAATAGTCCATTTAAATATAAATTCTATGTGGTTCCTCTGGGGGATGATGGAGGATATTTTCTGGATGCGGTAAACCTGTTCTTCAGTGTAAATAAAAACAGCAGCAATCTGGATATGACCAATGAATTCATCAGATTCCTTATGAGAGAAAAAGAACTGGGAAATATGGCAGCCATAAAGCGTCTTATTACTCCCACCAATGATTTTTCTTTAGATGAAGTGTATTCTTCTCTTGAAGGATTTCCTGAAGATAAGGCTTTCAGTTATCAGGAGACCGGTCTTAATGATGCTGTAAACAAAGAGTTTCGTGCAGCTGCCTATAAGGTTGCAAACGGTATCATGACTGTGGATGAGGCGATAGGTGCATACGGTAGTTTATGGGATAAATAATGTTTCAAAGAAAGGATACTGAATGGAAGAACGCGTAGTGATTGTAGATGATGATGCGATCATATTGAGGAACGCCAAAACAGTTCTTTCGGAAGCCGGTTTTAAGGTTACATGTCTTAAAAGCGGCCGGCTTTTACTGGATTACGTTTCGAAGAATACCATCGATATGCTTCTTTTGGATATAAAAATGCCTGATCTCGACGGTTTTGAGACCATGAAACTTCTTCGGATATGGGAAAAAGAGAACTCAAAGAAAGAGACACCGGTTATTTTCTTTACCGCCAATGACGATTGTCTTTCTGAGACTACAGGGCTGTCCATGGGGGCTATGGATTTCATCCGAAAGCCTTTTGTAGCTGAGGTTCTGACGCTTCGGGTGAGACATCTTTTGGAACTTATCAGACTCCAGCGGGATCTGCATGCCGAAGTTGAAAGTAAGACTAAAGAGATAGAAGCCCTGTCCCTTCATATCGTACAGACTCTTGCAGAAGCCATCGATGCCAAAGATGCATATACAAAGGGACATTCCAGCAGAGTTGCGGAGTATTCCAGAGAAATAGCAAAAAGAGCCGGTTATTCATCCGAAAGGCAGGAAGAAATCTATATGATGGGTCTTCTTCATGATGTTGGTAAGATAGGAGTGCCTAACGCCGTCATAAATAAACCGGGAAAACTAACGGATGAGGAATATGAGAAGATAAAAACACATCCGGGAAGAGGCGCAAGGATTCTTCAGAATATTAAGGAAATGCCCAAACTTTCAATCGGAGCCAGGTGGCATCATGAACGCTTCGACGGCAGAGGATATCCTGACGGCTTATCGGGAGAGGATATACCTGAAGAGGCAAGAATCATTGCGGTTGCAGATGCGTATGATGCCATGACAAGCAATAGAAGCTACAGGGGCATCATTCCTCAGGACGTAGTAAGGAATGAAATTGAAAAAGGCTCAGGAACGCAGTTTGATCCGGGATTTGCTGCAATAATGCTTGAAATAATTAAAGAAGATGTTGATTACAAACTGCACGAGTCTTAAACAGGGAAAGAGTTTTATTCGTCATAAACAAACTATTTTAAAGAGAAAAGGAGTTGAAGTATATGAGTAAAGTCATTAATGAAAAGGATGTCGAACGATGCAAGAAAACGATTAATAAAGAAAAGGATTTTTTGGATAAAACGCTTACGGAATAAACTAATATTGAGGCGTATGTTCAAGCATTATATTTTGGATACTTAGATGCATCCCGAACATTTGGTGGACAGAAAAAAGTAACAAAAAAAGATGATGCCATCAAACAGGTTGCTCAAAAGATGGTTGAGTTGTTAATAGAGAAAACATGGGAAAAAGGTGTCACTGAAATAAGTCTTGATGCAACTGCATCGGGAAGACCACTTTATGAAAGAATAGGATTTAGAGATTCAGAAGAATGTATGGTTTTGACAAAACTATAGGTGAAGGGGCATGAGAGAAATAACACAGAATGAGGTAAGCAAGCTGTACGATTGTATTCGTGAGTTATCAGAATATCACAATACAACATCTGTGAATTTTAAAGGTTACTACCCATTGAATCCATACGAAAAGACTCTGAAATCTTTTGAGGCTGCATTAAGCAGTAAAGATTCTTATATAGCAGTCACTGAAATTGAAAACCAGATTATTGGTTTCTGCAAAGTTAATATTAATGGAGAAAGCGGTAAACTCGATTATTTGGTGGTAAAGGAAGAATATAGAGGTAAAGGATTTGGTAAAGAACTCATGGACTGGGCAATGCTTATGTTTGCCCGGAATAATGTTAAGCATATAGAAGTGAAAGTGGTTGATGGTAATCCAACGATTCATTTGTACGAAAAGTATGGTTTCAAAATGAAATCCCATATCTTAGGCTTTGAACACTAAATTCAAATTGAACAAAATCGCTGCGCGATGGCCTGCCAGGGCTGTGGCGCAGTTTTACTTTATTGACAAATAAAAAGCAGTGGAAGTTCTTTTCGTAATTCGGTATTGTTAAGTTACCACACCAAACAACTGAATACGGAAAGCCCCACTGCCTATGAAAACAATAGCATTTACAGGCGTCTTCCGCAATCGGAATTATGATGCCAACGCACCTCCTGATAGGTAGTTGTATCTGCAGGCAATACTATCAAGGAGGTTTTTATGTACGAAGATATTTTTACCCAGATCCGCAACGAAGCGAAAAAGCGGAACTTAAAAGAAAATACTATCAACGCTTACTGCAATTCCGTAGACTACTTCCTGCGCACTGTAAATAAAGATGTCTCTGCCCTAAAGACGGATGATGTTGATGCATTCCTGACAGAAAAGCGGCTAGGTGGACTGGCACCGCAAACCTATAACCACTATTACTCATCTATCCGTTTTTTCTATAAGCGAATTCTTAAGATGAATTGGGACGATGAAGACATTCCCAGGATGAAGCTTGACCGCTCATTGCCTACTGTTCTTTCAAGGGATGAAATACAGAGCATTATTGATCATACGCCCAACCTTAAACACAAAGCGATTATTGCCACCATGTATTCTTCCGGCCTGAGAGTGTCTGAAGTCGTACATCTTCATTATGACGATATATCCCGAGCTAACAGAACCATTCATGTCCGCGAAAGCAAGAGCCGACGGGACCGATATACGATTCTTTCTGATCGCAACCTTGATTTACTGACCGAATACTGGTTTAAGTGTGGCAAGCCCAGAGACATTCTTTTCCCAAGCTCATGGACCGGAACTTATCTTGACAAGAACAGCATCAATCAGTATTTCAAGAAAAGTGCAGAAAGAGCCGGTATTACAAAACATGTAACCAGTCATTGCTGCCGCCACAGCTTTGCCAGCCATCTGTTTGAGGATGGTGTTGACATTAAATACATCCAGGCATTGCTTGGACATGTGGATCCAAAATCGACAGAAGTCTATATCCATGTCAGCAACAAGAGCCTTCTTGGAATCCGCAGTCCTTATGACCTGCATAAAGGCGGTGAAGCATGAGCGCCGCCTGTACAATTCAGGATGTGTTCAATCGCTTTTATCCTGAGTACACGAAAACTCATGAACTCTCCGCGGCTCAGCGAAAAGCAGCTTATCACATCAGGAACTGCAAAACAGGTGCTTTTGGCGTCAACGTAAGTGTGTGTGAAGAATGCGGCTGTATTTCCGTCCACTATAATTCCTGCCGCGACCGGTGCTGTCCCATGTGCCAGGAGTTCCCGAAGGAAAAATGGGTGGACGCCCGTCGGGAAGATGTACTGGAAGCGCCATACTTCCATGTAGTCTTCACTGTTCCGGAGGAATTGAATCCAGTCATCTACAGCAATCAGAAACTTCTGTATGATGCTCTGTATCACGCATCTTCCGATACACTGCGGGAACTGGCTTCCGACATCAAATATCTCGGTGCAGACATCGGGTATATCTGCATTCTCCATACTTGGGGGAGTGAAATGAACTTCCATCCCCACATCCATGCCGTTGTCCTTGGCGGTGGTCTTGATCCCCAAAACCATTGGAAAGACAACGGGGAAGATTTCTTTCTTCCCATCCGGGTCGTTTCACGCCTTTTCCGCGGAAAGTATCTTGCGGAACTGAAGAACCTTTGGGAAGATGGAAAGCTTGAATTTTATGGCAAGGCGGAATGCTTCAAAAACCACTATGCGTTCAAGGAACTGCTGGACTCCTGTTATAAAAAAGAGTGGATCCCTTACTGCAAGAAACCGTTTGATGGCGCAGAGTCCGTTATCAAATATCTTGGGAAGTATACCCACCGGATCGCGATCAGCAACTACCGTATTAAAAGCATGACGGACAGCACGGTTACCTTTACTGCCAAAGACTACAAAAACCAGGGACAATGGAAAGAAGTCACCATCACCGGTGAAGAATTCATCCGCCGCTTCCTGATGCATGTCCCGCCCAAGAGGTTTGTCCGGATACGTCACTATGGGCTTCTGTCTTCACGCAACAAGAATCGTAAGATTACTCTGTGCAGGAACCTTCTTGGCTGCAAAAAGTATCTGTCCCGACTGAAGGATCTGGATGCCCCGGCGATCATCCGGCTTCTCTATAACAAGGATGTCTGTAAATGTTCATCCTGTGGCGGAAGGATCATTCCAATAGGTGCTGATCCGTCTTTGTTCCGGCCAGAGCCGCATCTGCTCTGCTGATACTTTGAAACAGAATACGGATCTATGTGAAGCCTTTTAAAGGCTTATTTCTGATGCGATCATCGTGGTTTTCTTGTACAAAACAGTACATTTATCAGAGAATCCATGCTACACTCTGAGCAAAAGCGGTCTGATTGAAAGTCCATATATACAGGCAACCCGGACGCGCTTTGTTCAACCAGGAAAAATCGAAATTGATGCAAACGAAAGGGCAGTTATCGAAAAGCGCATGCTGCTTTTTCGTTTGCACCATCTTCGATTCTTTCCTTAACGATTTAACAATTAACTGATGAAAAAGCAGATGATAGGCTGCCCGGTCTTTACTCCCGTATTCTATTTGTTGTATATCGCTGCCGGAATCTCAGATATGATTGACGGTGCGGTGGCAAGGAAAACAGGTACTGTCAGTAAACTGGGTTCTCGATTGGATACAATCGCGGATATAGTGTTCACGGTGGTCTGCCTGATAAAGCTGCTCCCTTTACTGGAGGTTCCGGTTTGGATTTACATATGGATATCTGTCATAGCGATTATAAAACTTCTTAATATCGTTATGGGATACATCAGACGGAAAGAGCTTGTGGCTGTGCATTCTGTAATTAATAAAATTACTGGATGTTTACTGTTCATTTTTCCGTTGACAATGACATTTCTCGATTTAAAATACAGTGCGGTGGTCATCTGTACAGCTGCGACAATAGCCGCTTTTTATGAAGGGTATACTGTATTAAGCGAGTAAATATATGTGGAGACTAGCCAGGTGCTTAGTGCAGAGAAGGAAAAGTAAATGTTGGGGATTTATTTTAGAGTATTACTTACATCTATGTGGTTTAAATTATTATTACTGATTATAGCGGTGGAAATATTAATCGTAATGATGTACAAACAAAAACTGGGAATCGCTATCTTGGATAATGATGAATTGAACACTCAGAAAATACATAGGGTGTTAAATATAATAAGATTATCGATACCGGTAATGTTATCTGCAATAATGTTATATTCAATTCATTTTATACTTGGACGTATCCATTTCAGTTGGGTACAAATAGGCATCCTCAGTATGGGATTATTATTTACATATATAGGTATTTTGTTTAGAAATAAAAATGAGTATGCAAATATATATTATATTGCCAGTACAAAAGGGGAGGTCATTGATATACAAAAGACCGAAGACCAGGAACGTAAATCCTCTTATATTCCGGTCTACCGATACAAGGTGGATAGTAAAGTCTATGTAAGTAATTCTGAATTCTCAAGTGGCAGTAGAAGATGTTTGCCTGAGATCGGAGAGTATGTAGACATATATTATAATCCCAAATCGCCGTCTGAAATGCAGTCGGAGCTTGATGCAAAAATAAGAAGGCATTTTGTTCGATGGTTTGAAACATTTGGATATGTGATGATCATAATTGGATTTAGCCTAAGCTTCGTTTTACTTTTTTGATTTTTGTTGTGGTTTTTTATTTTGAATAAAAAATAAAAATATGAATCCTGATTCAGAGATAGAGAAAAGCCCTCAGAGCATGAATTTCTGAGGGCTTATTGTATAGTGAAAAGATATCACAGCATATGATTAGCTTTCATATATTGTATGTATTCGTTGCCCCATATCTCTGATTCAGCCAGAACTTTATCGAATTTGTATCTCATACTATTGCTATTAGTGGTATGTCTAAAGGCAAGTGGAGACGGTATGCTTATTGTCCAAACTACATGAAGCAAAGCATCATATCAACGTAAAGGTAGATATGGACGAGCTTGATCTTACAAGTGCAGAAGCTAAGGCAACATACAAAGAGATAGAGGAATGGGTGCAGGAGAACTATGGATTTCACGTGACAAATCTGATATGTAATGACCTTTGTCAAGAAGTAAATTGAGCCAAAGATCCCTACAAACTTATTTGATTGTTTCTGAAGGCATCTTGATAGAGCTTCGGGTATCAGTTCCCGGCATTGGCCACTCTGATATACGTGGATTGGTTACCGACAGGTCAATGGTCCGCCGTGAGCTCTACCGTCTAAAAACGTGGATCACGGATGACTCCGTGCCAACATAGATTTTTCGTAGATAGCTCGAACCTTGAAAAGGCCGAAGCCCTTTCAAGATGCCTTCAGTTGTTACTTGGTTTATTAGCAGATGTAAACTGTATTATCTGGATCACATCCGCTTAATTGCCTATGATCACAGTGGGATGTTGATGTCAAGACTGCGTAGCACCGCCTATGGCGGCCTGGTCTTGAGGTCATCATCACGCTGTGATATTTTTGTTTTAAGCGATGTGATCAGTCATCATTCCCCACATAAAACAAGCTAATTCTCGTGCAATTGCGACAGTTGCTACGTTATGTTTCTTATTCTGACCTAGAACCATCTTGTAATACCGCCTTCTGAGACGTTCGTTAGCTCTATCGGCATACGCAATCACTTCAGAACGGTTACCTGCCTGGCGGGCTTTTAATTCTCTTGATTTGAATCCAATTTCACCACGTCCAAAGCATTTTGCTGATTCTACCAGCAGAAGTCTGACATGACGATTACCTGCCTTTGTAATGCTTAAGCGCGTGCAATCCGGTCCGCTGGAGTCTTCTCCGGGAACCAATCCGATATAGCTGGCAAAGCGTTCAGCAGTTGCAAATCTGTGGAAATCTCCTACTTCTACGATGGTTGATAAGGCTGTATTGGTTTTTACTCCGATGTAGCAGGTAAGCATTTTTACTTTTTCTGCATAAACTTCCTGTGAGGCGAGCTCCTCGATACGTCTGTCGAGGCGTTCGATTTTATCAGTCAGTGCATCATATGTCAGCAAATACTCTGTCAGAATCTCTGAATAAAGTCCTTCTGACTTCAATGACCTCAGCCATTTGATATGAACCTGAGTCCAATAATGTCTGCTTCCATAGCGATAGTTATGACGGAGGCAAAATCCAAGAATCTGTTGCTTGATCTTCTTCAGGGCAAGTTTATGATCATCACGCATACGTAAGAATTCCTTGGTTTCCTCATCCTGTTGAGTTGGGATATGAACAGGACTGTAGCTGCGAGATACAAGGCATTTAGCTATGAGCTCAGCATCACGTTTATCTGTTTTGATACGTTTTTTGCTACGCTGCTCCAGCATGGTTGACGGAGCCAGAATCTTGCAGTTGACATTATGATCAGTCAACTGATGATACAAAGTATATCCAAGACAACCGGCTTCATATCCACACACAAACTCAACGGCTTCTCCGTAGATTCTTCTGAGATAATCGAGATATGATAGAACTTTTTTATAGTCTGCCTCCATCTTTTGAAAATAAGATGCCTTATCAGTTTCGACTGTATAAGCGCATACTGTAAAACTTTCCTTATGAACATCCATTCCTACGTAAACTGTGGTATTATACATGCTATGACCTCCATTTGTATGCGGTAATCCCTGTTACCAATTTTTTCTTTTCCGATTAAAAATTATACAGGTAAATCCACGTTGCTACAAATCGGGGGTCATTACATATTGTCTAAATATTGCGCAGGTAAAGCAGAAGCATGGGATCATAGAAAGAGAGAATTATAATAAGCCAAAATCAGAAAACAGCAGGCAGCCGGGAACAACACCAGAAAAGGAGAATGCTATTACTGAGGCACTAAAGTTTTTTAAGATGATATAAGTTTGAGGACAGGGAATAAAAAACCTGTCCTTTTTCTATTATTAAAAAATGCTTGGTAAAGTGGTTCGTATAGAAATATTATTGACAAAACTAACAGTGTTAGTATAATAAGACTAACACTGTTAGTTTATAAGGAATGGGAGTAAATATGCCAAGAACAGGATTATCTAAGGAAGAAATAATAGAAAAAGCTGCTACATTAGCAAATGAAAAGGGGTTGTCATATTTGAGCGTTACAACTCTTTCTGAATATTTAGGAATCAGAAAACCTTCTTTATATAATCATGTAAAATCAATAGATGACTTACACTATAGGCTTATGATCTATGGTTGGAAGAAGGTTTCGGATGAGATAGTTGCAGGAATTGATTCAACCAGTCCAAAAGAAAAGCTCAAAAATTATGGCATAGCATTTTACAGATTTTCTATGGAGAATCCGGGTGTATTTGAGGCGATGCTTTGGTATAACAAATACTCTGATGAAACTTTACTTGAAGCTACAGAGGGCTTGTATTCATTCTTCTTTGAACAAACAGATAGTCTTGGTATAGATAAAGAGGTGGCAAATCATTTGCTTAGAACTTACAGAGCTTTTCTTGAAGGATTTATCATGCTACAGATCCATAATTCTTTTGGCAATCCGATTTCTATTGATGAAAGCTTCGAGATATCTATGAATGTACTGATATCTGGTATGGAGCAGTATAGGAGATGACTATTGTTGTTGCGATTGTTTACTGTATATATCTGGGAAGAATAAAAGAGGATGCCATTAAAAAATGAGAACGGCTCTATTCCAGACAGTGGGATCCATACTGATATTGGCGATAAAGGTGGAGACAAATGAATAATACAAATGAAGAACTTATTAAAGGCAGAATATCTGCGATACACAAGAACAATTATACAATTAGATTCGAAGGAAAGGATATCCCTGCCAGACTCAAAGGGAGCTTTTATGACTTAATGACAGATCGGTTTCCTGTTGTGGGTGATTATGTTTCTTTTGAGTACAACCCAATCGGAGATTCTTTGATCGTATCAGTGCTTGACCGTTCTGGCCTTTTGCAGCGCCCTGATCAGGCGAAGACCGGAGTTATGCAGTACATGGTAGCTAACGTGGATTATACCTTTATTGTGACGTCGCTTAATGAAGACTATAGCTATAATCGAATAGCTCGATATGTGAGTGTTGTTCTTCAGGGGCATTCTATTCCGGTGGTGGTTTTGACTAAATCGGATCTGTGTAGTAACTATGGCAGATATATTAGAGAAGTGGAGAGCATATCTGATAAGGTGAAAGTTCATGCAATTTCAGCGCTCTACGGTATAGGAACAGATGAACTTGAGCAGTACATGAGACCAGGCGTTACTATATGTCTGATGGGGTCTTCTGGGGGCTGGAAAGTCAACACTTTTAAATGCTTTTGCTGGTGAAGAGACAATGAGAACTTCCAGCATCAGAGAGTCAGATTCCACAGGGAGACATACCACTACCTACAGACAGCTGATTGAACTTAATAACGGCGTATCCATAATTGACACACCCGGTATGAGAGAAATTGGCATGGCAAATACGGAGTTGGGAATTGATAATACCTTTTCGGATATAGCCAAGTTGGAAAAACAATGTAAATTTAGTGATTGCCAGCATGACACGGAGCCAGGCTGTGCTGTGAAAGCCGCAATAGAAAGTGGTGATCTTTCTGTGGACAGATACATCCTGTACAAGTCACTTAGCTCTGAGAATACGAAGAATTATGCCAAGAAAAAAGAAATATCAAAATGGGCTAAGGCTGCAAAGAAAATAAAAAGAGATAGTTTTTGACATTGTAAAGGAATTTCAGCACGCAGGCAGGTATGAGTGAAATTAATAACCTGCTGATTTGTGACATCGCACAAATCCAGTATTCATGCGGATGACACGAAGCGTATCGCCCATGTGACGGCGGGATTCTTTCTGTTTTTCATATCCTTTGATACTTTGAAATCAGTCGGAAGGAAATTTTTCAAAGGAAAGGAATTAGAAAAATGAGAAACAGAAAAACTTGCTTTTTAACAGGAGTCACTTTTATAGCATTGTTTGCATTATTAACCTTGCTTATTATGACAATTGATGTTAGGACCGCCGGTCAAAATGGAACAAATATTGGATTTGCAACATTCAATACCGGATTTCATGCGTTGACTGGAGTCAACATGACACTGTATACCATCACAGACTGGCTTGGGCTGGTACCTATTTTTATCTGCATGATATTTGGTGGTGTTGGGTTACTTCAGCTGATTAAGAGAAAGAGCCTGTTTAAGGTGGAGAAGGACATTATCATTCTCGGAATCTACTACATCATTGTCATCATGGCTTACCTTATTTTTGAGATGATACCAATCAACTACAGACCTATACCTATAGAAGGGGTCATGGAGGCATCGTATCCATCTTCTACAACGCTGCTGGTACTTAGTGTGATGCCGACACTGGTGGAACAGGCTGGCAGAAGGCTAAGTGATGATGTGATAAGGAAGCTGATAGCTGCTTTTGCAGTATTGTTTTCGCTATTTATGGTAATAGGAAGACTTATTTCAGGAGTCCACTGGTTTACTGATATCGTGGGCTCGGTACTTTTAAGCATCGGCTTGTATTATCTGTATAAGGGATGTGTTCTGTCATGCAGAAAAGAGGCATAAGAGGAGATGGCAGCTATGGAGTTTGGCGAAAAACTGTTGGAACTGAGAAATAGCAAAGGGATGACCCAGGAGGAACTGGCAGAAGCTTTGTTTGTTTCAAGGACAGCGATCTCAAAATGGGAGTCAGGGAGAGGATACCCCAGTATTGATTCGTTAAAAGAGATATCAAAGTTCTTTTCTGTATCAATAGATGAGCTTCTTTCCAGTGAAAAGCTGGTAACCATTGCTGAAAAAGAAAACAGAGCAAATATTCACAAGGTCCTGGATTACCTTATTGGGCTTAATGACCTATTGGCGTGCGGGCTGATATTTCTTCCGCTTTTTCCGCACCCGGTGGAAAATATGATTTACGCAGTTAGCCTTATTGAATACAGTGATGTTTCGGCAACCATAAGGCTGATCTACTGGGGATTGTTTGCTTCCCTTGTGGTAACGGGAGCTGTAATAGTGGTTTTAAACCATTTTAAGTGTGAAAAGATAAAGAGGGTAATGATCAGCTTGTCCTTGGGAATCAGTATAGTCACTGTACTTGTCCTGGCCATTACCAGGGCAGCGTATGCTACATCTGTAGCTTTTATTTTGATGACCATAAAAGGATTATTGCTACTTAAACGAGAGAAAACATGAATTATATGAGGAGATTATTAGAGATGAATTCAAATGATTATACAATACGACCTGAGAAAAAAAGAAGAATACAGAGAAGTTGAAAACCTTGTAAGGGAGTCCTTCTGGAACGTCTATCGACCGGGATGCAGTGAGCATTATGTGATACATGTCCTTAGGGATGATCCTGCTTTTATAAAAGAGCTTGATTTTGTCATGGAAAAGGATGGGAAACTTATCGGTCAGAATATATTCATGAAGACGATAATTGAGGCAGATGATGGCAGGACTATCGATGTCCTTACAATGGGACCAATCGGTATCACTCCTGAATTAAAGAGACAGGGATATGGCAAGGCAATCCTGGACTACTCACTTGAAAAGGCTGCAGAAATGGGCTTTGCGGCAGTGCTTTTTGAAGGAAATATTGGATTCCTATGGACACAGCGGCTTTGGCTATGCAAGCAAGTTCGGAATCAGATACCATGACCTTCCGGAAGACGCAGACGCATCATTCTTCCTATGTAAGGAACTAATCCCGGGATATCTTGATGGAATCACCGGTGTATACCAGACTCCAAAGGGTTACTATGTTGAAGATGCTGATGTTGAAGAGTTTGATAAGAATTTTCTGCCAAAGGAAAAGCTTAAGCTTCCAGGGCAGATTTTTGAGTAAAGTATAAGGATGATATTGATTATGAGGGCTAATATAGATTTTAAGAATTATACTGACAGTGATTATGAGGCCTTGTGCTTTTTTCCGATATGGAATTCTATGAGAGGCTTGGCTTCAGGAAGAAACATCATTATTCATTTTTCTGGAAAAAGGATGGCAAGTAAGGAGATACATGATAAAAATAGAGACGGAAAGGCTGCTCCTGCATCCGATATCAGATGAGGAAATGCAGAAGATTATAGATGACGAGAAAAATCCGGAAATGCAAAAGGCATATTCAGAGATGCTTCAAGGATGCCTTGATAACCCAGAAGACAGAGTATGGTTTGCAACTTGGAATATGGAACTCAAGGAACAGCCTAAAACTATCGTGGGAGACCTTTGCTTCAAGGGAATCACAGATGACGGAATGGTAGAAATAGGCTATGGCCTTAAGGAAGGCTACTGTGGGAATGGATATATGACTGAGGCAGTAAGGGCTATAACTGAATGGGCATTATCCCAGAACAAAGTATCACGAGTCGAGGCGGAAACTGATCCGGACAATCTGCTATCAAAGAGGATACTGGCTAATGTTGGATTTGTTCCAACCGGTGAAGTGGGGGAGGAAGGACCAAGATTCGTCTTAGAGAAGAAAATAACCGTGTGTGGAAAGTTATACCGGATTATTAAACTTCTCGGGCATGGAAAAAGTGGGTATTCATATCTTGCAGACCAAGATGGACAGAATGTGGTCTTAAAACAAATACATCATGAGCCCTGCGATTACTATACCTTCGGAAATAAGATACAGGCTGAGAAAAATGATTACGAACGACTCACTAATGCCGGAATCAGAGCTCCGAAGATGCTGGCTATAGACGAAGAGAATGAGCGGATTGTCAAGGAATATGTTGATGGGAAAACTATTTTTGACTTAATCCTAGAAGGAACTTCAGTAGATCAATTTTTGCTGCAGGTACGTACAATGGCGAAGAAGGCATTTGACGTTGGGCTGAATATTGATTATTTTCCTACTAATTTTGTTATTCAGGATGGACTGCTATGGTATGTCGATTATGAATGCAATGACTACATGGCAGAATGGAACTTTGATAACTGGGGAATCCGGTACTGGTCAAGAACACCGGAATTTGAGGAGTATCTTAAGTCTGGTACGTCATAAAAAGTGCGGTTATACCGGTTTCCAATTTTGACGAAAGTGACGGAAGTAAAGATTAATGCGTGAAGAAAGTAAGAGGAAAAAGGATATTCATATTCTACTTGCAGATATGAAATATATTGATAGCTGCATAGAAATATTGCAAAATTCGAATTTAGGGAAAGCGTATTTTAGCAATCATCAAAAGGCAGCTAATATGCTTACATATGCAGTGGGACAAGAAAACATATATGTTGCATTGGATGAAAATGAGAAATGCCTGGGGTTTATTTACTACATGACAAATGGTGTTTTTGGAAGCTACCCTTATCTCCATATTGTTGCAGTAAAGGAAGAATACAGAAGTTGTGGTATCGGTAAACAGCTGATGAAGTTTTTTGAGGATAATGCTTCCGATTCTTCTTCGGCAAAATATTTTTTAACTGTAGATGATTTTAACCCGGGAGCGAAGAAATTATATGAAAATCTGGGGTATAAGTGTGTCGGAGAACTACCTGATTTTTATAAAAAGGGGATAAACTGCTATCTGATGATGAAAAGAAGAGGGTAAAGATATGAACTATAGAGTTATTGATAAAGAAACCTATTACAGGAAGGGGGTATTCCGGCATTTTACGGAGGATTGCAAGTGCTCGACTTCTATGACGGCAAGGGTTGATGTGACGGAGCTTGTTAAGTGCTCGAAGGAGAGTAACACGAAGTTCTATGTCAATTTCCTATATATCCTTTCCATGGTATTGAATTCCCGGGATGATTACAAAATGGGGTATCTCTGGCAGACTGAGGAACTGATCTGTTATGACAGGATTAACCCTACGCAGTATATTTTTCATGAGGATACCGAGACCTGTACGCCGGTATATACAAGTTATGATCCGGATTATGCCGCATTCTACAAAAATGCTGTCTATGACATAGAGAAGGCAAAACAAACGAGGGAGTATGGCCTTGATATGGAAAAGCATCCGAACTGGTTTGATGCTTCCTACATTTCATGGCTGTCCTATGATTCCCTGAATATTGAACTGCCAGATGGATTCCTCTATTTTCTGCCGATCATCAACTGGGGGAAATACCGTGAGGAAAACGGGAGACTTTTGATGCCGGTGTCGGTTCGTATGAATCATGCGATAGCGGATGGGTATCTGATTGCGAATGTATTCCGCTTGCTTGAAAAAGAGATGGCTGCGTTTTGCAATGGTAAAGTGAAGGATGAACAGATATGAGTAAATACGAACATCTTTGGAAATGGATCCGGGATAATGGAACGGACAGCATCAAGCTCACATATGCTGAGATTGAAGAAATTACAGGGGTTCCGATCGACCATTCTTTTCTCAAATACAAGAAGGAATTGTTGGAATATGGCTTCTGTGTCGGAAATATCTCAATGAAGGAAGAGACGGTCATGTTCCAAAGAGTTAAGTGATGGCAAATAGAATAACAGGTTTTAGGGTACTGATCAGTATTGCACTACTGTTCTGTCCGGTGTTTTCGCCGGTATTCTATATACTATATTTGACTGGCGGCTTATCAGATATGATAGACGGAACTATTGCCCGAAAAATGAATACTGTCACCGAGTTTGGAGCGAGATTTGATACTGCTGCGGATTTTGTATTCGTAGTAGTATGCTTGATAAAGCTGCTCCCGGTGATAAGTATGTCGGCATGGTTGTGTATATGGATCGTAATAATTGCGCTGATAAAGATAATAAACATCATTTCGGGACACATTGTACAAAGAAAGTTGGTGGCGGTTCATTCAGTGATGAATAAGGTGACAGGGGTATTGCTTTTTATACTGCCTTTGACATTTCCCATAGTCCCACTAAAGTATTTGGCGATTCCGGTATGTGCGGTTGCGACTTTTGCGGCAGTTCAGGAAGGGCACTTTATCAGGACAGATCCGGACATAAAATGACAGGATATTAACTTCCTAAACAGGTATACTGATCATACAAGGGCGCTGGATGTCCGGGGGACATCCGTTTAGCGCGGACCGGAACGAAGTGGAGACGGGAGGTTTGAGTGATGGAGTTGATTACCAGCATTCGGAAAGCGATCGATTATATGGAGAAGCATCTTACCGACAACATCAGTGCGCAGGATGTTGCCGATCAGGTGTATCTTTCACCATTCTTCATTCAGAAAGGGTTTTCGCTGATAACAGGTTACGGTCTCGGAGAATATATCCGAAATCGGAGACTGCATAATGCGGCACTTGATCTGAAGGAGACAGAGGATAAGGTGATTGATATCGCACTCCGGTATTGTTATGAAACTCCAGAGAGTTTCAGCAAGGCTTTCTCGCGTTTCCACGGCGTGACACCCACGCAGGCACGTGAAGGAGCAGATGTAAGGACTTTTCTTCCCTTGTCTATCAAAGTACAGGTTCAAGGAGGTATCCAAATGGAATACAAGGTAACAACAATGTTTCAGTTCAAGGTAATCGGATTTCAGAAGGAATTTGATTACGAAACCGCTTATCAGGAGATCCCGAAGTTCTGGGATGAGATCTGCGAGAAGTATGCCGCAAATGTTTATGCTGGGAATGAGCCGGCAAGCCCTCAGGAGAAGGCGATTATAGATCATTGTATCGGAGAATATGGTGTTTGTATCGATGATATCGGTGGAGGTAAGTTCCGATATCTGGTTGCTGGAAAGTACTCCGGCGGAGATGTCCCGGAGGGCATGGTAGTCTATGAGTTCCCACGTGGTGAATGGGCGATGTTTGACTGCATAGGTCCTATCCCTGAGTCACTGCAGAGCCTTAATACCCGCATATTTAAGGAGTGGCTGCCGGGAAATCCTGACTATGAGCTCTATGGAAACGCTAATGTCGAATGGTATGACTGCGTCAATGGGGAAAAGACCGACAAGGATTATCACAGCGCGATCTGGATTCCTGTAAAAAAGAAGGCGTAAGATTCAAAACCTGTATCCCGGGAAACCGGGGTACAGGAAAAATTTTATCAGAAACATGACATACTGTTGTCCTGTTTGGCTTGATAAGATATGCGAAAAGGGAGATCGAGCCTTATTATCTGATTTTTAAATGGTCTAGCTGGTATGCATATGGGTTCTGTCTGTTAAGGGAAGACTTCCGGCTGTTCAAGCTGAACAGGATGGACAGTATCATTCATGGTGAGGTGTTTGACAGAAGATCCGAGATTCCTTTGCCGGAGCTGTCGAATGAAAAGGTCTTTCCGGCAAAAGGAAGAGTCAAAGCAGTTTTTGATCCGTCCATGAAGTGGCAATTGATTGAAGAGTACGGCGTGGGTTCATTTGAAGAGCAGCCGGATGGATCGCTTCTCTTTGAACATGAATATTCGGATGATGAAGGCCTGATATCATGGATGCTTTCATGCAGGGATAAGGTGACTGTGATCGATCCGGAGTCTGTCAGGGATAAACTGTATGAGATCGCCTGTGATATGGCGGAAAAATATGCAACAGCAGTGAGCGAAGCGGAGCCATGCGGAGCTTTTGAAAGGAGGGAAAAGAACCATGGGAAACAAAGCGCTGATGATAATTGACATTCAAAATGACATTACTAAGAACTACAAAAAGATCATTGATCGTATCAATCAGGCTATCGACTGGGCTGTGACAGAGAATATGCAGATCATCTATATCAAGCATAATAATCTGTCGCCGGGAACTAGAACCTTTAAGGCGGACACAAAAGGGGCTGAGCTGGTTACTGAAATGAAGGTGGTATCCGATAATATCTTTGTGAAGACGAAGGCAAATGCGCTTACGAGCGAGGAATTTACAGAGTTCATTGAAAAGAATGGAATTAACGAGTTCTTTATTGCCGGTGCGGATGCCACAGGCTGCGTAAAGTCCACATGCTTCAATATGACAAAGGCAGGATATAGCGTTCACGTGATATCCGATTGTGTTACAAGCTATGATCTGAAAAAGATGGATGAAATGTACGCATACTATGTGAATAAGGGCTGTGAGGTCAAAGAACTTAAGGATTATATGGAGGGCGCTGATCGTCCGGTGGACGATCGTTTAGCGCGGACCGGAACGAAGTGGAGACAGAGCATGAGATTAGATGGTTTTGGGTTACTTGTAGAAGACATGGGGAAGATGATTCGCTTTTACAGGGATGTTCTCGGATTTGAGATCAAGGAAGAAGAGAATACTTCTAATGTTTATCTTGTAAAGGATGGAACGCTTTTTCTGCTTTACGGCAGGAAGGATTTTGAGAAGATGACAAGCCGGCGGTATGAGTATATAAAAGGACTGAACGGTCATTTTGAAATAGCGCTGTATGTCGATACTTTTGAAGAGGTGGATGAAGCATATAAGAAGGCCGTGGAAAATGGAGCGACATCCGTGCTGGAACCAGAACTTGAACCTTGGGGACAGAGAACCTGCTATATCGCTGATCCGGAAGGCAACTTGATAGAGATCGGTTCCTGGAATAAGTCTTATGAAACAAAAGACTTGACGGAGGGGTGCTGATCGTCCGGTGGACGATCGTTTAGCACCGACCGAAACGAAGTGGAGAAAAAGGGTATGGCGTTTGATTACAAGAAGGAATACAAAGAATTCTATATGCCGAAGGGCACACCATCTATCGTTACTGTTCCGAAAATGAATTATATCGCGGTTAGGGGCAGTGGGAATCCAAATGATGAAGATGGCGAATATAAACAGGCTATAGGTCTTTTGTATGGAATCGCATTTACGATCAAGATGAGTAAAAAAGGTGATCATCAGATTGACGGATATTTTGATTATGTAGTTCCGCCATTGGAAGGTTTTTGGTGGCAGAATGGAGTAATCGGTATCGACTATGCTCATAAAGAAGATTTCAAGTGGATATCCGTCATCCGCCTGCCAGACTTTGTAACGAAAGATGATTTTGAGTGGGCTGTCAGGGAAGCTACGGTTAAGAAAAAACAGGATTTCTCAAAGGTGGAGTTCTTTACTTATGATGAAGGGTTGTGTGTGCAGTGCATGCATATCGGATCGTATGATGATGAACCTGCTACAGTAGATGCAATGCACAGATTTATAGAAGAACAGGGTTATGTTCTGGATATCACTGACAAGAGACTGCACCATGAGATTTATCTATCTGATGCGAGAAAAGTCCAGCCGGAGAAACTGAAGACAGTGATCCGGCACCCGATCAGGAAGGAGAGCTGACGATGAAGAAGTGGTTTGATGAAGAGTATGAGTTTACGGTTGAAGTGACAGGCTTTCTCAGGGGAGATCACACAGAGCGGTACTGCCGAAACGGAGAAGAGATAGGCGATACATACACCTGTACATACGGATGCCCGGTAAACAAAGATGGATACGGAATCTGTTCCAAAACCATGATGCTGCTGTATCCGTTGATGGAGGCTGTTCGAAGTGGCGGAGATCTTGAAAACCTTGGTGGAGACAGCAAGTACACGAAAACTGTAGTTTGCCCGGATGGCTGCGTTATGTTCCGATTGACAGCAAAACCTCTAGGGAATGAGAACTTCCATAAGGGAGGATATTGGAAAGATCCGGAGGGCGCAAATCGTCCGGGGGACGATTGCTCTGCGCCGACTGAAGTGGAACGGAGAGAGTAGGAGAGGGCTATGGAGTATATCAGGGTTACAAAAGAGAATCTGGAAGAGGAGCATATCTGCTGTGCCATATCCAACAATAAAGATGTACAGGTATCTTCAAAGAAGGCGTGGCTTGCGGACAGATTTGATGAGGGGCTTGTATTCTTAAAAAGTGTGGAGCGCGGGAAATGCTTCATAGAATATATTCCTGCAGAGCATGCATGGAATCCAATCGAAGCACCTGGGTATATGTATATAGACTGCCTATGGGTTTCCGGTTCTTTCAAAGGTCATGGATATTCAAGCGATCTGCTTTCCGAATGCATCAAAGACAGCAAGGAGAAGGGAAAGAAAGGACTTTGCATTCTTGCTGCAGCAAAGAAAAAGCCGTTTCTGGTTGATCCGAAATTCCTGAAATATAAAGGCTTTGAAGTCGGTGATGAAGCTGATAATGGGATACAGTTATGGTATCTGCCGTTTGAAAAAGGAACCGAGAAACCAGTGTTCAAGGAATGTGCCAGACATCCCCATATAGATGAGAGCGGTTATGTTCTTTACTATACGAATCAGTGCCCATTTAATGCAAAGTATGTACCGGTTCTGGAAGAAACCGCTGAGAAGAACGGTATATCATTAAGGGCTGTAAAAATTGAAAGCAGAGAAGATGCTCAGAATGCACCGACTCCGATCACGACGTATTCGCTATTCTGTGATGGGGAGTATATCACGAACGAGCAGATGAATGATAAGAAGTTCTTAAAGTTGTCTGATATTTATGGATATGAGCTTAAAGCTATGAATCAGTAGGTGAAACGAAATATTGAGCGATTCCCGGAAGATTTTATGTTTCAATTAACAAAAGATGAAGTTGAATTGGTGAAGTCACAATTTGTGACTTCACGAGAAAACACATTTTTTTCTGGACAAGGTGGAGGTCGTAGAAAATATCCATATGCCTTTACAGAACAGGGCATTTATATGTTAGCAACGGTTCTAAAGGGCGAATTGGCCACTAAGCAGAGTATTTTTATAATGCGTGCTTTTAAGGAGATTATCGTTATATAAAAGAAGAAAAGAAATTCTATACAGAAAGAATAATAAATGGAGAAAAGTATACTCTTTCCTTTGATGCAGAATCCGATGGAACAAAGAAGCTTTTGTCAACACTTCCGATGCTTATAGTTGCGCTTAAGGAAGGCCGAATGGTCATAATTGACGAATTGGATTCAAAGCTTCACCCAAAGCTGCTCAGGTATATAATCAGTTTATTTAAAAACAAGGAATTGAACCGAAATGGAGCTCAGTTACTTTTCACTTCCCATGATATGACTACCATGTGAAACACTGTATTCAGAAGAGATGAGATATGGTTTGCAGCTACGGATATGAAACATGAGAGCCAGATTTATTCATTGTACGATATAAGAAATGCTGATGACAGTCATATCAATAATAAATCGGCTTATGATAAACAGTATTTGGAAGGAAGATATGGAGCGGATCCTTATCTTGAGAACATGCTCAATGGAGGTTGTGGATGATGAAGGCAATGAGAAATATGTGTCAGTAGAAGATGACTGGCTTACTGAGAAGAGATTGGATATTGGCTCAGAGTGGCCAAAGGAGATTTAACTAATGAAACATTACATAATTGCAAAGTTCAAAGACAGAGATGATATAGAGAAGCTTTTACCAGAAATCAAGGAACTTTTTAATGAGACTCTTAAGATTCCAGGAGTGGAATCATTTATTATACATAAGTCCAACAGTACCAGAGAGAACAGATACAGCATCATGATAGAGATGAATCTGTCAGCGGAAGGACTAAATAACTTTGATGCATCTGAGGTGCATAAGAAGTGGAAGGATACTTATGGAGACAGACTTGAGAGCAAGGCAATATTTGACTGTGATTGAGCACTGGAGGAGCAGTATGAAAAGATTATGCGTCGCCATGTTAATACTTATGACGATTGTTGCTGTAGGTTGTGGAAACAATAAAGTGGCAGATAGCGGAGCTGCTTCCAGCACAGTGAGTGAACCGGAAGCGGTTGAAGCCAGCACTCTTGGTGTGCCTGCGGTGAAAGACGGAGTTTTGAGACCGGGAGAAGACTGCGCTGAGGTTTGTTTCGAATGGGATCCGGTTGAAGGTGCTGATGGATACGAAGTCTCTGAGGAGAATAAGTACTATTCAGAAAAAGAGTACAGAGAACCTGAAACAGTTGAGGTCGCCGATAATACTTATGTTACCGGTGCCCAGGATTATTTTGATTTCAGAATAAGAGTAAGGGCTTTTAAAGGTGAAGGAGCCGACAGAGTTTATGGCGAATGGAGCTCTTTTGCCAGAAGCTTGATCCAAAGAACTTGAACCCTGATATTGCCAAGCAGTTCTATGAAGGCGATGCCGAGCATGACATGTACATTGGCGAAGTTGTGGACATCATAAGGTGAATTAGATGATAAACGTTAAGGTAAAAGAGTTTTTAGACATAAAGGGATTTGGAGACAGGCTGACGGAGCATTCCGAGACAATAGATACTGTTGAGCATGCAGCACAGCAGATTGGTTGCACAGAGCCTGAGATTGCCAAGACACTGTCATTTGTTGTGGATGAAAAGCCTGTTATTGTGGTCATGGCTGGGGATGGCAAGGTGAACAGCTCCAAGTTTAAATCTGTTTTCCATACTAAGCCCCATATGATCCCGAGAGACCAGGTGGAGGATATAACAGGATTCCAGCCGGGCGGAGT
>NZ_FOPH01000015.1 GCF_900113415.1 Oribacterium sp. WCC10 | reverse complement strand
AAGATGGTAAGACACGGATCATCTCCGTTGCGATATGTCTTGCTAAACTGCTGTCTTCCTTTAATTCGCTTCGATATGACTTTTGCAACTTACTATGCCAAGAAACGTCAAGAAGGAAAACCTCATCGGGTAGCTATAACCCATGTTGCAAAGAAGCTTTTACGAGTTATCTTTGCTTTAGAAAAGCAAAACATAGACTTCAATTCTCAGAAACTTCGCTAACATCAAAAGACCGGAAATCCAGTCACCATCTGAAATACGGTGTATTCAGATGGTTTATTAAAGTTACCCTCAAACCAATAATTTCAAAATTTTGTTTAAAACCTATTGACTACTAATAGTTTGTCACCTCCAACTAATAAGCGATATCGTAATAATTATCGTATTATTATATATGTTTGTCGAGAATCATTCTAAATTGCAGCAGATTAACTTATGGAGGACACCTGTGAATATTGAAACGGTGTATATATGGTATACATACAGCTGCCCTCACTGTGGAGCTGCAATTAATAAAAAGCAGAACCATAGGCAGTGACAGTCATAAACCGGAACATTTCGGTGCATATATTAAAGAAACGATGAAGGAATTAAGACAGATAGGTTTCGAAAACATATGTACATTTAAGAAAATGCAGCCGGAGTTTCATCGTATTAAGGAGTAATAAACAGCATGGGATCTTTGTTATTAGCAGTTATATACTTGATTTTTATAAGCCTGGGACTACCTGATTCTCTTTTGGGATCAGGCTGGCCGAAGATGCAGGTGGTGTTCGGAGTACCATCTTCATATGCCGGATATGTATCAATGACGATTTCATTCATGACCATTATTTCAGCTCTTTTAAGCCCTAAAATTATAAAAAGGTTTCACACTAAGTGGATTGTCATCTTTTCGATATTCCTTACTATCATTGGTCTTCTTGGTTTCTCTATTTCATGGCAGTATGCGATGTTATTTTTATTCGCCATACCTTACGGACTTGGAGCCGGAGCCATAGACGCGTCGGTGAATCACTATGTGGCCAATAACTATTCCGGTTCGGTAATGAATTTTCTTCATTGTTTCTACGGAGTAGGAGCAGTTATAAGTCCGTCCATCATGGCACTGGCTCTGAAATACGCAAGATGGAACGAAGGGTACAGGTGGACTGCGTTTGTTCAGATGGGAATACTTCTGGTATGCATTCTATCGTTTCCTCTCTGGAAGAGGAATGAATCAGGAAGTGATGAAGAAGAGCTAAGGAACAGCGCCGGTATAAGAGAATCATTAAAGGTTCCCGGAGTAATACTGACACTTATTGCGTTCTTCGCATATTGCTCAGGAGAGGCAACATGCTTTTTATGGACACCAAGCTATTTTGCAGAAACCAGGGCAGGGCTTTCGGATGAACTTATAGCCTCTTTCGGATCACTGATTTTCGGTGGACTCATGCTTGGAAGACTCATCTCAGGATTTATCTCGAATAGACTGGATGACAGACTTCGTATCAGGATAGGTATTTTTGTAGAGCTATTTGGTATTATACTGGTTTTAATGCCATTATCCGGATATCATGTTGCAGCGGTGGGATTTGTGATAATCGGAACAGGAATGGGACCTGTTTATCCTGCAATCCAGCACATGGCACCTGCCAATTTTGGTCAAAGATATTCAGCTGCAGTGATAGGATTGCAGATGGCATCAGCCTATGTTGGCAGTACTTTTATGCCAATGGTATTTGGTCTCTTACAGCAGGCAGTCGGAATAGGAATTATGCCTGTATATTTACTTCTTTTTGCAGTGATGAATATAGTATTTTTAGAGCGGACATATAAGGTGCTAGTTAAGTGATCCTAAGTTTCTTTATTTTTATTCGGTAGAAATTGACTCGGTGGAAATCGAATAAAATAAGATCAGGCTGATAAAATGATTAATGCTAAATAAATGATTTTGTGTGATGTATCAGAAGAGAGTGGCAAATGTTTTTGCCACTCTCTTCATTTTAGAATTATTTTAGAAATTAAAAAGCGAAAAAAGATTGACCTGGAGTGAGCTCCAGGGTGTAGGATGACCATACAGAAACCGATATGAGGCAGTAAAAAATGACAACATTTTTACAGAGCCGATTAGATTAGTATCTGTATATCTGATATCACAGCTTAAAAAGCGTTAATAAATGAGGTAAGAAGAAATAAATGAAAGATATGATCATAAAGAACAAGACATTTGATGAAGAGAGAGCTCTTTACGGAAGCAGAGATATCCTTGTGGAGGGCTGCAGGTTTGATGGTCCTGCAGATGGAGAGAGTGCCTTTAAAGAGAGCAAAAACCTTGTGGTGAAGGATAGCTACTTCAACCTCAGATATCCGTTTTGGCATGATGATGTGCTTACGATTGAAAACATTGAAATGACTGAGAACTGCAGAGCGGCCCTTTGGTATACAAATGATGCAGATATTCAGAATTCAAAAATGCACGGAATAAAGGCACTGAGGGAATGTTCTGATATAAAGATAGAAAACTGTGAAATCATTTCTCCCGAGTTTGGATGGTCAGTAAAGAATATCAGTATGAAGGATACCGATGTTCAGAGTGAATATTTCATGATGAGATCGGAGCGACTTGAGTTTTCGAATGTGACCCTCAAGGGCAAATATTCTTTCCAGTACATTACGGATTCTGTTTTTGAAAACTGCAATTTTGATACAAAGGATGCCTTCTGGCATGCAAAAAATGTTGTTGTAAGAAATAGTATCATAAAGGGTGAATACCTCGCATGGTACTGTGAAAACGTCACCTTTGAAAACTGTACCATCATAGGGACTCAGCCTCTTTGCTACTGCAAGGGACTAAAGCTTATAAACTGCAAAATGATCGATACTGATCTTGCTTTTGAGAAGTCAGATGTGGAAGCAACCATAACAACTCCGATGATAAGTATCAAAAATCCTCTTTCGGGTACCATATCGGTTCCCGAGGTTTCAAAGATCATCAGAGATGATGAGAATTCCAACGGAAAGATCATAGTAGGCGGAAAGGAAAATTGCGCCTGCTCAGACGAAGTTTGTAATACAGGAGCCGAATAGGGAAACGTTGATTAAAGCATTTCCGTGGCTGGATTTTCGATGCGAAGCATCAGCTTTCTTTGAAAATCCGTGCCCCGACGCCGGAGGCTCGGAACTGTGTATCAGAAATAAAAAGCAAAAGACATTCGTTTATAGGAGAGGAGATAGAGCCATGACTATCAAAGAGGTTTGTGAGAAGTACAATCTGACTCCGGATACACTTCGGTATTATGAGCGTGTGGGTGTTATCCCGGAAGTTACACGAACAGCCGGAGGAATAAGGGATTATCAGGAAACTGACATAGGATGGGTGGAAAATGCCGTCTGTATGCGCGATGCCGGGGTTCCGGTAGAAATGCTGATAGAATATGTGAGGTTATTCCAGGAAGGTGATCACACCATAGATGCCAGAACAAATCTTCTTAAAGAAGTAAGAGAGCAGATCCTGGAAAACAGGAAGAAGTATGATATCGCGCTGGAAAAACTTGAATACAAGATAGGCAGATATGAAATAGCACAGAAAACAGGAAAACTTACCTGGGAATAAATTTAGGAGGACAAAGAAATGTCAGGAAATTTCAGTTACAAGAATGCAACAAAACTCTATTTTGGAGATGAATCTTTGAAGTTTTTAAACGAGGAACTTCCAAAGTACGGGAAATGTACAGCTTATTTATGGTGGAGGATCTGTAAAGAAGAATGGTATCTATGATGCAGTATAGTCATAAACATACCTACTGAAGTAAAGCATTGGCATGGTGAAAGAGCCTCTCAGATTCAATGACGGCTCACACGGAATATTCGTCTTATATATTGGAACATTGCAGTCGAGAAAGATAGTGTATGGTTTTTATATAGTTCATCATAATAATATAGAGAGGGTGACGTGCTATGAAAAGAAGATTTCTATCAGTATTTATGTGTGTTGCAATGGCAGCAGCTCTTACAAGCTGCGGTGGAAGCGCGAAACCAACTGACAAAGCCGGAGATAAATCAGAAGAAAGCGGACTTAAGATCGCGATAGTTAGTTCTCTGACAGGTGTGGATGATGGTTCCTTTAACGAAGAGAACTACAATGGAATTCTTAGTTTTATTGATGCACATCCGGGGTCAACGGTGACACCGGTTCAGGAAAATACAGGAGCTGCAGATGCAGCTGTTAAAGCTGTTGAAGATATTGTCGTAGACTATGATGTGCTGGTATGCGATGGTTTCCAGTTTTCAGGAATCGGTGAAGTAGCTGCTGATAATCCTGATAAAAAATTTGTTCTGGTTGATACATTCCCTACAGATGCAGAAGGAAATGAAGTCGAACTTGATAATGTCTATGGCATGACATTTAAGGAGCAGGAAGCCGGCTTCCTTGCAGGAATGGCTGCGGCACTTTCTACCGGCACAGGAAAGGTTGCGGTTGTAAATGGTGTGGCAATACCGACAAATGTAAATTATCAGTATGGGTTTATGTCGGGAGTTAATTATGCAAACAAGCATTATGGGACCGGTGCGGAAATAGTTGAACTGGCTTCATATTCCGGCACCGATGTTACAGGAACAAATGTAGGCGGTAACTACATAGGTTCTTTTGCAGATCCGGCAAACGGTAAGGTTGTAGGAGATGCTCTGATCAAGGAAGGCTGCGATATCATCTTCGTTGCAGCCGGTGCTTCAGGAACAGGAGTTCTCACAGCAATCAAGGAGAGTTCTGCAAAGGATTATATGATAGGCTGTGATACTGACCAGTATGATGATGGTGTTAACGGAAGCGATAATGTAATGCTTACTTCGGCACTCAAAATAATGGGCGCTAATGACAAAAAGATTCTGGAGACAATTCTGGATGGCTCTTTCAAAGGAGGTAATTACATTCTTGGAGCAGATACGGATTCTGTAGGATACGTAAAAGATTCTTCAAGATGCCAGCTTTCCCCGGACACAATTGAGAAGATAGATAAAGCCTATGAGCTGATTAAAAACGGAACCATAGTTCCCGCAGCCAATTTTAACGACATGACACCTGACAATTTCACAGGACTTGACGCTGAGTGATCAGTCAGTGGAGAAGGTTCTCCCACTGGTCGTCGGTCTTCAATAGAGACATTTCCTATCGGATATCCTGTGATAATGATGAGACCGATGATATCGGACGCTGACAAGATAGTCCGCGTCCGTTTTTTTCTTTACAGATAATGATAAAGGGAGGTGCAGTTTAATGGATTCGGAATACATAATCGAGATGAAGCATATAACGAAACGCTTTCCCGGGATCGTTGCAAATGACGACGTTTCTATAAACATAAAAAAAGGAGAGATATATGCTCTTCTGGGAGAAAACGGTGCCGGTAAATCTACACTTATGAGTATTCTGTTTGGTATGTACGAACCTGATGAAGGAGAGATATTTATCCGGGGCGAAAAGGTAAAAATAACCTCACCCCGTCATGCAACAAAAATCGGTATAGGTATGGTACATCAGCATTTCAGACTTGTATCAAACTATACAGTTGCGGAGAATATAATTCTCGGTTCTGAACCCCAGGATAAGATTATTGGCTTCATTCCACATGTAAATATAAAAAAAGCCAATCAGGACATAGCTAAGCTTTCGGATAAATACGGACTTAAGGTTGAACCCACCGCAATTATCAGTGATCTTAATGTTTCAACCCAGCAGAGGGTGGAGATACTTAAGATGTTGTACAGAGATGCAGAGATACTTATATTTGATGAACCAACCGCTGTGCTTACACCTCAGGAAATAAAGTACCTTCTTGATATAATCAGAGGACTTCGTGATGGTGGAAAGACCATTATCATTATCACTCATAAGCTTGAGGAAATTAAATCCATTGCTGACAGATGTGCCATCCTTAACAGAGGAAGGCTGATTGATGTCCTAAATGTTCCGGAAGCTTCTACCGCAGAACTTGCGAGACTTATGGTTGGCAGAGATATATCCTTTACTTCTGATAAGAGCGAAGCAAAACCGGGAGAGGTAGTTCTCAAGGTTGAGGGACTTACTGTATGTAACGAAGTTGGCTATGAGGCGGTCAAGGAAGTTTCTTTCGAAATTCATGCAGGTGAGATATTCGCTCTTGCAGGAGTTTCCGGAAATGGTCAAAACGAACTGGCAGATGCTATAGCCGGATTAAGAAAGACTAAAAACGGAAGCATACAGCTTTCAGGAAAAGATATAACTTCTTATTCCATAAGAAAACGAACAGAAGAGGGAGTGGCTTATATCCCTGAAGACAGACACAATGTAGGACTTGTTCTTGGTTTTGATCTCAAGAATAATCTGGCACTTAAAGAGTACTATCGGCCCAAAATGTCACATAACTCGCGCCTTGATCTAAAGGTAATGGCAGAAAACGGAGAAAAGCTTATAAAGGATTATGACATAAGGAGCAGTAAAGGTGTCAATACTGTTGTTCGTACCATGTCGGGAGGTAATCAACAGAAGGCTATAATAGCCAGAGAACTTGAATTGAAAACTCCTCTAATCATATTTATGCAGCCGACAAGAGGGCTTGATATAGGTGCCATTTCAAACATTCACAAACAGATTATTGCCGAAAGGGACAGAGGAGCTGCTGTACTGCTTATATCTCTTGAACTTGATGAAATAATGGATTGTGCAGATACCATCGGGGTTATATTCGATGGAAGAATAAACCGTATTGCGAAGGCTTCAGATCTTACTATAGATGAAGTAGGAAGATTTATGATGGGTGTTGGGAATCGAGGTGAGAGTGCATGAAAAAAACACTGATAAGGCTTCTTGGCGGAGAGAAGTTACAAATGGTCAGAATATCCCTGTTTTCAATTTTCATAAGTCTTCTGGTTGGAGCGATAATTTTCCTGGCACTGGGAAAAAATCCGTTTTCGGCATATGGCAATCTTCTTCAGGGGTCAGGACTGTTTCTGAAGCAAAAATATGCAGGGCGTCAGAATATGTTTACCGATTTCATGGGATTCCTGGATACTCTTACACCTATGATATTTGCAGCTCTGGCTGTTGCGGTTGCACTTAAAGCAGGTCTGTTTAATATCGGTGTTTCCGGAATGATGCTGGCAGCCGGATTTGTTTCAACTATAACTGTTGGATATTCCTCACTTCCTGCCCCTTTTGCCAGGCCACTGGTACTTATCATAGGCATCATTTCCGGTGCGCTGGTCGGTGCGCTGATAGGATGGCTGAAGTATAAGTTCAATATTAATGAAGTTGTTTCGTCCATAATGATAAATTATACACTTATGTATATATTTACATTTTTTATAAACACATTTTTCCTGGATCCGGTTTCAAGGCAAAGCGTAGTAATCACCGAAGAAGCAAGGCTTACACTGGTTAATATCAAAGCCCTTGGTCTTAAATTTGATATACCGCTTGCCTTTCCACTCGCCATTCTGGCATCCATCTTTGTCTGGTATTTGATAAACAGGACAACAACAGGATTTGAGATACAGGCTGTAGGACTCGGGAAAAAAGCTGCAAGATATGCAGGCATCAGTATTTCAAAGAATATGATACTGGCCATGACAATCTCCGGTGGTCTTGCAGGACTTGCCGGTGTTACCTACTTCTGTGGTTTCAATGCATCAATACAGCCTGGAGTGGTTCCGGGCATGGGTTTCAATGCCATAGCCGTGGCACTCCTTGGATGCAGTGACCCCATAGGATGTATATTTGCATCTTTCCTGATAACTATAATATCCAATGGATCCATATATATGAGTTCGCAGCAGGGAGTTGAAATAGAAATAGCTGACCTTATAACTTCAGTGATACTGATATTTGCTGCCTGCTCGGAATTTCTCAGGATATATATCGAAAAGATAAGCATGGAGCTTAATGATAAAAAGGATGTGGAGAGAGTATGATAGATAACATTATTATAGACGGTCTTGCTTTTGCACTTCCCATGTTCATAATGGCAATAGGTGGAATATTCAGTGAAAAGAGCGGCATAACCAATCTTGCACTGGAAGGACTGCAAGGGGTCGGCGCTTTCTTTGGAGCCTTTACCGCAGTGCTTCTGATGCAGCAGTTTGGAGGTTCCTCCCAGGTTCCCTATTACGCTTCCTTTTTTGCTGCGATATTGGGAGGAATGCTTTTTTCACTGGTTCATGTGCTGTTATGTATAAAGTTTAAAGCCAATCAGGTTATCAGCGGTGTAGTAGTAAATATTCTTGCGACAGCACTTACAAGCTTTCTGACAAAACGTATAAATGAAAGTATATTTGGTAAGGCTTCAAATAAGTTTGTCCTGGGAACAAGTGCAAGATTTTCCGTTCCCGGCATTTCCCGGATTCCTGTAATCGGTGCATTTTTCAGAAATGTATATCCGTTTGAAGTGATTATAATTATTATTGCCGTAATCATGTGGTACATAATGTATAAAACACCTTTTGGAATGCATCTAAGAGCTTGCGGAGATAATCCTCATGCGGCAGATGCAGCCGGAATAGATGTTAACCGCATAAGACTGCTTTCCGTAATTATCTCCGGTGGTCTTTCAGCAATTGCGGGAATGAGTTATGCCTATTCAATAACAGCAAACTTTTCGCCGGATATCTATCTCGGATTAGGATATCTTTCCATCGCAGCTCTCATATTTGGCAACTGGTCCATACTTCCCACACTTGAAGCCTGTCTGATTTTTGGTTTTGCCAGAAGTGGCGGTCAGGTGCTTATCCAACAGCTGGGCATGCCTTCGACATTTAATGATCTCGTAAGGATAATACCTTACATAGTGACACTGATACTCCTGGTATTCTTCAGTAAGCATAACAACAGTCCACGTGCATTGGGAGAAATCTACGATAAAGGAAAACGATAGGTTTTTTATTGTTATAGTCATAAACTATAGCAAAATATCATTAAAACCTAGTAGACAGGTAGGGATTTAAGCATTATAGTACTATACATGAAGTTCAGAAACAAATCAAAAAGGTTTCGAACTTGAATATCTGTTGGCTAAAGAATAATAGGCCGACTGAACATCAGTACCAAAAACAGGATGGTCTGATAGACTAAGGAAAGGAGTGGCAAAGATATGACATCATTCACAGTGAATACAAAATCAAATATCATGCGTAACGGATGTTGTATGTGCTGTATGTGTATGCATAGAGCTTATTTGCCATACCCTATTCTAAACTGAGTCGATTTTCGTCTACATGTAAGGATCCGGATGGCAAAAAATCCGGGTCCTTTTTTGTTGCATCAGATTGTCAGGCGGACGTTATGCTCGCATGAACGTACATCGGACAATCGCAAGAACATGGAGTACTTTGTGCGGAATGTTCGCAGTGCAAAAATCGGGTAGGAGTCTTTTTACTACTCAATAACGAAAATCTGTTGTTCTAAGAAAAAGTGGAGGAGAGTATCATGAGCACAAAGCGAGAACTTGTATTAAAGGCATTTAACAACGAACCTGTAGAGAGAATTCCGGTAGGTTTCTGGCACCATTATCTTGATGATGAATTTGTAAACGGTGTAGAACATCCTGAGAATTTCAACAAGATACTGGAAGGTGCACAGCGTTTCAAGGATGAATTCGATCCTGATTTCGTAAAGATAATGACAGACGGTTACTTCTATCTGCCGATAACTATCGATGCCAAAACACCTGAGGAACTTTCCTATTTTACTCCGGTTTCAGAATTCCATCCATGGTTCACCGATCAGCAGAAGCTTGCGAGAGGATACAGAGAAATCTATGGTAATGATATCCTTCTTTTCTACAATCTTTTCGCACCACTTGCCCATCTCCGTTATGCACTTGCCAATGGTCATAACCTAAGTGAGCAGGAAGCAAATGATCTGATCCTTCATTTTATAAAAACAAATCCCGAAGCAGTAGAAGAGGCTCTTGATAAGCTGGCTGACAATATCATTGCTCTTCTTCCTTCAGTTATCAATACTGAAGCTGCCGACGGTATCTATCTTTCAGTAACAGACACACATCGTTTTATCCCTGATGCCCTTTATCGTCTGTATGTAACACCATCTGAAAAGAAAATTCTGGAAGCAGCAAACAAGCTGACCAACACAAACATTCTTCATATATGCGGTTGGAGAGGAAATACGAATTACATCAGTGTATATCAGGACTATCCTGCAACAGCATTTAACTGGGCAGTAAATACCGAAAACCTGTCACTTCGTGAAGGAAGAAGATTCTTTGGAGGAAAAGCAGTCATAGGCGGGTTCCTTAACACCGAAGACAGCATTATCTTCAGGGGCAGCAAGGCAGAGATTCAGAACGAGACGCGCAGGATCATAGAAGAAGCAGGAAGAACAGGCGTCATAGTCGGAGCGGATTGCACAGTGCCAAACAGCACTCCGTCTGAGCATCTTAACTGGGTTAGAGAAGCGGCCGCAGAAGCTACACCAAAGGTTCATATCGTGAATACTTTAAGAGATTCACATAGCTTTCCGGATCTGAAAGCAACCGTTTAATGACAATACCGGATTAAGATACTGAGGAGACACTTTAAACATCGTTTCCCTAAGTATCTTTTCAAAAAAAAAATCAAAACTGACAGTCCAAAATGTGTTCAATAGCATTTTACATTTCCTTTGTGACATGGGTGAAATGTGATTTCAAAAAAAGTGTTCAAATGAATAAAGGGGAGAAATAATTATGAAAAAGAATTTTATTAATATCGTAGCAGCAGTTTCACTTGTATCTCTTGCATCCGTATCTCTTGCAGCATGCGGATCAGCTTCGTCAACTCCTGAAGCTACAACAGCAGGTAACGCTTCAACCGAAGCTGAGACTGCTCAGGCTGACGAGGATAAAGCAGAATCCGACGGATTGATAAAGAAGGTTATAGCTCATACACAGTCTTATGTTCCTTACGACTTCATTGACAAGGACGGAAATCATGACGGATATGAAGTTGCGGTCTGGAAGGCTATAGATGAAAAGCTTGAGAACTATGAGTTCGAGTATGTGGGAACAACAGACGATGATCTTCTGGTTGGTGTAGAGTCAGGTAAGTACAATGCCGGCAGCAAGGGTGTTTGGTGGACCGAAGAGCGTTCAAAGAAGTACGTTTTCCCTAAGAACTACACCGGAGCTTCCATCATAGGCATCGCTATCCGTAAGGAGAATGCTTCGGAAATAACAGATCTTGAGTCCTTTGCAAAGTACTCCGGAAAGCTGGTTCCTATCGGACCTGCAAACGCTCAGTACAATATCGTTGAGAACTACAACTCAAAACACCCTGATGCAAAGATCGACCTTGTGGCAGGTGATTCCTTCGAAGCGGCAGACGCATATCAGTGGGTATTGGAGGGCCGTTATGATGCTTACTTCAACATTAAGACTTCCTTTGAAGCAAATGTAGAAAACGAGGATGGTGAGTATCATGATTTCTCAGACAAGCTTGCATTTGTTCCTTATGAGGGTATCCCTATCTGGTCACTCTTCAACAAGAATGAGCAGCAGTTTGCAGATGATTTCGACAAGGCCTTTGAGGAACTGAAGGCTGACGGAACCATCGAAAGCTTACAGAAGCAGTATTTCGGTTACAGCTTATTTGACTATGTACCTGAAGGATATCAGAAAGGTGATACACTGTGAGACCATTTAAACCTACCTTCATTTTTGAAGTTTTGCCCCAGATTCTTCCATATACGCTTGTGACTCTAGGCATCATGCTGGGTACAGTGTTCTTCGGAGGGCTCCTGGGGCTCCTCCTTGCAGCTGGGAAGCTAAAGGGCGGAAGAGTCCTTCGGGGACTGGCATCTGCCTACACTTACTTCATCCGCTGCGTACCGTCCATAGTAATGCTTTTCATCATTTATTACGGACTTCCGGAACTTCTTTTAAGCTTCGGTATCAATATAAATAATGCAAGCAAAGCGGTCTTTGTCATAACAACCTTTACATTTATGTTCGGAGCATCCATGTCAGAGGTTTTCAGAAGCGCATATCTTGCTATAGATCCCGGGCAGAGTGAAGCAGGTCTCAGCATTGGACTCGGCCGCTGGCAGACCTTCAGAAGAATAATACTTCCTCAGGCTTCAGCAGTCGCGCTTCCGAATTTCACAAACGCTCTTGTAAATCTCATGAAAGAAGGAACCCTGGCCTACACCATAGGACTCATAGACATCATGGGAAAGGGGCAGCTCATCATAGGTCTTAATCACGGATCCTATGCATTGGAAACCTATATAGCAATGTTCGTAGTCTACTGGGTACTGACACTTCTTATTGAAGCAGTATCGAAGAGACTGGAGAAACATCTTCTCAGAGGACTGAGACCACACGAAGAAGCAGTATCAAAAGAAAAATCAGTATCCGAAAAGATTCTATATCCGATATATGAAACCGGTATTCTTAATAAGCTAAAGCAAAGCAATGGATTTTTTGATGTATCTATGGGAAAAGCAAGGTCTGCCGGTTCAAAATCCAGTGAAACAGAAAATGACCAAAACAGATTTCAGAGAACTCAGGAGGATAACTCATGGAAATTGAATTAGGATTTATGTGGGAGACCTTCCTTGTAGCTCTTTCGGGAATACCCGTCACACTGCAGCTGACATTTGTGACACTTCTCATTTCAATTCCACTGGCATTCTTTATGGCACTTGGCAAGCTGGTGGATCATAAGGTTTCATCAAGGATAATCGGATTTTATGTGTCCTTCGTCCGTGGAACTCCCATAGTTCTTCAGATACTTTTTTTCTATAGTCTTTTGCCAACGACGCTGAACTATATTTTCAAAAATGTACTTCACACTGATTACAATGTTTTCTCCTGGAACCCCATCATTTACGCCTATACGGTATTCTCTTTGAACACCATAGCGGTTCTTTCTGAGGTTTTCAGATCAGCGCTTCTTACAGTAAACGCCGGACAGCTTGAGGCTGCTATGTCTATAGGTGAAACAAAATTTCAGGCCTATACAAGGATCATTATTCCACAAGCTCTTGTGGCGGCACTGCCGAATGTAGGAAACACAACCGTAAGCCTTCTTAAGAATACATCTCTTGCATATATGATGACGGTCAAAGACATTACCGCCCTGGCAAAGATAGAAGCAGCCATAGGCTATAACTACATCGAAGCTTATCTTGTAATTCTCATGATTTATGTACTGCTTTGCACAGTGGTACAGCTTCTTTTCAGATTTGCAGAGAACTCATTGTCGGTTTATAAGAAGAGGCTGACGAAACCCTCTGACAGAAGATTTAACTACATATTAAGTCGTGCAGCGGCGGTTTCAACATTATTGCGAGGTGTGTAAGCCACATCATCTGTAAAAAACATAAAGGACGGATTCAAAATGCTGAAAATAACAAATATTCACAAATCCTTCGGAAACAATCAGATACTTAAAGGGGTTGACCTTGAAGTAAACAAGGGAGAGGTAATAGTAGTCCTTGGACCTTCAGGTTCAGGAAAGACCACCATGCTCCGCTGCATTAATTTTCTTGAGCGTGCTGATCAGGGGTCTATTGAGTTTGATGATATAAAAACAGACTTTCGTGTGGCAAGTCAGAAAACCATCAGAGATATAAGAAAGAAATCGGGTTTTGTTTTCCAGAACTACAATCTTTTCGCAAACAAAACTGCTCTTGAAAATGTGATGGAGGGGCTTACCATAGCCCGGGGAGTACCTAAGAAGGAAGCCGAGGAACGTGCGAAGAGTGCACTTGACAGAGTAGGACTTAAGAACCGCTATGACTACTATCCTTCACAGCTTTCAGGAGGACAGCAGCAACGTGTAGGCATTGCCAGAGCAGTTGCACTCAACCCCGATGTGATCCTTTTTGATGAGCCTACATCTGCTCTTGATCCCGAGCTTGTAGGTGAAGTTCTCAATGTTATGAAGGATCTGGCAGAGTCCGGTGCAACCATGGTGGTTGTCACTCATGAAATGGATTTTGCAAGAGACGTTGCAAGCAAGGTCATCTTCATGGATAAAGGTGTGATTGTGGAAGAGGGGACACCGGAAGACATATTTACACATCCTAAAGAAGAAAGAACCGCACAGTTCCTGAAGAGAATTCTCAAGGAAGACTACAGAGCTGATGAGGATTCGGATTTTCCTGAAAGGGATGAGTCATTGCTGGCTCATGTGTTTGGCAAACCGGCGGTCAAGAAAAACTATAACTGGGGTGTTTGCTGAGGACAAATATATATGGCTGAGAAAGAAATAAAGAGGACTTATGATTTTGACACCATCGTAGATCGTCATAACACTAATTGTCTTAAATATGATTTTGCAAGAGAACGAAAAGGGCGGGAGGATCTGCTGCCTCTTTGGGTGGCCGACATGGATTTTCGTCTTCCGGAGGAAATTCTGGAGGATTTAAAAGAACGAATAGATCATGGGATTTTCGGATACACTGATCCCAGGGACAGCTACTTTGAAGCACTTGGTTCATGGACAGAGAAACATTACGGTTATTCAGCAGACAGGAACTGGGTAACATTGGCTCCCGGTGTAGTTTATGCTATTTCGAATTGTATAAAAGCTTTTACTGAAGCAGGAGACAAGATTCTTATCCAGCAGCCTGTCTACTATCCCTTTGGAGAGGTAATAAGAGATAATGGCCGGATAATTGTGGATTCACCATTAAAGGAATCAAACGGTCATTATGAAATGAATTTTGATGATCTTGAGGAGAAACTGTCAGATCCGGTACTTAAACTGTTTATACTCTGTAATCCTCACAATCCGGTTGGGCGTGTATGGAGGAGAGAAGAGCTGCTTCAGTTGGCCGTTTTATGTGTGAAGTATGATGTAATTCTTGTCAGCGATGAAATTCATTGTGATTTTATTTATCCGGGATATGAGTTTACTTCAATGCTTACACTGGGGACTGCATATCATGATCATATACTGGTTCTTCATTCACCGACTAAAACCTTTAATATCGCAGGTCTGCAAATAGCCAATGCCATAATTCCCGACAGAAAGCTTCGGTTAAAATATCAGAAAGCCAATGCGGCCAACGGATACAGTCAAGCCAATATCATAGGTATTAAAGCATTGGAATCAGTATATACAAAGGGCGAAAAATGGCATCAGGAGCTACTTCAGTATCTTAAAGAGAATGTGGATTTCGTGAGGGATTTTATACAGAAACATTTGCCTGAAATAAGACTCATAGAGCCGGAAGGTACCTATCTTTTATGGATCGATTTTTCAGGTCTAGGATTAACCGATGATGAACTTGAAGATCTGATAGTTGATAAAGCACATCTCTGGCTGGATCCGGGGGGAATCTTCGGTCCTGAGACAGCGCAGTTTGAAAGGTTTAATATAGCGTGCCCAAGAAAAATACTGGAACAGGCATTTTTACAATTAAAAGATGCAATAGATACATACAAATTTTCCCGGGATAACAGTTTATTGAATGTGGGCTAAATCAGGAGGACAGATGATTATGGAGTACAGTTTAGAAACCCGATGTCAACACTTACAGAATGATGATATAAATGAACATTTCGGTGCTGTGAGCTATCCGATTTATATGTCTTCGACCTTTGCTCATAAAGGTTTTGGAGTCAGTTCAGGATATGACTATTCCAGATTACAGAATCCTACGAGAGACCATCTTGAAAGAATAGTTGCAGGGCTTGAACATGGAACGGATTGTATAGCATTGGCAAGCGGCATAAGTGCCATCGGGTGCGTGATGGAGTTATTTAAACCCGGCGATCATGTGCTGATAGATGAAGATCTCTACGGCGGAAGCATCAGACTCTTCCGGGAGATAAATCAGAAGAACGGAGTTACATTTAGTTCAGCAGCTCTGCATGAAGGAGATATAGAGAATCTGATTAAAGAAAATACAAAGGCAATCTATCTTGAAACTCCCACCAATCCAATGATGAATGTAACAGACCTCCGAAAGCTTTCCGAGATAACAAAGAGTCACGGTATCCTCCTTATCGTTGACAATACATTCATGTCTCCATATCTTCAGAATCCGCTGGATCTTAGTGCCGACATAGTGATACACAGCGGCACCAAATTCCTGGCGGGACACCATGATACCATAGCAGGTTTCATAGTTGTGAAGGATCAGGCACTTTCCGAGCGTCTCAGATTTCTTTTCAAAAGCACCGGAGCAGGCCTTTCTCCTTTTGATTCCTGGCTCATCATAAGAGGTATCAAAACTCTTGCGGTAAGAATGGACAGAGCTGAGAAAAATGCACAAAAGATCGCCAAGTTTCTTGAGGGCGACCATCGGGTAACCCGTGTACTTTATCCGGGATTAAAAAATCATCCCGGACACGACATCATGAAGGAACAGGCAAGGGGATTCGGCGCAATGATAACCTTTGATGTACCCTCAAAGGAATTCGCCATAAAGATTCTTGAAAACCTTAACATCATACTTTTCGCAGAAAGTCTGGGCGGCACAGAATCCCTTATCACATATCCCATAACCCAGACCCACGCAGATGTACCGGCAGAGATTCTTGAGAAAAACGGTATATATGAAACCACACTGCGTTTATCCGTTGGAATTGAAAATGTTGATGATCTGATACGTGACTTAAAACAGGCATTTACTATAGCTGAAAGCTGATTCATATAATTATCTTCTGTTTGCATCTGAAGTCTGCAAACATCGTGGTTATATTTCTCATAAAGATTAGTTAATTGACAGAAATATAAGTGAGAGTTACTATCTCCGCAACGAGTGGAAAAAAGATAGTGAAGGCGCTATAGCAAAAACCGAAAGGTGGCTATAGCGCTTTTTTGATTTTTTGCATGAGTAGGATCCTACGAAAATTCTTATTTACGGTTCCATTCGCGAGGAGGACAAATTATGGGAATAGTTAACAGAAGTACTGTCTATGATGAAAAAGTAGATTTAAACCGCAGTGCGATAGGACACAGAGCAACCTGGATGGGATTGACATATCAGGAAATGAAGGCTGCCGGTATTGATGGAGAAATGATCACAAGAGCTGCCATAAAGAAAAAAGGTGAAATAGATGGTAATGCTTTGAAAGAAAAATGTGATCCTACAGATCTCACACAATTTGCAGAACATTTTGTAAGCGATGTTGTTAAGTCTACATTTCAGATGGACTTTACTGAAGTTTCAAAGGACGATTGTGTTATAGAATTTCATTACTGCCCACTGGTTGCAGCATGGAAAAAGCTCGGATACGATGATGAGCTTTGTGCCAAATTATGTGATATGGCTATGGATGGAGATCGCGCAATAGCATCAGCTGCCGGAATCAAACTTGATCTGACAAAAAAGATAGCCGACGGATGTGATGTCTGTCATATGCATTGGCACAAGTAAATTGCCGGATACGTGTCAGTTTTCCATGAGATCATAATCAGGAGGGGATCAGGTATGAAATCAAAAACAGGAAAAAAATTATTAAGTCTACTTGCTATTACAGGATTGAGTGTAACTTTACTTGGCGCTTGCGCATCCGATGTTCCACCGGCCGCAAACATTGATACCAAATCAGCTACAGAAGATGCAGCTGAAACCACCGGTACGGAATCATCAAAAGTGATCAAATTCGGAGTAATTGCTCCATTAACCGGAGCACATGCCGAGTATGGACAGGGGTTTGATGCAGCCACACAGATTGCAGCTGAAGAAATAAATGCTGCAGGAGGCGTCAATGGCTACACTATCGAACTTGAGTGTCAGGATTCTGCTGCGGATGCAAAAACATCTTCAGATATCTTTACACGATATGGAGAAGACGACAGCATTATGGCAGTTATCGGAGATTTCACATCAAGCTGTTGTAAAGCCAATGCACCTCTGGCGGATGAATATGGATTGGTTCAGATTTCGCCAACTGCATCCGATCCGTCTTATGCATCCATGAATGATTACTGTTATACAGTTATGTACAATCAGTCCACAGCTGCTCCATGGACCGCAGAATCCGTTGTTGGTCATTATCTTGGAAAAACAGCATGCGCTGTTATGTATCTGAATACTGATTGGGGAATAACCACCAATGATTATCTTTTACAAGGAATAGATAAAGCCGGAATTAAACTTCTGGGTGATGAATCTTACAGTGAAAATGAAACCGATTTCAGTTCCGTAATTGAAAAGCTCAAAGCAACCGGAGCTGATTGTCTCGTAATTCTCGATCAGGGTAATGTTCCAACCATAATAAATCAGGTTCGCGCAGCTGATTGGGACTGCCAGATCGTTTCTCTTGGTCCCGGTGCCTCTGATCAGATTCTTGAACTTTGCGGAGAAAATGCAAATGGACTTGTAATCCCCTGCCCATCATACATAACTGAAGATAACCCGACAACATCTGATTTTTATAAGAAGTTTTTCGAGAAAAACAAGTGCGCTCCTACAGATCATGCACTCTGTGCATATACCTGCGTACAGGTTCTGGCAAAAGCTTTGGAAAGTATCGATGGAGAGATAACAAGAGAAAAGATCAAAGATGCATTGAAGGATGTTCAGTATGATGGAATGGCCGGACACACTCAGTTCAATGAAGACGGCGGAGTAAACAGGGATCTTCTCATCATTCAGGTAGTAGATGGAACATATGTTATTCAGAAGGAATATGGATATAAATAATATCCGGTTTTCAAAAAAACTCACAAATAAATCAGTGACTTCAAGGACGAATGGATGCCGTATTTCGGCATCCATTCGTATATACGATACCTTAAGTCCTATTCTGAAAGATCGATATCACGGACGTTAAGTCTGAACAATTCGCTATGACTGACGCCCCTTGATAAGGAGGTTGATTATGACAAGTGCTTATTTCATAAGTCAGCTCATGAATGGTCTCTGCCTTGGAGCCATTTACGCATTAATAGCTTTAGGAGTTGCTGTCATCATCGGAATAGTAGGATTCGCAACATTCACACAAGGCGAAGTAGTAATGATGGGAGCCTATATATCATTCTATGTTTTCTTATATGGTGGAAATCATGTAATCCCCGGTATACTTGGAAGCTTTATTGCCACATGGGTTCTGGGAATGATCATATATAAAATCTGCTATGCAAGATTTCTTGATGCTCCTGAACACATTTCGTTGATATGTACCATAGGTTTTTCCATGCTTCTTAAAAATATAGCACTGATTTTTTTCGGAGCAGACAAAAAGCCTATGTTAAATGTAATCAAAAGTATCAATTATCATTTTGGCCCGATTACCGTTTCCAATGTTCAATTACTGATTTTAGGAACAGTACTGATTCTTGTCTTGATACTGAGTTTTGTATTTACAAAAACAGACTGGGGCATACGCCTGAAAGCTGTAAGTCAGAATCGTGAAGCAGCTGCACTTATAGGAATAGATGTAGAAAAAACTGCAATGATCGGTAACAGTATAGGATGCGCACTAGCCGGAGCTGCGGGCACTTTGATAGGAATCTATTATCAAAGCTGTTATCCGACCATGGGAGCAACTCTCAGCATGAAAGCATTTACTTCGGCAACATTAGGTGGATTGACCTCTGTCCCGTTTGCAGCACTCGGAGGAATACTTATAGGAATCATCGAGAATATCGGTATTGCATTCTCATCGGCAAGTTTCAGAGATATGTTTTCATTTGGATTTCTGATTCTGATGCTGATCTTTAAACCAACAGGATTTGCAAGGAAAAGGAGTGTGCGGGCATGATGGAAATAAACATGATAAAAAAGTATCTGTTAAAGTACGGAACAGCTATGCTGTTATTTCTTTTGCCTTTGATAGTATCTAAATCTATCATGACTGTTGTTTGCAGTATAGCCGGATATTTCATTATTGCCGGTGCCTTAAACTCTATAAACGGATATAGCGGCCAGATGTGCTTTGGTATCGCAGGGTTTTATTGTGTCGGTGCCTATACAATGGCAATTCTGATGAACACGTTTCACATAAGCTTTTGGATAGCTTTACTTCCATCCGGAATAATGGCTGCATTTGCAGGTATGCTGGTAGCCCTGCCGACCTTGAAACTTCGCGGTATGTTTATGGCTATGCTTACCATTGGTTTTTCGGAAGTCATGAGAATGATCTGTCTGAACTGGACCTCTGTAACGGGAGGAACCATGGGCATAAAGGGTATAAAGGCTCCGCTTTTCTTTGGGATTAAAACCAGCGGCGCATCAAGATATTACTATATATATCTGGTAACTGCTTTACTGTTTATCTTCTGTACTAATCGTGTCATTCATTCACGTATCGGACGAGCATGGATGGCAATTCGTGAAGATGATATGGCTGCCAGATCTCTGGGAGTTTCTATTAATCTATATAAAATCCTGAACTTTATGTACGGTGCTTTTTGGGCAGGAATCGCCGGCGCATTGCTTGCACCATATAAGACTTATATCGATTCTTCTTACTTCACATTGGATGAAGGATTCAACATTCTGTCAATGGTCATAATAGGCGGTCAGGGTACACTGGCCGGACCGATGGTTGGCGTAGTTATCTATCAGCTTCTTGTGGAAGGACTACGGTTTACCGGTGTCTGGAGGTACATAGGTTGTGCGGTCCTTATCATCGCCATGATGTGGCTTCGTCCTCAGGGAATGGTGGGAGATTCAGACAGTGTACTTGCCGGAAATAAAACTGTTAGGACAGGCAGCAATTTACTGTCGAATCTTCATTGGAAAACACCTGGACCAATAAGAAAGCTGATTATATCAGTTCTTTACTAAAGGGCATTGTACCTTTAGTAATCGAAATATACATCGATTGATGTGACAGTATGCGAGGTATAAGTATGGATACAAAAATCCTTCTTGAAGCCAGATCGGCTACAAAAAAATTCGGAGGTCTTACAGCTGTTAATGCTGTTGACATGCAAATCAATAAGGGAGATATTTTCGGAATCATCGGGCCAAACGGTGCCGGAAAAACCACATTTTTCAATATGTGTACAGGGTTTTATACCTTGGACAAGGGAAATATATTTTTGGAAGGACAGGATATTACAAATCAGCCAAGTGATGTGATAGCGCACAAGGGTATCGCAAGAACATTTCAGAATATAAAGCTTTTTAAATATATGACTGTGCTTGATAACATATCAATAGGCTCCCATATCAATACTAAAACTTCAATAATAGATGCTGTCTTCCATACAGATACATATAAGAAGGATGAAGAATATATAAAAGAAACCGGAATGGAAATTCTTCACCAGGTCGGACTAGAAAAATATTCAGATAGTCTTGCCGGTAACCTTCCATACGGAGTTCAGAGAAAGGTTGAAATAGCAAGAGCTCTGGCTGTTAAACCCAAAATCCTCCTTTTGGACGAACCTGCAGCAGGAATGAATCCGATTGAAACCGATTCACTGATGTCCTTTATAAAGATGCTGAATTCTATGGGGTATACGATTGCTTTGATAGAGCATGATATGAAGTTTGTTATGAATTCCTGCAACAGAATCATTGTTCTGAATTTCGGTGAAAAGATCTTTGAAGGAACGCCTGAGGAAGTCAAGAACAGTGTCCTTGTTCAGGAAGCATACTTTGGAAAAGGTATCGCCGTTTCAAGAGGGCTTTCAGCATAGTTTCGATAAAATCCCAAACGAACTGCCTGTCTGTACAAAAGCCAGATTCAAATTGACTTTATATTCCTATAGTTGGAGGTGATAGTATGCTACTTTCAGTAAATGATGTCAGTGTGAACTACGGATATGTAGAGGCGCTTCGCCATATACATTTTTATGTGGATAAAGGTGAGATAGTTACTTTGATAGGTTCAAATGGTGCCGGTAAAACCTCTACATTAAAAACTATTTCAAATATTGTTAAACGAACAAGCGGCACAATAATGTTTAAAGATAAGGATATCACCGGATATCGTCCTAATGATATCGTGGCTTTAGGCATGTGCCATGTTCCTGAAGGCAGACAGATTTTTCCATACATGTCTGTAAAGGATAATCTTATAGCAGGATCTTTTGGCAATAAAAAACTCAGTTCAACTGACAGAGAACACCTGATGGAAGAAATGTTTGAATGGTTTCCAAGATTAAAAGAACGTTATCGTCAGGATGGCGGTACTTTGTCAGGGGGAGAACAGCAGATGCTGGCTATAGCAAGAGGACTGATGATGGATCCGGATATAGTGATGCTTGATGAACCATCACTTGGACTGGCCCCGATAGTTGTAGAAGAAATATTTGAACTGATCAATAAAATCCGAGAACTTGGAAAAACCATTCTTTTGATCGAACAAAATGCTGCTATGGCTTTGGGTATCGCAGACAGAGGCTATGTCATGGAAAACGGAAGGATTACCATGACGGGTACAGGTCAGGAACTGCTTGAAAATGAAAAAGTAAAAGCCGCTTATCTTGGATCATGATTTTCCCGGGGCGTAATGTATAAATAAATATAGGGAGGAAATATTAAATGGATTATAAACTGAAAAATAAATCTGTAGTTGTTACCGGTGGAAGCAAGGGTATAGGCTTTGCTATCTGCCGTGAGTTTCTGAAGGAAGGAGCGATAGTTACCTTCAATGCAAGGAAAAAAGAAGAAGTAGATGATGCGGTTGAAGAACTTTCCCTGACTCAGATAGAAGGAGAAACTCCTGAAAGCCTAAAATCCAGGATACATGGTGTTGTATGTGACGGAACTGATGAATCTGCTGTTACAGAACTTGCAAAATCTGCAGCAGATAAAAGCGAAGATAATTCCATTGCAGCATGGGTCAATAACATTGGAACAAACAGGGCAAGAGCAGGAGAGGACTACACTGATGATGAGCTTGACTATCTGATTTCGGCGAATTTCAAAGCCACTGTTTTCGGAACCCAGGCTGCCGCACACTACATGAAAGATAATGGAGGAAGTATTGTCAATATCGCAAGCCTTGCGGCTCGTGCCGCTACCACCGGACGTTCCACCATTTATGCTGCCATGAAAGCCGCAGTTGTGCAGTATTCCAAAACAGTGGCCGGAGAATACGGAGCCTACAATGTTCGTGTCAATGCTCTTATGCCGGGATATACATTGACACCTTTGGTGGCTTCAACCTTCACCAAAGAAGCTCTTGATAAGCTTATGGAGAATAACCTTTTGGGCCGTATGGCAAAACCTGAAGAAGTCGCGAAGGCAGTGCTCTTTTTGGCCAGTCCCGTGTCATCCTATATTACAGGAACCTCACTTGAAATATCCGGCGGACACAATACGGTTCTCAACCCGGAATACGCTTTTTTAAAAAAAGAGAATGAATGAAATGAAGTAAAGGTCAGTGGAGCTTAAAACTCTTCTGACCTTTTGAACATAATACGACTTGAGTGTCAAAAGACTATATCGGATCGCTTTGTGCGGATCATAAAGTCTCAAATCATCGTGCAGGCACCTGATTTGGTACTTTTGCCCCTTGCATCATATCATAATAAAAATAGTTCTTTCTGCCGAACTATAAATAGTGGGATTGACTTTTTTTTATAGGAGGATGGACAGTGAAAAAGAATCATTTGTTACCAGGAAAACTAAGGAGTATTTTGGCGGGATGTATTTCGATTTTGCTGGTGGGAACTGCAGCGGGATGCGGTGTCACGGACATCGAGCCGGCGTTGACACCATCTCAGTCAGAAAAAGGTGAGACAGTCAAAGCGGAGACAGCAACCGGGACATTAGATTCTTTTGCTGAAGAAAAGGGAAGCAATGAAGAAGCTAAAACCAAAGAGACAAAGGCTGATGCTTCAACAAAGAGTTCCGGAGAGAATAATTCACAAAAGGAAAAGAGCGAAAAGAACGGTGAAGTATATATACTCTTTACCAGTGATGTACACTGTGGAATCGATGAAGGTTTCGGATATGCGGGACTCGCTGCCATCAGAGATAATCTTGAATCTGAAGGATATGAGACAATTCTTGTAGATGACGGAGATGCTATTCAGGGGGAAGCTGTGGGAACTCTTACAAAGGGTGCGGACATCGTCAGGATCATGAATGAACTGAATTATGATTTTGCAATACCCGGTAATCATGAATTTGATTACGGTATGGAGGATTTTCTGAAGCTTGCGGAAAATGAAGCGGAGTATAAATATATCTGCTGCAATTTCACTAAAAATGATAAGCTGGTGTTTGAACCCTACGCCATCAAGGAAATAGCAGGCATGAAAATCGGTTTTGTGGGAGTCACCACACCAACCTCCATAACAACGTCAACTCCTAAATTTTTCCAGGATGACAAGGGAAATTATATATATGGATTCCTTCAGGATGACACCGGACAAAAGGTTTACGATGCTGTGCAGAAGGCGGTGGATGATGTCAGAAAAGAAGGAGCGGATCTTGTTTATGTGATCGGACATATGGGACTTTATGATACCTACAGTCCGTGGACCTATAAGGATATAATTGAACATACCGAGGGCATAGATGTCTTTTTGGATGGTCACAGCCATGATACAGAGCAGATAGTCATGAAAGATAAGAGCGGAAAAGAGGTTACTAGATCTGCCGTCGGAACAAAGCTTAACTGCATTGGCTACAGTCATATTTCCGCTGATAAAAAGGTACTTAAGACCGATGTATGGAGCTGGCCTAATAAAGATTCCGCACCTGCGCTTTTGGGAATAAACAACGAGATCGGTGATATGGTTCAGGAAGTCAAAGCTGAGCTTGGCGAAAAGATGAATGAAGTTGTGGCAAAAACAGATGTTGAGCTGACAGTTAATGATCCTAAGGAAACAGATAACAATGGAAATCCCATACGTATGGTGAGACGTGCAGAGACAAATCTTGGTGATTTCTGTGCTGATGCCTACAGATGGTCTTCCGGCGCGGACATTGCTATCGCTAACGGAGGATGTATAAGGGCTAATATCGAGAAAGGCGACATCACTTACGGAAATATCATTGATGTATTTCCTTATGGCAATATGGTGTCAATGATAGAAGTAACCGGACAGCAGATACTGGATGCACTGGAATGGGGAGCCCGTTCTATACCGGATGAGTGCGGCGGATTTCTTCAGGTGTCCGGACTGTCCTATGAAGTAAACACTAAGATCGATTCACCCTGCATTGCTGATGATCATTCCATGTTTGTCGGGATAAAGGGAGAGCGAAGGGTACAGAATGTTCTTGTAGGGGACAAACCTATAGATCCCAAGGCAAAGTATACTCTGGCATGTCATGACTACACCATACAGGATAAAGGAGACGGTTTCACCATGTTCGATGGGGATAAGGTTATAGAAGACAGATTTAAGCTTGATAATCAGGTTCTCATAGAGTACATAACAGAGAAGCTGGGAGGAGCAGTCGGAGGTGAGTATTCTGATCCTTACGGTGATGGAAGGATAAAGATTCTTGAATGATTTGACTCACTTACATCCTTATTAAGTGCTACAATATACTCTGTATTGACATACAGAAAGAAGGAATAGTTATGAGTAAGTTTGAGAATCTTCAAAAAGATATGATTGCTGCAATGAAGGCCAGAGACAAGGCCAGAAAGGATGCTATCTCATCTGTTATCTCCGATGTCAAGAAAGTTGCTATTGATTCCGGCAGCAGAGACAATATCGGTGATGATCTTGTTGATCAGGTAATCCTTAAATCCCTGAAAACAGTCAAGGAGCAGATTGATACCTGCCCTGACGACAGAGCAGAGCTTAAGGCGGAGTATCAGTTCAGATATGATGTCATCAATGAGTACGCTCCGACTATGATGTCAGAGGACGAAATCAAGACATTCCTGAATGAGAAGTTTGCTGAAGTGATTGCAACAAAGAATAAGGGAGCAATAATGAAAGAAATCATGCCGGCTCTCAAGGGTAAGGCTGACGGTAAGGTTATAAATATGATTGTTGCCGGGCTTTGCAAATAATAGCGGTGATTCTATGACAATAGGCTACTTTACAATGTATAATTGTAAAGTAGCTTTTTTCGTGATAAAGCCATCAATAGCCCGAATGGTCGTTGTGCTTGCACAAAAGACCATTCAGGCATTTGATGACCAACGCGGAATCGACCATTTAGTATATCCGTTTCAAATAAAGCCACTGAAGACAAATCATAAAAGTGCTGTAGTTACGCCAGTTTCAAGGTGATATATTAAAAACGCTAATACTAAGATGGGAGATTATGGGAGGAAAGTTGATGGAGTTAATGAATGGAAGACCGGAGAATGTTGAAGGCAGGCTGCAAAGAGAGATACGCACTTACGATCTGTTGGATTCTCTTGGAATTGAATATAAAAGAACAGATCATGAGCGCACAGATACCATGGAGGCCTGCAATGAGGTAGATAAGATTCTGGAAGTTGTGATCTGCAAGAATCTGTTTCTGTGTAATCGTCAGAAGACATCATTTTATCTCTTGATGATGCCGGGTGATAAGAAGTTTAAGACAAAGGAATTGTCTGCCCAGATAAATTCCTCCAGACTTTCCTTTGCCGGGCCTGAGGATATGCTGAAGTATCTGGATATAGAACCGGGCTCTGTCAGCATCATGGGACTGATGAATGACAAAGAACATGAAGTACAACTTCTTATCGATGAGGATGTGTTGAAAGACGAGTTTATCGGATGTCATCCCTGTGTCAATACATCCAGTCTGAAAATGCGTACTGATGACGTAATAAAAAAGTTTCTTCCTGCCGTAGGACATCAGTATATGACGGTTCATTTGGTGGGAGAAGATTAACCAAATACTGTAGTGATTTCATATATCCATTTTAATTGTGAACATCTAAAACTAATAAAGGAGTGGCTGTCTGTGGCAGCCCTTTGTTGTTGATTTCAAACAGGACAGTAGAATATCGTGGACAGAAATGACTTGAATCCCCTGTCATTGAGAAAAGGAGTTGATGACTATGTGGAGTATAATTATTATTCCCTTTTTAGGAACAGCATTGGGAGCCGCCAGTGTATTTTTATTTAAAAAAGAGATGGGTCAGAAGATGCAGCGTGCCCTGACAGGCTTTGCTTCGGGAGTGATGGTATCTGCATCTTTTTTCAGTCTCCTTCTTCCTGCACTTGATCAGACTGCAGAAATGGGAAAACTGGGATTTATTCCTGTATCAATTGGATTCGGAATAGGAATGCTTTTCCTTCTATTTATGGATATGGTAACACCTCATATGCATCTGGATAAATGCGAGGAAGGCCCAAGAAGCGGACTTAAGAGGACAACAAAGCTTGTCCTTGCAGTTACCCTTCATAATCTGCCGGAAGGAATGGCTGTAGGAATAGTATGTGCAGGCTGGCTTTACGGAAACAGTACTATTTCTTTTTCAGGAGCTTTGGCTCTGGCTATCGGTATTGCGATACAGAACTTTCCTGAAGGTGCAATAGTTTCCATGCCGCTTTTGGGCGAAGGCGTTCCTAAAGTAAAGACTTTCTGGTATGGTGTTTTATCCGGAATAGTTGAACCGATAGGTGCACTTCTGGTCATTGCCGCATCAGGTTTTTTCGTTCCTCTGATGCCTTATCTTCTGAGCTTTGCAGCAGGAGCTATGATATATGTTGTGGTAGAGGAACTCATCCCTGAAATGTCCGAGGGAGAGCATTCAAACATCGGAACAATATCTTTTGCACTGGGATTCATTCTTATGATGGCATTAGACGTCGGTCTGGGTTGAATGATAAGAAATTCCTAAAGCTTGTGAATGGATAGTTCCATAATGTTAAGTTTACTATTCTTTCTTATCAGCTGACATTTTCTTTGAAGAACTGTCATTGGACTTTTCGTCACTGTTTTTTGATGATTTCTTTCCGTTCTCAGATGACTCCGGTTTTTTATCCGGTTTGCCTGAAGGCTTTTCTCCATTTCCCGGTTTTGCATGATCACTATCAGGCTTTGAATCATTTTTACCCTTGTCAGATTTAGTATTCTTATCGGAAGTTGATCCTTTATAAGCGTCAACAGCTTCACCTGTTGAGCTTGTGCCTTCCTCATAGGCCGTTCCATTTACATATAGAGTAAAGCCATTAAGGTCGATGGCATCCTCATCACAGGTAAGGCTTGTGATGTATGAATCTCCTGTAAGTTTCCATGTGGAGTCTTCAGAAATCTCTACATATACAGCACCTGCCGCTCCGTCAGTATTTATCGCACCGGAGTAAACTGTTCCATCATTAAGATACATATTGAGAGTTGAAATGTTGTCAACTACAGTATTTCCTTCAAACGCCTGCTTAGTTGCGGTAAATGTAACCTGACCGCCATTCGAGCCTTCAGATCCCCATCCGGCAGCTTCAATACGAAGGAAGTCGTCACTTGCATAAGTAAAATCAACATCTTCTATATCTATTTCGGCAGTTGTGTTGTTTACATAGAATATTCCACCGTTCTTATTAACAAGGGAACCGCCGTTCATCTTAAATATGGCAGTTCCTTCATCCGCATCACCGGACATGGACTGGTAAAGCATTACAGCCTGGTAAACATCTGATTTCTTGCTGTTTTTCTTAGTGTTGTTTGCTGTCAGGTTAACATTATCAAGAACAACAGAATTCTTTCCTTCCACAACAACACCCTGAGCCACATTTGAAACAAGTTCAGCATTCTTTACTGTGATATCAGCTGTAGAATAAATAGCCGGAGAACCGGAACCATTTGTTTCATAGTAGCCACCGGTGACGTTTACGGTTCCACCGCCTCTGTCAGAACGGATAGCAGCCGATGAGCCACCCTGGGTTATTATGTCAAGATTTTCAGCATTCATTGTTCCGCCGCCTGTTGTCATGAGACCACCGGAATTGTTGGAGTTTGTCCTTATAGTAGAATCGGAGATATTTACTGTAGTACCCTCACCGTAACTGAATACGGCATTGGCGTGACCGCCATCAGTCGTGATTTCTGCATTCTTAATATTTAATGTGGCGCCGTTTTCAGCAAATACGGCTGCATTGTCACCATAGAAATCAGCTTCCTCGCTGCCGGATTCACCTGTCTTTTTTACTTCAATGTTTTCATAGGAAATGTCTTCGCCATCAGCGTGTATCGCATGACCGCCGTCTTCATCATTCTCAAAGGTTGTCTTTTCCTCATGACTTTCAACATCCTTTTTATCTTCCTGTGATGCGGCTTCAGTACCACTATCAGAAGCAGAGTCATTGTTTTCAGTCGTATCTTCCGATGTAACAACAGGTATTTCTGTCTCAGCGCTGCAGGCAACAATATTTGTGGCAAGCATTGATGCTGCCATAAGCATAAGTATTTTTTTCTTCATAGTAATGTCCTCATTTCTTTCAGAACAGTCAGTTAAATTGAATTTAAACTGACGTAATCCCAAATCATGAAAATGTGAAATTCATTGTATTTTGAACTTCATTTCAGTTGTTATGTGAGAATCATATCCCTGAAAGCTTAAATGAGTCTGAAATAAAAAAAAAATCAAACAATTCCCTGTAATAAAAAAGGAATCCCGAATCATTATAATTCGTGAATTCCTTAGTTTATGCTTATTCCACTCCGATAACTCTTGCTATGTGCATTGCGAGATAGCCGATCTCTGCATCCTGATACGACTTCTTCAAAAGCCTGCTCATCTGATTGCAGATGTCAGCAGAAAGTTTAAATGTATCCGGATACTTCATCTCCATGTAGTCATTGAGATTCATTTTCAGAAGTTCTCCGGTCTCAATACGGGTAACCATATAACGAATATGATTCATCATACGGTTATATCCGAGAGATGTAACTTCCAGCTTATGGCCGGTTTTTTCTTCGATATAGGAGATACAGTTACGTACTATCTGTGCAGTCTGAAGAGATCTGGCTACATTCTCATTAACGATAGCAGAGTGAACATGCAAGGCGAGAAAACCGATCTCATCTTCATTTACGATATGGCCCGTTTTCTGTTCAAGGATCGGAACAACGGTTTCCGCAACCTGATACTCCATATGGAAGAGAAGACGAATGTCATCCTTCAAAGGGTTTCTGATGCTTTCACCCTTTTTGATTCTCTGAATAGCAAATGCCAGATGATCTGCCATAGGGAAGACTATACTTCTGTCAACTTTCCCGAAGACATTCTCGGCTTCATCAAGTACAGCATCCGAAATCTCAAGACATATGGGATCAACCGCATTGACGATGGACATGGCATTGCCTCGTTCAGTGGTTTTTTCGAGAGAATATATGGATGCATCTTTGGGAATATCTATCCGCTCTGTAATCTTTACACCGAATCCTATACCCTTATGAAGAACCAGATAAGTCTTAAGACCTTCATCACACTCCGGATCAGCTGTTGTATTCTCATCAGATCCTACAACAATAATAGAATTATGGTTTAATACTTTTCTAACACGATACATATTTATATTATCCTTTGTCTTAAAAACCCCTCCCAGGCAATTCCTGAAAGGGGTTATAAATCTCGAATCTAAAGCTAATCAGGTTTTTTTAGCTCTGTATCGTCATTATATGTTTTTTACCCGAGAATGTCGATAGCAATAAGGTCTTCGCCCTTAGTAACCTTTCCGGTCTTTATGAGACGAACCTTCATGTTGTCATCGAGATCTGTGCAAAGAACAGGAGATGCGATAGATGGTGCGTTCTTGCTGATGAAATCAAGATCCATCTTAAGCATCGGATCACCCTTCTTTACTTTCTGGCCGTTCTCAACGAGAACTGTGAAGCCCTGTCCGTCAAGCTTAACTGTATCGATACCCATGTGGAAGAGCATGCTGATGCCATCCTCTGTTTCAAAGCCGATAGCGTGCTTTGTATCAAATACAAATGTTACTTCACCATCACAAGGAGCATAGAGAGTATCTGAACCCGGAACCATGCATGCACCCTGACCCATCATACCGCCGGCAAATGCCTCATCCGGTGTTTCTGAGAGATCCTTGGCCTCACCGTTAAGCGGGCTTCCGATAATGATTGTCTTCTTAACTGCCTTTTCAGAAGCAGAAGCAGTTTCCTGTGATGAAGTGTCTGAAGAAGCATTATCCTCGGCATGATACTCTGTGTCTTCTTGTGTCTCAAGGTAATCCTCAAGATTTGACTTAACGACAGTAACTGAAGGTCCGTAAATAACCTGTACGCCGTTACCCTTATGCACAACACCTGATGCACCTGAAGCCTTGAGAAGTCCATCGTTTACAAGTTCAGACTTCTTAACAGTTACACGAAGACGGGTAGCACAGCAGTCAACGTCAGAAATATTTGCCTTTCCGCCGAGACCCTTCATGATAAGGTCGCTCTTTTCATCTGTTACGGCTTGAGCATCTGAACTTTCGCCGTTTTTCTTTGCAAGATAATCTGCCTTTCTGTAAAGACGTGTCTCCTGATCATCATCCTCACGACCCGGTGTCTTGAGATCAAACTTCTTGATAAGGAAAGTGAAGATAAAGTAGTAAAGCAGGAAGTAAATGATACCAACAGGAATGATGAGCATCCAGCTTGTCTTCTCGTTACCCTGAAGGATACCGAAAAAGAAGAGATCAAGAAGTCCGCCTGAGAAGGTAAGACCAACTGCGATATTGAGCATATGTGCAATCATATATGCTGAACCTGCGAGAACAACCTGTACTACGAAAAGCATTGGTGCTACGAAAAGGAATGAGAACTCGATAGGCTCTGTGATACCTGTAAACATTGAAGCAAGAGCTGCTGAGAGAAGAAGACCTGCGGCCTGTCCGCGCTTCTCAGGCTTTGCTGTACGTACCATGGCAAGGGCTGCACCCGGGAGACCGAAGATCATGAAAATGAACTCTCCGGAGAAGTATCTTGTCGCATCTGCACTGAAGTGTGTTACATTCTGAGAATCAGCAAGCTGAGCAAAGAAGATGTTCTGACCACCCTGGATAAGCTTACCTGCAACTTCCATCTGTCCGCCAACGGCTGTCTGCCAGAATGGCATGTAGAATACGTGGTGAAGTCCGAATGGGATAAGTGCACGCTTGATGAGACCGAAGATAAGTGTTCCGATATATCCGCTTCCTGTTACAAGACCACCGAGAGCGAAGATTCCCTTCTGAACGAATGGCCAGAGATAGAAGCTGAGGATTCCAACACCGATATATGCAAATGTTGAAACGATAGGAACGAAACGTGAACCACCGAAGAAAGAGATGGCTGCCGGAAGCTCTATCTTATAGAACTTATTGTGAAGAGCAGCAACACCAAGACCTACGATGATACCACCGAACACACCCATCTGAAGGGTATTGATTCCAACGATGCTTGTAACTGTACCCTCAAGTACGCCTTCTGCAACTGCACCGTCAACAACCATTCCTGTGATGTTGAGCATAGCTTCAATAGTAATGTTCATTACGAAGAAAGCGATCATAGCCGCAAGAGCTGCAACTTCCTTCTCCTTCTTTGCCATACCGATGGCAACACCGACTGCAAAGATGAGTGGAAGGTTACTGAAGATGGCACTTCCAACAGAATTCATGATGTTAAGAAGTGAATTCATAGGTGTACCGCTTCCGAGAATCGCCTCCATATGATAAGTGGCAATTGTTGTCGGGTTAGTGAAACTGCTACCAAGTCCAAGTAAGAGACCTGCAACCGGGAGCATAGCGATAGGAAGCATAAAGCTTCGTCCTACACGCTGTAAAACTGAAAAAATCTTGTCTTTCATACATCCTCCTTGTTTATATGTTCATTCAGGCTCCTGTACAAAAAATGCCTCCGCGTTTACGCGGAGGCATAAAAAAACAGACACTTCACCACATAAACCAAAAAGCATTTTATGTACAGTGAATGCCTGCGAACAGTTACATACTGAATTGAACGATAGGAGATTAACATTTCGATAAGTATATGTCAAGCAGAAATATAAAAAAGTGTTTTATGAATGCATCATTGAATACTTAAATATTTGCTGCATAATCAAAGTATTTGACGCAAATATAAGCATATTGCACAAATCGTACGTATTTATATCCCGATATGATGTTGACGATATACAATACATATGCGACGATTATAGATATAAGTTTTATGGGATTTTAGAAAGTGAAAACTATTTCTTGCGACGATTTGTCAGGAAACACCGGGTTAATCATTGTTTCCATAAAATCTAAAACATAGTCAGGGTTTTGCTTTTGAATATAGAATCAGTGGTTTTTGTAATTTCAGTATAACGGAGGTTTTTATGGGCAATATCAAAAAACTCACTCTATTGCATTCAAACGACATGCATGGAGATTTCCTTGCGGAGAAGGTGGATGAGAATCTTGTAGGAGGATTATCCCTTTTGTCAGGTTACATCAGTAAAGTACGTCAGGAAGAAGAAAATGTCATTTACTGTATAGCAGGAGACATGTTCAGAGGCTCCATCATAGATTCAGAGTATCAGGGACTGTCCACTATACAGATCATGAATATGCTTGCCCCCGATATAGTGTCTTTAGGAAACCACGAAGTAGATTACGGAATCGCCCACCTTCTCTTTCTGGAAAAATGTGCCGAATTTCCGATCGTTAATGCAAACCTGCATATCAAAACCAATAATACGAGACTCTTTGAACCCTACAAAATCCTGGAAGTTGACGGCATGAAGATTCTCTTCATAGGAATACTGACAGAGATGGTTTTAAATGACTGCAAAAAGGACGACCTCATTGGGACCTTCATAACCGTTGAGGAGGCAGCAGCGGAAGTCGGAAAGATATGTAATACCTATAATTCTATTGATATCGATTTTACTGTTCTGTTGACACATATTGGTTTTGAAGAGGACAAAAAGCTGGCTTCCCTGCTGGATCCTGCATTGGGAGTAGACGTTATAATAGGAGGCCATTCCCATACTTTTCTTGAAGAACCTGCAATCGTAAACGGTATCCCCATCGTTCAGGCCGGAACAGGTACCGATCAGATCGGGCGTTTCGATATCATGATAGACACTGATGAGAACAGGATAGACAGCTTTACATGGAAGCCGGTTCCCATCAATGAGAAAACCTGCCCCAAAGACCTTGCAATGGAAGATATCATCAAGAATTACAAAGATGTGACTGATGCGAAATATGGCCGGATTCTTACTAAATTTACAAGAAAGCTTTCAAATCCGTCCCGTTACATGGAAACCGAAGTTGGAAATCTTTTGGCGGACATCCTTCAGAATTCTCTTGGTGTAGACATTTTCCTTCTTGGATCGGGCTCCATACGAACCAGGAAACTTGGTCCTGTTGTTACAAAGGGAGATCTCATGGAAACATTTCCTTATGACGATGAGGCCATCCTTACATACTGGACAGGGAAGCAGCTTAAGCATGGCATCATGAGAATGATGAGAGACGAAGCATTTTTCGGCGAACATACGGAATTCTATCAGGTTTCCAAAGGTCTTTCCATAGAATACGACATGGTGACCCATTCTTTCCTGAAATTTGATTTCAATGGTAAACCTGTTACGGATGACCAGATATTCACAGTAGGATTGCAGGAATATCATTACAGGAATCTTGAAGATTCCTTCGACCTTAAGATGGAAGAGCTTGATAAGAATCACAAGCACCGCGCGATCGCAACCTCATGTGCCCAGGTTTTGGAGGAAATGCTTGTAGAGGGACAGCATCAGGATGCAAAGATAGAAGGAAGACTAAACCTTCATTTGACAAATGAAGCAAAACAGGCATTGGCTGAAAGAGGAAGATAAGTCAGAGATTAAGACAGGGGTGCCGGTTTTCCGGGAGATCCCGGCATAAAGCATCAGCTCCTTTGAATAGATAAGAGGGGTGATGCTCCCGGTAAGGAAGTGAATTTATGGAAAAACATTTGAAAAAACTAACATTACTGCATTCCAATGATATGCACGGGGATTTCCTTGCGGAGCAGGTGGATGAGAACCTCGTTGGCGGCGTGTCCATGCTGTCCGGTTATATCAGCAAGGTTCGTAATGAGGAGGAAAATGTACTCTACTGCATAGCCGGCGATATGTTCAGAGGCTCTGTCATTGATTCAGAATATCACGGCCTGTCCACCATACAGATCATGAATATGCTGTCCCCCGACATAGTGACATTGGGAAATCATGAGGTTGATTACGGAATCGCTCACCTCCTTTTCCTTGAAAAATGTGCCGAGTTTCCAATTATCAATGCAAACCTTCATATAAAGACCAATCACAAAAGACTCTTCGAGCCATGTAAGGTGCTGGAAGTCGGCGGTATGAGGATTCTGTTCATAGGCATTCTCACAGAGGTTGCCCTGATGCAGTGCAAGTCGGATCAGCTAATCGGTACGTTCATTACCCTTGAGGATGCGGCAGAGGAAATCGGCAAAATCTGTGATTCATACAATGCCATCGATATAGACTTCACAGTGCTTCTGACCCACATAGGATTTGAGGAGGACAAAAAGCTTGCCGCAATGCTGGATCCCGCATGGGGCGTGGATGTAATAATAGGCGGGCATTCCCATACATTTCTGGAGGAACCGGCTATCGTAAATGACATCCCCATCGTACAGGCAGGAACAGGCACTGACCAGATCGGGCGATTTGACATCATGGTAGATACCGATGAAAACAAGATTGACAGCTTTACATGGAAGCCTATACCAATCAATGAGAAAACCTGTCCAAGAGATCCTGCCATAGAGGGACTGATACTTAATTACAAGAATGCGACGGATGAAAAATACGGTCGAATCCTGACAAAATTTGTGCGGAAGCTGACTCACCCATCAAGGATCATGGAGACTGAGCTTGGTGATCTATATTCCGACATATTAAAAGATGCCCTGGGACTTGATATCTTCCTTTTGGGTTCCGGATCCATCCGCACAGAAGAACTGGGACCGGTTGTGACTAAAGGGGATTTCGATGAAAACTATCCTTATAATAAACCGATCCATGCAACCTACTGGACAGGAAAACAGATTAAACACGGCATCATGAGGATGCTGAGAGATGAGGCTCTTGAAGGTGCACACACAGAGTTCTATCAGCTTTCAAAGGGACTTCAGGTTGAATATGACCAGAAAACACATGAATTCCTGAGATTTGATTTTGAAGGCGAACCGATAGATGAGGACAGGGTATTCACGGTGGGACTTGAGGAATTCCATTTCCGCAACACTCTTGACGGATTTGATATCAGTTTAGAAGAGCTTGAGATGAATCATGCATCAAGAGAAATAGCCACCGGAAGTGCAAAGATCCTTGAGGAGTATCTTCAAAAGGGTCAGCACCAGAATGCCAAAGGCACCGGAAGACTGATCATACACCTTAAGGATGGAACTACAACAGGAGCAGAGAATGAGTAGAATGAAAGTGAAGTTAAAGCATTAACTGAATAGAACTTCGATTCAATCAAGAGATGTCGTACGCGGCATCTCTTTTTATTTACTATGCCGGTACGCAACTTTAAAGCTTTAAAACTTTGCACGGTTATAAATAATTCATATATCTACATAAATATGCAGTTATAAAATAGGCATTTTGTTAGATTGTCTTGTTATTAAAGTACATATATAATGGAACAACCGCAAAAAGATAGGAGAAATTTAATAATTATGAACGATCAATTCAAACCGTATATCCCTGCGGATAAGGTTATTCCGGAGATGACGGTCACATCCATTGTCATGGGACTTTTCCTTGCAGTAATCTTTGGTGCAGCCAATGCTTACCTGGGACTCAGAGTTGGTATGACAGTATCTGCATCTATCCCGGCAGCAGTTATTTCCATGGCTGTTATCCGAGTTATTCTGAATAAAGATTCAGTTCTTGAGAGCAATATGGTTCAGACCATCGGTTCAGCAGGTGAGTCACTTGCAGCCGGAACTATCTTTACCATGCCGGCTCTTTTTATTTGGGCCAAGGAAGGCATCATGGACAAGCCTTCACTTGTAGCTATAACTATCACTGCTCTTTTCGGCGGACTTTTAGGTGTATTTTTCATGGTACCGCTTCGTAATGCACTTATCGTTCAGGAGCATGGCGTACTTCCTTATCCTGAAGGAACAGCATGTGCTGAAGTACTTCTCGCAGGAGAAGAGGGCGGTTCCTCAGCAAAGTCAGTATTCCTCGGAATGGGACTTGGTGCTTTGGTTAAGTTCATCGTTGACGGTCTTATGGCTGTTCAGGGTGTTGTAACATTAAAGATCAATGCACTTAAAACCGAGCTGTCAGCAGAGGTTTATCCTGCACTTATATCAGTAGGTTACATCTGCGGACCAAGAATTTCTGCATATATGTTTGCCGGTGGTGTTCTTGGCTGGTTCGTGCTGATTCCTCTCATCGCAACTTTCGGTGGAGACATGGTGATGTATCCTGCAAGCGTTTCTGTATCAGAGCTTTATGCAACAGGCGGCGCTTCAGCCATTTGGTCAAACTACATCAAGTATATCGGTGCCGGTGCAGTTGCTGCGGCCGGAATCATCAGCCTTATAAAGACACTCCCTCTTATCGTAAGAACATTTATAGATTCAGTTAAGAGCATTTCAAATGCAGGTAAGGTTACAAACGAGCGTACAGCCATCGACATGGACATCCGCCTTGTTCTCGGCACTATCGTGCTTATCATACTTGCAATATGGATCGTTCCTGTTGAGCCTGTAACACTTCTCGGCGCCATCCTCATCGTTGTATTCGGTTTCTTCTTCAGTGCCGTTTCATCACGTATGGTTGGTCTCGTAGGAAGCTCAAACAACCCTGTTTCAGGTATGACCATTGCCACCATCCTTATCACTACAATCTGTCTTAAGGCAGCAGGTGATACAGGTGTTATGGGTATGCAGGGCGCCATCGCCATCGGTTCTATCATCTGTATCGCAACATGTATGGCAGGTGATACTTCTCAGGATCTCAAGACCGGTTACATCCTTGGTGCTACTCCTGTGAAGCAGCAGATCGGTGAGATCATCGGTACAGTTGCAGCAGCATTTGCCATCGGTGGTGTTATGATCCTTTTGGACAATGCTTACGGCTTTGGTTCAGACAAGCTCGCTGCTCCTCAGGCTACTATGATGAAGATGATCATCGAAGGTGTAATGAGCGGTAACCTTCCATGGGCACTTATCTTTATCGGTGCATTCATTTCCATCTCTGTTGAGATACTTGGTATTGCCGCACTTCCTGTTTCAATTGGTCTTTACCTTCCTCTTGAGCTTTCATCCACCATCATGATCGGTGGTCTCATCAAGCTCTTTGCAGACAAGAAGTTCGGTAAGGAGAACGGAGAGTCCGGAAAGGGTATCCTTTTCTGTTCAGGACTTATCGCCGGAGAGGGTATCATCGGTGTACTCCTTGCAGTTCTCACAGTTATGGGAGTAACTGATCGTATTAACTTAAGTGCAATGGTTCCTTCTGGAAACATCCCTGCACTTGTTCTCATTATCATCGTTTCTGCTTTGGTACTTAAGGCAGCTATGGTTAAGAAAAATGCAAAATAATAATTTTTTAGATCGTATATATGAGATAAACAATGACCTCCGCTGGACTCGCTCCGAGTCCGGGGAGGTCATAGTTGAAATGGAAAACAAAGGCTTCACAAACAGACTGGCGCAAAAATTCTTCAAAAAGCCAAAGATTTCATATATTCACATAGAAGGTATGGGAAGCTTTATCTTCGGATGTATAGATGGTAAAAAAAGTGTATATGAAATAGGTCAGATGGTTCACGATCACTTCGGGGAAGAAGCGGAACCTCTATACGAGAGACTCAGCGTCTATATGAAAAGTCTTGAGAAAAATGAGTTTGTGAAGCTTGTAAAATGAATCAAGTTATATCATGTATACTCACACGGAATATCTAAATCGTTGACATCAATAAAAAAAGCTTATATGATTGTTATATCAGAGTGATTCGGTAGGAATTAACAATGCTTATCACTCCCGACATTCTATATAACACATGGAGGCATGAACGATGCTTAACGTAATGATAGCAGAAAACAGAATTAACCAGTGTTGTTGCTGCATGACAGATACCCGGGCGTTTAAAGAGGCTCTTTTATTGTCATGTCGATGTTCATGCTGATGTGAAGCCTTGATTTAACGAAGTTAAGTGCCCGGAAGAGATAATCTTCCGGGCTTTTTTATATCCTGACTTCATAAATCTGCAAATCTTTGACAGAATGACATCAAACCTCATTGCATCAACACGACTTTCGAAATAAATAAAAATTGAATATTGAAAAAAATATAAATCAAAATATAAAGGGGAATAAGTTATGGCAAACATTTATAAGGGAACACTTGGACTCGTTGGAAATACACCTCTCGTTGAGGTTGTAAATATCGAAAAGGAGCTTGGTCTTGAGGCTACAGTTCTTGTAAAGCTTGAGTATCTGAATCCGGCAGGAAGTGTCAAGGATCGTATCGCAAAGGCTATGATAGAGGATGCTGAGGAAAAAGGTCTTCTTAAGGAAGGTTCAGTCATCATCGAGCCTACATCCGGCAATACAGGTATCGGACTTGCTGCCATTGCAGCTTCAAAGGGATACAGAATCATTCTTACCATGCCGGAGACAATGAGCGTTGAGCGCAGAAGCATTCTCAAGAACTACGGTGCCGAAATTGTGCTTACCGAAGGTGCCAAGGGTATGAAGGGTGCTATCGCAAAAGCAGAAGAGCTTGCCAGTGAGATCCCGGGAGGTTTCATACCCGGACAGTTTGTTAATCCGGCAAATCCGGCAGTACACAAGGCAACAACCGGTCCGGAGATCTGGAGAGATACTGACGGTAAGGTAGACATTTTTATTGCAGGAGTAGGAACCGGCGGAACAGTAACCGGAACAGGAGAGTATCTGAAAGAGCAGAATCCTGATGTCAAGGTAATAGCTCTTGAGCCTGAAGATTCACCTGTTCTCTCTGAGGGCAAGGCCGGCGCTCACAAGATTCAGGGAATCGGAGCAGGTTTTGTACCTGATGTTCTCAATACAAAGGTGTATGATGAAGTATATAAGGCTTCAAGTCAGGATGCATTTGCAACCGCAAAGCTTCTCGCAAGAAAGGAAGGTATCTCTGTCGGTATCTCTTCCGGTGCCGCACTTCATGCTGCCATTGATCTTGCAAAGAGACCTGAAAATAAAGGAAAGACAATCGTAGCACTTCTTCCTGACAGTGGAGACAGATATTACTCAACACCGCTTTTCACTGAGTAAGTGATTTGATGTATCATCTAACTTGATGCTATAATGGAACGCGTAACTGTTCACAGAGATTGTTTTCATTTATAGGGATGTAAGATGATAAATTTAGCAAAGTTGCAGCAAGAAATAGATACTGTAGGTACCTTCAAAACAAAAGTTCCTGAGATAAGGGAAGTACGATCCATAGTTATGGATATTCTTTCACTGATGTTTCCGGGGGGATTTTATACCAAGGAATCAACCAATCTAAAATCCATTGCCAGGAGACTTGAATCTCAGATAAAGATAGCCTTTAAGGCCACGGGAAATATGACTCAGGGTATTGACCCTGAACAGCTTACAGAAACATTTATGACAAGTATCCCAGAGGTTAAAAAGATACTTTTCACAGATATCGAATCATTTTACGCCGGTGACCCGGCTGCCAAAAACCGTGAAGAGATAGTTCTCTGCTACCCCGGTTTCAAAGCTATAGCGATATATCGAATTGCTCACATTCTTTATGACATGCATGTTCCGCTTATTCCACGTATGATGACGGAATTTGCCCATGAAAAGACCGGTGTTGATATTCACCCTGGTGCAAAGATCGGAGAGCATTTCTTCATTGATCATGCAACAGGTATCGTAGTAGGCGAAACGACGGTTATCGGAAATCATGTTAAACTCTATCAGGGAGTAACTCTCGGTGCAAAGAGCTTTGAGGTGGATGAAAACGGCAATCCTGTCAAGGATATCAAACGTCATCCTAACATCGGCAACAATGTAGTCATCTATGCCAATGCCACCATACTTGGCGGTAATACCTACATCGGTGATAATTCCGTCATCGGTGCAAGTACCTGGATCGTCAGCTCTGTGCCCGCAGGAAGTCGTATCCTTTATTCTCCTGACACGCCGGAAGCAGAGCAGTTCTTCGGCGAATGTGGAGCAGGTATTTAAGGCGTACATAGAAATATATAAACACTTCTCAGTGCTTTTACGTCGGAGTACATTTTTTCAGGGGAAATTGTTGCAGGATATCGAATTTCAGGCAAGAAACGCTTTAATCAGCGTATACCCGGTACACCGGATAACAAGTAATCAGCAAAATAAAACTCCGGAAGATGAACAACTTGTTTCATCTCCCGGATTTTTTTGAAGAGTAAATGAACTTATGTGGAAAACTGTTTCCAAAGTACTTCCACGTAATTCTAAATCAGTCTCTGTATTCTTTTCTTACCCTGACCTTAACCGGTTTTGCTTCAGGTTCTTTTGTCTTTCTGATAATCCCTGTCACCAATGCGCCCAATAATGCAACTGAAATCAAAGGAAAAACACTTACAAATATATCCTGTATCATATTGAAATTCGTCATATGTCTGACCCCCATTCTGATAACCTTCCGATATGATTATATATATCATTCGGAAAGTACTGAATCTACATGCCGTTTTCCGGCAATATCACCGGCAAAACCGCGTTTTACTATCCTTTAATCGTAAAAAGAATTTTGTTCCTTCATCCTAGCAGAGTTTTCATCACAGTACTGTCACAAACAGCATGAAAAGGCGCCATTCCGGGTATTGCTTTTACGAATGTGTCTTATGCTTTCCGGTTATAGAAGAATTATTTTTTGTGACACTTTTGTGATGATTCATTTGATAGATTAAAAAAGGATAGGTGTGTCCTAAATAAAAGTGTGATTTTTAATACTTTGGAACATCTGTTACTTTAACGCTCGTTGATAATTTTAGTTTTTTCAGGAGCACATAATCAAGATATGAATGAATCAGTAAATATAACTGAGCTTGATGATATAGATAAAACTTTGGATAGATTCAATATGCCGGTTCGGTTGGAGTACGATACTCTCACCGGGCTCCTTTGTCGTAGTTCTTTTTTGGAAAAAGCAGGTAATGACATACCTGATCTTCTTAAAAGATACGACCAGGCTGTTATTATTACGCTTGATCTCAAGGATATGAAGGGATTCAACAGCAGCTACGGTCAGGAAGAGGGCGACAGGCTTCTTTGCGAGATTGCTGACATTTTGAAACAGCATTTCGGAAATGAGCATTGTTCCCGTTTCGGTGAAGACAGGTATTATGTTTTCACCAGAGCTGTAGGCATTGAGATCGAGCTTGACGGAATCATCAAGCAGATACAGAACATAAACAACGGTCATACTCTGCCCGTACGTATGGGTATCTGTTCTGTTAATGACTCCACTTCCGTGGACATCGCCTGTGACAGAGCACGTATGGCCTGTGATACTTTACGTAGTAACTATAATTCCGGTTTTGTGTGGTTCGATGAAAAACTTGCAGATGAAAACACAAAAAAGGACTATATCATAAAACACCTTGATCAGGCCATAGAAGAGGAGTGGATACAGGTATATCTTCAACCCGTTGTACGTACTCTGACAGGGGAACTCTGCGGTTTCGAAGCTCTTTCACGTTGGAAAGATCCCCGTTACGGACTGATGACCCCGGGGGATTACATTTACCTTCTTGAACAGAACAGGATATCCTATAAACTTGACAACTACATGATCACAAAGGTGGCGGAAATACTCAGGAAACGTCAGGATGAGAACCTGCCGGTAGTTCCCATTTCCGTCAATTTCTCAAGAACAGATTTCGTCATCAATGATCCTGTGAAGGTTGTGTCCGAAGTGGTGAACAGGTACGGCATCAGAAAAAATCTCATCAGCATTGAGATCACTGAATCTTCCATAGTTTCTGATGATGGTGCCATCAGTACAGCCATCAGCCGGTTCCACGATGAAGGTTTTTCCGTGATCATGGATGATTTCGGAAGCGGATACTCGTCTCTTAATTTCCTCAAGGATTTCTTTTTTGACGAGATAAAGATAGATCTGGATTTCTTCCAGCATTTCAATGACAGAGCCAAAACCATCGTATCCATGATCATTGAGATGGCCAAAAAACTAGGAATGCATACATTGGCAGAAGGGGTAGAAACCGAAGAACACTTGGAGTTTCTGAAGAGTGTTGGCTGTGAAAAGATTCAGGGACTGTATTTCGGAAAAGCCATGCATCACATAGAGATGTTAAGCCTCCTTCAGAGCAGAAGCATGAAGTGGGAAGCCCGCAACTACTCTATCATGTATGATAAGGCCGGTCTTACAAATGTAATAGTAGATACACCGGCAGCACTGTTCCTGTTTGACGGCAACACATTTAAGGGACTTTTCAGCAATGAGGAGTTCAACAGAACTCTTCTTACAGCCGGTTACAAAGATCTTGAAGCAATAGAGGCTGACATGAATATGCCGGAGAGTCCAAAAGGACGGAAATGCAGAGATCTGGCGTTCAAGGCCAAAAAACTTAATTCCGGACAATATATGACTTTCCTTGCCAATAACAACTATTACAAGCTTTCCTTCAAGATCATAGCCGATAGTAATGAAAGCTATATTCTCTATACTTCCATGGATAACCTTGTATACGATCATGACAGAAGCCATACTTCTGAGCTTGATATCATAGCAAGGAAGATCATGTTCAATTATGACAGTATTCATTATGTTGACATCAATGAACATAAAGGAAGTATTATCGCAAGCAACATTCCTTCAGAAAAAGTAGGGGATGTTATTGATGATGCAGAGAAGTATTATTCTGAACATGTTCTTCAGTACATTCATCCTACAGAACAGGAGAGATGGAAACAGTTTGTATCATCCCAAAATGTACAAGACTCTCTAAAGGTGAACCAGCGAGGCAATTTCTCGGCATTATTCCGCATGCGTCAGATAGACGGAAGCTACGAATGGACCGAATTCACCGTTACATCCTTCCGTGGCTCCAATGCTCACAAGCTCTTGGTCAGCAGCAAGCCGGCCATAATCAACGATCCTTCTGCCATGGCCATCGTGGAAAGGCTTGTTCGGCACAATTACAGAAATGACGAGCAGGAGTTGGACGTTTCCGGAAACATTTGGGATATCCTGATCAACAAGAGTGACGTCAAGTTCTTCTGGAAGGATAGAAACTTCAGATTTCTTGGTGCCAGCAAGGCATTTTACGATTATTACTGTATGACTCCGGATCAGATCATCGGCAAAACCAATGAGGAGATCGGATGGCATGTGGACAGCAGCATTTCCAGAAAAACAGATATGTCCATACTAAATAAAGGGGAATCTGTGCATGAGGCCATCAGACAGACTATCGTTAAGGGCGTGGTTCATCGTATCGCCATGACTAAATATCCTCTATATCACAGGGGAAAGATATATGGAATCATGGGATCGTTTTTAGATATGGAAGAGATGCAGTCGAAGAGTAATACTTCGGGAAATCTTAACCTCGTGGATCCTGTCACCGGACTCATGGACGGAAGAGGACTGATGATCGCATCGCTTGAACTTAACGATAATTACCGGAAGAATCGCATAAACTATATGCACGTGGTTCTTGACGTAGCGGAATATACAGATATACAGGAGGATTATGGCGATACCGCTTCTCAGGAACTTCTGCTCAGAGTTGCAGATATACTGAGAGCAACATTCAAGGACAGTTTCATACTGGCGAGAACCAGCGGAGGACAGTTCTCCATCTGTAAAGCCACCACCAGCTTCAATGATATGGTAGATCTGGTACAGAGAGCAGAAGCGGAAATTCATGCCATAACTTTACTTAATGGCATTAAATGTTCTGTTCATGCAGATTATGGAATCGCCAGAGCTTCTGAAGCGGCCACTGTACAGGATGTGGTGAATCTGGCATACACCAGAATGAAAAAGAAAAGGCTGGAAGAGTATTAAAAAGAACCATCCGCATTCGCGGATGGTTCTTTTCTCAGGATTTCAAAACTCTTAAAACATTGTCAACAGAAGAAACTGATCTGTTCTCAACGAGAACCTTAAGTGCAGTACTTAGAATACTCTTGTCGATATCGTAAACAATGAAGATCATCGGAACTGTTCCGCCTGAATTGTCACCGGCTCGCTGCATCATGGTCTTGATACCGATACCGTAAACACCGAGGGTAGAAGCGATCTGACCGAGAACTCCCGGATGATCCACAGCATGGCAGCGGATATAGTACTGATGTGCTCCTTCACCGGCGAACTCAAGATTCGCATCATATCTGAGATGAGGAAGCAGATCGTAAGCGGCACCTTTTTCAATCTTTCTCGCAACACTTACCACATCACCGATAACCGCACTTCCTGTAGGGAGCGGACCGGCTCCGCGGCCGTAGAACATAAGATTGTCAACAGCATTGCCTGTGATATATACGGCATTGAACTCGTTATTAACATTGGCAAGAGGATGATTCTCTGAAACGAGCGTTGGCTCTACATTGCAGGTGACCTTTCCTTCCTCGTTATGAGCGGTGGCAAGAAGCTTTATCTTGTAACCAAACTCCTTTGCAAATGCGATATCCTCACTGGTCACGGTGGTGATACCCTTTGTAGGAATATCTGCAGGCTTGATGCCTATACCAAACAGAAGAGATATAAGAATGGACAGCTTGTTTGCTGCATCGATTCCTTCAACATCAGCTGTAGGATCAGCCTCTGCAAATCCCTTGGCCTGTGCTTCCTTCAGAACCTCCTCATATGGTGTTCCGTTTTCAGCCATCTTTGTAAGTATGTAGTTGGTTGTGCCGTTCAGAATACCCTGTACCTGACTGAACTCATTGGAGATAAGAGCACTGGAGATAGCATTGAGGATAGGAATTCCTCCCGCAACGCTTGCTTCAAAACGAAGCATCAGCTGATTCTTGTAAGCAAGATCCTGGAGCATCTGTCCGTTGGCTGCGATAGCCGCCTTGTTGGCAGTAACCACGTGCTTTCCGGCCTTCAATGCATCTGCCATAAATGTAGTGGCCGGCTCGATACCGCCGATAAGCTCCACAACTATGTCTATATCCGGGTCATTGATGATATCATACGCGTCTGTTACGTACTTTTCCTTTGGGATATCGATACCCCTGTCAATCTCAGGGTGACGATTCAGGATCTTTACGATCTCAAGAGACATACCTGTAGACTGTTCTATCTTTGAACGGCTCATCTCAAGAGTCTGATATGTTCCCTTTCCTATATTTCCGATGCCAAGCATTCCGATGTTGATCTTTTTCATGATTTCTCCGATTTCTTTACCATATGGATAGATAGAATAAAAAAGAATATGAGTGGCATACAGATGCCACTCATATAATTTTAACACATGCTTGAAAGCTCTTCAATTTCGTTTAGGTAATACCACAAATTCCCTTTACCTCAGGAAACGCTGATTAAAGAGTTTCCCCGGCAGGATTTTCGATGCAAAGCATCAATTTCCCTTGAAAATCCGTGCCATACTCCGGAGGCTATAAGAAAACACTTATTTAATCAGTGTTTCCTTAGTTGTTTTGATCAATCTGACTAATTCAATTCAGAAACTGTAAGGGCGGGCGCCGGCTCACTCAATTGAGAGCACATCCCGCTTGCAGTGTTCGTCCCGTTCGCACTTAAGTGTGCCCGAACACGAATGTGTGTGCTGCGCATCATCAGTGAGTGTCAAAAATCGACATCGAATCGTTCCGCGCATAGCGCTATCACGATTCTCCCACATTCCGCACTCCCAGTCCGCAGAAAGCGTCCTTACGTGCTCCATGTGGGGCGTGTCATGAAGTCTATCTCCCATTTTTGTGCAAGCACAAACGGGAGATAGACTTATGGCACTTATGTCATATTATTCAACCGCATTTATCATTTCAAGTATCTCATCCTTCAACTGTCTGTTCACAGCAAGCGCCTGCTCTCTGGAATCCTGATTTGAGTAAATGTAGAACTTGATCTTTGGCTCGGTTCCGCTTGGTCTGATGGCAAACCATGAACCATTCTCCAGGAAGAACTTGATGGCATTCTGTGCCGGGATATCCTCATATCCGTCCTTGTAGTCGATGACCTTTACTACCTTTGAGCCTGCAAGTTCAGCAGGATGGTTCTCACGGATATAGCTCATCATACGCTTGATGCGCTGTGCACCCGGGATTCCCTCCAGAACAAGGTTTGGTTCATCCTCAGCGAAGTAACCGTACTTTGCGTAAATCTCCTGAAGCACATCCCAAAGTGTCTTTCCCTGCTTTCTATAGTAGGCAGCGGCTTCCGCCACAAGCATTCCGGCTGAAATACCGTCCTTGTCACGGATTTCCTCGCATGCTGCATAGCCAACCGACTCCTCATAACCAAAAAGATATGTATAGCCATTCTCATGGAGATAAGGTATCTTTCCGCAGATATTCTTGAAACCGGTAAGTGTCTCGAACATCTCAACACCATAAGCTTTAGCGATGATATCCGAGAGAGTAGAGGTCACGATAGACTTGATCATAGCGCCCTTCTTAGGAAGAGTACCGGCTGTCTTATGCCCCTCAAGGATATAATTTACCAGAAGATAGCCTGTCTGGTTTCCGTTGAGAGGAATGTAGTTGCCCTCGGCATCACGGATTTCAATAGCAAATCTGTCTGAATCAGGGTCTGTAGCCATGAGAAGTTCAGCGCCGAACTCACGACCGTACTGTTCACTCAGCTTAAATGCCTTTGGATCTTCAGGATTCGGATATCCGACTGTCTTGAAGTCAGGATCCGGCATCTCCTGCTCGGGAACTATCTTCCAATTCTTAAATCCACGCTCCTTAAGCATCTCACGGAAAGGTATGGAACCGCATCCGTTAAGCGGTGTGTATACAAACGGGATATCAAGGTCAAGCTCGTCACCATCGTGAATCTTTAAGCTTATTACCTTATCAAGATACTCTCTGTCATACTCTTCACCAAGTACTGTGATAGCTCCTCTTTTAACGCCCTCAGTGTAATCAGACTTCTTAACGCCTGTCCAGATGTCAACAGCATTGATCTTCTCAAGCATACCGTCAGCAACTTCACTTGATACCTGGCAGCCGTCCTCCCAGTAAGCCTTGTAGCCGTTATATTCCTTTGGGTTATGAGAAGCGGTAATATTTATACCGGCAATTGTTCCGAGACGGCTGACCATAAATGCAAGCTCCGGAGTCGGACGAAGAGCAGGAAATGTATATGCCTTTATACCATTGGCTGCAAATATTCCTGCCGCAAGCTCTGAAAACTCCTTTGAGAAATGTCTCGGGTCATGGGCGATAACAACACCCTTCTTCATAGCTTCTTCACCGTGGGCAATGATGTAATCCGCAATTCCCTGAGTAGCCTTACCTACTGTAAAAAAGTTCATGCGGTTCGTTCCTGCACCAACCTTGCCTCTGAGTCCGGCTGTTCCGAAAGACAGATCCTGATAAAAACGATCCTCCTTCTCAGTTTCATCATCTTTTATAGAAATAAGATCCTGCTTTAACGGATCTGTATCATCGATCTTATCTAACCATTCGTTATATCTTGACTGGTAATCCATATATTCCTCCTGTGATATCAAAGTTTTCCTGATGAAAAAGCGCCCGGGTATTATTTACCTGGCATATTCACAATATTCAAACGACACATTATAAGTGAATAGTAAGCCATTTGGGTAATCACCTGATTTCACAATCCGCATTCATCAAGTATTCTTTTTGATTATAACTGATATAAAGGTATCTAACCACCGATTTCAGGCTAAAATGCAAAGTGTCTCCGACAAATGTTAACCACATACATTAATTTTCTTTACGCGGTGTCAACCTGAGAATATTTATAGGTTGACATTTTGCAAGAAGGAATATATATTTGTCTCGTTGAAAATTTTTTCCAAATTTTGACCCTTACATCATTTTATTGATCAAGTCAGCCTGTTACTAAGCGAATCATCAACGGACCGACATCATGCACATGGAGGCACATCATGAAAAGCACAAAAACTTTGGATCTTTGTCTTATAGCGCTGTTCACAGCAGTCATCACCGTAGTCAGTCAGTTCAATATACCGCTTCCCGGCGGAGTTCCTATGACGTTACAGACCTTTATCATTCCTGTTGCGGGAATAGTTCTTGGCAGCAGACGGGGATTCTTTTCAGCTCTTTCATATGTTATTTTAGGTTCCATAGGTGTTCCTGTATTTACCGGTCTTTCAGGAGGACTTGGAAGTATCCTTGGGGTAACCGGCGGATTTATCATTTCTTTCCCGTTTATTGCATTGTCCGCAGGGCTTTTCTATGAGATGGCAGTGAAGCTTTCCGGTGAAAGAGAAGGCACCGGAAAAATCATTATATATTATGCCCTCATACTTTCCGGAATACTTATAGGTAATATTCTGAATTACGGAATCGGAGTTCTCTGGTTCATGACCATGACACACAACACCTTAGGTGCAGCTCTCGCGGCATGTGTGATTCCGTTCATTCCTACGACATTACTCAAAAATGTTCTGATTCTCATACTCGGACCTGCACTCAGACATACCTTGTATCAGGCAAGACTTATAGGAACTGCCAATGCAGCATAAAGACAATTATTAAACATACGAAGACTCAATTCCTGTGATTTCGGGCATTGAGTCTTTTATTTTTTAGAAAAATGCCGATACAGATTGTAATGAAACGGGCGAAGTGTGCCCTTAAGCGTATACGCAGCCTGGTTATCGATACAAAGCACAATTTCGTGTTATCTGCCGAAGGAACGGCAGTTATGCCATTTACAAGGGAATGGAGTTTGCTATGAGTATAGATCTATCTTTTTTTACTCGTTACGGGAGTATTGGAAACTATTCCAGGACCCAAAGTATGAAGCAAAAATGGCAGCAGAGGAAGACCAAAAGTGATTTCACATCAAAGGAAACTAAAACTGTAAAATATGACACAAGAACGACTTCTGATAAGATACGTGACATGATTCAATCAGAAGCTCAAAAAATTGAAGATGCATTTAAGCAGTCTCAGCAAAATGATGAATCCGATGACAAGCTTTCAAAGATCCGACTCAAATATATGTACGGTGGAAATTTGTCTCCCGATGAACTTGATTACATAAGGCAAAAGGATACAAAGCTCTATAACGAGATTCAGGCTGAAAAGGAAGAACTGAAAAGTTTTGAAAAGAAGCTGCGTGCTGCCAGAACCAAAGACGAAACTCAGCGTGTCATCGCAGACGAATGCAACGCCGCACTCAGCAAAGTCAATTCGGTATCCAACAATCCAAATGTATCGGAAGCAGATAAAATGGCTGTCTGCGCAGCTGAATACAGAAAACTGATGAAAAAGCAGACTATCTTCAAAACATATGTCGAAAAGGGCGAGTATGCAAAGCTTCCGACAGATGCAGAAAAACGTAAAGCCGAGAAAGAAATCAGAGAAGCAAGAGAAGAAGAGCTTAGAAATGCAGGAAGAAAAGAGGAAACTGAATATCATGAAGACAGTGATGGCAGATTACCTGAAGAAACCGGCCTTTCACATTCTGAAAATGACGTAAACGCATCCACAGATGACACAAAGGACAGCTTTAGACATGCTTATGACGATGACGAAGCAAAAACATTATCCCATAACAAAGACTATAGGGAACAGGTAATTAAAGGAAGTTCTCACAAGTCTAAAGATGCAGGTGTAACAGGAGAGAAAACTGTCACAGAAGAGGGTGAAAAAGTATATAAAAGCACCGTCCGCGCAGAATCCACTCCTGAAGCCCTGAAGGTAAAACGTGCAAAACACAATACCGGTCAAAAAAAACTGTATGAGCAGGATGATGACGATGTCATCAGTACACATACGTGGGATGCATAACTATAACCACTATAAAATAGTATTAAACAGTATGGAAAAGTATTCATATAACCCCGAAGTATTACAATTGATCGAAAACAGCAGTATACCTGTAGCAGTTTATCAATTCATAAATAAACGCGTAGTAACTGTAGCCTTATCATCGGTATCATAGATACCGATTCACAAATCAGAAAAGATCAGACCTACTATAAGACTTTGGCAGAAATGAGCAAAATAGCCAATTATGATCCTCTTACAGGTGTAAAGAATAAACACGCATATATCGATGCTGAAGCAAAACTAAACAGCCTCATTGAAGAAAACGAATCACCGGATTTCGCTATAATCGTATTTGATCTGAACGGACTGAAAACCATAAATGATACTTTAGGTCATCAGGCAGGAGATCAGTTTATCAAAGATGGCTGCTCACTCATTTGTGATTACTTCAAACATAGTCCGGTATATCGTATAGGCGGTGATGAATTTGTTGCTATCGCTCAGGACCATGATTATCTGCACCTTGATGAAATAATGAATTATTCCAAACTCAATACTTTCCATAATCATTTAGAGAAATTTCCTTTTTATTATGAAAAATAGATGATAAAATTTTATCAGATTTGTACAAAACATTAGGAGGAAAGTATGAGAAAAACAACAAAAATGCTGGCTTGTGCACTGCCCCTTGCACTTCTCGTGGCATGTTCTTCAGGTAATGACGTACCACCTGATGCAAATACGGCAGAAACCACTCAGGCTGCAAGCGAAGCTGCAACAGAAGCTTCAGGTAAAACAGAGGGAAAATATCAGCCAGGTGAGTACAGCGCAACAAGCGCAGGTTTCGGGGGTAACGTAACAGTTACCATGACCTTTGATGCTGACAACATCACTGGTGTAAAGATCGTGGGTAACAAAGAAACTGATGGCGTTGGGAGCAAGGCTATAGAAAGTCTTCCTGATGCCATCATGGAGGCTCAGAGTGCCGATGTTGATGCAGTTTCAGGTGCAACATTTACAAGTAAGGCTATCAAAACAGCTGCTCAGGACTGTATCAATCAGGCTATGGGAGTTTCATCTGAAGTCACTGTAAAGATGAAGCCGGGTGAGTACGAAGCTCAGGGAATCGGCTTCAGAATCAGCGAGCCTGTATCAGTCAAGGTTAAAGTTTCAGAAGACAAAATCGAAGCCATCACTGTGGATCAGGAAAACATTTCCGATACCAAAGCAATGGTTCAGACAGTGGTAGATAAGCTGATTCCACGTATGCTTGAGTATCAGTCGGTATCCATCGATGGTGTCTCAGGTGCTACCGCAACCAGTAACGGTGTAAAGCAGGCGGTTGAAGCAGCGGTTACAGAAGCCATCACAGCAGGTGGCGGAGACGCAAAGGACATCAGTGTTTTCTACAACTCAATTCCAAAGAGCAATGAAACCGAAGAAATCGATACCGACGTTCTGGTTGTCGGAATGGGCGGTTCAGGAATGGCTGCAGCCCTTAGCTCGGCAGAACAGGATCTTCAGGTTCTTGCCATTGACAAGGCTGCAAAGTGGGGCGGTAATGCTGTTCTCACCAGCGGACCGATGGCTATCAATGTTCCAAGCCAGGTTGAAGCCGAGATTCCTGAGTGGAATGATCCTATAAAGAAGGAGACTATCACAAAGAAGGCAGGCGACGATCTCATCGATAAGGACGCTCTCTACGATGCATGGCTTGAGTACACCACAAATGATAAGGGGGAGCAACAGGCAAAGCCTGAAATGGTCAAACTCTTCCTTGATGAAAGCGGATATACCGATGACTGGCTTACCCAATATGGATTCCAGTTTGATCCCGCAAGCGGCTTTGTCGGTAATAAATGGGCAGCCTATACACCGATTTCCGGCGGAAAGAAGCTGACAGAGGATTTCTTCAGGAAGACAGTTGAAAACTTCGAGAAGCTTGGCGGAAAGTACATGCTTGAAACAGAAGCTTACGAACTCATCGTTGAAGACGGTAAGATCACCGGTGCCAAGGCCCGCAGCATGGTGGATGGTAAGGAATATGTCATCCACGCCAAAGCCGTAGTTCTTGCAACCGGCGGTTTCGCCGGAAGCGGTGAGATGGAAGAGAAGTACCTGAGTGACACTTACTATCCTCTCAAGGGTGAGTGGAAACTCTTCGGACAGCACCAGGATGACGGAAAGATGATAGAATCTGCTATCCGGAACGGTGCCGGAACCTACAACATCAGTGTTGCTCCTATGGTTCACGTTGGTGGTGTTGACGGATTCCTTCCGGGATTTGAGACTGTTCCGATCGAAGGCAAGACAGGTGTCGCAACTGGTCGTCCTGCAGTCTGGTCACAAGGTGATCTGCCACTCAACATGGCCATCTCTTCAGACACACTTGCTGTAGGTAAGGATGCAAAGCGTTTTACTTCCGAAACAGCACTTTCAATGTTTAACCCCTGGATCTCAGGCCCTCACTTCTACAGTATTTACGGCCGTGATCAGGTTGAAAAACTTATAAAGGAAGGCTTTGATGAGGAGCCTGCTGGTCCTTCAACAAGCTACCTTGGCTATGGTTCAAGCATCCCTGCCGGTGTTCCTATGGACAATGCCGACACAGTTCTTCAGGCAGCCATCGATGCAGGCTATGTTTTCAAGGCTGACACCATCGAGGAACTGGCTGACAAGATGGTGCTTGACGCAAAGACTCTCGCCGAGACAGTTGAGACCTACAATGCAGCTTGCGAAAAGGGCGAGGATGCCGAGTTTGCAAAGGATCCCAAGTATCTCAGAGCTGTAACCGGTGACTGCTACTACGGAATCGTAGGCTCTTCATGGTGCTACTCAACCTGTGGCGGTCTCAATGTAAATGAGAATTTCCAGGTTCTCAGTGCCAAGGATGAAACTCCTATGGAAGGTCTCTACGCAGTTGGTACAGACAGTATGGGTGTTCTCTTTTCAGAAACAAAGGCATACGTAACCTACGGCGGAGCAGCTATGGGTTATGCATTCACCAGCGGACGTCTGGTTGGTGCCGACATTGCAGAAGCCATTAAGTAAAAATGCTGTGAGCGTTTACTGATATTTTCTACTTATACATGATGCGCATAGCACACCGGTATGCTATGCGCATCATGCCTTTATCCGACGCACCTGGGGTTGCTTTTTCCCCTTAGAGTGTAAAGTGATTCGATATCAACTTTCGTTACTTACATCTTTATTATTTTCCAGCCACGGAGGTATCATGAAAAAACATCTATTACCACTTATTCTTTCCATGACAACTCTTGCCATGGTGGGATGTACCACAACAAAACCGGCTGCCACAAATGCAGAAACCACCGTCGCAGGCTCAGATGCAGCCGAAACCACAAAAAAAGACGGTGAGGGCGAAAACACGGAGAACGTTGATAAAAAGGATTCTCAGGAAAAGAAATCTACAGCTCCTATAAAGCTCCCGGAATATCATTTCACAAGAGAGAATTTCCCCAGAATGGACGGTTCTACCGCTACAGTTCCTCTGGGGAAGGCTCTTGCAGGTGTGCTTCTCAACGAGGAACCAGAGAAGACTGCCGATCTTTGCCGCTTCAACAGAACAACACAGTCCTTCAGAAATCTTCTTGCAGGAGAAGCTGACATTCTTATCGTAGGCGAACCCAATGCAAAGGTATTTGAAGAAATGGATGAAGCCGACTTTAAATACCAAATTGAAAATTTCGCAACAGACGCCCTTATCTTTGTTGTAAATGAAGATAACCCGGTAAATTCTCTGACAACCGAACAGATCAAAGACATTTACACCGGAAAGATAACCAACTGGAAAGAAGTAGGCGGAAACGATGCCGAGATAGTTCCGTTCCAGCGTAATGAAGGCGCCGGTTCACAGGCTCTCATCAAGAAACTCATTATGAAGGATACAGAGATGATGGAGGCTCCGTCAGGACTTGTCGCTTCTGAGATGGGAGAACTTATGACCGCAGTAAAGTCCTATGACAATTCCGCCAATGCCATCGGTTATTCCGTTTACTATTATGCCAACGATATGAAGATGGCAAATGGGCTCAAGATCATAGGTGTTGACGGTGTGGATCCAAATCCGGACACCATCAGAAATGAAACCTACCCTCATCGTAATGCATACTACTGCGTCATCCCTGAAGACACTGATCCGGGCGATGAACGTGCCAAAGGTGCCAGAGTGATCTACGACTGGTTTATGACTGAGGACGGCCAGAGACTCATCGCTTCAAAAGGCTACGTTTCCATCATGGATGTGTCTTCGTTTGGTGATAATGCTTCTGACGGAAAAACACCTCATTCCGAAAATTTTACACGTCTCAATGATGCCCCTGCCGGTGCTCTTACAGAAGTGGAGCCGGGAAATGATTACGGCATGCTTCTTCCTTATGACGGAAGTGCTTTGTACTACAATTACGGCAACGAAGACAATGATGAAGATTACTCATATATCGCAGGCTATATGCGTGGCTTCTTCGATATCAATGGAAGACTGGTAACTGATCCGGTTTATAACTCCATAGAAAAGATGGACTACTATGATCCGCTTTCATACAACCAGTATTACCTGCCGTACTATCGTGCCGTAAAGTACGATGAAACCGGCGTTCCTGTTTCTTCTGATGAAGAGTACTATGGTGATGAATCCATGACGCACCAGCAGATCATCTCAGAGGATGGAAGCTTCGTATCTCCTGAGTATGGCTATATATCCGGCATGAAGGATCATGTTCTCTGCAGACCAAAGGGCGAAGGAACTGACTTTGTAATCTATGATACAAAGGGGAAGATCGTCATGACATACAAGGAGCTGGTTGAAGCCAATGACGGCACCATAGAAAAGAAGCTTCAGGACGAATATTCTCTGGATGACGTAACCTACGGTGAAGGTTATTACGTATTTGATCTGAATGACGGCTACTACTATATTGATGAAACGACCGGAAAAATCGTTCTTGGACCGTATCAGTATGCACAGCCGTTTGAAAACGGAAGAGCATTTGTCCGTGATGAAAAGTATGCATTTATCATAGATACAAATGGCAATCCTGTTGTAAAGGACAACTACGACTTCATAAACATTCTTGGCAACGGCAACTTCCTTGCGAAGAAGGATACCGGAATCTTCCTCTATGATAATGATGGAAGACTGATAAAGACATTCCCGTACTATGACAGCATGGGTCGCTACGATTGGGGATTCTATATCGGAGAATATGTAGAGAACTCACACTGGGCTCAGACAGTTTATGACAATGACGGAAACGAGCTTTTCACCGACAATCTTGGTAACTGGTATTTTGCGGATAAGATTCCTGTTGCCTACACTGATGCCACAAGAGACGACCCGTGCACCGGAGATAAGGAACACATCGGTGTCTGGATTCTGAATCTGAAGAATGGTCAGAAGGATATCATTAACGATGCAGACTATGCATATCAGTTCTATACCATTGAGGGAACAGCTGATATCCCGTTTATCTGCGTCACTAAATATGATAATAAAAATGACACAAACCATCAGTGGATCTACGACGAAAATCTCAAGTCCAGACTGGAATATGACGGATATATCAATCCATCCGAAGACCGTATCACAAATGAATGGCTGCTCATAATGTCAGAATCTAACGGCGACTCCTCCAAAGTCTATGACAAGAATCTGAATGAAGTAATGGCTATAGAGAATTATCCGAGAGTTTACGACGGTTACATGACCTATAATGACGGTAATGCATTCGTAGGTGTAGATAAGGATGGAAATGAAATCTTCTGCTATATGATGACCGGTATTGAAGGCTCTTAGGAAAATTATAATCAGAATCAGTTATTTTTCTGGTGGTTTATAAAGCAATATGAATATTGCTTTTAGCTTATATGAAATATTGTTCTGTTTGGTTTTGGGCATTTTCATTGACAGCAACTTAAAGCAACCATAGAATTATCTTAATTTAATAGAAACCACAAACCGTTGAGGCGGAGATAAAACGGAATATGCTCTCACAGAGAGCCGGCGATGGTGAGAATCCGGCAGAATTACAGTTTCGCAAATGGACCGCTAAGGGCACAATGAAAGGCAGTACATGATAGATTTCCGAACACAACTTTGATGTGTTCGTTATCCGGTACAGTGAGAATCTGCACCGGATCAGATGTCCCGATCTATCAGGAAGTTTGCCGAGTATCCTGTGACGTGAGGCTTACGTTAGTAGTCGGAGATATGTTGGTATCTCGCAAAGCGCACATAGTATGTGAAGCAGGGTGGCACCGCGAAGATTATTCGTCCCTGGCAGAATCAGAATTGATTCTGCCGGGGTTTTTTATTATATATCCCTGATTCTAAAAGAATCAGGGATGCCCCCCAGGCGGTGGGAACGTCAGCCCATTTAATCTCGCTTTGCGAGGGCCGACGCTACATGACAGATTTTCGCAGAAAATCTGCCACAAATGGCGAGGCTGGTTTTGGTACCTCTACTATAAAAAGCGCAGCGGGATCTTTGAAAGGAGATTTCTCACATGATTATTCCATCTTATGAAACAGTGAAACAGTACCGGAACAACACACGCTACAAATACATTCCCGTAGCCTGCGAAATTCTGTCTGATTTCCTCACACCCATCACAGCACTCAGGATTCTCAAGAATGTATCCGACCATGTCTTCATGCTTGAATCAGTTGAGGGTCGTGACAAGTGGGGCAGATATACATTTATAGGATTTAACCCGAAGATGGAGATAACCTGTCTTAACGGCGAGTTCAAGGTCGGTGGGCTCAATATAAAAACCGACCGCCCAGACGATTACATTCGCCAGCTCCTTGACGAGTACAGGATGCCGAAAATGCGGGAGATGCCACCTTTTACCGGCGGACTTGTGGGCTATTTTTCCTACGATTATCTCAAATATTATGAACCGACTCTGAATCTTGACGCTGAGGATACTGAGCACTTCAATGACATTGACCTGATGCTTTTTGACAAGGTTATAGCTTTTGACAACCTGAAGCAGAAGATCATGGTCATCGTTGATGTAAAACTTTCCGGCGGCGAAAGTGCTTATCGCAATGCCGAGATGGAAATAGAAAACATTGTCAAGCTCCTGAAAACAGGAGTTCCAAACCAGGAAGACCCCGGCAGAATACTAAGCGAAGTAAGGCCGTTTTTCGACAAGGAGCATTTCTGCGATATGGTCGAGAAGGCAAAGCATTATATACATGAAGGAGACATTTTCCAGATTGTTCTTTCCAACAGGCTTGAGGCAGACTATGAGGGTTCTCTTCTTAACACCTACAGGGTTTTGAGGACCCTTAATCCATCACCTTATATGTTCTATTTCTCAAGTGCGGATCTTGAGGTTGCCGGAGCATCGCCGGAAACACTGGTGAAGCTTCAGGATGGGGTACTTCATACATTCCCTCTGGCAGGAACAAGGCCCCGCGGAAAAAACGAAGAAGAGGATAAGCGACTCGAGGAGGAACTTCTTCAGGATGAGAAGGAACTGGCCGAACACAACATGCTGGTGGATCTCGGAAGAAACGATATTGGACGTATCAGCAGGTTCGGTTCAGTGAAAGTGGAGAAGTATCATGAGATAGAGCGCTACAGCCACGTGATGCATATAGGGTCAACCGTACGCGGCGAAATCAGAGATGACTGTGATGCACTTGACGCGGTTGGTTCAATACTACCGGCAGGAACATTATCAGGCGCACCAAAGATCCGCGCATGTCAGCTCATAAACGATCTCGAAAACAACAAACGAGGCATCTATGGCGGAGGTATCGGCTATATAGACTTCACCGGTAATCTTGATCTCTGCATCGCCATCAGAATCGCCTACAAGAAAAACGGCAAGGTGTTTGTTCGAAGCGGCGCGGGAATCGTTGCAGATTCTGTACCCGAGAAGGAATATCAGGAATGCATCAATAAGGCCGCGGCAGTAGTGACGGCATTAAAGGAGGGCGAAACATTATGATTTTATTGCTGGACAACTACGACAGTTTTACATACAACCTGTATCAGATGGTGGGAAGTATTGAGCCGGACCTTAGGGTAGTTCGAAATGATGCCATAAGCGTTGATGAAATAAGAGCGATGAACCCTGATGGAATCATTATCTCACCTGGACCGGGACGCCCCGAAGATTCCGGTGTTTGTCCTGAAGTCATAAGTGATTTAAGAGGTGAGTTTCCGATATTAGGCGTTTGTCTTGGGGAACAGGCTATATGTATGACATACGGGGCAACCGTGAGCTACGCGAAAAAGCTAATGCACGGCAAGCAGTCAGACACAAAGATTGACACCACTTGTCCGCTGTTCAGAGGACTTCCCGAAGTCATCAAAGTGGCAAGGTATCATTCACTTGCAGTTGTGAAGGAGACCCTGAAGGAAACCGGGCTTACGGTTTGCGGAATCACAACTGACGGAGAGGTTATGGCTGTGGAAGACCGCTCCGACAATGTTTACGGATTGCAGTTCCACCCGGAGTCCATCATGACACCGGAAGGAGCAAAAATACTCAAAAATTTCATTGAGTTGACAGAAAAATGAATATAATCAGGATATCTACGGGAAATACAGAAAAAACAAACAGCTCTGTGCAAACTGTTGAAATACTGTATAACTTGATTTATTATGGATATAAGAGGTGCTTTCCGTAGACGGTCAGCCCTTATGATTAGTTAGATGAAATAACCGTTCAGTTGGGGCTGTGGCGGTTATTTTTTATTTGTAATCTTATGATGTAAGGGTCAAAAGTACCAAATCACGTGCTTGCACGTTGATTTGAGACTTTATGACCCGCCCGAACACGAATAACGTAGTCGTTTTGCATAGCAAAAGGACGTGAGTTATGAGTGTTCAGCAGCACATTGCACACGAATGTGTGCGTGCTGCGCATCATTTGTGAGTGGCAAATACTTTTGACACTCACGTCATCTTATATAAGTTTCCTATTGTCTGTTTTCAGACTATATTTCAGGAAAGGAATCATTTATCAATGAAGATCTGGATAGCAAGACACGGACAGACAAGATACAACAAAATGCATCTTATGCAGGGGAGAACCGACGAGCCACTGAACGAGACCGGTATAGAACAGGCTAAGGCCGCAAGAGCGAAGATAGGCGATATCAGGTTTGATGCAGTTTACGCAAGCCCGCTGAATCGTGCTATAGTAACAGGCTCTATCATTGGTAACGTTGACAGATCCGGGATCATCATCGATGACAGACTGATAGAAGCTGACTTCGGAAAGTATGAGCTTAAAAACTATTATCTTCTTGGACCTGCCATGATGCTTTACTGGTACATCCCGGAGCTTTTTCCGGCGCCTGAATCAGTTGAAAAGCTGTCTGAGATGATAGAACGAAGTCATTCTTTTCTTAAAGATCTTGAGAAGAAGGACTATGAGAATGTTCTCGTTGCCTGCCATGGCGGCATCATGCGTCCTCTTTCCGGATACCTCATGGACAGGTCAAATGGAATCTACTGGAGACCAAAACCAAAAAATTGTGAGATAAGGGTTTTTGAGTCGGTCAATGGAAAACACAGAATATTGGATGACATACATATTCAGTGAGTCAAATAGACGAGTTTTGTACTTCGTACTCTCACTCCTTCACCGCATTCTGCACTTCCATGAAGCTTAAGCTCCACTTCGTGCTCTCCGGGAACACCGGTCCATTAAAAGGTCGCTTCGCGAGGACCGGTGCTACACGCCGGATTCCTAAATGAATCTGCCACAAGTCATATGGGACAGGCTTTGGCCCCTTGACTCATACCATTTTTATATTGAACTCATCAGTGCGGTTGTCAGAGAATTATTTCTCCGGCAAACGCACTTTCTTTATGTATCCCTATATCTGAAAGAATCAGAGATGTACACGAGCATTTTTCTTTGGTGAAATGCGAATCTCCCATAAAATGCCCACAAATTAAAATTTATCAGATTTTACAAATATTTATATATATCATTTCCGGATTTTATTAATCATTAAACAGGTAATGCGTCGGACAATATTTTCACAATTAATAATAATGTAAAAATTATTTTGTTTTAGTATACTTTTTGTAGTTAATGTCCGGTGTTTCATCATATTCCCTTTAACTGGGGCTGAGATGGTATTCATAGGAGAAAGCGCATGTCAAAACGAATCGGCAAAGGTATATTTCCGGCAGACACTGACTTCCGGGTACGTTCATTGAACACAACAGGTTCAGGTTCAAGAGAAGTCAACATCAGAAAAACAGCCTTTCTTTTAGCTGCGCTTTTTTTTATTTTCACTCTCCCGGGATGCAATACAAAATCCACTGATTCTCCCTCTGAATCCTTTTCGGAAACTTCATCAGAATCTAATGATTCTATTGCTGAAACATTAGACAGAGATGTCGAAGACCAGGACGTAAAACGAGGTCTTTCCGGTAAGAAAGGGAACACTAAAGAATCAGGCGACTCAAAACTCAAACTATCAGATCGGGAAATCACTGTATACGACGGACATCTTGATACAGTAGTTCTGATCTACATGGTTGGTTCCAATCTGGAGTCCGAGAACAATCTGGGAACCATGGATTTACAGGAGATAGGGGATGCCATCGAAGCAACCGGGAAAAGTGATAGCAGCGTAAAGATTCTGGTTGAAACCGGAGGATCCAGAAAGTGGGGATCAGATTTCACGATTGACGCAGATAAAATCCAGCGTTTCGAAGTCGGCGCACATGAACTGACACTGAAAGATGAGACAGAGCTTGCCAATATGTCAAAGCCGGAGACATTGGCAGATTTTTTGAACTGGGGTGTCAATGCCTATCCCGCAGACCATTATGATCTGATCCTTTGGAATCATGGCGGAGGTTCCGTCATGGGCTTCGGTGCTGACGAACAGTACTCAGGCTTTATGATGCGTCTTCAGCAGATGAAAAAAGCATTTGAAGCTGTGAATTGTCATTTTGACTTCATTGGTTTTGATGCATGCCTCATGGGAACTGTTGAAACCGCATACACACTGGCCCCGTTTGCCGACTATCTGATCGCTTCGGAAGAAATGGAGCCGGGAGACGGATGGTACTATACCAACTGGGTGCAAAAGCTCCTTTTGGATCCAAATCTCGCTCCGGAAAAAATAGGAATGCAGATAGTAGATGACTTTGCCGATTCAAATGAAGAGAGCGGTGACATTTATACCCTCTCTTTGATTGATCTGAAAAAAATCGGAGAAGTCTACCGAAAGCTTATCGACTTTGCCGAAAGTGCTGACAGGACCATAACCAACAGGGCATACGACACTATCGCTAAAGCAAGAAGCGACTCAAGAAGCTTTGGCGACGGTAACTATGAACAGGTTGACATCATTGATTTTGCTGAAAAGTCATCGATACCTGAAGGGAATGAACTGAAGAATACGGTTTCTGATGCGGTGATCTATTTTAAATCAAATATGAAAAATGCTAATGGATTAGCCATGTATTTTCCCGACCGCAGCCTGGAAAAGTACGATCAGATGCTTGGTCTGTTTGATGCATTAAAATTTGATTCCCCTTATACTGACAGCCTTTCAGGATTCTGCACCATCATGGCACAGACAGCGGGGGAAACAACAGACGGACATGAGTACGCAGAAAAGGAGTGGTACCGTCAGGACATGGCAAAGCTATATGAATCCTTAACTGATCTGGGACTTCCTGAAATGATTCCCTACAGAGAGATGGATGGGGCCAATGTCATTGATATGACTCCGGAACAGCTGGATAAGATGACTTACTGCGGACAGGAAGTATGGCTTGATACGGGTAAAGACTTTATGGAAATGGGGGTTGATATCTGGTCTGAGAATAAAAACGGCTCTTATATTGTTGCCAGTTATCATAATGTCTGGATGACACTGAATAATGTCTTCGTTCCATACTATATGCAGGATCTTGGAATGAGGACTGATGGAACTGCTTATGCATTCGGTTATGTTCCGGCAATACTTAATGATGACGACTACATTTGGATCAGAGTGGAACTGCTTCAACCGGAAAAAAGCGAAGGAAGTGCCAGGGTTTGTGGATATTGGATCGTTGAAGAGATGGACACTGAGGGCGGAGATGTAACCCGTAATCTCAAATCTCTGAAGGAAGGTGATACTCTCAGCTTTGTAGCGACCATTCACAGCTATGACGGAAATGAAACAAGTTTCGGACAAATGGGTGATACCATCACTGTTCCAAAGGAAAATTTAACTGTGGGCTACTGCCGTATGGAAGGTGCCAATACTGCAATCCGGTTTTTACTGGAGGATGTTTATAAGAACACCTATTATACGGACTGGTTTTATAATGACTAAGAGGTGGAAGTAATGAAAAAATGTTTTAAAACGATGCTGTTCGGTATGCTTGGTGTTATGGCTGCTGTTAATATATCAGCCTGCGGTGCTACTGATGTTCCCGTAGCCGGCGCCATGGAGGAGACTGTGGCAGAGACAGAAGCCAAAACAGAGTCGGAAACAGAATCTGCAACAGAAGCAACGACCGAAAAACAGAAAGAAGAGGAGTCAGCGTCAAAGAAGGACAACATAGCAAAGGAACTCACAAAGGAAACCCTTAAGGAGGATGCGGAAGACCATTCGGGAGATATCGACAAAATAGAGGAAAAATCCGATAAAGAACCAAATAAGGACATAGTAAAGGCCATTGAGTCAGGAGAAAAACTAAGCTACACCGCTAAAGACGTAGTGGGCTGCTGGAAGTATGAAAAGTACGATAATATGTATCTTGATTTATATGACAACGGAAAATATGAGATTCACGACCTTAAGAGCGGAGATATAACCTCAGACGGTTCTTTCAAAGTCGACGGAAATACCATTGAGCTTACAGAAAATGGCAAGGATCCACAGATCATGCAGATTGCCAGCAAGGTCAGACTCCTGGACGATGAAGGAGATCTTCTGACTCCATACGTTCCTGAAACAGAGATTAAAGCTGATGCTTCAGGTGAAAAGATGAACAGATCCTACGGTAATCCTCACTATGGTGATGTCGATTTCGCATACGACGGAGACGGAATCTGGAAGATGCGATCAAAGAACATGGGGGCACTGATCAAATACCCCGATAGCTTCTATGCAGATTACGGTGATGATTTCCTGTACGTTTACGATGGAGATGCAGCTTATGCCACTGTCAGAAATGTAACAGCAGAATACTATGACTATATGGGAAGTGACGAGGATTTCGTAGCGGACTACTCTGATACAAGCCTGTTTGAGGACTTCAGATATTTCTACGGTGATGTGGACGCAGTGGAATACTCAAGCTGTAAGTTAAATCCTACAGATAAACATTTCTCCGAAAACTATATGAAGCTGTCCAATGACTACTATGATGTCCAGTGTGCATCCACTATATTCTACTCAGAGTTTAAGGATGGAACCAACTATCTTATTATGTTGAATAAATTCTACAGATATGGTGACAAAGATTCAAAGAATAGTATAAAAGCCGTTAAGGCAGCCGGATACAGATAAGTAAGTATCGACAGGAATATGAAAAGCGGTTAAATAAAAATAACCTGTAAACATGTTTATATACTTTTATGTCTGCATAAATTTGCTTGAGACGGCTGTTTATGCAGGCATTTTTGCATATTATTCAAATTTATTGCATCTTTTTGAATAAAAATACTTGATTTTATAAATAAACAGACTATAATCATAAAACATACAGAACGAGGTTATATTTTAGAAAAGAGATATAAGTTTTATTTCTATATATACTTATCTTTCATTACATTTGACCCGAGATGTATAGGTGATGAAATCTTTCATCATCATGAAGTATCGATTCTAAAGAGCAGTCGCTCTTAATTCTGAGGAGGATATTATGAAGAAGAGTCTTACAGCACTTATGACAGCAGCATTTATGGCAGCTTCACTTGCAGCATGCGGTTCATCAAAGGCACCTGAAACAACAGCTGCAGCTACCACAGCCGCAACAGAAGCAGCAGGAACTGAAGCAGCAGGAACTGAAGCAGCTGCAGCCGACACAACAGCAGCTACCGAGGCAGCAGGTGAAGAGACTTACACAACTGTTTCAGCAGGAAAGCTTACTATCGGAACATCACCTGATTTCGCTCCTTATGAGTTCTACCACATGAATAACGGAACTCCTGAGCTTTCAGGTTTTGATATTGATCTAGCACAGAAGATTGCTGACGAGATGGGTCTTGAGCTTCAGGTAGTTCCTATGGATTTCGATGGTATCCTCATGGAACTTCAGAACGGAAACATTGACCTCGGAATCTCAGGTTTCTCACCAAGCCCTGAGCGTGCACAGACTTTCGACTTCTCTGACGTTTACTACTCAGGCGGACAGGCTTTCGTTATCAGAAAGGCAGACGCTGACAAGTATAAGGACTATGCTGCATTTGATAAGCTTCCTGTAGGTGCTCAGACAGGTTCTATCCAGATGGGTCTTGCAGAAACCAATACACCAAATGCAAACATTATCGGTCTTGCAAAGGTTACAGACATTATCTCAGAGCTTGTTACCGGAAAGCTTGAGGGCGCATTCATTGAGAAGGCTGTTGCCGAGCAGTACATCAAGAACTATCCTGAGTTAGAGATTGCCTGGGATGTTGAGTATGACACCGAGGGTTCAGCCATCGCATTAAAGAAGGGCAGTGATCTCCTCCCTAAGGTTAATGAGGTTGTTAACCAGGTTCTTTCAGACGGATCAATGGATGAGTACATCACAAAGGCTCAGGAGCTTGCATCAGATACCGACAATGTTTACGAGGGTCAGCTTGATGCAAACGGTCAGGCAGCCGCAAACTAATCTTGACCACAGGGTATCCGTGTGATATCCGGTCCCGAAAAAGTCAATGGTGATACTTTAAGCATATATCATCTAATCGAGAGAATATTTTTCTCCGGGCTAAGTCCCGGAGATTTTTCACGTTTTAAAGTTTTCATAGCATTATCCCTATGATATGCTATGATGTTTCAAAACAAAGTTTCATTATTTTGAAAGGCAGGAATATTTTATGACCATCAGTTGGGCCAATATAGGAAAGATACTTACCTATGGCAACATGTTCCAGCAGGGTTTGATAGTTACAATCCTTCTGGCACTGTGCACAGTTTTCTTCGGATTCTTCTTAGCTTTCGGACTTGCACTTATGCTTTTGTCCGATGTGAGACCATTCAGACATCTTGAGAAGATCAAGACCGACGACATCAAAAAGAAGAAGCAGTATGATTTCATCGCAAAGTTTAATCCGGTGCAGCTCATCGCAAACTGCTATGTACAGTTTGTAAGATGTACCCCCATGCTGGTTCAGATATTCCTTGTTTACTATATCGTATTCGGATTTGTGACACTTCCCAAGTTTACATTCCTGGGATTTATCCAGTTTGAGAGGTTCTTCCCGGCAGCGGTTGCTCTGGCACTTAACTCAGGCGGATATATGAGTGCTGTCATTCGAGGCGGAATCGAAGGGGTGGATCACGGTCAGACAGAAGCTGCCAGATCTCTCGGTATGAGTAAGGCTCAGACCATGTACCATATCATCCTTCCTCAGGCCATTAAGAACATCCTTCCTGCGGTTGCCAATGAGTTTGTAACCATCATCAAGGAGTCCTCAGTCTGCTATACCATCGGTGTACAGGATATCATGTTTAATGTTAAGAGCGTTCAGTCTGCGACATTCATCATCGCAGAGCCTCTCCTCATGGCAACATTCCTATACTTCTGCCTGTGCTTCCCGACATCAAAGATAATCGAGTACGTTGAGAGGAGGATGCGTCAAAGTGACAACCGATAATTCAGCTCTTATAAAGGTAAGAGATTTAAAGAAGCATTATAACTACGGAAAGATCAAGGCTCTTGACGGAGTCAGTATCGATATCAACAAAGGTGATGTAATGGTGGTCATCGGACCATCAGGCTCCGGTAAGTCAACATTTTTACGAAGCCTTAACCTTTTGGAGGAACCTACTGAAGGAAGCATCATCTTCGACGGTCAGGATATCGTAAATGAGAAGATCGACCTTGATAAGTTCCGTGAGAGAATGGGAATGGTTTTCCAGCACTTCAACCTTTTCCCGCATAAAACCATACTTGAAAACCTGACCCTGGCTCCTCAGATAGTAAAGCACGTAGGCAAAGCCGAGGCGGAGAAGAAAGCTCTTGAACTTCTTGACCGCGTAGGTCTCAAGGACAGAGCCAAGGCATATCCGGTTCAGCTTTCCGGCGGACAGAAGCAGCGTGTAGCCATCGTCAGAGCGCTTTGCATGAACCCGGAAGTTATGCTTTTCGATGAGCCTACGTCCGCCCTGGACCCTGAGATGGTCGGCGAGGTTCTTGAAGTTATGAAGGAACTTGCAAAGGCAGGTATGACCATGGTATGCGTTACCCATGAAATGGGCTTCGCCCGCGAAGTCGGTAATCGTGTGGTATTCATGGCAGACGGAAACATCATTGAAGAGGGCACACCAGAGCAGATATTTGATCATCCGAAGAATCCGAGACTTAAGGATTTCCTCGGGAAGGTGCTTGAAGCATAAATAGCACTCAAATCATAGATCCAGGCATCAATACACGACCTGCAGCTATTCTGTATTATGAATAGCTGCAGGTCATTTTTATCATCAATTAAATTCACGCTTTGATCTTACAAAAGTATTTGACACTTACTATAGATACGAATAACATACTTCTATTATTAAAAAAAGGAGATAATATGGTAAAGTACAGCATGAGAACAGCAGGTGTTTGCGCAAGTCAGATTGAATTCGGAATCGAGGACGGAAAGTTAAAGGATGTCAGATTTCACGGTGGCTGCCCCGGAAACACTCTTGCCATAAGCAAGCTTCTTGAAGGATATGATGCAAAGAAGGCCGTTGATATCTTAAAGGGTAATGTCTGCGGCGGCAAAGGTACTTCCTGCGCCGATCAGCTGGCAAAAGGCATCGAGCAGGCACTTAGTCAGATTGCATAATATGATGTAAGGGTCAAAAGTACCAAATCACGTGCTTGCACGTTGATTTGAGACTTTATGACCCGCCCGAACACGAATAACATAGTCGTTTTGCATAGCAAAAGGACGTGAGTTATTCGTGTTCAGCAGCACAACTGCCTTCGATTTTTAATCGAAGGAGCCACGCGGCTTTGAGCGCTTCAAAGGAATCTGTAAGGATTCCTGCTCTATGCACACGAATGTGTGCGTTAGCGCTAATCAGTGAGTGGTAAATACTTTTGACACTCACGTCATAATATAAAACCTTTTCTGACTTGTCTGTTTCGTAAAACACTTGGGAGCATGTCGGAATCAGAGTTGCTCCAGGAGATAGCTTAAAGCGCAGCAGTTTTTAAGGATTTTTACAGTTCAAAGATGGACACAAATGCTCGCATTCCTGTGCAATGTGTTGCATCAACATTTACACCATGGACACCTTTGTGTCCGGAAAGCAGGACAGAATGACAGAATTAAAGCAACAGATAATAGACTATATAGTAAAGAACAGCGATATCTTCACAAACTTATCAGATGAAATCTGGGCAAATCCCGAACTTAGTCTGAAAGAGTACAGATCTGCCGCTCTTTATGAAAAGGTATTGGAAGAGAACGGATTTAGGGTTGAAAAGAATTTTGACGATATTGAGACTGCTTTTACGGGAACTTTCGGTTCCGGACATCCTGTCATCGGAATACTCGGTGAATACGACGCTCTTTCAGGCTTAAGTCAGGAGCGTGGGGCATTAAGTCATAAACCTCTTAAGTCAGGAGCTCCGGGGCATGGCTGCGGTCACAACATGTTAGGCACAGGAGCCCTTGCTGCAGCCTTCGGAATCAAGCATTATCTTGAGACTTCAGGTCATGAGGGAACAGTTATTTTCTTCGGATGTCCGGGCGAAGAGGGGGGTGCCGCAAAGGCATTCATGGCGAGAGACGGCATATGGAAAGACCTTGATGCGGCCCTCACATGGCATCCTGAAGATGTGAACGAAGTGAAAACCGGAACCAATAACTCAACCATTCAGATAATGTATGACTTCCATGGTGTTTCAGCCCATGCCGCAGGAGATCCGGAACACGGAAGATCAGCTCTCGATGCGGTGGAACTCATGAATACCGGTGTCCAGTATCTGAGAGAGCATATGACTTCTGACTGTCGTGTACATTATGCCATAACAGATGCAGGCGGAGTTTCACCAAACGTGGTTCAGGAACATGCAACGGTTTTATATATGGTTCGCGCAGGAAAAGTAAGAAACTGTGTTGAACTTTTAAAACGCGTCGATAAAATAGCTGAGGGCGCTGCTCTTATGACTGAAACAAACTTCACACGTACATTTATCGATGGAACTGCAGATCTGGTACCAAACTTCACTCTCGAAAATGTTCTTTTCGAAAACTTCAAAGAGGTCGGACTTCCCACCTATACTGATGAAGAGATAAGTTTTGCCAAGGCACTGAGCTCCACCTGCCCGGAGAACACTGCACCCGGATTTGCATCAAAATTTGATGATACGATCCGTGAATTCACAGAAGAGCACAGTGAGCACGGAAAGTGCGGAATAAACAACTTCCTGATCCCGCTGTATCACAGTACTGCATTCCAGGCAGGCTCCACAGATGTCGGAGACGTATCATGGGAGACCCCGACTGCACAGATTCATGTAGCAGGTTTTGTAAACGGAGCACCGGGTCACAGCTGGCAGAATGTTTCCTGCGGTGGTTCGTCCATCGGGCATAAGGCACTTCTTCAGGCAGGAAAAGTACTTGCCTGTGCTGCAGTTGATCTTTACGAAAAGCCTGAGATACTTAAGGAAGCGAGAGCTGAATTCGAGAAGAGAACAGCCTGCGGATACGTTTGTCCTATAGAGGACGGCGCAAAACCCATCGCAATATAGTTTTAAGATATGAATTGAGGATATATGAGCTTTTTACCTATTAACAAGGAAGATATGTTGGAGAGAGGCTGGGAGCAGCCGGACTTTGTATATGTTTGCGGCGACGCATACGTCGATCATTCAAGTTTCGGTGCTGCCATCATTTCCAGAATTCTGGAGGCACACGGCTATAAGGTTGCCATGCTTCCACAGCCGGACTGGAACAACAAGGACTCTGTAACAGAGTTCGGTGAACCGCGTCTTGGCTTCCTTGTATCTGCCGGAAACATGGATTCCATGGTAAATCATTATACCGTTGCCAAGAAGCATCGTAAGACAGACGCTTATACTCCCGGCGGAGTCATGGGCAAACGTCCTGACAGAGCAGTGACCGTTTACTGTAACCTCATTAGAAAAACATATAAACATACTCCTGTCATAATAGGCGGTATCGAAGCCAGCCTCAGAAGACTGGCTCACTACGACTACTGGTCGGACAGCATTCGCCGATCAGTACTTCTGGACAGTGGTGCCGACATTATCTCCTACGGAATGGGAGAGCACAGTATCGTTGAGATAGCTGACGCCCTTAACTCAGGACTTCAGGTCAAAGATATTACCTGGATTCCGGGTACGGTCTACAAGACACGTTCCGAGGACGAGATATATGATGCTGTGAGACTTCCTGATTTTGAAGAGATCAAGAACGACAAACGTAAGTATGCAGAAAGCTTTGCAATCCAATACAGAAATACTGATCCCATAAGCGCAAAGCGCATCTACGAATGTTATGATCATGCCATGTTTGTGGTACAGAACCCTCCTGCTCTGCCTCTCACCGAGTTGGAGATGGATGATGTTTATGCACTGCCCTACATGAGAGCATGGCATCCGATCTACGACAAAGACGGCGGTATTCCAGCCTTCGGAGAGATAAAGGAAAGTATCACCCAGGCAAGAGGCTGCTTCGGAGAATGTAATTTCTGCGCACTTACCATGCATCAGGGCCGAATCGTACAGGTCCGCTCTCATGAAAGTGTTCTGGAGGAGGCAAAGGAGATTACTCAGGATCCTGAGTTCAAGGGATATATCTTTGACGTTGGAGGCCCTACTGCGGAGTTCAGAGGCCCTGCCTGCGGAAAACAGCTTACCAAGGGTGCCTGTGTAAATAAAAAATGTCTATGGCCCGAGCCCTGCAAGAATCTGAAAGTTGACCATTCCGACTATGTGCAGATGCTTCGTGAAGTTCGTTCACTTCCCGGAGTCAAGAAAGTATTTGTGCGTTCCGGTTTCCGTTTCGACTATCTCATGGCGGATTCCAATAAGGAATTTTTGAAGGAGATCTGCAAGTATCACGTATCAGGACAGATGCGTGTTGCACCTGAGCATGTTTCCGACAATGTTCTCAAAGAGATGGGTAAGCCCAATGTGTCAGTGTACAACTCTTTTGTAAAGGAATTCGAGAAAATCAATAAAGAACTGGGACTTAATCAGTACATCGTACCTTATCTTATGTCCAGCCATCCCGGCTCAAGACTTAAGGATGCCATCACTCTTGCGGAGTATATCCGTGATATGGGATACATTCCGGAGCAGGTACAAGATTTCTATCCCACACCGGGAACCGTGTCCACCACCATGTACTATACGGGCCTGAACCCGCTCACCATGGAAGAGGTATATGTACCGAAGAACCCTCACGAAAAGGCGATGCAGAGAGCCCTTATCCAGTACAAAAAGCCTGAGAACTATGATCTTGTAAAAGAAGCTCTTCTGAAAGAGCATAGAGAAGATCTCATAGGTTTTGGTCCTGAATGTCTCATTCGCCCTAGAAAGATGCCGGACAATGCTCAAGGAACCCATAAAACAGGGAAAAACATGCAGGATTCAAAATCCCGTAGCAGTTCTCATGATAAGGCACGAAGAGATGCAAGACGTACCTATATTTCCGGCTTAAAGAACAGACATAGATCCGATTCGCGCGCGAAAACCAGGCATTGATATTCCGGTTCAAATGAACGCTATTATCGATGAAGGCATTCGTTTACTTTAAAAGCCCATGCCACTGTTAATCTACAAATTATTGAAAACATTTAGTAAAGTATTGATCGACTCATCATGCTAATATATAGCTAAAAATATGAGGAGAGGACATAAGCTGTGAATATCGCCCTATGGCTTATTCACAGCTTTTAAAAATTATGAAAAGCTACAAAAAGTATATCAAAAAGACAGCCGCAGAAATTCTTATCGCAGTTATGGCATCAGTAAGTGTCTCTACAGTCACACTTGCAGATACAGCGACAAACATAGTGGAGATCTCCGATAACGGACCGGTGGTGGTTTCCGAAACAGGAAATTCTGCTTCATTGGAGAGTTATTCAAGCGGTCCCTCTATTGAATCAACAACTGCGGTAACAGAGACAACTGCAGCTGCTTCAACTGCTTCAGTAAACGTTTCACCAGATGCCGGTGTCACAACCGTAACAGGTACCACTGTTGACATCTCAGCTCCGACAGGCACATCAGCAGATTCAGCCAATGTCTCAGTTCAGCCTACAGGCTCAGGCCAGGCTGTGACAGACACTCAGTCAACAGCTATCACAAGTGCCTCATCAAACGGAGCGTCTTCTGTAACAGTAACAGTCGGAACCGGAACTGCATCAACAACAGGCACCACCGGAACTTCGACTGATTCAACCAATACCACTTCAACAACAGTCAATTATTTTCAGAATACCGGATCTGCAACAAGCTTTCTGAAAACAAGCCTTACAGCATCTCCGGAAGTAAATGCAAACTTCGCGATCCTTGTTGACTCCGATGCCAACCTTGTAGTTGCGGACAAGAATGGTGAAGCAAAGATGTACCCGGCTTCCATGACCAAGGTCATGACCCTGCTTGTAGCGTGCGAACATATCACTGATCTGAATGAGACCGTGGAGATAACACAGGACATAGTAGATTATGTCTATGCTAACGATGCCTCCAACTGCGGTTTCAAGGCAGGTGAAAAAGTTACAGTCCAGGATCTTCTTTACGGCCTCATTCTTCCGTCAGGTGCAGATGCGGCACTTGCACTTGTACGCCATATAGCAGGTTCAGAGGATCAGTTCGTAAATCTCATGAATCAGAAGGCTCAAGAGCTTGGTATTTCCGCCACAACGCACTATACTAATTGTACAGGGCTCTATAATGACAATCACTATACGACTGCCAGGGACATGGCACTTGTTATGAAGTATGCAGCTGCAAACCCTTATGCAAGTGCGGTTCTGTCTACAAGAACATACACCACAAAGCCGAACAATAAGCGTTCAACAGGTATAACATTCTCAAACCTCTTCCTTAAGCGTATCGACACCCAGTCAACAGGCGGGCAGGCAGTGATGGCAAAGACAGGATATGTTTCAAAGGCAGGCAACTGCGCTGTATCATATTTCACAGGAGCAAGCGGAAAGCATTATATCCTTGTAACAGGAAAGACAACCGGGGCCTGGAATGTTGTTTACGCACATGCAGAGCTCTATAAAAAATATGCTTTATAATACCCGGTCCGATAATGCTTAGGACCCGGATATTGATCAGAACAGTACATCACAATGGAGGCAAGGATGTCGGGAATTTTGGGTGATCTGGTCGGACCCGCAAAACTTGTTGTGATAAAGATCGGTAAAGATCCTGAACAGTTTAAGGTTGAAACCGAAATCGAGATCGGAAAACAGAGTTTTTTCAATTTTAAAAATGATGCCAAACTCGCATTGGAATACTCAATCTTATCCAAAACCCAGAGCAGAATAGTTCATGCTCTGGGAGACTGGCATTATAAGAATCTGACCGATGAGAATGTCACAACTATCAATGATGAAGAAATACCTCCTGACCGGGACAGGATACTAAATGATGGTGACGTCATAAGAATTAAAAAGGATGACGACATCCTTATCTTTATATTTATCGTGAAATTCAAGGGGGATATCGCGTGGAAGCGTATCCAGCTTGATAAAGAGCAGTCTGTATATCACATTTACAGTCATCTGAGCGAGGATAATGTTGACAAGGCTTCGATCGGACCTCTGGATACGACGGGCGAGGTGACTCATCATGCCATCATAAGATTCACAGAAGGGCACTGGCAGCTTGAGGACGCAGACACTTCAGGAACGGTTCTCGTCAATCAGAATGCCATCACCGGTACCAAAGTTCTTAATCTTTACGATGTCATAAACATTGGCTCAACGCATTTTGTTTTTGTCGGAGATTATATAGCTTACAATCAGGAGACCTTCACCAACAACAATCTGACCATAAACATACAGGAACGTTCGGTTCGAAACATTTTCAAAAAACATATTCTTTTGAAAGACATCAGTCTGACAGTGGAGCCCGGCAATATGGTTCTGATACTCGGAGGTTCGGGAGCCGGCAAAACAACATTTATTAACGCTGTCACGGGCTACGAAAAGGCCAAAGCCGACATCAAGCAGGGCGACATCGATGTATATGATGATTATGACAAGATGAAATACAAGATTGGCATGGTTCCTCAGCAGGATCTTCTAAGGGGCGAAGATACGGTCGTCATGACTTTGTCCAATGCTGCGGAGATGCGTATGCCGAATTATGCCAGTGTCAACGCCCGGAAGGAAAGAGTCCAGAATACTCTCGAGCTTTTCGGCCTTGATACTGTCAAAGGAGAACTTGTGGAAAAGCTTTCCGGCGGACAACGCAAGCGTTTGTCCATAGCTATAGAGTTTGTGGCCGATCCAAGCCTGTTCATACTTGACGAGCCGGATTCCGGTCTCGACGGCGTCATGGCAAGAGATCTCATGAAGCAGCTGAGACATATAGCGGATCAGAATAAGATAGTCATGGTCATAACTCATACCCCGGATCGTGTGGTTGATCTGTTTGACAAGGTCATAGTTCTGGCCAAAAACAGTCAGCAGACAGGACAGCTTGCATTCTACGGAACTGTGGCGGAAGCAAGGGAATTCTTTGGAAAGAACACCATGGAAGAGATAATTCTCGCCATAAACAGTGAAGGAGAGGGCGGCGAAGGTCAGGCAGACCTTTACATCGAGAAATTCGCAAAGTACAGAAGTGAGGCAAATGCTAATGGCTGATGATATTATGACCAGACATCACACCGGAAGACTCAGACAAATTCATATATATCTCGGAAAGCTCTTCAGAATTTTCATCAATGAGCGTGGCTGGAAGGGATTGCCTCTGTCTGCGGCCATTGCACTTCTTGTAGCATTTGTTATGGGAAAAAATCTCTTCACAAACATGGAGAGACTTCAGTCCGGAGCATTTGCCATAGTCTGCGTATGTATATGGAACGGTTTCTTCAATTCCATTCAGGTGGTCTGCAGAGAACGTGCCATCATAAAAAGAGAGCACAGAGCCGGCCTTCATATCACGGCATATATAGGTGCCCACATGATTTACCAGGCCATAATGTGTCTTACGCAGGTAGTCATTTCCATTGCGATCTACAAGTGGTACGGGATAGCATTCCCGAAAGAAAGCATAGTGACGGGAAATTTCACTCTGGATTTCGGTATCACTCTGTGGATCATAACCTACAGTGCGGATATGATGGCTCTCATGATTTCCTGCATTGTAAAAACCACCACAGCAGCTATGACCGTCATGCCTTTCATGCTCATCATACAGCTTGTATTTGCGGGAGTCATATTCTCCTTCAGTTCAGGACCTGCACAATACATTGAGATGATCACCTTAAGCCATTGGGGAACCATAGCTATTTGTTCTGTCGCGGATTATAATCAGCTGACATCCCATGCTCTGTTTTCTGCCATATATCAGTTCAGAAGTGTCCCCGAGATACAATCCATCGTGGATTATATTCAAAGAACCGATATACGTTACAAGATGGATGTCCTGTCCGCACGTTCCATGCAAAAGGATCTTTATGCGGGAACCATATCAAATATTCTTAAATGCTGGGGCATTCTCTTACTTATAGGGGCTGTAGCTATAATCATCGGCACTCTTTGTCTTGAGATGATAGACAGGGATAAGCGCTAAAAACAGATATTATTACATAATCAGAAGTATTTCTTAAATTTAAGGAGTCCTTCTGATTTTTTATTCCTTAATTTAATTTTTCGTTGCGCGATTTCCACCTTTATGATATAAGTGCAAAGACTATTTATAGCGCATCAATTTTTTGACGAACAATGTTTATATGGAGAAATTTAGAGAAAAACTCAGAAATCTGAATCATTATGGATATGATCCGGCATCCTATGAAATAAGCCGAAACAAGGTGATCATGCAGGCTTATCAAAAGTGTTTGAACTTCACCAAGGTCTTTCAATATGTCATGGCTGCCTTTACTGTACTCAGTCTTATGGGCTTTGCAAGATTTGAAATGCTGCCTGAATATCTGGGCTTTTTTCTGTTGCTTACATTTCTCAGGATCTATTACCACATTAATAAAGAAATAACTCCAGGACTTGCCGTGTTCATCTGTCGTGGCTCCATCTTTCTTCTTCTGGTTTTCGGCATCATAGAGTCGGCCTCGGATACACAGGTGGTCGCAACCGCTATACTTGCACTCTATATCGTAACGGCTGTTGTGTTCACTGATTCCATGTTGGCATACATCATCATTTGCTTTATCACTGACGCAATGCTCATTGCAAGCTCTTTTATGGTGAAGTCCGGCTCACTGGCGAGAGGTGATGTGGTAAACGGTACAACATTTGCGATTGTAGCCATCAGTATCCACTATTTTACCCAAAGAGAGCGCATAGCTTTTTTCGTCACCTCATATCAGCTCAGTAAGCTTCGTGAGGAACAGCTTCAGAATGAAATATCTGTTGCCCAGGAATCAAATAAGGCAAAGAGTATATTTCTGTCGAAAATGTCCCACGAGATACGTACGCCTATCAATGCCATTCTTGGTATGAACGAAATGATACTGAGAGAATACGATGATCCTCAGTTAAATGAGTATGCCACAAATATTCAGAGTTCCGGTCAGACACTTCTTTCTCTCATTAACGATATACTTGATTTCTCAAAGATCGAAGCAAGTAAACTGGAGATAATACCTGTAAACTATGAGTTAAGTGCACTGATAAATGACATTGTAAACATGGTCAGTGTCAGGGCTCAGCAAAAGGCTTTGACTCTGAATATCAATGTGTCACCGGACATCCCCAATTATCTATACGGAGATGATATACGAATACGTCAATGTGTTCTTAACATCCTGACAAATGCCGTAAAGTACACAGAGCAGGGTTCAGTAACGCTTAATATTACCAGCAAGCAGTATACAGCAGATGAGATCTTTCTCCGTTTTTGCGTGGTCGATACCGGAATAGGCATCAAATCCGAGGATATAGAAAAGCTGTTTTCTCCATTTGAGCGTATTGAAGAGGACCGGAACAGAAGTATAGAAGGTACCGGCCTTGGTATGAACATCACAAAGCATCTGCTGGCTCTCATGGGAACACACCTTGAAGTCAGCAGTGTTTACGGTGAAGGAAGTGATTTTTCATTTGAAATACGTCAGGGCATCATTGACACAACTCCAATAGGAGATTTTAAGGTAACTCATAAGGCTCATCTCAGGAACAAAAACATCCATGAACCGGGCTTCATATCTCCTGAAGGTAAAGTACTTGTGATAGACGATAATGCCATGAACCTGAAAGTCATCACCGGTCTCCTTAAGGAAACACGGCTTATGGTAGATACGGCTCAGAGCGGATTCGAAGGTCTCGAAAAGGTTTGTACCAACAAGTATGACTGCATTTTTGTAGATCATCTGATGCCAAAGATGGATGGAATAGAAACTTTAAAACAGATGAAGTCAAGTACTATAAACAAGAATCCGGATGTTCCATACATCGCATTGACAGCCAACGCTATAAGCGGTGCAAGAGAAGAGTACCTTGCAGCCGGTTTTGATGACTATCTTTCAAAGCCTGTCGATCCGGTGCTTCTTGAGGCTCAGCTTATGAAGTATCTTCCTGCCGCTAAAATGATACTTCCGGGAAGCAAAAACTTTGATGAAACCATAAAGGCGCCTAAAGCCATAAGACGTATCGGCTATGAATCCGGAGCCTTGGAAACAGAACATGACTCCATATCAGAGTTACTTGAATCCGTTACCGGCATCGACCTTGCCACCGCACTCTCCAATACCGGAACCAAAGAACTGCTTTTTGAGATAGTGAAAGACTACCGTGCACATATCACAAAGACTGCAGATAAGATAGAATCAGAATATCAAGATAAAGACTGGGAAAACTTCACCATAGATGTCCATGCTTTAAAAAGCACATCAAGGATCATCGGAGCTATCGAACTATCGGAGATGTGTCAGAAGCTTGAAACAGCCGGAAAGGCTTCGGATATATCGACTATTGAAACATTAACGGATTCCATGCTTGATTTGTACAGATCCTATCTTCAGAATCTGAGTCCGCTGGATACTCTTTCTGCGAAAACAGGCGATATCGGAACTGAAGGTACTGCAGGATACGCGGATGAGGCAGATATTTCAGCTTCAAAGAAAAAAGAAGCAATACCTGTATCTGTCCTGAATGATATCCTCACAGATGTCAAAACCCACCTTGAGGACTTTGACTACACAGCAGTAGAAGAGACATTGGCAAGACTGGATGAATATAAGCTTTCAGATACACTGAAGGGAAAAATCTCAGAGATCAGGGAAGCCCTTGACAATCTGGATGCAGAAATCGCAACAGAAATCATTGATTCGATGTCAACCTGATGACACTCACTGATCAGCGCCAACACGTGCATTAGTGTACATAGAGCAGGAATCCTTACAGATTACTTTGATCAGGAGTCAAAACATCAGTGCTGACGAACATTAAACCTCATCTAACCGAAAAGCGTTCGAAGGAGTTAAATCTCCCTCGAACGCTTTTTACATGGTTGACTCTGTCCAGTTCACTGAACATTTCAATGTCTGGTGTATCTTTTCTTTATTGGTTTCTTCGATCTGATCAATGAGCATCTCTGCGGCTTTCTGCCCCTCTTCATAAGCCGGTTGTACGATAGTTGTTATCTTCGGATATGAGAACACCGCCCATTCAACATTATCAAAACCTATGATGCCAAGCTGATCCGGAACCTTATCCTTGAATTGCTGAAGTGCCTTGTGTATCTCCGGTAATGCCCAACAGTTTGGAACGTATACAAGAGTAGGATGCCCTGGCTTCATATTGTCCTCCACAAATCTCACCACTTCAGCATTGTCGATTTCACCCTCCTTAATCAAGAGACTCCTGTATGAAAACCCATTCTCGGTTACACAGTCGATGAAACCGGATGAACGCTCTATGCGGGTACTAAGTCTTGAAGGATCCGCACCGATCATAAGGAAATTGGAATATCCTTTGTGAATCAGAGAATCTATGGCACGGTAGGTCGCCTGATAGTTATCTGTCTTAACCCATGAGGCATCCTCCTCATAAATCTTACTGTCGAAATACACAAACGGCTTGTTTTCCGCCTTGATCATCCCTGAAGTCTCACGAAATCCCGGCGTCGGCTGAATGATAAAACCGTCAGCGCCAAGTGTAAGCATCCTGCTGACATAGCTTGACTCCATCTCAGGGTCGTATGCAGAATTGCCTATCAATGTCTGATATCCGCGTTTCCTTGCCGTATCCTCTATACCTTTTACGATCCTGTTTGAAAATGTATTGGTTATGTCACCTATGATAACACCTATAAGATGTGTCTTTTTCTGATTCAGTGTGCGGGCAGCTATATTCGGACGATAATTGGTTTCTCTGATTATGTCCTGTATCTTGTCTCTGGTTTCAGGTGACATCTTCTCGGTTTTTCCATTTAAAAAAAATGAAACCGTGGTCTTTGACACCCCTGCCATCTCTGCTATATCCTTTATAGTTATCTTTCCCTCACGTCCCATATATGTTCTCCGATGTTATACGGTATATCAATCACTTAAGTATCCGATAGATATTTAACCGGTTCACCTGCGATTATTCCGTCATTTTTTCAATTGTGATAATTTTAATTATCTTGCCTCTTGTTGTCAACAATACCGTCAATATGGCATATAGAATTAAGAGACATATTTTTGTATAATTGTTTCAATCTTTTTGTAAATGCTTACATTTTTTGAAAGGAATCATTGATGAATATAGATCGTTTTATCCTGGCGTCCGGTTCTCCCAGAAGAAAGGAACTTCTTGAGCAGATCGGCATCAACCCGGAAATCATACCAAGCAGCATAGAGGAAAAGGTCACATCCACTGTTCCCGAGGAGGTAGTCATTTCTCTCTCAGAGCAGAAAGCTTCTGATATAGCCTCTAAAACGGAGATACCTTTTTCCGGATCCACTCTTGTTCTTGGTGCTGACACAGTAGTTGCCATCGACGGAAAGATCCTGGGAAAGCCTCATTCCCATGATGAAGCTGCAGATATGATACGTGAACTTCAGGGAAAAGATCATCAGGTATATACAGGCGTAACACTGATCCTAAAGAAAAAAGGAGCAGAAGATCACCGTGAAAGCTTTTCGATAAAAACCACTGTACAGGTTTTCCCAATGACTGAAGATGAGATTCTATCGTACTCAGGCTCAGAGGAACCTATGGACAAAGCCGGAGCGTATGGTATTCAGGGATCCTTCGCAAGATTCATTAGGGGAATAGACGGCGATTACAACAATGTTGTCGGACTTCCCATAGCAGAAGTGTACCAAAGAATCAGAAACCTCTGAGTAAACATCAGTTTTCAGTCATTGTTTCTCTTAAGCTGCATACCGGTTTTTCAATGAAAAACGGTTACAAATCCTCGTAATGCTTCAACAGATTAAAGGAGATTTCAGTTGTACCACTATTTATTCAGATTGAATCGTCTATATGACAAAGCCAGGATCAAATGGGACGATCTCGAATTCACCGATATTGATCTAAAAAAGCTTCTTATACCTCTTATGATCGAGAATCTCCTTACATCCTTTATGGGTATGGCAGATTCCATGATGGTCACAAGAGTCGGCAGTGAAGCCATTTCCGCGGTGTCTCTCACGGATTCCCTGAACACACTGGTCATCCAGATGTTTTCAGCCATCGCCACCGGCGGCACGATCATCTGCTCACAATACCTCGGTTCAAAAAACAACCAAAAAGCCAACAGTGCCGCACAGCAGATCATTCTGTCAGTACTTGTCATCTCATTGACAGTTTCGTTTTTTTCCGAAATGTTTAATGCCGGCATCCTCCGCCTCATCTTCGGACAGGTGGACGAGGCTGTCATGACTAATTCAGAGACTTACTTCAGACTTACGGCGGCATCATTTCCGTTTATAGGGCTTTATCAGGTGGGAGCCGCCTTCTACAGAGCAGGTGGAAACAGTAAATTCCCCATGAAAATTTCGGTGATTTCGAATCTTTTCAACATCATCGGAAACTTCACTTTCATCTTTATATTCAGATGGGGAGTTTTCGGTGCCGCACTGTCTACATTGATGTCACGAATCTTTTCGGCAGTTGTTATCATGATTTCACTGCGACGTCCATCACAACCGATAGTGATCAGACATTATCTGATTAAGCCTGACATAGAGATGATTAAGAGAGTTCTTTTCATAGGCATCCCGTCCGGTATCGAGAACAGCATGTTCCAGTTCGGAAAGCTTGCCATTCAGTCATCTGTATCAACTCTCGGCACAACCGCCATAGCAGCTCAGGCCATGACCATCATCTTTGAAAATGTCAACGGAATAGCAGCTATCGCTGTAGGCATGGGACTCATGACCGTTACCGGACAGACTCTGGGCGCCGGCAAAACAGAAGAGGCCAAGTACTACATAGTTAAGCACATGAGGATAGGTGATTATGTCATCATCGCTTCCTGCCTTATGACATTTGCACTTTGCAAACCTGTCATGTGGCTCGCGGGTATGGAGCAGGAGAGTGCCGCCATGTGCTTCAATATGATGATCTACATTACCGTAGTAAAATGTCTCATCTGGGTACCGAGCTTCATCATCCCATATGGTCTCAGATCCGCAGGAGACGTCAGCTACACCATGATGGTTTCATCTTTGTCAATGTGGCTTACAAGAGTAGCCCTCACAACCGTTCTTATCAGATTCATGGGTTTCGGACCGATCGCCGTATGGTACGGTATGTCCCTTGACTGGCTGGTGAGAGGCCTGTTCTACATCCACAGATTCATGGGAACAAAATGGCTTAGACACCAGCTGATCTGAAGAAATTTCCGGGGAAACGCTGATTAAAGCTTTTCCCTTGCCGGATTTTCAATGCAAAGCATAAGCTTCCTCTGAAAATCCGTGCCCCGACGCCAGAGGATCGAAAGTCTGTATAACAAAAAGCCGGATTTCCCGGGGTATTGACAGATACCACCGGGGTCCGGCTTTTTATGTAACTTTATAGTTCGGGAGGATTATGCCATTGGCAATTCAATCCTGAATGTATTGAGGCCGTCTTTTGATTCCGCCCAGATTCTTCCTTTATGATTGTTCACTATGTTTTGTGCTATGGATAATCCCAGCCCATAGGAATGATTCATGGCTCTTGCCTCGTCTATACGATAAAATCTCTTGAAAATGTTTTTGAGATTTTCCTCTGAGATCTGAGCCCCCGGATTTGAAACACTTATAATGCACTTATGTGAACCGCTCTTTTCAAGGCTTACATTGACAGTTCCGTTACTGTCTGAATACTTTTGAGCATTATCCAACAGAATCTCCACGGCCTGCTTGATATGCTGTTCAGACCCTTTTATACTGATTCCTTTCTGAATATTCTCTGTGAGCATCAGCCCCTTTTCGAAGAAGATCACTTCAAATGTCAAAATCTCATTGGCGAGAAGCTGTGACAGATCGATGATTTTATGCGGAACATTCTGAACTGCACCGTTATCCACTCTTGCAAGCTGGAGCAGACTCTCCACAAGGCCTCTCATCTGCAGCGACATGGTGAAGATATTGTCTGCAAACTGTCGCTTTTTAGCTTCATCAAAATCCTTTGATCTCAGCATCTCAGCATCAGTAAGTATGACTGTAAGCGGGGTTTTCAGTTCATGAGAAGCATCCGAAACAAACTGTTTCTGCTGTTTCCATGCATCCTCTACAGGCTTTACAGCCCATCTTGCAAAGTATATTGAAATGGCAAGCAGAACGAAAAAGCTTAGAAATCCGCTGAAAATGCAGTTTCTTGCGAGATTATGCATAGTAGCTATCTCTGATGACATATCAGCAAATACTATGAGCCTGTTACTTTTACCATCCCATTTATCCTTTCCGGGATCTTCAGGTCTCTTATCATCTTTTACATCACTATCCTGGTTTCCGTCAGGATCCTTAGCGGGAGCTTCCTCAGAACCTGGATTCTTTACTTCAACCCTTTCCTTTTTATCACCATCAGGAGCAGGCGGAGTTTCTTTGTCTATACCGGTTCCTGATGATTCCGACACCTCACCCGGAACTGATTCCGGTTTGGGGCCATCATTCCTGTTCATATCACCTTCTCTAAAAGGAGTTGAATTTACCTTCATGTATCTTAGCGAATAATCCTTTAGATCACCGACTTTTTCATCACTTGAAAGTACCTCTGAAACCAGTGAATTGATGGAGGCTTCATCTGTCAGGTCGTAAAAGTTCCCGTCTGTATCCACAATGTTTCCGTCAGAATCAACTTCAACCCTGAAAAACGGAAGCTGTACATCCTGGGAACTGTTTCTGTCTCTCTTTTCCGGTCGTATATTACGATTCATGCCTATAGGCATATCTGCAACTCCCTGCATCATCTTCAAACTGTTGGAATATATACGACGTTTGGTGAGACTAAGCATCAGACCGAAAATGATCAAAAGCATAATGGTGACTATAGTCATGGTTACCGCAATAAAACGGATCTTAAGTAACTTTATCTTATCCATTTACTGTCACTCCTCAAGCTCCAGATGGTATCCAAGACGTCTGGCAGCCACAATGTTCACATCAGAGCCGATGGATTTAAGCTTCTTCCTCAGAAATCCTACATATACTTCAACGTGATTCTCCACCGCATCGGAATCATATCCCCAAACCTTGCTGAGAATAGTTTCCTTGGAGAGATTCTTTTCCTTTGATTGCATGAGCATTCGCATGACTTCAAATTCCTTGGCACTTAATCTCAGTTCGGTTCCGTTGCAGGTGAGTGTACCGGTTCCAAGGTCAAGGGCTGTATTTCCGAATGTGAGTTCATCCACTTCAGTCCCCTGACGTCTGAGAAGCGCTGAAACACAGGCCAGAAGTTCTCTGCTGTCAAAAGGCTTGGTGAGATAGTAGTCAGCACCTGAATTAAGACCCTCAACTCTGTCCATAAGCTCTGATTTGGCTGTAAGCATCAGTATGGGAGTACTCACGTGTGTCTGACGCAACTTCTTTGCCACCTGATATCCGTTCATCTTCGGCATCATGACATCAAGTATTATAAGATCGTAAACTCCTGTCTCAGCGAAATCCACTCCGGACTCCCCGTCATATACCGCATCTGCTTCATAACCTTTATCCTCAAGAAGTTCCTTAATGGAATCCGCCAAAAGCTTTTCATCTTCAACAACTAAAACTTTCATCAATATATCCTTTCGATTTTTCATACTACAATATGATGTAAGGGGCAAAAGTACCAAATCATGTGCTTGCACCATAAGTGAGTGACAAATACTTTCGACTCTCACTTAATTATATCTCAAAACTATATCTCCCCAAGCTGAAAACAATCTGAAAATTCAAATATCTTCTTTAAAGATAGTATACTGATACAAGTTCCTTTAGGCACCCCTGCCTAATCCAAAACGAAAACATCACCGGTGTCAGATTCCGGATGGTTTCGGATATTACTCCTTCTCTCGCAGAGAAGCGGCAAATATGTTTTCAAATTGTGTTTTTTCTGTGAAACTTGCCATCGCAGCTCTTTCCTGAAAGAATTTTCAGTTTCGTTTCAGCTTTCATTCCTAAAATCACTTTCAGCTTCGTTTTTTGAGGCTTTGCGCCCCGCAATCATCCTATTTATATGAAAGGAGCATAGATGAACAAAAGATTTATATACGGCTCACTTGCAGCAGTTACAGGCATAGTGAGTATCGTTTCATATACACCGTTAACAGCATTTGCATCGACAACACTTACCCAGAGAAAAAATGCCCTTATAAGTGCAAAAATCATAGAGAATTTCGATGTCACTTTAAATGAACAGCCGGTATCAAGGGCTCAATTTGCAAAAATGCTGGTCATGGCTTCAACTTATCACACCATGGTGGCTGCCGAATCCAATGTTTCGGTATTTTCAGATGTACTTTCGACCTCGGAGTACGCTTCCTATATACGAATCGCTGCAGAGCAGGGATGGCTCAGCGCATATCTGGGAGGTCTTTTCAAGCCCGACCAGGGCATCAAGATGGCTGAAGCTGAAAAAGCATGTCTTACATTGCTCGGATATTCAAACTCAGACTTTTCAGGAAATCTGGTTTCCAACAGAAATGCCAAGTCCACAGCCATAGGTCTCGTTGAAAACATCAGCAAAGGTGTGAATGAGTTTCTTACCTATGAGGATTGTGTGAATCTTTTCTACAACCTTATGAAGACCAATACCTACGCCAATGAGTCCAGCACCAAATCGGACAACACAATATACGGAAAGATATTCGGTTTCAATCTTTCCGATAATGACGAACTTAATCTTCTCAGTACTCTGGAATCAAACCTCAAGGGACCATATCTTCTCAAAGTGGACAAGAGTCTTTCAAGCATTATCCCATTCAGCGAAAGCTCGGCAAGCTGTACCCTCAATGGTGAAACATCCTCTGTTGACGAGATTGAAGATGCTGCTTCCAGCGGAGATCCGGTTGTTGTTTACTACAATTCTTCAACAAAGTCTGTTTACGCATATTCATCCAGCGGATCCGATATGGGTACCACTACAGGAACCATCGACAGTATCTACTACAGCTCAACAAACCTCATGACTCCTACTTCTGTAGTCATCGGCGGCGAGGAATTCGATATCGGTAATGATGATGTGGCGTACGCCTTCTCCGTATACGGCAGTAAGGAAGTTGATGATACGGTGACAGTTGTATGGTCACTCAGTTCCGATGGAACGAAAGAAATCACAGCGGTAGCGAAGTGATTTATTATCGGGTCATATCCTAAAGAGGCATAAACATTGGCCTCATATTCACGTACAGTTTTGGGAGCATATATGAAATTCAAATTACCAGTTAAAAAGCTTATCATCGGAACGGTGGTTCTCGCGATGGTGGCAGGCGGAGGGTATTACTATCTCTCCAAAAAAACAGTCAAGGCTGCCGGAAGTACCGACGTAAAAACAGATACTGTATCAAGACAGACCATTCAGTCATCACTGTCAAGTTCCGGAACAATCTCGCCGAAGGACAGCTACAAGATCACTTCCATGGTAGACGGAACCATCATCTCCGCAGACTTTCAGGAAGGAGATGTGGTGGAAGAGGGGCAGGTACTTTATCAGATAGATGCCTCATCCATGGACTCAAAATTAAGTTCCGCCAACAGTTCTCTTGAGCGTTCCGAGAACAGCTACTCAAGAGCCGCAAACAACTATGACAAGGCAGTATCCGACTTCAGCGGCAATACCGTTAAGTCCAAGTACACAGGACACATCAAAACTCTGAATATCACAATCGGAGATCAGGTAAGTTCCAATACGGAGATTGCCGAAATCTACGATGATTCCACTATGAAGCTTGATGTACCGTTCCTTTCTGTTGAAGCAGCCATGATCCCGGTGGGCAGTACGGCTTCAGTTATCATCGAGGATACTTTGGAAGAGATTTACGGAACCGTAACTTCAGTTGATTCCATGGAGACAACTCTTTCAGGCGGACAGCTTGTAAGATACGTAACCATCGAGGTATCAAATCCCGGCGGTCTCACAACCGATATGGCAGCAACAGCCAGCATTAACGGAATGAATTCATCCGGAGACGGTACCTTTGAAGCAGCAAGAGACTTCTCGTTGAAGGCAGATAATCTGACATCTTCCGTAACCGTTACACAGCTTCTGGTTAATGAAGGTGATTATGTCACTGCCGGACAGGCTCTCTTTGTTGCTGACGCAGACGACATCAACGACATCATTTATTCCTATAAGGACAAGCTGGACAGTGCAAAGTCATCAGTTGAAAGCGCACAGTCAAGCCTTGATTCCACTACTGATACATACGAGAACTACACCATCACTGCACCGATTTCTGGTACAGTTGTGACCAAATCGGTAAATGTAGGTGAAAATGTTCAGAACGGTTCTTCCGCAACTTCACTTGCAGTCATTTACGACCTTACTGAAGTAACCTTTGAGATGAACATTGATGAGCTTGATATATCCAATGTCAAAGTAGGTCAGGAAGTTGAGGTAACGGCGGATGCATTTGAAGATGAGACCTTCAAGGGAACTGTCACAAAGATCTCTATGGAAGGAACCTCATCAAACGGCGTTACCTACTATCCTGTAACTGTAACCATGACCGAGTTCGGAGGCCTCCTTCCGGGTATGAATGTAGAAGGCGTCATCATCCTTGATGAAGCTGAAAATGCTCTTGCGATACCGGTTGATGCTCTCCAGCGAGGCAACAAGGTATATGTAAAGAATAAGGATGGAGAAACCTACGATTCCGAAAACTCTGACGAACAGAAGTCCTCTCCGGATGGATCAGATGTCAAGATGCCGGGATCAGGCAGCAATGTACCTGACGGTTTCCATTCCGTAACCGTAGAAACAGGACTCACCTCAGACAGCTACGTTGAAATAGTTTCCGGTGATCTCGAAGAAGGCGATGAGGTTTACGTATCCCAGTCAACTGTATCCGATGATATGAGTATGATGATGGGCGGCTTCGGCGATCAGGGCGGACCGGGTGGTTCCGGTGGTCCGGGCGGCGGATCAGGCGGTCCCAGCGGTGGCCCCGGTGGTGGATCAGGCGGAAGCCGCAGCGGTGGCGGCGGAGGCCCATTCTAAGGAAGAAAAAAATGTCATTAAAAGATTTTAAAAAGATAAACAAAACTGATATTGCTAACGGAACTGACGCTCTTGAAATAGAAGACCTTTCCGTTACCCGGGATATATGTACAGACATCTCTAAAAAGGATATATCTGATAAGACAGCTTCCGATAATGCTTCCATCAAACCCGTACAGGTTCAAAACGAAGCAGAAGAGGATGATGAACCTGACGAATATGCCGAGAATCATGACGAAATTGCAAAGCTGAAGGCCGCCCAGGAGGCAGCCTCAGCCTCGGGGCCAAACGGTCAGGTGGTCTACATTCCCAAAGAACATATCGGTGAGCTCCCGCTTCTTGAACTGCACGATATATATAAGATATACAAGATGGGGTCGGAAGAGGTTCATGCCAACGACGGCATCTCCATAAACATTTATAAAGGAGAGTTTGTAGCCATAGTTGGTAAGTCTGGTTCCGGAAAATCCACCCTTATGAATATCATCGGTGCCCTGGATGTACCAACCAGCGGAAGATACCTGATCAGCGGGCAGGACACATCGTCCATGAAGGATGATGAGCTTGCCGCTATCAGAAACAAAAAGATAGGCTTCATATTCCAGCAGTACAACCTGCTTCCCAAAGACAATCTTCTGGATAATGTCTGCCTGCCGCTTCTCTATGCCGGAGTTCCAAAGCATGAGCAGAAGGAGCGTGCAATGCGTCAGCTTGAACGTGTCGGTCTTTCTGATAAATGGATGCAGAAACCGGCACAGCTTTCCGGTGGTCAGCAGCAGAGAGTTTCCATCGCAAGAGCCCTTGCAGGGGATCCCGAGCTTATCATTGCGGACGAGCCGACAGGAGCTCTTGATTCAAAAACCTCAAGACAGGTGCTTGGCTTCCTGAAAGACATTAACCAGGATGGTAATACCGTCGTCATGATCACCCACGATAACTCCATTGCACTTGAAGCTAAAAGAATCGTGCGAATCTCTGACGGCAAAGTGGTTTATGACGGAACAGCGGAGGATTATGCTAAACTCATTTAATCTTGCTCTAAAGAGCATTTGGTCAAATAAAATGCGTTCGTTCCTGACGATGCTTGGTATCATCATCGGTGTGGCAGCCGTTATCATCCTTGTCGGAATAGTAAACGGTGAGATGTCCTACATGACATCAAGCTTTGCATCAATGGGAACGAACCGTATCACAGTAAATGTCATCAACCTGAACTCCCGTTCCGTTTCCGTGGATGAAATGTACGATTTCTACGAAGACAACGAGAAGTATTTTTCTCATCTGTCACCGACGGTTTCCGTCAGTGCGACAGTCAAGGTTGGCAATGAAAATTCCTCAAATACTTCTGTAACAGGTGTATCCGAGGATTATCTCGATATCATGAGCTACGATCTTGAAAAAGGTCGTTTCATCCAGTATGCGGATATCGCAGCAAGACAGAAGGTGGCAGTCATCGGACTGTATGTGGCGGAGACTTACTACGAGTCTGCGGAAAAAGCCATCGGAGAGCGAATCAGTGTAAACGGTACAAAATACCAGATAGTCGGTGTTGTTGAGAGACAGACCTCATCCAGTGATGAGATGAGCGAAGGCGGAAGCGATGATTTCGTTTACATTCCATATACAGCAGCTGTGAAGCTTTCAAGAAACGGAACCATCAACAACTACACCTTTACTCTCCGGGATGAATATGTGGAGGAGGCCTCAACCGTCACAACGGTCATAGAAGACTTTCTCTATACCATCTTCAAGAATGATGACCTTTACACTGTCACAGCCATGAGTGAACTTCTCGACTCCATGAATGAGATGATCGCGCAAATGTCTCTCATGCTTGGAGGTATCGCAGGAATCTCCCTTCTGGTTGCCGGAGTCGGAGTCATGAACATCATGCTGGTTTCGGTAACCGAACGAACCAGGGAAATCGGTATCAGAAAGGCTCTCGGTGCAAAGCGTTCAACTATTTTGACGCAGTTCGTCATTGAAGCCGCAGTAACCAGTTCCATGGGTGGTATCATCGGTATATTTATCGGATTTATCGGAACCACTGTAGCCGGAAAGATGATGGACATAGATGCTCAGCCATCCATCGGCTGGGTCATCGCATCCTTCACCATCTCAATGGCCATCGGTCTCGTGTTCGGTTACATGCCAGCAAGAAGCGCGGCAACACTGAACCCGATTGATGCACTGAGATCAGACTAAAAAAGATAACACCTTATTTACAAAAGACTGTATTCTGTAATGGAATGCAGTCTTTTTAAAATCTATAGGGGTGCGAACAGATCACGTCATGATATAATGAGTCGCCCGACAAATGGGGCGCTAGAACCTTAAAAACCTAATACATTACCTTTTCTAAATAGTATAATAGAGATAGGATCTGTTGGAGGTATAGTTTATGTCATTTGCAACAAATTCATCTCAGCAAATCAGCTTGTTTGATTCTACTTCTAATTTAACCCAAAGAGAAGTAAAAATGCTTGAAAAATCATGGGCTAAATTTTTTTCTGAAAATATTTTTCCAGCTATAGATGAAGAGCCTTTCCGAGTATTGTACAGTGATCAGCCTTCACGCCGTAACACTCCGATTAACGTAATTATAGGTGCTCTTATTATAAAGGAGATGTTTCAGCTAACAGATGAAG
>NZ_FOPH01000038.1 GCF_900113415.1 Oribacterium sp. WCC10 | reverse complement strand
CATTCCGAGACAATAGATACTGTTGAGCATGCAGCACAGCAGATTGGTTGCACAGAGCCTGAGATTGCCAAGACACTGTCATTTGTTGTGGATGAAAAGCCTGTTATTGTGGTCATGGCTGGGGATGGCAAGGTGAACAGCTCCAAGTTTAAATCTGTTTTCCATACTAAGCCCCATATGATCCCGAGAGACCAGGTGGAGGATATAACAGGATTCCAGCCGGGCGGAGTGTGCCCTTTTGCAGTTCCTGCAGGGATTCCGATATGGCTTGATGTATCAATGAAACGATTTGAGTATGTTCACCCGGCAGGAGGTAACGAGTTTACGTCGGTCAAGATTACTCCTGACGAGTTGGAAGAGATTACTGAGACCGTAGGCTGGTGCGACGTTTGCAAAGGATGGGAAGAAAAAGTTTAATATAAATTGTGATGAATAGTACTCAAACATTGACTATTTGAGTGATTTATTCTGTAACAGATACTGTTTAGAGTTAAAATATAGGCAGTATGTAAAACTTTGAGTAAAATCATGCTGTCATTTTTAAAATACACGTTATGCGATATCTTATACTTAGAAAATGCAAAATATTACAGCACACTATTTTGGGAGGATATCATGAATTTATTAGGAAACATTATCTGGATATTATGTGGTGGACTACTCAGTGCTATTGGATGGTGGCTCACAGGATTACTCTGGTGTATGACAATCATAGGGATACCTGTAGGATTGCAGTGCTTTAAGCTCTCATCAATTTCGCTTGATCCTTTTGGAAAAGAGATAGTACATGACGGAGGTGCTGTGTCTTTCCTTTTAAATGTGGTCTGGTTTCTCGTTTCAGGCTGGGAACTGGCATTAGGTAATTTCATTATCGGATGCCTGCTTTGTATAACTATTGTAGGTATACCATTCGGTATTCAGTTTTTTAAGATTGCACAACTTGCATTATTTCCTTTCGGGGCAAGTGTGATAAGAGTCGGATGATAAGAATGTGATAATACCCGAAGTGATATGAAAGAGAAAAACAAGGAGTACTCAAACCAGTCAAGGGATGCGATAATAGACGTAAGGTACAAATCGTGCCAGAAGTGTTTGCCTTAAAGATTGTATAAAAAGTCAAAATGTATCAACTAAGAGGAGGGTTCTTATGTCATCAAGAGAAGAGCGAATCGAGGTATTTGAGGATACACAGGCATGGATCAATGAAAACAAGGATCTGTCAGATTCAGTAAGTTTAGGAAAGAAACATACAGAAATTTTTTATGAAAATGATTATCCGGATTTTGATATAAACCGTAAATATGATACACAGGTCACAGTGACAAAGGACAGGTCATATCAGGCTGCAATACGTCTTCATTCAGAAGATAAAAACAGTAAGATAGCAGTTATGAATTTTGCCAATGCTTTTCATGCAGGTGGTGGAGTGACATCCGGTGCGAGTGCACAGGAAGAGTCTCTTTGCAGGACATCCACTTTGTATCCGTTAATTTATCGGAGGAGTCTGAGAGATACCTTTTATGCCCATCATAAAAAACTCAACACACCTAAAGCATCGGATTCACTTATTTATATTGAAGGCGTTGTAATCTGTAAGACTGATGAAGATCTTCCTAAGAGGATGCCAAAGGAAGACTGGGTGATGGTAGATGTTATAACCATTGCAGCACCTGATCTGAGGAGTAAGTCAAACATTCATGTCCCGATTATAGGCAGTGGAACCTATATGCATGATGCAGAGCTTTTTGGATATCATGTAAAGCGTGCTATTCATATGTTTACGTGTGCGGCTGCAAAAGGAGCTGACGTATTAGTGCTTGGGGCATTTGGCTGTGGGGCTTTTCAAAATAACCCTGAAGTCGTTGCCAGAGCCTACAGGACAGCAATTTTAGAATTTCCAAAGGTATTCAAGAAGATAGAGTTTGCTGTATATTGCTCACCGCGTGATATGAGAAACTATCAGGTGTTTGAGAAGATTCTTGGAAGATGATATTTAAGAAGTATGGCAAAGAGGTCAGATATTTAGGGAATTGAGGGGGTGTTAGCTGTGAGACAATATATCGTTGATGCATTTACAAAAGAAATATTTCATGGTAATCCTGCAGCTGTATGTGTCATGGACACATGGATTTCGGATGAACTTATGCAGAAGATAGCTGTTGAAAATAATCTTTTAGAAACAGCATTTGTTGTAAAAGAAAATAATTATCACATCAGATGGTTTACTCCTGGAAAAGAGGTGGATCTATGCGGTCATGCCACACTTGCAAGTGCATATGTATTGTCGAGATTTTACGATACAGAGGCCGGCTCCTTTGCATTTGATTCATTAAGCGGGGAACTCATTACTACATAAACGCAAAATGCTGTAAATGGTCTTAATGCTAAGGCTTATATCAGTAGAGACATTATGTTGGTGTTGGACAGGAAAGAAGATGTCATAAACTTCATTCCGGATTACTCTAAGATTATGGAAGTTACGGAAGGCATGGGGCTTTTCATAACTGCTCCGTCTAAAGATTATGATTTTGTGTCGAGAACATTTTTCCCTAAGATTAAGGTTAATGAAGATCCAGTATGTGAATCAGCCCACTGTAATTTGATCCCATACTGGTCTAAAAGATTGGGAAAAGACAAAATGACTGCTTTTCAGGCATCTCCAAGAGGCGGGATCGTATACTGTGAGAACAAAGGTGAACGTGTCATCATAAGTGGCAATGCTGCATTGTATAGTGAATCATCAATATTAGATGATAATACAATAAAATCGTGTAACATATTGAAGTTTCTGAAATATAAAAAGGATCAGCTTGGAAAAATCAATGAGTAAGAATACAAATGGAAAAATCAGATTATCCAAAGTGAGCTTATTACATTATGTACGACTGATATACCGGTCGGTAATTTTTATTGCTTTACTCGTTTTCTATATCCTGAGTAAGGTGAATGGAGAGACACAGGTCATAGACCGTTTGGAAGGTACGCCGTTACTCATTCTCTTTGTTTGGGTTGTTTTCATTCTGGAGATGGTCTACAGGTTTTTCCCTTCAAAACTTGAAAGTCCGGGATGTCAGAAACAATTCGCCTGCAACTATAAAAAAACAGGTAAAACAGACATTATCATACAGGATAATAATGCCACAGTGCTCGTTCTTATCATATGGATAGGGTTTAACATTATATTTGGTGGACTCCATATGATGGGGATACTGGATGATGGATTTATGCTCCTTCTATGCAGTGCATATTCAGTTTGTGATGTGATATGTATCCTGTTTTTTTGTCCATTTCAGACTTGGCTCCTTAAGAATAAATGTTGCAGCACTTGCAGGATATATAATTGGGATTATGCGATGATGTTCACACCACTGTTTTTTGTTCGGAAGAGCTATCTTTGGGCATTACTGCTTATTTCATTCATACTGCTGATCCGTTGGGAGATTACATTTTATAAACATTCAGAAAGATTTTCTGAAAACACCAACAGTTTTCTAAAATGTGAAAATTGTAACGAGAAACTTTGCGCCCATAAAAAACAACTCCATTCATTATGGAATAAAGTTGAAGAATACTATGAAACTCGTGAAAAATTGCTAAAGGAATGATTCTTTTGAATTAAGGGAAAAGAAGATAAAGTGCTTAACAATCCTGTTGAACTCAATAATTACCTTTCTTCGGGAACAGTTAAAGGAATGGTGATTTTTACACTGGCTCAGGAAGTATTAAAAAATGGCGGATATATAGTGGTGGATGAAATAGAAAACCATTTCAATAAGGAAATTGTAACAACACTAATGCGGTTTTTCATGGATATGAAGGTGAATAAACATGGAGGAACACTTATCTTTTCAACTCATTACCCAGAATTACTGGATGAGTATGACAGAGGTTAAAAGTTACAGCTTTGTCAAAGAGTATTTTTCTAACCCTGGTATATTAATAGAATCCATAAAGAAATATCATGAAATATCTAAGATTCCTAAAGGGGAATATACTTTACTTGATCATTTGAAACAGACTGTATGTAACAATTAAAATCAGCCTCGTAAGTATATGTCAAACCCCATTTGACAAAATTAAAAACAGTATGCTCGTTGAATGTCATAGAAGGCTATAGAATGTTCTCATAAGCTAAAGAGCAGGATGGACATTACAATGCCGAAAACAAGATACGAAGTACCGGAGATTGATGTAAAGGTTTCAGGTGGACAGAAGAAATTTGTGAGATACAAGGAGGGAGTAGAGTTATATTCTCTTGGAAGACATACATTTGAAGTGATCGCAAAGGAAGCCGGAGCGGTCTACAGGGTAAAGAGATGTGTCCTTGTAAATACCCAGAAGGTTGATGAATATCTTGAAAATTTTTGTGATGGCAACAATCCATCCATATAAATCCATAGAGAAGCATAGGACTCCATAGAGTCTATAAATGGCGTAAACGCGTAGTTTTTATGAAACTGTTAATCATGATTTGTAAAACTTATATTTGAGAGATTATCCTTCAATAGTTCTTTAGTAGTGGATATTACCTCATCAAGGGTTGCAGATCCAAAATCACCTGACAGCCAGTCAAGGTAAGCATATGCAATAGAAACTGCAATGAGATTACCGGCAATTTTTTTCTGGGTTTCAGAATAATCATTTTTATCATCCAGATCCCAAATAATAATCTTTTCAATTGTCTTTACAAAAGCAGATCTGAAGTCAGCACAGTTTCCTTCCTTTGCAATATATCTGAAAAAATCAATTTCCTGATACATGAGATTATTCAGGAGTTCAAAAAAAATATCAAGATCAAATATGTTGTGACTTGATATTTCAGAAATGATTCGCGATTCCATCTCATCAACAAATTCAATAAAAATATCCTCTACGATATCATAGTGAGAGTAGAAAGTCATTCTGTTTATATCTGCTCTCTGAGCTATGTCAGATATAGTGACATTCTGATAACCTTTTTCTTGCACAAGCGAAATGTAGGCTTTTCTGATTTCTCTTTTATTCTTTTGGAAACGACGATCTGAAGAAACTTTATACATAACGAAGCCTCCCTATTTCTATACAAAACCATACAATCTGATAAGTAACTATCATTGTGTATATTTTTGCTCATTGTTTTATTCTCGTCAATATATTTATAATCATGACATGAAGAGTTTATACAAGCGTTACTTAAGGAGGTTTTAGATGAATATCATAGAAAAACTAATTTCAGGATATCCAACAGGTGATGTAAGTCCACAGGACTTTATAGATCACTTATCTATAGGAGCAGACGGATGGGTATCTTCATGGATTGCAGTTGCATTAGCAGTTATATTTGGATTGCTTGTATACATCATTCCTATAATTATCACTGAAAAAGATAAGGTAGGTCCTTATCCTCTGTGGCTGCATTCTTTTTACTGCGCGGCAGACTTTATGGGAATATGGGTTTTCCTCGATGCATGGAAAAATTATGATAAATTCCCACTGTTTCTTCTTTTGGCAATTGGTGAGGCTATATGGGTAGGGATGGAAATATTTAGCCTGCAAAGAGCCCTTACTTATGAAAAAGATATAAATTGGAAACCGGGAACTCCATTTAAAACCCGTATGACGGATGTTGTTATTCAGGTGCTGCTTTCATATGTGTCTCTAAACCTGCTGAGATTTGAATTACACGACAGTACAATGTGGAAGTTTTGGATATTCACACAGGTTCTAATCACAACAATCCCAGGACTTGTGCTTGTAAAAAGAGGGTATAGGAAGGGTCATAGCCTGCTTCTTCATATTGTATTCATTTGCGTGGCGGTTGTATCCTTTAATCCTTGGTGTAATATGTGGCTTGCGATTGCACCTGATTTCTTTTCACTTAGTGCAAATCCCTGGTATTACATCACAGGCCTTGTATGCCTGATACTTTCTATAAGAGGTTTGATTACATATATTAAGCTTCCGGATATTAAAGACTAAGGCTTTTGGGGTAAATGAATGCATTGTTGGGAAGCAGATAAGTTTATTGATTACAAAAAGGAAGACTACTCAAAGGTGCTCTCGGATGTTGACTATGTGCTGGATACTCTTGGTGACCGGGAACTTATGAGGGAGTTTGCAATACTGAAAAAAGGTGGCAGCCTTGTATCTCTACGAGGGCTTCCGAATGGTGAATTTGCTGCAAGAAGCGGAATGTCATTCATCAAACGGATAATGTTTAAGGTTGCTGGTGGAAAATATGACAAAATGGCCACTGCTAAGGGCCAGAAATATTTCTTCATTTTCGTGCATGAGGACGGAGAAGGATTGGAGAAAATTTCAAATATTTTTAAGGATACCCATATAGAAGCATCCGTAGATGAGGTGTATGACTTGGGTGATGTGAACAGGGCACTGAAGAAAGTGGCATCCGGTGGGTCGAAAGGAAAGACAATATTGAAAATATCGTAACAATTAGTTTAACATATATGCAAGACTTCAACTATGTTTAGAAAAGCGGCAAAAGCAGAGGATGCTGCAAAGGGTGGAATACGTGCAATGATGCGTGGCAGGGCTTTAAGTTATTTTGGCGGCTATACAATATGACGGTGTTTAATCCTGACAAGGAGCTGATGGATCTGATTAGGGAGATTTCATCTTCGGAAGGGTTGTTTGTTTGGGAAGGATAAAATAACGAAGAAACGGAGAAACGCGGGATGACAGAATTTGAAAAAGCACAGGCAGGATACCTGTATGATGCAAATTATGATGAGGAGCTGGCAGTAAAGAGGGCAGAGTGTGCGGAAAAATGCTTTGATTTCAATAATGTAAGGCCGTCTGATCTTGAGGGGCAGAAAAAGATATTAAATACGGTATTCGGAGAGATCAAAGGAGATTACTTCATCACGCAGCCATTTTACTGCGATTACGGAACGAATATAACTCTTGGTGACAAGTTCTATTCAAATCATAACCTGACCATCTTGGATGGTGCGAAGGTTACTTTTGGTGACTATGTATTTATCGCTCCTAACTGTGTGATCTCTACAGCCGGTCATGCACTGGATGTGGAACAGAGAAACAAGGGGCTTGAAATAGCACTGCAGATCACAATAGGAAACAATGTATGGATCGGAGCAAATGTAACGATACTTCCGGGAGTGACCATTGGTGATGATACGGTTATCGGTGCAGGCAGTGTGGTAAACAGGGATATTCCGTCCGGAGTAATAGCCGTAGGTAATCCCTGTCGTGCGATCCGTAAGATCACGGAAGCTGATAAGGAAAAATATCCGATATACAGAGGATGACAGAATGAAACAGTATATAGTTGATGCATTTACAAATAAGCCATTTTCAGGTAATCCGGCGGCAGTATGCGTAATGGATAAGTGGCCTTCGGCAGAATTTATGAAGAACCTGGCAATGGAGAATAATCTGAGTGAAACAGCGTTTATCGTGAAGGAAGAGCAGGGGTATCATCTCAGGTGGTTTACTCCGGGATCGGAGGTTGAACTTTGCGGACATGCCACACTGGCATCATCGTTTGTGATTCTGAACTATGTAGAGCCGGATAAAGATATCGTGGAATTTCATACGCTGAGCGGGAAACTGACAGTTAAGAAGAAGGACAACCTGTATGAGATGGATTTCCCCACATATGAACAGAAGGAGATCCCTGTGACGGATGAGATGGAGAGTGCTTTTGGAGTTCGTCCCGTCAAGGCTGTTCTGGGACCGGATCTTTTATGCATTTTTGATTCCGAAGAGCAGATCCGAAACATGAAACCTGATCAGAGTAAACTTGCTGATCTTCCCGGACGCGGGCAGGATGTAACGGCCAAAGGAAAGGATTAGGATTGCGTTTCCAGAAGTTTTTTCCCGAAGCTCCTTGTAGCTGAAGACCCGGTATGCGGCTCAGCGCACTGCCAGATAGCCGATTACTGGTCAAAGGAACTGGGCAAGACCGGGATCCACGCATATCAGGCTTCTAAGAGAGGCGGACATCTGTACTGTGAGATGCTGGATAATGGAAGGATTGCCATAAGCGGAGAAGCAACTCTCGTGGCAGTTTCAGAAATAGTAGCTGAAGATTAGCTTCTATAGGATAAAAGGAGGACTTAAGCAATGAAACAGGAAATCAAAACAACAGAAGCGATTTTTCCGATGCCGGTACTTATGATATCGACATTCAATGAGGACGGCAGCGTGGATGTGATGAACGCAGCCTGGGGAACGATGCTCGACAGAGATAAGGTTGCTCTTAACCTTACGGAGACTCATAAGACTGTTAAGAATATCAAGGCAAGAAAGGGATTTGTAGTTCACATCGCAGATGCAAAGCATGTGGTTGAGGCTGACTATTTCGGTATTGCAAGCGGAAATACCGAAAAGGAGAAGTTTGCAAAGAGTGGGATGACCTTTACAAAATCCGATCTTGTGGATGCTCCGGTGATCAATGAGTTTCCTATTGCAATGGAATGTGAGTTCATAGAATATCAGAGCGATGATACCGGTCTCGGAGTTATCGGAAAGGTTTTAAGAACGTCTGTTGAGGAAGCCAACATGAAAGACGGCAAGGTGGATATTGATTCTATTGAAGCTATCGCTTTTGATCCTTATACGCATGGATACTATAAGGTAAATGGAAGAGTTGGAGAGGCATTCAAGGATGGCCTTAGATTGCAGTAACAGATTCTCGAGAGAACGGATGCTCTTGGAAAGTGCTACTTATAAGCTTTAGCAATCAGGACGAAATCAAGCGTGCATGCCACGCATAATGACAACTATACAAACGAACAAGTTCGTTTGTCGGGGTTACAGACAACTTATAGTTACAGAAAAACTGAATGAGGGCTTCATGATATGGGTGTTAAAATATCCGCGCAAGGAATGTCGATTCGTCAGATATGAGGAGGATAAAGATGGTTAATGTTTACTGTTATTCAAGATGTACAACCTGTAAGAAAGCATTAAAATGGTTAAATGATCATAACATCAATCATGTTGTTATAGACATCAAAGATGATCATCCCGATGAAGATACATTACGTAAGCTTCACAAGACAAGTGAACTTCCGTTAAAAAAGTTTTTTAATACCAGTGGTCAGCTTTATCGTGAAATGGAACTCTCCAAAAAGTTAAAGGATATGAGTGATGACGAAATGTTTACTCTGCTTGCCTCTGATGGAATGTTAGTAAAGAGACCTTTGTTATATACAGATGATAAGGTACTTGTAGGTTTTAAAGAAGAGGAATGGAGTACAGTATTAGAAGGATAAAAGGACAGAGAGCTATATGTTACGCATTATTTTTGGTGATATAGAAAACACTATTGATACACCAACTATATATTTTAATAATCAGTACGACGATGAATGGATTACAGATACATTTTCTAAAGAAATCATTCGTGACGTACTTCAAGAGTAGGAACGTTATAGAAGGTCACAGATTTTCACAATGCTATGGCCTTCTTGCAAATTACTTGAAAGCCTTTTTGATTTGCTCCAGAAATTTTTCCGCAATAGGAGTAAAGGTCTGATATTTATTCCAAATTAGATATAGCTCTGATTTCAGTTCCGGTGAAAGAGGCTTAAATACCATGTCAGTTCCTTCGGTATTTATCAGATTTTTAAATGTAAGAAGTATTCCAAGGTTTTCCCTTGCAAATACAGAGCCGTTATAGGAAAGTCTAAAAGAGCCTTCAAGTTTAAGCTCATTAAATCTGTCTTTGGCCCACACTTTGATTTCATTGTTCCAGCTCTGTTCAGAGACAAACAGAGGCTGTCCTATCAGGTCAGAGACCCGGATGGACTTTTTCCTGGCGAGGGGATGAGATGAAGATATGATTGCTCCCCATACATCAGCTTCCGGAAATTTTACATATTCGTATTTGTTGCTGTCAGGTGTTTCACATAGTACAGCAAAGTCTAAAATGCCCTTATCAAGCTTTTCAGTAACCTGCTCAGTATCTCCGCTGGTTATATGATAGGTGAAATTATGGTATTTTTCTTTTAATTTATAAATCTCTCTGGCAAGGTATCTGATCTGATAGCTTTCTGCCAGTCCAAAATAAATATCCCCACCGGTTATATCATCCAGGGAGTTAAATTCCTGTTCGATCTTATCTGACATAGCCACAAGATCCTGTGCGCGGTCGCGCAGGAGCATCCCTTCATCAGTGAGTGAAATACTGAAGCTGTGCCTGATAAACAGTTTCTTCCCAAGTTCTTCCTCTAACGCTTTTAATGTCTTTGAAAGAGTAGGCTGTGATACATGAAGCAGCTCAGCAGCCTTTGACATATTTTCTCCCCTTGCAACTGCAAGAAAGTATCTGAGATTTTTTATTTCCATTAAAACCTCCTCTATAAAAGTGGTTTTTCTACCACTTCGTATTAATCTATCTCATTTATGTTAAATATCGTAAAGTTTCCTTGATGCAGTTCTTTCTTCCTTCATCCAGGTCACGATACATTCGAATTATATCTTTTTCTTCAAATGACAGACTTTCTACTGTTTCTTCATGCCCAAGGAAAAGATAATTCGGTGTCGTGTTAAGAAATATGCATATTTCCTCTACATATCTCAGGTACGATGTACTTCCGTAATACTTCCATTTAGCCATGGATCCGGTTGGTATGCCCAGATACCCGGCGAGATCTATTTCCTTTTTCCTTCTTTTCCTGATCAATTCCAGTATCCTTAATACCAC
>NZ_FOPH01000016.1:82103-89833 GCF_900113415.1 Oribacterium sp. WCC10 | reverse complement strand
CTACCATCTGAAACGGAATATTCTTTTTTCCAGGTCACAAAATGTCTATAAAAGGTTGCGTGACTCATATTCAAAATTGTCGCAGCTTCACGTATTGATAGTTCTCCATCAAAACATTTCATACAGACTGTACGAAATCCATCCGGAAGCGGGCTTGCCCTTCTGCCTAGATGTTTTCCTTTTGCCTTCGCCGCTGCGATACCTTCAGCTTGCCGCTGATGTATTGATTCTCGTTCTGTCTGAGCAAAGTAAGCCATGATTTGCAGTACCATGTCCGCTATGAGTGTACCGGTCAGACTCCCGTTTTTGGTCCTTGTATCCAAAAGATCCATATCTATGACGATGATATCTGCTTTTATTTCTTTAGTTATCCGCTGCCACTCTATAAGAATATCATTATAATTTCTGCCCAATCGATCTATGCTCTTAATGATCAAACAATCCCCTGCCCTTAGACGCTTTATCAGTTTTTGATACTCCGGTCTGTCAAAATCTTTTCCTGACTGATAATCACAATATATATTTTTCTTTTTGATGTTATATGGTTTTAACGCCACAAGTTGCCGATCGACATTCTGCTCTTTAGTCGAAACTCGGACATATGCAAAATATGCCATTTGCTTTTTTACCTCCTGTAAATTGGTTTTATCCATTATTTACAGCAGACAAAACAATACGCTAGTCTTACCTTTACAAAGGTAGTTTATTATATCTTGTTTTCATACCTTAATCAACTATGCAAAGGTAATTTCGACATAAGTCATCTGTTAAAATCCTAACTGCACAAAGGTAAATTAATGAAATGCAGGTGAATCAATGCAGTATTATGAACTGTTTGCTTTACGTATCCAGCAGTTATGCAAAGAGCAGGGTATAACGATAAATCGGTTGGCTACACTAAGCGGTTTGAAGCAATCAACAATAGATAACATCATACGTGGAACCAGCAAAAATCCGAAGGTACATACGCTGCACCAAATCGCGGTTACTTTTAATATGACATTGAGCGAATTTTTGGATTTTCCAGAACTGAATGATTATCCTATAGACGATGAAGAGTAAGAATTATCTTATATACATCTTTAACCATCAGGAAATTAAGCATTAAAATACACCCCACTGGAAGCTAATACTATCCGGTGGGGTGTTTCTCTAAGCGGTTTTTAAAAAATTTATCCTTATAGCATCTATCCTCAAAACAAGACTTTAAAAAGACATGATGTGAGTATCAATTGTTTTTGCCACTCACAGCATAGAAATACCCCCAGGTAGGATTTATATTTCAGTGTCCTACTTGGGGGTTAACATATCAGATTTCTGTTTTTATAATAATACGACGTGAGTGTCAAAAGTTGATACCAAACCGTTTCGAGAGGGCCTGAGCTATATGGCGGATTCCTGCGAAATCTGCCGCAACACTCACGTTCCTCCCATATTCCTCACGCACTATGTCTCTGTATATATCTCGCTTTACGTTCTTCTCTTTTCGCTGCTCTTCCCTCAGCATCAAGCTGTGGAAGTGATCCGCACTTGTTTGCGTAACACCATGCTTTGAAGCTTTCAGTAATAGCCTCAACAAAAGTGAGAAGCTCAACGCCCTTTTCACGATCAATCATTGTCGGACGAAGCATCGTAAGTACGAGGCTGATAAATACACCTACTCCGGTGTCAATGATTCTTGCTATCGTATAGTCAACATAACCCGATTCCGGCTGTGTAAACAATACAACGAAATAAACCACCGTACCGGGCTGAATAGCATTGTTGGCACCAAGAATAAAGTTTATATACATTACGAAGAATACACCTAAACAAAGGTATATTTCCTGCGGAATCCCAAACGGATCATACAGATACAGCCAATATGAAGGGATAACCACCAGTCCTCCGATAAAGGTTCCTACGAAACGGTTAAAGCCATTATGGAAGCCTTCCTGAAACTGACTTCCCATTCCATAAACCGCACCAATACACGCAAAACAAGGATTACGGTCTCCCAGAAAATATCTGTAGATTATTGCAGTTACAAAACAAGCGATTACCGTTCTGATAATACGCGATCTGAACTTTGGCATAAACAAAGCCTTCAGCAATGCCTTAAACGACCTGGGTTCCCGTACTGATTCCTGATTTTCAATGTTCTCCTGTTGATTGCCGCTTTCTGCAGCCTCCCTGCCCTTACTTTGCGACTCTACCTGAGTTGATGCGCCTTCCATGACGTAGTCTCCTTTTTACTTTTTAATATTTGAGATTAATTTATCAGCATTTTACTAAAAAGATTTTATCTTCTTTATGTATTATTTCAAGTACTTCATAATGTTTTTAATTCTATACATAGGGAAACGCTGATTAAAGCGTTTTCCCGACCGGATTTTCGATGCGAAACACCGGATTCCTTTGAAAATCCGTACCCTGACGCCGGAGGCTCAGAGGAATCATTGATATAATCAGTGTCTCCTTAGAATAGTTTAATGCCTATAATAGTTCAGATGTGACGTGAGTAAGTTAGAGCCGGAGGAATCTTTTGTCGAATTAACTATTACAATTCCTACTAAAAAAGTAGTATTTTTTTAAATTTTCTCTTGACTTATCCTGGAATATAGTATAAATTGTATACATCAGTTAGTTACAACTAATTGATGCGTACTCCGTAGTACACGTCCTCCTGACCATAAGCGTGTATCTATGGAAATCTCCTGAAATAATAGACTCAACAAAACTTAGTGTTCACAAAAAGACCTGCCGGACAAAATCCGTGCAGGTCTTTTTGTATATATACTGTTTATAAAACCGAAACCTAAAGTCGAAATCCGAATAGCATGGAATATTCCACTAAACTATAAAAGTCTTATACTATTAAGAAACAAGCGGCAAAATATATGTAGTCCAAAGAAAACTAACAGGCATCGCCAAAACCATAGCCGGAATCATGTCAGCAACAGGAAAATCCTTTACCCTGATCATTCTGAATCCCGTCGCGATAAGCAGTACACCTCCGCATGCCTTAAAATCATTTATCATCGAATCACTACAGAAAGGGTAGATGATATTTGCAAACACAAACAGTAACAAAAAAATGATAAGTTGTGGAATGGCGATAAAACTTGTCACGATACCAAGACTGCACGCAAATATTAACGCGGTTGCTATGTCCATGATAGATTTTGCAAGTAAGATACTGTGGTCACCTGTCATCCCGGATACTATACTTCCATAAATTCCGGTACCACTGGCACAGAAAAGAACTATAGCTGTAACAAGCTGCTTTTTATATTCTTCCTCATTTTCCTTCTTACCCGGAAATATCTTTGAAATCCCTTTTTCCATACAAAGGCCGCCTGCAGTTATCTTATCTCCAAGATGAATGGCAAGCCCCACCGCTGTACCAACTATAACCGAAAGCATAACCGCAGGAAGATTAGACATTAACACTATTGAACTTATTCCCATACTCATGGCACAGGCGCCAAAGACCGTGTTCATACTCTCAATCACTTTCGAAGACAGCTTCGACCCAACTACGTTTCCGATCAATCCTCCAACAAAAATAGAAAATGCATTAACAAGTACACCTATCGGCATAATACCTCCTCATTTATCAGCGCTATACTTAGCCGTATATCTGACATACAATTGTAAATCTGATTGGCTTCTGAATTTTCGCTATTATATCCCTCCGAAAAGGTCATTTTTTGATGATAACATCACTTCTTAATCATTTCTATTAAAGTATTGTATTTTTTCCGATTACATTATTTGATGCAAGGGTCAAAAGTACCAAATCACGTGCTTGCACGTTGATTTGAGACTTTATGACCCGCCCGAACACGAATAACGTAGTCGTTTTGCATAGCAAAAGGACGTGAGTTATGAGTGTTCAGCAGCACATTGCACACGAATGTGTGCGTGCTGCGCATCAACAGTGAGTGGCAAATACTTTTGACACTCACGTCATTATTTACAACGCACTAACTATTAATATAATTCTCTGACATGTATAGAGTTGCTCAATCACCAAAATATAATATCTGATACATAATAATCGCCATAAGTGCATTGTATCAGATACTTATCATTCAATATACCAGATACAAATTTCCCTCATCGCTTTAGCGGTTTTAAAATACAGACAAAGGAAATAATGTCATTCTTCCAGTAAGCATTAATGGTTCCTTTATACTGTTCCACGATACTCTCGGCTATTGAAAGTCCTATACCATAACCGCCCCGGTCTGTATTATGCGACTGATCCTCTCTGTAGAAACGCTCAAAAAATCTTTTATAGTCGATATTTATGCCGTCCTTATAATTATTTGAAACAACAAGCTGTATGCCCTTGCCCTTTTGCGATAATGACACCACAATCGTTCCGTCAGGATCACAATATTTAATTGCATTATCAATTAATAAAGAACAAAGCTGTCGTATCTGCCCGTCGGATGCATACATCTTTATGTCTCTATGTATTTTCTTCTCAAGTTTTTTCCCATCTGTTTCCGCCAGTGCCATAAATGTCTTAACAGTTTCTTCAACTGACTTTGTCACATCACATTCCTCTGCAGTAACCAAATCAGCATTTTCGTCCGCCCGTGCAATCATAACCAAGTTTTGAATCAGTCCGTTTAATCTGTCTACCTGCCGCATGGTAGAACTGGTCCACTCGCTCTCGCCATTAAGCATCTCCATCATCTCATTATTGGCTCTTATAAAAGCAAGCGGTGTTTTCAGTTCATGACTTGCATTGGTCAGAAATCTTTTTTGCAATTCCATGTTCTGTATCTCAGGAACAATTGCCCATTTAGAAAAAATGCCCGTTATAATCGCAGCCACAACAATGCCTAACAGAATCAAGCACATCGCCAGATATAAAATTCTGGATATCCCACGTATCATATCTGAGCTGTCAAGATAAACAACTATTGTCTCTCCCGTAGACAGTTCAGCTACCTGATAATAGTAGTCACCATATCTGCCGAATTTCTGAGATAATGCCAATGCCGTTTCCCCGTACACTTCTGCCTCCGCAGGCGACACCGCCGCAATATGATTTGTGATGACTTTAGATACTTTCAAATCTGAATCAAATAAAACCGCAAAATATCTGGTCGTGTAGTAGAATTCAGGATTGGCATGATTTTGATATGTCTCAACATCAAAAATCTCATTCAGGAATCTTATAACATCATATGTGGAATTATTGTCATTATATTTATCAATTCTTTCTGTTGATCCCGGAAGATATCCTCCGTTGTTCACGATATATTGCAGAGTATTTCTAATATTCTTCCTGGCCAGATAATAGTTTGTTCCGGATATTAACCCAGCGATAAGAAGCATAGTGAACAAAAGCGAGCTAAAGGAGATCATCACAAACTTCCATCTTAACTTTTTTATCCTGTGCTCATTCATTACAAACCTCTTCTTTTAATACTACTTTTTGAGACTTGATTATCTGTCAAATAAAAAACTATAATTGACCAGCATCTTTTTATGTTATTTTTTTGATGCCGATATCTGTCATATAGATATAGATTATATTTGCACCATCTTTTAACGATGTACTTTGAATCTTACAAAATGATATACAGATAAATATCTAATTGCCTTTCCACCAGTTTATTAAATACCTTTTATAGGAGTAAATTGATCTTAAATATAAACCTGTTTTATTTGTTGTATCTGAGCTTATACCCGTTTATATCATTCTCTATAGCTACATTTGATGAAATAGAATCCAGCTTTGACTTTAAGTACTCAATATACAATCCTACTGTCTGAGCCGTTGCATCTTCATCATTTTCCCAAACATTTGCAAGCAAATACTCGTTATTTAAAAACTGTTCAGAATTTAATATCAATGTCTGTAACAGTTCAAATTCCTTAACTGATAAACGTATAGAATTCACGGCCTTCAGCTCAAATGTCTCCCCATCCAATGAAATATCACCAAATACCATCTGTTCACAGTTGTACTCTTTTTTCCTTCTGGTCATGGCCCTGACCCTTGCAAGTAATTCTTTCATTGCAAATGGCTTAGTCAGATAATCATCTGCCCCTGCATCCAGTCCCAATACCCTGTCATCTACATCAGATTTCGCCGTGAGCAACAGCACCGGTGTTACAATATTCTTTTGTCTAAAACTCTTTAGAACCTGAATCCCATCAATTTTAGGCATCATAATATCCAAAACTATGCCATCATATCCGTTTTTCAGTCCATTATTCAATGCCTGTTCACCATCAAAGCACGAATCGACCTGAAATCCCTCATGCTCCAGTGCTACCGTCAGAACTCTATTTAAATCACTTGTATCTTCTGCTAACAGTATCTTCAATTTCTTTCCCCTACTTATCTCATCCGTTATCTTGATTTCTTTCGTTGAATTTCTGACATCATGATGCCGCGAAAATCAATAATGGGCTATCACTCAAACAGCATCGAAAATGCAATTATTCTCATTCATCTGCTATAGATTTTCGTATCATGTCTCTAATGGTTTGCATCGATAAATCCGTTGATGCCAGTTCATCTGCACATCTTTTCAACTCTGAAATGATCAATTTATCCATCTCAGTAGTTACTTTCTTATAGTGTATGTGATGTTCCAGCGCTGCCCAGGTATCCTGTGAAATGGTTCTTAACTGAATTTCGGCGTAGATTTTTTCATCCACAAGTAAAATAAGATGATAACTCCTATATCCGTTAGGCTTAGCCTGTTTTATATAGTCTTTTTCTTCGACCACCCTACAGTTTGATAAATTTACCAGATGATTTCTTATCGCATAAACATCTTTAATAAATGCACAGACTACTCTTATCCCGACGGCATCATGAATTACCTTTAGTGCTGATTCTTCAGTTTCCGGCAATCCCTTTCTCCGACACTTCTCACGCATACTTTCTTCGGTTTTTATACGATAAATAACATGCTCCACCGGATCCATACCGGCTTCCTGCTTCATAAACTCCCGCACCGTATTAATTTCATCAATAAGATATTCCATTACGGATTCAAGTTCACGCAAATGATTTCCGTATATACTTTCCATCCTTTAGTCCATTCTTGATTTCTTCATTATATTAATAAATCCACCCTAAGCTAAAGCCTCTACCAAATTTACGTTTATACTTAGTTTTTAAGTCTTTCCAATTCCACTTTCTAACGTCTTAATTTGCAAATCGCTTATACTTCCACTTCGATTATGTGAATAATACCCAGAGTAATCACTTACTTTTAATCTCTTTCGAGAATACTCACTATAAATGGAATGCTTTGAAACCCTATATATATTATAGTAAATAATTATGTCTAATTTTTGAATTATCTTAGCCATGATAATAATTAACCAACTATAAATATACCAAAAAAGAGATAAGGAACTAACCTTATCTCTTACAACGACCCGGGACGGAATCGAACCGACGACCTCCGCCGTGACAGGGCGGCGCTCTAACCGACTGAGCCACCGGGCCACAATATTTTTATCGTGCCTTGAAAACTGCGTACCGAATGCAAATAACTTATTCTCAGTAATCCATCTGTTATCCAGCAACCAAACCACATTGGTCAAACCCTCGACCTATTAGTAACTATCACCTGAATGCTTTACAGCACTTACAGCTTAGCCCTATCTACCTCGTAGTCTTCAAGGGGTCTTACTCTTGCGATGGGATATCTCATCTTGAGGGTGGCTTCACGCTTAGATGCCTTCAGCGTTTATCCAGTCCC
>NZ_FOPH01000016.1:0-82093 GCF_900113415.1 Oribacterium sp. WCC10 | reverse complement strand
CTACGTTCTGAAACAGCATAACCAATAGCCGATTATCTGGCTTAATGTAACCGGCCATAGGGGTTGGATTCAGGTTCACAACATATAATGCGGAGAGGTAGATGTGGTGATGAAATTTGATACAGAACACTTTGTAATGAAGATCAAAGCACCTATTGTGTGTCGCTTTGATGGAAAAGAGCTTCATTTTGAGAACGGGGAGAAGCTAGCTTCATATCAATTCAGCAAGAGATATAAGGTTGATACAGTAACCATAGAAGAGGGCAACGCTGTGATTGCCTTGTCAGAGGTACGGGTAGCAAATATTAACAGTGTTGGAGATGAGCTATCATCTGGAGATAACTGGATTGCGGAACATAAAAAGCTCTATGGCGTAGAACCAAATCTGTTCGATGGAGCCTGATATGAGAAGTAAAGGACAATATAAAAAAACTATGTTTTGGAACATTGCCTTCATACTTAGTGCAATTTCAGCAGGAATGTGTGCGATAGCAATAATAAAAAAACCAATATCAGTTTATAAAAACAAACCGGAAGAAAAGAACCCTATGGAGGGCAAGATGGTGAGGTTTGTTTCGGATGAATTCGCCCCAATAAATGCAGATGGAGTTTGCGGACATTTGGAGGTAATAGGATCAACTAAACATATACCTTCATTTTATGAGAAGTATGTGAAGAGATTTCTCGATATTATCCTGTCTTTTTGGGGACTGATAATATTATCTCCTGTTTTCATTATTTTGAGTCTTTGGATTGTAATCGATGATCCGGGGCCTGTACTTTTTACCCAAAAAAGGCTTGGCCGTGATAAACAGTACTTCCAATTGCACAAATTTCGCAGTATGCGGATGGATACTCCTCATGATAGGCCAACACATATGTTGGAAAATCCTGAAAAGTATATAACAAAATCAGGTCACTTTATCAGAAAGCATTCATTGGATGAATTACCTCAGATCTGGGACATATTCATGGGAAATATGAGTGTGATTGGACCGAGGCCTGGACTTTGGAATCAGGACTTGCTGACAGCAGAACGGGATAAGTATGGTGCTAACGATGTAAAGCCCGGACTTACCGGGTGGGCACAGATAAATGGGCGCGATGAATTGGAGATTCCGGAGAAAGCAAAGTTGGACGGAGAATATGTCAGGAACTTAGGGCTGAAGATGGATGTCAGATGTTTCATTGGGAGTCTCCGTGTTTTTGTAAATGACGATGGTGTTGTTGAAGGCGGAACTGGAGAGATGAAGAAACAAAAAGACGATGGATAATAATGAGTAAGCAGTTATTATCAATATCTAGTATATAAACTATTCAGGTAAATTTGGGGGTAATTAATTTGGAATAAGTAGTCAAAGTTGGTAAAGATAAAAAATATACAGCATCTAAATTGTATTGGATCATAATATCTATAAAAGAAAGGAAAAGTGGTGTATTAGGTTATGAGTACATCATACAAGACAAAATGACAAAGGGATTAGTGTCGATTATTACACCTTGCTATAATGGCTCAAAGCATGTAGCGGAAACAATCGAGTCAGTAATGTCACAAACCTACAACAATTGGGAAATGATTATTGTAGACGATGGCTCAAAAGATAAATCGGCTGAAATAATAAGTGGATATGTAAAAAAAGATAACCGAATAAAATTATTCCAACAGCCCAATGGGGGATCGGCATCAGCTAGAAATAATGGAATCCGTAGAGCTGAGGGTCAGTATATTGCTCTTTTGGATGCGGATGACTTGTGGTTGCCAGAGTTTCTCGAAGAACAGATTAAATTTATGAAAGAAAAAAACACTATATGTGTATATTCAACACGTTCATTTATTGATGAAAATGGAAATGAGATATTGTCTCCAGAGAAATGTAAACCACATATAACCGAGAGGGATATGAGACGTTCAAATTATATACCATGTTTGACAGGGCTATATGATTGCTCTAAACATGGCAAAATATACCTTCATGAGGACATGAAGAGTTTAAAAGATGATTATGCTTATTGGTATGAGATAGTGGCATTGGAGAATAGCGCTTATGGTAATTCAAAAACTTTGGCAAAGTACAGGATGACATCGGGGTCTGTGACAAGCAATAAAACGAAAACAATCAAGGCACACTATAGGTTTCAAAGAACATTTTTTAAGGAGAATCCTTTTTCTGCTATTGCTCATACTGTATTTTGGGCGACAAGAGGTTTCATAAAGTTCATTAGATGATAAAAAGGTAGAAAGTCATGGAAGAGTTAGTTTCTGTCATTATTCCAGTGCATAATGTAGAAAAGTATCTTAATAGATGTTTGAGATCTGTGACCTCACAGACATATCATAATTTGGAAATTATTTTGGTGGATGATGGATCGAAAGATAATTCTCCGTCATTATGTGATAGATGGAAAGAGAAAGATTCAAGAGTGACAGTCCACCATAAGAAGAATGGTGGACTGTCATCAGCTCGAAATTTAGGACTGATGACTGTCAGCGGGAAATATGTATGCTTTGTTGACAGTGATGACTGGATATCAAAAGACTATGTATCTGTCCTGTACAATTTACTTAAAAAAAATAAAGCTGACGTGAGTTACTGTGATTTTGACCGAGTTAATGGTGAAGGAAGTGATGAAAAAAACATAAAGAAAATAGAGATTTTAGATAATGAAAAATTGATGAGACTTTTTTTTAGAGTAGATGGAAGCAAGAGTTCCTATGCTGTTTGGAGAGGATTATATGCAACAGAGTTATTAAAAGGAATAAAGTTTATAGAAGGAATAATAACGGAAGATGTTCCGTTCACATATGAAATATATAAACAGACAAATAAAGCAGTTTTCACAAATGAGAAACTATATCATTATTTTGTGAATAATAAAGGAATATCCTGCTCCGCCTTATCAAACAGGGATCTTGTATTATTTGATATTTGGGAAAATATAGTCAATGACGTGCCTGACCGGTATCGATACTGGGCTGAGCTGAATAGAAAAAGGGTATATTTTACATTGTATGTCAAAGGGATGGTTCATGGAATTGATGCCAATAACTTTGATATAGGTTTATTAACAAGGTGGCAGAAAGAGATTAAGAAGAATGTAAAAGAATTGAGAAATGGAAAAATGCTTGATTGGAAACGTAAGATATTGCTGCTTTATATAGCGTATTTCAAATAATGGCAAAATGGAGTAATTCCGATGGGAATAATATGTTTAATTATAACTGTACCACTATTATTGTATCATATAGTATCTTCGCACAATTTATTTAATCCGAATCTTTTTATGTACGGAATATGGACAGTGATTGTTGGATTAAACTGTTTACATATGTTTGGCATTAACGATGTTTCTGAAGAAGCCTATCTAATGGTACTTTTGGGAATAATTGGTTATTTTATTGGTGAACTGATAGCAATATCTGCTAGGAATATTTATTTCATAATAGATAATGATTCATTTTATAATCGAACGTTCGTTATTAACTATAGATTAATTTACGGTTTGTGCTATATCACGATTGCTCTTTTACTTATTGATACATTAATCGCGGCTAATCATTTGATGAGCGGTTTAAGTTTTACTCAAGTAAGACTTTGGCTTACAGAGACGTATGAGGGCAATGCTAATCCTATTTTTTCAAGAAGAAGTTACATAGAACAGGTTTTTCGTATTCTTATTGTTGCACCATTTCAAATGGCATTAAACCCTTTATGCGCTATTGATTTTTTCTTTGGAGAAAGAAATAGGAAACTCTTATGGTTTACCATAATCATTCAAGGGTTTAGTATTATTTCGGGAGGTGGAGCAAGATTTGGAATAATAATTCTTGCACTATCTTTTGCTGTTACATACTCCATATTTAAATGTAAAAATATCTCTTTAAATAGAGAATTGGTAAGTTATAAACGCAGGAAGATGATGCGATTTATAGTGGTGGGGATTATTCTAGTTGGTATTATTACAACCCAGAGAACCTCGGTAAGATTAGTGGAGGAAGCATACTTTTATTTTGCACTTTGCTTACCTTTGTTATCAATTTGGATCCCGGCTATTGAAACATTACCACATACGTATGGAATGGTTAGTCTCTTCGGAATAACAAGAATTCCATTTCTTATTTTGGATCGATTAGGCATATATTCTTCGCCAGTATACGCAGATGCATACAATTATATAGTCCAGGCAAATACCTTTAAAAATGTTGCCTCGGGAATACGTGTAGCTAACTCATTTGTAACACCTTATTATTATTTATACATTGATGGTGGGTATATTGCTATAGTCGTTGGTATGATGATGATAGGTCTGTTTGCAAATCGTTGCTATCGTAATGTTATGGAATGGTTTGATTACAAGAGCGTTTATTTAATATTACTAGTGGATATAGGATTATTTTATTCTTTTATCAGATTGGAACTGACAGCTACAAATTATTTTTTGGCATTACTTGCTTTGCCATTATTATTCAAGAAAATGGAAATGTGAGAGTTATATTAAAGCATTGTGAGATATAGAAAACTGCAAATCAACTTTTCTTCAGGAGCATCGTGCTACCGCTACTTGCAATACTTACAAATTGACCAATCATTAGTAATAGATTTTATCCCTGTCTGAAATAATTTTTAAAAGAGAGACACTTTATTGATTGCCATTCTTTGAATCTTTTCACCGTACAAAGTCATTTCCCCATCATCAACTTAATAATGGTTACTATTTTCTTCAGTGACTTATAAGCAATCGGAGTTTTGATCGCAGTAAGATTATTGATAATCGAGATAATGTTAAGAATATGGAGGAGTTATCTGAATGGATTTAGATATCAAAGGAATAAACAATAAAAAACGCCAAAATATTATAGCGACAAATACAAGCATGTTAGTGATGTTGAATATTGCTAAGCTTGTATTTCCTTTTTTTACATTACCATACTTGACAAGAGTTTTGTCAACTGATTGTTATGGTATTGTCGCATATGAGAAGGCTATTATGAATTACATGCAGGTTGTTATTGATTTTGGATTTGCGCTTTCTGCTACAAAACAAGTTGTTCAATATAAAGAAGACAAATCAAAATTGGATTATATTGTATCAACAAACATAATTGCAAAAGTGATGCTTGCAACTATTGCTTGCTTAGTTTTGACGGCGTTGATAGTCATGATACCAATTCTCAGAGTGAATGTGTTATATACATATCTAAGTTTTACATCTGTATTTATGACAATTTTTCTCTTGGATTTTCTGTTTCGAGGATTGGAAAAAATGCATATTATAACAATTCGGTTTGTGATAATGAAGGGGATTGCAACACTTCTTACATTTATCTTCGTGAAAAAAAACTCTGATATATTATTGATTCCAATTCTTGAACTAATAGGCTCTATAGTTGCGGCAATATGGATATATCTCGAAGTGAGAAAAGTAGGGATTAGATATGTTCATCCAAAAATTAAAGACTGTTTAGCAACAATTAGTGAATCAGCGGTATATTTTCTCTCCAATGTTGCATCGACGACATTTAATGTCCTTAATACCGTAGTTGCTGGTATTGTGTTGACGAGTGCGGATGTTGCTTATTGGAGCGTATGCATACAAATAATATCTGCAGGTCAAGCGTTATATAGTCCTATATCTGATGCAATCTATCCGGAAATGGTTAGAAGCAAAGATGCATGTTTACTAAAAAAAATAATTACAACATTTACTCCTCTGATTATTCTAGGCTGTTTGCTGTGTGTATTATGGGGTAAATATGCGCTGCTTATAGTAGGAGGTGAGAAATATTTAGGTGCTATTTCCATATTTAGAGATTTGATTCCGGTACTATTTTTGGGATTCTATGCAATAATCTTAGGTTGGCCCGCGCTTGGATCTATAAATCGAATAAAGGAAACGACAAAGTCTACTGTAACGGCTGCAATAATTCAAATATTATTTACAGGTATAGCTGTTTTAATAGGAAAATATACTCTTCTCTTTATGGCGATTATAAGGTGCATGGGGGAAGTTGTTATGTTCTCCATGAGATTTTATTATTTCAAAAAATATAGAAACGAATTCAATAATTGATTTTGTGGAGAGTGACATGAACAGACAATATTTAACTGTTAGAGAAATACAGTTGGCGGAATATGACATGCTAAAGGTTTTGGTGGAATTATTTGAGAAAAATCATATAGAATACATTCTTTGCGGTGGAACCTTGCTTGGTGCGGTCAGACACAACGGTTTTATTCCATGGGATGATGATATAGATATATTGGTTCCTAGACGAGATTATGAGAGACTAAAAAAACTTGCTTGGAAAGAACCAATGATTGGAAAATATAAGTTAAGTATTCCTGGTATGGATAAACATATATATCCTTTTATTAAAGTCATTGATGAATCGTTAAGAATAGAAGAATCAACTAGAGATAGTGATAACAATAATCTAGACCAATGTCTATGGATAGATGTTTTTCCTTTAGACCATTATCCTGATGATGAAAAAAAACATCGCAAGTATTTAAAAATAATAAGGACATATATGCGGGCTATTACGGTAGGAACATTGAGTGAAGCATTTTATGAACAACATGGATATTATTCGTCAATAACCAAAAGAGCAGGTTTAATGCTGGGACTTTGTATTTATAGATTAATGGGGGGATATAAGAAAATAGGTCCAAAGTTGGACGTGTTTTCAAAAAAGATGAATGATAGATTCATTCATTCAAATCATGTTGGAGATGGCGTATGGCCTAATGGAATAAATGATTTTTTTACAATTGATATGGTGACACCTAGAATTAAACATCAGTTTGAAGATGGAGAATTTTATATCCCTAAAAACTATGATAGATACTTATCCAAGTTTTATGGAGATTATATGGTAATGCCGCCGGTAGATAAGCGGGTTACACATGAAATGAAAGTTTATAGATACATAATGGATAATTCATAATAAATAAGGATGGATGAAGATGTTGTTATGATGGATTGTTTAGAGAAACATATTATTGATACTAATAGCTAAAAATGTAAAAGAAGCATGCATTAGAAGGAGAGTGGAAAATTGAATGTAGTTATTCTTCTCGCAGGTGGGAGCGGTTTAAGGATTGGTGCGGACATACCCAAACAACATATTGTTCTTAATGAGCATCAGATTATAGAATATACTTTGCTGGCCTTTAATAGTAGCGAAATAGTTGACTCTATTTTGGTTGTTTCAAACGCAAATTATAAAGAGAAGATTGAGGCTCATAAAGTTTTCTTTCCAAAGCTTAAGTGGGTTATCGAGGGTGGGACAACCAGAATTCGCTCAACCTATAATGCCATTAAATTTATGCAGGACAAATGCTTCGATACAGATAATGTGATCGTTTCGGATGGCGCTCGTCCTTGTGTTACACACAGAGAGATAAAAGATTTATATGACAAGTTAAAGGAGTATAAGGCAGCAACTACTGCAATTTCAAGCTATGAAACGCTTTTAAAGGTTAGGGATGGTGAGATTGATAGTGTGATTCCGCGTGATGACATTGCACGTCAGACGAGCCCGGAAGCATACCGCTATGGAACTCTAAAACAGTTGTACCTCTATACTGAGGACAGTATCATTGATTCTTATAGGAACATTGGGATTGATCAGTTGATAGATAAGGGAGAAGATGTTTCTGTAGTAAAATCAAACGTCTTCAATTTTAAGATAACTACGCCTGAAGATTTATATCTGTTTGAATATGTGCTAAAAAAGGGATTTGATACTATTATTTTTCAATAGCTTATTGAGTGAGGAGGTTTGCGGAGTGGTATAAGGGGTTTATTTGGATAAGGTATAAGATACATTTACATTGATGATATATGTGGAGATAAAGGTCGGAGAAAGTGCATGACAGAGAACAGTATTATGAATAGTGTCACCGTAAAGCTGGATAAAAATGGCAGAACAGTGTCCTTCTCAGCAAACAGATTATCACACGCCTCAACAAAATTGGTTTTGTGTGAGGCGTAATGCGCTTCATCTGTAAGTGGTTGGTGTCAGTTAAACCTCAGATCATTTGGATTCCAGCAGACTGTTTTGTACATTGAGGATCAAATCCATTGGAAACTTGCAGAAGTCACTGATGGATTCTAGAGATTTACCGTCACGGAGCAAGTCAGCGATTATATTTCGTTGCCCCTCCGCAAGGTCTTGTAAGCGTCCCTTCTCATTGATTCCTTTTACGAATGATTTTTCACCAAATTCAGTTATAACCACGTCTCGTACCCCCGATCTGTGTGAAATAAGAAACGCTCTTAGAATTCCGTTTTCGATACACAATGTCACTGCTGAAACAACGGCTTTTTCAAAATACTTTGTTTCCTGCAGGTTGAGTCTGATCCGGTTTATCAGGATCATATATTCTCTGAGAGGCCTGCATTTTTCAAACAGCACATCGTTTTTGCCTTTGTTGAGATTGTAAACAGTGGCAGTTCATTCGAAATCTCCGGTTTTGTTCGGAACTGTGAATGTATCAGACAACCTGAGCTTTTCAACGGGGACGCTGTCCTCTGTGCTACTGCTATCAGAAATTAGTGAAATTCAAATACGTGCAAGCTTTTCTTCTACAGCTTGTTCGATAAAACTGTTTAGACTCTGTTGATGTTTGATTGCGTAGATGGCAGCTTTGCGATGAATGTCATGATTTTTGAACCGGATATTCAGGCTTCCTTTATAAGCAATTTCCGGAGTTGTATTATTTTCTTGGCAAAGTTTCAGATATTCATCTACTGCTTCATGAAAATCAGATACCAATTCAGAAGCATTTGTACCTTCATATGAAATCAGAGAACGTATTCCTTGTACTTTGCCATAGAAAATCCCATCATTCTCGGAAAATTCAACACTGCCGATATAACCTTTATATTCAATTATGTTGTTCATAACAGCCCCTCCTGTTTCAGATATTCTATTAGTTGCTTTACCTGATATTCAAGTAATTCTTTCCGGGGATGTGGTTTATGAAGCAAAATTTTTGTTTGATACTCATTGCTTGTAAACATAATCCTTGAACCACTTGTTTTACCTTTATTGGTTCGGTGATAAGTCATATATCCTAAAAGAGATTCAGCTTCATCAAAGGTGAAGTCTTTAGGATTTGATTTTAGTTTTTGGATGAGTTTTTCTTTTTGTCCCATTGGATACCTTCTTAGTAAAAATTGTAACATGTAATAAAAACACATGCAACTGAATATAGTTGCAGCTGTGAATGTGATATTTGATAGTGGAGTTGATTCTTGGATATAAGGACCAGCAGGTTTTTAGCTGGAAAAAGATGAGGCTGGTGATTACAAATGAATGATATCAGACATTAACAGATCCGCATATAGTCTGAATTTAGACTATGCGAACAGGCTGAAATGAACGTGAGCTTCCGACAGATTATATTTTTCATATAACCGATTAATTCCGGCTATTTTAGCAGGGGATTATCATATATAATATTAGACAGATTATATGCGTTTATGAAGGGGAATATGAATTATGGAATCATTGGTTTCGATGCTTGATTTTGTGCTGGAGAATGTGGTTGCTGTATGTACTATTCTGTTGGAGATGATAGGCATAGCAGTACTTGTATGGACAGCATTCAACTGCTTCTTAAGATGGATACGTCATGACCAGCATGTACGTCTGGACTTGGCCCAGGGGATAGCCTTAGCGCTCGAATTCAAGATGGGTGGAGAGGTTCTCCGTACTGTTGTTGTTCGTGAGTGGAGAGAGCTTGGAATACTTGGTGCAATAATCATTCTCAGAGGTCTTCTGACTTTCCTTATCCACTGGGAGATAAAGAACGAGAAGAAGGATCTGCTGGAGCAGAAGAAAAAGGAAGCATAAAACGGGTAGAGAAAAGACGGGTGGTCATTGCATCACCCGTCTTTTTATGTAAGTCTATTTTGATTCTTTTATTTTCTTTTCCATTGCAGCGCAAATGATCTTCAGGGCTTTGATACGTGCATATTTCTTGTCGTTTGACTCGAGTATATGCCATGGAGCATAGGTGGTGCTGGTCTTTGCGATCATTTCATCAACGGCTTGCTCGTAGAGATCCCACTTATCTCTGTTTCGCCAGTCTTCGTCAGTGATTTTCCACTGTTTCTCAGGAGTGTTCTGTCTGTCTGTGAATCTGGCAAGCTGGGTATCTTTATCGATATGTACCCAGAATTTAACGATTACCGCACCCCAGTCGCTCAATTCCTTTTCAAACTCGTTAAGTTCATTATAGGCTCGCTGCCAGTCATTTTCTGTACAGTAGCCTTCAAGACGCTCCACCATAACGCGACCGTACCATGTGCGGTCAAAGATGGCAAAGTGACCGGTCTTAGGAAGTCTGGTCCAGAAACGCCACAGGTGGTGTCTGCTCTTTTCGTGAGGTTTCGGACTTGCGATAGGATGAACGACATAGCCTCTCGGATCCAGTGCAGCAGTAACGCGCTTGATATTACCACCCTTTCCGGCAGCATCCCAGCCTTCATAAGCTATGATGATAGGGATGCCCTTTAGGTAGGCAACATTATGCAGATTCTCCAGCTTCTCCTGGAGTTCCTTGAGCTGAGTCTTGTACTCATCTTCTGAAATAGATTTATTCAGGTTAATATCTTTAAGCTTAGGCATGCGCTTAAGCGGGAATATATTTTGGATGAGTGGCACAGTAAGAGAATGATTCTTCAGAGCCACATCGATTCCGGCGACAATGGTCTCGATGACCTGAAGCTCTGCCCATTTTCTCGACTTTGCATCTATGACATTCCATGGAACAGTGGAAGTATTGGTTTCTTCCATGAACTTGTCAAAGACTTTGTAGCATTCGTCATAATGCTTGTTTTCCCACACATCGTACTCATCCACCTGCCAGGCGGTTTCTTTACTTTCCATTAGAGCGTTGATACGTTTTGACTGTTCCTTATGGCTCATATGGAAGAAGAACTTAAGTACCAGATATCCGTTATCTGTGAGTGATCGTTCGAATCGAAGCACACTGCTGATGCGGTTTTTGTAGTCGACTTTTGAGATTCTGTCAAAAAGCACATCCTTAGTTATCTCTGTCATCCAGCCGGAATCAAGGAACTTAAACTGACCGGCCTCAGGAATCTCTGTGTAATATCTTGTGAGGAAAGGTTTTCTTTTCTCGTCCTTTGACGGGTCATGTATAGACTTGGCCTCAAAAAATCGAGGGTCGAGATTTTTCAAAAGCTTTCCCAAAACGGTGCCTTTTCCGGCGGTGCCCCAGCCTTCGAAAAGTATAAATACCGGAAGCTTGTTCTCTTTCATAAGCAGCTGCTGCTCCTGAAGCCGCTGGTGAGCAATCTCCAGACGCTGCACTATTTCATCTGTTTCAGGTTTCGGGATAGAGTTATAAGTTTCAATCATGATCGTTCTCCTGTATCGTATCCGGGTACGCGGCATAATCATTTGCCGAAGTAAAGCGTGATTCCACGCACTTTAAATTTACTTCGGCAAATGTCGGAACCGGGATAAGATACACATGAAAAACATTTAAGAAAATGCTGATCAAAGTGTTTTAATTGGTGGAAAAATTTTTACATGACTATTGAATCCGGCGAGGAAAATGCTTGAATCAGTGCTTCAATAAAAGTTTCCCAAAATGAAAGAACCTATAGCTTAACTAGACGAGTCGTTAAGCTATAGGTTTTTCTATTGTAGTAAAAAAGGTTGCGGTGGGGATGGAAGGGGTGTGGGTTCCGCAATACCTTTCTGACTATTTGGTGGGTTTTAGTAAATAATCTTATTTACATCTTGAGAATATCATTGTCTATGTCACAAAAGTGTCACAAAAAGTATAAAATAAAGTAAAATATGACATTGATAGAAAAAATTGCAACAGGCAGGAGCATGATGAAAAAAAGAAAACTGAAGTCCGGTGTGGTTATGGTTCTGGCAGTGATACTGGCTGTATTCCTTGCGGGATGCGGTGGGGATGCGAGAGAAGATGAAATAGAGAATATTTCAAAGAAGTACAGCGTACCGGAAGAAAAGCAGTTAACGATATATACATCACACAAAGAGGAAGTTTACCTTCCTATAATAAGGGAATTTGAAGAAAGAACAGGAATCTGGGTAGAGATACATTCCGGAGGAACTGCTGAAATGTTCGAAAATGTTTCGGAAGATTCTGAAAAGGGCGAATGTGATATCATGTTCGGCGGTGGAGCGGAGTATTATGAGGCAAAGAAAGATCTGTTTGTGCCCTATAGACCTTCTTCCATCAATGAACTGGATGAGAACTATCTATCCGGTGATGACCTTTGGACACCTTTTACCGAGCTGCCCATCGTATTTATTTATAATCCCAAACTTGTATCGGTTATGGATGCGCCGAAGAGTTGGAGAGATCTTTTCGATGAAGTTTGGAAGGGAAAGATTGCATTTGCGGATATGACGGTTTCCGGAACGAGTTATACCATATTGTCTATCATGGAGCAGTTGTTCGGAGAGAATCTTCAGAGTCTCATCCCAAGGTTTTACGGCCAGCTTGACGGTAATGTGCTGGAGTCGTCGGGAGACATTATTCCGTCGGTTGAGACAGGAAAGTGTCTTGTGGGAATAACTTTGGAGGAGACTGCCAAGAAATATATAAAGAAGGGCTATGACATAGCAATGATCTATCCGTCTGACGGAACAACTGCTCTGCCGGATGCCTGCGCCATGGTTAAGAATGCCCCCCACAGTTATAATGCCGGAAAGTTTATCGATTTTATTGTGGATTATGACACTCAGAAATATGCCATGGAGCAGTTCTACAGAAGACCTTCGAGAAAGGACATTGAACTATCTTCTGAATACGGGAAGGTCTCTTTTATAGACTTTGATATTGGAAAATCTGCGGAAGAGGAAAAGACAGCCATGGAGATCTGGGCCGGGCTGTCAAGTGAAGGAGGAAACTGAATATGGGTTTTATCAGACAATCCTTCAAAAGACAGATTTTTGCAGTATTTCTTTCGGTAACCCTTATCCTTGTAATTTCTGTTGGTATCCTGACCATTCAGGCATTTCAGGCAAGAGTAAAGCTTGACTATGAGTCCAGGGATATAGAGCAGCAGAAGTATGTGACGGACCATATCTCGCAGATGATTGATATGGCTAATGCGGCCATGGATCTCATGGAAGAGAATGAAGTTATAAAGGAGTCCCTTACAACCGGGAGAAATAAAGCTCAGGATGTCTATTCCGAGCTTTATGAAGCGACGAGAGATATAAGAAGTTTTGCGGTTGCGGATATTTATGTGGGCAGTACATGCAGGTACAGCACCGGAAGCGAATACATTACAAACAGACTGCCGGACTACTATTCGGCGCTTAGAGAGGCTTCCAGAAACAGGCATTCAACCATATATTCTTTGAGTCCCGGAAATGCCAGCGATGCAGGTTCGGAGCTTCTTATGGTGCGGCAGATAATAGAGACTTTCGATCCGGTATTTATCGTTATAAGACTTGGTCAGAATGAGATAAAAAATCAGATCAAAGACGGTATCAATGCAAAGGACGGGTTCATACTGGCTAACAGATATTTCAGACCTTTCTGTCTCATCGGTACTGCCGAAAACGGAGTGGTGCTTTCTGAGATAAGAAAGAACCTTTTGTCATCCAGAGTCTATAATTACGGAATGAATGACAACATTTACATTAAAGAGCTTGGAGATACCAATATTCTCAGCATTTATATCACGCCTCCTGTGCTTGAGGCCAGTGCCGTAAATGCAGGTTACAGGATGGTAATGCTTCTGGCACTTGCAAGTGTCGTGATATGTCTTTTTGTAGCGTCGAAATTCAGTGTGGTTTTCTCGAAACCGATAAATGAGCTTTATTCTGCCATGAAGAGGTTCAGAAAGGGTGACTTTGATACTAAGATAGTGCTTGACCGTGAGGATGAATTCGAACAGCTGGCGGTGGGATTCAATAAGATGACCACTCAGCTGAAAGAAACCATGGAAGAGCAGGTAAAGGCGGAGAGAAGGGTTAATGAAACGAGAATTGCCATGATGCAGGCTCAGCTGAATCCACATTTTCTCTACAATACGCTTGATACCATAAAGTGGGTGGCAAAGGCCAATCAGGTACCGGAGGTGGCTACACTTTCGGCGTCTCTTGCGGGAATTCTGAGATACAGTATATCCGGTAATCAGTTCTGCAAGCTCGAGAAGGAGCTTGAGATGATCAGAAAATACTGTGATATACAAAGAATCAGGTTTGATGACTGCTTCGATCTCTCTGTGGATGTCGACGGAAAACTGCTGGATGCAGTGGTTCCGAAGCTTATCTTACAACCGCTTGTTGAGAATGCCATCATTCATGGTATGGACGGGCAGAATGACGGTCATCTGGAGGTGAGAGTGTATGATGGTGAAGATTCGCAGAGTGTGCTTTATATCGAAATAGAAGACAACGGCAAAGGAATATCAGACGAGTATATCAGAGCGCTGGAAAATGATGATATAGAGACTTTGAAGGGGCATTTGGGATTGAATAATGTTAATACCATCATTCGTATGTACTATGGAAAGGAATATGGAATACATGCGGAGAGGCTTGCTGAAAAAGGAACGCTGGTGACTGTGAAAGTGCCGCTTTACTATAGCGTTGAAGAAATAAACAGGTAAATCCGGGTAAAAATAGGTTGTAATACCGGAGCATCGTTTTATATACAAAATTTGTGATATATGGAAAGAACAGCATATGATTAAGGTAATGATAGTAGATGATGAAAGATTTGTCAGACGCGGAATAATTCAGGAGACGGACTGGGAGCTTATAGGATGTGAGGTTGTGGCGGAAGCCGGAAACGGGTTGGAGGCTCTTGAAAAAGCAAGGGAAACACGGCCTGATCTTGTGGTTTCCGATATAAGAATGCCGGAGATGGATGGACTTCAGCTGGGAGAAAAGCTGGTGGAGCTTTATCCGGAAATAAAGCTGATTTATCTTACTGCCTACAGTGATTTTGAGTACGCGAGAAAGGCTCTCAGAGTCGGAGCGTCAGATTATCTTTTGAAACCTTTTGAGGATGGTGAACTTGAAGCTACGATACAAAGACTCATACATCTTGGATTCCCTGAGGAGCAGGAAAAAGAACCGGATATTCTGGGACTGAAAGACAAATCGGAAGTAAACAACAAATACGTTAAGGAAGCTATAGAATATATAGAAAAGCATTATATGGATACGGAGTTTACACTGATGGCACTTGCAGAAAGTCTAAGTGTAAGTGAAGGCCATATAAGCAGACTGTTTAAAGCGGAAACTGCAAACAGTATCAATAACTACCTGACAAAATACCGTATCAAAAAGGCGATGGAGCTTCTTAAAGATGTAAAGATAAAGGTTTATGAAGTTGCAGAGCTTGTGGGGTATCAGGATATAGCCTATTTCTCCAATACATTCAAGAAACTTATTGGTAAATCTCCTTCGGACTATCAGATGAAGGGATTGTGAAAAATAAATATATAAATTGGCGCATGACATCATTTTCTTGTGAAAATGATGTCATTTTTTTACAAGAATTATCAGAATTGACATATTTTAAGCAACAGGTAGCACAACTAAAATTATATACATAAGGTTAAAGATGTGCAAAACGCCATCGGAACGTATAAAAAGGAGGAAAAAAAGTGAGAAAGGTTTTATCGACAATTTTGGCGGTATCATTACTTGCAACAACACTGGCAGGTTGTGGTGGATCCAATACACAGACCACAAACGCAGCAACTGAAACAAAGGCAGCAGCAGAGACTGCAGCTGCGTCAACCGGAGAAAGCAAGGGAGAAGAGAAGAAGGCGGAAGAGCTTACAGGTATCGATGCCATAATTGCTGAAGCTGAGACAATGTCTCTTGAGGAACTTGCAAAGAAAGCCATAGAGGAGTCAAACGGAAAGACATTTTACGGTGTTGGAAACTCAAGCCGTGGAAAGTCAGCACTTCCTGTATTTATTGAGTATTTAAAGACCATCGATCCGTCTTACAATATGGAGTTCGAGTGGCAGCAGCCAAAGAATAACAAGATTTTCGAGCAGCTTACATCAGATTCACTTAAGAGCGAAGGAACTTTCGCTATGACACTCATTCAGGATGGAAATCAGATTCAGTCCAAGATGGTTGATACCGATATCCTGAAGACATTTGTTCCTCTTGACTGGGCAACAGCAAAGGGAACAACACCTGATGCATACGAAGGATTCCTACCGCTTCAGACATTAAACAAGGTATTCATGTACAACTCAACAGGCAGTGCAGAGTACAAGAACTGCTGGGATTTCGTATATGACGGCTCACATCCGTTATTCATGGGTGTTGATTCTGAGATCGTCGGAAAGAACTTCCTGATGATGCTTACAGAAGACAAGTATGCTGACTGGCTTAAGGCAGCTTATGACAAGCTTGATGATACAAAGAAGGCTTATTTTGAGCCGACAATTCAGGCTATGCAGGCAGATGCCACAGATTTAGGCCTTGGTGCAAACGGTGCATACGCACTTGCATGGATCAAGCTCTGGGTAGGAAACTACAATGAGCAGACAGATGACGGTCCTATCTGTAACACACTTGTTGATGCATCAGCCAAGGATCAGTCAGGTCTCCTTGTTTACTCAAAACTTCGTTCAGTTGAAGAATCTGCAACAGTTTCTGTTAATAACATCAAGGTTGCAGCTTATGAAGACGGTTATACAGGTATCGGCGGATACGGCTACTGCCACTATCTGTTCCTTACAAAGAACAGCCCGCTTCCATGGACAGCATGTGCATTTATTGCCTACATGACATGTACAGAAGAAGGTTTCGATGCATGGGGCAAGGATATGGGCGGTTACTCAGCCAACCCTGAGGTTGCAAAGGCTGTTGAAGAGAAGTACAGCCACTCAACAGGCGGCGGAGATGAGTTCCCTGCAAAGAATGACCGTGGATATGACTGGTGGACAGGTGAAGGACAGGGTGAGCTTGTTCTTGAGGATCCTGCATACTGTGCAGATGTTGCATTCTCAGTAGGAAGCTGGATCGACGTACTTGACCACTATACACCGGGACAGTAAATCGCTCTTTGGGATGCACACGGATTTGAATTAAGTCAGACTGGCTGATCTCAATCCGGTGCCGGGACTTGTGAGCGAGTCTTTAATAAGGATGTCGCTGCCAAAAGCGGCATCCTTTTATATAGCACAGAGTGCGTTGTAGTTAGAAAAAAGAAGTGTCAGACCCTCGTTGGATAATATTTCAGATGGGCTGGCGTTTGGAATACATAAGAGGAAAAGGCAATGGAAAAAAGCATTCAACCTGATAAAGGGGCGATATTTAAGAATTCTTTGAAGACATGGTTCTCCCAGCCTCAGAATATAATATTGCTCTTATTCGGAATAGTTCTGACCTTCAGTACCGTGGCGCCGATAGTTGCCATAGTGAAGGATACCTTCAAGATACATCCCGGAACCATAGATCAGCATCTCACCGGGAGAGTTACGGGATACACCATAGTTAACTACATAGACCTGTTCACATCGAGACTGGCTAAGGCAAATCTCTGGCTGCCACTTTTAAATACCGTAATCTTATCGGTACTTACTTGTTTTATATCTATTCTGTTCGGAGGATTGTTTGCATTCCTGGTTACAAGAACGGATATGAAGTTCAAGAGATATCTGAGCTCCATTTTCATCTTTCCGTATATCATGCCTCAGTGGACACTGGCAGTTGTATGGCAGCACATGTTTTACAGTAACAAGGTGACCGGAACCGCTGACGGACTTCTGGCAGCTATCTTCCATACATATTTTCCCCACTGGTGGTGTCAGGGAGTGTTCCCGAGTGCCATGGTGCTTGGACTTCACTACGCCCCATTCGCCTACATTCTCATCGGCGGAATCTTTAAAAATATGGACGCCAATCTTGAGGAGGCTGCCACAATTCTTGACACTCCTAAATGGAAGATCATGTTCAAGGTGACACTGCCAATGATCAAGCCTGCTATTCTGTCAACCATCCTTCTGGTTTTCGGAAGCGCAATGGGAAGTTATCCGGTTCCGCATTATCTGAATCTCACAACATTATCAACAAAATACATTTCCCTTAACAGTAAGTATACCGGTGAGGCAAGTATCCTTGCCATCATAATGATGGTATTCGGTGTGCTGATTCTGGGAATGAACCAGATGAGCCTGAAGAGCCGTAAGAACTATACAACGGTAACCGGAAAGTCGGGACAGCTCACAAAGTTAAGTATCGGAAAGATGGGAAAATATGTTGTGGGAGTAATATTTATCATCATTACTTTCTTCACAAGTATATGGCCTATCATCCTCTTTGCGCTGGAGACATTCCTGCCGAACCCGGGAGACTACAGCTTCCTGTATACAGGAAATCTCGCACATCTGACTACAAAGTGGTGGGTTACAAATGAGAATATCACAGAGAACGGAATGTACGGACAGTCCGGTATACTCTATAACAATACTATCTGGCATGCGTTCTTTGGCACCCTGTTCCTCGCGGTGGTATGTGCCCTCATCGCCGGCACAATCGGAACGCTCATTGGATATGCCGTAGCAAAGAAGAGAAGAAACAAGTGGGCAAACTACGTTAACAATGTAGCATTTCTGCCTTACCTTATGCCATCAATTGCAGTTGGTGCGGCGTTCTTCATTCTTTTCTCAAATGAACACATCAATCTGTTTAATACTTACACGCTGCTGATCATCGCAGGTGTTGTAAAGTACATACCTTTTGCCTCAAGAAGTTCGCTGAACTCAATGCTTCAGATAAGTAATGAGCTTGAAGAGGCAGCCATCATTCAGAATACTCCATGGATAAAGAGAATGACCAGAATCATCATTCCTATCCAGAAGTCATCTATCATCAGCGGATATATGCTTCCGTTTATGACATGTCTCCGAGAGTTGTCACTGTTCCTGCTTCTCTGCACACAGGGATTTATTCTCTCAACAACTTTGGACTACTTTGATGAGATGGGACTATATGCATTTTCAAGTGCCATAAATCTGATTTTGATAGTGACGATTTTGGTATTCAATACATTGGTAAATAAGCTGACAGGAGCAAGTCTTGACAGTGGAATCGGAGGAAAGTAATCATGCCTGAGATTATATTGGAGAATGTGACTAAAAGATGGGGTAAGTTTTTCGGCGTCGATAATGTAAGCCTGAATATCCCGAACAATTCATTTATAACACTGCTTGGACCTTCAGGATGTGGTAAAACTACCATCTTAAGAATGATAGCAGGACTTGAAACACCTACAGAGGGAAGAATAAAAATCGGAGATACAGTGGTATTTGATTCGGATGCAGGTATCAATGTTCCTCCAAACAAGCGTAAAGTGGGATTCCTGTTTCAGAACTATGCATTGTGGCCCAACATGACTGTTTATGAAAACATTTCCTTCGGACTTAAGAATATTAATGAAGAAATGCCGGTTCTCGATGTGGAAGCGAAGCAGACCGTGGACATGATAAGAGCCCTTCAGAATGGAAACAAGGTTAAGGAAACCATCACTGAGTGTCTGGATAAAACAGGAAAACTTGATGAAAAGAAGGCTTATGTCAAACTTATTGATGCGTTTTCATTGTCTTTATTCACAGCTAAAGAACTGTTTGATCTAAAGATACATGAGGCCGCGGAGCCAAATGTTTCAGCCAAGTCGAAGCTTTCGGACTATGAGAAAAAGCTTTCGGATATAAAGACCAGGTATGCGAATGAAGGAAAGGCGCTAAATGATAAATGCGAAGTGACAAAGGACGGAAGAGTCATTGAGACCAGGAGAAAACTGTCAAAGGAAGAAATCGACTCCAGAGTAAGAGCCTGTTCAAGAATAGTTAAGATAGGAATGTTCATGGACAGATATCCGGCAGAGCTTTCCGGAGGACAGCAGCAGAGAGTTGCCATAGCAAGAACTCTTGCACCACAGCCACAGGTGCTCTTTATGGATGAACCACTGTCCAATCTTGATGCAAAGCTGAGACTTGAGATGAGATATGAGCTTCAGAGACTCCATGTAGAAACCGGAAGCACATTTGTATATGTAACGCATGATCAGATGGAAGCTATGACGCTGGCAACCAAGATATGTCTTGTTAACAATGGTGTTCTCCAGCAGTATGCGGCGCCGCTTGAAGTATACAACAGACCTTCCAATCTGTTTGTTGCGGATTTCGTAGGAAATCCTTCGATGAACTTTGTGGATGTTAAGGGAAATCAGCAGTCTGACGGAAACTTCAGTATAGATATGCTTGGCGGAATCAAGGCAAGCTTTGTTCCTGATGAGAAGTTCGATATAAAGGACTGGAGAGCAAAGAGAGATGCTTCCGAGCAGGAAAAGCAGAGACTTGAACAGGAGAGACTAAGCAGGAAGGGTGCAGTAGAAAAGTCCAATAAGGACGAGGTATTCAAGTATCGTATTCAGAAGGTTACCGAAGTGGATGAGAGTCTTCTGGATGAGCCGGTAATTACGGATGAAGATTATGTTATCGGTATAAGACCGGAGGCTATTGATATAGAAGAAAACGGTAGTATCGATGCCACAGTATACGGTGCCATGCCTACAGGTATGGAGTCGACTCTCAAGCTTAAGATCGGAGAATTCCTTCTTACCGGAGTTATTTTCGGCGGAATGATCTATCAGATAGGACAGGAAGAGAAAATCAATATTACCGGCAACAATATCCTTCTGTTTGACAGAAAGTCAGGAAAACTAATCTGCAGCGGAAGACTGGAGATATAAAATGATGTAAGGGGCAAATGCTTTTGACACTCACGTCATAAAATATTTTTCAAAAAATACTTATTAAGATACAAAAGACGCCGATGCATATACTAGGCCAATAATACATTGTTTTTTTATTATCTCCTTACAGACGTTGGAAGAGAGCTGCACACTTCGCGGTGTGTGGCTCTTTTTCCGTTAAATTTTCATAAAGAAATATAAATCCGGCTATTTTACGTTATTCTGTACTTGAAATAGACATTGCTATTTTCAGGGTACTGTGTTACACTTCCACGAGTCTTATCGATGAAATAATTACTCAACTGATCGGGCAAGCCCCGGTCAGTTTTATTGTATAAATGAATACGCATAAAGTATCAAACCATCGTACATGCACATTCTTTGATACTTTTGACCATTACATCATTATATACATATCTATAAAAAGGAAAAATAAATGACATTTAATGAATTAAATCTGAACAAGCGCATCGTTGACGCCATAACAAAGGCTGGTTACAAGGAGCCGTCTCCTATCCAGGAACAGGCCATACCACTTATGATGGATGGAAAGGATCTCATCGCATGTGCACAGACCGGAACAGGAAAGACGGCGGCATTTGCATTACCTGTACTTAACATGCTTGAGAATGAATCCCGCGAGAATCCTCGTGCAATCATCCTTACTCCGACCAGAGAGCTTGCGATACAGATACTTGACAATTTCAAGAAGTACAGCCGCTATATGCGACTCCGTACAGTATGTTTCTACGGCGGAGCCAAGCAGGGACCACAGCTCAGCGCTTACGGAAGAGGCTGCGATATACTTGTGGCGACTCCCGGACGTCTCATTGACTATATGAATCAGGGTGTCGTAAGCCTCAAGGATATAGAGATACTTATCCTTGACGAGGCGGACAGAATGCTTGATATGGGATTCATACATGATATCCGCCGGGTTGTAAGTGAAGTTCCTGAGGATAGACAGACTGTAATGTTTTCAGCCACCATGCCAAAGGAGATAGAGGCATTGGCAAGAGATATTCTGACTGATCCGGAGACTATAAAGATCGCTCCTACAACAAGTCCTGCAGAGACTGTTGATCAGAAGATCTGCTTTATGGAGAAGGAGAGCAAGAAAACAGTTCTCGGCGATTTTCTGAAGCAGGAGGACGTCAAGAAGTCCATCGTATTTACCAGAACCAAGCATGGAGCAGATCATCTTGTGAGAGATCTTGGAAAGCTTGGCATCATATCCATGGCAATCCATGGAAACAAGACTCAGGGCCAGCGTCAGAATGCTCTTGAGCGTTTTCGTTCCGGAAATATAAAGGTGCTTATCGCAACAGATGTTGCATCAAGAGGTATCGACATTCCTAAGATCAGCCATGTATTTAACTATGATCTTCCGGAGGAGACGGAGTCATATATCCACCGTATCGGACGTGTGGGAAGAGCCGGACAGACCGGTGAAGCCATCACTCTTTGCAGCAGAGATGAGATGGGTCTTCTTTATGATATAGAGAAGATGATGCAGAAAGAGATTCCGGAGCTTGAGACAGAACTTTCGATTCCAATCGAGCGCGTTCAGAAGGGCGCCAGAAGAAGATTCGGAAAGGCTAATGCAGAAGGCGATGAAACAGGCATGAAGCGTGGAGGAAGACATGGCGAGAGAAGAACACGCGGACACAGAGGCGGGCATGATGAGCGTATGGCTCAGGCTCGCGAAGAGCGTAAGCAGAGACTTGAGAGACGCAGGGTAAGACTTGAGGGACTTTCGGTTGAGGAGGCTGTTGCTGAGATCAAAGCAACGACAACCGGCAAAAAGGCATCAAAGGATAAAGATACAAGGAAAAAGGACTTTAAGAAAGAAAATAAGAGCTTTACAAAGACTGTTAAGACAGGATTTGAAAAGTTTTACAAGAAGAATGAAGACATTCTGGCAGACGCTGAAAAAAGCTTTGAGAAGAAGTTAAGTAAGCGTGCAGGAGTAAAAGAGGATGGCGGTAAAAAGTCATTTGGAAAAAAGGAGCGTAAGCCCGGTGCCAATGACAGAATCTTCAAGAAGAGAGACAGAAGAGCTTCCTGATCGGCTGATCACGGATTATTGAGCATCGCGCAGCGTACAAAGGTATGCAGCGTGCGCGGCATATTATGTAGCGAGACGGGGGAAACCTCGTCTCTTTTTTTACGTATGATTCTGTAGTGAATAGTTTCTGCTTTTGAACCACACGTGATATGACGGTGACATAAGACGGAGCATAACAGATGGATTTTGGTTTAAATGGAAGATTTATTCCTCGACGTTTGTCCGAAACAGACATACATAAATCGGCATATCTGTGAGAATATAGTGTTATAGATACGTTAAAAAATTAACACTACAAATCTGTAGGAATTTGCATCTGGCTTTCGAATAATGTTCACGGAAACTGATGGGTTACGGGAAAGTCCGAAAATGCTTAAACCTGCAGATGTTGTACAGAATGGAGAGTTTTATGAACAAAAAACTTATATCCGCAGCGTTGGTTGCCGGTATGGTCATGACAGGATGCGGAACCACACAGACACCTACTGCGACAACTAAGGCTCAGGAAGAGACAACTGCAGCAGGTACTGAAGCAGAGAAGTCAACAGTGACAGCAAAGGAATCCGAGGGTGGTGAGAAGGCAGAGGCAGGAGCATTAATAGACGGAAGCTATGACATCACAGTTGATGGACGTAACGGTAAGATGACTGTTACAACTGTTATCGCGGACGGAAAGATCGCTGAAGTTAAGATCGGTGATAATACTGAAACACCCGAGGTTGCAACAGCAGCTCTCGAGCAGATTCCTGAAGCTATCGTGAAGGCCGGAAGTCCTGTGGTAGATGCGGTTACCGGTGCAACTATTACATCTGATGCAATCATGGAGGCTGTAAAGCAGGCTATCACAGAGGCAGGTGGCAACCCTGAAGATTTCGCTGCAGTAGAAGCAGAGAAGTCAACTGAGGTAAAGGAACTCACAGCTGATGTTGTAGTTGTAGGTGCAGGTGCTGCCGGAGTATCAGCGGCTCTTACTGCTCAGCAGACAGGTGCTGATGTTATACTTCTTGAGAAAGCGGCAACACCGGGCGGTGTATCTATCATAGCCGGTGGTCCGATGGGTATTGATTCAAAGGATCAGCAGGCTGCAGGCGTGGCAGGAACTTTCACAACGGCAGATGTGCTTAAATACTGGCAGGATTATAACTGTTGGATGGATGACGGACAGCTGTTCTACAACATTGCCAACCGTTCGGGAGAGACTATCGACTGGCTCGAAGAGAACGGCATGGAGTTTACTTTCATGGGTACAGAGCAGGCTGCACATGCTGACGGATTCCAGACATATCACATTTATAAGGATCAGGAGAACAAGGCAGGATACTACACAACTCTGATCGATAAGTTTACAGAGGCCGGCGGACAGGTATTTTTTGAGACACCTGCAACTGAACTTAAGGCTGAGAATGATGCAATCACAGGTGTTGTTGCAACTGCAAAGGACGGCACAACCTATGACATTTCATGTAAGGCAGTTGTTCTCGGAACGGGCGGATTTGGTGCCAATGCCGATATGATTGAGGAAGAGGTTGGGTTCCCGCTTGAAACATTTACAACAGGAACACAGACCGGTGACGGTGCCACCATGTCACGTGCTATCGGGGCAGGTAAAGGCAAGACTATACAGCAGTATCACGGTGTAACTTCATACTCAGGAATCCAGACAGGCCAGGGCAAGGATGAGATCGCAAAGGCCATCTATATGCCTACAAGCGTTTGGGTAAACAGACGTGCAGCAAGATTCTGTCCTGAGGATCTGAACTATGATACAGCACTTTGCTCAAATGCAGCAGCTACACAGGGTGAGTATTTCTATTCAATCATTTCAGAGGATATGGTGAAGGCTCTCGAAGAGGGTGGCGCAAAGGCTCTGGATGTTGATACAGCAGTTGCTTATGAACCTACTATACCTATGTTCTCAATAGATGAAGGATGGACTGAGTTCCGTGCAGCTCTTGAGGACGGAGTTTCAAAGGGAATCGTATTTAAGGGTGCCAATGTTGCTGAGCTTGCAGCAAACATGGGCATTGATGCTGAAACTCTTGAGAAAACATTGACAGACTACAATGCTTCCTGTGAGAATGGAGTAGATCCGGTATATGGAAAGGCATCTAAGTACATGAAGAGTCTTGGCGATGGAACACTTTATGCGGTAAAGGCAAGACCTGTTTCACTTGGCGGTATAGGTGGAGTTCTTGTTAACTCAAACCTTCAGGTTATCAAGGATGACGGAACTGTAATCAAAGGACTTTACGCAGCCGGAAATGATGTTGCAGAAATGTTCAATAATTCTTATCCTTTAGTTGAGGGTGTAACTATGATGAATGCACTTTCAGGCGGAAGAATCTGCGGAGAAGAAGCTGCTGAATTTGCCAGAGGATAATCAATACGTAAAAGATATGAGATAAAGGATAGAAACAGAGTGTTTCGGAATAGGGAATCATAACAGCTTGTTATTGTTATGAATCGGATGTTTTTGCCGAGTTATATATCGAACACTATGTTACATAAGGGCAGAGGAGAAATGTCTACGGACGTTTTTTTCTCTGCCCGTTTTTTGAACATCAGAGCTTTTTCTGTATAATAGGATGGTAACCGGTGAGTTATTCGGGTAACATTTCGGGGAGTACAGCAAAATAAGGAAAGTTATGATGAGAAAAGAAGATCTGTTTGAGATAATCGTACATGCGAAGACATTGGAGGAATATGTGGAAGCCTGTGCGAAGTATATCAGAAATCCCCTGTGGATCATGGATGTGGCATATAGGATACTGGCGAGATCTTTCAAGCCTTCATCGACGCCGTTTATCCGTGATTTTGAAGATGGAAAAACCATGGAACGGGTCGACAGGTGGGTGAGCAGCGGACTTTTGGAGAAGGTGAGTGGGAACAGGAAACCAGTGCGGCTTCATGACAGTCTGTTTGATAAAGATGTGGTGATTATGGATATTTTTTCCGGGAATAATTCCATAGGAAAACTGACCATAGTCGAGCAGGAGCCTGTGACAGATGATGAGGTTATACATATCAGTGAAGCGGCGGAGATTTATCTCAGAATGCAGTCAAGAACATCGGGTTCCACTCTGGAGCAGGGGCTTGCACTTCTTTTACAGGATACACCGGAGTCAGAGAGTACAGGAAGGAAGATACTGGAATCTGCCGGATATACCGGGAAACCTCCATACCATATCATCAAAGCGGATACATCGGTTAAAGACCGTTCTGCACTGTTGAGCGCTTTTCTTGTCGATATTAAAAATATGGATCCCATGCTTTTGTGCGGAGTGATCAGTAATCAGTGTTACATCCTGACTTCAGAAGGTCACGATGTTCCTCAAAAACATTTGAGGAAGGACATACGTCTTGGAGTGAGTCTGCCCTTTGACTGCCTGCATTTGCTTAAGGCTTATGCTGTTCAGGCAGATGTTGCCATCCGAAATGGCAGTGGCAGCGTTGAATATTTCAGGGATTACTACAATGCTTATATGAGAGAATGCTTAAGTCGCGATATTAAGGATACAAGTCCCTTCATAATTCCTGAGATACGTGAAATCCTGAGATATGATAAAGAGTATAAGACTGATTATTTTAAAACCCTTGATATTTATGTTCATAATATGTGTTCAAAGCAGAATACTGCCGACAAAATGGGGATTCATTTGAATACTGTTAAGTATAGAGTTTCACAACTGGAGAAAGTATTTGATATAGATTTCGGGAAACCGGATGAGATATTCATTTCTATATTTGCCTTTAAGGAGGCAGAAAAACAACAGGCCGGAATCGATTAAAGATTCCGGCCTGTTCGTATGAATGGTAGCGCGGTCTTGTGTGCATCCGGTTTTGACGGATATGCATTTGACCGCTGAGTTCATCGTGCAGATTACTGCGTGATGTGTGAGTGGTGCTTTAAACGGATGTCCATTGTATTGGTCCCATCAGTATGTATATATAAAAGGAATTATCCTTTGTTAACGAGGGTTGCCGGAGAGAGTGAGGGAGGATTGCGATAGTTCTTTGGGGAAAAGTAAAAACTGTCGTTATCGTTTCTCCGGCGGGTAGTATGAAAAAAATATATAGGGCTCAGATATCTCTATCTGATGGACATATGATAGCGCAGTAAGCTTAAATGAAGCTGAAGGGAAAACAGAAAAGTATAAAGAATTGTTAAGGTTTGCTATGACATTCACATTCAATTCTTACTTCGAAATTTTTTTTAAAAAAACTGTTGACAGATACATAAGAAAAGGGTATATTATAACGCGTCGCCAAGAGCGATGAACGAAATGCACCTTTAGCTCAGTTGGTAGAGCAGCGGACTCTTAATCCGTTTGTCCAGGGTTCAAGTCCCTGAAGGTGCACGAATTAAGGCTCAACCCGTTAGGGCTGAGCCTTTTATGTTGTCTTAATTTGCGCGAACTCTTGGGGAGCCAAAAATGCTACCGAAAGCCGAAAAGATGTTAAACATGCTTTCGTGGGATTCAATAAGCTTCTCGTCATTTTCATTGTTCAACTTGATCTGTGCTTCCAGCATGTCTGCAAAAGTAGGGAAATCTTTTGAGATTCCGTTCGGATATCTTGTGAAAAGCTGAGAGAAGGCTCTGCGTATCGGATCAGAGCCGAATTCCTGCAGAAAATCATTCAGTACATTTCTGTACTGATGTTCTACTCCGAAAGCAGTTATATTATATGCCCTGCAAAAATATGACATGGCATTTTCATCACTGGCGGCTCTGCCAAGTACTGTGGTCTCATAGATAAGATCCATGATTTCTTTTTGGCTTGTATTGTTTAGAGTATTTTCCAGATATTTTAAAGCGTCCTTTTTACTGATGTTTATCATGACCGTACCACCTTCCTAATGGATCTTTCCTCTTAGTAGTTTAATCGGCAAAAGGAATTAAATAATAAGACAAAGAAAAGGATAAAGATTGTGTTTTTAAGATATGGCAGTGTTTAATGATGGTATAATATGTCATAGTATATTTCGTAAAAATGCGTGTTAAAAACTATACTACATCATAATTAACAGGAAAATGTATATGGGATTTTTGGAACAGTTACTTGGGAAGTCTGAATATAAAACCTGTGAAATGGGCGTCAATTTCACACAGGATGAGAGTGATGTCGAAAGCGGCCATATCGTCGCAGAGATTTACGGAGAAGAGATTATCGGGTGGAATAAGTATATACATACTTTATGTGCATTTAAGGATGATTCGGTTTATTCCGATAATGTATTTGCGTACGTGGATATGATAAAGGAAGCTAATCAACGATCTGAGCTGACCATACCTGTGCTGTTTCAGCTTAAGGGTGGAGTAATAAAGGATATAAGAGTTGATTTTGCTACTTACAGTCGAAGGATAGAAGATGAGAGATTTGCGGATCTGGAGGTTCGGTTTCACCATATCCTGAATATAAAGAGATATAAAAAATAAAAGCGCTGATGTGCTGAGACAGCAGGGGGATTCGTATCTTCATGAGAAAAGCTGCCGCTGATTTGGAGTATTATCCGGTCATGCGACAGCTTATTCATATCTTTACTTATTTACAGGCTCATAGTCCAGTTCAAAGCCGTTGCGCTCACACCATACGATATTGCCGTTAGGTGTATAACGTACGCCATAACCCTCGATAGAGCCCATAGACATAGGAACAGCCTCTACAATATAAGTTCCGTTTTTGAGTTTATACTGTTTCATAGATTCACCTTTCCGCAGGCGGTTATGACCGCCATTGGAAAAGAAATATAACATGATACAAACGCATTGAACAATGTTATATCTTAACAAAATTTATTTGCATTTAAGAAAGGATTCATCAGGTTTTGACAGACAAAAGGTTGAAAATGACGCAATAAAGGCTGATTTTGCTCTATTGATAAGGTTATAGAAATACATATTTCTGCGCAGCTTCGCCTGCCTCCATCCTTTTTATATATTGTGTCGGACTCATCTGATGTATCTTCTTGAAGCTTCTTGTGAAGCTGGAGTAGTCAGAAAAACCGCTGTTTATGCAGGCCTCCATGATGCTTTTTCCCTCTGAAACAAGCTGGTGGAAGTACTGCATGCTGCTTTTTTATGATCTCCGATATCGAATGACCCTGACATCATCATAGTATTTTGTGATAAACTTAAGTTGATTTTGATGATGCATCCGGGTGAGAGTTGCACGGGATAATGCATTATCACAGAAAGTCAGGGAGTGATTCACTCACCGGTATGGAATACTTTGGAAACTCACAGCTGTTTTATGGAGATGGATTATGTTTTGTCAAAATTGCGGTTCACCACTCCGGGATGGAGCGAGGTTTTGTCCTAAGTGCGGGACACCCTGCCTAGTGCAGCGGCAGACATTTGTTGTCAGGGGTATGCCCATAATTCTCATCATAGTATTGACGATTGGTTTTATCATTAGTTCTTTCTTTATGGAGGATGGAGAAGCCGATCTTGCATTGATGGTATCCTGCATACCAGGTATAGTGCTGATGTTTCTTATATATAAGATGGATCGGATAGAGCCTGAACCGGTGGGACTGATGTTGAAACTTTTTCTTGGAGGAGCATTTCTTGCAACTACAGCAGCCGGTTTCATAGAATCTTTCATGGGAGTACTTATAGACTGTTTATTTTGGTGGAATCCTGTTGTTTACTGCTTTTTTGAAGCATTTATTCTGGCAGCCGCAACGGAGGAACTGTGCAAATACTTTATTTTGAAATCCTTTACATGGAAGCATCCGGCATTTAACTATCGTTTTGACGGAGTTGTGTACAGTACTATGCTTGCCATTGGATTTGATATTGCAGAGAATCTTCTGTACATCGTCGACAGTACAGCCAGCACGGCGTTCCTTAGAGCGGCATTTCCGGGACATTGTGTTTTCGGCATTTACATGGGTTATTATTACGGGCAGGCAAAGACTCATGAGCTTCACGGAGATCCTGTGGGTGCTAAAAAGCTCAGAAGACGGGGTGTGATCACCGCAATACTGATTCATGGAGCTTATGATTTTATCTGTATGCTAAGTGGTGTTGTCGAATCTGAAGCGATACAGATCATTCTTGGTATTCTTCTCATGATTGTAATGGTGGTGCTTAATGTTACAGCCTATAAGAATATAAAGAAATACGCATATTATGATTCTCCTGTGTGAGATGACATGGAAAAAGCCCTTCAGGAAGTGGTTAAACTCCCTGAAGGGCTTTTTATTCGTATTAAATAGTTAAGGAGTTGCGGGTACGGATCATGATGAGACTCTGCAATATATCAGCCTACTCCGCCTGAACCGCTGTCCCATGAGTTAAGCAGACGTCCGCCGGATCTTCTCTTAAATATAAGTTTTCCGGATGAAGTCCATGCTGTGCTTCTCCAGTAAAGTGTTATGGTATCTTTGCCGTTATAAGTCATGTCATACCACTTGTCGGATATCGTACTTCTGCAGCCCCAGTTGAGACCGTCGACTGTTGCAATCTTCAGGGAGTCACCGTTAGGATTAACCGAATCATAGAGACTGTACGGTGTGCCGCTGCTCATATAAAGACCGAAATCCATAGTGGCAAGATATGCATCACCCGGATCAACATTTATCCATAGATCCACTCTGTTATCCTTGCTGTAACCGGACTGATCACGGTTATCCCAGTTGCCGTCGATGGTGTAGTACTCGCTGATTTCTTCGTCTTTATTGCCACCGCCCATCGAAGGATCGTATTCACCGAGTTCATTGACATAATAGCCATCAGGTGTCCACGTGTTTGTGAGCATGATGCCATCGCTTCCCATGTAGTAGTTGCCTACCCACTGGTTTCTTGCAACAGCTCCGCTGTTTGTGCAGTAGTACCAGCCCTTGGTGCCCTGGAACCAGTCATTGGAAATCATCCAGCCATGACTGTCAAATGCGTACTTTTCGCCATCAATCGACCAAAGACCGTTTTTGGCATATGAACCGTCCGATAGTTCATACCACCAGCCATAATCGCCCCAATGCCATTTTCCGGCAAAAGATGTAAGAGCGAACATCACCACAAGTCCAAAAGTAAGACCTGTAGTCATCAACAGCTTTTTCAGTTTCATCTTGACCTCCTTTTTAGTATTAAATCACGTTGCAAAAATGTACATAAGGATAAAATTTTCACAGTTATCGCAAATGTAGAAAATCTATTTTTAGTATAACAAAAAAACCGAAAATTATGTTGTAAAAAATATATATTTATAATTGTTTAAATAATACGAATTGAAAAATAAAACGAACTATGGAAAGAGTGGATTTATACATGAAAACGCTCACTTGTAAATCAAATTTGCACGCGTTAAAATACGAAAATGAAAGTACAGCTGAAGCTGATTTTTAGTTAAGGCTGATTTTCGCGAGAACACGGTGGACGACTCAGTCCTTCCATGAAGCATTATTCGTGGACTGAGTCATCAAAAGAGCAGTTAAGGAGATTGCATGGAGCGTAAGACAACTAATCTGAAAGAATTTGTTTACAATTCCATACTCGAAGACATTTATTCTTCGACCTATACTTCCGGTGAGATTTTGAATGAAAAAGCAATGATCGAAAAGTATAAGTGCAGCAAGTCTCCGGTTAGAGAAGCGTTGCTATCGCTGTGTGCTGATGGTGTATTACGAAGCATACCGAGATATGGATATGAAGTTATCAGACTCACCAAAGATGATATCTATGAGATGCTGCAGTTCAGACTTGCACTGGAGGGCGGCATACTTCGTGAGAGATACAGGAATATCAGTGCAGAGGATTATGCCGAGCTGGAGCACCTGGATCAGTATTGCAGGATCAATGATACAGATGCAAGAACTCACTTCGAGTATAATATCAAATTTCACATCAGGCTTATAGAAAGCTGTGGCAATGATTATGCTACCACGCAGCTTAAACAGTGTATGATAAGGCTTAAACGGGCCTATGCCCAGTTCTACTGGAATCCCGGTGTGGATATCATGTTTTCCATGGATACAAGGCATCATAAAGAGATTCTTGATGCACTTAAGCATGAAAAGATAGATGAAGCATTGTTCCATCTGAAAGAAGACCTGAATGATTTCGGCGGTACATCGATGTTCTTTTCGAAATCTGTCGGATAAAAAGGATTGATAGTTCAGATTCGGATATTTGCTTCTTGAAATGCTGCAAGAGTCTGTATAGAATATAGAATCAAAATGATATACAAATCACCTGAATATGGATTGATCTCCGATGTTGGATTTACATTTGAGAAAGGTTCATGTTCGGGTGATTTTTTTATTGGTTTGTATTGTATCGCATACGGGAGACACCTGTGTTTTCTCAAAAGACATCGGGAAAATGCAAGTGAAACGGGGCGAAATATTATCCAATAAATAGTGCATCATTTCATAGAAATTTAAGAATGACAGCTGATAATACCAGTGATATTATCAGTAATATGAACAGCGTTTCCGGTACGTGAAACAGAGGAGGTAATTATGGCAGAATTTTCACTCGATAAGGAACTGATGGATAATTATACAGACATTTTACGTAATGAACTGATTCCCGCCATGGGATGTACAGAGCCGATCGCCATAGCATATGCAGCAGCAATGGCCAGAAAGGTTCTTTCAGATGAACCGGTGCATATCACTATCAATTGTTCCGGTAACATGATCAAGAATGTAAAGGGTGTCAAAGTTCCGAATTCAGGAGGTCAGAGAGGCATTGAGGTTGCTGCCACACTTGGAGTAGTTGGAGGAAATCCGGACAAGAAGCTTGAGGTTATCGCAGAGGTCACAGATGAGGATCGCGATAAGACGAGAGAACTGGTGGCACAAAAGTTCTGTGATTGCAACTATGTTGAGAATGTACCGAATCTTTATATTCAGGCTCTCATCAAAGGAAAAGAGCATGATGCCGAGGTCGTTATCGCTGAACATCATACGGATATCACGCTGATAAAGAGAGACGGAGAAGTTCTCGTTGAGCATGGTAAAAAGAATGAGTATTCAGAAGCCATTCATGCAGGAAACAGAAATCTAATGAGTCTGAAGGGACTTCTTGACTATGCGAATCAGGTAGATCTTTCCGAGGTTGAAGATATTCTTAACCGTCAGATAAAGATGAATTCTGCAATATCACAGGAAGGACTTGATAACCCATGGGGGGCCAGTGTAGGAAAGACAATTCTCGAGAACTTTGGCCATAATGTGAAGTCTTGTGCCTGTGCCTGTGCAGCAGCCGGCTCAGATGCCAGAATGTCGGGATGTCCTATGCCGGTAGTCATTAACTCGGGTTCCGGAAATCAGGGGATCACTGTTACAATGCCTGTTGTCGTATACGCAAGGGAGCTTTCATTATCAGATGAAAAGCGTATGCGTGCTCTTATTATCTCGAACCTTGTATCTATTTACATTAAGCACTATATCGGTGCACTTTCAGCATTCTGCGGAGCAGTAAGTGCTTCCTGTGGAGCCGGAGCTGCCATCACATATATGAGCGGTGGAGATTATGTTCATATTGCGAAGACCATCACCAATACGCTTGCCAATGTCGGCGGCATCGTATGTGATGGTGCGAAGCCAAGCTGTGCGGCCAAGATCGCAGCGTCTGTTCATGCTGCGCTTCTTGCTCACTATATGAGTATGAATGACAAATCTTTCCAGCCAGGCGAGGGAATCGTTGAGGAGGATGTAGAGCAGACCATCAAGAATATGGGCTACATCGGAAAGATCGGAATGATGCCTACAGATAAGGAAATTCTTAATGTCATGACAGACAAGGTGGATGTTGGAGCATGCCTTTGAGCATGGATTTTGTATTGCGGATAGGATACATGAGTGACAGAGGGAATACTGCGCTGTTCATTGTTTCATAGAAGTTGTTGCTGACTTATGATGTGAAACATTCATACATCAGGGTTCAATGATCTTCTGAAAAGGAAAGAATTTCAAGGATATGATTGTGGCTGTTGTGCAGTATGTATATCTTGGTGTGGATATATAAGTCATGATTGTGTATTATAGTAATGATATATTAAATATATATGATCTGATGCATGAATTAAGGGTAATGTGCGTCGGTTCACATAGAAGAAGTCATGATTGATTTCTTCAAATTGTTTTATGCTGTTCGTTCATCTCAATTAAGCCTGAGAGTGGCATAAAACAAAAATCAATCATATGTCAGTCTCTGCATAAACTGACATTAAGCATCACCCCTTTGAAAAATGAATACAGAGGGCTGATGTTCCCAATGAAAAGGAGGAACAAGGGGATGGAAAAGAAAGGCTTTATTCACAGCCTACCGTTTAAGCTTTTATGTGCGCTTGCGATAGGTATCATCGTAGGACTTGCACTGAATGCTGCGGATGGCTCAGCATTTGGAGTGGCAGTACTTAACGTACTTGTCTGCGTTAAGTATATCGTAGGACAGTTTATCAGCTTCTGCGTACCGCTTATCGTAATCGGTTTTATCGCTCCTTCAATTACAAGACTCGGAAACAATGCTTCAAGGATGCTTATGGTTGCGCTCTGCATCGCATATGTATCATCTATCGGAGCAGCATTCTTTGCAACAGCATCAGGATATGCGATTCTTCCGCATATGGCTATCAATCCTGAGGTAGACGGACTTAAGGAGATTCCTGCACCTGTATTTGCACTTGATATTCCGCAGATCATGCCTGTTATGTCAGCACTGTTCTTCTCAGTTCTGGTAGGACTTGCAGCGGCATGGAATTCAAGCAAGTACATCACAAATATACTCGAAGAGTTCCAGAAGATAGTACTCAGTATCGTTACGAAGTTTGTCATTCCGGTACTTCCTGTACTTATCGGAACAACATTCTGCACACTTGCATATGAGGGAACTATCACAAAGCAGCTTCCGATATTCCTCGCCATCATCGTTATCGTCATGGTAGGACATTATATCTGGCTTGCACTTCTTTACGGAATCGCAGGGGCTTATTCAGGAAGAAATCCTATGAATATTCTGAAGAACTACGGCCCTGCATACATGACTGCAGTAGGTACAATGTCATCTGCAGCAACACTTTCTGTAGCCCTTCAGTGCGCAAAGAAATCAGAGCCTACACTTCGTGATGATATGGTAAGCTTTGGTATTCCGCTTTTTGCAAACATTCATCTTTGCGGATCTGTTATGACAGAGACATTCTTCGTTATGGCAGTTTCAAAGATGCTTTACGGTACATTCCCGCCTGCACCTAAGATGATCATCTTCTGTCTGCTCCTCGGAGTATTCGCTATCGGAGCGCCAGGTGTGCCGGGTGGAACAGTTATGGCATCGCTCGGACTTATCATCAGCGTTCTCGGCTTTGATGATACAGGAACCGCTCTTATGCTCACAATCTTTGCACTTCAGGATTCATTCGGAACTGCATGTAACGTAACAGGTGATGGTGCCCTTACACTTATCCTTACAGGCTATGCAGAAAAGCATGGTATCACAGAGCAGTCTGATGAAATGAAGAAAGCTACAGATGCAAGAATTGCTTAAAAGTGAATATTGCTAAGGCCTCCGGGATTTGAAACAGAATCCCAGGGGGCCTTTTTTATTATCAGTATGAATAATTGTGTCCGAAGCAGGGCAAAGCAATCACCCGGATTTATGCCGGCTGCATAAGGGGGTATTTGATATTTTTGAGGAAAGTCGGTTGGAAATGTTGTATCATTGAACCACGGTTTTTATATGATGGATAGTGGAGAAGCTGCTCTATCTTAATGCAGGTGAGTATACGATATGGACCTAAGCCGGTTTTATGAAAAGATTAAAGGATTAATTATAGATGAATTACGGACGAAATGACGGGCAGAAGAATTTCTTTCTCGAAATGGAGAATCATCAGATTTCGGCACAGGAGTTTTTCAGCCCGTTTATGCTGGAAGCACTTGAGAGAAACTTCGGATTGAATAATGTAAATATCGTTTATTTTGATACTCATGGAAAGTTTCTCTCCTGGACGGATAAAACAGGAGGAGCGCAGGAAGCGGAAACTCATCCTTATCGCGATTTTGTTCCGGAAGATATAGTGAGACGAAATATATACGATGATGCGGTAAGTGATCACCTTACTTACTTTGATATTGAGCCGAGGATATACAGGGCCACAGATATAGTGACTGATTATGAAGAGTCGGTATATGTTGATTTCCTTGAAAAATATCTCAATGCTCACTACAGTCTCACTATGGCTTTCGGCATTAATGCCTACATACAACTGGTTTTTCTGAGAGAAGAGTCAGAGGGGGATTTTTCAGAAGATGACTTGAGTTACATGAAGGATATTTATTCTTACATTGCTATGGCGTATAAGAATTTCAAGAAATATGAACAGGTGAAGATCATATCAAAGATTCAGGGAGAGATTATTTCATCAGGTGAGAGAGCATATCTTATTACGGATGATTTTATGCATGTTCTTGATCACAGTGACGAGGCGGTAAAGAGACTTGAAGAACTTATGGGAAGTGTCGGCAGGATAGATTCTGATACACCATGCGGTTGGCTGCCGTTTCTTTTGGGAGTGAGTGATGATGATATTTCTGAGGTTCATAACCGGACTATCAAGAATTATATCTACACTATACATGATTATCCCAAAAGATATTCCAACGGAATAGTTGATATGTATCATTGGATAACCATACATAAAAAGGATGTCGTAAGTGATACTTTGTCTGCCAATGATTCTTCGCCGGAAGCAGTGGCTTCATACTGTATGGGAGAGCTTACCAAAACAGAACAGAAGGTGGCTTCCTTTATGGCAAAGGGATACACTTATAAAGAAATCGCAGCAGAAATGATGATAAGTTTCCACACGGTAAAAAAGCATGTGGAGAACATCTATGAAAAGTGCCATGTAAACAGCAGATATCAGCTGATGAAACTGCTTGGGGGGAAATGATGAAGATCCTCCGGTGTGTTAAAGTTCAGTAGCTCAGTTTCATCACCTTTGAATTCATACAGCCGGAAGTCGAGCCTGTCAAGAAACGCCCGTACTGCCGGCTTTTTCTTTGCTTTTTTCTCTGCAATATTTTTATCCGGAAAACAGACAACAGTGACTTGTTTCGCTGTTCCGTCTAATAGAGTTTTAATGAGGGGATACTTTCTTGTGTTATAAACAGCAATGAGTGGTTCTGTTATACCATTGTGTGAAAGAATGGTGGCGTCCTTTAAGCTGCTTTGATGAGTGATAAGGAGCTCTTTAAGAGTTGTGATACTTAGAAGCGGACTGTCTACGCAAAGAACAAGTGCATCATCACATGAACAGTTTGCAAAGCAGGAATACAGGCCGCCCAGAGGACCACAGTCCGGAATGATGTCAGAGACATTTTTGACTCCCGAAAACTGCACGGTTTTTCCTGAGATAAGAATTTCAGAGGCACCAAGCATTTTAAGCTTTTCAATCTGAATCTCAAGAAATGTTTTATCCCCTATCTTTATTTCTGATTTATCTCTTTTCATTCTCCGGCTTCTTCCGCCGGCGAGTATGATGCCGGAAAAGCCTTTTTTGAATATTTCTTCTCTGTTCATAAATGCGATGTTAGCTTTAGTTGAGGTAAACATTTAAATAATCAGTGTTTTTTTGGGTTCTTTTGACCCTTACATCATATCATATCATAGCCTGAAACTGATTGTTGATCCGTAAAATAGGTAGCAGCATTTCTGCTTAGGAAATGTATTAAAATAGAGATTGTGTATATTGATTTCATGTTAAAATAAAAAAAGGATTCATTTAAAAATCGGGAGTTTTGTTTCAGTGAGGTTGATATGCGTGCACTAAGTAAAAAGGGAAACATTAATGACAGAACAGATACAGTTCTTCGGAAATTCAAAACTATGATGACTTCTTATCCGCCGGGACTGTGTCCGCTTACATTGTACAGGTCACTTCTGCAGATTTCCATGAATCAATCATGTGGGAAATGTGTTCCGTGCAGAGACGGATTAAGTGAAGTTGATGCGATATTGAAGAGCATTATAGATGGGGATGCTTCACAGGATGCACTATCGGAGATCGAGAATAAGTGCAGGATGATTGCGAAAACAGCTGATTGTGCGGTGGGAATCATGGGAGCAAAACTGATACTTGATTCCCTATCGGAATTTCCCGATGAGTATGAAAGTCATATAAAAAACAGAAGATGTCTTCAATCATCTCAAACTATACCGTGCGTGACATTATGCCCTGCGCACGTTGATGTTCCTGCATATATAGCCATGATAAAGGCGGGAGATTATGAAGGTGCGGTTAAGGTGATCAGAAACAGGAATCCTTTCCCGACGGCCTGTGCCATGGTATGCGAGCATCCTTGTGAGAGAAAATGCAGGAGAACATTTATAGATGCTCCGATCAATATCAGAGGTCTCAAGAAATATGCTGTTGATATGGTTTCTGCAGACAAGGTATCTGTTCCTGCGAAAAATGTCAAAACCGGCAGGAAAATTGCAGTGGTCGGAGGCGGCCCGTCCGGCCTGACTTCTGCCTATTTTCTTGCGCTTATGGGACACGAGGTTCATGTGTACGAGGAGCATGAGAAACTCGGCGGCATGCTCAGATACGGCATTCCCGAATACAGACTTCCGAAGGAAAGACTGGATGAAGACATTAGAGCCATACTGAGAGCAGGAGATATAGAGATTCACAGCGGTACAAAAATCGGCATAGACATCAGAATTGAAGAGCTCAGGCAGGATTTTGATGCTGTATATCTTGGCATAGGAGCTCAGATCGGTAATCGCATGCCTGTGGAGGGCGCAGATGCGAAAAATGTTATCCCTGCAGCAGATTTCCTGCAGGCTGTTGCCAGAGGTGAAAATATAGATTTGCGCGGTAAAAAGGTAGTCCTTATCGGCGGAGGAAATGTTGCCATGGATGCTGCACGTACCGCAGCAAGGCTTAATGCGGAGACTATTCACGTGTTCACAAGAAAACGTGATGACTATACCGCGCTCCCCAGTGAGATAGAAGCAGCCATGCAGGAAGGAGTCAGATTCAGAACACTTCTCAGCTTCCTTAACATTGAAACTGATAAAGAAAGTAACGAGGTGAGAGCTGTATGGCTCCAGCCGGAGATAGTTGCAGAGTATGATAAGTTCGGAATGATGACCACTGAGCACTCAAGCAATTATCCGTATCGTTTCAAATGTGATCTTTTGATCCTTGGTGTCGGTCAGAGAAGTGATACTGAAAGCTTTCAGGCTTCAGGAGTTCCTGTCGAGAGAGGCCGGATAAAAGCGGATGAATTCTGCCGGGTAGAGGGGATGGATAATGTCTTTTCCGGTGGGGATTGTGTCACAGGACCTTCTACTGCCATCAATGCCATAGCGGCAGGTCAGGTGGCAGCTTACAACATCGATGAGTATCTGGGATACCATCATAAGATTTCGCTGGATGTTTCTGTTCCCGATGCCATGCCATCTACATGTACGCCGACAGGAAGAGCTGAAATAGAGGAACGGGACCCGTTTGAAAGAAGAGCTGATTTTGAATTTGTTGAGCTTCCCATGACACATGAGGAGGCAATGCGTGAAGCAGGAAGATGTCTGCGCTGTGACCACTTCGGCTGCGGAGCTATGGAAGGAGGCAGAGGGGAATGATAAACATTAAGATAAATGGTGCGGATTATCAGCTTGAAAAAGTCTGCACGATCCTAGAGGCTGCTACGGACCTTGGATTCTATATCCCTACCCTTTGTTATCTTAAGGATGTAAGTAACATTGGTTCATGCAGGCTTTGCATGGTTTCGGTTGAAGGATATGACTCTCTGCTTCCTGCCTGCAGAACCAAAGTGTGGGACGGGATGAGTATCGTGACGGAGTCGGATCTCCTCACAGAATACAGAAGAAACATGCTTAAACTCATACTTTCAAACCATGATCTTGACTGTATGAGCTGTTCATCCAACGGAAAATGTGAGCTTCAGAGTCTTTGCAACAGATATGATGTCCGCGGTTCAGAGCATGTGGGAAACAGAGCGGAGATAGAAAACAGGCTTCCTGTTATGGAGGGTAATCCTTACATCAGCTATGAACCCGGAAAGTGTATCCATTGTCAGAGGTGCATCAATATGTGTCATCGGGTGGCATGTAACGGCACTATAAAGAGCGGAAGACTTGGTACTTTTCATATCGTTGAGGCACCCTTCGGAGAAAACTATAAGGAAACCGGCTGTGAAAGCTGCGGTAATTGTGCCGCTGTCTGCCCGACGGGAGCATTGTCACTAAAAAGAGAAAGGACATACAGAGAGTGGGAGGTTAAAAAGGTTTTGACCACCTGTCCTCACTGTGCGACGGGATGCCAGTTCTATCTTGTGGTAAAGGATAACAGAATCGTTAATGTTGAAGCTGCGGACGGTCCGTCAAACCACAAGAGACTTTGTGTAAAGGGAAGAAGCGGGAGCTTTGATTTTGTTCATTCGCCGGACAGATTGAAAAAGCCGCTTATTAAAGACAGGAGCACCGGTAAATTCAGGGAAGCAGGCTGGGAAGAGGCGATAGATTATACAGCGAAGAGATTTATGGAGCTTCGTGAAAAGTTTGGGGGCGACAGTCTTGCCGGATTTGCCTGTTCCAGAAGTGCAAACGAAGACATTTACATGGTGCAGAAAATGGTGAGAACCTGCTTCGGAACAAACAACACGGATAACTGTGCCAGAGTCTGTCACTCCGCATCTGTTGCAGGGCTGGCAAAGACACTTGGTTCTGGGGCTATGACTAATCCTGTCTATGACATTACCCATGATGTGGACGTGATAATGCTGGTAGGCTCCAATCCTGAGGAGGCTCATCCGGTTGTCGGTATGCAGATAAGAGAAGCCGTGAAGAGGGGTACAAGGCTGATAGTTGTGGATCCCAGAGACATAGGACTTTCAAAGGTGGCTGACATACATCTGAAGCTTCGCCCCGGCACAAACGTTGCATTTGCCAACGGAATGATGAATGTCATGATAAACGAGGATCTGGTGGATCACGGGTACATAAGGGATAATTCCGAAGGTTTCGAAAAGATCAGGGAACTTGTCTCAGAGTATACTCCGGAAAAAGTCGGTGAAATCTGCCATATAGATCCTGATATGCTGAGAGAAGCAGCGAGAATGTATGCCACTGCAAAGAAGGCTCCCATCATTTATTGTCTTGGAGTAACGGAACATTCCACCGGAACGGAGGGCGTCATGTCAATGTCTGATATGGCAGTGCTTTGCGGAAAGATCGGTCGCAGCGGCTGTGGTGTAAATCCTCTCCGCGGTCAGAACAATGTTCAGGGAGCCTGTGATATGGGTGCTATGCCGACAGACTTCCCGGGATATCAGAAGGTGGATAATGAAGACGTCAGACTTAAATTCGAGAAGGCATGGGGAGTCAAACTAAACAGGACTCCGGGCTTGAAAGCGACGGAGGTATTTCCGGCGGCAATTGAGGGAAAGATAAAGGGACTTTATATCTGCGGTGAGGATCCGATAGTTTCCGATCCGGATACACACCACATAATAAAGGCACTTGAGAGTCTTCAGTTCCTTGTGGTTCAGGATCTCTTTATGACAAAGACCGCAGAATATGCGGACGTTATCCTTCCGGCATTAAGTTATGCAGAAAAAGAGGGAACATTTACCAATACTGAGAGAAGAGTACAGAGAATCAGAAAGGCAGTGGAGCTTCCGGGAGAAATGAGAGCGGATACGGATATAATCATTGATCTCATGAATGCCATGGGATATAAGCAGCCGTATCTGACACCTTCAGAGATAATGGATGAGATTGCTGAACTGACGCCGAGCTTCCATGGAATCAGTCACTCAAGACTTGATAGTGGAGAAAGCCTTCAGTGGCCATGTCCTGATAAGGATAAACCGGGTACGGATATAATGCATAAAGGGCATCCGGTACGCGGAAAGGCTCTTCTGTATCCGGCAGAGTTCAGGGATTCCGATGAACTTCCGGATGAAGAATACAGCTTTATTCTGATGACCGGAAGAATTCTGTATCATTATAATGCTTCTGCCATGACTTCACGTTCAAAGGGGCTCATGGATATCTCTGGTGAAGGTTTCATAGAAATAAATTATAGGGACGCAGATAAACTTGGAATCAGAAACGGAAGTCTCGTGAGAGTTACAAGCAGAAGAGGTTCCATAACTGCAAAGGCCCGCGTAGGCAGGAAAGTTTCTGAGGGAGAGACTTGGATGCCGTTTCATTTCCCTGATTCACCTGTAAATATGCTGACCAATGCAGCGCTTGATGAATTTGCCCGTATTCCGGAATATAAAGTGTGTGCGGTAAAGGTTGAGGCCTGCGGAATCTGATTCGGAGCGGGTTTTTGATAAAAATGCCGGCATCGGGATATTGATCCTGAGATGCAAGGTGGAGCCGGATGAGCTCCGGATGGTGTCGGATGTAGCTGAATAAATAAAACTTAACGAACCGGAACAGTCTGAAAAAACGACTGTTCCGGTTCTTTTTGATTACGTATATAGGGAACATTCCCTATATGAAATAAGAAATACGGGTAATATTAAAGCTCTTTAAAATCTCCTAAAATTTAACGTGTTTAAAGGAAGTTTCCGAAAGGATGGTGAGTTCATGAATAAAAGCGGAGTAGTGTTCAATGTTCAGAGGTTCACCATACATGACGGACCGGGGCTCAGAACCGAGATTTTTCTGAAGGGCTGTCCTCTTAAGTGCAAGTGGTGCAGCAATCCCGAGAGTCAGAGGAAGAGTCCTGAACCGGGACTTTACAGTAAAAGATGTATCGGAAAAAAACAGTGTGGTGAATGTCTTGACGTATGTCCTGAAAAAGACATTTTACACTTTACGAGAAACAGGTTATCCGGTCTTGACAGAGAAAAATGTACCGGGTGTATGTCCTGTGTAGAAGGGTGTCCATCTGATGCCATCAAGGTCTGGGGAAAGGAAATGTCTGTTTCCGAATGTATGGATATCATAATTCGTGACAGAGGTTACTATGAAGAATCCAGAGGCGGAGTTACGGTTTCCGGTGGCGAGCCGTTGATGCAGGCGGATTTCGTTGCCGGGCTTTTTAAAGAGTGCAGAGAGGAAGGCATTAACACCTGCCTTGAATCTACATTCTTCGCAGGCCGGACGGAAATAGAAAAGGTACTCCCCTACACTGACATCCTGATATCAGACATCAAGATGATGGACCCGGTGAAACACAAAACCTTTACCGGAGTCGACAACAGATTGATACTCGAGAATCTGAAAATACTGTCGGAATCGAGAGATGACCTGATACTTCGCATTCCTGTGATACCACACATAAACGACGACATGGAAAACATTTCCCAAACAGCAGATTTCATACTGGAGGAATTACAGAACCATGTAAAGGTTCTGCAGCTTCTTAGCTACATGCGTCTGGGAATAGAAAAGTATGAATCTCTGGGGCGGGAATACCCCATGAAGGATTTGAGATTTAACAGGCCGGCGTTTCAAAAGCGGGTAGAGAAAATCAGAGATTACTTTGAAGAGAGAGGAATCAATTGCACGGTTGGAACCGGAGCAAAGAATTGATTGGATCGCCTGACCCGGGTAGTTACAAGACTAAGTAAAAACATAGAAATAAATACCTTTGGTTTCATATAAACATAAACCAAGTATACAGAAATAAAATGGAGGAATATACATGGCAGAATTTCACACTACCTGCTCAGGCACTGAGCCTTATGATCATCAGTGCCACCTGGGTTATGAGGTTAATCACAAGGACTGGTCACCGTTCCCAAGGATCAATTACCTGAGAAAGACTTTCCTTGAGAAGAATTACTGGATCGATATCGAGCGTCTGCGCCTCGTGACGGAATCTTACAAGGCACATCCAAACGCGCCGGCAAAGCTCCGGTGTGCTTATGCCTTCAAAAACATTCTCGAAAATGTAACACTTCATATCTATGACCGGGAGCTTATCCTTGGTGATAATGCTGCCCCCGCGAAAGCATCACCTATATATCCTGAGTTTTCCGTTAACTGGATCCTGGATGAGGCTGTGAATCATCCTTTCGAAGACAGAGAGCATGATCAGTTCTACTGGAGAAATGAGGAAGAAAAGCAGGAAGCCATCGAGCTTCTCAAATGGTGGCAGGGAAGAACCGTTGCAGATGAAGTAGAGGGACGTCTTGATGAAGAGCAGTTAAAGGGTTCTGAGGCAGGCAGGAAGATCTTCCAGACCAATCTCTATCATTATGCAGGAACCGGTCATCTTGCCATAGACTACGGAAAGCTTATGAAGGTGGGCTTCAACGGTCTCATGGAAGAGGCAAGAGGCCACAGGAAAGCATTATCCAAAAAGGACCCTGAGTTCTCCGATAAAAAGGAATTCTATGATGCAATGCTCATAGAGCTTGAGGCATCCTGTGCCTATATAGAGAGATACGCACGTCTCGCAGAGGAATATGCTGATAAAGAAGCAGATCCTGAGAGAAGAGACGAGCTTGAAAGGATGGCATTTAACTGTCATCAGATAGCAGGGGGACCTGCAAGATCCTTCTGGCAGGCTATACAGCTTTTTAATTTTGCTACAACCCTTATAACCATCGAGAGTAACGGTCATTCCATCTCCTACGGGCGCATGGATCAGTGGCTGTATCCCTACTACAAGGCAGACATCGATGACGGAGTTATCACCAAAATACAGGCTCTTGAGATTCTTGAAGATCAGTTCGTGAAACTCAACAATCCCACAAAGCTCAAAGACTGGGGTTCAACTGCCGTAAGAAACGGACGAGGCTTCGGCGGTGAGAGTCTCACTATCGGAGGCCTTGATAAGGATGGTAATGATGCCACCAATGACCTTACTTTCCTTGTTTTGGAGGCTTCGGAACATACCCGTATGATGGTGCCATGGATCTGTGTCCGTGTATCTGAAAAGACTCCTTATGAACTGAAGGTGAAAACCGTTGAATGTATAAGAGCCGGCTATGGACATCCTAAGCTTTTCAATGATGCTCCGGCCATAAAGGCAATGTTAAGCAAAGGAATGTCTATGGAGGAAGCCCGTGACTACTGTGTTGTCGGTTGTGTGGAACCGGATCTACCGGGCGCTGAATATGGCTGGCATGACGCTGCTTATGTAAATACTCCTAAGATGCTTGAGATGGTCATAAACGGCGGAAAGTTCCTTGATTGTGATGATCAGTTCGGCCCGGATACAGGAAGTCTCGCTACATACAAGAACTTTGAAGAGGTGCTGGAAAGCATAGATAAGCAGTTCGACTACTGGTGTGATCAGATGTGTTCAAGCCTATACATTATCGAAGCGGCTCATGAGCACAGAAAACCGCTGCCTTATGTGTCAGCATTTTTTCAGAACTGCATAGACACCGGAAAAGATCTCACCGAAGGCGGTGCAAAGTACAACGGCATCGGACCTCAGGCCAGCGGTCTCGGAACCTGTGCGGATTCTCTTGCTACGATTAAGCAGCTTTTGTTTGACGAAAAAAAAGTGACAGGCGAGGAGCTTTTGGATGCGGTGAAGCATAACTGGAAGGGGTACGAAAAGCTTTATGCGCTGGTTAACGGATCAAAGGTTCATCATTACGGAAATGATGATGACTATGCAGACGAGCTCTTTAAGTTCATGTTTGATTGCTACACCGGGCATATACGTGGCAGAAAGACCTATCGAAAGGGCGGTCAGTTCAATCCGGGAGTTTATTCCGTTAATGCCAATGTCGCCATGGGAATGGCCACCAATGCAACTCTCGACGGACGAAAGAAGGGCGAGGCAATTTCAGACAATATGGGACCGGTACATACCGATGGCGGTTCACATGATGTGTCGGGGCCGACAGCATTGACAAACTCTCTTGTAAAGGTTGACCACAGTAAGGCCGGAAACGGAACCCTCATGAACATGAAGTTCCCACAGGATGCAGTGGCAGGAATAACAGGAAGAGATAACCTGATAGCATTTATCGATCAATATGTAAAGCTTGGGGCAATGCATGTGCAGTTCAATATCATGAGTTCGGCTACCATGAGGGCAGCTCAGAAGAATCCTGAGGAATATAGGGACATGCTGGTGAGAGTTGCTGGGTACAGCGCTTATTTCGTGGAACTTGGAAAAGCGCTGCAGAAAGATCTGATACAGAGGACAGAGCTTAGTTTTGGATAGTTTATGAAATATAGGACTTTCAGAAGCTTTTTTCCTGGATACATCCGGAAGCTTATGACAAATGTATGATTCTTTCAGGTGAGAGATTATAGCTGATTATAAAAATAAATATTATGGAATGGTTCCTGATTTTCCGCGTATCATTGGATAAAGCGCGGAGCTTTGGGAATTGATTAATGGAGAATGAGATGAAGGATTTTGATTTTAAAGTACCGCAGACTATAAAATTCGGAATGGGGAGCCTCAGGGAGATACCGGGGCTTGTGAAGTCAGAGATGAAGACAGATAAGGTTTTTCTGGTTTCTGACAGAGGACTCGAGTCCATAGGTGTAGTTAAGAAGGTAGTTGATCTTATAGAGGCAGCAGGCATCAGCTGCGAAAGTTTTCTTGATGTGGTTCCAAACCCTACAGTTGCCTGTGTAAAAGATGCAACTGCAAAGTACAAGGAGTCCGGCGCAGGCTGCATCGTTGCTCTCGGCGGCGGAAGTCCTATGGATGTTGCCAAGGCCGTCGGTGTTCTTGCAACATACGGCGGTGAGATACAGCAGTATGTGGGAACAGGCAAGGTTCCCGGACCTATCACACCTATCATTGCGGTTCCCACAACAGCGGGAACGGGAAGTGAAGTTACGGCTTCAGCGGTAATTACTGACGAGATAACAAACTTCAAGATGTCTGTTTTCAGTTATGAGCAGATTCCGAAGTTTGCCATCCTTGATCCGGAGCTCATCATGACCGCACCTGCATCTGTAGCAGCTTCCTGCGGTATCGATGCCCTTATTCACGCCATGGAGGCCTACGTTTCAAACAATGCCACACCGTTCTCAGATGCCATGGCAGAAAAGGCTATGGAGCTTATCGGAAAGAATCTCCGCAGATTCACCGCCAACCGCAAGGACTCTGAGGCTGCCAGTGCCATGATGCTTGGGTCCAATTTCGCGGGAATATCATTTGCATGGGCAAGACTCGGCGACGTTCATGCATTAAGCCACCCGGTAAGCGGACATTTCCATGTGGCTCACGGTGTTGCCAATGCCATCCTCCTGCCTTATGTGGCTGAGTTCAACGCTATCGCAGACCATGACGGAAAGTATGAGAAGATCTACAGATACATCAGAGAAGAAAAGGGACCTGTTGAGAACTTCGTTCCTATGATGCTTGTGGATGAACTTAAAAAGCTTAACAGGCAGCTCGGCATACCGGAGAAGCTTTCGGATGTTGGGGTAACAGAAGATAAGGTCGATGTTATGGCAGAAGATGCCATGAAGGGACAGGCTAACATCATGGCTAACCCGCGCCAGACCACACTTAAGGATTGTGTGATGCTTTATAAAAAGGCGCTGTGACAGGTCTTTGAGCTTTGGAGAAATGAAGGATCATTTTTCGGGATCTTCCGTGAAAATGATGATTAAGTGCAGATATCAGAGATTAATTTCCTCTGACATCTGCACTTTTTTACGATAAAGTTGATATGACCCGTATCTTTCTATCTCAGGTATATTAATGATGTGAGTGTCAAAAGTCGATATCGGACCGCTTCGCGCTATGCGCTCCCGCGTCTACGTTCCACTTCGGTCGGCGCTAAGCGATGATCCACTGGATCATCAGCGCCCTCCCACATTCCGCACTCTCAGGCCGATAAATCGTCCTTTCGTGCTCTCTGGGAACACCAGCCCATTTAGTTCGCTTCGCGAAGGGCTGGTGCTATATGCCAGATTCCTACGGAATCTGCCACCAGTCATGTGGGGCGTGTCATGAAGTCTATCCTCCACTTTTGTGCAAGCACAAGTGGAGGAAGACTTTTGACACTTATATCATATTAAAGGCTTGACAGAAATCCAAAAGATGTTTATAGTTAAAAGCAACATATGGAACGGGTTCCATTAATGGATTGAAGGGGATAATGCACAACTTTTCTGGTTGTGCATTATAAAAGGCAACATATGGAACGGGTTCCACAAAAACGACGTTACTACTGTATATGTAATGCAGAGAAAGGGAGATCCAATGAAAAAGAACCTATTAACCATTCTTTCGACAGTTATGGCCGTATCACTTACTGCATGCGGCGGAGCTTCAAACGCGGGAGCAGTACCGGCTCAGTCAACTTCTGCAGCTTCAGGCGCTTCAGACGGAGCAGCAAGCTTGACTATCTGGAGTCCTACAGATAAGGAATCTGTGGAAAAATGGTGGGCAGAAAAAATTGATGAGTGGAACAAGGCAAATCCTGATATACAGGTAAAAAGAGATGCTATAGATCGTTCGGATTCATACGCTTATGACAATAAAGTTGCAACAGCTGTCACATCAAATTCTCTTCCGGACATTTTCTTTGTGGACGGGCCTCAGGTTTCCTACTATGCAGCGAATGATATCATAGTGCCTCTGGATAAATACTTTACGGCAGAGGATCTGAAGGATTTTGTTCCTTCAACAGTTGCCCAGTGCACATATGACGGAAAGACTTATGCCATTTCCGCGACGGAATCATCTGTTGCCTTCTACTACAACAAAGACATGCTCAGAGAAGCAGGAATCGATGTGGATGACATCGATAAAAGGACTGTTGATAACCCTATTACATGGTCAGAGCTTCGTAATATAGCTGAAAAGTGTACAACTGAGGATCATGTGGGAACACATATCATCATGGATCATGGTGAAGGAATTCCTTATGCATTGGAACCTATGTATATCTCACAGGGTAAGGACTATATCAACGAGACAGGAGATACGGCAGATGGATATGTAAACAGTGATGAGGCAGTGAAGACCAGCGCTTTCCTTGCGCAGCTTATAGCAGACGGATATGCAAACATAGAGCCGATTACAGATGAGTTCCTTAACAAGGCATGTGCTACCATGCTGGGTGGTTCATGGGATGTGGCAACATTAACAGATAATGCTGACTTTGATTGGGGAGTAACCTACTATCCGGTTTCCGATGATACAAAGAAGGCGGTTTCACCATGCGGAGACTGGTCAGCAGCTATTTCAAAGGATTGCCAGAATGTTGACGCTGCAGGAAAGTTCTTACAGTGGCTTATGAATACAGACAATGTTGCTACATATGCTGCAGCAATTGCAAAGCCTGCCACCAGAAATTCTTCTTATGAGACTGAGTCAATGGCTGCTTACAAGGATTACCCGCTTTCACTGATGGTTGAACAGCTTAACCATACTGCAGTACCTCGTCCACGTACTCCGTCCTATGCGTCCTTCTCTACAAAGTATGCAGAGGCTATGTCTAACATATTCTCCGCAGCAGCTTCAGATCATAAGGTTGATGAAGCTTACATCAAGGAGCAGCTTGACAGCGTGGCCGCAGATTTTCAAGAAGACTACAATACATACTATGCAAAGTGATGCGTAAGGTATCATGTATGATAAAACAGCAGTCGGCGCTTAAGCGCTGACTGCATAAGAGGAACTTACTATGGTAAAGGTAAATAATGTAAAAAACAGAAATGAAAGTACCTCAGCGGCAGTACTCGTAACACCATCGGTTTTTCTGCTCATAGCATTTCTTCTTGTACCGATGATATATACCGTGTATTTTTCAGTTTTTCGGTATCAGATAATGCGGCCGCAGGACATGACTTTCATTAATATAGAAAACTATATAAAGCTTTTTCAGGACAAAGATTTTTGGCAGGCGTTTAAAAACACAATTTACTTTACGGTAGTTGTAGTTCCTGTACAGACGGCTCTGGCTTTAGGACTTGCACTTCTGGTTGCGGCGAAAACACGGGGAGTCGCTTTTTTCAGAACCATGTACTTCGCTCCACAGCTCACCTCCATGGTTGTCATATCTATACTGTGGACGATCCTGTACAATTCAAATCCATCTACAGGTCTCATCAATTCACTGCTTAAAAGTCTGGGGATGGAGAGCATCAATTTTCTGAGTAATAAAAAGACTGCCATGAATTCGATCATTTTCATGTCTGCATGGCAGGGAGCAGGATACCAGATGATGATCTTCATCGCAGGACTTCAGGCTATTCCGTCATCCCAATATGAAGCTGCTTCGGTTGACGGTGCAACGGCTTTCCAGAAACTGGTCTATATCACGCTGCCCGGACTTAAATCAACCATAAAGTATGTTGTGATGATAACTATGATACAGGCTATGAAACTTTTTACGCAGCCATATGTCATGACAAAGGGCGGTCCGCAGAACTCAACCAAAACACTGGTCTACTATATCTATACCGAAGGTTTTCAGGAAGGTAATTTTGGATATGCCTGCTCTGCGGCAGCTGTGTTTTTCATCATCGTTGTAACGATGTCACTTGTTATGAAACGTTTGACCATGCCGAAAGACTGAGAGACTGAAAGGGGTATTTCATGAGCAGCAGAACCAGTTCGATTGAAAGACAAAAAATAATAAGTAAATTTCTTTTTTATCTGGGGAATTTAATCATCGGCATCATCTTTGTTTCGCCGCTATTGTGGATGGTGAGTGCATCGCTGAAACCTGAGGCGGAGATATTTGCCAATATGAATTCCATAAGGACATTTATTCCGACACATGCATCCATAAACAATTACATAGAGGTATTCACACGACTTAATATACTGAATGTTCTGAAAAATACATTCTGCTATATCGCTTTGATTCTTGTGGGAGACCTGTTTCTGAATTCACTTTGCGGATATGCACTTGCAAAATTTGATTTTAAGGGTAAGGGACTTATACTTAATCTGGTCATAGCACTCATGGTACTTCCCATGGAGGCTATCATGCTTCCTCTCTACATAGAGATGTCACAGCTTGGCTGGGTCAATACACTTCAGGCTTTGGTTATCCCTTTCATCCCGAAGTGCTTTTCGATATACATGTTCAGACAGTTCTTTTCCGATATTCCGGATGAGTTGATCGAAGCTGCATATATCGACGGAAGCGGACATATAAGGACTTTTTTCAGCATAGTGGTTCCTATCTCAAAAACGGTTTATGCGACAGTATTCATCCTTGATTTTGTAGCTCACTGGAATGACTTTATGTGGCCGTTTCTTGTTATGACCGGAGAGGAAAAGAGAACTATTCAGCTGGCTGTTCAGGTGTTCTTCGGAACGCAGCCTGTTCATTACAGCGCCATCATGGCGGCACTTGTGATCTCTGCGGTACCTATGATCCTCATGTTCATATTCATGCAGAAATACTATGTGGAAGGAATAGCTTCCTCCGGAATAAAGGGATGATGAGATGCAGGTTGATGATGCGCAGGGAATATGCAAAAATATGTGTAGGTTTTTTGATTTAAGGAAAGACGGAAGGAAAGGAGTAAGGAGCTATGGCAACCATACAGGAAGTGGCAAAGCTGGCAGGGGTTGGAGTTGCCACCGTATCGCGTGTCATTAATGATACGGGCTACGTAAAGGAAGAGACGAGAGAACGCATAGAAAATGCTATTCGGGAGCTTGACTATACGCCCAATGCTGTAGCCAGAAATCTGTACCGCAATAAAAACGGTATAATCGCGGTTATTATCCCTGAGATAGATCATCCGTTTTTTTCCGCCTTTGTAAATGAACTGGAGGAGATATTTGCAGAGCATAAATACAGGATGATGCTCTGCAACACCTGGTTTAAAGAGAATTATGAGTATCAGTACCTGAAGATGCTCAAAGAAAAGCTGGTGGATGGGATAGTGGTGGCCTCTCATACATTGGACATTGAGCAGTATGCAGCGGTTGAACGTCCGGTTGTAGCACTTGACAGAGATCTGGGAGATATGATTCCGTGCGTGAGATCGGATCATGAAGCCGGAGGAAGGATGGCTGCTGAAGAGCTGTTGGCGGCAGGCTGCAGAAAAGTAGCTCAATTCAGAAATGAAGAAAATACCTCGGCACCGTTTGTCATAAGGCATGATACTTTTGAAAAGGTACTGAGAGACAGGGGCGTTGAGGTGATCAATGTCTACACCAGGTGGAACAGCCTGGGCTATGAGTATAACAAAAATCTGTGTAAAGATTTTTTTGAAAGGCATGGAGATATAGACGGAGTGTTTGGCACAGATCTTATAGCACTCAATATCGAAAAGGAAGCCCTGAAGTCAGGAAAGCGCATACCTGAGGATCTGAAGATAGTTTCCTATGACGGAACAGATATTATAGAGATGTCATATCCTACCATAACCGTTATAGAGCAGCCCATCAAGGAACTTGCAAGAGAGTGCTTCAAACAGCTTGAGATGAGAATAGAAGGAAAGAATCCGGAGAAAAAAGTCATTACACTGCCTGTAAAATTAAAGAGGGGAATGTCGACGGAAGTGAAGGGAAAAGTATGATTAGTGAATTACTGAAAAAGGCCAGAGAGCAGGAGAAAGAGACAGAGAGATATATAGGTGAGGATGAAAGACCCGTATATCATCTCTCGCCCCGGGCAGGATGGATGAACGATCCCAACGGATTCTCGATTTATAAGGGAACGATCCATCAGTTTTATCAGTATTATCCATACAAAACAGAGTGGGGTCCCATGCATTGGGGCCATGCGGTATCAAAGGACTATGTGAAGTGGGATTATCTACCTGCGGCTATAGCTCCGGATGAATCCTATGATAATTTCGGATGCTTTTCAGGCGGCGCGGTTGAAACAAAGGACGGAAAGCAGCTTTTGGTCTATACCGGAGTGAAATCCGAATATAAGGAAGGAAAAGAAATCATACGACAGACCCAGTGTCTTGCTTTCGGAGATGGAGCTGATTATGAAAAATTCCGGCATAATCCGGTGATAGATCATAAAAGTATTCCTGAGGGCTGGAGTCCAGTGGATTTCAGAGATCCTAAGATATGGTTTGATGAAGAGGATGACTGTTACTACATAGTGGCCGGCAACAGAACAGAGGACGGAAGCGGTGCCATACTTCTTTTTGAAAGTAAGGACGGAAAAGAATGGAAGTTTGTAACAGTGCTTGACCGTTCCCGAAATGAATATGGAAAGATGTGGGAGTGCCCTGATTTTTTTGAACTTGACGGTAAACACTTTATATTTACCTCTCCTCAGTTCATGCAGGCCAGAACACTGGAATTTCACAATGGAAACGGTAATATCGTGATTGTGGGAAGCTATGACAGGAAAAATCACAGCTTTGTACGCGAAAGTGTATCTGCCATAGATTACGGCCTTGATTTCTATGCCATGCAGACTCTTAAATCCGAGGATGGCCGCAGGATCATGACAGCATGGATGCAGTCATGGGAGTCCTGTAAGGCGGTGCCCGAGGGACAGAAGTGGTTCGGTCAGATGATTCTTCCGAGAGAGCTGAGCTGTAAAGACGGCAGACTTTATCAGAGACCGGTGAGAGAAATCGAGAGTTACAGAAAGGAGCATGCTGCATACAGGGATGTAGATCTTCTTCATGAGACAACTCTTCCCGGGGTTTCCGGGAAGGTTTGCGATATGGAACTTGAGCTTGTGCCTAACGGACAGAGTTTTAGGGAATTTAAGATATCATTCCATTCAAATGCTGATTTCCATACAGACTTTATTTACAGACCGGAGGATGGTATAGCCATCTTCGACAGAACCTATTCCGGATTCCCGAATGATATAAATAACAAAAGAGAGTTCCCTGTGAGATATAATGGCGGCAGGCTTAAGCTTCGTATACTTCTTGACAGATTTTCCGCTGAAATTTTTGTCAATGATGGGGAAAGTACATGTTCGTCAACAGTATATGCTCCTGAAGATGCAGGAAAAATAAGCTTTTCAGCAAAAGGAAGCGCAGTGATGAATCTCGATTTCTGGAAACTGGACAAGTGAATCCGCCTTGCGCTCACGCGTTCCTCCCATATTCCTCACGCCCAGGCCGCAAAAAACGTCCTTACGTGATATCATAGTTTAAAAGAGAATATAAGATACCTGACATTCAAACATTAATGGTGCGCTGCCATTATTAATGTGAGAAGTCTGAAAGTAAAACCACCCTTGATATTTCATGAGCTCTTTATGGCCATGGAAGTTAAGGGTGGTATTTTTGTGGGATTTTAGCTGATGGCTGCAATGCATATTTACTACAAAAATACAATCTTAAAAAGCTGTCAATTTGGATAAAATTAAGTTGATGTTTGATATAGAATTCACAAAAATCATAAAGTGGTGCATATATGGTCGATTATGCTCTTTACAATTGTGCAAGTCGCACTATAATACTAATTAATTAATTGAATTAACTAATTGATGCGAACCAAATACAGCATCAGACGAGACAAGCCCTAACCTAAAAAAACAGACTTAAAGGGGGGGAAGGGTTCTCGTAAAATAGGAGGAAGTAATGAAGTTTTTTCTTGATAGTGCAAAATTAGATGAGATCGACTATGCGTACAAGACATTCGGAATTGACGGTGTAACAACAAACCCTAAGCACATCATGCTTAGCGGAAAGCCATTCGTAACAGCAATCACAGATATCGCAAACTGGATTAAGGAAAACGGCCTTGAGGGTATCGACAAATTCCCTGTTTCCATCGAGATCAATCCACATCTTGACAAGACAGAGGATATGGTAGCTGAAGCAAGAAAGTATGCAAAGGTTTCTCCAAACTTTGCTATCAAAATTCCTGCAACAGAGGCTGGTGTAGCAGCAGCAAGACAGCTTGAGAAGGAAGGCATCAGAACAAACCTTACACTTGTATTTGCTCCTGCGCAGGCTATTTTCGCAGCTAAGAACGGTTCACTTTTTGTATCACCTTTCATCGGCTGGAAAGAGGACAACGGCGAAGACTGCAGACAGTACATCAAGGACATCGTTGACATCTATAAGAACTATGGCTTCTACGGAAAGACACAGATCATCTGTGCAGCACTCCGTTCACCAAAGCAGATGGTTGACTGCGCAGTAGCAGGTGCAGACATTATCACAGCAGGTCTTGCAATCTACAAGAGCGCTCAGCACCACGCATACACAACTCAGGGAATCGGAACCTTCTGCGATGCATGGGATAACACAAAAACAGAGTAATCTCATAAATCTGAGATAGGTAACAGGAGCCTGCCGATCGGTATGAAGTTAGGAAGTAATGCTGATTGACGGGACATATAAAAACAAAAGATATTATCATCGGAGAAAATCAGAGAATAGAAGATCTGACAACTAAAAGAAAAAGATCTTTGGAGGAAGCAATGAAGATTGGTTTTATCGGACTCGGAATCATGGGCGAGTCAATGTGTGCAAATATAGTAAAAAAGCACGACGACACAGTTTATTGTTTCGATCTTGCAAAAGCAAAGGTTGAAGAACTTGCAAAGCTGGGAGCAGTTCCTGCTGAGAACAATGTTGACCTCGCTGAGAAATCGGATGTGATTATTTCCATGGTTCCCAAGTCAGAGCATTCAAGAGCGGTTTATACCGAAATCCTTCCTAAACTTGGAAAAGGCAAGATCTGCATCGATATGAGTACCATCGACCCAAGCGTTTCAGTTGAGATCGCAAAGATGGTTAAGGAAACAGGCGCTCAGTTCGCAGATGCTCCCGTAGTTAAGTCAAAGCCTGCAGCAATCGCAGGAAAGCTTGGAATCTACGTTGGTTGTGACGAAGAACTTTATGATACAGTTCGTCCTATCCTTTCCTACATGGGTGAGAACATCATCCGTATGGGTGAGAACGGAACCGGAATCACCATGAAGATCCTTCACAATGCACTTGTCGGACAGATTCAGAACGGTGTCAATGAAGTTTCAAACCTTGCAGCAGTTTGCGGAATAGACATTCAGACTTTCGCAACAGCTATTTCCTACGGCGGCGGACAGAACTTCTATCTGGACAGCAAGAAGGACGTTATCGAGAAGAATGATTTCGCAACAGCCTTCTCCATCGAGAACATGTATAAGGATGTGAACATCTGCAAGAAGCTTGCTGAGGAGAAGGGACTTCCTATGCCGGGTGAGATGAATGTAGTAAGAGTTTACGACAAGGCTATGGAGATGGGATTTGCCAAGGAAGACTTCTCGGCGACCATCAAGGTTGTAAGATCTGAAAAGGCATAAAGAGAGTAACTGTAAAAGGGGAATGAAAGATGGCGGTGGTTGATCCACGGGGAAAATAACGACAGGGGAGATGACCGTTTATCTATGAATAATTATGGAGCTTTTAAAGCATTTAAATGAAGTTAATGATGTTTCTGTAAAGTCAGTTCTTGACCCGGAAGCCTTCAAGACCTACGGACGTGTAGTCACAGGATACGATTTTTCGGAAGTTATCGCTTATATGGAAAAAGAAACTCCTATTCCGGAGCAGGGCAATGTCTATGTAGCATCGGTTCCCGAAATGGAGAACCTGGCCGTAAAAGAGAAGGTTGAGAATCTTCTGTACGGAGGGATGCCTATAGAAATCGGATACTGCAACGGCAGAAACACCACATACAACGGTTTCGAGTATCACAAGGGCAGCGAGATAAACATTGCCGTTACAGACTTTATGCTTTGTCTCGGACATGTCTGGGACATAAAGGATAATACCTATGACATTAAGGATGTGCAGGTATTCTTCGTGCCGAAGGGCACAGTGATAGAGATGTATGAGACAACTCTTCACCTTTCACCCTGCAGAGTGACGGATGAAGGATTCAAGGGAGTTGTGATCCTGCCAAAGGGAACCAACACACCGCTTGAGAAGCTTTCGCCGGTAGACAAGGAAAGCGAGCTGCTTCTTCAGAGAAACAAATGGGTCATCTGTCATCCTGAGAGAGAACCACTGGTAAAACAGGGAGCGGTTACAGGAGTCATCGGACCAAATAAGGAACTCCATTATTGAAACTTTTGCCATGATCACGGGGTGCAGCCGTCACTGTGAAGCGGCGGCGCAGCCTTCGTGACAGATAAACGCTTCAATATAGAAAACAAAAGAGGGCAGTATGGAATTACAGATTATTGGTCAGACATTAAAACTTACAGAAGGTGACAGAATCATACTTTCCGCAGATTCGGATAAGCCCATGATCTACATAGGTCATGGAAAAGAATCTGTTGATATGTACAGAGGAAATTTCAAGATCGAGGATTATGTGGAAGATAAAGTTCCTTTGAAACTTACTTCTTCGGAAGAAAAAGACGGAACCACTGTCCTTGATTTTGAAGGAAAGATAACAGCCACAGTTACCCTAAAGGGTGAGTGTGCGGAAATAAAATTTGAGAATCATGATCCGGCCATAAACAGGTTCTGGTTCAGAGTCGCAGCCGACAAGGATGAGCATATCTATGGCTGCGGTGAGCAGATGTCCTATTTTGACCTTAGAGGGAGACATTTCCCCCTTTGGACATCAGAGCCGGGAGTCGGCAGAGATAAAACAACATATGTAACCTGGAGATCGGACGTTGAGAACAAGGCCGGAGGGGACTACTACAATACGAACTATCCTGAGCCTACCTTCGTTTCATCAAAAAGATATTATCTCCATGTTGATTCAACAGCCTATGCTGATTTTGATTTCAGAAATGATGAGTTCCATGAGCTTCAGATCTGGGAGGTTCCCGCTTCTATACGCATAGAGGCAGCAAAGGATTTTGAAGAACTTCTTTTAAAGGAAACAGCATACTTCGGAAGACAGCCTGAACTTCCCGACTGGGTATATAACGGACTTATCTTCGGAGTTCAGGGCGGAAATGAAAGGTCCTTCGGACTTGCGGAAAAGATACGTGAGAAAGGCGTAAAGCTTTCGGGAATCTGGTGTCAGGACTGGTGCGGCAAGAGAATCACAAGCTTCGGCAAGAGACTTCAGTGGGACTGGCATTATCACAAAGAGATGTATCCGGATCTTCCTGAGAAGATAGCAGAGCTTCACAAAAAGGGAATTAAATTCCTTGGTTATGTGAATCCATATCTTGTAAATGACGGAGAGCTGTTTAAAGAAGGCGAAGAAAAGGGATATTTCGCAAAGCGCCACGATGGTACCACATATCTTGTGGATTTCGGTGAGTTCTACTGCGGTGCGGTGGATCTTACAAACCCGGAAGCCTTCGAGTGGTTCAAGGGAATCATCAAGAAGTACAGTATTGACATAGGAATCGACGGATGGATGGCGGATTTCGGTGAATACCTTCCAACTGACGATATCGTGCTTCACAGCGGAAAAGAGGCTATGGTTGAGCATAATCATTGGCCGCTTCTCTGGGCAAAATGCAATTACGAAGCGGTTTCCGGGACGGGAAACCTCGGTAAGATAGTTTACTTCATGAGAGCAGGAGCTGCGGGAAGCCAAAAGTACTGCACACTTCTCTGGGCAGGAGATCAGTCGGTTGATTTCTCAAGACATGACGGTTTATGCACAGTCATTTCAGCGGCGTTAGGCTCGGGAATGATGGGCTGCGGATTAAGTCACAGCGATATTGGTGGTTATACATCACTTTTCGGCAATGTCAGAACCAAGGAAGTTTTCATGAGATGGGCGGAGATGGCAGCATTTACACCTGTTATGAGAACTCACGAGGGGAACAGACCGGACGACTGTTATCAGTTCTATGATGATGAAGACGGTATCAGAAGGATGGCACGACTTGTAGATATTTACAGAGAGATGTCACAGTACACAAAGGATGCCGTAAAGGAAAATCATGAAAAGGGAATTCCGGTTCAGAGACCGCTGTTCCTTCATTATGATGAGCCACGCTGCTATACGGAGCAGTTTGAATATCTCCTTGGAAGAGATGTGCTGGTAGCGCCGGTTTATGAAGCCGGAAAGACTGAGAGAGAAGTTTTTCTTCCGGATGATGAGTGGATTCACTTCTGGACAGGACGAAGCTACGGTCAGGGCATAAATGTTGTAGATGCGGAACTTGGATTTCCGCCTGTATTTTACAGAAAGTCTTCCGGATACAGAGAACTTTTCGAAAACATTACTGATAAATACGGCAGGCGCAGTTGATTGCAGCGAGGTATCCGGCACAATAAAGCAGATTCTTAACATTAACATAAAGACGGGCTGAAAAGGAACACAGATGCTTAGTACTAATTATCTTTACTTCTTTCTTGATATTTTTCTCGCCCACATCATGCATGGAGTCACAGGCTTTGCGGGAACACTTCTCGCCATGCCCTTCGGACTCATGCTGGTGGGGTACCCGGTAGCAAAACCGGTACTGAATATTCTTGGATTATTCAGTGGAATCTATGTATTTCTCGGAAACAGGAAATATGTAGTATGGAAGGAATTGTGGAAGATAGTGGCCATAATGTCTGTCGGAATACTGGCGGGAATATGCATTAAGGATATGCTTCTCGGAAAAGAAAAGCTGCTTTATCTGGTGCTTGGCATTTTTGTTATAGCAGTATCGATACAAGGGCTTATCAAGGAGCTTATGACAGGCTCCGGAAAAAAGTCAGGTGAAGTTCATTCTGAAGAAGCATTGGAAAAAGAAAGGCCGGATGCTGAAACAGATTCAGATATAAATGGGACTTTGAAAGTTGATACGGAGAGCGAAGCGAAGAAAAGCGATAAGGGCAGGGCTTTTTCGGGATTATCCTGTCTGCTGCTTCCGGTAGCCGGAGTGATTCATGGAATTTTTGTCAGCGGAGGCCCGCTTCTCATAAGCTATCTTGCAAAGCGTATTCCGGAGAAAAATCAGTTCAGAACCACCATATCGACGGTTTGGATATTTCTGAATACTCTGGTTCTTATGGATGATCTGAGATCAGGATATTGGGATGTCAAGCTCATGCTTACTACAGTATGTGCAGCACCGTTTTTGTTCGGAGGACTGAAGATAGGTTCAATGCTTTATAAGAGAATGAGCCAGCATACATTTATGATCGTGACATTTGTTCTTCTCTTACTGATGGGAATAAAGCTCTTATTCTGAGAAACCACTTATTAATTCAGCGTTTCCATGACTGTATGGATATCAATTCATAGTCTCACCGTATCGAGATCATTGAGCATAAGGCGTATTTAGGAAAATTAACATCTTAAATTTAAAAATCAAAAGGTCATAAGACCGAGAAAAATATTTACATAGGTAAACAGGAGGAAGTTACTATGAGAAAACAGTTATTGGCAGGAATCCTTGCAACAGCAATGGCAGCATCACTTGCTGCATGCGGCAGCTCAAGCGCACCTTCAGCTGCAACAGAGGCAGCCAAGACAGAAGCTGCCAAGACAGAATCAGCAGCAGAGACAAAAGCTGAAGAAAAGCAGGCAGCAACAGGAAGCGGTGAGACAGTTAAGGTTATCTGCCCTTACGGCGTAGGCGGAACAGCAGATATCATCGCAAGAAAGTTCGCAGAAGTAGCAACAAAGACTCATCCTGAGTACAACTTCATCGTTGAGCAGCAGACAGGCGGTGACGGATTTGCAGCAGCAACAGCATTTACACAGGAAGATCCAAGCACAACAGATCTTCTCGTTTACGGATACGGTGTAGCTTATCGTCATGATCTCGGAAAGCAGTTCAATACAGAAGTTGTTGATTTCGACAGAAGCGAGATCCTTCCACTTGCAACAGTAGACGACAGAACCTGGATCCTTTACACAACACCTGATCAGACACTTGGCGGCCTTATCGAGAAGGCAAAGAGCGGCGGACTTAAGATGTCCGGTGGAAACCCTCTTTCAGACCCACATCTTGCTTTAGGTTCACTTCTTGCTCAGGAGGGCGGAAAGGTAATGGTAGTACCTTATGACGGTGGTGCTGCTCAGAAGAAGGGTCTCACAGATGGTGAAGTTGATTGTTTCGTAGGTACAACACAGGCTGCACAGGAAGATGTTGAAGCAGGAAATCTTATTCCGGTTCTTGCATTCTCTGACAAGGCATTCACAGGTTTCAAGGGACCTCAGGGCGATATAACAGTTCCTTCACTTGCAGGCGCTGATATGGCAGCTGATCTTGATGCTTCTAAGGACTATACAAAGTCAATCCTTCCTGCGGGCGGTTCTCTTGCAACACGTAAGGGTGCATCTCAGGAGTGGCAGGATGCAGTCGTTCAGGTTGCAAAGGATGTCTGGGCAACAGACGAGTACAAGGATTTCATTGCAAGCATCATGCTTAACGATACAGAGATCTACGGACAGGATGATGTTCAGCACTATGAGGATGCATGTAAGGCAGCGGTAGAGGCTTTCAAGCTTCTCAGCGGTCAGAACTGATTCTGGTTATCAGGTATAAATAGTTGTTCATTGAATTATTAATAAGTTAAAAACTTAAGAGCTGCCCGGCATTGCCTTTGTGCAGTGCCGGGCTGTTTTGGTCTATTTTGGAGATTTTCTTATGAAAAAAACAATTAAAATCAGAACCAACCTTCTGGCGGGTATCGTAATGGGACTGTTTTCGGTCATCATGCTTCTGGTAATGCCCACACAGGTGCGACTTCCCATGTGGGATTCGGGAGCGCCAAGCCCAAGAATAATACCCGGTATATGTCTGGTTGGCATACTTATCTGTTCCATCATACTTCTGGTACAAAGTCTCGTTTTCCATAAAGAGCATATTTATGAATTCGCCTGGGAAAATGAAAGAAAAGAGCTGCTTCTTATAGGCGCACTGGTAGTGTTTGTGGCACTTACCAGGATACTTGGATTTATTCCTGCCGGAATGCTTATCTTTTGCGGTATCCAGTGGTATGAGGGCGAAAGAAAACCGCTTATCTACATTTATACACTGGCTATGGTGGTCATAGTTTACTTCCTTTTCCAGAATGTGTTCCATGTGGATCTTCCTGCCGGAATACTCAAGGGAATAATCTAAAGAGGTATGATTATGGGTTATTTTGATTATATTTCATCCGCTTTTGCTGCGGTATTTACATTAGGAAATCTGGCATTCATATTTGGCGGAATGCTCATGGGTATGGTCATCGGTTGTATACCGGGTCTCAGCGTTACACTTGGAATCATTCTGTTCCTTCCGCTTACTTACGGAATCAAGGATCCGAGTACAGCCATCATTTCACTCCTTGCTGTTTACGTAGGCGGAATGTACGGCGGTTCCATAAGTGCCATCACACTCAATACGCCCGGAACAAACTCGGCTATCGCAACAACATTTGACGGATATCCACTGGCTAAGAAGGGCAGAGTTCTTCAGGCACTTGATACTTCACTTTTTGCTTCATCATTTGGTGGTATCATCGGCGCACTTCTGCTTCTTATTCTTGCAGCTCCTATCGCAGCATTTGTTTCAAAGTTTACTTCAGTTGAATATTTCTCAATGGCAATCCTCGGAATCTCACTTCTAGCAGGTGTATCCGGAAACTCACTTCCAAAGGGAATCCTTTCAGGTCTTTTCGGAATACTTATCGCCTGCATCGGTGTTGATGCCGTAACAGGTGTCTCAAGATTTACATTTGGAGTATCCATCCTTCAGTTTGGTATCGATATGCTTCCTGCAATGATCGCACTTGTTGCTCTTAAGCAGGTTGTTGGAAAGCTTGCCGAGTTCAAGGTAAACGGCGGAAAGATGGAAGATGCCAATAAGATCGATAAGAAGGGATTAAGCCTTTCAGAGGCGAAGTCAATACTTCCGGCAACAGCCATTTCAACCATTATCGCTTCATTTATCGGCGCTATGCCGGGCGTAGGCGGTGGTGTTGCGCAGTTCCTTTGCTATAACCAGGCTAAACAGTTTTCAAAGCATCCTGAGAAGTTCGGCAAGGGTTCTCTCGAAGGTATCGCAGCAGCAGAGTCTTCCAACAATGCAGTCGTAGGTTCAGCAATGATTCCTCTCATGACCATGGGTATCCCGGGAGACGGTGTTACAGCCCTCCTTCTCGGAGCATTTATCCTTCATGGTATGCAGCCGGGTCCTAACATGTTCACAAAGCAGGCACTTCAGGCGTACACAATCATCGTTGGATGTTTCGTTGCAAACCTTTTCCTTTGGCCGCTCGGTAAGGTTATGACACGAGTTGTAGCCAAAGTTGTACAGGTTAAGTACACCTATCTTGCACCGGCTATCATGCTTTTCTGCTTCGCAGGAGCATTTGCAGGAACAGGAAACTTCAAGGAGATGGTATTCTGTGCCGTACTTCTGGTATTCAGCTATCTTCTTAAGATCATGGAGATAGATGCCATTCCGCTTCTTCTCGGACTGATCCTTGCGAAGATCATGGAGACAAACTTTGTAACAGCTATGATGTCTTATGACAGAGATTACTTCATTTTCTTCAAGAGACCTATATCTCTCATCATCCTTCTCATCACAGTTGTATTGGTTGGCTCAATGCTCAGAATCAACAAGAAGGTTGAAGCCCTCAACGAAGAGCAGGCTGAAGAAATCGAAAAGATGCATGAGGATCTTTCAGCAGAGGCCTGTTGAAGGGGAGTGAGTGATGACACTTTACAGAAGTAAAGGTTCCAAATGAACTTCATACTTAATTGACCGGATAGATTCGAGCAGGGATTATTCCGTCCGGCGTCTGCCCCCTAATGGGTGAAGAAATGCAGTTTTCAGGTCATCATTCCGGAAAAATTGAACAGACATAAACTTAAGTAATGACGTGAGTGTCAAAAGTATTTGTCACTCACTGATTAGCGCCAACGCACACATTTGTGTTCGGGCGGGTCATAAAGTCTCAAATCAAAGTGCAAGTATATGATTTGGTACTTTTGACACTTACATCAAGTAATTGGAAAAGAGGAAATAACAATGGGTTTTCAGGTAGCATATGTACCTATAGGAGTAGGCACATTTCATTTAGAGAGTGCACAGGTTCAGTTTGATAAGTCAGTAAAGATGCTTAGAGACATCACAGAGGATGTTGTGGTTCCGGAGCAAATGCTTCTGTCCATAGACCTTCTTGATGAGTTTCTGGATAAGATAAATCCTGACCTTATAGTTCTTCAGAATATAACATTCGCAAATGCTGCATATGCTACTGAGGTCCTGAGGAAATTCTCATGTCCTATTCTTCTCTGGACTTTGAGAGAGCCTGTTATCGACGGCGGAAGACTCAGACTGAATTCACTGACAGGAGCATTTTCTGCGGCAAACAGTATCAAGGCATTCAGAAAAGACTCAAAGTTTGAGTATATGTTCGGTGCCCCTGATGAGCAGGAAATCATTGACAAGGCAAGAGCTGTTATCAATGCTGCAAGAGTAAAGAAAGACTTAAAGGGCTTGAAGCTTGTGTCTATCGGACATACTCCTCAGGGCTTTGGCTTCGGAAGAGCACTGGACTGTGACATTACCTCAGTATTTGGTGCAACTCTCGATTCTATCGAATCAAGAGAACTCATCAATAAGGCAAAGTCATATACAGACGAAGAGTGTGAAGAGTATCTCAATGATGCTAAAAAGAAGATCGTTGGACTTGATAACACCCCTGAAAAGAATGTTAAGGATTTTGCAAAGCTCTACAAGGCGTACAAGGACTATGTAACAGAGAATCATATCGGTGCGATTTCTTCACGCTGCTGGCCGGATTTCTTCACTGATTTCGGCACACCTGTTTGCGCGGTTCTTTCCCTTCTCAATTCACTGGGAGTATCTGCAAGCTGTGAATCCGATACATACGGTGCTCTTTCAATGTACATAGGATCAAAGCTTACAGGAAAGTCATGCTTCTTTGGTGATCCTGTTTCACTGGATGAGGGTGAAAACACAATTACATTCTGGCATTGCGGAATGGCATCCTGTGATCTCGCAAGAAAAGATACCGGCGCAGCCGTTGGTGTACATCCAAACAGAAAACTTGGACCTACGATGGAGTTTGGATGCGAAAGTACGGAGCATGCAACCATCTTCCGTGTTGGAAGAGATGAGAACGGAAAGTTCAGATTCTTTATCGCAGAAGGAGCTGTACTCGATAAACCAAAGCAGTTCCTTGGAACATCTATAGTTGTAAAGACTGATAATAATTCCAGGAAGATAGTTGAAGATGCAGTAAAGGGCGGTTGGGAGCCACACTATGTTGTGACATACGGAAGCTGTGCAGAAGAACTCGAAGCACTCGGTAATATGCTTGGTGTTGAGGTGTGCAGATTCTGACCGATACTGAGGAAATGCTGTTATTATCAGCATTTCCTCAGAAACTCCGGCGTCGGGGGCACGAATTTTCAAAAGAAATTGATGCTTTGAGCCGAAAATCCGGCAGGGGAAACGTTTTATTCAGCGTTTCCCTAAAAAAAAGCACGTGTTTTCAAGCGTTTTGTACATGGTAGAGCTTGAAATCCCATGCTACAATGGCGAACAGATGCAATTAGGCTGTTACAGTTTCAGATATTTGCGTCAAAAGGTGTACAGGGCTCGTTTTCATATTTCTCTTGTAACGTATAGGAGACGGCATGAAATACTCAGGAATAAACAGCAACGATGTTAAATCAGAAAACAGAAGTAAAATCATCCGTTTGTTGAACGACAAGGGTGATATGGCAAGGAAGGATATCGCTACCGAACTGGGACTTACGGCAGCTGCTGTGACGCAGATCAGTAATGAACTTCTGGAGATAGGTATTCTCAAGGAAAACGGTGAGATGGAAGAGGAAGCTCATGTGGGTCGCAAAAAGATCCGCATAGGACTGGATGAGGATTTCACAAACATTCTTGGGATATGCATTGAACGAAATCAGACTGTGATTTCAATCAATAATCTTCGGGGTAGATGTATCCTGAAAAAAGCCATAACAACTGACACCGGTACGCTTCCGGAGACATATCTCCAAAAGATCGTGGACACAGTCTATGAACTTATGGACAGCATCTCTATCGGACCGGATGATTTCCTTGGTGTTGGTGTCACCATGCCTGGATATGGCCTAAAGGAGAATCTGCGGGAGTCTGACGGAAACAACATCTGGGATGTTCCTATCCCCGTCAAGAAGATGCTGGAGAGGAAACTCTGTCTGCCGGTTGTGGTTGAGAACAATGTTAATGCATTTGCAATGGCAGAGCTTATTTATGGTGCCGGCAGAGAAAAAGGTAATTTTGTTTTCGTCAAGTGGGGCCCGGGTTTAGGATCTTCCATCGCTATCAATAATAAGGTCTATAGCAATCAGGACGGAAGGACTTCAGAACTTGGACATATCATCATAGACAACCATAGCCATACGCTTGAATCCGTAGTGTCAGTAGGTGCTATCACGGATAAAGTCAGGTCTATGTTTTCTGAGAGTGTAACTCCTGTACTATGGGAACATTTTGCGGGGGACATACAGAGGGTAGAAGAACAGAACATATACGAATGGTGCTCATTTCAGGATCCCGGAGTCGAATCGGTTTTAGACGGCATCATGGAGATGCTTGCTCAGGCACTTTACAATGTCTCAGTTGTGCTGTCTCCTGATAATATAATTTATTACGGAAAACTTTTTGATATAGACTATATAAAGAGCAATTTCAAAAATGTTTTTACACGCCGGTATCCTATGCTCGATGAAGACTTTGTCAGCAGATCAACAATCAGTGATCACGAGGATTCTATAGGAGCCGTGGCCATAGTGTTTAATGACAAAATACTAAAGTTGAGATGATATAACTTGGGGATATATCATCGATGCATCAACATTCAAATTGTTCTTGACAGATATTTAACTATGCTTTAAATTATGTATCCATAAAGGCAAAGGCGTCTTGGATTTATCCAAGGCGCTTTTTGTTTATCGCACAGAATAAGCGTATGTCTATATGTTGGATCAATGATCCCGGGTGAGTATGAATGATGATCGATCATATAGAAATATGCAGGAAGAATAAAGAACGATGCAATGTTGTATCGATGTACGTTGTACATTGACCATTGTGTCGTTTTTTTTTACATCATTCTGTAGCGAAAAAATCAAATGAAAGTTTAGGGGGTAAATATGAGTCAGGAAATTTTAAGTGCTGTTAACTCAAGCGTCTTCGGAGTATGGTTTTTGATAGGCGCAGCTTTGGTGTTCTGGATGCAGGCAGGTTTTGCAATGTGCGAAGCCGGATTTACAAGAGCCAAGAATACAGGAAATATCATCATGAAGAATCTGATGGATTTCTGTATAGGAACGGTTGTTTTCATTCTTATAGGTTTCGGCCTTTTCCTGGGAGAGGATTTTCTGGGAATCATCGGTAAACCGGGCTTTGACATTTTTACAAATTACGGAAGTTTTGACTGGTCGAACTTCGTATTCAACCTTGTGTTCTGTGCTACCACAGCAACCATAGTATCAGGTTCCATGGCAGAAAGAACCAAGTTCATTTCCTACTGTGTATACTCGGCGGTTATTTCGGCGGTAATCTATCCGATAGAGGCTCACTGGACATGGGGCGGCGGATGGCTTGCACAGCTTGGATTCCATGACTTTGCCGGTTCAAACTGTATTCACATGGTCGGAGGCATCTCAGCACTTATCGGTGCAGCATTCCTCGGCCCACGTATTGGTAAGTTTGAGAAAGACAAGGACGGAAATATAGTTAAGGTTAATGCTTTCCCGGGACACAATCTTACAGCCGCAGCCCTCGGCGTTTTCATCCTTTGGCTTGGCTGGTACGGATTTAACGGTGCGGCATGTACAACCGTTGAGCAGCTTGGATCAGTATTTGTAACAACTACCATTGCACCGGCTCTTGCAACTGTAACATGCATGATCTTTACATGGTTAAGATATGGCAAGCCGGATGTATCTATGTGTCTTAATGCTTCTCTTGCCGGTCTTGTGGCAATTACTGCACCTTGCGATGTTACTGATGCATTTGGCGCATCAATGATAGGTATAGTAGCCGGACTTCTTGTTTGCTTCGGTGTATGGTTCCTTGACTATAAGCTTCGTGTGGATGATCCGGTAGGTGCTGTAGCTGTTCATTGCCTGAATGGTATCTGGGGCACACTTGCTGTAGGTCTTTTTGCAACAAATGCAGCACCGGGATATTCAATCGCAGATGCTGCCGGAAATGAGATGGTTGGTCTATTCTATGGTGGAGGATTGAAGCTTCTCGGATTACAGTTTGTGGGAATGTTTGCTACAGCCGCATGGACCGCAGTTACTATTACAGGTACATTTTTAGCAATTAAGGCTCTACTCGGACTCAGAGTTTCAGAGGAAGAGGAGATACAGGGACTTGATTCAACCGAGCATGGCCTTGCTTCAGCATATTCAGGCTTTGCAATCATGGACGTTTCCAATACACTTAATATGGCAGTAAATGAGAACACTGATCTCGGTACTGATGAATATGATGAGGCTTCTGAGTTCCAAAAGAGAGCCTCCGTTCAGGTACTTTCTACCCCTCTCCATGGCGGTAGCGGAATTCATAAGGTTACTATCATTGCAAAACTTTCGAGATATGACAAGATCAGAAGAGCTATGAATGATCTCGGAGTTACAGGAATGACAGTAACACAGGTTATGGGTTGTGGAGTTCAGAAGGGCTCCGGCGAGATGTACAGAGGTGTAGAACTTGATGCTACCCTCCTTCCAAAGATCAAGCTTGAAGTTGTTGTCAGCAAGATTCCTGTTGAAGATGTTATTGAAGCTGCAAAGAGAGCGCTTTATACAGGTCATATCGGAGATGGAAAGATCTTTGTATACAGTCTTGATAATGTTGTAAAGATCAGAACAGGTGAAGAAGGACCTGCAGCTCTTCAGGATGTCGAGTAAAATTTCTTTTTATAACAATAAGAAACAAAATCTTACTATTAAATAGAAACAAAATATAGATAAATTTAAGATAGTCGGTGTCGTATTTTAAGTTCGATACCGGCTTTTTTGTGTGTGACATATTATTATTTAATAAAGCACAAATAATAATTGAAATTTAAGTAGATTTATAAGAGAAATAGGACTATTATTTCCACATTGCGATTTTACAAAAATAATGTGAAATTAACAGTGATGATGAGCTTTTTTAAGCAAAGAGTGAGTATAGGATAGTATGAAAAAATTAATGATGTGGGTGTTGATGTTCACGCAGCTGATGCTTTCGACATCAACTGCAATGGCAGCCGGGAACAATTCTGTCACAGTTACCAACATTCATAATTCAAAAAATCAGGCCATTGCCGGATGGAATCTTTCTATATATGAAGTGGCATCTTATCGAGAGACAGATGCTTCGTATGTCATAAGTGATTATTTCAAAGAACTTATTGATTCGGATTTCATTGTAAAAGAGCAGACGGCCAATGATATCTCAGAGAAAGCATCTGAGATTGAGGAAAATATAATCAGGAACAACATTCCTGCATTAGCTACACAGGCTTCAGATGAAAACGGAAGTACGTCTTTTAGCGGACTTGAAGAAGGCTTATATATCATTATTTATTCCGAGAGATCAGGATATGATGCATTACCTTCTTTTGTGACAGTTCTTGATGGAGAATCTTCTTCGAATATTTTGGAGGCAAAAATTCAGGATGACCATGGCCATGGGGGTGGCAATGGAGGTTCCGATGGAACTCCGCCGGGGGAGAATGATGATAAGGACAGTCCTGAAGAGAATGACGGACATGTACTTGGTAAAGACCGTGATATACCGGAAATTGATAAAAAAATGGTACTTGGAAAGATGCGCGTACCTCAGACCGGAGATTCAAGTCTGATGAACATGTATCTTCTGATCATTGTCATTTCCATTTCAACTTTGACAGTCTGGTCCATCGTATTTTTTAAGAAGCACAGAAAATAGAGTAGTGCGCAGTTTTGATCAGGATGATTTCCGGAAGAGATATTCTGATCACGCACATTGATAGTAAGAGTAGTTATGAGGGAAAAAGTTGATGAACAGAACAGGTTTTAGCAATAAAGGGTTCAGACAGTTCATGAGCCTGTTCATGGCAACAGTGATTATATTATCGAGCATCATAGGTGATGTCGGAATTGCACTTGCTGTAAACAGAGATGATTACATAAACAGAATTCTTGAACAGTACGATGAGGGCGAATTGTCAAGAGATGAAGCATTAAGACAGCTTGTCAGAAACGGCATGAAGGATTCACCTGTGATCGACTTCGGAGAGGATTCTGACGGAAACACCGTCGCAACAGCAAGTAACATTGCCGTTAAGATGGGAGAAGCAGATAAAAAGCATGACGAAAAGATTCTTGAAAGAATCGATAAGCTGGGCAAGACCAGAAACAGCCTGGTTTATGTCTGGCATAAGGATGACGTCGAAAAGCGCAGGGATGTTTCCACAAAGAGCGAACTAAAGAAGGAGTCTTCGGGAACAGCTGATACAACTCATGATGTTTCTTCAGCAAACGAACGTGAGAAGATAAATGAAGATACATTTTTAGTGAATGGAGAAGCTGTTGTTCAAAGTGAAGAAATTTCTGAAGATGTTAAAGAAACAAATTCTGGAAACATCATAGATAGTAACGATTCATTGAATCAGATTGAAGGAAAAAAGGTTCAATCGGAAGAAGCCGGAGATACAACAGAAGCAACCGGCAAGACATCAGAAGCAACCGGAGAGACAGATAAAGAAAAAACTGGTGAAATATCTGAGGTTACAGAAGAGAGGGAAGAAACCGATGAAATCTCTGAGTCAACCGAAGATGCAGAAGAGACAAGGGAAACAACTGAGACAACCGGCGAAGCGGAAGAAGTCAGTGATACAACTGAGAAAACCGAAGAAAGAAAAGAAATCAGCGAAACAACTGATGTAACCGGAGAGACAGAAGAAACCAGCGAAATCTCTGAGGCAACCGACGAGACAGAAGAAACAAAGGAAACAACTGAGGCTATCGAAGAGACAGAGGGAAAAATCAGCGAAACATCTGATACTGTCGGAGAGGCTGGGGAAGAAATCAGCGAGACAACTGAGGCAGCTGAAGAAACCAGTGATACAACTGAGGTAACAGAAAAGACAAAAGTAGAAATAAGCGAAACATCTGAAACAACTGATGGAACAAAGGAAGAATCAATAGGAACATCCGAAGTGACCGGAGAAACAGCAGCTGAATCAAGCACGATTGCTGCAGAATCCAAGGATGAAACATCAAATGCCATTGATCTTGATGAGTATCTTACCTTCTCGTCAACAAAGAGGCTTTCGCGCAAAGGATTTACAGAAGTAAACAATTTTGATTCCGGGGAGAATATTTATATCACTTTATTCTTTAATATCCCTGAACATACTCTTTCAACAGATGATTGCAGCGTAGCTTATAGCATACCGGAAGGACTTAAAGCTGCAAAAAAAGAGAAGGGAAAGATAAAGGATGAGGACAGAACTGTCGGCTCCTACAGCGTAGAAGAGGACGTCATCACTATTACATTTGACAGAACTTATGTTAAGTCGGAAACATGTATCGAAGGCGCTTTCTATTTTAAAGCCGAGGCAAACATTGATACCGAAGATGATGAGTTCACCGTTGAACTTGGCACTTATGCCGGAAGCATCAACATTTGCAAAAGTCTGACACAGACAGCCATCTCGGATGACGGCAGGGTTTCAGTGACGGCTTCTTACGGTGTTTCTTCTTTTGATAAGGAAGTAACACTCAAAGCTACAGAACTCAGATCCGAAGAGATGAAAGATGCAGAGGATACATTCAACGACCTGCTTAAGAATGAGAACAGATTTGTTAAGAATATGTATTCTTACGACATCTCCTTCGTGGATGAAGAAGGTAATGAAGTTGAACCTGATGGTAATGTGTCCATCAACATGGAGTTTGTTGAGCCTGTCGTTACTGAAGATAATGCAGGGTTAAAGCTTTTCCATATCGAAAACAATGATCTCAGCCGTGTAGAAGATCTGACTGAATCAAGTGATACGCAGGTTACCGGGGACGATGAAGGATCAGTTCGTGAGATATCATTTACAGCTGAAACATTATCTCCTTTCGTGATGGTGGAAACAGGCGTAGACGGAAGAAACCTTCTTACAAATGTTTCCATAGAGGGTGCACGCTCTGATGATGGAAAGACCTGGGTGGTTGAAAACGGAGAGACCTATAAGCTTACGCTTAAGTTTGAAGAGACAAATCAGAATCAGTTCCCTTATGATGACACATGGATGGTTTATCACATCCCTGAAGGACTGTATGTAGAGGATCAAAGCCGCTATTTTACTATTGTCATTGACGGAAAATATGTTATCAGTGAGAACCGTTTAATTGTAAAAGCCAAAGAGCGTACAGTTGAACTCCAATGGAATACAAAAAGCCCCAATTTCAGCCACCTTCTCAATTCGACGAACGTAGAGATTGAAGCTGGTTTCAAAGGCTATTTTAACAAGAACTCAAAGAAGATCGTATTTTCTGATAGTATCACAAGGGAAATAAAGATAGATGATTCAGCCAAAGTTGATGTCTATAAATCCGGATATTATGATGCTAATGACAAAAAAATACATTACACAGTAACGTTATATTCCAAAGGCACTACCAGGAACATTCAGGCTGTGGACGAGCTTGTAGGCAAGGCGCTTAGCCTGGATACAGATTCTATAAAAATCTATGGAAACAATGATGCGAAGGTGACTAAAGCTGACAGTAAAGGCTTTACAGTGTTAGTCCCTAAGATGTCAAATGGTGAGACGGCAAATATTAACTATACGGCATCGGTGGATTTTGATCAGATTGCTCAGAATGGTCATGCTACATTCAGCGAAACCGGCAATAATGTAACTGTAAAGATTCTGGGAAGAGATGATGAGTCTAAATCATGTCCTGTGGAGAATGTTACTTTTTCATCACTTGTTAAATATGGATCCGTTGAGGTTAAGACTGCGAAGGTCAGGAATGATGCGATTAATAGTAATGGTATCTCTAAGAATATGACCTGGACTATCGAGGCAAATAAAGAACGCGTTACACGGGTTTCTTACATAAAGGATTCTATAGACGAAAAGTCGAGATCAAATATGAGATACTCCGGAAAAGGCATCAGTGTTCTGGTTACATTTGAGGATGGAAGAACAGAGACAAGAGAGATACCTTGGGAGAGTTTGGAAAGACCTAACGACTATGAGTGGAAATGGTATCCGCCTATATCAGATGGCAAGGCGTCATATAAAGTGACTTATACGACATCCGTGAATATTCCCAACGGAACCTCAGATCTTAAAGTAAAGAACCATGCGGAAACAGATCATTCTTCAAATTATGATGAGGTAAAGGTCACACCGGGAAATAATACAAATATTACTGCATCAAAGCATGCAACAGATGTAAACGTAGGCGAAGTCAGCTGGACCATTCATGTCAATGTTCCAGCCGGTGGAGCTGACAAGCTTCATATCGTGGATACGCTTCCGAATGTATGGATAAATAATGTTCATAAATTTGATGAGTTTTATGAACTTACAGGTGTTTATGGACTTAGCGATTCAGAAAGCTACAAACTTGATAAGACTACAGAAACACTTACATTTACCTTTTATAAGGACAGAAACAAAACTACTGAAGGACTTAATAGCACGGTTTCGGAGAGAACAATAACTGTAATCTACAAGACCAAAAACAACAAAGACTGGATGGACTATGCTGAGGATTCAGGTAACGGACATTATAGGGAGCATAATAATGAGGCTACGATAAAGCTAGGGACCAGTGAACTTAAAGTAAATGCAAAGGCATATCCATCAAGGGAAAGTCTGAAGAAGCAGGGGGCATATTACAGTACCGATAATGGAAGACTTGTATACAGCTATGACCTTGTGCTTGGAGGAGTGACACACGGAAATGTGACCATAGATGATTATTTTGATACTAAGGTTCTTTCCTACATGGGTAAATCTCAGTATAACAATGATCTTACTTCCACGGCGGCTCGCATTTATGGTGGAAATCAGTATGATTGCGGGGATGATACCGGTGAAAAAGCGGATGTGGATGTGACACAAACCGATTCAGGCATAATAAAGATTCATATCGGAGATTTTCCGAAGCAGTCAGACGGCAGCTATTACGGATACTACAGGATAAGATATTATCTTTCTGTGAATGAAAGCGATGCTATTCAGAGTGCACTTGCAAATGGCGGAGAAACTGTGTTCAAAAATATTGCTTACTGGGCGACTGAAAAATCAGAAGTTAATATAACATACGAGCATAATCCTGTGAAAAAGGGATACAAGTGGAATGAAGATGGTGACGGAATGGCAAAGTATACGATAACCATCAATTCCGGCAAAGAAAAGCTTAACAATGGGGATGCGATGGTACTTGAGGATGAATTTGAGAATCAGATCATAGACATTTCCACTATTAAGATAACCGCGAAGGATAAGGAAAATAAGGACAGGGTCTCAGAAATTAAATATTCGCTTTCTGGAAATGTTCTTACCTTTGACAAGATTCCTGATGAAACAGCGATTGAAATAAGCTATAAGGCTGTGCCTGTTTTCAAAGAAAATACTGTAACTCTTAAAAATAAGGCAACTCTTATGACCTTTGAATCAATTACGGAATTTGATGCGGAATTCGATTCTTGGCTAACGGGTAACGGAAGCATTCCAAAGATTAAGATCGTTAAGTACAAGGAAGGGGATGTTCAGACTAAGCTTTCAGGTGCTGTATTCGATCTCTATATAGTAAAGGAGGATGGCGCCAGAGAGTTTTTGAAAGCTTTTTCTACGGGCGAAGACGGAGAATTCACAGTGGAATTGGATCATCACAAAGATGGTAATGAGATGTTTTTCAACCAGGAGTACTGTCTTGTAGAGTCACGGGCTCCTGATGGCTATCATGTTAACAGTGATAATGCGTATTACTTTACTATCTGTGATGGCAAAGACAGTAATGTAAAGCTTGACTATAACAGTGATAGGCCGGTATATGCATCCGGATATGTTCTGTCGATTTCCAATTCGCCGGGGCTTGTTATAGAACTTCCTATCACAGGTGGCACCGGAACAACCATGATGTATTTCATGGGAATGTTTTTAGTTCTTTTGGGTGGTTTTGCGATCATTAAGAGAAGAAAGTTTTAAATATTAAAGGCAACCGACAAAATCTTATAAACAAAATATAAAAAAGCATAATATAGATGCAAATTTAATTTGAAATATAAGAGAAATTTGTGTAGTATACATGTGCTTTTAAGAAACGACTGAAAAATATGATGTCATCCTTCATTTGGCTAAGCCAAAAGGGATGACATTAAATATGAGGAGTATAGGGAAATGAAAAAGAAGAATTTTTTGACACTGGCACTTATCGCAAGTATGTCTATGGGAACCGTAACTTCACAGGGCTTCACAGCATACGCTGCAACAGAGAATGGTTCATCAACCGAGGGGGCAGAGGAAAAGACAGATAAGTATAACTTTACCATTAAGAATACAGGTAAGACTGCTCACAAGTTCGAGATTTATCAGATTTTCAAGGGTGAGCTTACTGTGACAGATGCTAAAAGAAGCTTATCATACATCAAGTGGGGAGAAGGCGTTGATACAACAAAACTTCCAAATGAAATAAATGATGAAGATGCGGCAAAGGTTGCAGCAAAACTTACAGATGAAAAAGATGCAAAGGAAGGAAAAATAAATGTAGAGGAATTTGCAGAACTCATCAGCAAGGCTTTGAGTGAGAGTGCTACAGCAACTATTGATATCGATGCCGGAAATGAAGGTACTGTAGCACTTCCTGCAGGTTATTACTTTGTAAAGGATCTTGACGGATCACAGGAAAAACTTAACGGCAAAGACGTAGAGAATGGTTCTTATACACAGTACATCCTTCAGATCGTCGGAGATACTGAGACTGAGACGAAGCTTGATGCACCTTCATCTCTTAAGAAGGTAAAAGAGAACGTTAAGAAAGTTGAAGGAGATGAAGATACCAGAATTGCTTCCTTCAAAGTAGGTGAACAGTACAACGATGTAGCGGATTACAGCATTGGCGACGTAATCCCTTATGAGCTTGTTGGTACACTTCCATCAAACTACGATAAGTATGAGACCTACTACTATTCTTTTGTTGATACCATGAGCGAGGGTCTTACACTTGATGGTGACAGCGTTAAGGTATATTTCAGACCAGCAGTCGATGATTCTACAGAGATAGAATTAAAAGAAGTGACAAACAAGGATGACAAGACTGGTTATAGAAAGACAGTATCGACAGATGATGGTTCAACAGTACTTAATGTATCTTTCGAAGACCTAAAAAAAGCTGTTGCAAAGGATTCCGGCAAAGAAATAAACATTACAAAGGACAGTACGTTTGTTGTAAGATACAATGCTTCACTTAATGAGAAAGCTGCAGTAGGTCTTCCGGGTAATGAGAACGAGTTCCATCTTGAGTATTCTAATAATCCCAACGGAGAAGGACATGGAAAAACTCCTGAGGATAAGAACATTGTATTTACTTACGAGATTGACAACGAAAAGGTAACCTACATGTCAGAGACTGACTATGCCCTTCTTAATCAGGAGGATAAAGCTAAGTTTGAAGAGGTAAGCTATGATCTGGATGGTGATGGGACAGCTGAGAAAGTATACAGAAGAAAGCTTTCAGGCGCAAAGTTCAAGCTTTTCACAGAAAAAGGCGATGTAGCAGTCTTTAGTTATGATGTGGATGACAATGGAAAAAAGAAAGATTTTAACTTTAAGGGCTGGAAAGATGCTGATTATAAAGTTGCAGAAGGTGAGTCTACAGAGGTTGAATCAGATGCTAACGGTCTTGTAAAGATCAAGGGCCTTGATTCAGGCGTTTATTATCTCGAAGAGACAGAGGCACCTAGCGGATATAATAAGCTCACAGACAGAGTAAAGCTTGAGCTTACAGCTGTTACAGTTAATGATCAGAACTGGGAAGGCAAGACAGCTAAGGATGCTGCTCTAAAGGCACTCACCGTAAAGCTTAATGACAAGACAGAGATTAAGTCTGATGACAACTATGGAATTGTAAAGACAGAGATTGTTAACTACACAGGTTCAACACTTCCATCAACCGGTGGCATTGGTACAACTATCATGTATGCATTCGGTGCAATCCTTGTTATCATGGGCGGCGCAGCTATCATCATAAAGAGAAGAAATGACGCAGCATAATTGCTGACGAGTACAGCATATATTGAGTAGCTGATACATCATATTCGCTGTAATCACTGTATATTTCAGCATTTTTACAATAAACAACGTGTCAGGTACTTATTATTCGATGTACAAGACATGAGTCGCAAAAGTGTTTGTCATTCATTAATACGTGAATGTTTGCTTGCATATGCAACGTGCTTAATCTACATATAGAATTATTTTTGAGTAGCAGTTTTATACAGACTGCTACTCGATTTTTAAGAAACTAAGGAAATACTGATTATATCAGTGTTTCTTCAGAGCCTCCGGCGTCGGGACACGGATTTTCAAAGGTATTTGATGCTTCGCATCGAAAATCCGGCCAGGGAAACGATTTAATCAGCGTTTTCCTAAATTTCAATTATCCTTTGTTCCCATAGATGAAAGATTGAGATATGAAAGAAAGAAAAACTGTTGAAACAGATCAGAATAATGATGAAATAAAATCTGCCGGAACTCCAATCACAAAAGGAAAGAAGGGTGCATTTTCGAATGTCATAACCGGCTTTATGGTGCTGGTGATGCTTGCCGGAATCGGCCTTTTACTATATCCAACCATCAGTGAGAAGTGGAATGCATTACACCAGTCCAGAATCATTGCCGGATATACTGAACAGATTCAATCGGACGATTCCGATCATGTAGAGAAAGAGTGGGACGATGCGGTCAGATATAATAAAGAGCTTCTTTCAAAAAATGACAGATACAAAATGAGCGAAAAAGAAGAGGAAGAGTATACGGGACTTTTGAATTCTACCGGAACCGGAATTATGGGTTTTATAACCATTCCTAAAATAGAAGTACGCCTTCCTATATATCATTCAACGGATGAATCAGTGCTTCAGATAGGAGTGGGGCATATTCCGGGTTCTTCTCTTCCGGTTGGCGGAGAAAGCTCACATACTGTGTTATCAGGGCATCGTGGTCTTCCCTCAGCAAAGCTTTTTACGAGGCTTGATGAAATGACAGAGGGAGACATTTTCGCATTGCATGTCCTTGGAAAGGTTCTTATATATAAGGTGTGCGATGTTACGGTAGTTCTTCCTGACGAAGTTGATAATATAGACATTGAAAAAGGCAAGGATTACTGCACTCTGGTAACCTGTACCCCGTATGGTGTCAACACTCATCGTATGTTGGTTAAGGGCGAGCATACAGAGACCATAACTGAAGAAGAGTATGTGGCGAGAAACTACGAAGCTACAGGAGGTACGAGCTTAAATGCCGTTGAATCTGATGCGTCTCAGGGACATGAGATACCGGAGTATCTTCCTATAGCGTTTGCCGTATTTGCAGTTATTGTATTGGCTTTTGCACTGTTTGCACCTGTGAAAAAGAAAAAAAGATAAAATAATTATAAAGTCAATGGTGAATGACAAAAGAAATATCTTTTTTAAGATTTTTGTTGCAAAAAATGCGTTAATGTATTAACATGAAGATGGTGGGACACATATATTTAGTAAATAATCTTATGGGCACAAAGTTCACAAGTATATAACATTGGTCAAGCCTCCTGTGGTGGGAGGCTTTTTATTTTGGAATTTTGTTGAGCCGATATCATCATTGAGTGTCAAAAGTATTTGTCACTCGCTGATTAGTGCCAACGCACACATTCGTGTGAAAGAGCAAGAATCTTTGCAGATTCCTTTGAAGCACTCAATGCCGCGTGGCTTCTTCCATTAAAAATTGAATTAAATTTAAACCATAGCTTGTTTTATTATACTGAAAAATTTATAATAATTTTATTATTGGCTTGCAGGCCTAAGAAGTATAGAAAATTGAATAGAAGAGGTTAATGAGACTATGATTCTTGCAATTACTTATGATCCGGACAAAAAAGAAGTGTTTCAGCACTTTGGTGAGACTCGTTTTTTTAAGCTTTACAACATTGAGCGAAACGATATCATAGATTCATCTGTAGTCAGCACCGATGGACAGGGGCATTGTGCGCTGGCTGGTGTACTACGCAGAATAGGCGTTAATGCTTTGGTTTGTGGTGGTATAGGTGATGAAGCGCAGGTTTCTCTCGCTGAGTTGGGAATAAGAGTTTGTGGTGGCATGGAAGGCAATTGTGATGACGCTGCTGAAAAGTTTGCCAGGGGTGAGTTGGCATTTAACGAGGTGGCGAACTACTCTTAAGAACATAAATAGATAATCCTCAAAATTCACTTGAGGCCTCCGGGGATATTAAGGGCCAGGCATTAGAGCCTGGTCTTTTTTGTTGATAAATTACAGGAGGCATTATGGTGAGCTCCCCTTTTATGTATTTCTTTGGATACAAAAAACATGGCGTGAGACCGGATGATACCTGCTCTTATGTATACAAAAACCACAAAAAGTGGCGCAAAATCAAGCTTTGTTGAATGTGCACGAATTAAAAGCTAAAACATTATAACAATTGATAAAATATAGTCATAAATGTCCATAAATTAACATTTGTTTTCATATAAATTTAATAGTGCTACAATCCGAATAGTTGATTTTTTAGATAGAGAGGAGCAATTATGTTAGTTAAAGTTGGTATCAATGGATTTGGCCGTATCGCAAGAGTTATCCTTAGAATTCTCGAGGAGCGTGATAATGATATCGAGGTATGCGCTATAAACTTAAGAAATGCTGATCTTGCACGTATGGCCTATCAGATGGAGTATGACTCGGTATTCGGTCGTTTCAGAGGCCGTGTTAGATACACAGAGAATGAGCTTGTGATTAATGGGAAGAAGATACATGTATTCTCAGAGGATGACCCTGCAAATATTGACTGGGCGTCAACAGGAGCTGAATACATCATTGAGTCTACAGGTAAGTTCCTTCGTCTTGAGGATTGCGAAAAGCATTTCAAAGGCGGTGCAAAGAAGGTTATCCTTACAGCACCGGGCAAGGATCCTGACTTCCCAACATTCGTTTTCGGTGTTAACAACGAAAGCTATGATCCTTCCATGAGAATCATTTCAAATGCATCATGTACAACCAACTGTCTTGCACCTCTTGCTAAGGTTCTTAATGAGAAGTTTGGAATCGAGAGAGCTCTTATGTCTACAATTCATGCATCTACATCCAAGCAGAAGCCGGTAGACTCAAACGGAGGTCGCGACTGGAGAACAGGACGTTCAGTATTTAACAACATTATTCCTTCATCAACAGGAGCTGCCAAGGCTGTTGGAATGGTTATTCCTGAGCTTAAAGGAAAGATGACAGGACTTAGCTTCCGTGTTCCTACCAACGATGTATCAGTAGTTGATCTTACAGCTGAGCTTAAGACAAAGACAAACTATGAGGAAATCTGCGAGGCTATCGAGCATGCATCCCGTCATGAAATGAAGGATATCATCGAGTACAATACAGACGAGATCGTTTCTTCTGATCTCAGAGGAAACTTCCAGACATGTATATTCGACGTTAAGGCCGGAATCATGCTTGATGACAACTTTGTTAAGCTCATTGCATGGTATGACAATGAGTGGGGTTATTCAAATCAGTGCATCAACCTGTTACAGTATGTTGCACGTAAGGATGCAAAGGCACAGGCAAAGGCTGCAAAGAGCCAAAAGCCCGAGCAGGCAAAGAGCGATGTTGCTGCACAGCCTGTTGACAAGAAGGCAGTAGAAAAGAAGAAGTAAATCAATCCTGGTAGTTATATAGATATTAGATGAGTTGACCGACAAACAGGTGCAATGCAAGCGCCGGTTTGCCGGTCAATTTTTGGCTTAAGGTGATTGTGGGATATAAAGGTAATTTCCTCAGAATGATTTAATAAAAACGTCGCTTTTTTCGATAAATTTAAGGTAGTATACTACAAAAAATAAAGGATAAAAGTTCTTAGTTGCTATTTATAATGAAGAGACCCACAAAACATATGCAACGGCTGTTGGGAATTGTCATAGGTTGTGTCTCGCTCTTCAAAAAGCGTAGAAAATAATGGATGCGCCCGGACTTTGCGATTCACTGATTAGCATAGGAGTTTGATTTGGTACTTTTAACTCTGCATCAAAAATGGGCGTAGAATAAAACGGGGATAAAGAAATGAAGAAAAGCCAAATATCAATAATAATAGGAATGGCAGCAAGTGTTATGCTGTCTGTGCAATCACTTGCCGGAAACTGGATTCAACTGGGAACAAACTGGGCATATACAAAAGATGGGATAACTCTTGCGGATGGGTGGATACAGGACTCCGGAAAGGTATATTATGTAGATCCATCATATAAACTGATGGTCACAGGGTGGCGTGTGATAGATAACATTCCGTATTTCTTTGGCGATGACGGGGCACTTTGGATACACCCGGCTCTATATTTAAGTTCTGCAGCAGTTGATACGCAGGGTAAAATGCTGTACTCATCTCTTGCCAACAATATTTCATACAATGACTTGTCCGGATTATATCAGATGAAAACCGGCGTCGAGGCGTCTCAATGCAATGGTGAAAAGATTGACGTTGCAGCTTCTGCTGAAGAAATTCTTAGTCTGGTAAATGAGTACAGAACTGAAAATGGAAAAGCGCCTTTAAAAGTGAATGACACGCTATCGGAAGTTGCCAAAGCTAGAGCTGTTGAACTTAGCAATAAATATACTCATACGCGACCTGACGGTTCAAAGTGTTTTACCTTATATAAAGCGATGGGGTATAACTATACAATCGCAGGTGAAAATATTGCTTGCGGCCACCGTTCTGCAGAAGAGGTATTTAACACATGGAAGAATTCTGACGGGCACCGTAAGAATATGCTTGGAGACTTTCGGGATATAGGCATAGGTATATATGAAAGTAATGGGGTTTGTTATTGGTGTCAGAGCTTCGGAAACAGGGCATAAATAAGCATAATAACGGAGGAATATTGTTAAATAAATAACTTTTAAAAAACATTAAAAAGTGTTTGACATCTTTGCCGTGAATTGTTATTATAACTGAGCGCTCGAGAGAACCGGAACATCAGTTCTTGAAAATGAGCACATTAGAACCTTGAAAATCAAAGATCGATTAATACACAGACCCTGAAGATTCTTTGAAAAAGAAAATTCAGAGCGGAAGAGTTCGAGAGAACTCGGAAGCAAACGACCAAATATGGTCAAGCGAATTTATTCGCAGTAAAGAAACGGACAGAACGAAAAGCCAAGCTTTAGTTTTGAGTTGAAGGAGTTTTCATCAGAAAACTCCGGAACGATATGCACCGATCTATGATCGGCGTCCTGCGCAAGCAGGATCATCGGTGAGTCACAAGCTCAACGATGACAAACAGAGGAAGAACTTAAAGAGA
>NZ_FOPH01000017.1 GCF_900113415.1 Oribacterium sp. WCC10 | reverse complement strand
ATATCATCTACCGAGATCGATGCATCCAATGTCGTAGCCACCGAGGGAGACCACAGAAAGTCTGATTCAGGATCCGGTCAGAACTGGTCTGTAGGAAACAACACAGGAAACGCAGGCAATGACGCCCCGGGTTTCTCATCAGACATGACCAGATATCAGGGCTTAACGATCCAGGCACCAAATCTTGCCGGAACAAATACAGTCCTTAATATAACCGATGTTCTCATGCCTCTCGATCCTATGGCAGCTATCAATAACTTTATTGCTGCAGGCGTAGGCGGTTTTGGAGCTGACAATATGTTAGGTGCAGGTTTTGTTAATTTCGCAAATATGTTTGCAACTGCATTAACTGATACAGTAGACTTACCTGTATACGCAAGTGTATCCACCGGTCAGTACTACACAGTAGTATTCAGTGACGGAACAAGCGTATTAGTTCCATGTATTATGGACGGCGTACTTACAATTCCTGTTAACAAGAATGCAGCCGGTCTTACATATATGATCTACAGCTCTTCAGCAACTTAATCAGAAGCATTGAGCTAAACCATATCATTAAATATAATACATGATTTATACACGAAACCCCGGCCATTACGGTCGGGGTTTCTTCACAGTTATCTTTATCTACGCTATTCTCATTAAACATATCTCTAGTCCTAAAAATCAGATCGTTTTCTGCATATCCTGAATCATGTTTCACGCACACATCATAATACCTATCCATTGAAGTGATCATATATCTTTTGATACAGATCCTCGACTACAGGTGATATGGTGCTTCTCGGCCAGGCCATAGATATCTTCAGCTCTCCGCCCAGGTCCATGGTGTGGATATCCGGATGATGCACGCCTTCGTACCATGAATCAAGCACGGCTACTCCAAGGCCGTTTTCAACTGATGCAAATACAGTACTTATATTCGGCACTGCCAGAAAACGGGGAATGAAGCCGTAGGGCTTAAATATTAACGCAATATCCTGACAGAGCTCTGCGACTTTCGGGTCATCCATCATATAGAAAGTACAATCCTTGAAATCTGCCGGAGTTTTGATGTTCTCGAATCCCGGGAGTTTTTCTGAATAAGTGATGATACGTTTTATGGAAGTGAAGTTCTGCCTCAAAAGATCTGTGCGCCCCTCCATATAGTCGTCCGTACATATGATGGCGTCCAGACGTTTATCATCAAGCCCCTGCAGGAGATCCCGGAAACTGATACATTCCAGGGAGAGTTCAAAGTTCGGATGGTCTTTTCTGTATGCTTCGATCACATCCGGTAAAAAGGATGACATATCCCAGCCGACATTGTAGCCGAGCCTGAGACTCGTCATATTGTGGGAAAGCATCTTTCTGATGTTAATAAATTCTGCGTAGTATCTTTGGAAAAAATTGAAATACAGCTTGCCCTCATCTGATAATGTAATGTGGCGGCTGTTTTCGCGTATGAAAAGAGTAACCCCCAGTTCCTGCTCAAGAGCAGAGATATAGCGGCTGATGGCAGGCTGCGGAAGATAGAGATTTTGCGCGGCCTTTGTAAAACTCTGATGTTTTCCTGTTTCTAAAAATGCTTCAATCTGTTTATCATTCATGAGGACATTATAACAGAAATGGCATTAAAAACGATATCAAAGTGTTTCGCAATCCGAGGACGTAAAAGCGTTCTTATGTGCTATGTATCATATATTAACAGCCCCGGATCATCAAAGATCCGGGGCCGGTTTGTCAGGAGAATAAAAAACAGATTATTTAGAGTAAATAATTTGATGACCATCAGAACGCACAGGAAGGTTTTCGTACTGCGATCACCAACGAGTGGCAAATACTTTTGACACTCACATCATACAAGGCACTTCAGGATGTAAACACCATCATGCATTGCATTCATGTAGATATAGCCTCTGTCGTCTACAACAAGGTCTTCGGCAGTTCCAAGAGGTTTGTTAGGCATCTTCACATCGAAGCAGAGCTTCTCAGGGTTAGGAGGAATGAAGTATGCAATCTCCTTTGGAACATATGGATCACTAATGTCATAGACACGAAGTCCTGCGTGAAAATAGCAGTCGTAGGCTCTGTCACTTCTGTCCTCAAGCCATGGTTTTCCAGTCATTGGCTCGTGAAGATTATGAGGACCGAAGGATGTAGGGTATCCGTATCCAAGGTCGTTGAAGTTCTTGTAAGGGAAATTCTCAGGAACTTCAGGATATGGAAGAACTGAGATAAGTACAGGATCTTCAGGATCGGAGATATCAAACATCTCGATTCCGCACATGGCCTGAACACCAAACTTCTCAAAATCCTTTCTGTTGTAGGTCCACTGACGCTCGCCTTCCTGCATTCCGATGGCATACTTTGTACCGTGGATAGGCATGAAAGTATGGCACAGTGCGCCGCCGAACTTGGTTGCAAAAGGCGGAGTCATCTTTGCCTCACCGATGACCTGTGGCCACTCCGGATTTGAAACGTCAAGAATTTTAAAGCCTGCGCCTGCACAGCTTAAGTATGCTGTATCTCCGTCAACATATGGGAAATGAACAAATCCCGGATAGGTATTGTAACCCTGCCAGCCGTTCCATTCCTTTTCTCTTGTTTTCTTTGTCTGATTTCCGAAGAACTGTCCCGGATTCCACCAGCGACCGACTTCTTTAGGATTTGCAGGATCGGAAATGTCTACGATTCTGTAGATGAAATCCTTGAATCCGACAGCTGTTGCTGATAGGTGGAGATATTTGCCTCCGTTATAGGTGAAACGATGAACACCTGCTCCGGGGTTATCGGTATCTCCGGTTGCCCAGAAGGAAAGCTTTTTAGGGTGCTCGGGATCTTCCTTGAGTGAGAAAATGTGAACTCCGCCGGGAGCCGGTGTGTACTTTTCAGGAGCCGGACCGTGAAGGAACTCAAGGCAGTTTCCGTTGGAAACTATCATGAGATCATCGGCTATCTGAACCTTCGGAGTTGACATGTATGGATATTTCTCAGGATCCATAACAGGCATGTACTGTACATGACGTGGATGTGCAGGATCTGTTACCTCGATGATCTCAACGCCGTAGCCGTAGAAGCATCCGCCATAAAGGTAGTAACGACCATCCTTTGTCTTATAAAGCTGTGACTGGAAAAGATAGTGGTTGTCCGCATCATGATATGCCACAACCTCCATATTCTTGATATATCCCTCATTTCCGGGACTCTTAGCATAAAATTTTTCGCTCATTTATATAACCTCCAAAACTTTCAATTAATATGACAATTTTTGATTCAGTTCAAAGGGCATATTTATTCAGTCAATGTAATGAGATAGTTATCCAGTGCGGCCATCAAGACCTTTAAGCTGAGGCATTGAAAAATCATAAGTGAGACATTTAGAAGCAGTTATTTTAATTCATTAGCCCGCTGGTCAATGCCGGAGTTTTCATAAGGAAAACCCGGTGATTGACCAGGACTGCCCACGATTTTTAATCGTGGGAGCCACGCGGCTTTGAGCGTTTTAAATGAATCCGTCAGGATTCATTCTCTGTGCTTCTTATGGGGAGCTTATAGATTTTTCTGCCGAAGCGACCAGGTTTTGATGGCCGCATTGGATAACCTAAAAACAATGTCTGAACCAATGCCGATGCTGAAAGTCTAGCGGATAAACGCTCTTCCCGTCCAATATCTAACTTTTTCGAAATCTATAACAGATTTGTTATCGAAAGTTGCGAATATTGATATTTTTTCTTCAAAGTCAGAAATGTTATATTAACTCCACCGCAAAGATGCACAAATAAAACGCGTTAGTAACGACTAACATAGTGCATTGTGCGATATAAAGTGAGGGGATTTACGTCGGTTCGCTGAGAAGACAGAAAGAACCGATTTTATAAGACAACGGAGGTTAAATTATGGCTTACGACTTTAACATTATGAGGAGTCTCATCTATGTGGGGCTTGCGAAAGAAGAGTACAGACCGAAGCTTGAGCATTGGCTCTACTACCATCATGTGCCTGAGAGCATCAGCAAGTTTACTCCTTATGTAACGAAATATGCATTTTATCAGTGCTATCCCACACCGCCTGAAGGCGACAGATTCGGTGCCAGAAAGATGCAGCTGACTGAGCACTACTGGATGGTTGACGAGCATTTGCCTGAGATGGCAAACAACATTTTCTGCGAGTATATGCCTATGGATGTGCTTCGCTGGCAGGGATGCATTCCGGATGTGGATTCTGCAACAGTTCATAACAATGCAGACTCCGGTGATTCGGGACGTGCAGCAGGAGGGGGAGACTTCCCTCCATTCATTTTCTCTTTCATCCCCATGAACTGGGAAGAGGACTTCAAGGGCAAGGGAAGAACTCTTGAAGACGGACCGAACTTCCGCTGGCAGTTCCTCATTCAGTATCCTGAGGGAGTTTCAAAGGAAGAGGGAGAGAGATGGTTCCACGAAGAAGTGGTGCCGTTCCTTACAGGCAGCGTAAGAGTAAACCGCGTAGTCAGCAGCAAGGTAATGAAGAATTACGGTGCACCTGAGGCTCAGTTTGACAGAGTTTGCGAGGTCTGGTTTGAGGGACCTGAAGAGTGGTATGACCTTTGCGTAAATCTTGCAAAGACACATCTTAAGAAGCCTGAATGGGCGCAACAGGATGAGTTCCCGTTCTTAAAGCCTCAGCACAATATCGCATCGGTATTTCTTGGTGACAGATGCACATCAGACAATCTGACACAGTATAGGGGCTATATCACCATGAGATGACAATAGAGAACATGGTTTTCAGTAGTCAATTTAAGGTTGAGAGTGTTCTGATACAGGGTTTTAACCAATCTTAGTATAGTCTTCTTTATCCTGTGGGATGAAGAAGACCGGTTCAAAAGTCGATAGAAGCAATGGTTGTATTGAAGTAAAGAGGTGAATATGGAACTTTTGGAAAAAACACTGGCAGAAGGAAGAACAAACTTCGTGCTTATAGGTGAGGCGGGCTGCGGAAAATCAGAGATTTCTCTGAATCTTGCAAAGAAACTTCATGAACTTTCCGGGAAGCAGGTTCATCTCTTTGATATGGACATGACGAAGCCTCTGTTCAGGTCGAGAGACCTTTTGAACAGCGAAGAGCTGTCCGGTGTCACAATTCATTTTGAGGAACAGTTCTTTGACGCACCAACCATAGTCGGAGGTGTGAGGGAACTCCTGAAGGATCCGGACAGTCTGGTGGTCATGGACGTTGGTGGCGATGATATCGGTGCCAGAGCCATAGGCGGTTTCATGGCAACGGTGGACAGGAACAGCCTTTATGTCATGTATGTACTCAATTACTTTAGACCCTTCTGTCAGGACATAGATCATATCGATCAATTCTTAAGAGAAATCCTCACGGTATCACATCTTGGTGCCGAAGATATCCATTTCATAGACAATCCGAATATCGGCATCTCCACCACTGATAAAGAAGTGGTGGAGGGTGCTAAACGGATGGATGAGCTTGTTTCAAAGTACAGGCCCATCGAGATGGTTATAGTCAGAAATGAACTGGAAGAAGCAGTTCAGGAGAAGCTTCAAGGGACAATGCTTTTCCCGGTGCAGCTTTATCTGACATATGACTGGCTGAAACCGGATATGGCATGAGAAGAGATCCTTTTTGACGATAAGTCGGACACCCGGGCATTGGATTTAACAGATGAGCTTATGACGGATAATGAGGAATCCGGCAGGGTGCGTTTACATGCCTGGATAAGGAGATATATTGCGGTGCTTTTATAAGCAGCAAAGCAGGAACAATAAGAGTCTGAAAAAGTTGATTCAGGAATCATTTTCCTATGAATTTCTTCGCGGAGCGTCAGCCCTTTGCGAAGTTATATACAAACCGGCTGACTTTGATTTTGGAGGTCAGGAAATGGCAAAGTTCAGAATAAATGTGGTTTCCGAGCGGTGTAAGAGCTGCGGTTACTGCATTAAGTTCTGCCCAAAGCATGTGCTTTCGGTAGGATCAGAGGTTAATGCTAAAGGCTACGAATATGTGGTAGCGGAAAAGCAGGAGGACTGCGTAGGCTGTCTCACCTGCGGACGTATCTGCCCGGATGGGGCTATAGAGATTTATAAGGAGGACTGAAATGGCAAGAACATTTATGAAGGGCAGTGAGGCTGTTGCGGAAGCTGCTGTACGTGCCGGTTGTCGTTTCTTTGCCGGCTATCCCATCACACCTCAGAATGAGGTTCCGGAGTACTTCGCAAGAAGACTTCCCGAGGTGGGCGGAACATTTATACAGGGTGAGTCTGAGGTTGCATCCATCAATATGGTTTACGGTGCAGCATCTGCAGGTGTCAGAGCAATGACATCTTCATCTTCACCGGGAATCGCACTTAAGAGTGAAGGTATTTCGTACTGTGCCGCAGCCCGTATCCCTATGGTGTACACAAACTTCCAGAGAGGCGGCCCGGGTGTTGGTTCAATTCAGCCTGCACAGATGGACTACTTCGAGGCAACAAAGGCTTCAGGAAACGGTGGTTTCCAGATGATGGTTCTTGCACCGTCAACAGTGCAGGAAGCTGTTGATCTCACGGTAAAGGCATTTGAACTGGCAGACCGAGACAGAAATCCTGTTCATATCCTTGCAGACGGAGTTATCGCCACCATGATGGAGCCGGTAGAACTTCCTGAGATGATGCCTGAGGATAAGGTTAAAGAGATAAGAGAGTCAAAGAAGAAGTGGGCCTGCGTTGGTCACAGGCTTGACTATCAGAACCGTGCATGGATTCAGCCCGGACAGTGGCAGACCACAGTTATGCAGAAGTGTAATGAAGAAGCCGCAGAGCTCTATGAGTCCTGGAAGAAAAATGACGTGATGGTTGAGGAATATGAGGTAGCTGATGCGGAAATCGTGCTCACAGCTTATGGTATCTCAGCACGTATCGCAAAGTCAGCTGTAGATATCCTGAGAAAGAAGGGCGTGAAAGCAGGACTTATCAGGCCTATAACATTGAACCCGTTCCCTGTAGAGGCATTTGAGAAACTTGACTACGGACATGTTAAGGCAATCCTTTCAGTGGAAATGTCTATCCCTGCCCAGTATGCAACTGATGTTGAGGCTGTTGTGAGAAAGCGCTGTCCTGTTGAGAAGTGCTTGTGCTCAGGCGGAAACATTATGTCAAGAGAAGCCGTGATAGAGGCCGTAATGAAGATTATTGGGTGAGGCGGAAGGTTTCGAAGAAGCTTCGCTTTCGCTGCCGGTTTTTCAGAGAAAACTCTGATGAACCGGGCGCTCAAAGAAAGGAATAGAAATGGCAGAACTTTTATATAGCAGAACTAAAAACATCCAGGAAGACAAGGTTTCCGGATTCTGTCCCGGATGTATGCATTCAACCATCATGAAGTTAATCGGTGAAGTTATCGATGAGATGGGAATCATTGATAAAACTGCGATGGTACTTGGAATCGGATGCTGTGGTCTTCAGATGGACTACATGGCATTTGACAATATCACAGCCCCTCACGGAAGAGCCTGTGCAGTTGCAACAGGAATGAAGAGGGCAAATCCCGATACACTTTATTTCACCTATCAGGGTGACGGTGACCTTGCTTCCATCGGACTTGCAGAGACCATGTCCGCAGCAAACAGAGGTGAGAATTTCACTGTTATTTTCGTGAATAACGGTATCTACGGTATGACAGGAGGACAGCTTGCGCCTACAACGCTGTTCGGAATGAAGGCAACAACTGCGCCTAAGGGACGTATCGCAGAGGAGCATGGATATCCGATGCATGTGTGCGAGACTCTTAATCAGCTTACAGCTCCTCAATATCTCGTCAGAACCAGCTGCAACACCCCTGCAAATGTTATGAAAACAAAGCAGGCTATCAGGAAGGCATTTGAATATCAGCTGGCAGGAAAGGGTTTCTCACTTGTTGAGATCGTAACAAGCTGCCCGACAAACTGGGGACTTGATTCACTTAAGGCGCTTGATTTCCTTGAGGAGAACATGCTGAAGGAATATCCACTTGGTGTGATCAGAGATAAGGGCTGAAGGAGGTAAAAAAATGGAAACAAATTTATGTGTGGCCGGTTTCGGCGGACAGGGCGTCATGACCCTTGGAAAATTCCTTGCTTCAGCAACCTGTGATTCTACAGATAAGAATGTAACATTCTTCCCGTCCTATGGAGCTGAGCAGCGGGGCGGTACAGCAAACTGTTATGTTGTTATTTCTGATGAACTTATCGGTGCACCTCTCGGGGATGTGATGGATGATCTCATCGTTATGAACGGGCCGTCTCTCAACAAGTTCATCGGAACACTGAAAGAAGGCGGAAGACTCTTCATCAACAGCTCCATCGTAAAGGACAAGATCGAAAGAACTGATATCGAGATCGTTTCGGCACCTGTAACTGAGCTTGCCCTTGAGATGGGTAATGCCAAGGTCCTCAATGTCATCATGCTTGGCGTATATGTTGGATACACAGAAGTTGTTGCCCCTGAGATAGTCTGGGGAACAGTGGAGCATAAGCTTTCAAGCAAGCCAAAGCTTCTTCCTCTTAATAAGGCAGCCTTTGATAAGGGGCTTGAGATAGGAAGAGAGTTCAGGGAGAAGAATAAAAAATAAAAAGAGTGGTCTCATGATAGAAAATGAAGGGTGAGAGCCTGGCTCACATCCCTTGCATTTTCTTGATGAGAAGCATGCTTAAAGAGGTTAAAACAAATGGTATTTCACAATTTTGAAGAACTGATCGACAAGGTAAAGGGCGAGCCTTCACGAAAGGTCATGGCGGTAGCCTGTGCCAATGATGAACACACTCTTGAAGCAGTTGTTCATGCAAGACGTGAAGGAATCGTTGAGCCTTTACTGGTTGGTGACAGGAAGGTAATAAAGGAAATTCTGGCAAGTCTCGGTGAGGAGATTCCTGAGGAAAACATTTATGACGTTCCCATGGAGGACCTTAAGGGAGCCTGCGAGAAGGCAGTAAAACTCGTACGTGATGGTAAGGCAGACTTCCTTATGAAAGGTAAAGTTGATACAAAAATCATCCTCAAGGAAGTAGTTAACAAGGAGTACGGACTTGGTCAGGGCAAGCTCATGTCGCATTTCTCTATTTTCCAGGTTCCGGGCTATCACAAGCTTATCGTACCTGTAGACGGCGGAATGGTTCCATATCCTGATCTTCAGCAGAAGAAGGAGATCATTGAAAACACTGTAGATACCCTTGTATCAATGGGTTATGACTGCCCTAAGGTGGGAGTACTTGCCTGTGTTGAAAAGGTGAACCCGAAGATGCCTGAGTCAGTGGATGGTGCAGAGCTTCAGGCCATGAATGAGAGAGGCGAGATAAAGAACTGTATCGTGGAAGGACCTATACAGTATGACTGTGCCATGAGAAAAGACATAGCGGATTTCAAGGGGCTTGAGTCAAAGATTGCAGGTGATCCTGACGTGCTTGTTGCGCCAAATATTCATGCCGGAAACATTATGGGAAAAATGTACACCATAAGCTGCGGCGGAAAGATGGCCGGCTTCATCGTTGGTGCCAAGTGCCCGATCGTTATGGTTTCTCGCGGATCTTCTGCGGAAGAGAAATATCTCTCCATCGTGGTATCGACAGCAGCCAGCAAATAAGAGAGGAAATATATGATTAACGAAAAAATTCTGGTTATAAATCCGGGTTCCACTTCTACAAAAATCGCGGTGTATCAGGGTGAAGAGCAGCAGTGGACAGAAAGCATTGCCCACAGTCTCGAGGATCTGAAAGCTTATCCGACAATCTATGATCAGCTTGATATGAGAAAGGAGCTTATCCTTGCCAGTCTCGTAAGTCACGGAGACAAGCTTGCGTCATTTGCGGCAGTTGTAGGTCGTGGAGGTGCGCTTCCACCGGTGAAGACAGGTGCGTATGAAGTGAATGAAAAGATGGTGGAAACACTGCATTACCATCCTGTAGATCAGCACGCCAGCAATCTGGGGGCAGGAATCGCCTACAGCATTGCCAATGAAATCGGCGTTAAAGCTTATATCTACGATGCGATAACTGTTGATGAGATGACAGAGGTTAATAAGATCACAGGTATAAAGGGCGTAAGAGTTCCTGCCAAGGGTCACAATCTCAACACCCGTGCAGCAGCTCTCAAGCTTTGCAGAGACAAGGGGTTAGACTACAACAAGGTAAATATCATCGTTGCTCATCTCGGCGGAGGAATCACCGTAAACCTTCATTCCAACGGTCAGATCATTGATTTCTTTAATGATGAGATCGGAACATTTGCACCTGAGCGTGCAGGCGGACTTCCTACCTACGCACTTGTAGACATGTGCTACAGCGGAAAGTACACAAAAGAAGAGATGATGAAGAATCTTCAGCGTCGAGGCGGCATGATTTCCTATTTTGGAACAGCCGACATGCGTGATGTTGAAAAGCTTATAAATGAAGGAAACGAAGAAGCTGCACTGCTCTATGAAGCAATGGCACTGAATACTGCAAAGACCATAGCCCGTATCGCTCCATCAGTTGATGGTAAGGTTGATTACATCGTTCTCACAGGGGGACTTGCCTACTCGGAGCGTTTTGTGAACTCAATCAGAAAGCATGCCGGATTTGTAGGACCTATAGAGGTTATACCGGGTGAAAATGAGATGAAGGCTCTCGCCGAGGGAACCCTCAGAGTGCTTCGCGGCGAGGAGAAAGCGCGGATTTTTGAGTGAATTGAAATATCTGAAACATAGCACTGTATCCGATATATGGTTCTGACAAAACCGGTTTTTCGGGTAATCAGATTAACAGGAAGAGTTGATTCAGTGCAACGCAGATATAAAAAGAAGGGCTTTAGTGGTGATTTATAAATGAAACAATTAAACAGATGGCTTTATGCCATTGCCGGAGTTCTGATCCTGCTTTTTGCCGGACTCATCTATGCCTGGTCGGTCCTTTCCGGCCCCATAGCAGCTGAGTATTCGGGATGGAGTAAAGGTTCAATGTCTCTGACATTCACTCTTGCCATGAGCTTTTTCTGCATTGGCGGCCTTGTGGCCGGCCTTATGGCGGGAAAAGTAAAGGAAAAAATAATTTTCTTAATGTCATCCATACTGTTTCTGGTTGGATTCTTCCTTGTAAGCAATATGAAAAATCTGATGCAGCTTTACCTTGGGTTTGGTGTGCTTGCAGGTCTTGGTGCCGGATTTTCCTATAACACTGTTATGGGTTCCGTCACAAAGTGGTTTCCTGACAAGAAGGGACTGATCTCGGGAATCCTTCTCATGGGTTTCGGAATGGGTGCTTTTATAATAGGAAAGATTTACACAGCCATGAACAGGACTTTCGGCTGGAGAAGTGAATTCAGTACATTGGGAATCATTGTTTTTGCAGTGATCCTTATCTGCGGAATGATAATAAGAAAGCCCGAAACGGAAGAGATTTCCGGATATGTAACTGTCACCAAAGGGACAGCCCAAAAGGCAGGAAATGATTTTACTACAAAGCAGGTAATGGCCGATCCATCATTCTGGTTATTCTTTGTTTATGCGGTACTTCTCAGTGCTGCGGCTTTGGCTCTCATTGCTCAGGCAAGTGGTATAGTAACGGATACTGCACAGGGGCTTAGCGCCGGAAACATTGCCACCATAGTGGGACTTATCTCTGTGTTTAACGGAGTGGGAAGAGTGATCTTCGGCGGGCTTTATGACAGGCTTGGACAGAAGATGACAATGCTTCTCAATTGTGGTCTGTACTTTATATCAGTGCTTGTGAATCTCGGTGGACTGAAAACCGGAAGTCTGCCCCTTGTGATTCTGGGATTTATTCTTTTCGGTCTTTCTTACGGCGGCGTTCCGCCAACGAATTCAGCATTCATGATGGATTTTTACGGAACTAAGTATTATCCAGTGAATTTCTCAATCGTAAATCTGAACCTGCTGTTTGCATCTTTCGGAGGAACTCTTGCGGGTGTTATCTACGACAGACAGGGAAGCTATATGACTATTTTCATGATCATGATGGTGGCGGTAGTCATGGCGGTGGTTTGTACCATGCTGATAAAAAAGAACAATGCAGCAGCTGAAGAATATGAAGCACAGATGGGGTGACGACCACAGGATATGACATGCACATTAAAAGAAGACTTGACTGGTACACTTAATAAAATAAGTAATCAGCACATGGTGTCTGCCTTGGCCTTGTACAAATGCGTATTTTAAGGAGCATAATGCTTCAAAAATTTATGAACGTTATACTGATTATTTTTTGTTAGTCAGGCATGAAATATTAAAAATACGTTTACAGAGGAGATTGATATGAAGGAAAACATCCGCTTTTTCAGGTGGAATGTCATAACGAATGTCTGTATGGCACTGTCCATTAATACAACAGCTACGCTTCTTGGCGGCGGTGACACTCTGTCCGGCTGGGTGAAAGGCTGTTGCTGTGCCTTCACCATCAACACAGTGGCGGCTGTTATCATTCCGGTGGGAATCATCGGCAGGTGGTTCGCTGAGGACCTTTTAAAAACAAAGCCCGGCAGATTTTCGGAGATGCTGGCAAGAAATTTTATAATCAACGCAATTTATGTCACCATTGTGAGTCTTTGCATGGCGCTGATTAATGTTGGAATCGGGAAGGAATTCATCGGTGTCTGGTGGTCGACTTACCCGATACTCCATGTGGTGGGACTTCTCACAAGCCTGTTGATTGAGAAGCCGCTGAAAATTCTGGCGTAATAACTATGGTTGACACACGTTGTGATATACGACATAACGCGTATCGATAACGGGCGTACAATGTAAAGCTATATGTGGATTATATACGTGATTATACGTAGCTATCCCGCTGCCTGGTAGAGGATGATAGCAGCATTACAGCGCAGCATACGTGCATGTATGCATATTTCAAATTAAAAACAAAAGTCAGAAGACATCGGTATGAAGGAATACAGTGTCTTTAACAAAAATACAGTCAGCTTCGCAAAGCGAATACTAAGGGCTGACATAAACAGGAGATTTATATGAAGATTTTAGGTTTATCTTTCGGAACAAGAAACGGTAACAACGATACAATGTGCCGCGTTGCTCTCGAGGAGGCACAGAAGCTTGGAGCGGAGATCGAATTTATTCACGTATTTGACTGGGATATCAAGTACTGCTCAGGATGCGTAGCATGCTCAAGAGGTCTCGTAATGGGTAAGGGCATGATCTGTTCACAGAAGGACGACTATGCAGCGCTCTTTGACAAGATGGCAGAGGCTGACGGTGTACTTGTTGTTGACCCTATCTACGAGTCAGGCGGATCAGGTCTCTTCCATGTAGTATGTGACCGTATGGGTCCCGGACATGATCTCGGAATGCTTTTCATGGCTGATGCAAAGCTTAAGGAGCAGGGCAAGGAAGGTCTTGATCCCAAGTATCTCAGAAAGAAAGCTATTTCCTTCGTTGGAATCGGTGGTTCCGACTGGGCATGTCGTGTTGAGACAGATCATGCAATGCTTGCAATGAGCCCTTCATGGACAGTTATCGACAATGACTGGTTCTCATGGTCAAAGGATGTCATCATGCAGGATGACAAGATAGAGAGAATGAAGCAGATCGCACGTAACCTCGTTGAGGCAGCAAAGGATGTGGACAATGCGAAGTGGCAGGGCAAGGAAGGTGCATGTCCTCACTGCCAGGGCAACAACTTCTACATCTTCCCGGGTACGACTCACTGCGTATGTGAACTTTGCGGACTCGAGGGAACACTTGAGGTAGTTAACGGTGCTTTCAAGTTCAAGTTTGATCCTGCTGATGAGCACAAGGCTCATGACACTATCTCAGGTAAGAAGCTTCACGGTGATGACATTTTCAGAAATGAAGGAAGACTAATGAATCTCAACAAGGATCCTGAGTTTAAGGCACGTAAGATGCACTACACAGCAGTATGCGCACCTACACCAAGCCCAAGCAAATAATAGCTATGCTGAAAACGGGAGATTAATAATATGGAAAAGCCAAGCTTAAAATTCTTTATAGTGTTCAATCTGGTCATGAATATTCCACTGGCAACAGCCATGTCCATCGGTGGAATGCTTTTTTCGGGTAATGCTGACAAGCTCCTTACCCCGGCTCTTTTAGTAAATATTTTACTGGGATTTGTGTTTGCATGTATCGTCAATGCAGCGCTCCCAATCCCCCTTATTGCCATAAGTTTTCCTAAATTATTCAAGATAGAGCCGGAAAGTATTCCCGGAAGGATTCTCGGAAATGTTCCGGTGGTGTTTATCTTCGTGATCATAATAGGACTTGTAATGAATTTTGCCAATGTTCAGGTATTCGGAGGTGCTCCATTCCCTGCGTTTATCTTTGCATTCCTCGGCACTTTCATTCCTATGTATATTCTTTGCTTTGCAGTTGCAATGATCTTTATCCCGATTGCACAGGGGGCGGCTGCAAAAAGCATATCCTGAAGTACCTCATAAGAGATTCTGATCAATCAGGTCCCACAGACAAATTTTTTCATACATTAGCCACAAAGGAAATCCGGAAAAACACGGATTTCTTTTGTATTCCATGGGATTTATAAACATTAACTGAAAAATATATATGGAATGTAAAATAATTATAAATTCTCTTAAAAAGCAATACAAAAATCAACTAATTGTGCTATAATAAATACATCAATACAAGATATAGTTTTCGTAAACGCACTGTGACCAATCCAATGGCAGTGTACGGCAAGTTCAATCCACAAGGTTTTTCATCCTCCCTACTTCTGAAAGGCCTTGTGGATTATTTTTGTTTACAGATTAAAGCAAGTTAAGTCAACATTTATATTAAGTTTTATATAAATAATGTCGATAATCCATGCGAAAGAGTCTGTGGTGTTTCGTCCTGCAGATATTACATCAGTAAATCAGGACGATGCATTAATAGGAGTTACCTTAAATGCTCAAAAGCAGTTTCATCACAGGTTATTAAGACAGGCAGGAAGGACAGAATACTCATGTTTAATTGGATAAGCCCATTCAATTATGATTTTGCTATAGCAGCGATTCCGATTCAGATCATACTGTTGGTATTCTACGGCTTCAGGCGTAATCTGCCCATCTGGCAAAGTACCTGTTTTTGGCTTGTAATGTTCTCAAACCTTGTTATGACCACGGCGGACATTATTTCCTGTGAGATGAACGAGATATGGAATGAGTTTCCACTTTGGGTAATGTATGCCATAAATCATGCATATTTTCTCGGATTTATCATCAGAGGCTGGGCACTTTTTGCATATACTTCGGAATCCACACATGCATATAAGAAAGGTGATTTTGTCTATAGGATAATCACCAATGCACCTGCAGCTGTTGCAGTTACACTTATTTTGTCGACTCCGTGGACCAGTGCTATATATACCATAGCTGAAGACGGGTATCACAACTGTTCTCTTTATCAGACCATATACTTCAGTACCTATTTCTATATTTTCACATCACTGCTTCTTATAGTGCTTAACTGGAGAAAACTGTCCCGAAGGATGCAGGGAGGACTTCTTTCTTATAATCTTCTGCTTTTATTCGGTATACTTATCAGAAAACAGTTCTACCATATGCTTGTAACAAGCTATTTCAGCATTCTCTGCATAATCATTATCTTCCTTACATCGGAAAACCCTGACCTGCACAGAGATAACAGAACTCTGCTTCTCAATAAGGATGCATTGGATCTCATCGGATATGACTATTGGGAGAAAAAGATACCATTCAGTCTTTTAACCATTGCGATTCATAATTATGAAGCGTCAAAGACCATATACGGAGTAACACAGCTAAATGACAGTCTGAGGACCTTGTCTTCATGGTTGTCAAAAAGCTATCCCAGAAATTTTGTATTCTATACAAGAAACGGAACATTTGTAATACTCATCCGCGGTAATCTGCAGAAAGAACCCGAAGTGGTGATAGATGACTGGAAAGCCAAATTCGATGAGCTGAAAAACAGACATTTCGATATTCTGCCGCTTAAAGTTTCTGTTATGCTCATTCCGTCAACCATCATAGCGGATAATGTTTCCATTACCAGTGATCTGGCCAGATACGCTATGAATTCTGCTTTTTCAGAAAATCATAAAGGTAATTATGTCTTTACCCAGGACATGGTTGAAACGGTTAACAAGCGAAAAGCAGTCGAAAAAGCCATTAAAAAGGCTATGAATGACAACAGTTTTGAAGTGTATTTCCAGCCGATATATTCAACTAAGGAAGAAAAAATCGTCGGTGCCGAAGCATTGGCAAGACTTAAAGATTCGGAACTCGGATTTATCTCACCGGCTGATTTTATAAAAATTGCTGAGAAAAACGGCGACATCATGGAAATCGGACGACAGATATTTGAAAAAGTCTGCATTTTCCTTGGTGCCATCAATGTGGAAAGACTGGGTGTACAATTTATCAATGTCAATCTTTCGCCTGTGCAGTTCATGAATACGAATCTGGCCGGAGAGTTCTCGGATATTGCAGATAAGTATGACGTTTCCATGGATATATTTGACTTTGAAGTTACGGAATCCACAGTGGAAGACTATGAAATGATACATAAACAGGTATTGGATTTTCAGTCAAAGGGATCAGAGCTTTCGCTTGATGATTTCGGAACCGGATCCTCCAATCTGTCCAGTCTCATGAGCCTGCCTATACATGTGGTGAAGATTGATATGTCCTTTGTACATTCGTATTTCAACGGAAAAGACAAGTTCCTGCCGGATCTCATCAGACTTTTCAGAAATGCCAACATGAAGGTTGTGGTTGAAGGAATCGAAACGCTTGAGATGAAGGAAGCTATCGCGGAAATGGGTTGTGAGTACGAGCAGGGATACTTCTTCTCAAAGCCTGTGCCACCTGAAGAATTCGTTTCATATATGGAGAAGATGATGAAGGAGAACTCAGGTGATAAAGACTGAAAATACATAAGCTCACACCACAAATGTTATGTGTTTTAAATAATTTCAGCAGCACATTGCACACGAATGTGTGCGTGCTGCGCATCATCAGTGAGTGGCAAATACTTTTGACACTCAAGTCATTACAAGTTTGTGCTAAGAAACTCAGAGCAAACTTGTAAACAGAATTGGCAATAAATAGCCGAATAGCAAAAAAGCCTCCGGTGAAGGTCAATGAATCAATCATTGGCCTCTCCGGAGGTTTTTCGGGTTATGTATGAAATGGAGATAAAATCACCACTCATAAACATTTATGGATAGAGATGTTTTTGGGGAAACACAGATTAAAGTGCTTCCCCGGTTGGATTTTGATGCGATGCATCAAAATCCTGAAAAATGTTTAAATCAGTGTTTCATGTTGGCCGGTGATCAGGAAGCTGTATTTGCTCCCATATCAGCAGGCTGCTGTGAAGCTGAGATAGCTGATACTGTTGTTCCGTCGTAAGAAATGATGTCTACCATATCGCCTACTGCGAAACCGCTGATGAGTGAACTGTCAGCTGTAAATGTCATTGTCTGCTGAGCCTGACCCATGCCACCGCCCTGCTGACCGCCATCTGCAGGAGCTGCCAATGTCTCACCGTTAGCATCTGTTGGAATCTCAGGAGGTGTCTCAGTTTCGCCTGAAGCATTGGTTGGAGGAGTCATAGCCTCGCCATTTGCATCAGTAGGAGCTGTACCGTCATTAGGCTGGCCCTGACCCTTACCGCCGTGACCGCCCATCATGGTTTCGATGGTGATTGAAGTACCGTCAATGGCTGTGATCTTACCCATGTACATGCCGTTATTCTCAGGCTGTGACATCTCAGTTGCTGCAGTTGTTGTCTCGTCTGCAAATGAAGCGATAGCGCCTACGGAAGCGATTCCGAGAAGTGCACAGATACCGATAGCTGCAAATGTTTTCTTAGTGTTCTTTTTCATTTTATATACCTCATCTTAATTGTGATTCCGGTCCTGTTTCATATTGTTGAGAAGACCGGTCATATCCGGCAGGTAATACCTGCTTTTTTGTTTCTTTTTTATTTCCCTTTGGATGTCACCACTATAGAGTATAAAGCTGTAATGGAACTGAAAAAGTGAAATAAATTTCTTAACACAATCTTTACAACTCGCCTTAACATCTTCACCCTGTTTTAACAGGGAATATGACATACTTAAATTGATGATAGAGAACAATGACTATATTATTCTCCGGTCGGTTTTTCGAGATGTGTAGCTGGCAGCACGACGGATTATGTATATATTTGAACACACTCATCATCAATAAAAGGGAGTAACAGATTATGATTTCGGATAAATGGTTAAAGATTAATATCTCCAGCTTTCAGCTGATACTTATGAGCTTTATGCTGGTCATATTTATAGGAGGTGTGCTGCTTACACTTCCCATAGCGTCTTATAGCGGACATACGTCATTTCTTGATGCGCTTTTTACATCGGTTTCGGCAGTTTGTGTTACAGGACTTGTGGTTCATGACACTGCAACCCACTGGACACTGTTCGGTAAAGCAGTAATTCTTTTACTTATTCAGATAGGCGGTCTCGGAGTTATCACCATAAGCATATGGTTTCAGCTGGTTGCCGGAAGAAGGATCAATCTGTTTCAGAGACTTACCATGCAGGATGCCATCGGAGCATCACAGCTTGGAGGTATTGTAAGGTTTACGCGTTTTATGCTTCGTGCCACATTATGCTTTGAACTGTTGGGAGCGATACTGATATTTCCGGTAATGATACAGCGCTTTAGTCCTGCAACAAGTCTCGGGAATTCAGTGTTTTATGCCATATCTGCATTTTGCAATGCAGGTTTTGATCTTTCGGGAACAGTGACTGCGCCGTACCAGTCTCTTACCGGTTTTGCAGGTGTTCCACTGATGAATATTGTGATTATGATGCTCATTATAGTCGGTGGTATAGGCTTCGGGATTCAGGCAGATATTCTGGATAAAAAGTGGAACATCAGACACTTTCGTTTGCAGACAAGAATTGTTCTCATAACAACTCTGATACTTATAGTTCTGCCGGCAATATATTTCTTCTTTGCAGACTTCAGAGAAGAGGCATTGTCACTCAGGATTCAAAAGTCACTGTTTCAGTCCGTGACCACGAGAACGGCAGGCTTCAATACAGCAGACCTGGGACTAATGAGTGAAGGCAGTACGCTTCTTATGATATTTCTGATGCTGGTTGGCGGTTCACCGGGATCAACCGCCGGCGGTGTGAAGACCACGACACTTGCAGTACTGGTGCTTACCATGATTCATTCGCTTCGTGGCAATGACAACATCACTACATCAGACAGAACCATAGAAACATCGGCGATATATCATGCAATCACACTTATGATGCTTTACGTGTTACTGCTTTTTGCCGGGGCGATCATTATAAGCGGTATCGAGGGTCTGCCTCTTATAGATACAGCATTTGAATGCGCATCGGCGCTTGGAACAGTTGGACTTACGAGAGGTATAACGCCTACCCTCGGTACATTTTCAAAGATTATCCTTATGGGATTTATGTATTTCGGAAGAGTCGGTGCGCTGACGATATTCTATGCGGCTCCGGATTTCTACAGAGTGAGAGCAGCGGTACAGTATCCTAAGGAAAGTCTCATGATCGGATAACAGGAGATATAACAATGAAAAATGTTTTGATTATAGGAATGGGAAGATTCGGATATTTTACTACAAAAAAACTTCACGAACTTGGTATGCAGGTCATCGCAGTGGATCAGGATGAAGAAAAGGTTTCATCGGTCATCCCTTTTGCAACGAGAGTTTTGATAGGTGACTGTACCAGTCAGAGTTTCCTCGAAGGACTCGGAGTAAACAATTTTGATCTTTGCATAGTTGCCATAGGAGATAATTTTCTGGCGTCTCTGGAGATAACATCTCTTCTTAAGGATCTTGGAGCAAGATATGTGGTAGCAAGAGCATCGGGAGAAAAAGAGGAGAAATTCCTTCTCAGAAACGGTGCGGATCATGTGGTATTTCCGGAACGTGAGATGGCGGGATGGACCGCTATCAGATTCAGTTCCGAGCAGATAAAGAATTACATTGATGTTACAGAGGGATATGCCATTTTCGAGCTGACGATCCCAAAGGACTGGCAGAACAAGACCGTAGGACAGCTCAATATTCGAAATCAGTTCGGGGTAAATATCCTTGGTATAAGGGGTGTGGGAGCTACCCGGGGACTTGCCATGGATATAGCACCGGATTCTGTGCTTCCTGAGGGCGGAACTGTACTGGTTCTCGGACCGGTAAACAGAATAAGAAAAGTATTTCATCTTTGAATGAGCACATATTCAGATGATTTTCAGTCAAATTCATTTGCCGGAAATATCATCATAAAGAAACGTGATAGTAAAACGGGATGGATTAATGTTAAAGAAACGGTCAGTATCTGTGTGATCGTTTGATGTATCAGATATTTGCGTAATGTAAAGAAATCAGGAAAGGAGGAAAAAATGGAAGGCTGGATCTTGTTTTTGGGATTTATACTCCTTAATGCGTTATTATATATTAGAATAACACATCTAATAGATGAGGAGTTTGGTTTACACAAGCATCCTTTGGGACATGACTATGGAAGACAACATTATTACGCAAAAGAATTTATCAACAAAATCAAATATCTTGGTATGCATCTCAGGATCTCCAAGTAATCCTAAAGTCATAAGAATTGCTGCCCGTAATGCAACCCTGACCGGATGTCAGCTGACGGCTTTGTATGTCAGAACCAGAGAGGGCATCGTCAGTACAATGCTTAAGGAAAACATTGAACTATCAGAATCACTGGGGGCAAGCTTCAAAGAGATATACGGGGAAGATGTCATAATGACCATAGCTGATTATGCAAAGGCCAATCACATCACCGATCTCTATATCGGAATGAGTGGACAGGACAGGAAGCAGACGGTTTCAAAGAGACTTACAAAACTGCTTCCTGACATAGACATTCACATCATCCCGGATGAACGGAGTGAGCTTCAGCCATCGGGGTTACGGAACCGGAGAGAAACCGAACGGTATATCATTAAAGATACTATGAAGCTTATCTTCATCATGACGATCGCTACCATAGTATCTTTACTGTTTTACCATTCCAGCTACAGCAATGCCAATATCATAACGGTATACATTCTCGCGGTACTTGTGGCGTCTATCATGACTTCTGAGAAAAGGTTTGGTGTTCTTGCGGCAGTACTGTATATTCTGCTGTTCAATTTTCTGTTTATCGATCCGAGATTTACTCTGAGAGTTTATGATCCGTCCTATATGGTGACATATTTTGTCAGTATTTGTGCCGCAGTTCTGACGGGAACACTTTCTGCGCAGATGAAGGAAAGCATGAAGAATGCAAAGGACAGTGCCTACCAGGCAAGAGTGCTTCTCAATGCCACGAAGCTTTTGGAGAAAGCGGAAACTGAGGACGAGCTCTTTACCATTACAGTAAATCAGCTCATACAGCTTCTCGGGCGTGACATTGTACTTTTCAGCATTGAAGATAACAGACTTAGTTCCCCGATCCATCATCATGTCCGGGGACAGTCCGAAACGGAAAGTATGTCGGAGTCGGATATAGAGATTGCAAACTGGGTCTATAAAAACAGGACGAGGGCGGGAGCATTCACCGGTCGTTTTTCCGATTCCTGTTATCAGTTTCTGGCAATGATCACAGGGGAGGAGGTTTACGGTGTTATCGCCATCGACATGAACGACAGAGAGTTTACAGAAGTTGAGCAGACCATTCTTCTGTCCATCATCGGTGAATGCAGTATCAGAATGGAGAACAGAAGGATCGCAAGAGAACGCGAAAATGCAGTCATTCTTGCAGAAAGTGAAAGATTCAGAGCAAACCTTCTAAGGTCCATATCCCATGATCTGAGAACTCCGCTTACTTCTATTTCCGGGGATGCGTATACTCTTATGAACAGTGAGTCGGAATTGTCTCATGATGAACGACTGCAGATTTATACTGATGTCTATGATGATTCCATGTGGCTCATCAATATGGTTGAAAATCTTCTGTCAATCAGTAAACTAAATGAAGGTGTGAAACTCAATAAGACCGCCGAGGTTTTGGAGGATGTTCTGGAAGAGGCATTGAAGCATGTGGATCGACATGTCAGTGAACATAAAATTGTAAAATGCTTTGATCATGAATTTCTGATGGCGGAAATGGACACCAGACTCATCATGCAGGTTGTGGTGAACATCGTGAATAATGCCATCAAATATTCGTCAGAACACTCAACTATCAGGGTTTCGGACGAGAGAGACGGAGGGGACATTGTTGTCAGGATAGAAGACGACGGACCCGGTATCAGTGATGAAGACCTGCCGCATATATTTGATTCTTTCTATACAGGACATCATTCTGTGGCAGATGCGGGGAGAAGTCTCGGCCTGGGGCTCAGCCTTTCGAAGTCTATCATCGAGGCGCACGGTGGGAGCATTACTGCCTATAATGTGAAGCCGCATGGCGCGGGATTCAGTTTTAGACTGAAGATAAAAGAGATTGCTTGAAAGTACCTGATCTCTTGCTTGCACGGTGTTTTAGCATTTGTGATCCGCTTGAACACGAACAACGTAGCGGTTTTATACAGGAAAAGAATTTAAGTTTTAGTGTCAGGCAGTGCATCGCAAATGAAAGTGAGCATCGGTAGGCAGCAAAGAATTTCATATGCACATAATACGAGCGAATACGGAGAAGAAATGTCAGAAACAATAGAAATCCTTGTTGTTGAAGATGATAATTCAATCAGGAACCTCATCGCGACAACATTAAAGATAAACGGATATAAATACGAAACTGCGGCTACGGGAAAAGAAGCGCTGGAAAGGTGCGTTATGCTTCATCCGGATGTGATGCTGCTGGATCTCGGACTTCCTGATATGGATGGTAATGAAATCATCCGGAGCGTCAGAGAATGGTCTACCATGCCGATAATCGTTATCAGCGCAAGAAGTGAAGATTCATCAAAGGTTCAGGCACTGGATCTCGGAGCGGATGATTACCTGACAAAGCCGTTTTCTACGGAAGAGCTTATAGCGCGTCTTCACACAACACAGAGACGATTGTCATATCTCAAAAGGCAGGAACAGGAATCACCTGTATTTAAAAACGGAGATATGTGTATAGATCTTTTGAAGGCTGAAGTCCGGATAAGAGATGAAGTGATTCATCTGACGCCTACGGAGTATAAGATACTTAAGCTTCTTTCGGAAAATGTGGGGCGGGTTCTTACCTATAATTATATGACTGATCACATCTGGGGAGGAGATATCAGTTCTGATAAGGTGGCGCTTCGAGTGCATATTGCGACATTAAGGAAGAAGCTCGGGGATGCGGAAACGGATCATCCACAGATAGAGACCCATATGGGCATAGGATACAATATGATCAGATATCGTGACGCGGAAGAATAAACGTCTGCATCCGCCAAATGATTTGAGACTGAGTACCCATCAACGAAATTAAAATCATTTCGCTGATGGGTATAATTTTATTTAAAATCTGACCGAATATATTAGTAGCAAAGTGTGGGCGTAATGATATATGAGGGAAGGAATATGGCATACAGCGCAGCTCAACTATATAAGATATTACTTAAGGAATTTACATTGTTGGATTTTGAGATAGCTCTTTCCAACAATCCTGAGTTCAGAGCGGTTCCCATCAGATGGGATGAACTGAAGATCTCGGGGAACACGGTTATAATCAATCATCTGGACGAAAAGATTGTTTTAACCCAGTCATCTTTCAAGATGCTGGGAGTCAGAGCGTGCTTTAATGACAAGGAGAGATATTATCCAGTGCTTTTTTATGAAGATGATGATGTATATATAACTTTCAGTGAGATCCCGGATAATATAAGTAAAGATTCGTTACAGGAGGCGGTGACGGAAGATATCTTCTATGAAGTATGCAGCTATAAACATATAAACAACAGAAAGAAACTGACCGAATTTCTGAAAGATGGTTATAAACGTTTTAAGGCGGCAAACGATATAGAAAATGATTATGATCTGATCAGTGAGACACTGGTGGGAGAAGAGAATCCGTGATGGGCAGGCTTTTGTCTCTTGACTCATATGATAAAAGTTGAGTGAATTTACGGAGTGGTTGACTCAATTTACGTGATGGTTGAGTGAAAGTACGGAATGGTTGAGCCAAAGTACGGAAGGTTGAGCGAATATACGGCAGAATACGTGAGAGTTGAGAGGCTATCCACGTATTTCTGCCGTTTTTTATGTCTATAAACGTAAAATGACTTACAAATACCCGTAAAATCACTCAACTTTCTTCGATTCCGTAAAATCACTCACACTTCACCGTAAAATTGTTATACCCAAAGTGACCGGAGGAAGTATGTGAACAGTGTTGTAAAGCATTGAATAAAAAGTGTGAGAGAAGATCGTATTTATATCCGCATGAATGAATAAAAAGGCATATATATTAATGTTAAAGCAGCCTTAATACCATGACTGAAAAGCAGTGAAATCATAACTCAAATTCATTATAAATCCCGAAAATAATACCAATAACATAACTATATGGCATAATGCGGCAATTAAGGTTATCCCAATATCTTAAAAATTGTCACATCTCACGAAAATTAATTACGTTAAACCGCCTCTATTGAATGTAACGATTTAAAGTTATAAAGTGCTTGTTATAAGGAAGCAATCAAAGGATTCGGCAGAGTTATGGCACGAAGCGGTTTGATATCGACTTTTAATGACTTGAACATAATCACATAAAGACTCTGTTGTATCCGGATAAAACAGCCTTTCCGAAAGGGAGAATTCGGTGGGCTGCAGAAAACATTATTAGGGGGCGCTTTATGAATAGTTTGGTTATCTTACTTGTAGCCGGTCTTGCTCTTCTTGGTGGATACCTTTTGTACGGTAGATACCTGGCAAAGACCTGGGGCATCGATGAGAAGGCAGTTACACCTGCCACTAAGTTCGAGGATGGAGAGGATTATGTACCATCTTCAAAGCTTACGGTTTTCTCTCATCAGTTTTCATCCATAGCAGGAGCAGGACCTGTTCAGGGACCTATCCTTGCAGCAGCATTCGGATGGGTACCATGTCTCCTGTGGCTGCTTTTCGGAGGAATCTTCTTCGGTGCAGTACAGGATTTCGGAGCAATGTATGCATCTGTAAAGAATGACGGAAAGTCTATCGGTATGATCATCGAGAAGTATATCGGAAAAGCCGGAAGACGTTTCTTCTCACTTTTCTGCTGGCTTTTCACACTGCTTGTTATCGCAGCATTCACATCCATGGTATCAAGCACTTTCAACGGCTTCACAAAGGCTGCCGACGGCACATCAGCGCAGAACTTCAACGGTGCGGCAGCAGCGACCATTTCTATGCTGTTTATTTTCGTTGCCATGGCTTTCGGTCTTGTTGAGAAGCGTTTCAAGGACATGAAGGAAGGCATGAGAGTGGCAGTAGCCATCGCACTTCTGGTCGGAATGTTTGCAGTTGGTATGGTTGCACCTATCTATCTCACAGCACCACAGTGGAACTACGTTATCATGGCATATCTGTTCGCAGCATCTGTTATGCCGATGTGGCTCCTCATGCAGCCGAGAGATTACCTTACAACATTCATGCTTCTCGGTATGATCATCGGAGCAGTACTCGGTCTTGTGGTTGCACACCCTGAGATGAAGCTCAATGCTTTCAACGGTTTCGTACTCACAGCCGCAAACGGTTCACACAGCTACATTTTCCCGACACTTTTCGTAACCATCGCCTGTGGTGCGGTATCAGGATTCCACAGCCTTGTTTCATCCGGTACTTCATCCAAGACAGTAAAGAATGAGAAGGATATGCTCTTTATAGGTTACGGAGCAATGGTTATCGAGACACTTCTCGGTGTATGCTCACTTCTTGTCTGCGGAGCTGTTGCGGTTAACGGCGCAGTGCCTGCTGACCTCACACCGTTCCAGATCTTCTCACAGGGTGTTGCAGGTTTCCTTGAGACCTTCGGTGTTCCAAACAGTGTTGCGAATGTATTCATGACAATGTGCGTTTCAGCACTTGCGCTTACATCTCTTGACTCAGTAGCAAGAATCGGAAGAATGTCTTTCCAGGAACTCTTTGCCAGTGACGAAACTGACAAGTCAAAGATCCCTGCATGGCAGAAGCTTTTCCAGAACCAGTATTTTGCAACAGCTATCACACTGTTCTTCGGATATCTCCTTTGCCTTGGCGGATATGCCAATGTCTGGGCTCTGTTCGGTTCGGCAAACCAGATGCTTGCGGCTCTTGTACTTATCGGAATCGCAGTATTCCTTAAGGCCACAGGCAGAAAGAGCGCAATGCTTTACATCCCGATGGCTATCATGCTGACTGTAACATTTTCAGCTATCGTGCTTAACATCATCGGAAATGTTAAGGCATTTGCAGCAGGCACAGGAACTTTCCTTGTAAACGGCCTTCAGCTCATAGTTGCGGCTTTCCTCATCGTTCTCGGAGTACTTGTGGCTGTGACATGTATAAAGAAACTTCTCGCCACAAAGGCAGGAACTGACAGAGCTGCAGGAACAACAGCAGCATAAATGAATATTACAATTATCATTTAAGCATTCCGGTGTGGTGTTTATCACTTTACAGGGGTTCAAAAAACTTCTATGATTCTCAGTGAATCGTAGAAGTTTTTTATATTTTGGATTTTTTACGACGAAAAATTATTAGACAAGCGGTTGTGTGTCCATATGGTTTTGTGATGATCTTCATGGGACAGGTATTAAAAGATAATGTAGGAGGAGACCGTACATGCTGAATCGTACGATCATAGATTCAAGGATTCTTCTTGATAATATAAGAAAAATAAAGGAGAGGATACCTGATAATACAAAGATTGCCGCGATCATAAAGGGCGATGCTTATGGTCACGGTCTGAAGATAATATCAGGTATTCTGGATCGGGAAGAAAATGTTGATATGTTTGTCACTGCGTCCTTTCGTGAAGCATTGTACCTGTACAAAGAAAATATCAGTAAGCCAACGCTGATTTTAGGAAGAGAGTCAGTACGTGATATCGAGAATGAATTAAAAAAACTGGACGAAAACAGAAGAAACTATCTTATGGAGAAGATCATATTTTCAGTCTACTCCGGATCGGGACTTTCGGATTTTGAAAAGCTTTGCCGGTACGGTGAGGTAAAAGTTCATTTACGACTGGATTTTGAATCAGGGATAAAAGGTTTTGACAGGGCGGATTTTGAGGCAAATATATACCGCCTTGAGGAAAATCATGGTGTCCGGATAACAGGACTCTATGCCCATATCTATTCGGCATACGGAGATGTACAGGATAAGGCATTTGCGGAAATACAGTCGTATGACAGGGTATTTAAAGCATTAAAAGAAGAGATTCGCAGGAAGCTTACAATACATCTGTACAGTTCAGCGCTCTGCTGTCAGTATCCTCAATATGCGTATGACATGGTGAGAATCGGCGCATTGATGTATGGAATAGGAAAGCAGGGGGAGAAGAACCGGCCGGATGTGAAAGGAATAATATCGATTTATGGGACTGTTCTCAAAACAGCATTTATAGGACCGGACAGTCAGACTGACTATTCGGGAAAGCTTCCCGACAATGTTCGTAAAGTCGCACTTATGTCCTTCGGAAGCTGGGATCTTCCGTTCTTTTTGACCTGTAAAAACCCGGTGGTCCGGATACGCGGAAGGTTGTTTAATGTTGTCGGCGAGCCGTGTATGGACAGCTGTCTTGTGGATATTACTGGGGCTGATGACATCACTGAGTTTGATGATACAGAGATCATCGGTGATCATCCGGGAATAAGATTTGATGACTGGATAAACAGAACCGGATTGGATTTTGGAAACTGTCAGACCCTCTTCGCGGGAATCGGACGTGTGCCGAAGTATTACATCGATGAACAGGGTAATGTTATATATGAATGATTCCCGGAATGAAGAATTTATTCTGATTCAAGGATTCTAAAACATAATAGGCTCTGGAGTATCAATTAAGTTTGTATGTATATAAAGAAGACCTGATTAACAAAAGGGTGTCGCAAATGCGGCACCCTTTAATCACTAATCTTTCTTTATATGCTGGCATAAATCAAAAGCGTAACCTGACGGTGAACAAAGCATTGCAGACTTGTTCGACTCTGTTTCAACAGGTTTGCCTTCACCCGGACGTGTAAAGCCCTTGTCGGTCAGCAGCTTAAAAGCTTCATCAAAATCATCAACGTTCATACGGATGATAGTCATATCCTTTTCCATACTCTGGACATCTGCGATATCGATGCAGAATCCGTCTGCATTCTTCATACGGGTACTGGTCACAAGACTCTTTCCTGTATCAACAGTTGGAGCATGACGCTTTTCAAATCCAAGCTCCTCAAAAAGCCTGATAGTTTCTTCTGCATTCTTTGTCAGAATCATAGGGTTAAATGTGGTAATCTTCATTACTGTCCTCTCTTTCTTTGAAATGAATATCACTATCCCAAAACGAACTTATAAAGATAGTCGTCATGAATAAGGAAAAGAATTAGAAAAAATTCACTTTTTTTTGAAGAATTATCTGTATTATGAGCCGATATTCTGTCCTTTTATCGCAAGATATTCAGCTATAAGGAAAATGTTAATTAAAATGCAAAAATTCTCTAATTCTTTTATTTCTTTGTGACGACGATAAATAAAGTGGGTTATCGGCGGAAAAGGTTAGGTTTAGCACTTTTTTTGCAAAGGAAAGCGTTATTATCTAAGATTTTAAAGGAGGAACAGACAATCATGAAGATCACATCATTTGGACCACAAGTTGTAGTAAAGGATCTGGATCCCGTTATCGATTTATTCAAGGATCTTGGCTTCGAAATGCATCATAATCAGCAGAATGTAGAAGGCAGAGAAATAGATGGTATCGTCATGAAGGATTCAAACGGGTTCAGAATGAATATAGTGAAGGATGAAAAGATACCTATGGATTCTCTGATGGAAATCAGAATGAATGTTGATGATTTTGATGAGGCATGTGATTTCCTGGCTTCACGTGGTTTTGCTCCTCCAAAGGGTGTTGAAGTCGTCAATTCCGGCAGCGCAAAAGCATTGCCAATGGTATCTCCATCAGGTTTTATGATTCTGGTGGTTCATCATATCAAGAATCATAATTAAAGACAGGGACAGGTTGATGAACGTAGGAATTACCTGAAAACTATGCCTTGAATAGTAGTATACCGGCACTGTGAAAATGAGAGAATCATTTTCACAGTGCTTTTTACGTGGCAAATGTAGCAACCGATGTGCTAGTATAATGATGATCAAAGATGTGAGAAGACGAGGTGTGTTCATATGTTAAAGACAGTTGGACTGGGTTTACAGAATTTTGAAAAAGTTATAAGGGCAAATGCTTTTTATATAGATAAAACAAAATTCATATCAGAATGGTGGACAAGAGAGGATGATGTCACACTGATCACCCGGCCCAGACGCTTCGGAAAAACATTGATGCTTAGTACGGTAGAAGAGTTTTTCTCAGTCAGAAAGAAAGATAATGAGGAACTTTTTAAGGAGCTAAACGTTTATAAAGATGCGGAGGTCATGAAAGAGTGCGGCCAGTGGCCTGTTCTTTTTGTTTCCTTTGCAAATGTTAAGGCCGGAAGCTATAAAGGTGCATTACAACAATTCAATATAATCTTCAGTAAAATTCTTTCCACGATGGAATATATGAAGGATCAACTTAGCGACGCTGATCTTGAATTCTACAATAAAATATCCATTGATATGGAACCGGGAATAGCCTCAAACTGTATTGGATATTTTTGCAAGTGGCTAAGTGAGTATTATGGTAAAAATGTCATTATCCTCATCGATGAATACGACACTCCCATGCAGGAAGCCTATGTTAGCGGATATTGGGACGAGCTGGTTGAATTTATGAGAAATATGTTTAACACGACTCTGAAAACGAATCCGTATCTCGGAAAAGCACTTTTAACCGGTATTACAAGAGTGAGCCGTGAGTCATTGTTCTCGGATCTTAATAACCTGAAAATGGTAACCATTACTTCAGAAGAATATGCTGACTGCTTCGGGTTTACGGAAAATGAAGTATTTGAAGCGTTGGATAACTATGGCTACAGCTCCGAAAAAGAAAAGGTAAAGGAGTGGTATGACGGATTTAAGTTTGGAAATACCGAGGGTATTTATAACCCATGGTCTATTATCTCATTCCTTCAGGAAGGTAAGTACAAGGCATACTGGGCGAATACCAGTTCCAATTCGCTTGTATCAAAGCTTGTAAGAGAAGGAGAGGTTGAGATAAAGAAGTCCTTTGAGGAACTGCTTAGGGGCGGAAGCATTGAAACAGAGATAGATGAGCAGCTTGTTTACGGAGAAATGGACGGAAATGAAAAAGCCGTATGGAGCCTTCTGTTTGCAAGCGGATATCTCAAAGCTGTATCCATGATTGATATAGATGGAATAGCAAGGTATGAGCTTAAGCTTACAAATTATGAAGTTGTTGTCAGTTTTAGCGTACTCGTAAAAAGATGGTTCGAGAACGCCGGACAAAACTACAGTTATTTCGTAAAGGCTCTCCTTGAAGGAAACATCGTTGACATGATGGATACGTTGTCAGAGATCTGTGAGGATATGATAAGTACCTTTGACGGCAGCGGTAAGGCTGCTCCGGAAAACTTTTATCATGGACTTGTGATAGGGCTTCTGGTTGAACTCAGGAGCAGGTATGAGATAAAGTCAAATCGTGAAAGCGGTTTGGGAAGATATGATGTTATGCTTCGCCCAAAGGATAAGAAGGATAATGCAGTCATAATCGAGTTTAAATCCAAGCGTAGAAGCGAAAAAGGAAAGACGCTTGATGAACTTGCGGATATGGCTTTGAAGCAGATCGAAGACAAGAAGTACGAAACAGAACTTCTGGCAGCAGGATATGACAAAGAAAAAATAAAGAAATTTGCTTTTGCCTTTGAGGGAAAAGAACTTCTGATAAAAGAGGGATGATTACAGGGATGGTTCTCAATGAGAGCCATCTTTTTTACGCTGTGAAAGGGAATATTTCTATAACTCTTTTGTCGTTAGATTACGAAATTGAGGAAATGCGCTAAAAGGCACCAAACCATCGTACAAAGACGTGATTTAGTGCCTTTAGGCAGTACATCATTTTTTGACTTCAAACGCCAGCGTATCAAGTTTAGCTGACAGTTCAGTGACTGTCTTCATATAATGGTCAATCAGTTCTTTATCCTTATCAGACAGCTTGTCCTTCTTGTGAATCTTGTTTATCATTCGTACGGCGCATATGAATGACGCCTTTTCCTTTATATCATTTAGAATGTTTGCATCCTCGGTTTCAAAATAAAACTTCAGGAAAAGGTCTAAAAACAGCTGCGCTGTCTCATACGAAAATCCCATGAATTTTTCTACAACAGCAGGGTCATTTTCGCCCAATGTCTCATAGAAGTAGTAGAGATCACTGATCTCAGCCATAGGATGTCCAACAGAAAGCCTGTCCATATCGATAAGGAGCGGCTCTCCGTTCTGCAGGAAAACATTTCCGGTATGGAAATCTCCGTGAACCATGGTACGGGTATCGGGCAGTTCATCCACCAGCTTAGTGCATTTTTCTGCCAATGTCTCATCTTCCCTTGCGACTCCGCCTCTTATATAGCTCTTAAGTCTGTCAGTGGCAGGCGGAAAGCAATCATCTTCTGAAATCGTGATACCATGTATGGTTCTGGCAAGGTCTGCCATTATCTTGGCATAGGTCTCGACATGCCCCGGATTTTTGGCGATGAAGCTGGAAACTGTTTCTGAATCAAGAAGCTCATACATGGCACCATATCGATCACCCACAGCCACTATTCCGAAAGAAATCGCTGTAGGGATGCCCATGACAAATGCCCGCCTGCTTTGTGATATCTCTTTCTCAACATCACGGTAGGTATTGTTGTCATTGTATACCTTGATGACAAGTTCATCATCATAACGGTAAACCTCTCCCTTGGCGCCTCGTCCGATGCATTTGCAGCCATCCACAGAAACTTCTCTGTACTTTTTATATCTCGCCTTGTCACGGTCGAAACTGCCGGGCCAGATGAAATTCACGTGCTTGATATACTCTTTAAAGGCACCGGTCTTGTTAAGTGAAAGCTCCACCATTTCTCCGATGCTGCGATAGTACCAGTTTTGCATATCGGAATCGCTTTGGTGAAGATCCTGCCATATCTTTTCACCGTGCTCTGAATAGTATCCTGCCAAAGATCTGATATTCGCAAGCTTATCTGCAAGCCAAAGCATTTTCACGCCGATATCCTGACTGTTTTTCAATACAAGAAGTGACTCCTCTTTGCGTCGCTGCCAGGTGGCGCTGCGTGCCTCATCCGGATACTCCTGCTCGGATTCCGATGACACGATAAACGCTACCCGCTTTCCAAAACGTTTTTCAATCTCAGAAAGCGTTCCATCCGTATCTTCAACGATATCGTGCAGTATACCTGCGGTGATAATATCTTCATCATCCGTCATGGTCGAAAGTATCTGGGCAACCTCCAGCGGATGCAGGATAAATGGCTTGCCTCCGAATTTTCTGACCTTGCCCTGATGCATGACAGTTGCATATATGATGGCTTCCTCGATTTTATTCATCATTTTGTAACACCTCCATCGGTTACTTGAAAAGTTACTTCTAAGCAGATGGTACGGATTTTCAATGGGTTGATGTTTCACATCGAAAATCAGGCCAGGGAAACGCTTTAATCAGCGTTTCGCTATGTTTTGCATCCGAACATTCCACTCGAAAGCGGGCGTGATGCGCATTATCAGTGAGTAGGAAATTCACTCTACAGACTTGATCTCTGCCTGCAGATCCTGTTTGAGCGAATAGGTATCAAAAGCCGCTTCCTTAGGAAGATTTATAAATATATTGGTGATCTTGTCTACCTTTGCCAGACCTTCTCTTAAACTTACATCAAAAACATGTCCGCCTTTTGATCTGTCCTCAGAGAGGAAATGCAGATGCCATCCCGGCATATTTATCCCATCCATATAGTCCGGGAAATAAACACCCACCAGTGATCCGCGGATATTCTCAAAGATAAATGCCTCCTGAGTTTTGCTGAGAACCTCTTTCAATGTTATATGATGAGATCTGTAGGGCGCCTCAGATCTTGCATCCACCTTTTCAAATACCCCATCGATCCTCACGACATGCATGCTGTTAAGACCAAATCTCTCTTCAATTTTTCGTGTCAGTTCTGTTCGAATAGATGCGATATCCGGCATATCATTAAGCGTAAATTGCTGTTCTCCGTATAACTTTGCAACCGCTGCAAAAGGGACTCCTGTCTCCGGCGAAACCACTGATACATTTCCGCTCTGATCCGCTCTGTGACATTGACCATCCATAACGATCATTTCGCCATTTACATCTTCAAAAGTTCCGAGACCGGTATCCCCTTCCTTCATTAGTTCACCTACGCTTATAACCGCACGGCTGTATCCCAAAGCAAGTGCCTGCAATGTCGAAACCTGATACATTTTATTATCCATACATTTTCTCCTTTTTAGGAACATCCGAAACCGGGGTCATGTTTTAGAAGGCTCTACGTCCTTTATATACTTTCTGCACAGTTTTACCGACACTACGCCCAGCGCAATTCCGGTCTTTCTTGTTTTCTTATAAAAACAGCTGTTATCCTATGATGATCGCAGTACTACTCCTGTCTTAATTACTAATTACGGCGGACTTATACTCTTTCATAACTACAAATATTAGTAATAGGATGGCTAAATGCTGCATTGATCACTGAATCGAATCTTAGAGGACATGGTTTGATGCCTTTCGCCAGTATTTATGTCAAATCCACGATATATTCGTCAGTAAAAATGTAATCAACGCCAATTATTCGTCAGTAAAAATGTAACAATCGTTGTATTTTCGTCAGTAAAAATGAATGGATCAAGATTGCAGAATGATATAAACGACGAATATGTCAAAAACTGTTTTGGATGGGTAAGGGAAGATATTAAAATGGATACAGAAGCATGTCTTCGCATAATCATTCAAAGGTAGGCTGATATGAGACAGGAAGGAAACGACACAAGAAAAAAGCTTCGCAGGAAAAGACAGACGCCCATAAGGATCATAACAGGGGGGATGCTGACAGTAGCGGTATTCGTGGGAATCTGGAGCTACAATCAATACAATGTCAGAAAATCAATTGAAGCGGCAAACAATACTACTCTGACGGGGAATATCAATTCCCGGGATTCGGGTAATGCAGGAAATACAGTAGATTACGGAAGTAATGCCAATACATATATTCCGGAGAACCAGAACGGTTCGGTATATTCTGATAACCTTTCCGGAAGCGGTCAATCAACTCTTGAGACTGTATCCCGTGAAGAGCTGCAGAAGAAAATGCAGGAAGCGGGCATGCCGGTGGATGAAAACGGAAATCTCACCATAGGCGGTGTGAGCCTGGATGGTCTGAGAGAGCAGTTTGGGGCAGGAAATGCAGGATCCGGGGCGGATGGCTCTGATAAATCAGGCTCAAGCTCCACGGTTAACACCACAAACTCGTCAGACTCCTCAGGAAACTCAGGAGTCACTACATCAGGTACGACAGGTTCCACTACATCCGGTACATCCAAAACCTCCGGTGTCAAAACCATCGAATGCAAGAAAACTCCAAGCGGCGACTGCATCTACACAGTAGACGGAAAAGCAACCACAGAGCGCCCGAGCCTTTTCGCTGAAAAGGAATTCTACTACAACGGCGTTCACTACAAAAAGAATACAGCAGTAAAAGCATGGCTCATCCTTGGTGTCGATAATGTAGGATCCCTCCAGATAGACAGAAAAATCTCAGAAATCGGCCTCTCAGACGGAATCTTTCTTGTAGCGGAAGACAAGGCTAAAAATAAGGTACATATCATTCAGGTGCCGCGAGATACCATGACCACCATCACGGTTACGGATTCAAACTCTGACCCCATAGGAACAGCGACAGACCACCTCACCAGAGCATGGATGTATGGCGATAACCACGCAAAGTCCGGAAAGTACGCCATGGAGGCAGTGTCCGGCGTATTCGGCGGACTTCCTATAAACGGCTACATGGCGGGATCCATAGATGTCATAAAAGAGCTGAACGACTACGTGGGAGGAGTTGAAGTCACCATCAATGAAGACGGACTGGAAGCCGCTGATCCTGCCTTCGTCAAAGGCAAGACCGTCCTTCTGAACGGCGAGCAGGCGGAGAAGTTTGTCAGGAGGAGAGATGTCAATGTTGATTTCTCTGCCATATACCGTATGAAGAGACACCGTCAGTATATGATAGCTTTTGAAAACAAAGTACTGAAGCTGCAGAAGAAAGATTCCGACACCATTCCGGGACTCTTCGAACTCATCGAAAACAACATCGTTACCGACATGTCCAAGGGAACATATCTGAAAATCGCTCTTGATATAGCACTGAACAACGAGAAGTTCACCAATGATAATTTCTCAAATCTTGAAGGCAAAAGTGTAGTAAACCATGAAGAAAATCTGGATGAATTCTGGCCGGATTATGAATATTTGGATAAATTGACATTAAAATACTTCTTTAGAAGCGTATAAATATACTTAAAAAGTTCGATTTTTGACATATTATCACTTTAACATATACTTTATAGGCAATAGAATATACTTAAACGACAAAGGTACTGTGAAATATATCCAAGGGAATCGTATGTAAGGAAACACTGATCGATCATGATCGGGTTTTCCCCTGAAAGTGACTCCCTCAGCTTCCCAATTTACCTGAGTATTGTATCGGTCTAAGGCGAACTGATAAAAAGGACTGATGTTTCTGACAGAGGAGTTGTGCTTCATGAGTACCTTGCAAAATCAAATGTATGAGGACTCTGAAGACGGAGTCGCAAGTAATCTTTAAGCCGGAAGAGGCTTCCTTGAGAAATCAAGGTCAGAATGGAGGTAAATTCATGAAGAAGAAACTAATGGCGGCAGCACTTGTTTTGGGACTTTCACTTTCAACTGTTTCAGTCTCAATGGCTGCTATTTCAGCAAAGAACGTAAGACAGGTTGAAGGCAACACTTCAACAGGTGGCGGATCAAGTTCAGGCGGAACAGGCTCAAGTACAGGAAGCTCCGGAGTTACATCAGGCTCCAGTGTCGGATCATCTGTTGATAACGGCTCTTACACAAACTCAAAAGGCGATACCATCACCAAGAATACAGCAACGGATGGTGCTAACAAGCTTGTAACAGAGAAGAATGAGAGAACCGGTTACGTATTTACAACAGGCGAGAAGAGCAACACTGATGGATCGAAGGAAGTCGTGAGATCATCTACTGTTCCTAACGGAACCGTTGTGGATAGCAAGCCCATAGCCGGAGGAGTATACTTCTACGTTAGAACAGAAACTAACGGAACAAAAGCCGGTGGCGTAATCGGCGCAGATGGTAATCTTATCGCAACAGGTAAGACTGAGTTCTACAACGAGCTCACTGCTGACGGTACAGTTCTCACACACTATGTTGATGCATTCGGACGTTATCTTGTAGGACAGCAGGTGATTAATGGCGTTACATACTTGTTCAATGAAGAAGGTATCATCATCGGCTGATAAAACTGAAAATCTCTGACACACTACATACAACTGGTTAGCTTGATTTTTTTACTGTTGGTTAAGTTGATTTAAATTAGTATAGACAGGCAACCGGAAGGCAGTAGGCGGACAGTCTGCTGCCTTTTATTGTCGACAAAACGGGCAAACAGTAAAAGAGATATAGGAGCTGTCCGGATTGACATCTGTATGACAGATAAAACGGAAATGGCTTTTATAGAGGGAGGACAGATAAAGTGTTCGATATACATTCCCATATCATCTATCATATAGATGACGGTGCCAGAGATATAGAAGAGTCCGTCGAACTTATCCGGTCTGACACAAGACAGGGAGTGACGGATATCATTGCAACTCCGCATTATTATGTGCAGTATCCTACAGACCCGAAAAGAATAAACGAAAAGCTACTCGATATAAAACAGGCCGTTTCCAAAGAGGGCATAGAAGTTAATCTCTATACCGGAAACGAAGTGCTTTACTTCGACAGCATGACAGAGAGACTGAAGTCAGGGGAAATACTTACACTCTGCGGCAGCAAGTACACACTTATCGAGTTTTATCCGCTTGAAAGCTATACGACCATAATGAAGTGTATCCGCAATGTTCGCCAGGCGGGATACCGACCGGTCATAGCTCATGCAGAAAGATTCAAGGGATTGCAGGATAACGGGCTTTCGGAAGTGATATCGCAGGGAGCGTACATACAGCTATCAACAGAACCTTTAACAAGAAGAGGACTTGGCGCGATGCTCGACCGTGAAACGGTCTTTGTGAGAAATGCCCTGAAAAAACGACAGGGACATTTTCTCGGGACTGATATGCATCGGACTGATACGAGACCTCCGAAGGTGGAAGGAGCACTAAACTGGATACAGAAGAATCTGGATCCGGAGTATGCGGAGAAAGTCCTGAGCGGCAATGCAAGACGTATAGTAGAGGATGTAGAGATAAATTAGTTGAAACTGAAAGCTTGATCGGAAGACCGGACGAGTATGGCGTTCACCAATTAATGAACGGTCAGGGTTTGAATTACCTGTAAAAGTGAATTGTGCTGTCCAGGTAAACAGGATATTGCTGTTCGGGCGAACGGAAAAGATCGACCAAAGCTTTTATGAATTATACACCGGACTTTCCGGTGCAGATGAGGGGATCAAATGAATACAGCAGCGGCAAAGATGCTTATAGCGGAGTCTTTTACCGAAACAAGCAGGAATGTCAACACGCTTTCTGCTATTCAGGGAGGATGTAAAGGCGACAGAGATTCTGACAGTCTTTACGGTATGGTGAAAAGTATACGACGAGAGGAATATCTTGACGCACGTGAAGTGGCTGAAAAGTGGGAGCTTACAGTACGATATATCCAGACACTGTGCAGACACGGTGACATCGAAGGCGCGATCAAAAGAGAGGGTAAGTGGTATATACCTGTTGATTCGGAAAAGCCTGAAGATCATCGTATAACCAGCGGAAAATACAAGGGATGGCGCAAGAAGTATCATGTGAAAGAGAAGATCGATCCGGCTCTGAAGAGATTGATCAGGGATGTACATGAGAATGCTGAGAATTACTCCGTAAGGAGTGGTGAGGGGAAGTAGCCTATGCCGGAAAACAATACTATACAGCCCAAGAATGTGGTGGCACTTAAACGTGTGGATGACAATGTCATAACCATAGATCTCGTAGAGCTGTTTTTTGAACTTAAGAAGCACATCGTGCTTTTGATTCTGTCTCTGATTATAGGTGGTGGAGTAGGGTATGCCATTTCAAGATTTGTGATGGTGCCTACTTATACGAGTACATCTATCATATATGTAATGAGTAAGGAAACTACTCTTACATCATTAGCAGACCTTCAGATAGGATCACAGCTTACTGCGGATTACAAGGTTCTTGTAACATCCCGTACTGTTATGGAAAATGCCATAAAGAAGCTCAACATCGAAGGCATGGATTATCTTGATCTCAGAAAAAAGATAACTCTTAACAATCCAAATAACACAAGAATTCTGAATATTTCAGTGCTGGATACAGATCCTAAGAGAGCAAAAGAACTTACGGATGCAGTATCTGAATGTGCGTCAGACTATATTGCGGACATCATGGAGCAGGATCCTCCGAAGATCATCGAGTACGGTGAGATACCATGGAAAAAGACAGGCCCTCACACCGGAAAGAATACCGTCATATCAGCTATGCTGTTTCTGATGGTGGCGATCGCCGGTGTAACCATATCGATGGTTACAGATGATACCATCAAAACTCAGGATGATATCGATAAGTACTTCAACCTTCCTGTTCTTGCTTCCATACCTGAGAAGGATCCGGAAGCTGCCAAAAAAGCGGATCAGTATAACTATGCTTATCGCAACAAAAAACACAAATAAGGAGCTTTGTGCATGACTATCAATAAACATGAAGTAACTTTGAAGCTGGCTCCGGATGATGACTTCAGATACAGCGAGGCTCTGAGAACACTTAGAACAAATCTGATGTTTTCCGGATCAAAAGTCAGAAATATCCTTATCACATCAACTTCTCCCAATGAAGGAAAGTCCACAACCTCCTTTGAACTTGCGAAGGTATTTGCAGAGTCAGGAAAACATACTCTGTATCTTGACTGCGATATACGTAAGTCGGAGTTTGTGTCCGTTCACCAGATACAGGGAGAAACAGTGGGGCTTTCTCAGATGCTGACAGGGCAGGTTAAGCTGGAAGAAGGATTCTATACGGATCCCCAGATGCCGAATCTGGATATGATATTTGCGGGACCATATTCACCGAATCCTACCGAGCTTTTCGAGGATGAGATGTGTGATAAGCTGTTTCAACTTATAAACGAGCTTGACTATGATGTTGTGATCATGGATACAGCTCCTGTAGGAACTGTCATAGATGCAGCCATACTTACAAGGTACGCTGACGGAGCAGCGCTTGTTATAGAATCAGAAGTAACCTCCCGTCACATGTTCCAGAGAGCAAAGGAACAGCTTGACAGAACAGGAGTCAGATTCCTGGGCGTCATCCTCAACAAGGTAAATATGACCAAGGGCGGATACTACAACAGATATTACAGCAAGTATGGCAAGAAGTACGGTAAGAAGTACGCAAGATATGCGAAATACGGGTACGGCCATGGAAGTGAAGAAAAACAGCAGTAACAGTAAGAGTATAAGGCTATATCATGAAAGAATCTTTATGATCATGTTTGCAGACGGCTTGAGCATGATACTGTCCTTCTTCCTTGCGATGTTCATAAGATTTGAGTTTATGATAGGTACTATCTCAAGGAGATATGTACACAATCTTACGTTATTTATACCATTTGTGATACTTATAAGCTTTGCGGTATATTACGTTTTTAAGCTGTATCACAGTATATGGAGATTTGCCAGTGTATCGGAAGTGAGCCGGATCATGAAAGCCTATCTGGTTCTCGGACCTATACTTGTGGTATTTAACCGCGTGGTGCCATTTTCCATACCGAGAAGCATACTCCTCATGGGATTTATCCTCAGTATGTTCTTCTGTGTGCTTATAAGGTTCGGGTACAGACTGGTGAGATACAACATTAACATCACCCGTAATCAAAGGTACATAGACGGAGTTGATCAGGTTCTTCTCGTGGGTGCAGGTCAGGCGGCGAGAGCCATCATCAAGGAGCAGCAGATAGGACCGAAAAAAGATTTTGTGGTCAGAACTGTTGTGGATGACAGCCCGATGCTGCTTGGAAAATACATCGACGGACACAAGATAGAAGGAAACCGTGATGACATACCGAGACTTGTGAAGAAGTATGGCATCAGCAAGATAGTTTTCTCCATACCGTCCGCAAGCAAAAAAGATAAAGCGGATATCCTTAATATCTGTAAGGAAACAGGCTGTAAGCTTCAGTCTGTCCCCGGTATCGATCAGCTTGTAAACGGAGAAGTAAGCGTATCCAAGATACGTGATGTTGATATCGTGGATCTCCTTGGAAGAGATGAGGTTCATGTAAACCTTGACGAGATCAAAAATGCGATAAACGGCAAGGTTATCATGGTCACAGGTGGCGGCGGCTCCATCGGTTCCGAGCTTTGCAGGCAGATCGCGGCAGCGAAACCGAAACAGCTTATCATCTTTGATATCTATGAGAACAATGCCTACGCCATAGAGCAGGAACTGAAACGAAAGTATCCGGGTCTCGATGTGGTTACACTTATAGGTTCTGTGAGAAATGCGGCAAGGATAGAAGATGTTATAAAGGAGTATCATCCTTACGTCATCTACCACGCAGCAGCTCACAAGCATGTTCCGCTTATGGAGACAAGTCCAAACGAAGCCATAAAGAACAATGTCATGGGAACCTACTACACCGCGAAGGCGGCGGCCGAAAACGGAGTAAAGAAATTCCTTCTGATCTCAACTGACAAGGCAGTGAACCCGACATCCCTTATGGGGGCAAGTAAGAGAATCTGTGAGATGATCATCCAGATGATGAGCCGGAAGTATCCGAAAACTGTATTCATGGCTGTAAGATTCGGTAATGTTTTAGGTTCAAACGGATCCGTCATTCCGCTTTTCAAGAAGCAGATCGCGGAGGGAGGCCCCGTTACAGTTACAGATCCGAGGATAGAGAGATACTTCATGACTATACCTGAGGCGGTTTCTCTGGTGCTTGAAGCAAGCTACTATGCAAAGGGCGGTGAGATATTCGTCCTTGATATGGGAAAACCTGTGAAGATCATGGATCTCGCAAGAAATATGATCAAACTCTCCGGATTCACACCGGATGAAAACGGCATACCTATAAAGATAGTGGGACTAAGACCCGGCGAAAAGCTGTATGAGGAACTGCTCATGAGCGAGGAAGGCATGCAGAAGACACCGAACAATCTCATATATATAGCGAAGCCTATAGAGATGGACGATGAAAACTTCATGAAGATGCTTAAGGTACTTGATGATGAGTCAAGACATGAAAGCATGGAGATAAAGAGACTGGTGGCAAGTGTTGTTCCGACCTATAAGGTAGAGAACAAGAGCTCTAGTAAGATAGCCTAGGGAAAAGTATTATGAATGTGTAATTTACGTGGGTGGCAGGTAAAAATGTCACCCACGTAATGTATCATAGCGGTGTCGATTATAAGACATACACAATACGAACAGAAATCTATGTAGGGGAAGTGGTGAAATCCATGGTTGACTTTTTACAAGATGAGAGATTTAAAGGAATCAAACCATTTGAAAAGAAGATATGGCTGTCAAGCCCCACCATGCATGGAGATGAGCAGAGATGGGTTGATGAAGCTATACGTACAAACTGGGTTTCCACAGTTGGCGAAAATATCAATGAAGTAGAGAAACAGGTAGCTGAAAAGGTTGGTCGAAAGTATGCAGTAGCTCTTGCATCCGGCACAGCAGCACTTCATCTCGCCATCAGACTTTGCGGAGAAAAGCTCTACGGAATGGCAAATGTATCTCATGGAACACTTGAAGCAAAACGGGTTTTCTGCTCTGACATGACCTTTGATGCAACGGTTAATCCTGTTTGCTATGAAGGCGGGATTCCGGTTTTCATAGATACTGAAAAAGGCACCTGGAATATGGATCCTGAGGCGCTTGAAAAAGCATTTGAGATCTATCCGGAAGTTAAACTTATAGTAGTTGCCCATCTCTACGGAACACCCGGAAAGATGGATGAGATCAGGAGAATCGCCGATGCTCATGGCGCCCTGATAGTTGAAGATGCGGCGGAAAGCTTCGGCGCATCGTATAAAGGAAAGCAGACAGGATGCTTCGGTAATGTGAGTATCATATCCGGAAACGGGAATAAGATAATCACAGGAAGTTCCGGAGGATTCCTTCTTACAGACAGTGAGGAGGATGCAAACAAGGTGAGAAAATGGAGTACACAGTCCCGTGAAGATGCCGCATGGTATCAGCATGAGGAACTTGGGTACAACTACAGGATGTCAAATATCATCGCCGGAATCCTGAGAGGTCAGATGCCATATCTCGAAGAGCATATAGCGCAGAAAAAAGCAATTTACGAGAGATATAAGGAAGGACTTAAGGATCTTCCGGTACAGATGAATCCATACGATGAAGAGAACAGCATCCCGAACTTCTGGCTCTCCTGCATGATCATAGATGAAACGGCGATGTGCCGGTCGGTTAGAGGTGAAAAGGAAGAGCTGTGGTGCTCTGAAAAAGGGGAGGGCTGTCCTGGAGAGATACTTGCAGCATTGAAGGCATACAATGCCGAGGGCAGACCTGTATGGAAACCCATGCATATGCAGCCGATATACAGGAGTCATGCATTTGTGACGAAGACCGGAAATGGCAGAGCAAGATCCAATGCCTATATAAATGAAACAGGTTTCGAGGACATTGGTGCTGACATCTTCAGACGAGGAGTTTGCCTGCCGAGCGATAATAAGATGACGGCGGAGGAACAGGAGAGAGTTATAGAAATCATACATAGGTGTTTTGGGTAGTGACTATCATTCACTTATAATTGGCCAAAAAGTGAATTGTTTTACAAAATATGTTAAAATAGAAGAGTAATCCGTCAAAGAAAAATAGGAAATCTTAGGTTACAGAAATCGTGGTTAAGCAAAGGAGAGACAGACTTGAAAGAATTCAATACAACAGCTGTATGTATACCGGAAAAACATTATATGGTTGATCTCTCCGAAAGAGTAAAAGAAATAAAAAAGCTGGTTGATTCAGGGAAGTATTTTACCATTAACAGAGCGAGACAGTATGGTAAAACCACGACAATAGATGCGCTTTATCGTGTTCTCAAGGATCAATATATTGTTATCAGTCTGGATTTTCAGGATATTGAAGATGGCAGTTTTATAAATGGTGGAGAATTTTCAAAAGCTTTTGCAAGAATTTTGCTGGATGCATCAGATTTTGAAGGTCTGACGGTGCCGGAGGATATAAAAGAAAAACTACAGGCTTTGAATGATAGAGAAACTACAGAAGTAAAAATGGATGATTTATTTCGCGTTTTTCGTAATTGGTTTTTGGAATCAACAGAGCCAATAGTACTTATCATTGATGAGGTTGATACTGCCACAAATAATCAGGTTTTCCTTGATTTTCTTGCTCAGCTTCGTTCTCTGTATCTCAAAAGGGAAAAGAATCCAAAAGTAAAAACTTTCCAATCCGTAATTCTTGCAGGAGTAAATGATGTAAAACATCTTAGGAGCAAGATTCGTGATGAGGATCAACGCAAAAAAAACAGTCCCTGGAATATAGCGGCAGACTTTGACATAGATATGAGCCTATCCGAAACAGGTATCAAAGGTATGCTTGATGAATATGAAGCGGATCACCAGACAGGAATGGATACAGCAGATATTGCAAAAGAAATTCGGGAATATACAAACGGTTATCCATTTCTGGTGAGTCGAATCTGTCAGTTGATAGATGAGCAGGTTTCAAAAAAGATAAGTCTTTCGGAGGCATGGACAAAAAACGGACTGGACGAAGCCGTGAAACTGATTCTGCAGGAGAATAATACGCTGTTTCAGTCACTTACTAAGAATCTGAATAATCTTCCTAAGCTAAAAGAATCTATACGAAGTATCCTGATGGAAGGAACGAAAATCACGTACAATGCCCAGCAGGATGAAATCGTTGAGATGCAGATGTATGGATTGATCAGGAATGATCATAATACAGTGCGTGTGGCAAACAGAATATTTGAAACTATGCTGTACAACCTGTTTCTGTCTGAGGAAGAGCTGAAAAACAATGTATTTTCAAAAGCGGGAGATCTTGCAAAGAATCAGTTTATCGCTGATGGAAAGCTTAACATGCGGCTGATCATGGAGAGGTTCATCGCTACATATACAGAGGTATTTGGTCCACTGGAGGAAAGATTCAAGGAGAAAGACGGAAGAGAACAGTTCCTGCTCTATATAAAGCCGATTATCAACGGTACAGGTAACTATTATATCGAAGCGCAAACCAGAGATCAGACCAGAACAGATATTATAGTAGATTACCTGGGACAGCAATATATCATAGAACTGAAAATCTGGCGTGGCGATCGTTACAATGCCGAAGGCGAGAAACAGATCAGCGAGTATCTGGACTACTTTGGACTCACAACCGGATATATGCTGAGCTTCAACTTCAATAAGAATAAGGAAACGGGAGTTCATCCGGTATATGTTGGGGATAAGCTGCTGTATGAGGGGGTTGTGTGAGTGAGGCAATGTGAAATGATTTCAGTGATTGTTCCGGTATATAATGTTGAACCTTACTTGCGGAAATGCCTCGACAGCATAGTGAATCAAACCTATAAAGATCTCGAAATACTTGTGATTGATGATGGAAGCACAGATGGTTGTGGCAAGATTTGCGATGAGTATGGGGAGAAGGATAAGAGAATCAGAGTCTTTCATACTGAGAATCGAGGACTTAGTGCTGCTAGAAATCTGGGACTGGATGAAGCTAAAGGTGATTGGATCGGGTTTGTGGATTCAGATGACTGGATAGATGAGGATATGTATGAGGCGCTTTATGACAGAGCGCTGGAGACTGGGGCGGATGTTGTGGAGTGTGGGTATTATTCGGAATACCAGAACAGTACAGTAGAAAACATAAAAGAAGATGTAGTGTTTACAGGAGAAAATGCGGTACTTATGCTACTTCAAGGAAAACTTAGCAATACAGTATGGAGCAAACTTTGGAGGAATGTATGCTTTAAGAATCTCAGATTTCCTGTAGGCAGACTATTTGAAGAGTACGCTATAACCTATCGGCTATTATATGATGCTGAAAAAGTTTGTGCTATACACTCAAGTAAATATCATTATTTTCAGAGGTCGGATAGCATCTCAAGAATACACAGTATGAAAAACCTTACAGATTTATGGTTATCAAATAAAGAAAGGTATGATTTTCTTATAGGTGTTGTTGATAAGGCATATGATCAGGATTTACTAAAAACCTGTGCATTCTCGATTGCCAGAACATGGTCGTATTATTATGGGTGTAGCTTGGAAGAAAAGAAAAAATATAACTGTATTGTGCGGCAAATGAATGATTTCTCAAGAGAACACTTCCCAAAGGTTGGATGTGATTTTTGGGATATCAAATTAAGAATTATTATTTTCTTTACGCATTATAAAAACGATTCTTCTTTTTTGATTGCATGGATACTTAATAAAATGCATAAAAAAATTAGCAACACGCATTTGATTATTTAGGAAGTGTATAGAGGGTATTAAAGGTGGGCTATATTTGTAGAAACGCCAAATCAGGTAAAGGTGGTTGAAAAAGGAAGTCAAGAAATAAATAGAAAGAGTGAAGAAGGAAGCTGTGGACGGTATGTGGAATCCCAAATATATTGAAGATTTGAATACCAGACGTGCTAAAGCTAAAGATGGCGGAGGACAAAAACGTATTGATGTTCAACACGGAAAAGGAAAACTGACCGTGTGGGAACGAATCAATTATCTATTTGATCCGGGCTCGTTTCATGAAGTGGGTTCTCTTGTCGAATCTCGCTTTACTGATTTTGGAATGGATAAAAAAAAGCTCTCCGGAGATGGTGTTGTTACAGGATTCGGAACTATTAATGGGAAAGCTGTTTATGTAGCTGCCGAAGACTTTACGGTTATTGGCGGTACCTATGGCGAATACCACAGCAAGAAAATCGTCCGTATCATGGATATGGCTTTCCAATCAAAAGCTCCTTTCATAACCATCAATGATTCCGGCGGGGCGAGGATGGAGGAGGGCATCGCAGGCCTTGATGGCTATGGTGATATGTTCTTGAGACATACTCGGGCGTCTGGAAAGATACCTCAAATTGCTGTGATTATGGGACCATGCGCTGGCGGTGCTTGCTATGGACCGGCTCTTTGCGATTATGTCTTCATGGTTGAGAAGACCAGCCAGATGTTTTTAACGGGGCCTGCAGTGGTGAAAACTGTTATGGGTGAAGATATCAGTACAGAGCAGCTCGGAGGAGCTGATAGCCACAGTTCATTATCCGGTGTTGCTCATTTCAAGTATTCTTCGGAATATGAATGCTTGGATGGGGTAAAGAAGCTGCTTTCCTATCTACCAAAGAACTACAGAGAGAAGCCAGTCAGAATCATAGGAAAAGCACGTGATCATTCCGAAGAACTTCAGGAGATTGTCACGGACAATCAGCGACGTGCTTATGATGTTCATAAGGTGATTGACACTTTTGTGGATGAAGGAACCTTCTTTGAGATCCATCAGGATTTCGGAAAGAGTATTGTGGTAGGATACGCCAGACTGGATTCCGAGGTGATTGGAATTGTCGCATCGAATCCTATGTGGCTCGGTGGATCTCTGGACATCGATTCTGGCGAAAAGGCCGCACGATTTGTCCGTTGCTGTGACTGCTTTGGAATTCCGCTTTTAACCATGATCGATGTTCCCGGTTTCATGCCGGGAAGCAAAATGGAGCATGGCGGAATTATTAGACGCGGAGCAAAGCTTCTCTATGCTTATTGCGAGGCAAGTGTGCCGAAGGTTAGCCTTATTCTGCGGAAAGCATATGGCGGAGCTTATATCGCTATGAACAGCAAGGGAATGGGAGCGGATATCGTTTACGCCTGGCCCATTGCGCAAATTGCTGTTATGGGAGCTGAAGGCGCAGTTGGCATCATGTACAAGCATGAGCTTGAGGAAGCAGCTGATAAAGAGGCTGTAAGAGCTGAGAAGATAGCTGAGTATAATGACAAGTTCATGTCACCCTACATAGCTGCGAAGCTCGGTATTATCGATGAAGTGATAAGCCCGGAGGAAACAAGGCGAAAAATCAGAACGGCATTTGAGAGCCTGAGTTCAAAGGAACGGTCTGAGCTTAGTTATTCACACGGTAACATCCCGCTGTAACAGGAGGTCGGTGAGCATGAAAAACATAGTGATTATCGGTGCCGGCGACCTCGGTAAGGAAGTTGTCTGGCTTATTGAGGATATAAACAAAAGAGAACCAACCTTCGTAATCCTCGGATTCTTAGATGACGATAAGGATAAGCTCGGTGGAGAGTTTTATGGGTATAAGGTCTTGGGAAGTGTTTCGGATCTCGAAGCAATCAGCAGCCAAAGACAGTGTAGTGCTGTAATCGCAATCCAGAACGGGAGCGTCAGGAAAAAGATAGTTGAAGAACATCAGTCGTTTAATTCTTGGGAATCAATCATCCATCCGACAGCAGTAATTGCCTCGACAAGTCCAGTGGGGAATGGAAGCATCGTCTTCCCACAGGTTACAGTGTCCGTGGATACAAAACTGGGAGACTTCAATCTTTATTATATCCACAGCACGATATGCAACGACTGCAAGATCGGTTCTTTCGTTTCCATCATGTCCGGAGCTTCTGTTTCTGAACGCGCAGAAGTAGGTGACGAGTGCTTTCTGGCGGCGGGATCGTGTGTCTATCCACACAAGAGATTAGGCAGCAGAGTTGAAGTTGGTGTAGAAGCTACAGCCAGCCGTGACTACGCCGATGGAGCTGAAGTTAATGAAAAAAGCAGCGGTTTTTCGCTGTTTAAATGAGGTAGAAAGACATGACTCCAAAACGATTGTGGCACACAATCATGCTGAATGTGCAGCGAAACGGATATAAACGTGCGAACTATCTGAGAAAGCATAACCTTTTCTGTCATATAGGAGAAAAAGTATATCTTCAAGGGAGAAAGCTTCCCCTGTATTCAGAACTGATTTCATTAGGAGACAATGTCAAGATTGCGTCTCGCGTTAACTTTGTTACACACAGCATTATTCATTCGATGTTGAATTCGGCAGAGAATTTGTCGATGGCCGATAAAGTACAAGAACAGGTCGGATGCATTGAAGTAGGAGATAATGTCTTTATAGGAGCAGGAACAACAATTCTCAGTAACGTGCGAATAGGGTCAAACGTGATCGTTGCAGCAGGAAGTGTGATTACAAAAGATGTGCCCTCAAATTCCGTGGTGGGGGGGTACCGGCGAAGGTTATAGAGCCGCTTGATGTATATCTGGAGAAGCTTGGAAAAAGAGAAAATTATCCTGCAGAACTGGCTCCGAAAAAGCAATCCATATCAAATGAACTTGCTGATTACCTGTGGAATCGGTTCACAGAGGAAAGGAATATAAAGTGATTTACTCGAAGTACATAAAAAGACTTTTCAGCCTGTGCCTTTCATCTATTGGCCTTGTAGTTGCATCACCAATAATGCTAATAACGGCGATTCTGATTCGAGCCAAGTTAGGTTCCCCTGTGATTTTCTCTCAGGAGAGACCGGGCTATAAAGAGAAGATTTTCAAACTTTATAAATTTCGCTCTATGACTGATGCCCGTGATGAATCTGGTGAGCTTCTCCCTGATGAGGAAAGACAGACGAAGTTCGGACGCATTTTGAGGAGGACAAGCCTGGACGAGCTGCCAAGCTTGATTAATATCTTCAAGGGAGACATGGCTTTTATTGGGCCTCGTCCTCTTCTGAAGGAATACCTGCAGGTATATACGCCTGAACAACATAAAAGGCATAATGTCCGTCCAGGAATGGCGAACATTTCTGCAATCAAGGGCAGGAATAAGCTTGACTGGGAAGAAAGGTTGAAACTGGATGTCTGGTATGCGGAAAACATATCCTTTTTACTGGATCTGAAAATATTCTTCCAAACCATTAAAGTCGTGCTACTGCGGGAAGGAGCTCCGGACGCAAATGATTCTACCCGGGGACGTCTTGATGTGGCTGTGACGGGAAAAAAGTTGAAGGGAGAATGACAAAATGAAGAGTTCAGAAATACTTAGCTTTCTTGACCAGGAAGGAATCGAATATGAAGCAGTAAGAATCTCGGATGTTGAGATTGATGGTTATTCCAGCCTGTTCAATTATAGAGAAAGGACAATGACCTTTATTGTTCCTGAAAGACATTTTGCAGATTATGCAGAACAATTTAGCACGATCAAAATTCCCTTTATGATTATCGGAGAGACAGAAGAAGATTCGCCTGTTTTTTCCTCTGTCATACGAGTCAAAAGTCCGAGAAGAGTGTTCTTTGCACTTTTAGATGGATTGTTTGAGAAAGCACCAGGAGCAGACATTACCGGTATTTCCGCAGATCCAGAGGTGTATAAGAAAAATTCCTATATTGCTCCGACCGCTACGATTGGCAAAAATGTCAGAATCGGTGTAGGCTGCGTAATTGAAGGAAATGTTGTAATCGGCGATAATACTGAAATCCATCATAATGTTGTTATTCGGAACAAGACCAGAATAGGGGCCAATTGTACGATTCACTCGGGAACCGTGATTGGGGAGTACGGGTTTGGCTATGTAAAAAATGAACAGAACGAGAAAACAATGCTCAGACACTACGGTGGAGTTGTTATCGAAGATGATGTTCACATCGGTGATAATTGTGTGATTATCCGTGGCGCAATTGATGACACCATTATTCATAAGGGCGTGAAAATCAATACTATGGTTCATATAGCCCATAATGATGAGATTGGCGCAAATACCCTTATTACATCACCCTGCCATGTCTGTGGAAGTGTAAAAATCGGAGAGAATTGTCATATCGCCGGAGCTACCATTAGAAATCAAAGGAATGTCGGGGCAAACGCAACGGTTGGATTAGGTGCAGTTGTAGTTAAAGATGTTGATGAAGGACTAACGGTTGTTGGAAATCCAGCTAAACCGTTAGTTAAGTGATTAATGCCAAGGTGTATTTGAATGAAAAACATAATTGACTTATCAGATAAAACAATACTGATCGCCGGGGCTTCCTCAGGCATGGGAGCTGAGACTGCTGCGCTCTGCAGCGAACTTGGCGCGAAGGTTGTGCTGGTAGCAAGAAGAGAAGATAAGCTGCTTGAGGTAATGCAAAAGCTCCAAGGAGAAGGACACAGATATTACCCGTTTGATCTCAATGAGCTTGATAATATAGAGGCCTTTGTGAAAGGCACAATTAAGGAAACCGGGGCTCTGGACGGGATAGTATATTCTGCGGGCATTCCCGGAACTCGCCCGCTGAAGATGATGAAGCCTGCTGCTCTGAGCGAAGTAATGAACATCAACTTCAGCGCCTTTGTTGAGCTTGTCAGGTGCGCCACAAAGAAGAACATGTTCAACGCTGGAATGAGCATCGTGGGAATCTCATCTATTTCTTCTACAATGGGAAGTCTGGGCAAGACAGCGTATTGTTCTTCTAAAGCAGCAATGGACTCGGCTGTCAGATGCATGGCCAAGGAGCTGGCTCCGAATGGAATCCGTGTAAACACGGTTTGCCCCGGTATTATTGAAACAGCTCTTTTCCAGACATTCCAGGATAATGCTGGCGATAGCCACGATGCACAGGCGAAGATAGAGCGTCAGTACTTGGGGCTTGGTAAACCTATTGATGTGGCAAACACGATAGCATTTCTTCTGTCGGATGCTTCCCGTATGATTACGGGAGCCAATGTAGGAGTAGATGGAGGAATGCTGTCTTCGTAAATATATAACCTTTGGAGAGAAGCAGATGAAGATTCTGGTATTTGCCCCGCATCCGGACGATGAAGTGCTTGGCTGCGGCGGTACGATGGCACGGTATATTGATCAAGGAGCGGAGGTAACGGTATGTATCGTTACAAGCCCTCAGCCGCCGGTTTATGTTTATAAGGACAACTTGGCGGAGAAGAACGGTTGGCCACACATCATATATCCTCAGATTAAAGCCGCACATGAACTTTTGAAGATTAAGGAGACGGTTTTCCTTCAGTTCCCATGTGTCCTTTTAGAGAATGAACCACGACATATTGTTAACGGAAAGATCAGTGATGTTATTCAGCGGGTCAAGCCAGATGTGGTTTTTATTCCCCACTTCGGAGATATGCAAAAAGATCATACAATTGTTTCAGAGGCAGTTATGGTCGCAGTAAGGCCGAAATATGCGCATGTGCCTCGGTTTGTATATTCCTATGAGTGCCTTTCAGAAACGGAGTGGAACATTCCCCATGTGACTAACTCGTTCATTCCGAATACTTTTATTGATATTACCGACTATCTGCCGAAGAAACTTGAAGCTATGGCCTGTTTTACTTCGCAGGTTGGTGAATTCCCTAATCCCAGATCTATTGAAGCCGTGGAAGCACTAGCGAAGCTGAGAGGTTCAACCTCTGGCTTTAAAGCGGCAGAAGCATTCTCCCTTATCCGTGAGTATAGGGGGATTGATGGATGAAAGATATCGTTTTGTATGGAGCCAGCGGCTTTGGCAAAGAAGTAGCTTATATTATTGAACGAATTAACGAAGTGGCGCCTACCTATAAGCTCCTTGGCTTTCTTGATGACGGCTCCCAGTATCATGAAGGTGTAATCATTAACGGATATCCGTGGCTGGGAACCGGTGAATGGATTATTGAGCATAAGGACGAGTGTGTGTGCACATGCACGATCGGGTATCCAAGGACCAAAGCAAAGATACAGCGGCGGCTTACGGAACAGGGTGTACAGTTTGAGACTATTATTGCTCCGGATGCCCGTATTTCATCTTTATGTACGATTGGAGCCGGCAGCGTGATCTATGGATACACGAGCATTTCCGTCAACTGCAAGATCGGGGATGGAGTCCTTCTGAATGGCAGAGTATCCGTAGGACATGACGTAGAGATAGGCGACTATACAACGATCATGGTCGGAACCGGAATCAGTGGTGGATGCAAGATCGGCTCAGAGGTCAACATTGGTGGACATGCATTCATCATACCGGAAAAGAAGGTTGGAGACGGAGCTACTATCGCTGCAGGAAGCGTTGTGTTTTCTAATGTGAAGGCAGGCACAACCGTGCTTGGAAACCCGGCAAAAAGGATGAAAGAGTTGGAGTAAGAAGATGAGGATAGCATTCCTTTTTTCAGGACAAGGGGCGCAATACCCCGGAATGTTACAGGATTTATATCAGGAAGAGCAAGTTGTAAGAGATGTGTTCGATAAGGCAGATAAAGCTCTGGGACGTTCGATCTCGGATCTGTGTTTCCACGGGACGCAGGAAGATCTGAACTTAACGCATAATACGCAACCATGTGTCCTTGCCGCCGATCTTGCGGCTGGCGAATTATTAAGATCAAAAGGAGTCGTGGCGGAAGCTGTAGCAGGCTTTTCCTTGGGTGAATATGCGGCGCTGACATTTGCAGGGGCAATCAAACAGGATGATGTCTTTCTTATAGTACAGGTTCGCGCGGACGCGATGCAGGAGGCTGTTCCGGCAAGGCAAGGCGCGATGGCAGCTTTGATTGGAAAGGAATCAAATCAAGCTGCTGAGATTTGTGAAATGGTGAAGTCGGGATATGTGATTCCTGCAAACTATAATAGTCCAGCGCAGACTGTTATCTCTGGTGAAGCGGCAGCCGTTGATGAGGCTGTAAGTATCGCTGAAGAGCGCGGAATAACCTGCATGAAGCTGCCAGTGAGTGCTCCGTTCCATTGTAAGTTGATGAGACCAGCGGCGGAGAAACTGGCAGAATTGTTTAAAAGCAAATCATTCTCATATCCTGCAATCCCTGTCTACATGAATGTGGATGGGGAGGCCATTGAGGATGGAAGCAAGGTGAAAGATTTGCTTGTCCAACAGGCCATGTCTCCTGTGCAATGGGTAAAAACACTGCAGAATATGAGGGAAGCAGGTATAGACACCTTCATTGAGTGCGGCCCGGGAAGAACACTGTCTGGCTTGGTGAAGAAGACGCTCACAGGTGTGAATATATATAGGGTGGAAAACCTGAAAACACTGAATTCTACACTGGAAGCAGTGAACAAATGATAGTTGAGAGAGTTGACTCCGGACTACTGAACTCCAGTATGTATGTCGTATCAGAGAACGGTCACGCAATCGTAATTGATCCTTGCTTAATTACAGATGCAGCGGATAAGTTCATCATCGACTACCTCTTCATTACTCACGAGCATTACGACCACATATTTGGGGTTAATGCGTGGAAAGAACAAACAGGCGCTCCGTTATTATGCAGCAAGGTTTGCAGTGAGAGGATAAAGGATTCAAAGAAGAATCAGGCAAGACACTTTGATTCGTTTTGTGAGATACAATCCTTTTCTGCACAGTGGGATCCGTCCCTCTTTGATTTGGGATTTACCTGTGAGGCGGATATCACTTTTGAATGTGAGAAGCGTATTGATTGGCAGGGACACAGAATAAAGTTGGTCGAGATTCCAGGTCATTCACCCGGTAGCATAGGAATTTGGATCGACGATATATTCTTCTCTGGTGACAGCCTGCTGGAGGGGAAAGAGATAGAGGTACGGTTTCCCGGCGGAAGCAAGAAGCAATGGGAAGAAAAGGGAAAGAAGATAATAGATGCTATTCCAGATGGAACAAAGGTCTATCCGGGGCATTTTCATGGTTTCGTATTAAAACGGTGAAGGAGAAAAAACATGTCAGTATTCAAAAGCAGCGGAATTGGTATCGCAGGGGTCGCATGCGCTGTTCCGAAAAACAATGTACCGGTAGAGAGCTTTACATCTGTATTTGGTGAAGAAGTAACAAGCAAATTTACCTCCGGCACAGGGATTAAAGCAACATTTAAGGCGCTTCCGGAGCAGACCGCAAGCGATCTGGCTGTTGACGCGGCACAGGAGCTGTTTAGCCACATTGATATAGATAAGTCTGAAATCGGAGCAATGTTCCTCGTCACGCAGTCCCCTGATTATCGGAGACCGTCCAGCGCAAGCATCGTTCAGCTCAGGTTGGGACTTCCTATTGATTGTTCCTGTATGGAAATCAACCTGGGATGCTCTGGCTTTGTCTATGGACTTCAAACTGCAATGGCTATGATGTCTGCCTCCGATTACAAGTATGGACTGCTTCTTATGGGCGAGACAGCAACAAAGCTTGTTGATCCTCTGGATAAGTCCATCGTGATGATGTACGGGGACGCCGGCGCTGCGATTCTTCTGGAGCGGAAGGACGGAGTGGAGACAACATCTCTTCTTCGCAGCGATGGAAGCCGCTATAAAGCGATTGTCCTGCCAGCGGGTGGATTCCGCGATATGAACCCCGGACATGAACGGTTTATGTGCAGTGATGGTATTGAACGGTCGCTGTACGACATCTTCATGGATGGCACATCAGTGTTCTCGTTCTCCATCTCGGATGTACCGCAGGCGATCACGGATTATCTGAGGCTAACAGAAACGACCGTGGCCGACTACAACGCGTTCCTTTTCCACCAGGCAAACCAGTTTATTATCAAACAGTTGATCCGGAAAATGAAGCTCCCCAATGATCAAGTTCCGCTGTCCTTGGACAGATACGGGAATACTGGTGGTATCTCGATCCCGTTAACACTCTGTGATGCGTACGGAGACAAGAGCGGGGAGAAACTGAAGGCACTTATTTGCGGCTTCGGTATCGGCCTGAGCTGGGGCGTTGCAAATATTGAAGTTGATACAGATAAGATTTATCCGATTGTGCAAACTGAGGATTACTACAAAGAGGGGAAACTTATCCCCGGACAGTATTGAGAAACTAACCAATAGTAAAAGATTTTAGGAGGAAAATACAATGAATAATCAGGAAAAACTGGCACTTATCGAAGAAACTCTCGAAATGGATGAAGGCACGCTGACTCCGGAAACCGTACTGGCAGATCTGGATGAATATACCTCTATGGCAAAGCTTTCTCTTATCGTGATGTTTGATGATGAGTTCGATAAGAAGGTAACTGGTGCTGAGGTTAAAGCCTTTGAGACGGTTGCAGATATCATGTCTCTGATGGAAAAGTGAGGATTATCGCATGGATAATTTGAAAAAATACAATGATGTTTTTTGCAGAGTATTGAATGTAAACGAGTCCGTGCTGAATGAAAACTTCACTTTCAAAGCTGTTCCTCAGTGGGATTCGGTTGCTCATCTTTCGCTGATCTCGGAACTTGAGGATGAATTTGATGTCCTGTTCGAATCGGATGATATTCTTCACTACGGCTCCTACTTGAACGGGATCGAGATTCTTAAAAGGTACGGAGTAGAATTCTAATAGGGGAAACAATATGCTGACAGGAAAAGTCTGTATCGTTACCGGCGGAAGCCGGGGGATTGGAAAGGCCATTTCACAGGTTTTTGCTCAGAATGGAGCTACCGTTTATGCGATAGCAACTCGTGAAGGCTCTGTGGAGGAGTGGTCTGAGGAGTTCAATAAGGATGTGAGCGGGGAGGTTCGGTCCCTGTACTTTGACATTTCCGATGAACGTGCTGCCAGGGACGGCGTAATGCAGATTAAGAGAGCCTGCGGTTACATTGATGGATTGGTCAACAATGCCGGTGTAGAGTTCAATGAACTCATTGGTATGATCAGTCACGATAACATGGAGAAAATGTTCTCTGTGAATGTCTACGGTACTATTAACATGCTCCAGATGGTGAGCCGAATAATGGGACGCCAGGAGACCGGCGGGAGTATTGTGAATATTACGTCCATGACGGCATTGAGAGGTAATAAGGGCCAGTTGGTTTACTCGGCAACCAAGGGTGCGGTGATTTCATTAACTAAATCCGCCGCAAAAGAGCTGGCGGAGAAGAAGATCCGTGTAAATGCTATTGCGCCTGGCCTTACCAACACTGACATGATGAAGCAGGCTGATCCGGAGAAGTTGCAAAGCAGGATCAACAACATCTGTATGGGACATCTGGCAGAGCCGGAAGATATCGCAAAAGCCTGTCTCTTCATGGTATCTGATCTTTCTACCTATGTTTCCGGACAGGTGCTGGCTGTGGACGGCTGCACTATTATGTAGACCAAGCAATATTGTGTAGTTTGAAGAAATCGTGGTATCCCACGCAAAGGAGTTAGAAAAGTGTTTTTAAATGTCGATAAGCATAATAAAAATAAAATGGCAATCAAAGATGATAGCGGTTACAAGCTCACCTATGGTGATGTATGCCTGACGATAGAGGAGTTTGACGCTCTGAATCTCCCACGTTCTGTTATTTTCTGCCTCTGTGAGAATTGCGCTGGCTCACTGATTGGCTATATGGCATTTGAAAACAACAAACAGGTTCCACTTCTTCTCGGTGCCGGATTGGATGAAGGATTGAGAAGCAACCTTGAATCCATGTACACACCAAGTTATTATTGGGTGCCGGAACGGAAGGCTGAGGAAATCAAAGGTGAGAAAGTGTTCTCAGCATACGGCTATGTTCTTCTGAAGACTGAGTATGAGCCCTATCCGCTGAACGACAAACTCTCTATGCTTCTGACTACATCTGGTTCAACGGGCAGCCCCAAGCTGGTGCGGCATAAGTACGGCAATTTGGAAGCAAACGCGGAAAATGTAGCTAAAGTCTTCTCCTGGCGACCAGATGAAGAGGTTGGCATCTGTGATCTGCCCATGAACTATACCATGGGGCTGAACGTTATCAATAGCCACCTTGTGGTCGGTGCAACCGTTCTCATGGTGAAAGCCAATCTAATGGATCCCGATTTCTGGGAGTTTATCAAGGTTAATGGAGGAACCAGCTTCTGTGGTGTGCCATTTAGCTATGAGGTTATGCGTAGAGTGGGCTTTGACAAGATGGATCTACCGAAGCTTTATACTCTGGCCGAGGGCGGCGGCAAACTGACCGATAAGATGTTTAAGTGGATCGCTACCTATGCAAAAGAGAATGGTAAGCGGTTTTGCGCAACATTTGGAACTAGTGAAACCAGTGCTCGCATGGCTTTCCTTGATCCAGAGCTCGCTCTTCAGAAGATCGGGAGCATAGGCAAGGCGATTCCTAACGGTGAGTTGTTTCTACTTGATGAGGCTGAAGGTGAGGACGGTACGGTAACGGGAGAGCTTGGTTATCGTGGACCTAATGTCACGATGGGTTATGCATTGAATAAAGATGATCTTCAGAAAGACGATGAGTTCTGCGGGGAATATCACACTGGTGATATAGCCAAAAGGGATGCCGACGGATTCTATTTTATCATCGGGCGCAAAGGTCGATTCCTTAAGCTGTTCGGATTAAGGGTAAGTCTTGATGAGACAGAGCGTATTTTGAAAACGCAGTATCCGAATGTCGATTTCTGTTGCACCGGCGATGACAAGAAAATGAATATCTTTATAACTGACGCAGGGCTTAAGGATGAAATCATTCCGTTTATCAGCGGAAAGACCAATCTGCATAACTCAGCCTTCCGTGTGTTTGTCATTGACGAGATTCCACGGAATGATTACGGCAAGGTGAAGTTTGCTGAGTTGGAAGTTCTTGCAGGTAAATAAGAGATTGAGGTATCGTTGTGAATAAGCTGAAAGTATGGGTGGTCGGAAGAGGAATTCCGATTGAAGAATACTGCAATGATGTAGGACTAAAATGGGATGCAGAAGATAGGAAAAAACTGGCTGAAAAGACGAAAGCAATGGGTGGACAAATAATAGCAGCTAAGGGTAGAACACATTATTGGATAGCTACCTGCGTATGCCAGCTCGCCGATGCGATCATTAATCAGCGGCCGACAATTTCGCGTGAAAGCTCAGTACTGATGGGTGAACACGGATGCAGGTAAGTGGCACTTAGTGTTCCAAGCGTTGTTGGGCTTGCTGGAGTGCAGCAAAGAATAAGAGAGAAGTGGACCCCAGATGAATACCGCGGATTCTTTGATACGGTAGAGAGTGTCAGAGACGTCCTAGAAACTATCGCCAAATAAATAAAACGTCAAAAATGAAGTTGTAACGGTTTTATGGTTCATCTGAAAATTATGTCTTAGTCAGTATTTTAAAAGCAGATGAAAATACTCTACAAAATTAGAACGAGCCATCTTTTTTTGACTTGATAATTCGTGAAACTGGAGAAAAATTATGCCTGCCATTACTTTAATTGTGCCGTTTTATAAAACTGAAAAAAATCTATTTGAACGGTGTATCAGGAGTATCCTTCAGCCTAAGGATGCCGATATTGAATTATTGATAGTGGATGACGGCTCTGAGGAAAAGTATCATTTCATTACTGATTCATTTATTTCTGACCATCGAGTACAGGTGTTTCACAGACCGCATAAAGGTGTTTCATTTGCTAGAAACTACGGAATGAAAAACGCATCTGGCACGTGGATTATGTTTGTGGATTCGGATGACTATCTGGAAAATGGTTGGTATTCTAAAGTGAAACCTTATTTAAGCAATGCTGAGGAATTGATAATTCTCAATGGATATAAAGACGCAGAAGGAATTCTGACAAAAAATCAGTTCTTTCTCAAAGAAAATATAGACTATGGTAGTAGTGATGATCTTAGACTTATGGTAATGGAATCTGCGTTATCGCTAGGTCGACTACCAAAGGGATATTTGAGTTACTTTTCACTTGGTTCACCATGTAGTAGACTATATAAAAACAGTTTTTTAAAGAAGTATGAAATAAGGTTTAATGAAGATATTACATTCGCAGAGGATACTCTATTTGCACTTGATGTACTGTATAGAGTTCGTTCGATCATTTATGTAGACAAATATCTTTACCACTATGTAATGCATGGCAGTAGTGCGACGCACCGATATAGACCGGGATTGTCCGCTGAGATGGTTAAGTTCTTTAATGCAGCAAACAGCTTCTTTGTAGAAAACAAACTGACAGAAAGACTTGAGTTGGCATACATGTATCGTGCGTTTCATGAGATGAATCGTGCGATTAATCTGGAGTTTTTTCACAAAGACAATCCAAAATCATTCCTTGATAAACATCGTGATGCAAATCGTTTTGTAAAAAGCGAGCCGTTCTGCTCGGCTCTTGAGAAAGGGATTCGAGGAGAATACGGTGGCGTTGATAAAATGAAATCAATTTTTATAAAAAACGGGATGTATTTACTTATGACAAAAACAAGAGAATTGTTAACAAGTAACCGAAAAATCACTGAGATTATATTGTCAGGTCGAACTGCTCACCGATGATTGTGGCGAATACACTGAGGGGTAGTTTTTTATGAAAGTAAGAACTAAGGATGCATGTATTTTGCTTATATATTTGTTTTCATATATTTTTGCGCTCACATATATATATTATGGACTAACATACAGCTATAGCTGGAAAATAATATCTTCTGCTCCGGTGTTTATTAATATAGCTCTGGGTTTCATTTATTTGTTGAGTAAAAGATATATAAGGTTGGAATTTATCGGGATACTAATGTTCGCGATTGTGACTTATGAACTGGTAGTTTCAGCAGCGAATAATATGTTTATCATTCCGAACATAATTATAGATGTAATCGCATGGCCTTTGTTATTCATCGTTTTCTTAGATTACTCACGAGACAATGAATTATCTATATTAATTGCGAACAAAATAACTATTATTGGGATGACACTTGTTTGCTCTCTTGTTGCATTTGTTCTAACGCGTATAATTCGCTTTGGTGCTATAGGCGGCTCAACTGTATTTACCACATATTTGAGCTTTTCTTTTTTGCCATTTGTTTACTTGTACTGTAACAAGAGACTATCAACTATCTTTAGTGCGATAGTCGCGGTTTTAATGATATTTACATTAAAAAGAGGTGCATTTATTATTGTTGCAATTGGTATTAGCTTATATTATATCCTTAATAGTTATATTGCAGGTCAGCAAGGGAAAAAGATTCATCGCATGATATTAGCGGTGTTTATACTTGTCGCAATATACCTATTTGGATGGTATCTGATAGATAAATATAATATAGGGATATTGACTAGATTATCAAATGCCATTGATGATGGTGGATCTGGGCGTACAAGAATCTGGGAATTAATTCTAGCTGATTTTAATAATTCCTCCAAAAGTGAAAGATTATTTGGTCATGGATTTCATTCCGTATTCTATAATCTACGACCGTTCGGAAAAGCAAGATTTGCACATAACAGCTTGATTGAAACATTATACGATTACGGATATGTTGGTTTAGTCCTTCTTATTATCTTTATTGTGTATTTGCTAGCCAAAACGATAGAAATGATTAGGGCAAAATCCACTGATGCACCGGTAATGAGTTATACTATGGTTTCAATGATTGTGTTAACAGCTATCAGCTATTTCTTTGAAGAATCGGTAATGACTATTCCTCATGCTATGATATGGGGTATCTGCATTGGTAGATTTATAAGAGATAAAGACTATTAATGACTACTTGTTGTTACGTTGGAGGAAATGTTATGAAGGCAGGAATAGTTTCGCTTTACGGATATTTTAATTATGGAAATCGACTTCAGAGCTATGCCGCTCAACAGGTTTTGAGAGGATTAGGTTTTGATACGGAAGTAATCTACATACAACCGTATAAAAAGAGAATCCGTGAATTACTAATAGATCTTTATTTTTCTAAATATGCTCAACTTATTCTTCAATCATCGGTAGAACTAAAGAATAAGTATAAGAGACAAAAAAACTTTGAGTTGTTTAATAATCAGTTCATTCATACAAAAGGGTATGCGTCTATAAAGGCTATTAGTGACGCAGATTATTTTGTTCTAGGATCTGACCAGGTCTGGAATCCAAAAAGGTACGATAACATAAAAAAAGAGTTATTCCTTCTGACATTCACGGAAGACAGGAAAAAGGTTTGTTTTTCTCCAAGCTTCGGAGTTAGCAAATTACCAGATGAGTGGAAGACGTATTTTAAAAAACATTTGGAAACTATTCCGATGCTCTCAGTTAGGGAAACCGCGGGGCGAGATATCATTAAAGAACTCACTGGACGTGAGGCTGAAGTTTTAATTGATCCTACACTAATGATCGACGCAGATGAATGGTCGAAGGTTATAAAAAAGCCATCAGAAGTCGACGTTAAGAATGAGTATGTGCTGAACTATTTTATCGGTGGAGAGCCACAGAAGGCAAAATGTAAAAATGAATATCTTTCGAGAGAGTACCGCCTTGAGGTTTATAATATGTTTGACACACAAGCGACAGGGTTGTTTACGTCTGGCCCTTCCGAGTTTCTGTATCTTATAAAAAATGCAAAAATCATACAGACAGACTCTTTCCATGCTTGTATCTTTGCCTTTTTGTTTGGAAGACCATTTTTGTTATATGCACGGGAGGGCGTTGATACTGATATGTTATCTAGACTTGAGACTTTGTTTTCTATGTTTGATTTGGAAAGAAAATTTGTTGATAAAGAGATGCCAAATGATGATTTTGAGTGCAACTATGAAAATGGATATAAAAGATTGGAAGAGGAACGAAAAAAGGTATATGCATTCCTTAGAAGTTCAATGGGTATATGAATGGTTATATGGAAGTACATATAACACTTCTTCGATAATTCGATTTGGACACGTCTGATCTAATACTACAGGTAGTTGTGCACAAAAAAGATTTAAAAGGTTGATTTAATGAAAAATCAGAGAAAGATAGGGGTATTGCTTTCATATGCTTCTGAGATAATTAAAATAATCACATCACTCGTATATACCCCTATAATGCTAAGACTTCTGGGGCAGAGTGAATATGGCCTTTATCAATTAGTATATTCAGTCGTTTCCTATTTGAGTCTTCTTAGTCTAGGGTTTACTGCGTCATATGTAAGGTTCTTTTCCAGATATAAAGCTAGGGGGCAAGAAGATGAGATATCAAGGCTAAATGGAATGTTTCTTACTGTATTTATCGTCATTGCTACAATTGCTGTAGTATGTGGCTCTGTTATGACGATAAAAATCGAAGCAATATTCAAGAATGGCTTAACAACTGATGAATACGATACAGCCAGAATTCTCATGATGCTGATGGTATTAAATCTTGCATTGACTTTTCCCAATAGCGTTTTTACTTGTATAACATCAGCTCATGAAAAGTTCTTTTTTCAGCGGTTACTTCTTGTACTACAAAACCTCCTCAATCCATTCCTCACACTCCCACTTCTCCTTATGGGATACGGGTCGATCGCAATGGTTGTTGTCACAACGGTGATTACGATTGCACATCTAGTTTCAAATATTTGGTTTGTGTGTTTTAGGTTACATGCCAAGTTTATCTTTAAGGGTTTTGACTTCTCATTATTAAGAGAGATTTGGGGTTTTACTTTTTTTATTTTCCTGAACCAAATTATTGATCAGATTAATTGGAGTGTAGATCGCTTTTTACTTGGAAGAATGATAGGAACATCAGCTGTGGCGATTTATAGTCTGGGCGCTCAGATAAATTCAATGTACATAATGCTCTCCACTTCGATTTCTTCCGTCTTTGTTCCTAAAGTAAATAGAATTGTGGCTGAGACTAATGATGACAGGGAACTTTCAGTTATTTTTAACAGTGTTGGCAGAATCCAATTTCTTGTTCTTAGTTTAGTTATGACTGGATTCATATTTCTTGGTCAACCGTTTATGAGATTCTGGGGAGGCAAGGGATATGTAGATTCCTATTATGTTGCGCTTTGGCTAATTATCCCTGTCACGGTACCATTAATTCAGAATTTGGGCATTGAGATCCAGCGCGCGAAGAATAAGCATAAAGCAAGGGCTGTCGTGTATTTTTGTATAGCCATTGCAAATATATTTTTGAGCATTCCTTTAATTCGACAGTTCAGTTCAATCGGTGCAGCAATCGGAACAGCTGTCGCATTGATTGTTGGAAACATTTTGTTTATGAATTGGTATTATCACAAGCATATTGGGCTTGACATTCCGGCATTCTGGAAAAATATTCTTTCTTTCATACCCGCTCTTATTCTACCCGCCATAACCGGTGTTGCCATTATGAAATTTGCTCATGTCAACAATTTGCTGCAATTAATATTATGGGCGATAGTTTATGGAATAGTGTTTAGCATCTCTATGTGGTTATTCGGAATGAATGAATCTGAAAAAGGAATGATTTTGAACATTAAGAATAAGATAATTCACAGACGGCATTGATTATCATTTTGAAGGTGACAATATGGAAAAGTCTTCACCTACAAGGAAAGATATAAGCTGGCAAATCGCGAGAGGGGTCGCAATCATATGCGTAATATTGATACACTGCCCAAACGCAATTAACGCTCCGCAAGATACTATTGATTTCAATAGCTGGCTAATGCTTCGACAGTTCGTCAATTTTCCTGTCGCCCTTTTCTTCTTTATTGCAGGAAGGTTTACGAACTACAGCAAATACTCAGATTATAAGTCGTTTATTTTGAAGCGGGGGGGGGTACGGCTACTAATACCGTTTCTCATATGGTCCACATTTTATGCCTTAATCAGTTTTATTAGAGCGTATGTTTCGGGTGGCGAGCTGATTGGTGTGGTGCCATTTGCAGTACGGATTATTACCGGGAAATCAGCTCCACACTTGTATTATATAGTCGTGTTGCTTCAATTAACAGTAATCACGCCTCTTTTGATAAAGTGTATTGAGAGCGGATATTCAAAGATACTATATGCGGTCACGCCTATATGGCTGATTTTTATATACTATTGGTGCTATTTAAACGGAACAATGCCACCTTTGTACCAGTATGTATTTCCAGCCTGGATCGGTTTTTATGTATGGGGATTGGAAAGTAGAAACAAAACATGCAAGGGGATAAAATCGCTTATACTACCTGGAGTGGCTATTATACTTGAAATTATTGAGGCGTATTATTCCTTACGACTTGGCTTTCCTACTAATTTCGCATGTAGTCAAATACGGATTAGTGCATTTCTCCTGGCTACGATAGTAGTAAGGTTGTTCATCGGAGTGCAAGTGTCATCGACACAAATGAGTTTGGTCTCCAAGGCATTTGCTTATCTGGGAGATCACTCATATGGGATCTATTTTATACACTATTTTTTTATCATTTTATGCGCAAGAGTAGTTAAGTCATTAACTGTCAATTTGCTAGGTATCACTTGGATGTTTCAGGCAGCGATATCATTTGTTGTAGCGTTGTTTGGCAGCCTTATAGTGATATTTATTGGACGAAAAGTACTATGTTTTTTGAGGATGGAAAGAATCGCTGATATCCTTGGCTTTTGAATGAGGAGAACTTTAATGATCACAAAAGCATTTGCTTGTTACAGCCTCAATGATGAGGAAAGAAGTCATAGCTCATCAGGTGGCATTTATCCGCTTATTGCAAGAGAAGTGATACATAATGGTGGAGTTGTATATGCTGCGTGCTATGATGACAACCTCGATGTTTGCCATAGAACAATCGAGAACGAACATGAAATCGTTGATAGTCAAGGATCTAAATATGTCCAATCCTCACTCTCCACAACATTTCGGAGCATTATCAGCCGATTAAGGAATTATGAATCAGTCTTATTTGTGGGAACACCTTGTCAATGTGCGGGTCTTGTGTCTTTAGTAAATGAGACTAAAACACCTCGCACTCATCTGTACGTTATTGACTTTGTCTGTCATGGAGTGCCAGGGCGGGTTGCGTGGAATGGGTATAAAAAGTCCAAAAGTTTAGAAGGAAACAACATAGCTTCTATAAATATGAGAGACAAATCTACAGGCTGGACTTATGGAAACTATGCGTGGAAAGAAATAATGGATAACGGTTCGACTACAGTGACTCCAAGACGGCAAAACCCATATATGAAAGGAATGCTGGCAAATCTATACCTTCGTCCGTCTTGCTATTCATGTAGTTTTAAGGGAGTAAATAGATGCACAGATATTACTCTTGGAGATTATTGGGGCGTGTGGGATCATCTTCCAGAAATGGACGATAATAAGGGAACATCCCTGGTACTTGTTCATACGGAGCAGGGAATGCGGTTATTTGAGGGCATTACGGACTCTATTAAGATAGCAGATGCGAATATCGAAAGAGCCATTAAGGGAAATTCATGCATTGCTGAATCAACAAAGTATAATGAAAAACGAGAGGAATTCTTTGAAAGACTCAATAAAGGAGAAAACTTTATTACAATTGTTGATGGCCTCACGAAAACTTCTTTAATTAGTAAGGTGAAGAAGATGATGATTAACTCACTAAATACCCGGGGGGGTATTAGCTAGCGCTCAAATAATGCCGTCTACCATCTACGGAATGGAGGTGGCAGCATGAGCACTACAAAATCATTTGCTGCTTACAATAAGGATGAGTCGATTCGTGCAATGAGTTCTTCGGGTGGAGTTTTCTATGCCATGGCTCAAAAGACTCTTTCTGAAGGTGGAATCGTATTTGGTGCTGCATTTGATAGTGAATGGCAAGTGCATCACGAAGCATGTAGTAGTATTCAAGATTTGCAAAGGATTATGCAGAGTAAGTATGTGCAATCCTCGATGGGCAATACTTATACTAACGTGAGGGGAGCATTGCTTTCTGGGGAAAAGGTGCTTTTTTGTGGAACGCCATGTCAGGTTGAAGGCCTTATTTCGTATCTGACAAATACAATAAAGGATAATGCTTGGAAAGAATTACTGGTGACAATTGATTTTATTTGTCACGGAGTTCCGAGCAGAATGGTTTGGCGTAGATATTTGAGAGAAGTGTCTGAAGACAAAAAGATTACCAATATTAATTTCCGCGACAAGACAAACGGATGGAGGAATTTTGGGCTTCGGATAGATTTCGATAATGGAAACTCATATTTACAATCTCAGCATAAGGATCCTTACATGAGAGGATTCTTAAATAATCTGTACTTAAGAGAATCTTGCTATGAGTGTAGTTTTAGAGGTATTGAACGAGAATCAGATTTCACAATAGCTGATTTCTGGGGTGTGCACACGCTACTGCCAGATTTCTTTGATGACAAAGGCACAAGCATTATATTGGCTCATAACGATAGAGCGATTCGTATTTTAGAAGAGTTATCAAAAACAGTAAACCTTTGCGAGATTCAAAACGATGTTGTTATTCAAACTAATTCACCGGTTGTGAAATCGGTTAATAGAAATAGCAAGAGGGATAGTTTCTTCGAACATAATGGAGGAAAAGATATAAGCAAGTATATCGTCCATAGTATTCATCAGCCATTATTAACAAGAATCAAAAGAAAGATTTTTAAGACTCTTCATTTTTGATGGAGGCAAGTTTCATGCAGAAAGCACTACCGGTTTTATATGAAAGCAAAGCATTATGCTGTGGCTGTACGGCATGCTTTGCTATATGCCCACAGGGGGCAATTTCAATGATAGAAGATGATGAGGGATTTGAGTATCCAGCAATAGATGAGACGAAGTGTGTAAGATGCTATATGTGCTTAAAGGTATGCCCGATAAAGGGGAAACAAAGTCTTGATGACCGTCAAATGGGCTCCAATTACTGAAACCGAAACAATCCCGCCACTCGGAACTGTTTTATCCGAGCATCTGGGTGGTCTCCACGGAATTGTTAAATATGCATCTTATTCAGTTTGGAATCTTCTCTATCAAACAATACAGGAAAACGGCCTTCCGATAGGAGATGTCACATTCACAGATACCGGTAAGCCTTACCTACTTGATTCCAGCATCTATTTCAGCCTCTCTCACAGTCATGGTATCTGCGTTGTAGCAATATCCGATCATCTGGTTGGTGTGGACGTGGAAATCATTAAAACCTCCTACCCTCCACATCTGATAGAGCGGTCGCTAAGAGATGCTGAGAAAGCTGTGTACGACGGTGACTTTACCCGTATCTGGTGCCGCAAAGAGGCTGTGGCCAAGATGACAGGAGAAGGGATCACCGGATATCCAGACAATATCGATACAACAACTTACACTTTCCATGAACAGCAGATTAAATGGAATGGGAAGAAATATTGGCTCGCGGCGACAACCGTCGCTGATTGAGCAGGAGCATCATAAGTGAAAACAATATGGTTTGTGTATCCCTATGGACTGATTCCAGGGGAAAACACCCAGGAAATACGATACTTAAGATTCGGACGAGAGCTTTCAAAAAACTATAACTGTGTGTGGTGGACATCGAATTATTCTAGAAGACTTAATAAAATTAGGTCGGAAGAGGCAATATCAGTTCAAGATAATCTGAAGATTATGCTGGTTCCCACTACGCCTTACCATAAGAGCATTTCCTTCAGACGTGTACTTTTCGAACTGAACTTCACCTGGAACCTGAAGAAACTATGGAAAACCGTTGAAAAGCCAAATCTTATTATTACACCGGCGACAGGAATGATTACTGCCTTCAGGCCGGTATGGCCATATATCAGAGATAAGGACGTAAAAGCAGTTTTCGATTTAATGGATGTACATCCTATAAACTCCTTCATGAAAGAGCATCATCCATTTCTCTATCCGGTGTTCAAAGTTTTTGATTGGGTTATATTCAGTATGATACGGGCGCACGAAACCAGAAGCTCCTCGACCTTCGTATTGGTGATTTCTCAACATGTGGGCATGCTCCAAGCACATTGGAACCGTGTATCGGGAATTTTTTATAAACTTTAGCTCCGGTAGGTTGACAGACTGTTTTTACAAGTCTTTCCCACGTTTTTAATCACATTAAACAAGTGTGATATTTCATAGAGGGATAGAGTCGTGAAGAGAGCAGGATATTTTTTGAGAGTATTAGTTGTTTTAATGGTTCTGAGTGGGTCAACAACCGGGGCGGCTTTTGCGAAGACGATCCGGTCGTTGGCATTGACGATAGAACCGGAAATACAGATCGGTGAGAGCGTGGGGACGGAGAACATTATAATCAATAACGATAAGGAGAATAGTGATTATGAAGTCAGTGTTATGACGATTAACCATAAGGACCCTGTATGGGGACTGGATGACGAACCGGAATTCCTGATAAGTTTGACCGGTAAGAACAGTTATAAGTTTAATCTTAAGAAAGAAGACGTCAGTGTGACTAATCTTCTTGCCGGAGGAACAGCGGGGAGCGGTGTTACTGTTGAGGAAGTCAAAGTGAACAATGACGGGTATGATGCGACTGTAAAGGTAAAGATAGCAAAGCTTGCATTGACGCACACCGGAAGTGTTAATTCTGTAAAGATATCGCCGGAGGGAATAGTGTCGTGGGACGAGGCATTGGGTTCTTCAGCCTATGAGGTAAAGGTGATGAAGGATGGTTGGTCTTACAGGACCGTGATTGCTGACGAGTCGAACACGAAGGCACATAAGGAGACCATGGAAGTGTTCGGAGATGTGGGCAAGGGACCAACGGGGACCGAGAAGGACGAAAAGATCAAGGCACAGGAAAAGACAATGAGGGTGGAGAATGTGCTGGAGTATGACCTGAAGGAGCTTGTTAATGAGTCCGGTAACTATCGCGTGGTGGTTGTGCCGCTTAACGGGACGAACAGCATGATAAGGGGAGACAAGGTTGTTTCCAGGGAAGTGTGGCTGGAGCCGAGTGTACGCGAGAGCTGAAGTTCTTCAAAAACAGTTATAGTTGATGGGTAGAAACATTGAACCGTGTGCCTGGGACAAGAGATCATGGACAGTAGATGAACGTCTTTCAGGCGTTTCAAAGTGGAAGAAGGTAACGCCTATAATTACAGTTGTGTTTTATACAGGCGAGGACGTTTGGGATGGACCGAGGTCGATGCATGATATGGTGGATATCGATAAGAGAGTAAGGCAATTTGTGCCGGATTATCCGTTGTATGTGATAGATATGGGACATGACCGGGATCTGTCGTTTTCCAATGGTCCTTTAGAAGAACTGAGGGCAGCGTTGGTTTGTTCTTGCTAGTAGGCTCAGGCGCAGAGATGCGATATAAACGTAATAATTTGTGAGCTTGTCTTAATTAACATGAGTTATTTGACATTTTACCGATTCTGTGGTACTAAACCGTCATTATCCATGGGAGGTGACCCATATCGAAAACAATCGCACCAGGCATATGATGAGCCTGATCTTTCTACTCGTTTACATTTTCACTGTCCTGTGGTTCACTGTGCTGAAACGGCCGACGGGATATCATATAGCCAGGTTTGAACTGTTCTGTTCCTATAAGCGGTGGTTTGCAGGGGATACAAATCTGAGAGACGAAATCATGGCCAATATAGCTATGTTTATTCCGTTTGGTTTTTTGGTGAGCTCTGTCCTGCCGACCTCCAACCACAAGTCCAGAGTAGCCGTGATAACGGGGACTGCTATCCTGTTCTCCCTCACAATCGAGACGCTCCAGCTGTTTCTGATGAGAGGACTGTTTGAGTGGGATGATGTGTTTTCGAACACGCTCGGCGCTGTGATTGGTATCGAGCTTTTCACCCTTGTCAGCATACTGGCCTCCGGGAAACGCAGGACGGCGGTGATCACATCCATTAGCCTTGTTTTCATGATAGTCTGTCTCGGAGTCTATATCCACGGGCGCGGAGCAATCGGTGTGGAAGCGGATACTACATCAAGAGCTTACTGTTTTCAGATTGATAAGGCTTTTTTGCATGATGGTAAAGTCGAACTTAATGGCTTTGCCTTTCGTTACGATTATCCCATGGGTACTCCGAAGCTGCTTCTGCATTCGGCTGACAACGGAGAACAGATAATGCTGAATATGGAGTATGGACTGGCTCGACCTGATGTAAATGATTATTTCCTCTGCGACCGGGATTACACGAACGTTGGCTTTACGGCGAGTGGAGAAGCAGAAGACGGTGAGTACGAAGTACTGATTCAATGGCCGCTGACATTGCCCTTATCCACGGGTGTGTTCATATCGTCAGCTGGCGTTCATTATTTCCCTGAAGAGAACTTCGCAGCACCGAATATAGATGCGGAGTTTATAGCGGCTGGCATTCCTCGTGTATATCGGCCGGACTGCCATTGCTGGGTGTATCAGTATCATAATGACCTCTACTGGATCGCAGATCAGGATTTTAACTTCGAAGAAGATAACACAACATACATCCAGTATCAGATGTGGACGACGCAGATTCAGAATCTGCCGGAGAAAAGGCTGGCACATCAGAATTATTGGGACAACATCGGCGGATACTTTGAAAAGTATGAAATAGATGGTGACTTCGGCGACTACAGGGTTATGAAGCGGGAGATACCCACAGCCTATTCCGTAACATCCATTGTTACCGGTTATTACAAGAACGGAGAGTGGATCTGGAAGAATTATTTCCGACCGATTTATGAGTTCGGAGGTGCAGGCAGATGAGTAAGTAGTAAAACTTACGTATCCTTGAGCCCGTGGCGTATTCATGAAACAATGACACTTAAATAGATTGCAGTGTGAAAAGTTTATGAAGGTTGGAAGGCTTTGAGACCAGGTTTGTCAGAGGATTGGTTTAAACCTGAGGACATTGAAATACTGGCTGAGGCGGCTAATACATGGCGTAATGAACTGGCGCATGAAAAAAGAGAATATCACCCTGACATTAAGGCTGTCAAATCAATTCGATTGGTAGAACACTTGAATTACGCAATTGTCTTGAGGGAATTGGGGTATGAGGATGCTGAGATACAGAAGCTGCTGGATCAGGCATTAATAAGATAATTACAGTTGCTTATATTAACATAATCTGTATTTGTTTCTAAATGAGATAGGCATGTTTATACGAGATATAAAACCAGCAAATTCATGTTTTTGTTGCTTTCTTCAATTGGTTTGATGATATTAAGAAATCGGATGATGGAGGTTATAGATGCTTTGTAGCATGGCATTTTACAGAGAACGTGAAGAATTAATCTCTAAAGTGAAATATTGTATTGGCAGCAGAGAAAGGAATTATGCACCTGGAGCAACAATTGATTTTCCTCTTACAGATATACTATTTCAGCTTTACAAAAAGGCACTGCTGGAGTCGGATGCGGTACAGAATGATGAGGTTTCCATACTGATTGAATTATACAAGAATGAGAACCCGGAGTTTAGTTATACTGTAGAAGATCTCATAAGTAGAGGATGGGTGGAGACTTGCTATGGACATTATCATATTATCGGACATCATACCCACAAAGGGCAGGATGAGACTTGGAAAGATTGTACAGCGGATGTTGATGCCGACATATTGAGATTTATTCTATGGGTGGATGATCAAAGTGATATGACGGTAGGAAAATACTGGATCAAGGTTGAGGACTTGACCGGTATGCTGGATCAGTGGAGGGCTGTCTGTGATAGCGTACCGAAAATTGATTGGTTCTTTGATAACAATTTTGTGGAACGGATTGGAGATAAAGCATATCTTTCAGAGGGGAGACATAGCAGTAACATCACTAAGGCTATGGCAAGGCTTTGGGACTATGTTTCTTCGGATGAGGATGTCAAGGTTCTATCTGAAAAGTGGTTTCGAATAGCATTTCAGATAGGGTTATCTCCTGAAGTTGTTGATTATGTCCGGGATAATGATGATTATAAAAGTAAGGAGCGTCTTTTACAGACTATAGCAACAGCCGTTGAGAATGACAGTAAATATGTATCCGGTTCTTCTGAACTTGATAAATTCATTAATGCAGCAATGTTTTGTTACTACAAAGGGTTAGATTTATCACGTGAAAGATTTGAAAAATTCATAAGTGACGAGAACAGAGTGTTTCGAAATTATACTTCACCTTTATATGAAGATACTTATATTTGCCAATATAGAAAAAGATGGGGCGATTATTTTTATCTCGGAAGCATCATTAATAATATCAGATACGTGGAGCTTATGGGCAGGAAAGATGTCTATAAGTTGCTCAAAATATATTTCGACAGTGACAGAATAACAACTTCAAACATATCAGTTCCAGGGGAAAGCATTTTGGAAATGATGCTTCATTCGGAAACATTTTATCCGGGAGCAAAGCTGTTGCTTTCTAATGTTCCGATGGAAAAAACACAGATTCGTGAGTATGTATCATCCTTGTGTGATGTGATTGAAAAGGTTTTTGACTTTTATGCGCAGAGAACTTATTTTCCGGAAACCAGGGATATACTGGATGTCATGTTATATTTGGTACATCAGAATAAATGCTCAAGGAAATCCGATACATATGATAACCCATATTATTGCGTATACAAACATTTGATGGACCTTGGTTTTAAAAGAAATTATGGGGAACGGATTTCTAATGGGGTTTCGGACTATTTTAAAGCCATTATGGAATCCGAACACAGTGATGTAGAGCATAGTAGATGCTTTTATCTTCTTGCAGAGTATACAGACAAAGCGCTCGACGCAGGTTATTTTGCAGGTGAAATTATAGCTGGCCTTCTTCAAACCGCATATGAATCCATGTATAGAGTGCTGGTGGGTGAAAATGACGGATTCAGTCATTTTATTGATGTAAGAGTATTTAAAGAATCATTCAGCAGAGAGATATTTGAACGGCATATTTCTGTATTGCCTTTGGATGAAAAGAAAACACTTTTTGGTTTTGATTATAGCGATAAAGAAAAGCAAATTAAGTACTTTGAGTATAGGCTTAAAATCAGCATAGCGTTTTTGACAAAAGCAGCTTCTGATAAAGATGCAATGGTTCTATTGGAAGAACTTCTTGATAAAATAATGATATCAACCTCAGCTCTGAATTATGACAATATCGTAATGTATGACATGGACGGAGTTGTTAAAGCTGCGTTTGAATCTATAAAAACGAGTAGTGAGTTGTTTGAAGCATTTCTTGATAAGTTACTTGGATGTGAGCTCTCTGAGCTCGTATTATTTTCGGGACTTCTTGATGACGATGATGTGGTGAAAGAAATTATCAAGGAGATTTCAAGAATCGTTGGTAGATCAGAGAAAGCGGAACTTGTCCCCAAAATCAATAATGAGAAATATATAGATTGTGTGCTGGAGAGGAAAATCGAATGTCTCTATCCATATATTGAGTCTGATTTGAACAATCGTCTTTCGTTCTATAAAAACAGAGGATTTTCAGAGAACAGTACAGTGTATCTAGAAGCGGAGAGTTTGAAAAAGAGATTTCTTTATATTTCCGGAAGATTTGAAGAATTAAGAAAAACCGGCGACACATTTTTTCTTGCTGCCATGACAACTCATGATATTTCAAGTGTTAAAGATTACAAAATGGCGTTGCATGAGTGGAGACTGATACTTGAGGGGAAGGATAGGAAGAAGTATTCATTTTCTGCGTGCTACAATTATTTATACTGCATCTATGTTATGTTAAACAACTTAAAGGGCACAGATACGACAGAGGATTTATCAATAGACCGTAAAGGAATTAATGATGATTTCAGATGGATATATGAGTTTACATTAGGAGAAATAGAAGCATGGGATGAAGATCTTAGAAATAAATATTTAGGGCTATTGGCAGATGTGGGTCGAATGCTTGAAAAAAATATATCTGTTTTGTTTTTGCATATTCAAGATACAACTGCCATACGACTTGATGGTACTATGCTGTATATGATGATGGATTCTAACAGCGAAAACAAAGATGAAAATCATCATGAAGAACCGGATACCACATTAAGATGCAGGCCAACTGGTGTAGATGAAGATGAGAACATAGTACATTATTTACGTAGTTATATGACCAGACCTATTGCCGATAAATCCAAATTACTTGCGGAATGTAGTATACCAATTGAGGCTGACGTAGATTGGTATGGAGCTTTCTTACTGAAAGCAGTGATTAATACCTGTCGGACTATAAAGGGTTCAGTACCATATCTGTTGGAAGTAAATAAGTTGTTAAATGCAAGGGGGAAAGACTCAAAACAGTTAGCTAAAATTATGGAAGACCATGTAAGTATCTTATTCCGTGAATGTTTCAATATGGCATATACGGAACTGTTTAATGTAACTGCTGCTGTTCAGCAAAAGATGAGTACTACAGGGAATATATGGAAGCAGCTCGGTGTAGAATCTTCGTCTGAAGTTGATATGATGATTTCTAGTGTAAAGCCACGTTCAGATAGGGAGCTGTTTGAGGCATTTGTATTGGGTAAATTCTCAGGTAAAGCAACATATAAAGATCATATGGCAAAAGTTTTAGGGAACGATGTGGATTACAGAAGTCCCGTATTTATGTTGGCGTATTCAGTGAATGATAGTGATACGAGTCAGAAAAAATGGAAATCGTACCGGGATTATTTATCTAAACTGTTTGAAAAAGATTATGCCAATGCTTTTAGTGGTAAAGGAATACAGTCAAGTATAGAGGACCTGGAATCATCAAATTGTGTAGTGAAGGATTTTTCTGATGATTTTGATGGCTTTGATATCATAAGACAGCTTGTAGATTTCAACGGACATGAAATCGAAATAATTCATATTCTTGTTGAGCTAAACCATTCAGATGCATCTGAAATAAGAAAGGTTGGCAGAAAAAAGGAAAATATCAAGACGTTGGTGCCTGTCAGTGCGCCCTGCTAAGGGCGCTTCATATAGTGGATTGCAAACGTCCGCCCGATAAGCTGTAAGCCGCAGCATCGGAAGCGAGTCTTGCGTGTGGTATGGTAACGTGCTACACGAAGCGTAGACAGCATGGTTGCAGGGATAGTGATTGAGCACCGAAAGACTATAAATCCAAAGGACGACGTAGTTGACAGTACGGAAGTCGATATATCTGCCTTCGTTATGGCGAGATGGCAGATGCTTTGGCGGTGTCGGAAGGAGCTATTCATGTAATACAAAGATGGAGTGTCAACAGGGGAGAACCCATAGACTCCGTTCCTAGTGTGAAGGGATGGAATATCGAACGACCAAAAAGGGAGAACGGCAAATGGTCTATAGGTAGTCGGAGGTCCGAAT
>NZ_FOPH01000047.1 GCF_900113415.1 Oribacterium sp. WCC10 | reverse complement strand
CTGCAGCTATAATGCAGCAATCATGTTTGTACTTGGAAATATCAATTCCAGCAAAGAACATAGACATTAGATAAAACCTCCTGACTATTATAGTTGGCACTGTTGTCTACCACAGAGAGATCGACTGTGTAATCACGTAAATCTAAACGTCAAGCGTTAACAAACTAATTACCAGTATTAGACGACAAGCTGTGGTCTGAGTCACCTCCTACCAGTCAAAGCTGTAATTAATGAAAAACAAATCCACAGTGCCTAGATAAATATATCAGAAAAGGATTAGAAATAGCCCAGAGAACCTGGGAGAAAGGAAGAATCCAATCACTTTTCTAACATGATTGGATTATACGTGGTAATGAAAAAATTAAAAGAACGTAAAGAGGACAGGCTATGATTGCATGCAATGATAAAATGTGATAATATGCCCGTTACTGATTAGCCGGATAGAGTAATCTCAGTTCGGTGAAAGTTAAGTTATGATTATGCATTAACATATGAATGGCCGGAAAGAGGAAATGATCTTTTTCGGGAACCAAATAATGTTATACATACTTCCACAGGGAGGAATATATAGATGGCAAACATAGACAATAAAGACATAAACAAACAAAACTCAAGTATGGAGAGCGGAAACACAGTGCTTTGCGCTGCGAATTCATATAACCAGAAGTTTTTTATGAATCCTGAGTACAACAATCTTCCTGAGGATGTTCTGAAAGAACTTAAGATAATCTCAGTTGAATACACAGAGGAGGTAGGTGGAATCTTCCTTATGGAATTTAACAGGGATTCAAGGCTCGTTCTTAAGTCAATGCATGAAGATGGAGATGTAATGTTTGACGAGGACAATTCGAGAAAGAAGATAGATTCCATAGCGGAAAAGTATGAAGCACTTTTTACAAAGCTTGAGACATACTATAAGGCTATTCAGGCACTTCACGGTAATGTCAGCCACGGTGAATCCGAGATTGTGATCACTGAGGAGGATGAGAAGGCAGAGCCGGGAGCAAACAACCCTACAGGAATCGCTGAAGTAAGAAGAGCTACAAGTGAGGAAATGTCGGCATTGGATGACCATATTGATACTACTATGGTTTCGGAAGAAGAACAGGGCTCCATCAGAATGACAGGCTCATGGGATATGCCGGTACACCCTGACGATCCTGATGCAGAGAACACAGCGTACCATACACTTTTTGGGGACTGATCCCCTTTTCGAAGAAATGGGGATGCCCTCCAATCGGCGAGACTGGTTTCGACCATGGTCGAAATCACTCGAAAATGCCCGCGCGAAGCGCTTATGAATGACATCTTCTCCTTTGGGATTGATTACATTAATCCTCATTTTATGGATATTTAGAAAGTATTTTAATGAAAATCGGTAATATAGAACTTAAAAATAATGTTTATATGGCCCCTATGGCAGGAGTTACGGATCTTCCATTCAGAACTCTGGTTCATGAGATGGGTGCAGGATTGACTGTCACCGAGATGGTCAGTGCGAAAGCTATTTTATATAAGAATAAAAATACAGAAGAACTGATGACCCGTGGGGGGGACGGAAGTCCTGTGGCAGTGCAGCTTTTCGGATCAGATCCTGAGATAATGTCTGATATCGCGCATCAGATTGAAGACAGATTTGACATTATAGATGTGAATATGGGCTGTCCGGTAGGAAAGATAGTCAACAATCATGAGGGAAGCGACCTTATGAATCATCCGGATCTCGCATATGAGATATTGAGTCAAATGGTTGAGAAGTGCCATACCCCAATAACTGTTAAGTTCCGTAAGGGATTCATGAAAGAGGATGATACGGCAGTAGAGTTTGCAAAGATGGCGGAAAGTGCCGGAGTATCTGCCGTAACTGTTCATGGAAGGACACGTTCCCAGATGTATGCAGGTAAAGCCGACTGGGATGTTATACGAAGAGTAAAGGAAGCGGTTAAGATACCTGTGTTTGGCAATGGAGATGTTTTCGAACCGGAAGATGCGAAGAGAATGCTTGATGAGACCGGCTGCGACGGAGTAGCCATAGCGAGAGGCGCCCAGGGCAATCCATGGCTTATAAAACGGACAGTTCATCTGCTTGAAACGGGAGAACTTCTTCCTAAGCCTGAAATAAAAGAAATTATTGAAATGATTCACAGACATGCGGAACTTATGCGTGAGATCAAGGGCGAGTTTACTACCATAAGGGAGATGAGAAAGCATATCTCATGGTATACAGAAGGACAGCCCAATTCGGCAAAACTGAGAGCGGAAGTGAATACTGCCGAGAGCATAGAAAAACTCTATGAGTTGGTTGACAAACTACAGTTTAATGTATAAAATCAGCATTTGTAAAATTGCATGAATTATCGGGAGAGTTATGTCCTGAGGATGTGTAATTACCGTTTGTAACCATATGTTTCGGTTGAATCATCTTCCATTTTGTGATGGTGTTTCAACTTCTATGTATTTCCGGACAGGAAGTCGCAGGAAATCGGAAGACTGAAGATTCATTCAGAACGGAGCATTTTATATATGACAGAGTACCGTATACCGGTAAAGTCAGATCAGATTGTATTGTGAAAGGAGCTATGGCAAACATGGCAGAAGAGCAGACAGTAAAGAAGAATTTACTCACACGTGCTGGTCTCAAGAAGTATGAGGCTGAGCTTCACGATCTCAAGGTAAATCGTAGACAGGAGATCGCTGCAAAGATCAAGGAAGCAAGAGAGCAGGGAGATCTTTCAGAGAATGCGGAGTATGATGCAGCTAAGGATGAGCAGCGTGATATCGAGGCAAGAATCGTTGAGCTGGAGGCTCTTCTTAAGAACGTTGAGGTAGTTGACGACACTGTTGATGGTGAAATCAATGTCGGATGCCGCGTAGTTCTTCTTGATGAGGAGTTTGATGAGGAAGTTACATATTTCATCGTTGGTTCTTCAGAGGCTAACAGTCTTACAGGAAAGATTTCAAACGAGTCTCCTGTTGGACATGCTCTTCTTCACCATACTGTAGGTGATGAGGTTGAGGTCGAGACTGAGGCAGGTCTTCTTAAGTTCAAGGTGCTTGAGGTTGCCCGTCACGAGGCTGAGTAAATCAGGTATATATTAGTTAAATCATGATGTGTGGAAGGCTTATATAAAAGTGCCGGCTGCCTGTATTAAGAGTAAAGCATTCGGGCTTTAGGATCTTTTGGAACATCATCATAGAATCAAAGGTAAAATATCGGACGGCGGGGTGAATGTGGCCCGGCCGTCTTCATTAGCATAAAGTGGTGTGTGCGGCTGAGATATCTGCACTCATCAGGAAAAGGCACATAGTTCTTCATGTGTAGATTTCATATTCAAGAGGAGAGAAACATGGCAGAGAATCAGCAGAACAATCAGCAGAATCAGCCGGTTGAGGATACCAATCATATCGTACAGGCCCGTCGCGACAAGCTTGCAGAGCTTCAGGCAGCAGGACAGGATCCATTTGAGATAACAAAGTTCGAGCAGACACATCATTCAGAGGAGATCAGAGAGAATTTCGAGACTCTTGAGAATCAGCATGTAGCCATTGCCGGACGTATCATGCTGAAGCGTGTCATGGGTAAGGCTTCATTCGTACACCTTCAGGACAAGCAGGGCAGAATCCAGGCTTACGTAGCACGTGACGGTATCGGCGAGGACGAGTACAAGGCATTCAAGAAGCTTGATATCGGCGATATCATCGGTATCGAGGGTTATGTATTTAAGACAAAGACAGGCGAGACATCTGTTCATGCCGAGAAGCTTACACTTCTTTCAAAGTCTCTCTATCCGCTTCCTGAGAAGTTCCACGGAATACAGGACACTGATACAAGATACAGACAGAGATATGTTGACCTCATCATGAGCGAGGAGTCAAAGAAGGTATTTATCAAGCGTTCACAGATCATCAGTGAGATCCGTAACTTCCTTGCAGGACGTGATTTCATGGAAGTTGAGACTCCTATGCTTGTTTCCAATGCCGGCGGTGCAGCTGCACGTCCATTCGAGACACATTACAATGCTCTCAATGAGGACGTTAAGCTTCGTATCTCTCTTGAGCTTTACCTTAAGAGACTTATCATCGGTGGCCTGGAGAGAGTATTCGAGATCGGCCGTGTATTCCGTAACGAGGGTGTAGATACCCGTCACAATCCTGAGTTCACACTTATGGAGCTTTATCAGGCATACACAGACTACAACGGTATGATGGAGCTTACAGAGTCCATGTTCCGTTATCTTGCTGAGAAGGTTTGCGGTACAACAACCATCACATATCAGGGCACAGAAATCGACCTTGGAAAGCCATTCCGTCGTCTGACCATGACAGAGGCTATCAAGGAGGAGACAGGTATCGACTTCGATACAGTTAAGGACCTTGAGGAGGCTCGTGAGCTTGCAAGGAAGAACCACATCGAGTTTGAGGATCACCACAAGATCGGTGATATCGAGAACCTCTTCTTCGAGACATTCTGCGAGGAGAAGATGATCCAGCCTACATTCATCATGGATCACCCTGTTGAGATCTCACCTCTTACAAAGAAGAAGCCATCAGACCCTTCAAAGGTTGAGCGTTTTGAGCTTTATATCTACGGACGTGAGATGTGTAATGCTTACTCAGAGCTTAACGATCCTATCGATCAGAGAGAGCGTTTCAAGGCTCAGGATGCACTTGCTGAGGCAGGTGACGAGGAAGCCAACCATACAGATGAGGACTTCCTGCATGCTATGGAGATCGGTATGCCACCTACCGGTGGAATAGGATATGGCATTGACCGACTGGTAATGCTGCTGACAGATAGTGCTGCCATCAGAGATGTCCTGCTCTTCCCGAC
>NZ_FOPH01000049.1 GCF_900113415.1 Oribacterium sp. WCC10 | reverse complement strand
TAAAAGTGGTTTTTCTACCACTTCGTATTAATCTATCTCATTTATGTTAAATATCGTAAAGTTTCCTTGATGCAGTTCTTTCTTCCTTCATCCAGGTCACGATACATTCGAATTATATCTTTTTCTTCAAATGACAGACTTTCTACTGTTTCTTCATGCCCAAGGAAAAGATAATTCGGTGTCGTGTTAAGAAATATGCATATTTCCTCTACATATCTCAGGTACGATGTACTTCCGTAATACTTCCATTTAGCCATGGATCCGGTTGGTATGCCCAGATACCCGGCGAGATCTATTTCCTTTTTCCTTCTTTTCCTGATCAATTCCAGTATCCTTAATACCACCGGGTCGTTCGTCAATACCTTGTCTGTTTTCGCCATATCCGCAACCTCCAAATGCCTATCCTTTCACCGTACCAAGATTTTCATTCTATTTCGAGACTGCAAATTCTTCCTATCAGAATCTATAATCACTATAGAAGAGACTTATCGTCTCGATCATTTCATGAACCCGTCTCACACCTTAGCGTCCATGAACGCTCTTAGGGAGCCTGGGTCCTGCGGTATCTGCGTGCTATGTCGTGTCGCCTTGAAAGCACCTAGAGGAGAATTGTCTACACCGTACCGCCTCATCAGATAAATATGAGGACAGTCGGCGATAACACTGCGTGAAATGCGCCTACCATTGAACCTGTTGCTACATGACATCTATTGCAAATACCTTATAGATTATAGCAAAGGAGGTACGGAGAAATCACTCCGTTTGGTATTGTATGCAAAAAGATTTACATAATAAGCAACCTCGCCTTTCTGAACTGATCCGTAATCCTGATTCTGTCATTGAAGATTTCGATACGATTCCGGATGATGATATCGAGTACGTTAAAGAGTATGGCATCGGCATTGACTGTCATTCAAGATTCATCGAAGTATGTGTCCGGTATCGTAACGGTAAACTTATAAATAAAGCCCAGGGCCGTTTTTCGACGGATTGGACAAGCCTTGTCGCTGCTCGCGAATGGTGCATCAACATCCTTAGTACGAAAGCAGATCCAGTCCCTGATCTTTCAGAACCACTTCACTATCTTGTTGAATCTACAGCCAGCTACCATATGCCCGTGTGTATGGCATTTAACGGCAATCCCACAATAATCAATCCAACCATAGCCGGAGCCACCAAGCGTAAGACTGATGTACTGGACAGCCGTCTGCTTGCACTTCATGATCAGATAAATATTTGGTCAGAGTGCTATATGCCAAGCGAAGATGTCAAAACTCTTCGCATACTGATCGACCAACGTGAACGGTTCATCCATGATGCCAATGCTGCCGGGAACCGTATCAACAACATCATTACACGTTTTGGTTTTACTGTCGGTCGCAGCGGCAGTGTTGTTAAGGATCCAATGATCCGCGCCATTGTGGAAGATCAAATATCTGATGATCCAAGTTCCATCGAAGGTTTATGTCCTATACCCATTCCTTTAGAAGTACGCATGGTCCTCCGAAATGAATACGAAAAATATGACTACTTTACAGCTCGGGCTAATGAATGTAAATCCAGGATTTTCCAAAAAGCCCGTTCAATGGAATGGGAAACAGATACAACGAGAATTCCCGGCGATGAAATGATACGCATACTTGCAACTGCTCCACAGATTGGTGAACTGACAGCTGTTTTATGGCTTGCAAGAGTCATCACTCCGAGACGCTTCAGAAATGCCAAAGCTCTGTCTGCTTATTGTGGTCTCGACCCAAGTCTTAAGATCAGTGCAGGCAAGGTTACAAGTACCGTCAAACGTGGAGGAAACAAACCTCTTCATAAAGCGTTGAACATGTGTGCTCATCGTCTTATTCATCGACATAACGAAATGTTTGGCATTTGGGGTTACAACCTCCAGCAACAGACCGGCAAGAAGAAAAAAGCCGCAAATGCCGTTGCTCGTAAGTTATCAGTTGCCATGTATTACATGATGAAAACAGGATCAGAATTCACTTATGACAACTACCATTCAATCCGAAATATCGATGTCTTCGATATCCCTGTTGAAGATCTCGTTCTTATTAACGGAGATTTCAAGCGTTACATCCGTATTCTTAAAGAAAATGATATCTATACAACAACCGATCTGGCTACTGCGTACATTTCCTGTTCTCTCGGGTCATGTCACGGTCTGGGAAAGAAATTCTTTGGTCTTCTCAAGGACTTCCTCGACCATCATGTCACCTACAAAGAAATGTACGATGACATAAAGTCAAAACTCAATCACAAGGAGGAAACAGTTTATGAATAGACGCGGTCGTAAACCACTCGATGCCAATACCGAAATCAAAACCACACATGGACTTTTTCTTTCAGGCATCATAGTTGACAGGACCAGACGTATGGTTCCACGCGACAACCCTACCACCGAGATCGTTACTTATACTGTACAAGGCAACGATGACCGGAAATACTATGTTGATGATTATGCACCTGAAAGCTACCATGAACTTAATTCAAATATTTGCTTTCCGGTATATATCAAGACCTATATCCGAAAGAACGGAGAGGCTTCATATACTATCAATATCCAGAAAGTCGAAGCAGGCAAAGGTGAACATTTCTGATTATTACAACCTCACGGCTGTGGATGCATTTTTCTTAGGATGTATTCATGGCCGTTTTCTTTTCCGAAACCACTTTTATATCTGACATACAGACGCTTTACAGTCTAGTGGGCTCCC
>NZ_FOPH01000050.1 GCF_900113415.1 Oribacterium sp. WCC10 | reverse complement strand
ATACTGCTTCTTATATTGGCAGCTGCATCCGCACTTGGAATGGGCGGCGGGATATGGATGTTTTGTGAGGGAATTAAAACAATAAAACTACCATATGTCTCAGTATTTTCCGGAAAGGTGAAGATCATACTATCTGTTGTTATTTTTGCGGTATGTCTCCTGATATTTATTTTCTCAATGAGAGGATATGTTTCTATAAGGCTATGAAAATAAAGTTAAGGGAGATAATTAAAATAGACAATCTTAATACGGAGATCAGCTATGAACACTAAGCTTACAATAATCGTTGATAATACTTCGACAGGTTTGTTCAAAGGAGAATGGGGACTGTCCGTTCTTGTTGAGTATAATGATAAAAAGATACTTGTAGATGCAGGAGCTTCTGACTTATTTTTGAATAATATGCAGGGACTTGGAATCGAAGTAAAGGATATAGATTATGTCTGTACCGGGCATTGTACTGAGAAACATGCCTATGAGATATTGAAAGAAGAGCTTGGCGACAGACTTGAAAAGATGATGGTCGGACTGAAGAAGGAATTTTAATATGACGTTTTAATTCTGTATCTGAAGACAGGTATTATTGGCAGCAACGAGGAGTAATATGAGTTATTTAATAAGGCCATTTTACAGAAAGATAATAATCTAATCACAAAGAGGATAAAGAAAATGCTTGAAACAGAACGATTGATCCTTCGCCGCTGGAATGAAGGCGATGCAGAGGATTTATACAAATATGCCAGTGAACCGGATGTGGGTCCGATTGCCGGATGGCCTGCTCATAAGAGTATCGAAGAGAGCCTGGATGTAATAAAGAATGTGTTAAACGGGAAAGAGGCTTATGCTATATGTCTGAAAGAAGAAGGCAAGGCTATAGGCGCAATCGAACTGAAGCTGAACGGGCATACCGATATGACTGAAAGAGATGACGAATGCGAGATGGGTTACTGGCTTGGGAAACCGTTCTGGGGACGGGGGATCATGCCGGAAGCAGTGAAGGAAATGCTGCGACATGCTTTTGAAGACTTAGGTATGAAGAAAATCTGGATCGGATATTATGAAGGTAATATCAAGTCCAAGCGTGTTCAGGAGAAATGCGGCTTTAGGTATCAATGGCGATCTGAGAATGTGGATGTACCTCTGATGCACGAGAAGAGAACAGGCCATGTAAGCCTAATGACAAAGGAAGATTGGCTATCAAAACAATAGAATCCGAGCTTGTTAAGTAGTTTGTAATACAGTTTTATTGACGAAATGGACGTTTTATGAAAAAGGATACCATATTTGGATGGATCAGGATTATCGCAGGACTTTTTATCTTTGCATTCGGAGTCCATCTTACTATTTTTGCAAATATAGGACTTGCTCCATGGGATTGTCTGGGTATGGGGTTGTCGTAATCCACTTCGATCCCTGCAATCTGAGGCATAAAGATGTGATTGAAACCACAAAAACGTTGATGGGAAATTGAATTACAGGTTTTAGAGTCGATGGAAAATCGGGATTTATATGGGAGGAACTACAGATGGAACTGAAGAAAATAGATTATAAACTTACTGTTTGTAAAGTGACAGACGCATCGAGTATCAACACAGAGTCCGATTTCTATTTTATAGGTAAGACGGATGAAGAATTGTCACTTGTATGTAAAACGGAAGATACGCCACAAATCACGCTCGAACGTGATGATGGGTGGAGAGGCTTCCGTATTCAAGGAGTTCTCGATTTTTCATTGATTGGAATTCTTTCAAAACTGTCCGGTATACTTGCGGAGCATAAGATAGGAATCTTTGCAGTATCTACATACAACACAGATTATATTCTTGTGAAAGAAAACAATTATGAAAGAGCGCTGACTATATTAGCTTCTGAAGGATATACAGTGATATAAATTCAAAGTGAACAAAATCGCTGCGCGATGGCCTGCCAGGGCTGTGGCGCAGTTTTACTTTATTGACAAATAAAAAGCAGTGGAAGTTCTTTTCGTAATTCGG
>NZ_FOPH01000051.1 GCF_900113415.1 Oribacterium sp. WCC10 | reverse complement strand
ACGGTGTATTCAGATGGTTTATTAAAGTTACCCTCAAACCAATAATTTCAAAATTTTGTTTAAAACCTATTGACTACTAATAGTTTGTCACCTCCGTTCTATTATTCCGTACTTGAGATCAATACATTCAACAGTAGAAAGAAACACAGCCTTTTTTATGCTATAAATCTGTTTCTTGAAATTTGCTAGTTCCATCTTATACTCATCTGCAAGATCTTGAAGAGCTTCATTTTCTCTTGTTAAGTATCTAACAAACATCTCTTCATCTTTGGTTCCTAGTGCATATATGGCATTACACAAGATGGTGTAGTCATCCTGCATATCCTGGATGATGAGTTTATCTTTCACATGCTGGTCAGGATTATCAGTTCCCTTTAGGACATGTCGAAGATCGGTCTCAGATCTGGCTGTACTTAGCTCTAAATTTGCAATTGCCTCATTCATTGTTGGATTACTGGTTCCACTTTTTTGAATTCTTACCCCGAGCTCTCCCGAAGCGGCTTTTTCGTTGTATCGCTTCTCGGCCTTGACGATAATTGCCCAGTTAGATTCATATCCCGCTATTATCTTAGGAAATCGCTCATAGTTTTTTAGAATGAACTTAGCTTTGCATTCAGGATCAGATCTTGAATAATGATGTAATTTCTTCACATATGAATACTTTGCTTCCACTTCCATCAAAATTCTCCTCAGTTGATTGATTACCAAAGTAGCGCGTTACTCTTTTTGTCTGACAAATATATTTTAAATTAGCAAAGTTATTAAGTATGTAACACGATTGAGTCGTATTGTCACATTCAGTAGTTTTAATACATATTTGCTCTTTCAAATTCTACGGCAGCTTTAACTTGTTGAAGTATCATTTTCTTTACAGCCTCCGTTCTGACAGACTTGAGTAAATGTTCTATCTCTGCTATTGTCGGGTCTTCCGATACAATTCCATCTAGTATAAAGTTAGGAGTACTGTTCAAGACTCCAGCAAGCTCTACAGCCAAAGACCATGAGACGGATCTTCTGTTAGTTTCATACAAAGAAATATTGGAACGATCCTGAATGTGCATCTTCTCTGCCAGTTCTGACTGTGATAACTCGGCTTTTATTCTTAGATACTTAATTCTTCCTCCTACAGTTGTTGTGTCGATTTCAACGTTCTTCTTCATCTTTCGCACCTTTCTGGTGCCTTCCAAAAAGGAAACCGATCCGATAAAGCCTTATATCCTGAGTGCTGTAGATGGAATCAGAAAAAGATAACCAAAAGAAAAGAAGCCTGCAAAACATATACTAAGTCATATACAAAACATATCCGTGTTCTCACACAGCAGTTCTGTTGACCAGCTTCCGTTTTGCAGGCTCCTCTTTACATTTTTTAATAGTTACAACATTGGGAATAAACGAATCCACTATTCGTAATTACGAGCTTGGTAATCGATATCCGGATGAAGTTACTCTTAATACAATTGCTGATGCTTTAGGTGTAGATAAGCATGCTTTAGCTGATCCTAACCCTGCAAAGGTGTTTAGCGCTGTTCAGATTCTTTTCGAACTGGAGGACCGCTATGGAATTATTCCAAAGCTGGTTGATGGCGAAGTTCATCTTTTACAGTTTCCATTAAAGAAGGATGCTACTCCATCTGAAGAGCTGAACTATCTTCAGATGAAAGAAAGCCTTCGTCTTTGGAGCCACATTCGCAAAGTATGTGATGATGGCAATCTACTGGATGAAGAATACAGTGAATGGAAAAGCTTATATACTGATTACATCGAGACTGATAAACAGTTTGGCTATATAGAAGATCCTGAGATTGAAAAAAGGATTCAGGAACTTAATGAGCTTACCCAAGCTGCTATGCCAGAGGTAGTGTAAAAAATTCTGTGTAAACAGATTGAATTGATGATAAAAATTTCGTTTTGATTTAATCTATTAAAAGATTATTGAGAGAGGCAGGCGGCATAAAATGCTGTTCTGCCTCTTAGCTATTGTCTACCACT